>NZ_JAGGLV010000001.1 GCF_017874735.1 Paenibacillus silagei
CCCAATAATTCCGGACAACGCTTGCCCCCTACGTATTACCGCGGCTGCTGGCACGTAGTTAGCCGGGGCTTTCTTCTCAGGTACCGTCACTCCGGCAGCAGTTACTCTACCGGACGTTCTTCCCTGGCAACAGAGCTTTACGATCCGAAAACCTTCATCACTCACGCGGCATTGCTCCGTCAGGCTTGCGCCCATTGCGGAAGATTCCCTACTGCTGCCTCCCGTAGGAGTCTGGGCCGTGTCTCAGTCCCAGTGTGGCCGTTCACCCTCTCAGGTCGGCTACGCATCGTCGCCTTGGTGGGCCGTTACCCCACCAACTAGCTAATGCGCCGCAGGCCCATCCCCAAGCAGCAGATTGCTCCACCTTTCATTCTCTCTTCAGGAGAAGAAAGAAATTATCCGGTATTAGCTACCGTTTCCGGTAGTTATCCCAGGCTTGAGGGCAGGTTGCCTACGTGTTACTCACCCGTCCGCCGCTAAGTTTGAAAGGAAGCAAGCTTCCTCTCAAACTCCGCTCGACTTGCATGTATTAGGCATGCCGCCAGCGTTCGTCCTGAGCCAGGATCAAACTCTCCAATTAGGTTTTTCCGAGCGGCTGCTTCACCCGAATCACTTCGAGGAAATAACCATCCGTAAACTATCGAAAAGAGCGATTGCTCATTTTGAAACTGACGATTCATTGAATGAATCTTGTAAAAATTAAAGCGTTCCATTTGTTCAGTTTTCAAAGAACTTGCTCCCGGCATTTCAACGTTATGTCTCTTGCACAGGAATTAGATCATATCATTTTATTACGTTTGTTGTCAACTTATTTTTCTTCCGCCGCTCAATTCAGCGTCGATGTCTCATAAGCACAAGAGATAATATATCACGCGCTCCAAGCGTTTGCAAGTCTTTTTTTATAATAGGATTAAGCACTGCTTTTTTTGAGTTAATAATGAATAGTTCACCGCAGCCCTGCACAAATTGATTCCCATAATACTTCATTTGTCGCTACAATAGAATTTATCTTCGTATCCATAGATAACTTATTTATTAACTGTTCCTGAAAGGAGTTCAAATGTCCAACAAGACCCTGCCTCAAGCTCCATCCGGCCCTCTGGGGGAATCACGAAATCTGCAGCAGGCTACCATCTACCGTATTTTGCTTGCAGTTAGCTTTGTTCATTTATTCAATGATTCCATTCAGGCACTGATTCCGGCGATGTTCCCTGTACTAAAGGATAACCTGGTGCTCTCTTATGCCCAGATCGGCTGGATTGCGTTCGCGCTGAATCTCACCTCTTCGGTGATTCAGCCTATTATCGGCTTCGCCGCTGACCGGAAGCCGCGTCCGATCCTGCTCCCGCTGGGGATGTGCTGTACCTTTGCCGGGGTGTTCCTGCTCGCTTTTGCAGGTAATTATGTATTAGTGATTGTATCCGTAATGCTTGTGGGCTTCGGATCAGCTGCGTTCCATCCGGAAGGGATGCGTGTGGCTCATATGGCTGCCGGTCAGCGCAAGGGGCTGTCGCAATCCATATTTCAGGTGGGCGGCAACGCCGGCCAGGCCTTGGGTCCTCTATTAATGAAGTGGGTATTCATTCCCTTCGGTCAGATGGGTGCTCTCGGCTTCACCGTTATCGCCGCTGCCGGAGTCGCCATCCAGGCCTATGTGGCCCGCTGGTACCGAGAGATGCTGGATGCCGGATACACCTTCCGCAAAAAGTCAGCGTCACGCTCTATCGACCCTGCCCGCAGCAAACGTATTCTGATTACAACGGTTATTCTGGTCTTCATCGTATTCGTGCGATCCTGGTACGGCGCCTCCATCGGCGGGTATTATGCCTTCTATCTAATGGACAAATACGGGATGACGCTGGATAAGGCTCAGATCTATATCTTCATCTATCTCGCTGCCGGCGCTGTCGGCACCTTCTTCGGGGGCCCGCTGGCAGACCGCTTCGGCCGCCGCAATCTTATTCTGGTGTCGATGATCGGGACGGTGCCTTTTGCGCTGGCCCTGCCTTTTGTGAACCAGTTCTGGGCGGCCGTGCTGCTGATCATCTCCGGGTTCATTCTATTATCCAGCTTCTCCGTCACTGTGATTTACGCTCAGATGTTGTATCCAGGTAATATCGGTACGGTCTCGGGTCTGATTACCGGCCTTGCCTTCGGGCTTGGCGGAATTGGTTCTGTTGTAATCGGGCATCTGATCGATACGATCGGAATAGCCACGGTGTTCGTGGCCTGCGGCTTCCTGCCGCTGCTCGGCCTATTGGCTCTGCTGCTGCCCGGTGACAAGAAGCTGGAGGAATGGGCGGCGGAATAATCCGCCGAATCTGGATAACGGCAGAGAATTATTCAAGGGACACTTTTTGCGGTACAATTAGTTAAAACTTGAATTAATCACTCTAAGGTGGAGGCACCAGAGGAGGCTAAGCGCTTGAAAAACTTACTTACAACCCTTCGCAAAGGATACGGAAAGAAGCTCGTCTCGATTCACTTGTGGAATGCCTGGCTGGTCTTAATCCTTGCCGTTAGTGGTCTAATGTTGGTAGGCGGCTTCTGGAGAGAGCTGCTGGGTGAGGGCAGAGTGTGGCTGAAATGGGGCCATATCGTGTTCGGTCTGGCGCTGTTGATCCCTGTGGTCTACTATCTGCTCCTGGCGGCGAAGCACTGGAAGCGGCTCAAGGGTAAACCTGCGCAAAAAGCCAACGTCCTCTTCGTGCTGACGCTTTTGATCGGCTGGCTGATCTCAGGGGTTGTGCTCTGGCAGTTCAGGCTTGCCGGGCCGAGAGCAGCGAATACTGCGTTATTCATTCATGATCTGCTGACCTGGGTCGGCCTGCCAGTCATCATCTATCACTCCATTACACGGGTGAAGTGGCTGAAGGAGCCCAAGAAGCGCACGATTGTGGCAGAAACTGTACCTGTTGAAGAGGCCTCTTCTCCCGCAGGACGGACTCGGCCTGCGGCTCCTTCTGAAGCCCAGCCTATGTATTCACGCCGCGGGTTCATTAAGGTTGCGGTAGGCGCAGGGCTTGCTGTCACGCTCGGCCCAACTTTTGTCCGCTGGATCGGTAAATCCCTGCAGTTTCCCGGCACAGCCGACTATGCGGCAAGCAATGCCAATGCATTGGTTCCCGATCCTATTCCGCTGGCGGAATCTGCACCTCCTATCGGCGGGGGAGCCGAGGGCAGCTTTCGCGTATATACGGTCACGGCCATTCCCGCGTTCGACAACTCCAACTGGTCTTTTACCATTGATGGCCTGGTGGATAAGAAGCTGAGCTGGAACTGGGAAGAGTTCGTCAAGCTGCAGCGCGAGGTGCAGGTCAGTGATTTTCACTGCGTAACAGGCTGGTCTGTGTACAAAAATACATGGGAGGGCCTCCCCCTCTCGAAGCTGCTCGATATGGCCGGTGTGCAGCCTGGGGCCGTCATGGTCAAGTTCTACTCGGGAGACGGTGTCTATACGGACTCACTCACTCTGGATCAGGCGAGGATGGACGATATCATGGTGGCCGTGATGCACGATGGCAAACCTATCCCCAATCAGCTCGGCGGGCCGGTTCGTCTCGTTACTCCGCAAATGTATGCCTATAAATCAGTCAAATGGCTGAACCGCATTGAGTTAATCAATGAAGATTATGTCGGGTACTGGGAACAGCGGGGATACGATAAAGATGCCTGGCTGCCGAGTGCGAAGCGGGTGTAATGTAGCTTCTGTCCTCTATTTCAAAAAAAACCTCCTTTCCCAATCCGGGATTTGGAGGTTTTTTTGTTCTTGCTTAATGGATCACAGGCTTTTGAAGGAAGCGTCGTACAGGCGGAACATGGTTTTGTAGCCGGACTCGTCAATCTTGATTCCGACATCCAGACGCCCCGATATTTCCAGCGGACCAGAGGTGTAGCGGAGCTTACTGCCTTCAGGAACAAACACGATCATAATCTTGTTCCAGTAGGTCTCATCCCCATTATCGAACGGACACTCTGCACCCGGTTCGGGAATAAGCAGGAACCAGTTTTTCTCAAAAGAAAGGACCTCACCCATGAATCCCTTAATGGTAACCTGCTGTCCGCTAAGATCCCAGAAGTGCTCTGAGGGCCGGGTCTGATCGTCTCCGTCAAAAAATCCGTTCCAGTCTATGGCCTTATTCCCTGTGGAGGCAGCACTCACGGTAGACGCTGCCTCTGCTGCCGCAGACGGTGACGGTGAAGGGGACACGCTCAATGCCGGAGCAGATCCAGCCTTGACGGGTTCTGCTTCAGCGCTGCTCTCCCCGGTACCCTTAGACGCTGCCGCTGGGCGGGGGCTTTGTACAGAAGAAGAGGCGGCCGGACTCGGCGTAATGGTTACATTCTTCCCGGAGGGCTTCCGGGTAGCCGTTCCAACAGGTGCAGCAGTAGGCGATGGAGACGGCTTGAACGTAACCGTCACCTTGGTCCCGGTATCCGTACCTTTGGATGGAGCAGCGGATGCAGCAACTCCGTCTTTGGCTGTTGGAGCAGTGGCCTGCGGGGAAGGGGATGCGGACGACTCAGCCTCCGCCGTGACTTCCGCAGTGCTCTGCGGAGCTTCCACCACCGCCGCAAAGGACTCCCCGTTCCCATTAGCAGCAGTATTCTGGCCACATGCCTGAAGCAGCAGCATACCTGTCACAGCTCCCGACAGCAGAAGCATTCTTCCTTGTAGTCGTATCAATTGAACGTACCTCCTATGATTTGAACAAGGCGAGCGGATGCATCCGGTACATCCGGAAGGCCGGTCCAAGCGAGGACAGCAGACCTATAGCCAACGCCCCAAGCACAATAAACCAATGCTCCGGTGTCCAATGGTAAGGCTCGATTTGAATGCCCGCCTGCGAGAACAGCATATCCTTGAGCAGATAAGCTCCGAGATGACCGGTCACAAGGCCCGTGATAAGTCCGGTTGCCGTTACCAGCAGGCCTTCAGTGGTCAAAGACAGCCATACGTAGGCCCGTGATTTTCCTAGAAGACGTAGTATTCCAACATCCTTGGTCCGCTCTGAGGCTGCTGCAACGAGAGATAATAGAATCGCAATACCTGCGAGAAGTACACAAATGGCGGTCAGCATCCCCAGCAGCCGTGAGCCCTGATCCACTGCATTCAACACCTCGGACACGGCCTTGCTGGTATACGCCGCCTGGACACCATTGCTGCCATCGAACGCCTGCTTCAAATCATGGGCTCCCAGCAGACTGGCCGGCTTAACCAGCACCGCCGTAATCTCCCGTTCCTCAGGGGACAGCCCGTGCACAGCCCAGGCATAGTCTACTGTCGTAAAGACCGCCCGGTCATCCGGAGTATGGAGTTCTGGAAGAATACCCGCTACCCTGTATCGAAAATCCTCATGGGCATGCCCGGCTCGCTCTCCCGTCCCCTCATCTTCGGCTGCCGCATGTCCTCCTGCTTCTTCGGCCTCATGATCCCCTTCATGCTCAGCCGCTGCGGATTCGTGGTCTTCTCCCTGCACAAGTCCATGCGCCCCCGCAAAGGTATCACCTACCTTCAGTCCCAGCGACCGGGCCACGTATGAGCCTACAATCGTATCACCAGTATGGGCATACATCTTACCTTCCTGTAGCCTGCTGCCGCCATAGCGGGTGAAGAAGTAACCGGAATCTATCCCGACAATCGGATAACCCTTGTAGTTATCGCCCGTGGTCAGCGCAAAGGCGGCTTCCACAGACGGGTCCCGCCGGGCCTCATCCAGTACAGCGAGCGGGATATTCCCGGTTGGTGCGCCGATATGATAAAAGGTATTCAGCACAAGCTGTGTCTCACTGCCCGTTGCTCCTATGACAAGATCAAAGGGGCCATAGCCTTTCTTGGCTCCCTGCTCTACACTCTGCCGGGACAGGACAAGTAACACAATAAAGGCAACTGTAATCGCCACAGCACACACGGTAAGCAGAGACAGGAACCGCCGGTGCAGCACATTGCGGAGGGTGAGCCGGAACAGGCTCATAGTGAAAATCCCTCCCTGTCTATCCCGCTGAACGAAGACCGCTGCCGGGCTAATACCTCCCGGCGTACTTCATTGATATCTTGAATGTTCAAGCGGCGTGGAAACCGTCCAGCCATATTGAGGTCATGGGTTACCACGATTAAGGTGTATCCATGGGCCTTGCTAAGCTCCAGGAGCAGAGAGGATATCTCATCGGCCGTCTCCCAGTCCAAGCTGCCTGTCGGTTCATCTGCCAGCAGAAGCGGCGGGTGATTGATCATGGCCCTTACAATAGCAACGCGCTGCTGCTGCCCGCGTGAGAGCTGGGATGGCAGATGCCTTCCGCGGCCCCCCAGGCCCACCTGTTCCAGCCAGCCGTCCACTATGCGCCGTCTCTCCTTTTGCGGAAGCCGGGCCGTCATGGCAATCTCGACATTCTGCCGGGCGGTCAGCGAAGGAATCAGATGGAAGTCTTGAAGCACATAGCCTATAGCAGAAGCACGAAAGGCATCGCGCTTCGCCTCAGTTAACTCGTGAAGCGGCTGCCCATCTACGGTAATTCTGCCGCTGTCTGCACTCATAATGCCGCTGATCAGATGCAAAAGCGTGCTTTTACCGGACCCGCTGGGTCCGGTAATGGCTACACGCTCTCCTTTTTCAACATTCCACCGGGGGATATCGAGGATCGGCACAGCTCTGCCGTCCACTTTGAATTGTTTGGTCAAATTCTGAATCTGGAGCAATAAGAGCCACTCCTATCTGAGCACAATGCGTTCGGACAGCGCATCCCAGGTTAAGGTCGTGCCCTTCAACTGGTTGAACGCACTAAGCGGAAGGTAGAGTACGTTGTTATCCACATCCACCGTGTATGCGGCCGCTTTACTGTTCAGCTTCGCTGTTTTACCGGTCAGGTCGACTTCAATCGTATTCTTTCCAATAGTAAGCTTGGCAGCAGAAGTGCTCCCTGTATAGGTTCCTCCAAGCGCCTTCACCAGAGCCTGAGCCGGATAGAGCACTTCATTGTCGCGGCTGATTTTGAATTTCGGATAAACATATTTCGACTGCAGCTCTGCGGAACGCTTGTTCAGATCCAGTCCCAGTATTCCCGCTCCCATAGTTGCGATCTGCGTATTGTCAATCTGCCCCTTCACCTTGTCAGCAATCGGGCCATACGCCCACACCCCAACATCCACCGCAGAGTGGCCGTGACCCGACCAGCCGACCAGCAGGCGCTTAGAAATCACTGCATTATATGCGCCTTCCCGTTTGTACGAAGAACCGTCACCGTTCATAATCTGGGTAACTTCCTCATCTGTCAGATCTGTAATCCAGGTGTTTGCCGTTACGATTTTGCGGATCTCTTCCGTTGTCTGCGCGGCTTCAAGATCGGCTGCCAGACTCTCAGAGGAGTGCTTCTGCTTGTTCCACAGATCGATATTGATCTCATAGATATTGTCACGCGAGAGTGAGAGACCGCCTGTCTCATGGTCAGCAGTAACCACCACGGAGGTGTTGCCGTTTTTCTTCGCAAAATCAACCGCTGTCTTGAAGGCTGCGTCGAAGTCGAGCGCTTCCTGCACCATAGTCGGCAGATCGTTGGCATGACCGGCATGGTCGATACGCCCGCCTTCAATCATCATGACGAAGCCGTCTTTATCGGCGGACAGAATATTCAGTGCCTTGGAGGTCATCGCCGAGAGACTTGGAATTTCCGGAGTGCGGTCTGGCGTATAAGCCACATGGGAGTTACCGAACAAGCCTAACACCTTGGTATTCTTGGAAGTAAGGGCATTTAAGGCTGCGGTATTCTCAACAACCGTGTACCCTTTGGCTTTGAAGTCAGGCAGCAGGTTCTTATCCGTACGTTTGCCCTTCTCATCCTTGGTCAGGAAGAACTGCTTCCCGCCGCCCATGAGCACATCCACGCCGCTCTCCAGGTACTGCGAGGCAATCGCCGATTCATTGTCACGGTTACGTACATGGGAAGCGTACACGGCAGGTGTGGCATGGGTGATACGGGCAGTGGTCACAAGGCCGGTGGCCTTGCCTGCGCTCTCCGCAGCTTCGATTATAGAAGCAAACGGCTTGGAGACATCCTCATTAGAGACGCTGATGCCCGCGTTATAGGTTTTATGGCCTGTAGCAAATGCAGTACCGGCAGAGGCGGAGTCTGTGACGATCCCGGATACGATTTTACCGCTGTCCTCTCCCCGGTCTGCATATGTAGTAGCTTGTCCCACGTAGTATGGATCGAGGTTCAGGTGCTTGACTCCCTTGGTATATTGCTGAAAATATCTTGCCGCAGACACTTGGGCCGGGCCCATGCCGTCGCCGATCAGAACGATAAGATTCTTAGACTGGGCCTTGGCAGCGCCCCCGGAATTAGCCGGGCTCTTGGCCGCCCCTGCAAGGGTTGCTCCTGAGACTACGGCTGCCGCCAATCCTCCAAAAATCATGCCCCTCATTAACTTGTTCATCATATACCCCTTCCTCATTGTGACGGTTCTAATCCCAAGCTTACCTTGGAAAGATTAACTAACTGTCAAAATAAGTATGGAGTTGTATTAAATTATCAAATGTTCACATGAAAGCGGAAGGGTAGCCGTCTGCACAACAAAATCACCCTACCAGGTGACAACTACTGGTGCCTTATCCCCGTACATCCGGCCCGTTCGCCCTCGCTTGGCGCAATGTGGTCGGTTTTTCGATTACATCCGGCCCGTTCGCCCTCACTTGGCGCAATGTGGTCGGTTTTTCGATTACATTCCGCCCTCTTACCCTCGTCTGGCGCAATGTGGTCGGTTTTTCGATTACATCCGGCCCGTTCGCCATTGCTTGGCGCAATGTGGTCGGTTTTTCGATTACATTCCGTCCTCTCACCCTCACCTGGGCGCAATGTGGTCGGTTTTTCGATTACATCCGGCCCGTTCACCCTCGCTTGGCGCAATGAGGTCGGTTTTTCGATTACATCCGGCCCGTTCGCCCTCGCCTGGCGCAATGTGGTCGGTTTTTCGATTACATCCGGCCCGTTCGCCCTCGCTTGGCGCAATGTGTTCGGTTTTTCGATTACATTCCGCCCGTTCACCCTTACTTGGCGCAATGTGGTCGGTTTTTCGATTACATCCGGCCCGTTCTCCCTCGCTTGGCGCAATGTGGTCGGTTTTTCGATTACATCCGGCCCGTTCGCCCTTGCTTGGCGCAATGTGGTCGGTTTTTCGATTACATTCCGCCCGCTCGCCCTCGCTTAGAGCAATGTGGTCGGTTTTTTGATTACATCCGGCCCGCTTGCCCTCGCTTGGCGCAATGTGGTCGGTTTTTCGATTTCCTATACATCAAAAAAAGCCCTGCGCCCCTCCGCTCATAAGCAAAGGAAACACAGGACTTATATATTCTCTTACATCTCCAGCAGCCGGATCAGCTCATCTTCATCTTCGATAACCTTGACCCCCAGCTGCTGAGCCTTGGCAAGCTTGCTGCCCGCCTTCTCCCCGGCGATGACCAGGTCTGTCTTCTTGGAGACGCTGCCGGATACCTTGGCTCCCAGAGCTTCCAGGCGTTCGGCGGCTTCTTCGCGGGTCATTTTGTGCAGCGTACCTGTGAGTACGACGGTTAAACCGCTGAAGTAAGAATTGGTAGCAACTACACGCGGAGCTTCAGGAGCCTTGGCTTCTACCCCCAGCGCCCGCATACGGTCGATGCTAACCACTACGAACGGGTCGGCAAAATAATTCACGATGCTCTCCGCCACAATTCCCCCGATATCCGGCAACCCGGCCAGTTCCTCCGCTGTAGCAGACATGACGGCTTCCAGGCTGCGGTAATGGTCGGCCAGCATTCTTGTCGTGGCTTTGCCGGTATTAGGAATGCCGAGTGCATAGAGGAAGGATGCCAGATCTCTGCCTTTGCTGTCTTCGAGTGCCTTCAGCAGATTCGCCGCCTTCTTCTCTCCGAACCGCTCCAGCTTCACCAACTGGTCGAAGGTTAGCTCATACAGATCCGCAGGCTCCCGTACACTAAGCTCCTCATGCAGCTGAGCCGCCGTCTTCTCACTGAACGTCTCAATATCCATGGCATCTCTGGACGCAAAATGGGTAATCCGGCTGACAATCTGCGGCTTGCAGTCAAGCTTGTTGTTGCAGAACAGATGAGCGCCGCGCATCTCCAGCGGGAACCCACAGGCCGGACACTCTTCGGGGAAGATAATCTCCCCGCCGTCACTCTCTTCTGTCACCTTGCCCAGAATCTCGGGGATGACATCATTGGAGCGGCGGATGAACACCCGTGTGCCCAGGGCAAACTTCAGATTCTTGCGCTCAATATCGCCCACGTTGTTAAGGGTGCAATTCTGCACCGTAACCCCGGCTAGTTCTACAGCCTCCACCCGCGCGAGCGGAGTAACTTTGCCGGTGCGTCCGACATTCCAGCTGACAGATTCCAGAATGGTTGTGGTCTCTTCCGCCTCGAATTTATAAGCAACGGCCCAGCGCGGGAACTTGTCGGTATAACCCAGCGCTTCTCGAATACGGAAATCAGTAACCTTAATGACCGCTCCGTCAATCAGATAATCCAGACCGGAACGGCTCTCTTCAATCTCTGCCAGTTGCTCGGTTACATCATCGAAATTGCTGAAGTAGTTGAGGTAAGGGTTAACCTTGAACCGGTTGCTGCGCAGGAAATCCATCATCTCCTGATGATCGGCGAACTGTACGCCTTCTGCATACCCCACATTATAAAAGAAAGCATTCAGCCTGCGGTCGGCAGTCATCTTGGGATTCAGGTTGCGCAGCGCTCCCGCCGCACCATTGCGTGCATTCTTCAGCGGCTCTGCTGCGCGGGTATTATAATCCGCCAGTACTGACAGGTTCATAATCCCCTCGCCCTGCACTTCAATAACGCCTTCCTTGAACGGAATATTCAGCGGAACGGACTTGATCGTCTTCACCTGAGCCAGAATCCCCTCACCTGTCACCCCGTTGCCGCGGGTAGCTGCTTGTACAAGCGCCCCATCACGATAGGTCAGGTTCAGCGTCAGGCCGTCGAACTTCAGCTCTACGGCATAACACGGCTCCGGCAGCGGATTCTCCGGGTTCTTGGTATTATAATCATTCACCAGCTTCAGCACACGGGTGTTCCAGGTACGGAGCTGTTCAATATTCTGCGCCTTGTCCAGACTCCACAGCGGTGCCAGATGGCGGTGCGGTGTGAAGCCCTTCAGGAGCTCCCCGCCTACCCGCTGGGTCGGGGAATGCGGCAATACAATTCCGCTCTCCGCTTCCAGCGCTACCAGCTTGTCGTAGAGCACATCGTATTCCTTATCGCTGATCTGCGGAGCATCCAGTGTATAGTAGTGATAATTGTATTGATTCAGCTCGGCTACAAGCTCTTCCATCGTGAACATCATATCCATCCGGCATATCCCTCCGTCAAATAGGTTTCCTACGGTTAGCGTGATCCAAAAGCACTGCCGTTAATCGCA
Source organism: Paenibacillus silagei (assembly GCF_017874735.1). Lineage (GTDB taxonomy): Bacteria > Bacillota > Bacilli > Paenibacillales > Paenibacillaceae > Paenibacillus_AQ > Paenibacillus_AQ silagei. Next base: position 11,431 of record NZ_JAGGLV010000001.1, read on the forward strand.
AGCTTGATTTATTCAACTTTGGTGATCGGCGCAAAGCCGGCCAACAGCCGCTTAACGCCTACCGGCGCCGGGAAGGCAATCTGCAGCTCCGTATCGTTGCCACTGCCCTTCACGGCCACAATGGTGCCGGTGCCCCATTTGCCGTGGGCGACCTTGTCGCCCGCTTTGAAGCCTCCGGCCTCCGCAGCCGCCCCGGCCCCGCCCGTCGTGCGCTGCGCGCCTCCGGTCGTCACCACCACACGGCCCGCGCCAGGCACCGCGCTTGCCGAGCTGCCGCTGCCGAAGCTGGCGGACCCGCCGCCGCCTCCCGGCGCGTTCCCGGCAGCAGCGGTGCGGCTGCCGAAGTTCCCCCGGCTGCCTCCGCTTCCGCTGAAGCCCCGGCCGCCATAGGCACCGCCTGCCTCCGCGCCTCCGCGCCGGAAGCGGTCCGATTCACGGACAGTATCTTCCTTCAGCTCCTCCGGAATCTCCTCCAGGAAGCGGGACGGCGCATTCGCGTTCGTCCGCCCGAACAACGTGCGCATCCGTGCGCAGCTGAGGAACAGCTGCTTCTCCGCACGAGTAATGCCCACATACGCCAGCCGGCGTTCTTCTTCCAGTTCATCATTGTCCTGGAAGGCACGGCTGTGCGGGAACACCCCTTCCTCCAGCCCGATGATGAAGACGGTCGGGAACTCCAGCCCCTTCGCGCTGTGCATCGTCATCAGCACCACCGCATCACTGCGTTCTTCTTCATCATTCACGCTGTCGATGTCCGCAACCAGCGCCAGATCGGTCAGGAAGGAGACCAGCGACTTGTCTTCATTGTTCTTCTCGAATTCCATCGTAACAGACAGGAACTCGTCAATGTTCTCCAGGCGTGAACGGGACTCCAGCGTATTCTCATTCTGCAATTCAAGGCGGTACTGCGACAGCTCGAGAATCTTCTCAGTCAGCTCTGTCACCGAGAGGAATTCCACCATCCGGTGCAGGGCTTCGATCATATCGTAGAATTCCACCAGCGTGTTGCGGGTCCGCCCGGCGAACCCGAGATCATCCACCGTCTGCAGCGCCCGAAAAATCGAGACGCCCTGGGCCGCAGCCGCTGCCGCCAGCTTACCAACGGTTGTATCTCCAAGTCCCCGCTTCGGAACATTGATAATCCGCGTCAGGCTGATATCATCATCAGGATTGGACAGCAGGCGGAGATACGCCAGCAGATCCTTGATTTCTTTACGGTCGTAGAACTTGATCCCCCCGACGATCTGGTACGGAATATCTGATTTGATCAGAATTTCTTCTATTACACGGGACTGGGCATTCGTACGGTACAGAATCGCATGGTTCTGGTAAGCCTGCCCCTGCTTCACATTCTTGCTGATCTCCCCGGTGACAAAATATCCTTCGTCATGCTCAGTGTCGCCACGGAACACCTTGATCTTCGCGCCTTCATCGGAGTCAGTCCACAGCTTCTTCGGCTTGCGTCCCGTATTGAGGGCAATCACGCCGTTGGCGGCATTCAGAATGTTCGAGGTGGAGCGGTAATTCTGCTCCAGCAGAATCGTCTGGGCTTCGGGGTAATCCTCTTCGAAGTTCAGAATGTTCGAGATATCCGCCCCGCGCCAGCGGTAGATCGACTGGTCACTGTCCCCGACCACGCAGATCCGGTGGTGGCCTTCAGCCAGCATCCGGCAGAGCATGTACTGCGCCCGGTTCGTATCCTGATACTCATCGACATGAATATACTTGAACTTCTTCTGATAGAAATCCAGTACATCCGGCTTCTCCTTGAACAGCTCGATCGTCTTCATAATCAGGTCATCGAAATCCAGAGAGTTATTGCTTCTCAGCCGGTGCTGGTATTTGGAATACACCTTAGCCACCAGGCCTTCAAAATAATCGCCAACCTTCTGCTCATACTGCGCCGGTGTAATCAGCTCATTCTTGTTCGTGCTGATGACGGCCTGGATGGCCTTCGGCTCGAACTTCTTAGTGTCGATGTCGAGATCCTTCATACAATTGCGGATGACGGACAGCTGATCTGTCGAATCCAGAATGGAGAAATTCGAGGTGAAACCGATCTGATCGATATCCTTCCGCAGAATCCGCACACACATCGAGTGAAAAGTGGATACCCAAATATCCCGGCCCTCCGGCCCGACCAGCTTGGAGACACGATCCTGCATCTCCCGGGCGGCCTTATTCGTGAACGTAATCGCCAGAATCGCCCAAGGCGGTGCCTTGCGGTTCGCAATCAGCCACGCAATCCGGTGGGTCAGCACGCGGGTCTTACCGCTGCCTGCACCAGCCATGATGAGCAAGGGTCCTTCAGTTGCTTCTACAGCCTGACGCTGCGGGGGATTCAGACGGCTTACGGCGTCCTGTATGTTAACAAGTTGCATGTGTTACATGCTCCTTTCTGAATATAAGTTATATAAGACGCACTTAAGGTTTGAACTCGAAGCTTGGTCGTCGCTGCGGTGAACATTTGGACATGATCTATAAACTCCACCAGTCCATCTGCGGGGTATCCCGCACAGCCTGGACCGTCAACAGCGCTTGTTCCACATTGCTATAAATAATATTGCCGACCACTACTGTATCACATAGCGCGGCTACATGCATGGCTTCCTCTGGACCTGTAATTCCGCCTCCGTAGAAAAGCTGGCTGTGCTCAACCACTTCCCTGACCTCGCGCACAATCTCCAGATCTCCATAACGTCCGCTATATTCAAGGTAGACCACCGGGAGGTTCATCAGCTTGTCTGCAATCTGCGCATAGGCTCCCGCACCAGCCGCATCGAGCGAGTAGTCCGCACCGGTCAGGCGCGCTACCGAGGAATCGCTGTTCAGCACAATATAGCCCTCTGTCAGCAGCAATTCCCATGGGATCAGACTGCCGAAGCGTTCAATGGCGCGGCGGTGATGGCCGAGAATCCATGAAGTATCGTCAGTGTTGAGCACCATGGGAATCATATACAGGTCAAAACCGGGCACAGCGGCCTCCAGCTCCGAGATCTCCAGTGCGCAAGGCAGGTCATACTGCCGGATTCTCGCAAGCAGACTCACTGTATTCTCATAAGTCACGCCAGTAGAGCCGCCTACGATAATCGCATCGGTTCCCGACTGGCACACAGCGGCCAGCTCCTTGTCACCAAGCACACGGTCCGGGTCCAGCTTGAATACATGCCGCCATGGCCTGATCATTTGCCGCATCTCGTTCATCTTTGTCCATCCTCATTGTTCATCTAAGTGAATATACACACTCCTGCGCACGCACAATCCGTATCTCTAGTCTAAGTCAGTACGAAGGGGAGTGTCAATTTAAAAGAGAACAAAATGCGAACATTTTTTCGCATATTTGCCTTGACCTTTACTTAATCAGCGGAGACCCTTGATCCGGTTCAAATCATTTTCCGGGACAAAATCAGTATAGAATCCGTTGACGCCCAGCCGGGACAGCTCCACAATCTCCTGCTCATCGTTCACGGTATGCACGTAGACTCTGGCGCCCGCTTTTTTCAAGTTACGCACGAAGCTCTTGGTAGCCCTGGTTGTCGGCATCGTGATGTCCACGCCGGTCTGCTTGACGAATTCAATGACCACCTCGTCGCTGTCCTCTGTCTGGTATAGGGTATAGATGATTTCCGGAAAAGCGTACACCTGCTTCACAACCTCCAGCATCTCCCGGCTATAAATCTGCGGAACAATCCGCTCCAGCAGCGCTGGGTCCTTCTTCCGGGCGGCTTCTACAATGAGCTGAAATTGCTTCGTTACCTGTTCCGGTTCTAGCTCCTTCGTGTCCGTAACAATATAGGTATCCGGGTAGATCTCCATCAGATTGACGATTTTCTCAATATCCAGCGGAGAGTAGAGCTCCAGCACCGGGCTGTTCATCACTTCATCGTGAGTCAGCACCTCTCCCTGCTTGTCAGGAGGAAGAACCTCCTGTTGCCCCAGCTTCTTACTCATACCAGTAGTCCATTCATGACGGGCCACGAGCTGTTCATCACTGGTCAGCAGCAGGTCCGCCTCAAAGATCCGGGTCCCCTGCTCATAGTTCGCAATAAAAGCGTCCTTGGTATTGGTATACGCCTTGTCATTGATTCCGCCCATGGCATGGGCAATGACCCTGTGGGCCGCGAAGCCTGTAGCTGGCTGTTTTTCTTTTCCTCCAAGCATCAATACAAGCAGAAGTGTAACAGCCCCGATCATAGTAATAGAAGCAATAAGCTTTGTTCTCTTCATGATGGCAGTCTCCTTTGCAAGTAGTAGAGAGTCGGCTGAAAAAAGCAAAAACGGCTGTGTCATCCTCAAGGGGCAGCAACCGTTTTTTAGCGGAGAATAGAATATAGATAAGACCGTGTATTAATAAGCGTTCTTAAACCCATTACGAATAGTCTTGGCAATAATCCGGATGTCGAACAGCAGAGACCAATTCTCGATATAGAAAATATCATGCTTGATCCGGTCCTCAATCGAGGTATCCCCGCGCAGACCGTTACTCTGAGCCCAGCCGGTAATCCCCGGCCGTACATGATGCTTAACCATATACTTCGGAATCTCGCCGCGGAACTGCTCTACAAAATAAGGGCGCTCCGGCCGCGGACCAACCACACTCATCTGCCCGAACAGCACGTTGAAGAATTGCGGCAGCTCATCCAGACTCGTTCGGCGGATAAACGTACCAAAGCGGGTCCGGCGCGGATCTTCCTTCGTGCTCCAGCCTGTGTCCACTTCACCGTCCGTCTGCATTTTCATAGAGCGGAACTTGTACATCATGAAATTACGGCGGTTCAGGCCCACCCGCTCCTGCTTGAAAATCACCGGTCCCGGTGAAGTCAGGCGCACTCCGAGCGCTACAATCAGCATCACGGGAGACAGCATGAGAATGGCGAACAAGGCGAATACAATATCAAACGCACGCTTTGCCATTTTGTTCCCGGCCATATCCAGCGGAATATCGCGCACATTAATCATCGGCATCCCGGCAAAGTTATCGAAATACGGACGGGCCGGCAGGTAATCGAAGAAATCGGGAATAATCAGCGTCCGCATCCCGGCTTTCTCACAAGTAGCAATAATAGCCGGGTATTTCGAGTGGGCATCCAGCGGCAGCGCCAGAATGACCTCATCGACAGGAAGCATCTCCAGCATTGCCTCCAGCTGATCCACGGTACCCAGAATCGGCTTATACCGCTGCTCCTCAATACCATCCCACTGATGGAAGTCATCCAGGAACCCGATCGCCTCATAGCCCAGCTCCGGATACTGCTCCAGGTTGTTATAGAATCTTTTACCCAATGTGCCTGCACCAAGAATCAGGACGAACTGGCGGTTGAAGCCTTTTTCACGCAGCGACTTCAGCATCTTCTTCAGCACATAACGGTACAGCATAATGGATAGAATATTGAAGCCCATGTAGATCGCCAGGTATTGCCGGGAGACATCAATCTCCCTCAGGAAGAACATCAGACCCAGCAGGATAAAGATCCCCATGGCATGCACCTGAAAAATCTTGATGAATTCATCAATGAACCGCTTCTTCCGCTTAGGCAAATATAGAGATACCACAATACCGATCAGTATGGCGATGGCCCCATAGATGACGCTCCAGTAAGCATAAGATTCTATAGGCAGTGTCCGATAGGATTCCAGCAGGCCGCTCTTGAACTTCAGCCACCAGGCTGCAAAGAAGGACAGCTGGATCACCAGGAAGTCGGCAACCATATATAATTGAGTCAGGAACTTTTGATTCCGGCGGATCATAATCTCACCTCAGCTTTCGATTCATTGCGGATACCAGCTTCTCCGGGAACATTCAAACTCTGTGCGGGTGTAGGTACCTTACGCGGGGCGATTAATGCGTTGCGCAGCAGCGACAGAGTGAACTTAACGCCGACGCCCGCATAGACCGCTCCATTTATCATACTGTTGTAGCGGCTGCTATAATGCTTCTTATGAAATAAAATCATGGCCCGGTGAAACTCATACACAATCTTGAACGGTCTGCGGCGCGCACTGCCACCCTTCAGATGTACGATGGACGTCTGCGGATAATAATAAATCCCCCAGCCCGCTTCCTTGATCCGGTAACACCAATCCAGATCCTCTCCATACATGAAAAAGGTCTCATCCAGCCCGCCCACCTGCTCAATCGTCTCCCGGCGCAGCAGCATGAACGCTCCAACCAGACAATCTACCGGATATTCGTCATCCGGGTCCAGATAGCCGAGCTGATAGCCATTGAACCTCGGACGGTCCGGGAACAGCTTACTGAAGCCAAACGCATAATAAAAGGACGCAGACGGTGTCGGGAACCCTCTCCGGCAGGCCTTATCGAGCGACCCGTCCGGCAGAATCACCTTACACCCGGACGCGCCAAGATCCGGGCGGCTGTCCATGAACGCAAGCATCGTCTCCAGCGTATCCTTACGGATCACGGTATCTGAATTGAGCAGCAGCACATAACGCCCGGAGGCTACCTCCATCCCCTGGTTATTCCCTTTTGCAAAGCCCACGTTCTCCGAATTGGCGATCAGCATCACCTCAGGGAACTCCTTGCTTATCGTCTCCACCGAGTGATCCTGGGAGTTATTATCTACTAGAATAATTTCATAGGAATACCTTGTCTCCGAATCATATACCGACCTCAGACAATCCATCGTCAGGCGGCATGTGTTGTAATTTAGAATCAATATACTAACATCTACATTCACTGCTATACTCTCCTGACAAATTTAGTAATCTATCGACAATTATTATAACACAAAAACCCCGCTGATAGGCAGCGCCTGTTCAGGGAGGTTTTTACAAGCGTGGGTATAATGAGGACGAGTGATGTTAACTGGCATAGATACCGAGATAATAAGCGTCTTTTAAAATATCTGCGGGGTTCCTCTAAGTTCTTCAGTTTCTTCCCCACTTTCCCTATTGTGCTTGATGTTTAGCCTTCTCCTGAATATACTGGCGCTTGCGCTTCAGGGCAGCTCTCTGTGCGAAAAAGGAAGTCCAGGCTCCCAGCAGCTTAGGCTCCTTCAATAGGGAATAGCCGTGTGCAGCGATCTCGTAAGGAAGAGAATTTAGCAAAGTGAGCAGCAGTGTGCGTGAGGACTCGTTCTTGTATATCATTTTGTAACGGTTAATGTAGGAGATCCGCTTGATGAACATCGCCTTGGCGCTCCGGCCGGACGTCTTCCAGCCCCGCTCATGATAGCCTATCGCTTCCGCATCATAGTAGGCCTTCCAACCGAACAGCCCAGCACGCCAGGCTACATCCACATCTTCCTTATACGCAAAAAAATCCGCGTCGAAAAACTCCCCCTCCACGCTGATATCCTCAATCATCCGCCGCGAGTACATCGCCGCGGCACCGGAGACACCGAATACTTCACCAGACGCATTCCACTGGTCAGCAGGCTCTCCCGCTCCACGGTCAAACGCCCGCCGCGCCTTATTCATCCGCAGTCCGGTACTATCCACCAGCGAATGGTCCGCCTTCAGCAGCAGCTTGCCTGTGGCACTGCCGATCCGGGAGTCGGTCTCCATCCTGGCGACCAGCTTGGAGATATAGTCTGGAGCCAGCGTAAGGTCCGGGTTCAACACCAGCACATAATCGGTTGTAGTCCCGGCAATCGCCTGGTTGTGTGCGGGGGCGAAGCCGGTGTTATGTTCATTTTCCAGGAGGACTAGGGTTGGGGGAGGGGGGCTATCAGCACTTTTTCCAGAGTGGGCTGTTGTGGTGATGATGTCTCCGTTTGTGATAGTTGTTGCTGAGTTTAAGGATTGTACTCGCTTGGAGGGTGTTTGCGTAGAACCTTGGCTGAACTGATGATAGAACGCCCTCACCTTCTCCGCCGAACCATCCGTGGACGCATTATCCACCACCACAATCTTTTTGACCGGATAATCCTGGCCGAGCACAGCCGACAAGCATTCCGCTATATCATCTGCGCTGTTATAAGTAACAATATGCACACTGACCGTTTTAAGTTTCATAGGGTACCTCGAGTTCCATATATTCATTGTTCGAACCTGTTACTCCCCATTATAACGAAAAGAGAGGTGCCGGGCTATGGAAGGTTGTTGAACCGCTCTCATCAGGACTATCGAATTACAATAAGAAACCCCTAACCATTAAGATGGATTAGGGGTTCTTCAATATATCCTGTAACTACTTTAGCTCCAGCAAAAAGTCTCTCAGCCCTTCACGCCATGGACGGATATCCTGGAACCCATTGGTACGGATCGCCAGATGCTCCATAACAGAGTTACGCGGGCGCGGCGCCGGACGGGGAAATTGCTCCGTAGCACAAGGCTCAAGCTTCGCCGTGAACTTCAGCCCCAGAAGTTCCTCTGCTTCCGCAAAGATGGCCTGGGTGAATTCATACCATGTGCAAGACTCTGTGTTCGAGGCGTGGTACACTCCATACTTTTCAGTCTGGATAAGCTCAAGCAAGAATCTTGCGAGGTCCACCGTATAGGTAGGTGAGCCCTTCTGGTCATCGACAACCTGCAGCAGCGGCTTTTCCTGCCCCAGCTTCAGCATGGTTTTGACAAAGTTATTACCGTATTTGCCATAGACCCAAGAGGTACGTACGATGAAATACTTGGAGGATAACGACTGGACTAATACCTCTCCAGCACGCTTGGACTTCCCGTAGATACTCTTGGGGTCGGTATTATCATATTCATGGTAAGGTTGCTCCCCCATGCCATCGAATACATAATCCGTGCTGATATAGACCAGCTTAGCCCGTGCCTTCTCAGCAGCCAGCGCCACATTCCGGCTTCCTGTAGCATTAATCAGGTACGCTGCATCCACATCAGTCTCAGCTGCATCCACTGCCGTATGAGCCGCACAATGAATGACCGCATCGGGGGCGAACGCTCCAATAATCTCTTGGCATTGTTCCAGATCGGTAATATCCATCTCCTGACGGTCACAGCCTAGCACCTCATAATCCTGACCCTGAAGCAAAAGCATAAGATCCTGCCCCAGTTGCCCGCCTGAACCTGTGACAAATACCTTCATCTTCGCCATTAAAGGGAATCCCCCAGACGGGTACCATACTGGAGAGCGGCATATTTCTGGTATTCGCCAGACTGAATGCGGGTCCACCATTCCTTGTTATTCAGATACCACTGAATAGTTTCCTTAATGCCGGTTTCGAATGTGTGCTTAGGCTTCCAACCCAGCTCATTCGTAATCTTCGTTGGATCAATGCCATAACGACGGTCATGACCAGGACGGTCCTGAACATACGTAATCAGCGAATCTGGCTTGCCGAGCTCTTGAAGCACAGTATTCACAATATGCACATTCGTCCGCTCATTATTGCCGCCGATATTGTACACTTCACCATTCACACCTTCATGAATAACAAGATCGATCGCGCTGCAGTGATCCTCAACATACAGCCAGTCACGGATATTCATTCCGTCACCGTATACAGGCAGCGCCTGATCTGCCAATGCACGCGAGATCATCAGCGGAATCAACTTTTCCGGGAACTGATAAGGACCATAGTTATTCGAACAACGGGTAATATTAACCGGCAACCCAAAGGTTTCATGATAAGCACGCACCAGTAAATCTCCGCCTGCTTTACTTGCAGAATACGGGCTGTTCGGCGTCAGCGGAGTCTCTTCCGTGAACAGACCTGTAGCACCAAGCGATCCATAGACCTCATCTGTGGACACTTGAACGAACTTAGTCACACTATATTTCTTAGCCGCATCCAACAGTACCTGAGTCCCTAACACATTCGTCTTCACAAACACTTCCGGCTCCAGAATACTCCGGTCCACATGCGACTCCGCCGCAAAGTTAACCACCACATCTACACCATCACCGATCAGCTTATCCATCGCCGCTACATCAGTAATATCCGCCTTCACAAACGTGTAGTTCGGATGATTCTCAACAGATTTCAAGTTCTCCAGATTCCCCGCATACGTCAACGCATCGACGTTGACGATCTGATAATCAGGATGTTGCTGCAGCATGTAGATTACGAAGTTGCTGCCAATGAAGCCGGCTCCGCCGGTGATGAGGAGTTTCATTTTGTACCCACCTTTTACTAATAATGATTATTTAGATGCTATAGCTTATACTTCAAAGTTCAGTTCTGCATCCTTTAGCAGCGGTTGACGCTGATCTTTGTCAGACAACACCGGATTCGTAGCCGGCCAGTCAATCCCCAGCGCCGGATCATTCCATAGTATGCCACGGTCATGCTCAGGGGAATAATATTCGTCCACCTTGTATAGCACTTGGGTGTTGGGTACGAGCGTACAGAATCCGTGAGCGAAGCCCTTAGGTACAAGTAGTTGACGCTTGTTGTATTCGCTAAGAATGACCCCTACCCATTGCCCGAAGGTGGGAGAATTGCGGCGTACATCCAGGATGACATCATAGATCGCACCACTTAGCACACGAATAAGCTTCGTCTGTGCCTTAGGGTTTAACTGGTAATGAAGTCCCCGAAGTACGCCAACCTCAGCCGAGAGGGACTGATTGTCTTGAATGAACTTAAAGTTAACTCCAGCCCGATGCATGATTTCTTCGTTAAAGCTCTCCATAAAAAAACCCCGGTTGTCGCCATGGACCACCGGTTCTAAAATCTTAGCGCCCTCTAGTTTTAAGGATGTAACATTCATAAAATGGAACCTCCAAACTTATAGTTTCAATTTACCGAATTCTTCACCGAATACAATATCTTGTGCCAGATTATGTGCTTTAGCTAGTGAAACATGTGTGCCAGCATCCGTCCACCAACCCTGAAGAACATCGAACGTCAGCTCCCCACGATTAATATATGCATTGTTTACGTCTGTTATCTCAAGTTCTCCTCGGGCTGAAGGTGAGATTGTTTTGATGATATTGAATACTTCTTGGTCAAACATATAGATTCCAGTCACTGCATAACTGGATTTAGGTTCACTCGGCTTTTCTTCTATTGAAATAATTTTATCACCTTGTAGTTCTGGTACTCCAAAGCGTTTCGGATCAGCAACCTCTTGAATCAGAATTTTAGCTCCCAACTTTTGCTCACGGAAATTCCTAACGAAAGGTTCTATATCATCCTCAAAAACATTATCTCCTAAAATAACGATCATCTGATCTTGTCCTACAAATTGTTCAGCTAAGTCCAAGGCCTGAGCAATACCACCAGCTTCGTCTTGAACTTTATAAGTGAAAGTCACACCCATCTCTCTTCCACTTCCTAAAAGATTAACTACATCACCCATGTGTTCCTTACCAGTAACAATAAGAATGTCTTTCACATCTGCTTGTTTAAGCTTGAATACAGAGTGAAAGATCATTGGGTATTTCCCAACAGGGAGAAGATGTTTATTTGTGACTTTTGTTAAGGGATATAGGCGTGAGCCTGTACCTCCTGCTAGAATTATACCTTTCATTATAACGCTCCTTTTATATAAAACTCTTTGACAGCATCTATAACTTGATTTATTTCCATAATCTGAAGATTATAATACAATGGAAGTCGAACTAAACGTTCACTTTCTTTAGTAGTATAAACATCTTGTTTAAACATTTCACCGTACTCTAATCCCGCCGATGAAGAATGTAAGGGAACATAATGAAAAACTGTTTGGATACCTTTCTGCTTTAAGAATTGAATTAAATGTGTTCTCTCATCTAAACTAGCTGCTTTTAAGTAGAACATATGTGCATTATGATTAATATTCTTTGGTAAAAAAGGAAGACATATATCTCCTCTTTCTTCTAGAACTTTTAATCCATTGTAATAGGTAGCCCAGCAATCTAGTCGATAAGAATTTATTAATTCAGCATTCTCTAATTGAGCAAAAAGGAAAGCAGCGTTCAATTCACTTGGAAGATACGAGGAACCAATATCTACCCACGAATATTTATCAACTTGTCCTCTAAAGAACCTAGATCTATTGGTTCCTTTCTCTCTTATTATTTCAGCCCGCTCAACATATCTTTCATCATTTATTATCAAAGCCCCTCCTTCGCCACAGTTATAGTTCTTAGTCTCGTGAAAACTAAAGCATCCTAAATGACCTATTGTTCCTAGTGGTTTACCATTATATGTGCTCATAACGCCTTGAGCAGCATCTTCAATAACAATAAGGTTATGTCTATTAGCAATATCCATAATTGCATCCATTTCACAAGCAACACCAGCATAATGAACTGGCACTATTGCTTTGGTTCTCGCCGTGACAGCTTCCTCAATCAATGTCTCATCAATGTTCATAGTATCAGGACGAATATCGACAAAAATAATTTTCGCACCTCTTACAACAAATGGATTTGCAGTTGAAACAAAAGTATAAGAAGGCATTATAACCTCATCACCTTCTTGAATATCAGCCAATATAGCCGCCATTTCAAGAGCATGTGTACAGGAAGTAGTTAATAATGCTTTCTTCACATTAAATTGTCCTTCAAACCATAAATGGCACTTTTTTGTGAATGACCCATCTCCAGATAGATGTCCACTTTTTATAGCTTCACCAATGTAAACTTCTTCTTTTCCAGTAAATGCTGGTTTATTAAATGGTATCATCATATCGACCTACTTGATATTAGTATTCCTACTACTACAAAGCTTAAACCAACAAGTTTATATGCGGTAATAGGTTCTTTAAACAGAAAAATAGAAAAAACAAAAACTAACACATACGAAAAACTCATAAACGGATATGCGTAACTAATGTTGAACTTTGTCATTGCGGCCATCCAAAAGAGAGAAGCTACAAATGCCGATAAGAGTGAGGAAAATATAATTGGATCAAAAACTAGTTTAACAAGAAAAAACAGCTTTTCATTTAATGAGTCAGGAAGACTACCAAATTTGGAAATTCTCCACTTCATTGCTAATTGACCATATACAGTGAAAAGAATTGTTCCTAAAATATAAATATAACCCAATATAAAAGCCCCTTTTTCATTATTAGAACTAAGAATAATAGTAATACCAACTTTCTAGTTTTTTAACTCTAAAACCAGCTTTGCTATAAAGGTTTTGTGCAATAATATTCTTACCTTGTGTCGCCACTTCAACCTCAAATATATTTTTGTTTCTTAAAAAACTAAATAATGAGTGTAATAATGCTTCTCCTACTCCTTTACCTCGGGAATTTTCATCTACAGCTAGTATACCAATAGTTGCGGTCTTGGATTCACGTATCTTTACTGTAATAAAACCTCGAATTTCATTACCTGCTACTAGCTTAAGACAAAAGTCATCGAATTCTCCATAAATAGATTTTCTAGCCCAGTCTCTAAACATCTCATTAACCTTATCTTTTCCAAAAATAAGTTCATGTCCATAGTAGCGACTATTTATAAAAGAATCTGAAGCTATTTTACATATAGCAGTACTATCCTGTGGAATAGCAATGTTAAAGATAGCTCCCTCTAATTGAGCAAGTTCTCGAATCTTCAAAGAGTATGTTATTTTAACATCAGCAAAGTGAAATTTTTTATTTTCAAGTATTCTTATATTTATCATATCATCTATTTTGCATAGTGCTTGTATAAAGTCAATTTCATCACTTTTAATATAATGATCTAATTTCACAACATCATCTTCATCCATAAAATTAACAGAAGCAATATTCCGACCATAAAATTTCGAATCCCATTCTAATTTGGTAATCATCCAACTATATCCTTCCTTTTATTTAAGGATGCTTCTTCTTCAAAAGAAGAATGTCTCACCGCATACTGTTGAAAAAAAGAAACTTGACTGATAATTCTAATTAAATATTCCCCGACAATACCAAATGAAATAAGGATTAGGCCAGAGAAAATACAAATTAACGCGACTATACTTGACCATCCTACTGCACTTATCCATCCTAAAATTTTACCCACAATTACATAAATAACTATTATTGCTCCAATACCAGAAAACAAAAAACCTATTGAACTAATAAATTGTAGCGGTATTGTCGAATAGTTCACTAAAAGATCCATTGCTAACTTATAGCTCTTTTTTAAAGAATAATTTGAAACACCATATTTGCGGTGATCATGTTCAACTTCTATATTAGCAATTTTATTTGTGTTTTTTAATATAAGAGCATCAATCATAGGGTGTTCTGCTTTGTAAGAAATTAGTGATTCCACAAGGGGTCTAGATAAAATGCGAAAGCTTGACATCTTTATATTCCTTGGTTTCCCAAATATCTTCTCATAACTCTTGCCTATAATAAAGCTCCCAAAATTCCTATATCTCGCATGCTTTTTGTCGACTGCTTTACCAATAATACAGTCATATCCTTTATTTATTTCATTAAGTAAGTTTGGAATCTCTTCAGGTGGGTTTTGTAAATCATCATCCATCGTTATTAAGTAATCTCCAGATGAGTGGTTCATACCACAAATTAAGGCAGTATGTTGTCCGAAATTTCTCATGAGTTGTATGATTTTAACTCTATTATCTATATTATTTAATTGAATCATTTTTTCATAACTATCATCTGTGCTACAGTCATCTACTAAGATAATCTCATAGCTAAGATCAAGTTTTTTTAATACCTTAGAAATTCTGGTATATAATTCATCAAGACCTTGTTTGCTATTGTATACAGGGATTACAATAGATAATTCCACTAGCATTCAACTCTCTTTCTTAATAAGAAGTTTTCTGTGATTTTATTAAAGAAAATAATCTCTTGTCATATCTCATCCTATCCTTTAAAGAAGTTATTTATATAATTTAAATCGAACTAGTTCAAATTCAGTATCTTCTATTATTTCGGAATTCTCCATTTTCTTCAATTCATTTATCACTTTGTACACACTTTTAAATGTTTCTTCTTCTAAACGCTGTTTTGGTAGGATTATAGTATCTATTTTTGCCCATTGTAGATAATTTTTAAAATCGTCTTCCGATTGGAAAAGTACCGAATTACCATATCTGGAAGCCATATGTTGAATATCTTCATGCCTACATGATAATTGATTCAATACTTGTTCTTGACCGTCAGTTTTTAGGAAACTAATACAATTACTGTCATTATTATGTTCAGATAAATATTCTTCTAAATGATTCATTCCATTTTTCAAGAAGATCTCCTTCTTATATGATTTGGTATCAAAGTTAGACTCAGTTATATCTAAGGAAAACTTAGAGGTCCCCCAACTCCAAGAAAAATGAGACACCATCATAATACAAGACTGAACAGGTACAAATAAAAGAAGGGATACACAAATTACTTTTCTAAGGTGATCTGATAATTGATTTATCAACACCATAAAAGCAATTATCGTAAAAATCACTACGGGAATATAATAATTCCCATCCCCCCCTTGCGGAAAAGAGGATATGTAATATACACCCGATAGACAAACAGGTACAATTGCCAAATAAAACGATAAATCCAGCTTTTTTTTTCGTAAATTGAAAACAATAATAAAAAAGCTTAATATCCACATAAATAGGTAAGCATTACTTGGCCAAACCATTACGTAATGTATAAACTCCATAGGATTAAAAGCGATATTATACCAATGTGAAAATATGTGTTTATTGTCGCTAACCACATAATCACTTGCTGCTCCTAAAAAGGGATAATTCGCTTTAAAGCCAAATAAGATCCACATTTTTTGAAAAACCGGAAAAAAAGGGTATCCGGTAAGTTTAATCGTTCTGTAACAAATCAGACATAAAACAAAAATAGAAGTACTTAAGCTAAATATAGCTAGGTTTTTATTTCGAAGTTCTTTGCACAATCTCCATTCCTTTTGTCTTACACCTTTAAAGATATAAATAAGTAGTATACCTATAATAAACAACGGAGTGTACATCAAACTTGTAAGCTTACCACCCAATGAAATTATCGCACAAGACAGTCCTAAACTTAAAGAAAGCAGATCTCGGGTTTCAAGCCACTTCCATAAATAAAAAGCACAACAAGATATAAATAAAGCTGAAAAAACATCTGGCTTAGCAGTTGAGGCCATATTTGCTAAGGCTGGAGTACTGGCTAACAAAAGAATAGCTAAAGTTGTAATTCTAATATTAGCCACATAATTAGTGAAGACATATGCGGCAATAAGAAGCATTGTATATAACATTATATTACCAGATAAAATAAAACTATAATCACCAAGATTGCCCAGTGGTATTGTATATAATTCAAACAATTTAGGGTAATAATGTACAGCCATAACTAAGTTTAGATTATCAAAAAATGAATGTTCACCAACTAGTACATGTTCTGGTCTTAACCCATACCAAAGTGAGTCATAATCTAATGCTCTATTAGTTTTGGCTAATTGAGTCAATATCATGATATATACAAAGGAAAACATAAATTTTTGTGTTTTATTTAATGCAGCAAGCTTATCATATATGTAATAGGTCATTAAATTTGTTTTCTTTTTATATAAACTTAATAATCCTAAAACTAGAGTAAGTATTCTTAAATCTGAAAAACCACCATAACCTAATAAAGATGAGATAATAGCCAATGTTGCCCAAGTAACAAAACCCAAGATAAATGCTTGAACATATGAAGAAAGTTGAATTTCAACTCGCAACGAAAATATATTTTTGATAAAGAATCCAATTGAAATTAATATTTCCAAGTAAATTAATGCTGAAACTGCAGGAAGTAAAACATGTTGAAGTTGTAAATAAATCAATGCTAAAACAAGAATTATAAAATTTGTTTTTCTAATATTTGATAATAACAAAGAAAAAACAATTATAAACAGTATTATTAAAACTGCGCTTCCCTGTGTAGTCTCTGGTTGTAAAGAATGCCATTTATATACCCCTAAGAGTATATTTTTAATTGAGCTGAAATTAAAAAAAATACTAGTTAGGATTATAACTATTGATGTTAATCCAAATAAACTTTTCGTCTTTATTGATAACTTACCGTTGCTCATAATTCCCTCCACTATTATCTATTCCACTTCAGCTTTTAAAATTTCATACAAAGGATTTAAAACATAATTCCAGTGATAAAGCTCTCGATTTATCTCCACTTTTCCATTTCCTTTATATAATTGCAATATTCCGTCCCTTATAGACTCTATATCATAGGGGGAACAGTATATAGCATTATCACAAAAGTACTCCCGAACTGGTGCAACATCTGAAACGCAAATGGGACAATTAAGCAAAAGAGCCTCAATTGAGGAAATCCCAGGTGTCTCAATATAACTTGGTTGTATATGACCTTTGGATTTTTTTAAAACATATCTTATTCCCTCTACACTTAACTCACCTATGAAATAAACGTTATTACTTGCTATCTCTTTTATTCTCCGTTCGTATTCTCTATCACTTTCTGAAGCCTTTCCAATAATAACAAGATTAATATCCGTATCTTTTACAGCTTCGATTAAACTTATTTGATTCTTTCTAGGACCTATTCCTCCAATACAACATACAAAAGACTCTGGTATTCCTTCAAAAACATCTAATTCATTCTCTTCTTTATCGCTTAGGTCTATATCTGAGCCGTTATAGATGACCCTAACTTTATGAGCATAATGCCCTCCAAATTTATCCTGCAAATGTAATGCCTCCGCCTGAGAATTAGGAATAATAAAAAGTGCATTATTCAAAAGATATTGAATAGTTCTCTCCAAGCTGTAAACTGTACCACTGGAAATAGAATATTTCTGAAACAATTGTCTATTTTCTTTAAAAAACTTCAAACCCTTTACAAGTGATAGCAAAGGAGGCGGAACTACATTCTTAATTATATTTCTCATAGAAAAAACATCTTTCATACCAAGAGAATTCATATCCCAGTATATTGGAAAGATGATATATGGTTTTTTGAAAAGAGCAGCTAGATTAGCGTAAATTAAAGCCTCGTATGGTTTTTGAAGGTTAAAAATAAAAACTAAATCGTAACTGCTTATATCTAGAGGTGCTGAGAATATATCTACATCGTATCCTTTACTTCGTAGAAATGCAGCTATGGCTTTAATTTGAACAGTATCTCCGCCATTGAAGGATTTAGAATTACTACGATCAAAAGCTACGATTCTCATAATTCCTCTCCAATCTTCTCTTTTCTATTTCATGTGTCACCCTTGAAACCCTTTGTTCCCAAGTATGTTGTTCTGCAATCGATTTTAGATAAGCTTTCCTGCTCAAGTCATTTTTTCTCTTTAATGCCAATTCAAGTTTTTCTTTAAATTCCAAGTGACTACATGCCACTAAGGATTCATCAATACTCCTGACTTCTGGTAGATCTGTACTAACGACTTCTTTACCGCCAGCCAAATACTCAAAGACTTTCACAGGAGACGTACTAAGTGTAATATCATTTATTACAAAGGGGATAATCGCCACATCATAATATGTCAATAAGCTGGGAATGAACTCGTAATTAATTCTTTTTAAAAAGAAAACATTACTCACTGCTTCAAAATTCCCCACTTCATTTTCTACCTCTTTATAAATCTCACCAACCATAATAAAAGCTATTTCGGGAAAATCACCTGATAACTTATTCAACAACTCAAAATCAAACCATTCTGCAATAGCCCCATAATATCCAACAACTAATTTATAGTTATTATTCATAGTAGATAAAGCATTTATCTCTGATAGAGGTTTATTGAAATCTTTGACTTGAACGCCATTGGGAATACTAATCACATCTTGACGTATTTTCGAAACATTATTTAAAATGACCTTAGAAGTAGCTAAAACAATATCTGCAGTATTTAAGGACTGAGTATAGTCCTCTTTGATAGTATTATACCCATCGAAAGTTGTAATATCGTCTATAACATCATATATATGAATCACTGGATATTTTTCTTTCAAGCATTGAACATACTTAAGCTGATGAGGCCAGTATTGCCATACAACTACATCTTTGCCTGCAAGATTATGAATGAAATTATCAGTACCATTATTAAACAAGTATATCCTTGGCTCAACCTCAAAAAAACCTCTTACACTCCAATCCGGTTTATATGGATAAGAAGTATCGGTTAAGTAAATAACGATATCCCCCCCTTCTGCCAATGTTCTAGCAATCTGCTGTGGCCTTTGGAACATATATCCCCACGGACAACTAGGGGAGGGGAAGATATAAATAACCTTCCCCTTGTTATTTGAAATTATTTCATCCAACATTCTCGAATTTTTTTTGTGACTAGGAAAGTTTAGCACTTTTCTCTTTATTAGACCGTTAGGAAGACGATGGACTACTTTTCTAGAAAGAATAATTGGCGTCTTGATATGTCTAATAATTTTATTGAAATTCCCCATAGTTTTTTTCCTCATTTTTAACTATTGTTGTAAAACAACTTGTTTATCAAGTAAAGGTTCAAGACCTGCCACTTCCATTCCACTAACTAATTGGTTAGGAGAGTACGCAGATAAAAATACATATTCATTGTCTGAACTCAATTTATGATACTCCAATTGTCCCGCATAAATAATTGAATTGAACTTGATATTATCAAACAAATCTAATCGATTGGTTATATATATGTCATCACTTAACTTCCTTACCCCCGCAAATGCAACGGAATTATACGTATGAACATATACGATTACCATTTTTCCATCGCTAGCCATTGTTTTGGCAAGACTTTCAGCACCGTTAACAGCCCTTTTACTAGACCAATTAGAATCTCCCAGAATTAAAACAGAAGATTTTTTCAAGTTCTTCATAACAACACCAACACTTTTGTTATCAAAGCAATTAAAGAAGATAGTTCTAGGGTTCTTTGGATATTCCCATTGCCTATTCCACTTTGACTCGAAATACCCTTTGTTTGTTTCCCAAACTTCATTGTACTTAACAGAGTCAATTTTTTTAAAACTTGCACTTCCGTGATGGTATACAAAAGCATCTTGTACAACTACCAGTTTATAACCTAAGGTCTTCACCTGTTCACAGAAATCATCATCCTCAAACATTCCAATTCCATAATTCAAATCTAATCCACCCAAACGATCATATACATCACGTTGAATAGCAACACAATAAAAGCCTAATAGATCTGTTTCATAATATTGTTGATCATACAACTCGTAGAACTCGCTTAACCACAGCCTATCTGCTCCATTTATTGGGTCTCCTTGAAAAAAGTCTAACATTTGGTCATTACCAACCGAGTTAGAAACTGGGCCAGCCATGCCTATAGTACTATCCATTTTCATAGGTCTAATAAGACGATGAATCCATCCCGGAGACACAATAGTATCATTATTAAGAAGAATAATAAATTCTCCTGTTGCTTCTTTGCAGCCTATTGTATTTCCCCCTGCAAATCCCGTATTTTCAGGTGAAAGTACAATTTTCAAATGAGGGTGCATCAAACGCGCTAATTCTATCCTCGTTTCATCAGTAGACAAATTATCAACGACTATAACTTCTAAATTGGGGTAATCATTATTAAGTAATAAGCTATTCAAACATTGTTTTGTATACGTCCAGTTGTTATACGTAACAATTACAATACTTACTTTAGGGAAAAACCTTGTTTGCATTTCTTCATTTAGAGATTTATACCTAGAATTCCATGTGTTATCCAAAGCGTATTTTTTTCTTTTCTCCACTGTCCTATCATTTGTTTCCTTTAATGCAAGTAGAATAGATCTTTCAAAATCCTCATGAGTATTTGCTAAATATAAATAGTCCGACATTAGTTTTAATTCGGGCAGGTCTGTTGAAACGACTGGCTTTCCAGCTGCTAAATATTCGTATATTTTAACGGGATTAGTAGCCAAGGTTAAATTATTCTTCACAAATGGAATGAGTGCCACATCAAATTGATTCAAATACTTTGGAAGTTCATGATAAGGCATTTCTCCTAAGAATTTCACATTAGAGATGTTATCAGCCCTTGTTGTATCACACCCGAAAGTATCACCAATTAAAATAAAAGTCCAATCTTTATTTTTTTTCGCCAAACTGCAAATAAGATCAATGTCGAACCATTCTGAAATAGCTCCGTAATATCCGATAACACTACCTGAAGGCGCTAATCTTTCTGTCAGAATTTTAGTTTCATCAGAAAAATGTGTATATTCTCCTGCATTTCTAATAAGGACTGTATTATCATTTTCAATACTAATTTTTTCATACAATCTTTGTGAGGAAGCTATGACTAGATCAGCCTTAACCATTAATTGTTTTTCATCAGTGAGCATACTTTTCGAATTTGTAGAAAAACCTTCATGATCGTCCATACAATCGTAAACCACTTTATTTAATGGGATTCCATCTATTAGCGGCTTCCAAAAAGGCAAATCGACAATGGAGACCGTGAACCCGATATCAAACTTTTCCTGAATATATTCTAAGCACCAACCGAGATATAACAAGTCATCCAAATCTTCAATACGATCACGATAAACATTAATCGGGTTTTTCGAACATATTTGTACAGTCCAAACGTTTTTCCTAACCTCTATAACTGTTATCTCTTTTGAGACTTCTTCATAGGTAAGATTACCTTTCAATAGAGGGATAATGTCAACGGAGAGATAAAAAACTCTATGCCCAGACTCTGCAAATTGAACTGATAATTGTTGAGGACGTTGCCATCTAAAATCCCAGTTAATAACGGGGAATCGAAAAATATCGTAAGATTTAGGAACATCAAAAGTAATGAAACTCCCCTCATACTTTAACTCAGAGGTATATTTTGAAGAGTTTGACGCTTTCTTTTTTTCTTTAATTTCATACATTTCTATTTTTTCGGATTGAATAGGTGAAAATTTACTTAATGAATATTCAATAGGAATAGCTTTTTTAGTAATTTTTTTTTGTACCCAAGATATGAACTTTCTCTTTTCAGTCCGGTCACCCTTTAGGAACTGTTCGTTCACCCTTCTCAAAAGACACATTAACTTCCATGCCTTAGTTGACTCAAGTAAAGAGAGTTGGTTTTTGAGCGTTTTTATGGTTTTCATATTAATTTCATTAGCAATTTTGCTGTTTTGCAATTCACTTTCCATCTCTTCAATTTCTTGAGGAATAATACCCATTAAAATATAGCCACCTTTCAATCAATCCCCAAATTGTTTGGATTAACTTGATCTCTTTTTTCAACTTCGCTTTTTAAAATTTCAATCCATTTATTTTTTTCTTCAATTTCAGCTTTTAAAAACAATGTAGCCTGATCTCTTTTTTCAACTTCATCTTTCAAAATCTTAATCCATTTATCTTTTTCCATAGTTTCGTTTAATAATCCTACTGAATTTTCTTCCCTTTTGTTTACTTCATCTTGCAATATAGCGATCCATTTATCCTTTTCTATCAATTCATTTCTTAAATCCAGGACTCCTTGATCTCGCAGTTCAATCTCTTCTTTTAACTTACCTATCCATTCTTTTAAAGTTTGATTCTCTTCATTTATAATTTTGTTAGCTTCATCTCTTTTTTTAATATCTTCGTTCAACTTCGTCACGAAGTCTTCTTCTTCGTTGACCGCCTCATCCATTTGAGGATTATATATTTCCAAGTTTAGTTCACTCAATATTTTAGAGTCCTTCTTAGTAAATACAATTAATAATTGTTTACCTGGCCAATATTCGGGATTACTATTAACTACTTTAAAATAACTCATGATAAACGAATTAATTTCCAAAGGAAAAGTCCCATATTCAAATGTATAAAAATGTTCTTTAATTCTATTTTTCTCTTGAAAAGGCACCATGACAATTAGCATTTCATTTGTAAATTCTAATATTTTCTGTACCCATTCAAGGGGATTGGTATAATGCTCCAAACAATTAGAAGTAAAAATAACATCGAACTTCTTACCGTACTCTTCAAGTGCCCCATCATAAAAAGTATACTTTGGATAGTTTTCTCTAGCTTTACGAATAGCTGATTTAGAGAAGTCCAAACCACTCACGTGAAACTCTGGGAAATAACTGCCTATAACATCAACTCCGTCACCCTCAGCACAACCCCAATCAAGGAAGGTCAGTTTTTCTTTTTTTATGGTGTTTATTAGAGAACTTGGCAGCAGCCTTAATGCGAGATTTGTAAAATATTGCGTCTGATTTCTGCCACCCTTCGATTCCCAATCCTCTTCAAATCTTGAGTCCCAGTATTTCTTACTGTTGATCTCCATTATTCTCCCCTGCCTTGTATGAGTTGTAATTTCTGTTGAACTGGCAAATTAAAGAATCCAAACTGTTTTTGGTCATTCATACTTTTGAAATAAACAGCACCTTCAATATAATCAATATATTCAGGTACCTGTTCCTCCCGATTTTCAAGAGCCACATTTAAAATATAATCTGCACTATTAAGCCAGTTATTAAAAATAAACACTGCTTCAAGGTATCTTTCTTTCATAGAATCTTCAAAGATAATCCCATCGGTATCTCGAGTTGTTGATACAATTAAATCCATCCCTTGTACCGATTTAATTGAAAAGGCACAACTAAAAAAATTAACATCCGCTTCTTTAGGAATTTTAAATATTACTCTAACTTTAATTTCCTCTCCTAAGTAGATTAAATCCGTCTCTTTACCTACTTTATTAATTAATGCCGCATAAACAATAGCACCCTGGTCAGATCCCCATCTGTTTACAGCATTGAAGTCACTTTTTTCAACCTCAATCTCTTCAATCGGTTCCAGTACATTGTTTTCAATTATAGATGTTTCTTTATAATCAATTGTATTCATAAATTCGACATAGCGAGAAGTAACTTCTACTGTATCACCTATCATTTTTAATTCGCCTTCATTGATCCATACGGCTCGATCACAAAATTGACGAATGGAATAAACGTCATGACTGACAAATAGAATCGTTACTCCTTTATCTCTGAGTTCTCTAAATTTATTAAAACACTTCGTTTGAAATTTAATATCACCCACCGCTAGAGCTTCGTCAACAATAAGTATTTCGGGTTCAACATTTACTGCAACTGCAAAAGCTAATCTTGCAAACATACCACTAGAATACATTTTCACAGGTTGTTTTATAAATTCGCCAATATCTGCGAATGCTAATATTTGTTCCATTTTAGCGTCTATCTCATTTTTTTTATACCCTAACAATGTGCCATTTAAATAAATATTCTCAATCCCTGTATATTCCATATTAAAACCAGCACCAAGCTCTAATATGGAGGATATCTTATCACTTTTCATTTCAAGAGTTCCAGATGATTGGAGTAACACACCTGTAATTATCTTTAGTAAAGTCGATTTTCCAGAACCATTTTTCCCTACTACCCCTATTGTTTCCCCTTTTTTCACATCAAAACTTATATTATTCAAAGCATAAAATGAATGAGAATATTTTTTCCCGAATGGGTTTAAAGACTCTTTCAACCTGTCTAGCGGTGTATTATATAGTTTATAGGTCTTGGACAAATTTTTTAAAGAAATGATATTATCTGACATAGCTCCTCCTATAAAACATCCGCGAAATGTGGTTTTAGTTTCTTGAAAATCTTTTTTCCCAAAAACAAAAATAATAATGTAACAAACCAGAACCAAGATGACAAAAATGGTTTTTCCCAAAACCAAACATGATTAATAAAAGTATCTCTATACCCTTGAACGATATAATACATAGGATTTAACATTAAAATAGATTTGAAGTTATCAGGAATTTGTTTCATATCCCAAAAAATAGGTGTCAGCCAAAACCCAAATTGAACTACCATTGATATTAGAGGACCAGTATCTTTCAAAAAAACAGAAAGAGCGGAAAAGAGCCATCCTGCGCCTGTTACAAGAACAGTCATAGAAAATAAATAGTAAAGAAATTGAAGATTATAAAAAGAAAAGGAGTAGCCATATAAGAAAAACAGAAGGAAAACAATAAAAATAAAAAACAAATGTACATATAAAGAAGAAATTATTTTCACCAAGGGCAAAAGTTCAACTTTAAATACAACTTTTTTGACTAAAAAATCATTTTCTAGTATGGCTCCAGTAGTTGCATTCAGACTATCAGAAAAGAAAAACCAAGGAACTAATCCCACAGTCAGCCATAAAATATATGGAACATTATTAATTGGCACTGACTTAAACCCTACTTGGAAAACAAACCAAAAAATCAATATAGTTATTGCAGGCTGGATAAAAGCCCAAATAACACCCAGGTACGAGCCTAGGTATTTTTTTTGAAAATCGGTTTTAGAAAGTTCAAATAATAAAGAAGCCGTTGAGCGTAAGTTTTTTTGCTGCATGTTAATTTCAATACTCCTTTTAAGCAAGCTAATAATTTTCACATATAATGTTTGCTGTTTTGATGGTGTTATACTTGGTATAAAAACTTTCGTTATGCTAAAATATTGTCGTACCTACAGATAAAGGAGATTATAAACGTGTCGAAACCAGTATACGGTAAAAATGCGGTTCAGTCGAGAAATGTTGAAAAGATATCCAGTTACACATGGGCGATAGCTATAGGGTTTATTGTTTTTTTGGTCTGGGCCCCGTTTCAAGTAGGATTATTTAATGGGCAGCAGATTGACTTTGAGAAGCCGATCTATCTGTCTTCACTCCTAAGCAGCCTCTTGTTGCTGGTGTGGATAGGTCTATACTTCACCAAGTTCAGACTGGAGGGACAGCGTGATGCGCTGGCTATGGCCTCGCTGCTGTTGCCTGCTACCTACGCGTTGTCGCTTATTGGCGCTGCTTCGCATTATATGGCGATGAATCTGCTGTTTGTACAGAGCATGTATGTCGCAATATTCATTATAGCGTTATATTTGCTCCAGCAAAAGCAACTAAATGTTGTCATTCAAAATGCTATTCTGGCGATTGCTTATTTCATCGTCGGTTTTGGTCTATTGAACTGGCTTGGCAGCTGGAAATTTGCCGGGGGGCTGATAGGCTGGTTCTCCAACACGGTACGTAATGGTAAATACTTGGATGCAGTCATGACGGACTCTAACGGGCTGCGTTTGACCTCCATTTTCCAGTATGCCAATACTTATGCAGCTTTCCTCATGGCCTTCCTGTTCGTGGCGGTGTATGCCCTGGTTCGCTCCAAAAAGTGGTATGGCACGCTGACGCACAGCTTCATGCTGGTGCCAATCATTGTATCTCTGCTGCTGACCTTGTCCCGTGGGGGACTTGTCATGCTGCCTGTAGTGTTCATCCTTCTCCTGCTGTTCCTGAAGCCAGCGCAGCAAATTCTCTGGATTATTCATCTTGCGTTGTCTGGCCTGGCCGCTCTGCTGGTTACTAACCCGCTGACTACTCTTGGAACAGGGCTAAATACTACTTATTCCTCATCAGCAGCACTTAAGGCTTGGGCCTATCTGATTGGAGCCTCGGCAGTAGTTGCCGCACTAGGATGGGTGATTCAACGTTATGTTGCACCATGGCTGCACGGAAAGCTGGGCGGCTCAGAAACCCGCAAATTTACTGGACTATGGATCCCACTCGGCTCAGTCGTAGCTGTAGCTGTCGTTGCATTCCTGCTGATCGGTACCAGCGTCCGCAGTGTATTGCCGGATAACATCGAGACGCGGCTGGAGAACATTAACTTCAAACAGCACAGTGTACTTGAACGGTTCACTTTCTACAAGGATGCCATGAAGGTAGTGAAGGATTATCCTATTCTCGGATCAGGCGGAGGCGGCTGGTCTGCCTTATATGAAGAGTACCAGAACAACCCTTATGTAAGCCGTCAGGTTCATAACTTCTTCCTGCAGTATTTAATCGAAGTCGGGATTGTAGGATTCATTGTGTTTATGGGCTTTATCGGATATATTTTCTTCAAATACATCCGTTCCTATCTGAAGCGTGACAAGGATGAGTTCAATAACGGGTTCTTCTTCTACATTATTGCGCTGTCTATCCTTGTACACAGTCTGCTGGACTTTAATATGAGTTACGCATTCATGGGTATTCTGGTGTTCATTGGTTTGGCTGGTATGGGCGCTGTAATAGAAAACAAACGGCTCCGTCAGAGCTGGAATAACGCCGGCATTCGGATGGGATACATGGCTGTACTGACCATCGGGACGATATTCCTGTTGTTCCTGTCGATCAACTACATCGGGTCCAGCAATGCTGCGCTCAAGGGCAAAAACTTAGTCTCCGTGAGTACTTCCTATGAAGAGATCAAAACTCCTTTGGTCAAAGCATTAGATGCCCGTCCATACCATCCTGAAGCAGCATTATACTTGTCCACTCTTGACATGCAGGTATTCAAGCAAACTCAAGATGAGCAATATCTGGCTGAAGCATCCAGTGTGTTGACACGCGCTCTGAAAGATGAGCCTTACAACAAAAATTTATTAGCTCAATTGGCCAGCTATTACGACCTGAAGGGTCAGCCTGATATGGCACTGGCAGTGTACAGTGACAATGCCTACAAATTCAACTGGGATATCACGTGGTATGAGTCATTGATTAACCGTGCTCAGACACTTGCTGCAGCAGCTAATGAGCAGAAGGATGAGACCAAGAAACAGGAATATCTCACCGCTGGGCTGGATGCATATAAGCATGTGGTGGATGGCGTAGAGCATTTGAAAACCTTGCCGCCTGAGCAGTTGCAGGGACGTCCGTTCTCTGTTACACCTACGATGGCATTGAACGCTGGCAGACTCCAGTTACTAGCAGGCAACAATGAGGCTGCAGTCTCTGCCTTAAAAATGGGCTTCAACGATCAGTACTCTGATGTCATTAATAGCGCAAGCCTCTGGGATACGAACTGGTATAGCTTGCTAATTACACGCGCATACGACCTGGCTCAACAGGCGTACACTCAGAAGAATGATGCCGATAAGACACTGCATTTGGAGATTGGCCAGATAGCCTACAGACAAATAAGCTCAGATCTGCAAGCGAAAAATATTCCACCTGCTATTACGCTCAATGCTGGAAAAATTCAAGTAATGTCTGCACAAGAGCAGGCTCCAGCACTACAGACAGCCATATCTACCCTAAAGTCTGGATTGGGTGAGGATTACAGTGATCCAACTAACCGTGAGATTGCACGTTGGTACTTAGCAGCACTTGCAAAATCAGGAAGCGACCAAGATCAGGTGGTCTACGGAAAACTGATTGCAGCAGATCCTGCAGAAGCTGATCGGGTGAATGAAATTGTTAGCACTAGCTTTAAGAACCTTCAATAACAAAAAAAGCGAGCTACTGTCTGAGTACAGTAGTTCGCTTTTTTAATACTATTTGGTGAACAGCCGTTCTTCCTGCTCAATAACTTCCTTCAGATACTCCAGCAGCCCTTCCTTAAGCTCCTCATGCTGAAGTGCATAATGAATACTTGTCTGGATAAAACCCATCTTCTCGCCGACGTCATGCCGTCTGCCTTCGAAGTCATAAGCAATTATCCGCTCTACTTCACTTAAACGGGAAATCGCATCTGTAAGCTGAATCTCGCCGCCTACACCTACCTGCTGTTCGCCAAGCATATCGAAGATACGCGGAGTCAGGATATACCGTCCCAGAATCGCCAGGTTGGATGGAGCGTCCTCACGCTTAGGCTTTTCTACAAGCCGGTTGGCTTTATATACACGTTCCGCTAATTCAGATCCGTCCACTACCCCGTAACGGGAAACATCCTCCCAAGGTACAGGTTGAACGCCGACGATGGAGGATCTGTACTGTTCGTACACTTCAATCATCTGCTTAAGACAAGGCTTGTTCGACTCCACGATGTCGTCTCCCAGCAGAACCGCAAAGGGCTCGTTACCGATGAACTTCCTGGCGCACCAGATGGCATGTCCGAGGCCGCGCGGTTCTTTTTGACGGATGTAGTGGATGTCGGCCATCTCGGAGGATTTGCGCACCGATTCCAACAGCTCCCACTTCTGCTTTTCTGCCAGATTGAATTCCAGTTCGAATGAATTATCGAAATGGTCTTCGATTGCGCGCTTGCCTTTACCCGTCACAATAATAATATCTTCAATCCCGGAAGCAACAGCTTCTTCAACAATATATTGAATCGTTGGTTTGTCTACGATAGGCAGCATTTCCTTGGGCATCGCTTTGGTCGCGGGCAGGAAGCGGGTTCCCAGACCGGCAGCGGGAATAATCGCTTTACGGATCTTCATCTCATGGCTCCTTTAACAGATATACTCATAATCTCAATTATAACAGTTCCTGCTGATTTTGGGCAGTATACTGAGGCAGGGACAAACAGGGACGAAGATGTCTGGGTGAACGCCCGGCGTTGACGTTCCCAATAGATGTTGATATAACAGCACTATACAGCACTTCCATTCGAAGAGGAGGGTATCCATGTTAGACTTATCCAGTCCGGTATGGCAACAGCTTCACGGCCCTTTCGGCCCGGCTGAAGCGGTCCCCGGGTTACTGCAGCAGTTGCAGAAGGAGTATAGCACCGAGGTTAAAGATGAGCTGTACTGGGAGCACCTGTTCCATCAGGACACGATCTACAGCTGCACCTTTGCCGCAGTGCCTTATTTGTCGCAGCTTGCCAGGCAGTCGGATGACCCCGAAGTAAAACTGGATATTTACGTGAACTGCGGGATCTTCCTGACGAATCAGCTGACAGTGAACAGCGAAAATCTTCCTTCTGAGTTTGTTCACCAGAACCCGCCGCTTGCTGAGGAGCTTGTCCAAGAGATTTATACGGCCTACCTCACTGCTATTGAATACCTGGGCAACCTGTCGGAAGAGATCTTCCGCTATGCGGAATCGACGCAAAAGGATGACCAGGAGAAGCGATACATCCTCGCTGCGGATGCTGCTTACCGGGGAGATCGGGCAGTAGCGGGTATATTGTTGACCTATTCGGAAGGCGATGAATACATGGTCGGATGCCCGAGCTGTTATGAGGAAATGTATATCTGGCCGGATGAGAACAGCCCCGGGATGACCGCCTATTCTGACGACCCGGTATTCAGCGGCAAGGAGAATGGTCAAGCCGTTACGCCTTCCGCGCTTGGCAGCGTCAGTTCGGAAGACAGCCCGTTAGCACGCCTATGGCAAGCAGCTGATGCCGT
This sequence comes from Paenibacillus silagei, assembly GCF_017874735.1. GTDB lineage: Bacteria > Bacillota > Bacilli > Paenibacillales > Paenibacillaceae > Paenibacillus_AQ > Paenibacillus_AQ silagei. The sequence goes on from NZ_JAGGLV010000001.1 coordinate 41,334, forward strand.
CAAGAACGGTCAGCTGATGGAGCAATTGCCTTATCTCACCGGAAAGGTGAACTGCCCGGCCTGTGGTGAAGCTCTGGACATCTGGCCGGAGCTGTTGCCGTTGTAAGGGAGCACGGGTGGATAAAAGACTTGGCGGGATAGTTAGGGATACAAAAACAGACCCGGCAGAATCGGGAGCCATCTGATTGGATGGCCTCGGTTTCTGCCGGGCCTGTTATTATGGCCTTAGCTGATTGAGTGCGTGAAACGTGCGAAAACAAGTCCACCCTTGGGGGGATGGGTCTAATTCATTTACTTCGCATTCACCAGTTGTCCGCGCGTAACGCCAAGCTGGTTAGTGGCCTTCAGGCTCTTCCAAACCTGAGTGCCGGAGATTTCGCCACGCAGTGCGCGGCTGTAGAGGCTGATGACCTCTGCTACCTGCTCAGGTGTCTCCTCCAGGAACTCTACGCGGTAAGAAGCGACGCCTAGATCACGGAAGTGATTCAGGTATTCTGCACCGGACTGCTCCACGGCGTTATAGACGGTGTTGCGGCAGCCTTCGTCCACACGGACGGGATGGGACATGCCGATACGGTCCTGCAAGGATGCACGCTGCTCCTCGCAAGGGCGGCCACAGTTCGTGTAATCTGTGCCTTCACTCATGAAGGTGCAGTAGGCACAGTGTTCTGTATGGAACATCGGCAGATGCTGGTGGATGACGACCTCCATGCGGGAGGTGTCGCTGTGCCCCAGCAGATCAACCATCTGCTGAATATTAAGGTCATACGACGGTGTCACCATGTCACAACCTGCGTCCAGGAACAGATCCACGGCTCTGTGATTGGCGATATTCAGCGAGAAATCGCCAATCAGCCGGGGATGCGCAGCCTCCGGGTGCTCCATCCGGTGGCGCAGGTAATAATACAACGCACCGGTGTTGCGGACCAACACAGCATCCGGCTTAAGCCGCAGGATGTTGGCATGGTAGCCGTTCTCGTTCGGCATATGGATGCGCGGGGTGGCCAGCGCAATGCTGGCCCCAGCAGCCCGCACAGCGTCTACTGCCGCCGGGAACTGCTTGATGAACTCGAAATCGGCGTATATATTCGTTACGCCGGCTTCGAGCGCAGCCTGTACCTGCGGCAGGCTGCGGCACAGCGCGGTGAGCTCCGCTTCACCGCTGCCCGCCCCCGCGCCATCTCCTGAGGCGATGGCGCCAGTTGCGGCGCCCCTGCGGGTAGCGCCGCCATAAACCTCTACCTCCCGTTTCACATACACGGGAGGCTTAGGGCGCTCGCCTGCAAGCAGCTCCACCGCCTGGCGGCGGATGCTGTTCAGCTCGCGCATGGGCACGATCACGTCGCCTTGCAGATGCGACTCCAGCGCTTCAAGCTGGAACAGGGTCCCGCCCAGGCGGCCGAATTGTTCTTCCAGCAGCGCGGTATCCATCGGACGCTTCTGCGCTGTCTCCAGCGCGAGCTCCGAATCCACACGGACAGTGACGTTCTTCTGAACGTCCGTCCACCAGGTCGTCAGCTTCTCGCCTACGCAGCCTTGTACTCTCACATGAACTGGGAATACCCGGTACGGCTTCTCAGTCTCGTAGGACTGGCGCAGCGCCTTGTCGAGTGCCGGGTCGTTCGTCTTCCAGATGCGGTCCCCCACATGCAGACGGCGCAGATCTACGTCACTGCGGCCCGGAACAATATCAATGATCCAGCCCTCACCGGCTTCGCCTTCCAGCTTGACGCCCTTGCGGCGCAGATCGTAGACGCGGCCGCCTTCTTCCTTCTTCGTCGGATCTCCGGCGTCGAACACAATGCCGTCTCCGCGTTTAAGCGGAGCATGAATGCGGCAGACCACGCCATCGCGCAGAATCTGCTCCACGGTGCCCAGGTACACTCCCCGGCTCTTGGGGAAGGTGCCATCGACTAATTTCTTATTATTGGTGCCTTCAAGGAAACCGTTCGTGAACCCGCGCGAGAAGCTCTGCTGCAGCTCACGCATATCCTCCTTCGAGGTAGGAGTCCAGTTACCTTCAAAATACTTATCGATCGCCTTACGGTACTTACTGACCACATTAGCGACATACTCCGGGGTTTTGAGCCGGCCTTCGATTTTGAACGAAGTCACTCCGGCTTCAATCAGCTCCGGCATCAGGTCGATGGCAGCAAGATCCTTCGGAGACAGCAGGTAAGTCACATCGCCCATCGGCTTCACTTCACCGTCAATCATCAGATCATACGGCAGACGGCAGGCCTGGGCGCATTCCCCGCGGTTCGCTGAACGTCCGCCCCACATTTCGGAAGTCAGACACTGGCCCGAATAAGATACGCATAGCGCACCATGCACGAACACTTCCATAGGCAGGCGGGCTTGATCGCCAATCGTACGGATCTGCTTGAGATTATTTTCACGCCCGAGTACGACGCGTTCCAGCCCCCACGGCTTCGTGAATTCCACCGCTTCCGGCGAGGTAATCGTCATCTGTGTAGAACCGTGAATCGGGAAGTCCGGAGAGATCTCACGGATCATCTTCACCAGCCCCAAGTCTTGCACGATTACAGCATCTACACCAGCGTCCACACAGGCATCAATCAGTCCCTTGGCATCCGGCAGCTCATTCTCGAACACCAGTATATTAAAGGTCAGGAACCCCTTCACGCCATAGCTGTGCAGAAACGCCATAATCTCCGGCAGCTCGTCCATCCGGAAGTTGTTCGCTCTGGCCCGTGCATTAAATTTCTCTACGCCAAAAAAGACAGCATCCGCCCCGTTCGCCACCGCTGCACGCATGCAGTCCCAATCTCCCGCCGGAGCCAGCAGCTCTACGTCTTCTCTGCGTATTCCTTGCTCTTTCATTTATATCCTCCCAAACCGCCTGATCGGCGGGTCATTTACAGCTTTTTAACTTATTAATTGTATCAAATATCACAGTTCCGCGCCATCTAAATGGCAAGAATTATATGAATACTTCCATCGTTAGCACCATACAAAAAAAGAATGCCTCCTGCCAAAAACGGCAATTCAGGCATTCTTCGTACCTTCTTCTACTCCCCCACCCACCCAAACGACCCCAGCACCCGCTCCAGCACTGCCAGTTGGCTCGCCGTAGCATTGGCGGCGTTCAGCGTGACAGTGAGCGTATAGACCACCTCATTGCGGCTGAACACAATGATCTTCGTGCTCGCCGGGATGCTGTTCTTAGTCTGCTCTACTGTGAGTATGGTGGCTGGCATACCGGCAAAGGTGGTTTCTGTGACGCTTTTTACCTGCGGGCCCTTGGGATCTTGCTTGGTGTTCTGGTAATAGCTCTGCAACTGGCTGACGGCATATTCCGGCGTGACCTCGGGGCTGGCGTAGAGCTGGAACCGGCCGCCTGTGAAGCGGTATTCCACGCTCTGGCTCTCAAACAGATCCTGAACCGGGCTCCACAGCCGCGGAATATCGAGCTTGTAGCCGTAGGTTTTGGAGATCTTAGTGACCGACTTCTGACTGAGCTGGGTATAATCCTCGGACGCCAGGCGTCCGAAGTTACTTTTCGTCTGGGCAAAATCAATATCGATCGAGTTCAGTACCTCTGTAAAGCGCGCCTGGTCACCACTCTGCCCCGGCCCGGAAGCCGCAACATATTCAAAATAATAACGGTACCCGTTCTTCAGCAGCAAAATCTGATATTCCGTACTCCACCCGCTGCCCGGGTTAAGCCCGATCTCGTTAATCAGCACCGGTTCACCGGAGACCTTGCCCGCTACGCTGTCCTTCAGGGTGTAGGCCTCAGCCACATAGGTGTCACGGAGCTGTGACTGCATTTCCTGGTTCCAGCTTGCCAGCGTAGAGTCCGCAGGGGCGGAGCTTACTTTTACACGCAGATAACTCCCCTGTTTGCCCGCATAGTAAAGCTGCTGGTCATCCGCACTCCAGTCGGCAGGGACCTTAAGCGCAATCCCGTAGTCATCGTTGTAGCCTTCGCGCAGCCCGTTGCGGATCGTGGAGAGATCGCGAATGCTCCGGTCGGATGCGTCAAAAGAGGGCTGAAAAGAATTCAGCAACGCCGCATATTTGCCCAGATCCTTATAATTGGCTGCATTGTCATCTGTCAGATAGATCTCATATAGCCTGCCTCCGGCATAATATTGCCTGCCCTCCCAGAGCGCGCCGCTCGAATCCTTGCTCACGGTCCGGGCGTAAGGAACCTTGGCCTTAGACACAGCCTCCCGGTCCAGCACAATCTCCCCTCCCTCCTCCGAGGAGCGGACCAGATTCTCCAGCAGCCCTTCGGCATCAAGCGGAACGGCAAGCGGCGAAGCGTGCACCTCCAGATAGTACCCATTCTCTGCACTCGTAAAAGTCGCTACGCTCTCATTCCCTCCGCTGTCGCCTACCACAAGCCCTGGAGGATAGTTCATGCTCCACTCCAGATAACTGTTGCCGATCCGGGTTTTGCCTGCGTCACTGTCAATCCCGCTCTGTGCTTCAACGCCTACTGCTGCTACCGGAGGAGTTAGCGTAACTAGTACCCCTCCGCCCTCCGCCGGATTTATCCGTGCACCAAGCACTCCAGCTACGAATCTCAGCGGCACCATCAGCACACCGGATACCATACGCGGCGGCGCGGCGAGCTTGATTTTGACACCATCCTTCCAGGCAGTCATGCTGCCTATCGTCATCGCACCGGTATGCGGCCCGTACATAACCTTCACCACATCATCGCCTTGCAGGGAGACTGTGCTGCCGAAGGCTTTTTTGAAAATACCCAGCGGGACCAGCAGCGTTCCATTCTCAGCAAAAGGCTTCGGAATCGTGACCGGCTTCCCGTTAACCGTTGCAGAAGTACTGCCGGCTTTAAGACTAAGCTGTAGCATAGCCCCCTCCGCCGCCTGGACTTTTCCCACAGGGAATAGGCTGAGCAGCAATAATAGCACTACAACGACAGTTACTCCGCGCCGTAGTTGTCCCGCCCTGCTGCCTGGCCCGGCTGTACCTGCCGCCTCCTCACTCTGTCGTCTGATCATCGGCATCCCCCTCCGTCTTAGCGGCACTCACCAGAGGGTCGCCTTGTCCAAGAACAAGGCTCCTGGCTACGATATCGCCGTCACTCTGCATCAGCAGCTTGACCACTGCCCCCGGCTTGTACTGTCTGAATAACTCATTAACATCGACAAGTGAAGTTACCCGATGTCCGTCTATGGCATACAGTGCATCTCCCGTAGTGATTCCTGCCTTGCGCGCTTCTGCCGTAAGCACCTTCGTCACCGTCAAGGGCTCCTGCCCCGGCAGTCCGACAATTACGGGCCAGCTCTCCTCAAGCTCAATTCCTAGGCTCGGACGCCGGACCTCTCCATATTGGAGCAGCTGATTCATGATGTACTTCACCGTATCTGCGGGAATCGAGAAGCCCATATTTTCCACACCCACAGCTGCGAACTTCATACTGTTAACCCCGAGTACCTCCCCCTTCATATTGACCAGCGGTCCTCCGCTGTTGCCGGGATTGATGGCCGTATCGCTCTGGATCAGCCGGTACGCCGCATCTACCGAACGGTTAAGACCGCTGATCACGCCTACAGTAGCCGAATTTCTCAGGGAAAAAGAGATCGGTGTCCCGATCGCTATAACCTTTTCGCCTACCTGAAGATTGGCGGCACTGCCTGCGAAGGTTGCGGGCTTTAGGGCTTTGGCTTTGATTTTGACCAGTGCAAGATCACTGAATTCATCCGAGTATGTATCTGTGATGTTATAGCTCGTCCCGTCTGAGGTGACCACTACCGCCTTCTCCAGCCCGGCCATCACATGGGCATTGGTAATGATCCATCCGTCTGCTCTGACGATAATCCCGGAGCCGTGGGTCAGATTGTAACGGTCATCCGGTCCGCCGGTTTCTCCGCCCGCTTTGCCGATAATGCCGACTACAGACGGCGAGACTCTGCTTATGATTTGCGGAACCGGGTCTACTGCTACGGGCTGGCTCCATTGCCCCTTGCTCTCCTTGTGCACCGTACCTGCTTGTCCGGCCTTCATTACGTTGACAGCCGTGCCTCTCTCAGCCTCTAATGTCCCTATCCCGCTGTAGACCGCCCCATGAACAACACCGGCTGGACTTATGAATCCCGACAACACCAACAGCATAGTGCCCAGCAGTACTACCCTACTTCGGGCAGTCCAGTTCCTCCCCATTCCCATGGCTCTCCCCTTCTTTCCTGCGCGCGAAGCATATAGATTCTTATCTTCAAAAAAAGACGCCTTTAGGATCGCCGCTGGCGGTAAAGGTGTCTTTAAGATGAGTCTGCCTCTGAGGTTATGTGTGCCTTACTCTAGCTGAACCAGTTCATAATCATTGCATAATCGGATACCACAAAAACCAGCAGGCTTACCACTGCAAAACCGATGGCAAATTTGTTCTTCTGCGGAGCTCTAAGCAGCCGGACCACACCGATAAGTATCAGGATCGTGAATACAATCATAAACGCATCGAAGGTATGAAATTTAGACGGTTCTTGCGCGGCAGCTTCTGCAAGCAGCATGGCAATCCCTCCCTGAGAGTGTTGTCAAGCAAGTTTCTCTAATCCATATCACCTTCTATGTTATCGTTACCATTTCCGTCACGCAATAGAAATATTTCAAAAACGGTGTATTTGTCACAAAAAATATTCCTCGTGGCTAAATCGCGCCTCGGATTGGCGATATTTATCATTGACCACCGTTGTTTTTTTAATTTTCAAGGAGCCAATCCACCTCAATCCAGCCTACAGCTGCTGCTATCCATTCAACGTAAAAGCTTCTCATTGAATCTTACGGCGGACAGGCTCTAGATATGCCTATATCACTTGTCGGCTGTCTGTTTAATTTTCTTATATTATAGTGTTACAATCAATCCTGAATTCAGAATACAGGTTAGTAGAAAGAACGGTGACATCCGCTTGAAATACATCGAATTCGGAATCGGAAACACGTGGCTGGTGCGAACAGAGATTGAACAGCCGGATGGCACTAAGGTCGAAGTACAGGGAATCGTCCGGCCAGTTATCTTCCGTTCCTTCTACATCCGGGTCTGGATCGGAAAAACCGTCTGGATCGCAGACTCACGGGAAGGGTTCAAACGGGGATCTAAAACTACCCGCCGTTTTAAGATTATCCTGGGCATCCGTAGTGAGTTGTAGCGGGGAGCAGATCATGTAAAATCCTGACCGGATAACATTACTGTTGTGCGTTTTTTTTGCTTACTTAAAGAATGCATTCTGTTCGTAGCGAACCCTCAGAGATAAGTGTATACTGTGCAACTAAAAACAATGATACGGAAGGCTTTCCAATTCTAATTGTAGTTTGTACAACTACATTTGCCCGAATGGGCGAAAATCCAGGTATAGAGGCATTTTAATTGCACGAAATACAGCTAAACAGAGATTCGGCGCCACATCCGGCGATTTAGTTGTACAGATTGCAATTAAGCCTCCCCTTGCACCTAATCAGCGCGCGCGTCCTGGCTCCCATTATGTATGAAGCGTGTGAAACCTGCCGCAATATTAAAATACCCCGTGCCCCCTTTGTAAGAAGGGGCATGGGGTATTCGGGTTAATGAGGTTATTAGGTTTTATACCGCTCTTCCTACATTTAAACCGTCTCCGAAGGCTGCAGTTCCATAGCCTTCGTGCGTTCCGTATCACGGATCAGGACAGGCTTCAGGTAGCGGCCGGTGTAGGATTCTTCAACGCTAATCAGCTTCTCTGGTGTTCCGGTAGCAAGGACGGTACCGCCGCCGCTGCCGCCTTCCGGCCCCATATCGATGATGTAATCAGCTGTCTTGATGACATCGAGATTATGCTCGATAACCAGAACCGATTCGCCGGAATCGACCAGGCGGTGCAGTACCTCAAGCAGACGCCCGATGTCGTCCACATGCAGACCGGTTGTCGGCTCATCCAGGATATACAGCGTCTTACCGGTGCTGCGGCGGTACAGCTCGGAAGCCAGCTTCACACGCTGGGCCTCACCGCCGGACAGGGTGGTTCCCGGTTGGCCGATGTTGATATAGCCCAGGCCTACATCCAGCAAGGTCTGCATTTTGCGGTGAATCTTCGGAATATTCTTGAAGAACTCCGTTGCATCCTCCACCGTCATCTCCAGCACATCCGAGATATTATTGCCTTTATATTTCACTTCCAGCGTTTCGCGGTTATAGCGTTTGCCTTTGCAGACCTCACAAGGAACGTATACATCCGGCAGGAAGTGCATCTCAATCTTGATAATGCCGTCTCCACGGCACGCCTCACAGCGGCCGCCCTTCACATTGAAGCTGAAGCGCCCCTTCTGGAAGCCACGCACCTTGGCCTCGTTCGTCTTGGAGAACAGATCACGGATATCATCGAACACACCTGTATACGTAGCCGGATTAGAGCGCGGTGTACGCCCGATCGGGGACTGGTCAATTTCGATGACCTTGTCCAGATTCTCCAGGCCGCGGATTTCTTTGTGCAAGCCGGGACGGACCTTGACCGCCTTGTTCAACTGGCGGGCCAGACTCTTGTAGAGAATCTCGTTAATAAGCGAAGACTTGCCGGAGCCGGACACGCCGGTTACTGCTGTGAAGACACCGAGCGGAATCTTTACATTCACATTCTTCAGGTTATTCTCCTTCGCTCCACGGATCTCGATCCAGCGTTCATTATCGGTTGGCCGCCGCTTGGAAGTCACCGGGATGAATTTACGTCCGCTCAAGTATTCCCCGGTCAGGGAACCCGGGTCCTTCATAATCTCCTCCGGGGTCCCCTGAGCAATGACCTGTCCGCCGTGTTTGCCGGCACCCGGTCCAATGTCGATAATATAGTCAGCCGCCATCATGGTATCCTCATCATGCTCAACGACGATGAGCGTATTACCGAGGTCGCGCATATGGGCAAGCGTGGCAATCAGCCGGTCATTGTCCCGCTGATGCAGGCCGATACTTGGCTCATCCAGAATATAGAGGACACCCATCAGACTGGAGCCGATCTGGGTAGCCAGCCTGATGCGCTGGGCTTCCCCGCCGGATAATGAGCCTGCTGCCCGGCTAAGGGTCAGATAGTTCAGCCCCACATTCACCAGGAAGCCGAGCCGGCTGCTGATTTCCTTGAGGATCAGATTGGCAATCGCTGTTTCTTTCTCACTAAGCTTGAGATCTGCGAAGAAGTCCAGGCAATCTCCAATCGAAAGATCCGTCACATCCGCAACATTCTGCTCATTGATGGTCACCGCCAGAATCTCTTTCTTGAGCCGCTTGCCCTTGCAAGAATGACAAGGCTTGGCGCTCATGAAGCCTTCAATGAACTCACGGATACCTTCGGAGGCTGTATCACGATACCGGCGCTCCAGATTCGGAATAATGCCCTCAAAAGCAACCAGGGCGTCTTTGCGCTGGCCGAAGTCGTTCTCATACCGGAAACGGATCTTCTCGCTGCCTGTTCCGTGCAGCAGCTTGTTCATATGCTCCGGCGACAGGCTGCTTACCGGTACATTCTGCGGAATCTTGAAATGCTCGCACACCGATTTCAGGAACTGCGGATAGTAGTTCGAGGTACTGCCTGTCCAGGCCAGGAAAGCCCCTTCTTCAATGGACTTCTCCATATCCGGAATCAGCAGATCGGGATCGACTACCATATTCATCCCCAGCCCGTCACACTCAGGGCAGGCCCCGAATGGACTGTTGAAGGAGAACATACGCGGCGCCAGCTCTTCTATGCTGAATCCGCAGACCGGACAAGCAAAGCTTGCACTGAACAGCAGCTCTTCCTGGCCCATCACATCAACGAGAATCTGACCACCCGACAGCTTCAGTGCAGTTTCAAGCGAATCGGTAAGCCGGGTTTCAATATCATCCTTAATTACAATCCGGTCAACAACAACCTCAATCGTATGCTTTTTATTCTTCTCCAGTACAATATCTTCCGTCACTTCGCGCAGCTCACCATCCACACGTACACGGACGAAGCCTTGCTTCGAGATATCTGTGAACAGGCCCTTATGCTCACCCTTACGGCCGGAAATGACCGGGGCCAGAATCTGCAGACGGGTCTTCTCCGGGTATTGCATGATCCGGTCCACCATCTGTTCAACGGTCTGCGAAGTGATCTCTATGCCATGATCCGGACAATGCGGATGGCCGATCCGGGCAAAGAGCAGCCGCAGATAGTCATAGATCTCGGTAACCGTCCCTACCGTGGAACGCGGGTTACGGCTAGTCGTCTTCTGGTCAATCGATATGGCCGGGGAGAGTCCGTCGATGGAATCTACATCCGGCTTCTCCATCTGGCCCAGGAACTGGCGTGCATAGGCAGACAACGACTCGACATACCGGCGTTGACCCTCGGCGTAGATGGTATCGAAGGCCAGGGAGGATTTGCCCGAACCGCTCAGTCCCGTCAGCACGACGAAGCGGTCACGCGGAATCGTTACGTCAATGTTCTTGAGGTTATGGGCCCTCGCGCCCTTGATTACTATACTTTCATGTGCCAACGGTACCTCTCCTTTAAGAGAAAATTAAAATTCGAAACATTACCTTTCGATCCCTCCCAAACCCTCCCTTCCAAGGGAGGGCCCCAAGGGTTGCACCCTCTGGACACCCGCAAACTTGGCGGAAGGAATTAGGCGGGTGGATGGACGACTACTGGGGCATTAGGCCCGCTAACCCCTACGGGGCCGCTATACTTACAGAGCAGGGTACGGCTCGCTTCCGCTTGCCGCAGACGCTGTCCCTTCGGGATTCGCGCTAAGGGCTTAACTGCACACTCTCCTTACGGGATACGTGCTTAGGGCTTGAGTGCACGCTGTCCCTTCGGGATTCGCGCTAAAGCTTAACGGCACGCTGTCCCTCCGGGATACGCGCTAAAGCTTAACTGCGGGCTGTTCCTGCGGAATGCGCTAAGAGCCTTAATCATACTATCTTCAAAAGGAACGGCCTAAATAGCACCGTTCCCTGGATCGTTAACTTCTCGGCCGGGTTACTCTGCCCGCAGCTCAAGCAAGGCATCGCGCAGCTCGGCGGCGCGCTCGAATTGCAGGTTCTTGGCGGCGTCCTTCATTTCGGCCTCCAGACGCTGCATCAGGCTCTGCTTGTCTTTCTTGTTCAGCTTGCCGCCGACACCAGTGAGGTAATCGGCCTTGGACTCGGCCACCTTGGTCGCCTCGATGATATCGCGCACCTTCTTGTTGATGGTCGTCGGGGTAATCCCGTGCTTCTCGTTATGGGCGATTTGAATCTCGCGGCGGCGCTGGGTCTCGCTCATGGCCTTCTCCATGGAGTCCGTAATGCGGTCCCCGTACATAATGACCCGGCCCTCCGAGTTACGGGCGGCACGGCCGATCGTCTGGATCAGCGAACGCTCGGAACGGAGGAAGCCTTCCTTGTCAGCATCCAGAATCGCAACTAGCGACACCTCCGGCAGGTCAAGACCCTCTCTGAGCAGGTTAATACCGACCAACACATGGAAGGTGCCCAGACGGAGATCACGCAGAATCGCCATACGCTCCAGTGTCTTGATATCGGAGTGCATATAACGTACCTTGATCCCAATCTCCTTGAAGTAGTCCGTCAGGTCCTCAGACATCTTCTTCGTAAGGGTGGTAACGAGAACACGCTCATCGCGTTCTACCCGGTCACGGATTTCATTGATCAGATCATCGATCTGCCCTTCGGTAGGGCGCACTTCAATGATCGGATCAAGCAGACCGGTAGGACGGATAATCTGCTGGACCATCGTATCGCAATGCTCCATCTCATAAGGTCCCGGTGTTGCGGACACGTATACAATCTGGCTCACCTTGTCTTCGAATTCCTCGAATTGCAGCGGACGGTTATCCAGCGCAGACGGCAGGCGGAACCCGTGTTCTACAAGGACTGTCTTACGCGCACGGTCACCGTTATACATCGCCCGGATCTGCGGGAGCGTCACATGAGACTCGTCAATCACAATCAGCATGTCATCCGGGAAATAATCCATCAGTGTATAAGGAGTCGCTCCCGGCTCCCGGAAGGTAAGCGGACCGGAATAGTTCTCGATCCCCGAACAGAAGCCAACTTCCTTCATCATCTCGATATCATAACGGGTCCGCTGCTCCAGCCGCTGGGCCTCCAGCAGCTTGCCTGCTTCACGGAGCACAGCCAGCCGCTCCTCCAGCTCACGCTCAATATTAACCAGCGCTACACGCATGGTCTCTTCCTGGGTAACGAAGTGAGACGCCGGAAAAATCGCGATATGATCGCGTTCGCCGATCAGCTCGCCTGTCAGAACATCAATCTCCGTAATCCGTTCGATCTCGTCTCCGAACAGCTCTACCCGGATCGCATGTTCGCCCTGGGATGCCGGGAAGATCTCAACGACATCCCCGCGCACACGGAACGTACCGCGCACGAAATTAATATCATTGCGCTGATACTGGATATCTACGAGCCGGCTCAGAATCTGATTACGCGGCTTCTCCATTCCGACACGCAGCGAGAGCAGCAGGCTTCCGTATTCCTGCGGCGAACCGAGACCATAAATACAGGACACACTCGCCACAATAATAACGTCACGGCGTTCGAACAGCGAGCTTGTTGCCGAGTGGCGGAGCTTGTCGATTTCTTCATTTATGCTGGAGTCTTTCTCAATGTAGGTATCGGAGGAAGGGATGTACGCCTCTGGCTGGTAGTAATCGTAGTAACTGACGAAGTAATCCACGGAATTGCTCGGAAAAAATTCTTTGAACTCACTCGCCAGCTGCGCAGCAAGCGTCTTGTTGTGCGCAATAACCAGCGTGGGGCGGTTCAACTTGGAAATCACTTGTGCGATGGTAAAGGTCTTGCCTGTACCTGTCGCTCCCAGCAGCGTCTGGTGCTTCTTGCCCTGCCGGATGCCGTCCAATAACTCTTCTATGGCATGAGGCTGATCGCCCTGGGGTGTATACTCGGACTCCAGTGCAAAAGTCTTCGTACTGACGACAATATCACTCATTTGCCCGTCTCCCCTCTATCGTCTAGAATATATGAATATATTATAATTTTAACCCTAATCATCCTTCATCCATACCAAGCTGAAAAATATGGAAGATAGGAATGCACGTTCCCGTTTATTATACAGCGTTGCCCAGACTGTTGCAAACCATAATATATAGAAATTTAAGGAGCCTGAATTTATGGATTTCATTACAATACTCGGCCTGCTGGCCGGAATTGCCGCTATGATCGGCGGTTTTCTGTGGGAGGGCGGCAGCCTGTCCGGCCTGCTGCAGCCCAATGCTGCCCTGATCGTATTCGGCGGCACCCTTGCGGCTGTACTCATCAGCTTCCCGGCATCCAAGCTCCGCAGCATTCCGGCGGCGCTCCGCCTGGCTTTTGGCCGACAACGGGATACCAGCCGGGAACAAGCCGAAGAGCTGATTGCTATGGCTGCACTAACGCGGCGCGGCGGTGTTCTCGCCCTGGAGAAACGGGCAGAAGAACATCCCGATCCCTTCACCCGTGAAGGCCTGTTTCTGATTGTCGACGGCAATGACCCGGATCAGGTCCGGCAGATCCTGGAGCTTGGAATGGATGCCAAGGAGCTGAAATATGAAAGCTATGCCAAAATATTCGAAGCCGCCGGCGGCTATGCACCGACCATGGGGATTATCGGCACCGTTATGGGGCTGATCCGGGTTCTGAGCAATTTAACGGACCCTTCCAATCTGGGCGCGTCGATTGCCGTAGCTTTTACCGCAACACTCTATGGCGTAGCCAGCGCTAATCTACTCTTTTTACCCATTGCCTCCAAAATTAAATCCCGCAGCCAAAGTGAGCTGGGCAACATGGAGATGCTGCTCGTCGGCATTCTGTCCCTACAGAACGGGGATCACCCGCATCTGGTCCGTCAAAAGCTGGCCCCCTTCCTGGCAGACGCCCCTAAACGCAGCGCCAGCACCAGCACCAATCCGGGAGAACCGCTATGAGACAAAGAAACCGCCGGCAGCGCCGCGCCGCCGCAGGGAAAGAGAGCCGGGACCGCTGGATGATTACCTATGCGGATCTGATCACGCTTCTGCTTATTTTCTTCGTGATTCTGTATGCCATGAGCAGTCTCGATTCGCAGAAATATGCCATTGTCAGCGGCTCCTTATCGGATACCTTCAAGAGCGGAAGTGCAGTACTGGAGGGCGGAAACGGCGTTCTAGAGGGCAAACAGGGAATCACTGGGACTGGCGTTTCGAAGGGTCATAATGAAGACGGCAGCACCGCTGACACGCCTTCGGCCACAGACTCTGGGGATGCGAACGGACTCAATGGACACGGGGCAGATACACCTGCAGCCGGACAAGAAGGAGATGGGGCTGGACACCAGCCGTCTGCGCGCGAGCTTGCTTTTCGTGAACAGGAGGCGAAGCTGGCTGCGCTTATGGGCGTTATCACCCAATATGTGGAGGAGAATAACCTGGGTGAGCAGATTTTTGTTGCCGATAAGCCGCAGGGCATTGCCATCACGCTCAGTGACCGCTTCCTGTTCGATGCCGGTAAGGCTGAGCTGAAATCGCCTGCACTCCCTGCACTGCGCCAGCTCTCCGGCCTGTTCCGCGGCATCGGCGCCACCATCAGCATCGAAGGCCACACCGACAATGTTCCCGTGACGCCAGGCTCAGTGTACAAAGACAACTGGGAGCTATCGGGCGCCCGGGCGCTGTCCGTCCTGCGCTTTTTTCTGGACAAAGAGGGGCTGAGCCCCGATACCTTCCAGTACGCGGGTTATGCCGATACCAGACCTGCCTACGATAATACAAGCGCCGAGGGAAAACAGCGGAACCGCCGGGTTGAACTGATTGTGCTGCGCCAGCTTCAGGAGGAAGGATAGCACGTAACCGCGAGCGAATCAGCTCAGATACCGGCAGGCGGCAGAAGCATATATCCATTTGCCAATATAAGGAGATAGACCGCTATGCAGGATACAAACGGAGCGGCGCCGGAGGCCGCAGGGTTTTTCAGGTTTTTGCGGCTGGCAGTTTCGCTGATCATGATCATTATTGCCCAGGGGATGCTTACCCTCTTCGTCGGATTTTTTGCCGCCTTCATGCAGTTCTTCTCCTCCCGTTACTTCTGGGGAGACCTCGCCCGCGTCTATCCGCTGGACAAGCTGATTGCAATTGGCGCTGATTACCTTATTGCCGGAGCTCTCTTCGCCCTGGCTTGGTTCGGGGTCTGGTGGATGCTCTACGGCTTGTCCGGGAATGGGCGTATCCGCTGTTTCCCCCTGCTTCTGCTGAGCGCGTATTCGACGTTTCTACTCCTCTTTTTACAAGTCAATCCGGTCTATAACCCGGAAGCCATGATCCCCAGTTCTGCCGGGGAAGCGACATTTATCGTTTGTATGGGGATGTCTGCCGCCGTGCTTTTCCCGTTTTATTCAGCCGGAGTGTATTATTTCGTGCTCAAGCCCGTCACCCGTCCGCGAAAAAGATACCGTTTCCTGCTGCTGTGCTCTGTATTTTCCATTGCGGGTCTGGCTCTTCTGCCCCTGCTGTGGCAGCTGGCTCCGGGCCTTTATCCCGGTCTGCTTGGGTATCCGGAATAATATACAGACGCAAAAAGACAGACCTCTCACATTAGTAACATCTAATGTAATAAAGAGAGGTCTGCCGTATTAACATCCGCTTCCGCAAATAAGCTAACTTTTATTCCCCAACCAGTTCCTTGTACGCAGCCGCATCCAGCAAGCCGGTTACTGCCTCTGCGAACTCTGCGTCCAGCTCCAGCTCAAAAATCCAACCGTCTCCGTAAGGCTGATCGTTGATCAGCTCCGGGCTGGCCTCCAGCGCATCGTTGATCTTGGTCACCTTACCGGATACGGGTGAATATAGCTCCGATACCGTCTTCACGGACTCAATACTGCCCACGCTGTCACCAGCGGAGATTGCCGCGCCGACTTCCGGGAATTCTACAAACACGATATCGCCGAGCAGATGCTGCGCATGATCCGTAATCCCTACACGTACTACGCGTCCCTCGCCCTGCTGCGCCCACTCATGCTCTTCGCTGTACAGCAGGTTGTCAAGCACTTCACTCATGTCCAAGCCGCCTCTTTTCCGTAATTGGAGTTCTAAATTTAGTTATAGCCTAAGTTATCGGCTTGCCTAATGTCAATATAACTGACAGTAAAATTAAATTTGTCAACTTTTTGACGTTTTTTGATTGACAGGGCGGAGGGTTACCCGGTTTAATGGAGTCAGTAGAAAAACATATGGTTTGCGAATGATGGCATAGGGAGAGACTGTCTCACAGGAAGACAGCGCCGAAGGAGTAAGCCCGGGATGGGTGAATCTCTCAGGCAAAAGGACCTTTGCCGGACGCATCTCTGGAGAGCATCCGGATGCCTGCGCCGCAGGCTTCACGGATCACCAACGGGGAAACCTGCGCTGCAATGCAGGGTAACTCTCAGGTACCAAGGACAGAGCGAAAGTCCATTTATGCATACATGCATAATGGCTTTCGCCTGTCCTTTTTCGTATGTAATCAAAGCCAAGGGAGTGACGAGATGGAGTCTTTGAGAAGAACGCCTTTTTATGATCTCTATGCCGCGTATGCGGAGTCCAGGTGTATTGATTTTGGCGGCTGGGAGCTGCCGGTTCAGTTCACAGGGATCGTGAAGGAGCATGAAGCCGTCCGCAATCAGGCCGGACTGTTCGATGTCTCCCACATGGGAGAATTCATGGTTACCGGAGAGGGCGCAGAAGCCTTCCTTCAGAGAATGACCACGAATGATGTCAGCCGCCTGGAAGACGGCGCAGCGCAGTATACTCTGATGCTCTATCCAAGCGGCGGAGTGGTGGACGATCTGCTCGTATACCGTCTGGGCGAGGAGCGTTACATGCTTGTCGTCAATGCGTCGAATATCGACAAGGACTTCCAGTGGCTGCAGGAGCATCTCACCGCCGAGTTCAGCGGGGTTACCCTGAAGAATATTTCGGATGAGACCCTGCTGCTCGCTTTGCAGGGACCGCTGGCCGAGACCATCCTTGCCAAAGTGACGGACGCTCCTCTAACGGAACTCAAGCCTTTTCACTTCATCGAACACGCCGAGGTCTGCGGCGTCAGCGTCCTGCTCTCCCGCTCCGGATATACCGGTGAGGATGGCTTCGAGCTGTACGCTCCTGCTGATACGGCGGCTACCCTCTGGAACGGCCTGCTGGAAGCAGGCGCTCCGCATGGCCTGACTCCTGCCGGACTCGGCGCACGCGACACGCTGCGCTTCGAGGCCAAACTGCCGCTGTACGGCCAGGAGCTGTCGGCGGATATCACTCCACTCGAAGCCGGTGTCCAGTTCTTCGTGAAGCTGGATACAGGGGACTTCATCGGCCGTGACGCCCTGCTGAAGCAGAAGGAAGCCGGTCTGCCCCGTCGTCTTGTGGGCCTGGAGATGATCGACCGCGGCATTCCCCGCTCCCACTATCCCGTATACGCGGATGGAGTGAAGATCGGTGAAGTCACAACCGGCACCCAATCCCCCACTCTGAAGCGGAATCTCGGACTCGCCCTGCTGGATACTGCCTATACGGAGATCGGTACAGAGGTGTACGTAGAGATCCGCGGCAAGCAGCTCAAGGCTGCCGTCATCAAAGCCCCATTCTACAAAAGAAGCCAAGGAGTGAAGCCGCAATGAAGCACCGCTATCTGCCTATGACCGGGCAAGACCGCGCAGAAATGATGGAAACCGTAGGCATCCAGTCCATCGATGAGCTGTTCGCCGATATTCCGCAGTCTGTCCGTTACCAGGGAACCCTGCCGATGTCCGGTGCGCTGGATGAGTACGCACTGCTTCGCCACATGAAGGGGCTAGCTAACAAGAATGCTGATTTCGATACCCATGCCAGCTTCCTTGGCGCCGGATTATACGATCACCATGTTCCGGTCGTCATCAACCATGTGATTTCCCGTTCGGAATTCTATACCGCCTATACCCCTTATCAGCCGGAGATCAGTCAGGGTGAGCTCCAGGCGATCTTCGAATTCCAATCCTATATCTGTGAACTGACCGGGATGAAGGTCGCCAATGCAAGTATGTATGACGGTGCAACGGCCCTGTCCGAAGCGGCTGTGCTGGCCGCAGGCGCCACCAAACGCAAGAAGCTGATTGTCTCCCGTACGGTTCACCCGGAAGCGCGTCAGGTGCTGCGTACCTCCGCCAACGCCTGGGGCCTGCAAATTGTAGAGATTGATTATGCTGACGGGGTAACTGATCTCGCCAAGCTGGCTGAAGCCATCGACAGCGATACGGCTGCCGTTCTGGTTCAGTCGCCCAACTTCTTCGGCGGTATTGAAGATCTGCGCCAGATCGAGCCGCTGATCCATGCGGTCAAGGGACTGCTCGTGGTCAGCGCGAACCCCATTGCACTTGGCGTATTGGAGTCCCCCGGACGGCTTGGCGCAGACATCGTAGTCGGCGACGCGCAGCCGCTGGGTATCGCCGCATCACTGGGTGGACCCACCTGCGGATTCTTCGCAGTGGCCGAACCGCTCATGCGCCGGATGCCGGGCCGGATCGTCGGCCAGACCGTTGACCGGAATGGCAAGCGCGGCTTCGTACTGACGCTGCAAGCCCGCGAACAGCATATCCGCCGGGAGAAGGCGACCTCAAATATCTGCTCCAACCAGGCGCTCTTGGCGCTGTGCGCTTCCGTCTACCTGTCCGTGATGGGTAAGGAGGGCATGCGCGAGGTTGGTGAGCTGAACATCCGCAAGAGTCACTATGCCGCTGGGCGGCTGGCTGAAATCACCGGCGCTGAGCGCGTCTTCACTGCCCCGTTCTTCAATGAATTCGTCCTGAAGCTCCCGGAGGGCAGCAGTGTGAGTGCAGTGAACTCCAAGCTGCTGAAGGAAGGCTATCTGGGCGGTTATGACTTAGGCCGGGATTATCCCGAGCTGTCCGGACATATGCTGGTTGCCGTAACGGAGAAACGAAGCAAGACCGAAATTGACGAATTCGCAAGCGCACTGGAGGGCTGTGTATGAAACCGGAACAAAGTCTGATTTTTGAATTAAGCCGTCCCGGCCGCTCGGCCTACTCCCTGCCCCTATGTGATGTGCCGCAGGACGAAGGCATTGACTCCCTCCTTCCCGAAGGGCTGCTGCGCAGTGAGCCGGTCGTACTGCCGGAGGTATCGGAAGTGGATGTCATCCGCCACTATACCGCCCTGTCCCGCCGCAACTTCGGAGTCGATAACGGCTTCTATCCGCTCGGCTCCTGCACGATGAAATACAACCCAAAGATCAACGAGGATGTCGCCCGCTTCCCGGGACTCTCCAAGATCCATCCGTACCAGCCGGAAGAGAGCATCCAGGGTGCGCTTGAACTGATGTACACGCTGCAAAAGGATCTCGCCGCCCTGACCGGCATGGATGCCGTATCCCTGCAGCCTGCTGCCGGAGCCCATGGCGAGTGGACCGGCCTGATGATGATCCGCGCCTACCATGAGAGCCGCGGAGAGGTCCGCTCCAAGGTCATCGTGCCCGATTCCTCGCACGGCACCAACCCGGCGAGCGCCGCCGCAGCGGGACTCGACACCGTGACCATTCCCTCCAACGACAAGGGAATGGTCGATCTCGAAGCGCTGAAGGCAGCTGTCGGCAGCGACACCGCCGCGCTTATGCTCACGAACCCGAGTACTCTTGGACTCTTCGAGACGCAGATCGTCGAGATCGCCGCAATTGTCCATGAAGCGGGCGGCCTGCTCTATTATGATGGAGCGAACTCCAACGCGATTATGGGCATTACCCGCCCGGGCGATATGGGCTTCGATGTGGTGCATCTCAACCTGCACAAGACAATGAGTACCCCGCACGGCGGCGGAGGTCCGGGAGCCGGACCGGTCGGCGTGAAGGCGAAGCTGATCCCGTTCCTGCCGCAGCCTACTGTGGTCCGCAGCGAAGACGGCAGCTTCTCGCTGGACAGCGGCGGGCCGGAATCGATCGGCCGCGTCAAAGCCTTTTACGGCAACTTCGGGATTCTCGTCCGTGCTTATGCTTACATCCGTACCTACGGTCCCGACGGCCTGCGCGAGGTGTCCGAGAACGCTGTGCTGAACGCCAACTATATGATGCACCGGCTGGCTCCTTACTTCGAGATTCCCTTCCCGGGGGTCTGCAAGCATGAGTTCGTCATGTCCGGTAAGAACCTTAAGCAATACGGTGTACGTACCCTCGATGTAGCCAAACGGCTGCTCGACTTCGGCTATCATCCGCCAACCGTCTACTTCCCGCTGACGGTAGAGGAATGTATGATGATTGAGCCGACCGAGACCGAGAGCAAGGAGACGCTCGATGGCTTCATTGAGACGATGATCCGAATCGTTAAGGAAGCGGAGGAAACCCCGGAGATTGTCATTAACGCACCGCATACGACTGAAATCAGCCGCCTGGATGAAACGCAGGCCGCGCGTAAGCCGGTACTGAATTGCTCCTGCGGTTAACCTTCTGCCTTTCATTAAGAAATAGAAGGATAATGGATAGCGTAAAACATATAAATTCTATATTTTCAAATAGCCGGGTCAGGGATACGTTGGTATCGCTGCCCGGCTATTTAATGTATGTATCTGATGCAGCTTCCTCCGGCTATGGCGTAAGCCGCCTCACGAACTGGAAGCGGTCATTCACCCGCATTTTACTATAGATACTCTTCAGCATATTGCGCACGGTGCCTTCACTGATCCCGAGGTCGCTTCCGATATGCAGCGCACTCTTCTCCATCAGCCATAGCCTTGCTACCTCCTGCTCCCGCGCGGTCAGCTTATACTCCAGTAATGTGGATTCAAGCCGGTACTGCTGCATCTCCGGGTTCTTCTCCATCCACTTCTCCATAATATTCTCAGCAATCTGCTGCACGAATGGAATGGCGAATTCAATCGGCTCTCCTCTATTAAAAGAAATATCAACATACCCGTAAACGCTATCATCATCCTGCAGCGGAGCGCATACACAGTTCCAGTCGCGGAAGGTCTGATCCGTATGCTCCGTTCCCCGCACCACCCCGATGCAGTTCATCTCCATCGCCAGCGATACGGCATTCATCCCCGCCTGCTGCCTGCTTAAGCTGACCCCCGGACGCAGCTCCGCCTGCTCCATCTCGGCCTGCGTCTCCGAAGAAGAATAGACCAGCTCCAGAATAGTCCCCGCCTTGTCCGTCAGGAACACCACATAAGGAATCGAGAGCAGCTGGCTTAATTTGTTCATTTCACTGCGGATCGAAGAAATCATAGCTCTATGGTAGATATGCTCCCTGGATTCTTCGGAAGTACCCGCTACGGACATTCCGCTCTGGACATCAACTTGGGGTGCATCCAGCGGCCGGAAGGCTTCAAGTTCGCTTGCTTCTAAATCCCCAGGCATACTCCATGCTCTTGATTGATTAAAGACTCTCACAAACGATCCCTCCATTTTTACCAATTACTATATAATCAATTTTAAAAGAAAGCATTATAACATACAATTACGGAATAATGAACATTCAGTATTGGATCTGTAAATCCCCGCGTTAGCGCTGTAAAATGTAGAAATCTGTTCACTCTTATATTTCTACATCATTCCAGGAGGTTCGACATGCTTCGCATCGGCTATCTATCGGCTGCCCTTAATCTGGCTACCGCCATGGTGTCATTCCTGCGCTTCGGAAGTAATTATGCCCTGCTCATCATGGCCAGCTATTCACTCTTAACCCTTGCGGGATATCGGCTGCTGCAGAACAAAAGAACATTATATCTGATCCCTCTGCTTACCTTCAGCTGTTCATTCCTCTTATACAACGTGACCTATGTATTGTTGAAGCAGATTAACCTCGTAGACCTGTATGCTGTAGACTGGAGACTGGAGGTTCAGCTGGCGCTTCCCCTGCTGGTAGGGTTCTCCGTCCAGACTATCCTTAAGCGTAGCGGCAAATCCCGGCTGGTGTAGGCTATACGGGGCTGCCGCTTTTTTTTGCAAAATCGACCTAATCTGATAGTTTTCGACATCCGCTCAGTGATATATTTACTCTTACGTCATTCAGAACGCTGAGGATTCAGAATTTTTCTCGCAGCCATCTGCGGTAACGCTTTCAACGCAATGAACAGGAGGGTTAAGCTTGAGTATGATTGAAGCCAGAGGACTGAGTAAGTCCTTTATGCAGGCGGTGAAGGAGCCCGGCCTAAAGGGAGCGGTGAAGCATCTGTTCCTGCCCCGGCATATTGAGAAGGTGGCGGTCAAGCCGTTGGATCTGAGGATTGAAGCGGGGGAGACAGTGGCCTACGTGGGACCGAATGGTGCCGGTAAATCGACCACCATCAAGATGCTGACCGGCATTCTGATGCCTTCCTCCGGGAGTATCTCGGTGAACGGGATCAATCCGTACCGCAAAAGAATGGAAAACGCCGCCCAGATCGGCGCAGTCTTCGGGCAGCGCACCCAGCTGTGGTGGGATATTCCGATTGCCGAGTCCTTTTCGCTGCTGAAGGATATCTACCAGATTCCGGATGCCCTCTATAGGAAGAACATGGACTTGTTCACCGAAATGCTCGGGATGAGCGAATTCATCCACCTGTCCGCGCGGAAGCTTTCGCTGGGTCAGCGTATGCGTGCCGATCTGGCCGCAGCCCTGCTGCATAATCCGCCGATTCTGTATCTCGATGAGCCGACGATTGGCCTTGACGTATCCGTGAAGGAGAAGATCCGCGGGTTCATCAAGCAGATCAACCAGGAGCAGCAGACGACCGTGATGCTGACAACCCATGATTTGGGCGACATCGAGGACCTGTGCAAGCGGCTGGTCATTATCGATCATGGCGCGATTATTTATGACGGTACGCTGAGCGAGGTCAAGGCCCGTTTTGCCAAAAACCGCGTCATCTTCTTCCAGGTACGCTCCCCTATGCCGGAATTGTACGCGTTGCTGGAGCATAGCCCCGGGCTGAAGCTGGAACAGCAGAGCAGCCAGGAGTTCTCGGTCACTTTTGACCGGTATGAGTATACCGCCAGTGAAGTGGTTAGCCGGGTGATGAAGCATGGGGAGGTACTCGATTTCCGCATGGAGGACACCCATATTGAGCAGGTCATTAAGGCTGTCTATGACGGACATCTGGACTTGAACGAGCACCGGGGAGCAAGGGGGCAGGCACACCATGACGACAGCAGCCCGGCTTAACAAATACAGAAGCATTGCCAATCGCTCTCTGCAAAATGTGATGGCCTACCGGAACTCCTATATCATTAATTTACTCGCAAACTCAATTAATCTCGTAGCGATCTTCTTCCTCTGGCAGGGAATCTATGGCGGGCGCGAGGCGGTGGGCGGCTACTCCTGGGATCAGATGAAAACCTATCTGCTGGTGACCTTCCTGGCCAATTCCGTCTTATCCTGGTATTCCGAGACCGCTATCTCCGGCAAAATCCTGGACGGCAGCGTCGCCATGGACCTGCTGAAGCCGATTGATTTCCAGACGGCCCGTTTCGCCGAGACCTTGGGTGCCAGCCTGCTGGAGGGGGCAATGAGTACGGTTCTGCTGATCGTGTTCGCCACCTTCCTTACCGGAGTGACCTTCCCCCACTCGCCGATCGTCTATCTGCTGTTTGCGGTCAGTCTGCTCTGCGCGGTGGTGGTCAAATTCGGCGTGGTCTATCTGGCGGCTCTGTTATGCTTCTGGTCGACGGGTTCACTGGGGATTGTCTGGACGCGGATTGCGCTCACAAACCTGCTGTCGGGCGCGCTGGTGCCATTGGCCTTCTTCCCGGACTGGCTGGAAAAGCTGGCGCTGCTGCTGCCCTTCCAGGCCATCATTCATACGCCGACGATGATCTTCCTGCAGCAGGCAGATACGTGGGAAAGCCTGCGGCTGATCGGGATTCAGCTCTTTTGGGGGGCAGGACTCTGGATGGCGGGCAAAGCCATGTGGAACTGGGCGGTCCGCCAGGTGACCATTCATGGGGGCTAAGGCGGAAGGAGGACGCAGAATGAAAATATCGCAAATGCTCTATCTCTATAGAAGGCTGTATGTGCAGCAGCTTAAGGCGATTCTGGAGTATAATAAAGACTTTTACATCCTGATGTGTTCGGCAGCCTTGACGCAGGTACTCGGGTTCGTCTTCCTGTGGGTGATCTATGACCGGATTCCAGATATTCAGGGCTGGCAGTTCTGGGAGGTTACCTTCATGTACGCTATGATCTTCCTGACGGAGGGGGCGGGTTCGCTGTTCTTCGAGGGCAGCTGGCGGCTGGGCAGGCTGGTCAACACAGGGGAGCTGGACCGTTATCTGCTGCGGCCGGTGCCGGTGGTTCTTCAGGTGTTCTGCACGGGGATTGGGATTAACGGACTCGGCAATCTGCTCATCGGCGGGGTGATCATCTGGCAGTCGCTTGTGCACAGCCCTATCCACTGGACAGCGGGCAAGGCCGCTATTCTTATCCTGTTATTCGTCACAGCGGTCATTATCCGGGTATCCATTAACCTCATGGGTAACTCGGCGGCCTTCTGGATTCGCAATGCCGGGAATGCATTCCCGCTAATGGTGCATAATCTGTCCGATCTGGCCAAATATCCGATTACCCTGTTTCCGCAGGCGATCCGCATCTTCATTTCTACGGTGCTGCCCTATGCGTTCATCAGCTTCTACCCGGCAACCTATATTTTCGGCAAAAGCGGCTGGTCCGGCTGGTGGCTCCTCGCCCCTGTCGCGGCTATCGGAAGCGCGGCAGCGGCTTACGGAGTCTTCCGGTACGGCCTGTCCCGGTATGAGAGTACGGGGAACTGAATGTTAGTGTAAATCACCTCTAACGTGCGATAAACTGCCGCTTCTCCAGATCCAAGTCGTATACCCGTGGCTTCAGCTCCGGGTCACCGCCAGCACCCTCAGGCGAGTGCACCACTAACTGTTCGTTCTGGTTGGCCGGGAACGGCGGCAGCTCTGAATAGACCAGTGTATCGTGTACGATCTCCCCCTGCTTGAAGGATAACGGAAACACTTCTCCACTCGCCTTATCCATAGCAAAGGCGTAAGCAACCAGTCCATGCCCGGACTTGTATTGGGGAGCAAGCAGATACACTTCTGCATTCTTGAAGCTGACTTGACCGAACTCCAGAACCTGGTCTGTTGGGCGTACGAATAAGAAGGCGGGCAGCTTAAGCAATACCTGATCCTGCTTCTCCGCCCGGTATACGATGGAGTAATCAGCCTGATACGTCTGCTCCCCTTCAAGACCGTCATTGCTGGAAACATTGAGATGCCCCCGCTCCTCCGGGCTGCTTGAGATCATCAGTAGCTCGCCTTGTCCCGCTGAGGTTCTTGCCCGAACTGTCCCTTCGGCATTCACAGAATCGATAATGACCGATCCGGCCAGACCATCCGGCGGGAACTGGCTGGTGAGGCCAGCTGTAGTTATCGCAGTCGCTGAGGATGCAGTTTCTGCGTCTGCTGGTGAAGCACTTGGTGCAGATGAAACAGTCTGTGCAGGGGCAGTAGGAGTTGCCGATGGCGACGCAGAAGCAGATACTAAGGCAGACGGAGCCGATTCTGCCCCCGGCGTACCGGTGACGGATGTATTTTGGCTGCTGCACCCCAGCAGCAGGCTAAGCGACAGGACCGTGCCTGCTGCCAGTGTTGTAGCTGTAGACCGGATAGGACTCATTCCCCTCTAATCGTTTTTTTTGAGTACAACCCATTATATAAGATTATCACGGTCCACAAATTTAGAGATTGTCTTATTTTCTTTAAAAAATAGTCATCGGAACATGCCCTTGAGCAGCGGCAGCGTGACAATTGTGGTAACAATTTGCTGTCCCCACTCCTTTTGTCCTAAAAAAATCCATAAAACAATAAAGAGAAGCCTTGGTGACAGGCTCCTCCTAATAACACTGAATTATTCAGCTCACTTCAAACGATTCTCTCCAGTATAGCTCCAATGAACATTCCTCTAAACTGGACTACTTCAGATAAAAGACCTCCCGCAGCGGCACCATCGGAACCGCATCGTTGAAATCGAAGGAACCCTCGACCATCTTCGAGGTGATCGCATTCCAGCGGTTGCAGGCCTCACTCCCGGCGATGTAGGCGAATGCGGCTTCTGTATTATCACATTCAAAGCAATAGAAGAACTGGTTGCCGTTCTGAAAAATAGAGTAGTTGCGGATGCCCGCCTTGCTGTGCTCCTCAAGAATCTCCGGCCATGGCTCCAGATGCATCTGTACGTATTTCTCTAAGTATTCCTCTTTCACCTTCCAGGTCCAAGCCAGCTTATTGCTGCCCATCCTCGTATCCTCCTGTCATATTTTCCTTTGATTCGATCATATCACATAATTATATGATTTGAATATGTCCGATTTAGACATGGAGGGCAGCAAAGATACGCTTCGACCTCAGGTACTGATTCCGGCTTCATTCGGACGAAGAATGGCAGAGCCAATCGCCAGCAGAACGGCAGCCATCAGGCCCAGGATTGCAAACGGCATCCACAGCTCGTTCCAGCCGCCACCGGTCGCGGCAATGTCTACCGCTTGTATCGCCCATTTCTGCGGTGTAAAGTTGGCCAGCTTCTGCATATATTCCGGCATGATGGAGACGGGCCAGAAGCAGCCGCCCAGCATGCAGGTAGGGGTAAGAATCAGCGAATTCAGCATCCCGGCATTGCGCGGATTACGGATCAGCCCAGCAACGGTGCTGGCAATCCCCATGGAGACCAGCATGAAGGCCGCCAGAACCAGGAAGTAGAGAAAGAGCGGCATCTCATAATCGTAGCGGAGCACCCATTTGCCCAGCACCAGCACGACAAGGATCTGAATCATTCCTACAAGAAAGCTGCCCAGGAAGTTGCCAAGCGCAATTTCATAAGAACGGACTGGAGCGCTGAACATGCGCATCATGGTACGCCCTCTGCGGTCATCCGTGATCTGGGAGACGGAGCTGGTCACCAGTGCCATCAGGAACATAAGTGTCATCCCTGTAACCACGCCCAGCGTCTGCCGCGGATAGAGATCATAATCGGTACGGGTGCTGCCCACGTTGTGCTGCTCCGACTGCTTCAGCACAGCAGCGAGCTGCGCCTGCATATCTCCTGTTCCTCCGCTGGCGGCAGCAACGGTATGTGCTGCTTCGGCAATTTGAGCGGCAGTGGCGGTGATCTTCATCTTCATCATGATTGAGCTTTCGCTTGCCCGAAGCTCATAGATGTTGATCTGAAGCGGGTCCCCCGCCATTAAGGCGGCAGTGTACCCGGCAGGAATGAACACCCCCACCGTTCCCTCCTGCTTAATTGTCGCTTCCTTCAAAGCGGCCTCATCCCCGCGCGGTTCGAACTTATATTCTCCGGCCTGCTCCAGCTCCGTAATCAAATGTCTGCCGGCTGCCCCCGTATCCGAGTTGGCATATAGAACGGTTGCCGGTCCCTCCGCCATCCCTCCGGTAAGGGAGATAATCGCTGCCACCACTATACCGGGAAGCAGAATGAATACCATAAGTCCCCTGAAAGTGCCAATGCTTCGTCTGATCATATTCCAGGCAATGATTAATATTTTATCCACGGTAACCCACCTTCCGGTATGAGACAATCACTGCCGCGAACAAGGCCACGCTGATGAAGCACATCACCCACAGATTCGGCAAAAGCTGCTCCAGACCGGAATGCAGCATCATCCGGATGACTGCCTGCTGCACCCAATGGTTAAGCGTGAATGCACCTGCACTGTTCACCCAGGAATCGGGAAGCGGCGCCATTCCTCCGCTGACGAAGGTCATCACTATAGTCAGGACACTAATGATGTTCGTAGCCGTCGCCGAGGTCCGGCTGAAGAGGCAGATCAGTACGCCCAGCGTCATCGAGGCGGCAATCATCAGCAGACAGAACAGCAGCAGCAGTCCCGGGCGGTTCCCCCAGTAGACGCCGAACAGCCAGTCAGACAGCAGAATAATCGTAAGGCACTGCAGGATGCTGACCAGGCCTACGCCGAGCATTTTGCCGATGAACAGATGACTGTCTTTTACCGGCATGGAATGGATTCTGAACAGCGTATGGTTCTCTTTATCGTTAAAAAGTGAGGCTGTCACAGTAAGTCCGCTATACATCAGGAACATCAGCAGCATGGACGCTGCATAGAACTGGGCCGCCGAATAGGTCTTCCCGCCATTGTTCAGATCCCCCAGCACCACCCCCGGCTTCCCGGCAGGTGCCGTAGTCGCTGTAAGAGCCTGTGGTCCAAGGGTTACGGCTGCCGCCTGCTTATAATTCAGCTCCATCAGCAGATTGTCGAAGGCTGTTCCGGCGACCCGGTTATCGTCATGGCTCCTGCCCAGAATGAACTCCAGGTTCGCCTTTTTACCACTCTGCACCTCCTGGTCGAAGCCCGGGGGAACAATCACCCCATAGGCATATTTACTGGTACGCAGCCCGCTCTCCGCAGCTTCACGGCTCTCTGTCTTGACAGGAATAATGAGCCCCTTCACCTCAGCCGACTCCAGAAAAGCCGTAAGGATCGCAGATGCCTCTGCCCCTCCGCCTCCGCTATTCACAATAGCTACACGTACAGGCTTGATCTCATCTGCCCCCTGTACCCCGACCACCCCGGAGAGCGAAGCGCCCAAGAGGAAGATCAGCACCAGCGGCAGCAGAAACATATTAAGCAGCAACGTGCGTGAACGGAGCTGTCTGCGCAGCTCAAACCCCATAATGATCCAGATATTCACACCTATCCCCCCTCTCTAATCCCGCAAGGTGCGGCCGGTCAGACTAAGGAACAAGGTCTCCAGATCCGGCTCTTCAATATTCAGGGAGGCAATGACCCCCTCGTGCTTGGAGAAAATAAACAGAATATCCTGGAGCGCACTTTGCGAGGAGGGAAGATACAGCTCTATCGCATCCTGCACCGCTTCTACCCGGTTGATCCGGGGATGCTGCCCCAGCTCGTTCACTAAGGCAGGGGTGATGCCCGCTGCCTTCACAACGATTTTCTCCTCGTGGGCCACCCGTTCGCGCAGCTCGTTCTCCGTACCGCAGGCAATAATATGCCCCTGGTCCATAATGGCCACCCGGTCACAGATCGCAGCGACCTCCTCCATATAATGGCTGGTGTAGATCACCGACGACCCCATCTTATTCAAAGCCTTCACGGATTCCAGAATATGATTGCGTGACTGCGGATCAATGCCGACTGTGGGTTCATCCATAATAATCAGGCGCGGCCGGTGCATGATGGCACAGGCGATATTCAGCCGTCTTTTCATCCCTCCCGAGAAGGTTGACGGTTTATCCTTCGCCCGGTCGCTTAGGCCGGTGAACTCCAGCGCCTCCCACGTCCGCTCCTTCAGCAGTTGTCCGCGCAGCCCATAGAGTCTGCCGAAAAAGCTTACATTATCGCTTGCCGTCATATTCTCGTATAACGCCAGCTCCTGGGGCACAAGCCCGATGCGCTTTTTCACCTCAAGCGGCCGCTCCCGTACGGACAGCCCGTCGATAATAATATCGCCGCTGTCGGCTTGAAGCAGCCCGCAGATCATGCTGATGGTCGTGCTTTTCCCGGCACCGTTCGGGCCCAGCAGGCCGAAGATTTCACCCTCCTGTATATTGAAATTCACGTGATCCACAATCAGCTTACCGTCATATCTCTTCACAACATCGCTCAGTACTGCTAGTGCCATTGCCGATGCCCCCTGTTCCTTCATTCTCGTATTCTTATTGTACAGTAGGGCGGACACAGCCGAAGGTACTAAAGGTCATGATCCAGAGGTGACGAAAGTCATCTCCTGAAGGGCAGCACTCTTATGCTAAGATGGTTATACCTGAGAAGAATGTTGACCGATTAGGGATATTTTATCTAAAAGGATGAGCTTACTTGACCAGAGAACTGATTTTGCTGCGCTACAGCCTGCTAATAATCCCGGCGATCCTCTCAATTCAAGTCTATGAATTCGCGGACTATGACTGGTTCACTCTGCATTTCATGCTGCTGATGCTGCTGGTCACACTGGGTGCAAGGCAATCTAGGCCTCTCTACACTCTGACCGGAGGCATGGAGCTGATCCTCACCGCTTGGCTTTGTTACGAATACGGGCCTCTGATGGTTTTTCCGGCCTTGTCTGCGGTGATCTCCTATACCCGGCGGCAGCCCAAGAATACGGCCCTCACCTTCTTCTGTATTCATCTGGCCCTGCTGAATGCCGCCCTGCTTCATGGTGCTCCGGCAGTGCTTGTGTTCACGAACCTTACCTTCCTGCTCTGTGCCGGCTTGAATCTGCTGCTGCTCCGCACAGGGCGCGGGCGTGCCGATACCTTATTCCTCTATGATGAGCTGCGCAAAAAGCATTTCGAGCTGGAAGAGGCCCGCGCAAGGCTCCTCCAGTTCACCTCGCAAATAGAGGTGGCTGCGCAGGCAGAAGAACGTGTGCGGATCGCCCGCCAGCTGCATGATGACATCGGCCACCGGCTGATCCGGGTCAAGATGATGACCGAAGCGGCCATCCACACCCTCCCTGCCGCACCGGAAACGGGACTCCAGATGATGAACCAGATCCGGGATCAGCTCTCGGGCAGTATGGATGATATGCGTGCGGCGCTGAAGCGGATTAACCCTGCTCCGCAGCTTGAAGGAGCCTATGCGCTGGACCGGCTGCTGGAAGAAGTGGGCCGCGATACAGGTGTTTCCACCTCCTATACGGTGCAAGGGATTCCTTATCCGCTCTATCCGAGCCTTCAGGTTGTGCTGTACACCAATGCCCGGGAGGCCATCACCAATGCGCTGCGGCACGGGCAGGCCAGCTCCGTATGGGTGGAGGTCACCTATACGGAGCATGAGGTGCGGATGGAGACCGGCAATAACGGGAAGCTGCCCGAGGAGGAGGCTCTGCACAAGCTGCACCATACTGGCGGAATGGGCCTGAAAGGCATGCACGAACGCAGCGCCCTGATTGGCGGAACGCTGGAGCTGCGACTGCAGCCGCAGTTCACGGTCATCACACGGCTGCCCGTGTATCGGCAGCCGGAGGGATTGCTGCGCTGAAGGGGGAGTAGGCGTGAGAGTGGGGCTGTGGGAAGCTGGCTATAGCCATAGCGTACATATAACTGACGGGGAACTGATGGGAAGGCGGATCGAGATACAGGTGTTATATGCTAACAACTTGTGGATCTGGGGGGAACTGCTCTCTCTCTGGCAGAAGCAAGTGGAAAAACGTATCTTAATTTCACAGTTTCTGATGTTTCCAGGGTATTAGTTGGAAAAACAGCATCTACTGTCGATGATTTTACTGCTGCGGGGCAGATTGGGAACAATTAAGTGTTGTTTGTCCAACTGTTGTCCCCAGAGAGGCCACTCGTTGATCAGCAAGTGCTCAAAATCCAACTATATTCCCCCATCATAACATCGGCAGACGAGTCAGTTCTCCAACTATCCTTGTGCCATGAGCCGCAGCATCGGCCAGACTATCAGCTGTCCAACTGTAACCCATACCACAGCTTCCCCATATGCCACATCCCCCAACCACACACTCATCAACTTAGCCGGGGACGGGCAGCGGGAGTATATTCACAGATAAGAGGTGCTGATTCATGATTAGAGTATTGATTGTTGACGATGATTCTTTTATCCGCGAGAGCCTGAAGGTATTGATCGGGCTGGATGCCGGTATCGAGGTGGCCGGAACCGCAGGGAATGGCCGGGAGGCTTTCTCCTTGCTGGGGGAGCTGCCCGGCGGAGCGGATGTTGTACTCATGGATATCCGGATGCCGGAATGTGACGGGGTGGAAGGCACACGGATGATCAAAGAAGCCTATCCGGTCGTAGCCGTCCTGATGCTGACCACCTTCGATGATGACGAGTATATCATTGAGGCTCTGCGCGCCGGAGCCAGCGGATATCTGCTCAAGAACATCCCGCCGGACCGGATCATTCAAGGCATCAAGACCGTACATGAGGGCAATATGCTCATTCATCCCGAGATTGCCCGCAAGCTGGCGGGCTTCCTCCAGCCATCCGCGCGTCAGGAAGCCCCCGAGGCTCAGCCGCTTGCTTCCTATGGCCTGACCAAGTCCGAGCAGGCCGTAGTCACCTCCATCGCAGAGGGACTCACCAACAAGGAAATCGCCGCCAAGCTGTTCCTGAGCGAAGGCACCGTCAAAAACTATATCACCGACATCCTCAGCAAGCTCGGCGTACGTGACCGGACACAGATTGCGATTCTGTATCTGAAGAGTACGCAGGGGAACCATTGAGCCACTGAAATGCTATCTCTCGCCAATTCTAAGAGTTCCCTCTCACGGATCGCTTGTATGAATCGCATTGTTGCACATTTTGCAGGATTCTTCTAAAAATGTTACGGACTACGGGTACATTGTTGCATCATTTGCAGGAATTCTGGTGCTTAGTGTGACTTATCGCTGGATTTGTTGCATTTCATGCAGGATTTCAGCCTCGGCCGCTTCTATTGGTCAGTATTCCTGCACTTCTTGCAGGATTTCTCTACAATGTTGCGGGCTGCGGAGCATAGGCTCCCCTCTTCACAGCAGCACCGATTGTGTTCGGTTTTTCGCATACATCAGGTCCACAAGTCCCCATGGTTGCGTATTGTATTCGGTTTGTCGCTCCAGGTGCCTCACATCAGTTCCTTATCAAATATAAAAGGCCCGTTCCCCCTGAACTTAGTTCAGAAAGAACGGGCCTCTTTAAGCTTCCGTACCAGCAGCCGCTGGGGGAACCAATTACGTTGATAATCATCCGTCAGACGCCGGCAGATTCCTGCTTAGCCTCTGCCGGCGACGTCTGTTTGGCCTCCGCAGGCGGCGTCTTCTTCGCCCGGCCCAGCCGGTCGCCCTGCACTCCCCGCTGCCGGATGCCTGTCCGCATCCCGATGATGCTGAAGATGCTGGACGGCTTGGTCTCTGCGGTGATGCCCCCGTCCGGGTCCGGCACCAGAATGATGCCGAGCTGATGATGGTCCCCCGCATAGATCGCGCGCTGCAGATACTTGCTCTCGCCTTCGCGGTTCTGCACCTCCAGCTTGCAGAACGCGGGGTTCATGCGCAGCGCCTCATGCAGCTGCGCCGCGCTGGTCAACAGGACCCCGTTGACCTTCAGCAAGATCTCGCCGGGCAGGATGCCCAGCTCCTGCGCGGGGCTGCCCTGCAGCACGGCCAGCACCTTGCGGCCGGCCGGGGGATGCACGAAGATGGGGCTAAGGCTGCGCTCCTCCAGAGCGCTATACCAGCTTAACCCTTCGTGCAGCAGGATAGCCGCGAGCGCCGCGACAACCGTCAGCGGGCTCCATAGGTCCGCAAGCAGGCTGAGACCGAGCAGGACGGCGCTGTAAATCAGCAGCCGTCCGAACGTCCGGGCCGCCTTGCGTCCGGGCAGCATGCCCTGGGTCATCTCGCTGAAGCCGATGATGACCGGCAACGAGACCAGGCCGAGGCCCCCGCCCAGCAGCGGATGCCACGGTAGTTCACCGATTCCGCTGCCTGCGGGAATCAGCACGAACAGCGGCAGCGGCCAGAAGGCCTGCAGCTGATAGCCGCCCACCACCTTGCCGCGCTTGCCGGCAAGGAACAACGGCGTCGCCAGCCGGGTCCCCTGCCAGCGCGCCAGCAGCGCCTCGGCCACGTGAAGCAGCGCGGCCAGCGCCAGCAGCGCCGGGATGTCCATCTCCCGCACGGCACCGGCAACCGTTCCGGCGGCTCCGCTCTGCAGCGTCCCAGGGAAGAACGACAGCACAAACTGCACGATTCCAAGCGCGCCTATGGCATACGCAAAGCATAAGTAACGCACCCGAAACAGCATTAAGATAAGGCTTACTACCCAGATACAGGCAACAGCCATATAAGTCACTGATACTCCCAGTGCAACAGCGGCAAGGGAGACCACCAGTCCCATGAGTCCGCCAGTCCACACGGTCCGCCAGGTTTCCGGTCCCCAGCTATGCAGCTTCACATGAATAAGCTTCCGCTCCAGGGCCACCTGTCTGCGGTAATATAGGGCAATAAATAGAATAGCGATATAGTAATAGGGCTGAATCAGCAGATGAAGGACTGCTGTGCCCCAGCTGGTCAGCAGCTCCGGGAGTACATTCAACGGTTCGCACACTCCTTTTCATAGCCATTAGCAAATAGGGATTATCTGCACGCCAGCATAATGTATGCTGTTTTTCACATACATCTGGCCCATGCACCTGCACGCCAGCATAATGTATGCTGTTTTTCACATACATCTGGCCCATGCACCTGCACGTCAGCACAATGTATGCTGTTTTCCGCATACATTCGGGCCACAATTAAAAACAGAATTAAATGATAATATCCCATTCAAAGAAAAAAAGAAGGCTGAAATCAGCCCTCTTACTTGTTCGACGCCGCAGCCTTGATTTCCTTCTGAATTTCTTCGATCCCCTTATTCCGCTGATTGTCATTCACCGGATCCTGGATGACCTTGATCAGCGCCAGCTCCAGCGCTTCCGCGGTCTTGGCATCAATCGAGCCTGTCGATTTCAGCTTGGCTGCGCTCTGGAATTTCTTGACCGCTTCTTTGGTCCCGGCATCGAAATAGCCGTCCTTGCGGCCCGGCTTGTAGCCTAGCCCATCCAGCATGGTCTGCGCACTTTTGACATCTGCATTGTTCATATTATATTGCAGCGTAACGCTCTTGTTAATCGGCGCCACCGAGAAGTAATCCGGCTGGGCTACGGCGATATCCGGCTTAATGCCCTTGCCGTGAATCCAGGTGCCGTCTGGCGTCAGCCACTTAGCAATCGTAATCTTCAGCAGGCTTCCGTCACCGAGCTGCTCCTCGAAGCTGGTCTGCACGGTGCCTTTACCGAACGAATTCTCCCCGATCAGCTTGGCTCCGGCAGATTGCTGCAGGGCTCCGGCCATGATCTCCGAAGCGCTCGCGCTGCCCTTGTTCATCAGCACGACTACCGGATACTTTTTGCTTGATCCCTTCGAGGTGCTGACCTCGCGCCGCTTGTTCTTGTCCTCCACCTGTACGATGGCTTTGCCGGAAGGAACGAACTGCTCAACCATCTCAATGACGACCGGCAACACACCGCCCGGGTCATTGCGGACATCAATAACGAGTCCCTTCATGCCCTGCTTCTCCAGCTTCGTCAGCTCTTCCTTGAACCGCTCCGAGGTGTTCTGTGAGAACTGCGTAACCTCGATCACACCGACATGCTCCTTCTCCATTTTCGCATAGACCGTCTCCAGTCTGACATCATCACGAGTGATGACGAATTGCAGCGGCTCTGCTGTTCCGGTCCGCTGGACCTTCAGGGTCGCCTTGCTGCCCTTGGGACCGCGGATTTTGGCTACAGCCGCATTCAGCTCCAGCCCTTCCAGCGATTCACCGTTCACGGAGAGGATCACATCCTTGGCTTGAATACCGGCCTTCTCTGCCGGTGAGCCCTTGATAGGGGAGACTACAACGACCTTGCCGTTGTCGGAGGAGACTTCAGCGCCAATCCCCGAGAAGGAGCCTTCAATGCTCTCCTCGAACCGCTGTGCCGTCTCCTTGCCCATGTAGTTCGAATACGGGTCGCCCAGTGCTTCCATCATTCCGTTGACCGCACCGTCAATCAGCTTCTCCCGGTCGACCTTCTCATAATAATTGCTCTCGATCAGGCTAAGAGCGGTACCCAGCTTCTTCGATTCCTTCTCCTGTAGTCCGGCAGTCTGCAGGACCGTTGCCAGCCCTTCACCTGCGGCTTGTCCGAATACCTGTACATAACCGGTCACGCCCAGGGTCAGCAGACTGCCGCACAGCAGTGCCGCAACGATCATAAAGGCCGCAGTGCTTTTCTTTAACATGATGTTCCCACCGTCCCTTCTTGTCCATCTTAACACCAGCATGGGCCCGTTCCATGAGAAACGGCATCTCTTCCAGTATATGCCGCAGCATGAAAATATATTTATCAATTCAGCCAAACTTATAATTTATCCGCTTAGTCCACTTACAGATAAGGCATAGGATTGACCGGTTTCCCGTTGATCCGCACTTCAAAATGCAGATGCGGGCCGGTAGAACGTCCCGTTGAGCCGGATTCGGCGATCGTCTGTCCGCGCTCCACCCGTTGTCCCTGGCTCACCTTGATACCGCCCTCGCGGATGTGTCCGTACAGCGTCCATACCCCGCCGCCATGATCAATAATGACACAGTATCCGTAACCGCTATACCACTGCGCTAACACAACTGTACCGGAATCCGCCGCATGGATACTCGTACCCTGCGGCACGGCAAAGTCTATACCGGTATGCAGCTTGCCGACTTCATGCGTCACCGGATGGGTCCGGTAGCCAAAAGGAGAAGAGATCCGCGCGTAGCCCACCGGCCGCAGGTAAGGACCGTCTCCGCCCGAATAATCTTCTGCGCTCGCAACGGAGGAGCTGTCGCCGCCGGAAGACTTGGAGGCCTTCGCCTTCTCCGCCGCCTTGGCTGCGGCTAATGCCGCACGGCGCTGCGCCTCAGCCTTCGCGGCTGCCGCTCTGCGCGCTGCTTCCTCCGCCTTAAGCTTGTCCTTCTGCGCTTCAAGCGCAGAGCGGCTGCTAGCCAGCTCTACCAGCTTGGCATCCTGTTCAGCAGAGATGACCTCCGAATTCTCAATCTCCTCATCATAATAAGCGATCAGCTCCTGCTTCTCCGCTTCCTTCTCCTTCAGCATACTGCGCTGGGCTTCCAGATCGGTATACAGCTGCTTCGCCGTTGCATATTGCCCTTCCAGCTCCTGCTTCTTGGCAATCACCGTCTGCTTGTCCAGCTTATGCTGCACCAGCAGATCCTGATCCTGATCCACGATCATCTTCAGGGAATCGGCCCGGTCCAAAAAATCAGAGAAGCTGGTGGAGGACAGCAGTACATCCAGATAGGAGACCGCGCCATCCGTGTACATAAGACGGACACGGGATTCCAGCAGCTTTTCACGGGAGGCCACGCGCGCCTCAGCATCATCCAGCTCCGTTGCTGTCACGGTAAGCGACTTCTCCGTGCTGGCAATTTTGCCGGATATCGTGGTCATCTCACCCTTCACCTGGGCAATCTGCCCCAGCACATAGTCGAGATTCAGCGTGGTCTTATTCTTATAGTGCTTAGCCTCCTGATTACGGGAGTCCGCCTTCTCCTGCGCCGCCTTGGCCGCCTGGACCTCCTGCTGCAGCTGCTTCAGCTGCTTATCGATTTCGGCAACGCTTGTTTTCTTCGCATACCCGTCAGAGGGCCCGAACATTGTGACAGCCAGCAATATTACGGCCATTCCGGCAGCAATTCTTTTCAACTTGCACTCTCCGTCCTTTGTTCAATAATGTGAATAATACAGGCTATACCTTCAAGAACTTGCGGATCGACACCGTGCTGCCCCATACGCCAATCAGCACCCCGAGGCCCACCAGCAGCCCGCATAGCAGCAACCAGATATCCTCGAATGGAATCAGCTGCAGCCCCAGCATCGGATCTCCCTTCACGGAAGCCACCAGACTGCTGTAACCGGCGTAGAGCGCACCCGAGGTTACCACTGAACCGATCAATCCGATCAGAGCACCTTCGATAAAGAAGGGCCAGCGGATGAAATAATTCGTTGCTCCCACGAGCTTCATAATGCCGATTTCCTTGCGGCGGGCGAGGATCGTTACCCGGATAGTATTCGAGATCAGGAACATCGACATCAGCGCCAGTCCTGCTACAAAAATAAACCCGATATTCCGCACCGCCTTGGTCACCTTGAATAAAGTCTCCACAGAGCCTTTACCGTAGTTCACCTTGTAGATCGGCTGCTCTTCATGCGTCTTGTTCAGTGCTTCTATCTTCTCCGCTACAAACGGAACCGTGGTCGGCTCAATCACTTCAACGAGCAGCTTGTCCGGCAGCGGATTATTGTCTTCATCGAAGCCTTCCAGGAGCTCGGCGGCATCCGGCCCCATATCTTCACGGAATTCCTTCAAGCCCTGTTCTTTGGAGACGAACTCCACCTTGCTGACTTCCGGCATATTGCCGATTTCGTTTTCCAGCTTCTCCCGCATCTTCTGGTCCGTATTCAGCGTCAGATGCACATTGATCTGCACCTGGCTGTCTGCTTTGTCCGCAATTTGATTGACGTTGAGCACCAGCAGGATGAACACTCCGAGTACGAAGAGAGAGACAACGATGGAAGTGATGGACGCCACCGACATCCAGCCGTTGCGGAATACGTTTTTGAAGCCTTCCCGCAAATGCCGCAAGAAGGTTTTAAAACTCATAACCGTATTCCCCTCTCAATTGGTCTCTGACGATCGTTCCATTCTCAATCGCTAGCACCCGTTTGCGCATTTTGTTCACAATATCCCGGTTGTGGGTCGCCATAACGATCGTGGTACCGCGAAAATTAATCTCATCCAGCAGCTGCATAATGCCCCACGAGGTCTCCGGGTCCAGATTGCCGGTAGGCTCGTCCGCAATAATAACGGAAGGATTGTTGACGATGGCTCTGGCAATCGCGATACGCTGCTGCTCCCCCCCTGAGAGCTGTGAGGGCTCACGCCCCGCCTTGCTGCGCAGTCCCACCAGATCGAGCACTTCATTCACACGCTTCTTGATAATCTTCTTCGGCGCCTCAATAACATCCATCGCAAAAGCCACATTCTCATACGCCGTCATCTTCGGCAGCAGCCGGAAATCCTGAAAGACCACACCGATATTGCGGCGCACATAAGGGATCTTACGGGGCTTCAGCTTGCCGATATTGAACCCGCCTACAGAGATCTGTCCTTTGGTCGGCGTTTCTTCTCTATAAATTAATTTCATGAACGTTGATTTCCCTGCGCCGGACGGTCCGACAATGTAGACGAACTCATTGCGGTCGATTTTGACCGATATTCCCTGCAATGCATGGGTCCCGTTAGCATAGGTCTTCCATACATCCTGCATCTCAATCATTTTCTCACTTCCCGATTCTGACATCTTCCGCCGGGCCACCGGGCCGGGGGAGCTTCCATAAACTGCATGATTATCGCAGGCGTATCTATTGTAACAAATCCATAACCCCTTGAGTACCCGAAAGTTTTACCGAATCCTTACATATACATAAAAACATCAGGTTTCGCCCCCATAGAAGGAGAGATTATTTATGAAAAAAATACACGCCGCTCTCATCGCGGGTTTCGGTCTGATGCTGGCCGGTTCGCTGGCTGCCGGAGGACTTCATCTATACGGGACCCAACCTGCCCTACCTGCAAACACCGTTATCGCTGGCTGGGAGGTTGGCGGAATGAACATCGCTGACGTAGCGGCCGGAATGGATGCAAGACTTCAGGCGCTGGAAGCCACTCCACTCATGCTGAAGGCAAAAAATAATGCCGGACGCAAGGTTACCCTTAAGCAGGCAGGTGTGACCTATGAGGCCGGGGACTTCCTCCAGGCGCTGAAGACGCTGACGGACGGCACGCTGATGGAGCGGGTACAAGCCCGGCGCAGCTGGTCCGGCAGCTGGAATATGGAGATTCAGCTGCAGACTGCGCAGCTCAGAAGTCTTTTGAATCCCGAATGGGAAAAAGCCTCCTTCGGCGTTCCGGTCGATGCGGTCCGGCGGATCACCGGAGATGACCGGGTCGTCTATACGCCGGGCACCTCCTCCTACGAGGTGGACTGGCAGGCGCTGGAGCTTGCGATGCAGGCGGCGGTGCCCACCCGGTTGGCCGCTGACGGCACACTTCAGGATCAGCAGATTCAGCTGGAGGTTCCCCTTGCCGTCAAGCAGCCGAAGATCACACTACAGGCACTCAAGGATCAGGGCATCGATCGCAAAATCGTCCAGTTCAGCACCTCCCTCGGGGCCAGCGGCCCCGGGCGCAGCTTCAATGTGGAGGCGGCCGCCAAAGCTGTAAACGGCACGGTGCTGCCGCCGAATGCGGTTTTTGATTACGGAAAAGCAATCCAAAAGGCCCAGACCGAATACGGCTTCCGCGAAGCCCCGGTCATCGTGAACGGCAAGCTCCAGCCCGGCACGGGCGGGGGGATCTGCCAGGTCTCCAGCACCCTGTATAATGCCGCGCTGCGCTCCGGGCTTGAGATTGTAGAGCGGCGCAACCACTCGCTTCCGGTCAGCTATCTGCCCAAGGGGCAGGACGCCACTTTTGCCGAGGGGTATATTAATTTCCGCTTCCGCAACAACACCGGCAAATATCTGATCATCAAATCCGAAGTCCAGGGGCGCACGCTGACCATTAAGCTGTTCGGCACGTTCCCGAAGAACGTCACCTATTCCGTTGAATCCAGAACCGTCGAGGTGCTGCCCCCCACAGATAAATATGTGAGCGATGCCTCGCTCCCCAAGGGCGGAACCCGGGTACTGCTTGCCGGCAAAACCGGCTATGTAGTTGAAACTTACATTACCCGCCACGTAGATGGTAAAGCCGTAGAAAGAAACCTGCTCTCCCGCGATACCTATTACGCCCAGAAACGTGTTATCGCCATCAACCGCGGCGGGATGAGCAAATCCGATCAGCCCGAATCCCCGCGCAGACAGCTCGTCGAGGACGGCGTGAAGGTGCGTTAACTTCCATTTTCCTCAAAATGTATAGCAAGCAGAAACGGCTGTGCCCTCCTTATGATAAGGTCGGCACAGCCGTTCTTTATGAAGTGTTAGACGGACTGAAGCCTCTGTCTAGAACAAAGTATCCGGCGACATATCAATTCTCCAGTAACCGTTCACCTTCTTCAGCTTCACTGTAACAACTTCGGAAGACCCGTTCGCTCCTTCAGCAGGTACAGTCAGCTCGAATACTGCCGCCTGTGCAGTCTTGGAGATCATCCGTGCAGTCGCTCTGGTGAAATCCAGTGAGTTGCCCAGATCGGAATTGACCTGCGCCATTCGTCCCTCATGCTCCAGGAACTGTGTCTGTGCGTAGAAAGCGGCCGCATTATGCGTGAACCCTTTCTTGATATAGCTCATCAGCTGCTGCTTCGAGCCCAGATCACTGGACAGATAGCGGTACTCCTGTGCTTTATAAGTGAACAGCTCCGGGTTGAATACATTACCTCCCCGGCTGGCATACGTATATAGCTTTTTGGCATGAACCACCAGCGGAACAACACTCCGTTCAGTGAGATTGTTAATGGTCGCCGGCCCTTCCTTGCCCGGTGCAGACGCCGCAACCGTTCTTACGCCCTCAATGCTTGCCACCGGTGAAGCCGCAAGCGCTCCGCCCCCTGCAGAGACAAGACCCAGTGATAATGCCAGTGAACCGATCATCCATTTTTTGTTCTTCATCTTGAACGCCTCCTCGTATTCCTGTGTGGTAGCCTGAAGCGTACTTCAGACTAAGCTGCTGCGATAAGTACTGTATAACATTACAATAGCCCGTAAGCTGTAATACCCAAACCACCCGGGGGTATAAACGGGTAATGGGGGAAATGCGTAAAAAAACTCCGTTCCCCATAAAGAGGAAGCGGAGTTGCTTATAAATTAACGGCTAGTTATTTTCGCTCATCGAGATTGGTGCAGGATTCACATCAGCAGCTGTTGGAGCTTCACCTTCCGCACTCTCGGCATCCTCGAAGTAGGCTGTAAACGAGACATTCGCCGTGATAATACTGGAAGTTCCTCCTGCACCCCCGCCGTCCGAGGACCGCTGAAAGGTTAATGTATCGACATTCACTACGCGGGGCAGCTGTTGCAGTGCGCTCAGCCAATTACTGATACTCGAATAATCCCCCTCGACTACAGCCGTCATAGTGAGCGGCTTGACCGTGGGGTATACCGCCGTACCTGAACCTGTCATTGTCTGAATCGGATTCTCTTGACCTATACTGAAATTGACATCCTTTAGCTTCGCCCCGGATACTGATCCGATAGAGCGCAGATCCAGAATCATTTGTTCACTGTTGTCACCTTTCGGAAGCTGGGTGAGCAGTGCAGCCTCTTCGGCTTGCTGTGAGGTGTCGTTCTTGCGTTCATCAATTTTGCTCTCAAGCAGGCTATTCTGTTCATTCAACTGGCTCAGCTCAGATTCCTGATCTTTGACAGTTCGGCTGGTAGGCTGTAGACCAAGCATGAAGAAGGCGAATAGCAACAAAAACAGGATAAGCACGCCCAATGTAATAGGTGACCTGTATTTATTAATTTGTTCCATTGCCATCCCCCTCCCCTGACGCTGCCTGTTGGTCTATTCCAGTTGTATCGTTAGTCTTCGTTTTTAGTAAGCTCACATGATAAACAGCAGTATACGTACCGTACCCTGAGACCGAACCGGACTGTACGGTGGTATCCCCTTCTGTCAGCTTCTGAATTTCGGCACCCTTGGTGAAGGACATTTTGCGCAGATTGGCCAAATACATCGAGGAAGCTTCCATACTCGGCACTCTTAACGTGAGATCGATGGAATCATGATACGTATAGTTTATACTTCGCAGCAAGCTATCCTGCGGCAACCCCGCGGATAGCTCATTCAATACAGGTACAATAATTGTCCTATATGCGAGAATTTCATCCACTGCAGCTTTTCTATTCAGAATCCCGGAACTTCCATTGATCTTGGCGAGTTCGCTTTGAAGCATCAGCGAGCGGTCCTGGGCACCCTGTATTTGTTGCTCGTTCTCTGCGATCTGCCCTTTATTCGTTGCAAAGAATATACCAACCCCTACCGCACCGACCAGCCATATTCCAACAAGAGCGACAGCAACATATGGGAAAAGCAAGGCCTCACGGTCTTCCCGCGGCAGCAGGTTAACGGCAAGGGTATTACTATCCTGCAGGGCTGCCCCGGC
This sequence comes from Paenibacillus silagei, assembly GCF_017874735.1. GTDB lineage: Bacteria > Bacillota > Bacilli > Paenibacillales > Paenibacillaceae > Paenibacillus_AQ > Paenibacillus_AQ silagei. Next base: position 84,003 of record NZ_JAGGLV010000001.1, read on the forward strand.
AGCTATACGATAATCATTCAACTCCAGATCAGGAGTACTGTCACCCATGACATCTTCCAGTCCTATCGTTGCTACCTCAAGCTCCGTCAAGGATTGTTGCAGCTCCTCAAGCAGCTGGTTGCGAATCTGAAGGGGGCCTGTAATCAGGACGCTTTGAATTCTTGTGCTTCCGTCATGAAGACTGTATTGATAAAAGTTCAGCATGCGCGAGATTTCAGCGGTAATCTCCAGCATCCGCCCAGGCGCAAGTAAACCACCGGCCAGACTAGTCGACGTAGCCGCAGCTTCTCTGACATAGTCTATCCCAGCTTGTGTAGAGGGCTGTACGCCGCTATTCAAATCCATTTGATTAATGGTTCGAATAAACACTGGATTACCACTACGGAACATATATACGTCAAGGACATTCTGCTCGATGTTAATAAGCATCGTATCCTCAAACTCTGCCTTCCGGCCAATAGTCAAGCTACGGGCAAGTGCAGTTGCTGCAATCTCCACCGTGCCTACGCGCAGACCCGCTCCTTCAAGCACATCAATATAATCTTGGATCGGCTTCCGGGGGGCAGCGAACACCAAGAGATGACTGTTCTCCTCATCCACATCAATCGTGACATAATCATAAACAGGGCTTTCAAAGGGCAGATGCATCCCCGTCTCTACTTCCAGCTTAACAAGCTGCTCTACTTGCTTCGGATTAGCGCTGGGAATACTCATTTTACGGATGATGATCTGCGATGGCGGAATCGACAGCGAGATCCGTTTACCGCGCAGTCTCTCAACCTTTACCCAGTGCTTGACCGTTTCCAAGAGAGCTTCACTATCGGCTACCTGATTCTCAACAATTAATCCTGGCGGGAGCGGAAGGTAGCGCTTTTTGCGTACTTCCCATGACTTTTTGTTCTTAAAGCTGATATAGCGGATTCCCGTCTGCTCAATCGCAAGACCGGCCACCGGGTTCTGAAGTCCAAGCATAAGCCATAAGCCTCCTAATGAATAAGCGAGAGATACCCGCCGATAATCTCTGAACCATAACCGTAAGCAAGTAATGCACCTAGAGCAAGCCAAGGACCAAAGGGAACGGGCTGACCGCGCTTAGCGATACCTGCCAATTGGAGTGTACCGCCAACCAGTGTACCTAATAGACATGCTGCGAAGAAGGCAAGCAGCACATTAGGGAACCCTATGACCAGTCCCAGCAAGGCGAACAGCTTGAAATCACCCATCCCCATTCCGCCGAACCAGGCAAAGGGCAGAATGATCGCTCCACCTACAGCAGCACCTAGAAGAGATAACCATAAAGGTCCTTCAACATTCAACAGAGTTAGCACTAGCAGGAATGGTGTGAAAAACAGCAGGATTTTGTTCGGTATCAGCATATATTTGAGATCAGCCACCGTCACAATAACAGCCAGACTCGACAATAGGATCGCAGTTACACCTCTAATGCTTACGCCAAACTCCAGATAGGACCACAGGAACAGTAGCCCAGTCGCAAGCTCGCCTAGCGGGTACAGCATGGATACTTTAGCACCGCAATGCCTGCATTTACCACCGCTGGCCAACCAGCTGAGTACCGGCACCAAATCCCGCGGCTTCAGCCGCGTTCCACAACCAGTGCAGTGCGAAGGAGGATGATTGAGAGATTCTCCGGCTGGCACACGCAATGCGACAACGTTATAGAAAGAGCCTAGTATTAGCCCGAGCAGCGTGATGTAAACAGCTATAACGATGGTCATAGTACATTCCTTTTGTGTAAAGTGATTTGTAAAAAAGGAACCGGAATGATCCGATTCCTAGATAAATTAAGTAAGATTTCGTGGATTACTCACATAATCTTTAAGGATTTGTTGTTGGTGCTGCAGTAGATGTACTTGACTTCAAAACCTGCGAAGCTGAAAAGCTGCCTCCAGCCACCGCTGCTGCTGATTCACTAACCTTGACAGCTGCATCAGATGTGGAGCCAAGTGGCTTTGGAGCTAAAGTAACGGAATCTAATTGACCCGCTGTTGTGAAGATTACTTCCCCACCAGTAACAGTGGCCTTTGTGCTCGGTAGACTTAAACCGTTATCTAAATATCCCTTTTCCTGCAAAGTTTTAACAAAAACTTTCGTAGCTGGAGTAGTATTGAATTTCCCATCCTTCTCACCTGCAATGTATAATCTTGCAGCATCATAAACCTGCCGAGCAGTAGCAACATCTGAATCTGCTTTAGCATTAGAAATAATATTTCCAACCAACGGAATCGCAATAACCGCGATAATCCCCAAGATAACGATAACCGCCAATAACTCGATCAGCGTGAAGCCCTTCTGGCCTTCCTCTTTACTTAATCTCTTCTTGATTGCATTTGCTAACATTTGGTTTCCTCCTAAAATATAATTTTAAAGGTCTGGATGATTGCTTGTTTCGTTGTATCTGCATTCGTCAGTACGAAGGCTATCTGCCCCCGCCCGGCGTCACCCCTCTCAAAGATGTCTCATCACATATTGCTATAGATACTGAACATTGGCAGCATAATGGCCGCTACGATCACACCGACTACTCCCGCCAGGAAAGCTATCAATAACGGCTCAAGCAAAGACTTCAGCCGGTCAACAGTGTTTTCCACATCCATCTCATAGAAATCTGCTATTTTGGACAACATCTGGTCGAGCGCACCCGTCTCTTCACCTATGGCGATCATCTGTGTGACCAGCGGCGGAAAGACCCAGGCTTTTTTCAAAGGTTCTGACAGAGGCTTTCCTTGTCTGAGTGAGTCCCCTGCGCTGCGTATGTACTTTCCAATCACCTTGTTGCCCGCAATTTCTTCAACAATCGCCAGCGATTGCAGGATCGGCACTGAACTGGCATACAGCGAGGAGAAGGTTCTGGTGAACTGCGCAATAGAGCCCTTCTGATTAAGCTTCCCGAACACAGGCACCTTCAGCTTGGCATAATCCAATGCGTAGGCCCCCTTCTCTGTACGCTTCGTTATTTGAAAGGCTACTATGATCACAATCAGACCGATCAGCCAAAAATACCATTGCCCTTGTATACTCTTGCTAAGCACAAGTACCATCTTGGTAATAGCCGGAAGCTCTGCATTCATCGACTCAAACATGGTTACGAACTGCGGAACGATAGCCCACAGCAGATAGATAACAGCCGCCACCGCCATAACACCAACGGTGATCGGATACATGAGCGCAGATTTGATTTTCTCAGTGGTCGTATGCTGTTTCTCAAAATACATCGCCAGCCGTTCCAGCGTTCCTTCAAGATCCCCGGTTTCCTCACCCGCCCGTACCATACTCACGAACAAATGCGGGAATATCTTTTTGTGATCCTGTATGGCTTGCGAGAAAGCTATTCCCCGCAAAAGGCTCGAACTGACGTCCTGCAGCGCTTTAGCCAGCGGCTTGCTGTCTGTCTGCTCCGCCAGGATTCGGGTCGCATCTACGATAGACACACCTGCACGGATTAACGTAGCGAACTGGCGGCAGTAAATAATGAAATGAATGGTTTTCACCGGATTACCGATATAAATCTCCATCGACAGGATAGAGTTTTTCTGCTCATTCAGTGAGAAAACAGTAAGTCCCCGCTTGCGGAGTTCCTCCATGGCAATGGACTTATCTTGTGCCGTAAGCTTACCTTTGAGCTGTTTGCCCGCCGGAGTCTTAACCTGATATTCAAATTGAGGCATCGGAATTCACCCCCGCAAGATAGGTTTTAGCTGCCGATGTGTCAATTAGCCCTCTAGCCAGACATTCACGGATGTTCATCTCCAGCGTATGCATCCCCTGGGCCTTACCCGTCTGCATGATATTCTTGATCTGATGTGTCTTCTCGCTCCGTATCATATTCCCGACTGCGGGCGTATTAATCAGAATCTCAGTTACACTGATTCGCCCCTGACCTTGAGAGCGGGGGAACAAGCGCTGTGAGATTACTGCCAGCAATACAGAAGCCAGTTGCAAGCGGATTTGGTTCTGCTGATGTCCGGGAAAGGCATCGATAATCCGGTCAATTGTCTGTGGTGCATCTGAGGTGTGCAGGGTTGCCATGACCAGGTGGCCGGTTTCAGCTGCGGTTACCGCTGCTGATATCGTCTCCAAGTCGCGCATTTCTCCAAGAAGTATGACATCGGGATCTTGCCGGAGTACCGCCCTAAGGCCAGTTGGAAAGCTGGCCGTATCGCTTCCAATCTCTCTCTGATCGATAATGCAAGTCCCATGGCTATGTAAAAATTCAATCGGATCTTCCAGCGTAACAATATGTTTCCGTTCACGGCTGTTAATATGATGGATCATTGCCGCTAATGTGGATGACTTGCCGCTCCCTGTCGGACCTGTTACCAGAATCAGCCCCTGCGGCTTCAGCGCCAGTGATGAAAGTATCGGCGGAAGCGCCAGCTTCTCCAGGGTCGGAATGTCAGCCGGAATACTCCGGGCAGCAATACTGATTCCCCCTCGCTGCCGATATACGTTCACGCGGAACCGGACTCCGCCTTCCAGCGGGTAAGAGAAATCATACTCACCCGCCACCCGGAATTCAGATTCTCTCTCGGGACCAAGCAGGTCAAGGGCCATCTGTTCAGCCTCACCAGGACCAATGAATGCTCCCTCCACATTCTCAAGTCGACCGTCAATCCGCAGCACGGGAGGTGAGCCCACGGAGATATGCAAATCAGACGCCCTGGAGGAGTGAGCCAAGTGCAGAAGCTGTATAATCGTTCTAGTTGAAACTGGCAATATGTCTCCCCCTAATCATTAATGGGATACTGTCTCCCGCAGCACTTCCTGCAGAGTGGTCATCCCTTGCGATACTTTAAGCAGACCATCTTCCATCAGTTGGACAAGGCCGCCTACTTTGGCAGCAGAGCGCAGCTCTTCTACGGAAGCGGAGTCGGTAACCAATTGCCGCATATGATCATCGATAGTCAAAACTTCATGAATGGCAAGCCTGCCCCGATAGCCGGTAGAGTTGCAGCTTCCACAGCCGCTTCCCCGGTGAAGGATATCCGTCCGAAGTCCGTAACGCTCAAGCATAATCGCTTCCTGCTGGGAAGGCTTATAGGTCTCCTTACAGTCTGTGCAAATTTTGCGCACCAGCCGCTGGGCAACGACACCGATCAATGACGAAGCAATCAGATAGGGCTCGACACCCATATCGCGAAGTCGGGATATGCTGCTTACAGCATCGTTAGTATGTAGTGTTGAAAGTACCAAGTGTCCTGTCAGTGAAGCCCGGACGGCAATTTCAGCTGTTTCGGTATCCCGGATCTCACCTACCATGACAATATTGGGGTCTTGACGAAGTATAGAGCGTAATCCTGCTGCGAATGTAAGGCCAATGGCCGGATTAACATGCACCTGGTTAATCCCTTCAAGCTGGTACTCCACAGGATCTTCAACCGTGATAATGTTAACAGTCTCCTGATTCAATTGGCTGAGCGCCGAATACAATGTCGTAGTCTTTCCGCTGCCTGTAGGCCCTGTAATGAGCATGATGCCATAAGGACGGCCAATCATTTCCTTAAACGACGACGCATTGCCTTCACTGAATCCCAGCGTATCCACTGCCTTGATACCGGTACTGAGATCCAGCAGCCGCAGTACAATTTTCTCCCCGTGCATCGTTGGCAATGACGACACACGGATGTCAATCATCTTGTAGTCGAATTGCATTTTGATCCGGCCATCTTGGGGCAGGCGACGTTCCGCTATATTCAGCCGCGCCATGATTTTGAGTCGGGCTGTAATAAATCCCTGCATCTGCTTGGGAATCAGCCGCTCAGTACGAAGCGTTCCATCAATCCGGTAGCGGATGAGCAGGTTATTCTCGCCGGGATCGACATGTATATCGGATGCCCGCAATTGAACCGCCTGTTGAATCATCTGATTAACAAGCCGGACAATGGGCGAATCCTCGTCAGTAATTTCTGTCTCTGTAATCTCTTCCTGTGTCGGCAGCTCGATCAGCATCTGGTTCATAGAGTCGCGCATACCATAGTGTCTTGCAATAGCACGCTGCAATTCGTCTCTGGTAGAAATAGCCGGTTCAATCCGGAAACCCGTACTCATCCGCAAATCTTCAATTGCGAAATAATCCAGCGGATCTGCCATCGCCACCATCAGCTTTCCCCCCTCTTTCAAGAAAGGGAGAACCTGATATCGCTTGGCCATACTTTCCGGAATAATCTGTGTAATCGCCGGGTCAATATGGTATTTATGCAAACTGACATGAGGGATACCCAACTGGAATTCCAATACCTCAATTAATTGCTGCTCTGTAATGTACCCTTGCGAAATCAGCAGGTCACCTAATTTGCGTTTGGTCTTACGCTGGTCTACCAACGCCTCCTGAAGTTGTTCCTCTGATATAATTCCGTTCTCTACCAGCAAATCTCCCAATCTCTTTTTTATGATTGCCAACCGCAGCTCATCTCCATGCCATGTGGATTATGTAGATCATCGGTTCGTATCTGCATCAAAATACCTATTTCAAATTTTAAAAATAAATTTTTAGATAAATAATTTTAAAAATATAATTCTAAAGACTCAAATTTCGAGGTATATTTACACATTCCATCATTGCCTATCTGTGAAAATTATCCTAGAATGATATATAGCATATTATAGGTGATCTTACAATAATTTTAGGAAAAAAATGCAATTTCGCCATATGAAACAAACTATTCATTCTATTTTTTCGATAAACGGAGGAATTGTTGATGAAGGAAATGTTTAGACGGAGAAAGTTGGTCTTTATTTCTGGTGCTATTGCATTAATGGTAATGCTAGTTTTACTAGTTCAGATGTTTAGTCCGGATGTGGAGGCCTCCAATAATAACTATCCGATACGCATTCTTGAGGTCACTGATCCAACCAGTAGCAGTCTAAGTTCAGGCGGCAGTGAGCTGGAAGAACTCAAGAAAATTTCTAATGTCAGCGTAGAGACTATGACCATGAAAAGATTCGTGTCGCTGCGTGAGGACTGGGATGGAAAGTACGATGCAATTTACATAGGCCGCGGAAGCTTCAATAAGCAATTGGTTACAAGCACTGTGAATACCAAAGATACCGACCGGGACAAAGCCCATAATACGCTTGCTGTCCAGAATGATATCACGGGTCTGAAGGCACAAGAAATTATCGAGTACTATATCAATAAAGGACTTTATGTATACTTTCAAGAGGATACCTTTGCAACTCAGGATAAAGATAAGAATCTTCAAGGGAACCTCTATGCTTCTTTTAATATCTACCGTTCCTCTATGGGCGCAAAGAGCAATGTCATATTTCTCACGGATGCCACCCGCAGCAGCCTGATAACAGGAATTAAGACCCGCACTGCACCAACAATAACCGGCCTAATTCGGCGTCCGCTGCTTATCATTTCCAATAAATCAAAGATTAAGAGTTACTTGGCTAATCCTAATGAAACTTATGGACCAGGGGATACCCTGACATTCGGAATTAAGCTGGATAATGTCCCTAATATTGCTACCACCCCTGTAAGGGTAAGATTATATATGAATATGGATTCTTCAATTCCTATGACCGAAGAGCATGTGGTCGCCTCCCTTGAGCTGAATTCAACTGAAGGGACACTTCACTACACATTACCAGATACTTATACCGGACTACTTTACTGGAAGCTGGAGGTCACCGATACCTCTACTAACCTTAAAACCTTTGACAGAGACATCATCCGCTTTACGGGTGTTAAGCCTATCATCAATGTTCTTCAGGTTATGCCCTCAGGCCGTTCTGATAGCTCGCTCCGTAATAGTCTGAACATGAATCAGGATTACTTGAATAACAGCAAATATCAGCTTTCTATTTCTACGATGAACATCGACAAGTTTAATTCGTATATTATTGAGCATGCCAAAGATCCACAGCGTGGTCTTAACGGTGTGTATGATATGATCGTCTTCGGTTTTCAGGATATGTATGACCGGGTAACCAATCCAATGCTTTCAAAAGAGGCTGCCCAAGCCGTCTATGATTTCGCTAATACGACAAAACAAAGCATCATGCTTACCCATGATACGATTTTTATTGATGATCCAAACGATTCAAATTTCTGGGGTGATTATTTCCGGGCGCCCGTTGGCCAGACTATAAGAACTTATCTGGGAGGAAATGCAGTAAATACATCCTCCAAGGTTGTTCCAGTCAATAACGGCTTACTGACGGAATATCCTTTTAACCTTAATACTGCGAACAATACTTACTACCCTGTTGCCGAGACGCATGATCAATTCTTCATGCTGGATCTGGAACGTGCCGATGTAGTGCCTTGGTATAACATTAAGAGTGAGTCTGGAAAAATTCAGCGGGATGTGGACGACAGCTATAACCACTTCTACACTTACTCAGTAGGCAGCATTACATTCTCCGGCACAGGACATAGCAAAAAAGGAGATATCAATAGTAATATCAAATTCCCGGACTGGGAACAGAGGCTTTTCGTCAATACCATGTACAGGGCTTTTGCCGGCGCCAACCACGCTCCTGAGATTACGGTAAATTCTCCTGCTGAAGGCAGTGTCATCCCATCCTATGCAAATGAACTACTGGTAGATTACAGTGCAAGAGATTTTGATCTGAATGACCGCAACCTGAAAACCTCCATTCGCTTTAAAACGGAAGGGAACTATATAGATAATATTGGGGTAACTGACTTGAACCTTCAGTCTGGACTGACCATCAGCCGCTCCTTTACGAATCCGCTTCCGAATGGAGGAAATCTACAAATTGAAATTAAAGCCTGGGACAGTCATGGTGCGCTGGCAACCAAAACGGTTAACGTAACGATCAAACCAGCCACCTCTAGTCTGACCGCTACACAATCCTTGCCCAATAGCATTGTCGATGGTCATGTTGTACGGGGAGAAAGCGTTGCTGTAACCTATACAATTATTCCAAAACCGATTCCATTCTCCCAAGCACAGATTACGGCAAATGTCGGCGACAGCCAGATTATTTCTAATATCACCTTTAAAAGCAATCTTCCATCCGGTCTGGAAATTGTCGAGTCCTCCTCACCCATCAACCAAACAGGAACGGTAGAATCGGGCTATAGCATTACCAAAAAATTAAATGATATTCGTTACACGCTCCAGACTGGAGCAAATGGTGTGAAGACATTTATTCCCGATCCAGGTCAGGAGGTTACTTTCTCCATTACCGTATCACCGCAAAAAGGCGGGGACTTCACATTGAACTCAGCTTCTCTACAATATGATGAAATTCACGCAGCAGCTAACGGGCCGCTTCTTGGAGCCGGACTGGATTACAACCTAATTGTTATCAATAATCAAACAGCGGCTACAATCAATAATCTCTCTATTAAAGGGCGGGTGGCTGTAAGTGGCGATGTCGACTTCCGCAACATTAGCGGGGGTGCCACTATTTACGGAAATAACGCTAACGGTGATTATTCCCAAAATGCTCTAGTAGTAGGTGGGAGTCTATACTACAACAACAATATCACTATCAACGGTAATGCAGTATATGGTGGTACTTACTATTACAGCGGTGCTGCAGACACGCAGTCTATCAGAGGAAAGGTTGTGAAGGGATCACCTATTGACTTTACTTCACTTCGGGACCGGATGACGAGTCTGTCAGTCCGACTTAGTACACTGACTAATAATGGATCAGTAGAATCCGCGTATGGCACAATTAAACTAACGGGTACGGGTGATGCCAAACTATTTGTATTTACCGTTCCGGCTGCTATGGTTGCTTCTGCAACCAGCTTAAATATATCGGTCCCATCAGGCTCTACCGTCTTAGTTAACACTGGCTCAGACAGTGATACTGTAAAAATGGCACTCAACACTAATCTCAGCGGAGTCGATGCCGCCCATGTTATGTACAACTTCCCAAGTGCTAAATCATTGGAACTGCACTACACTCTGAGAGGAACATTCTTGGCTCCGAATGCAACTGTCAGTTTTGATAATGGCGAGCTTACTGGACAGGTTATCGCCGGTTCCGTTACGAAGATGACAACTTTATTCTACTCCCCCTTCAGCGGAACCATTCCGGTTAATGAGGTCCTTGTCCCAGGCTCGGCTGTATTTTCACCGGAGTTAAAACTGCATGCAGCAATCCGGGTTGAGAAAATCACGCTTCCACCAACAGATATCCTACTGAGTGATAAACCCTTAAGGATTGTTCCTACAGAAATTTCACCAGCGGATGCGACCAATAAGATATTAAGCTGGAGCTCAGCCGATCCGTCAATCGTGTCCATTGACCCCATAAGTGGAGATGTTATCGGCAATAGAACCGGTTCTGTTGAAATAACAGCCGCAGCGACAGACGGAAGCGGAGTGATAGGTAGTGCTGTCATCACCGTCAAGGATCGCAGCCTGAGAATTGATGGCGGAGATAGTCCGGTCAAACCTAATACTAATGTAGGACTTATGGCCATTTATAATACAATTCTGGAGAAGAACATCACCTATAGCTGGAAGGTTTTTGATGTAAACGGCAAAGATGTAAGCAGCTATATCCAGGCTACCGCTGAGAACGCCACATTCAATGCACCTGCATCCGGAAAATATAAGGTTCAGGTCTATGTCTCCAGCGACAAGGCTGATCATATTTCCGCCAGCAAAATCATAACTGTGAAGACTCCACTTGAGACACTGACAATTTCGGGCAACGGGAACTCCATCCCAACGAAGGGTTCTCTTACTCTGACGGCAATTCTCACACCAGTACATGCAGACGAAACATCCTTGGAGTGGGGCTTCTTCCATCCGAACGATAGCCAATATGCTGAGTTGAAACCCATTCCCGGAACGAACCAATGTCAACTGGTAGCAAAAGATGTTCCCAACCATACGATACAGGTCGTAGTACAAGACAAAACTAGCGGGATTTCCAGTCTTCCTTATGCTGTAAATATTACTGGTCTTACCAGCCTGGAGTTCAGCCAGTTCAGCCATACTATTTATGTCGGCGATCCTGCCTTTAACCTTGCGGATCTGCTATGGACAATACCACGCACCTTTTCCTTGGCATCCATTCTGAATGACTTAACCTGGACCAGCAGTGACCCGGCTATTGCCTCGTTTGCCAACATGAATACAGGAGCAATTACAGGGAACAAGAAAGGTACTGTAACGGTGACAGTCACCTACGCACCTCCTGGAGCAACTAAGGTTACGGCAAATATCGAAGTAATTGTTAAAAAACATGAAGCGAACCTCAATGAGGGAGACCTCTACTAATTCCTTGGGATAGAACTCTTATTTGAAATAAAAGACCTTCCTCCGCTCCGGTATCTACGGAACGTACGAGAAGGTCTTATTTCTGCTACATCATGCTCATTCTCTTAATTACTCTGTTGTATCAGTATGAGAAGATCTGGGAGGTATACTAACCAGCCTCATAGGACTGACAGCTATATTCACTTTGCGAACCCGAGGCAGACTGGATTGCTGATCGGTGTAAACCCTGTGATTGTAAATTACCCGGAAACGCTCCCTTGCTCTCGGCTCTGTAACTTGCGGTTCCGAGAAGATCAACTGGCTTGGAAGTACTGCGTCAGACGGTTCAGATGTATTGCCCAGCACCGCATTTACTGTCAAATCGCCTTTTGAGAAAAATCCGCCCTTCAGCCAGAATATTGAACCCACCCCATAAAGCTTCGCGTCAGCATCCGTATAAAAGAATGCATTCATTTCATCTGGATCTGCATTGGAAAAGGCATCAATCCGGTTTACCAGCACCGGCCCCTTGGAGATCAGCACTAATTCCTTTTTATCAGTACCCGTTCCCAAGCCGCTAATTACAGCATCCTCTACTGTAGTACGTCCCAGTACAAACATCGTAGAATCGAAGGACACGTTGCCTTTAATCTTTACATCACCCGTGACTAGAATGTTTGCTTTTATGGGGATAGAACCTGATTTATTATTTATAATATTCAAGTTGCCGTCTACCACAATCCATTTGGGAACGGCCCCCCTTTTAGCTGTCTCTTTAAAAGTCAGGCCGTAGAAGTCATTTCCCTCAATAGTGAGATTACCTCCAACCCGGTAGGATTGATTTAAGTCCATGAAGAAATGGTGATACGCTAGAAGCTCATTGTCATACTGTTCAAGCCTAGCCAGATAATCTTGATCACTCTCTTCCTCATTCTGTGCAGGTTTCTCGGGAGGAGGAGTAACTGTCTTGGCATTAATAAGACTCCCTGTCTGGAGCCACTCAGCTAGCTCGCTTGGACTTTTTTGGCTAAGCCGTCCCCTCAATGCCTCAGCTGCATTGTCATTTGAAGGAGAAGTGGCTTCAACCAGCTTATCAATAAAGGACTCCTCTACATTGATTTGTACAAACTTTTTCTGCTCTTTAATTTTAATCTTGTCCAAACTAATCCCCATAATATCCTTAACGGTTTGTTTCATATCGGAGCTGTCAGCTAATATCTTGGCCTCTCCTCCGTTTCCTGAGGGATCAAACACATGGTATTCAATGTCCTTAAGGGACTGCACAAATACCTCTCCCAGATTCGCAGCATCTATTCCATTAGGCTGTATCTGTGGAAACATTGTTGATTTTTTTAAATCGGAATCTCCCAGATACTTATATTCTGCCCTGTTAGAGATAACCAGCTTCTTACCTGCGTAAATATTACCTTTCAGCACTGGAGCTCCATTCAGATAGACGTTCTGCTCAGAACCAAAGGCATATTTCAGAAAATCGGGGTAGGTGTCGATCGTAATTCTCTGCTGCAGTGTACGTTGCACTCCATTTACCAGTGCTGAAGCCTCTACATCAATATAATATTGTCTTAGCTGCATAATGTCATCGGATTTTTTGTCTTTATATTTGATGTAATCAATCATACCACTGCTGCCAACACCAAGTTTTGTGGATACATTGAGTCCTTGCTTATCTAAACGGCTCAGCACATCCTCTAGCTTATCCGGATTAATATCACTTATTTGAGATAGACTGGCTTGGATATACGCCGTGGACTCATCCAGACCCTTTTGCGCCAAGTGAAGACTTTGCACATCATTCTCCCTAGTCTCTGTCCGCACCGCTCCACCGACAGTTGCACTGAGTATCCCCATGCCAAGAATCGTAAGCAACAGAACGATGAACATAACCAGAACCAGAGCGGAGCCATTCTCGGAACGAAACTGTTGCCCCTTGGCTCTATTCCCTCCCAACCGTGAGAGAGCCTTCAGCTTAAGAAGCTTATCTTTACCTTTAGAAGCCGAATTGGCTATCCACATGTAGCTCGTCCTCCTCTGATGCTCCACCTTTGTAATTTAACTTAAGCTGGATTCGCACCAGTCCGAATTCATATAATGCGTTAAGATTGGATCTATTCTCATCAACCTTGGTTACTGCTATGGTAGATCCCGCTAATGCTGAATCCAAATGAAGTGCCGATGTGCTTCCCGGACCAATCCTTGAGTCCCCGATTTGAATATCATCGCCGTCAACCTGTATACGCAGCGGATCACTATCAGATCTCAATAGCATAATTCCTGAATTCGTACTCTGAATTTCCTCAGGTCCATAGGTATATAGCTGTGTGATAATTGAAGACATCACAAGATCGGCTTCATCGCGTAATTTATTTTCCATTGTGATTTTATGATAGCTTCGGAAACCAAACATAGTCACGGAGCCAATGATTCCCGCCACAATGGCAAATAGACTGATGGCAGCGATCAGTTCAATCAGAGTAAAACCATTCTCGCGCTCAGTTGCATTAGCGAATCTCTTCATTGCTGATATATCCCTCCACCTCTACTGGTGCCGATGGGCTGCCCACGGAAGCACTGGTAACCACGACTTTGACCGGGAGCAGATATTTTTGATAAGCGTCATCTAACTCCTTTTGATAAATAACATCTATACTGTACTCCATCCCGTTAACTATGGGGTGCAGTACATGAGATAGGGTTTCCGTGTTAAACGCCTTCCGGTAGGCAGCTCCTTCATCACTGATGGCGTCACCACAGCCCCCAATCTTGCAAACATCTGCAGAAAGCCTATCTGTCTTATCTCTGAAGAACTCTACGGTTTTGTCAAAATCCTGCTTCTCCATATAAAACAAAGCGTTCCGCGCCAGATTGACCATGATCGTCTTATTCTGGTTCGACTTGGAATAGGTCATGGCGTTGGTGAAATAGGAGGTCAGCACCAGGGAAACTATCGACAAAATGACGATGGCGGCCAGCACCTCGATTAAGGTGAAGCCCGCTTCCTTGCCCCGCTCGCGGCTGCGGTTCCATGGGTCTTTCCAGGACATTGTGTTCGCTCCCTATACTCTATTAGATTCCATTATAGATAGTTCCCGCGCAGCAGAATAATGGCTTCTCTTACCCGCTGGCCGGAGCACATCCATGTCTTCAGTCCTGTGTCCTTGCATGTTTATATGAATCTTTCTACCTACTTCCATTATATTCTTTCTCCTCCGGCAGCAGCAATGCTTGCGGACAATAAATCTGGAGAAATCTACAGTTTATATCAGGTAGGGGCTGTGCTATCATGTGGGCAGAAAGGGGATACGCAAATGGCTTTGATTGAATGTAAATTTTATTCGGAGGTGCTGGGGCTCAGTACTTCGATGACTGTCATTCTGCCGCAGCAGACCACTACGCAGATCGGAATGAGTAATGTCTCCAAAGGGACCTTACACCCCACCCTGTACCTGCTGCACGGCCTGTCTGACGATGATTCGATCTGGCTGCGCCGGACCTCGATTGAGCGTTATGTAGCAGAACTGGGCATCGCTGTTGTTATGCCGCAGGTCCACCGCAGCTTCTACACGGATATGGAGGCGGGCGGTAAGTACTGGACATTCATTAGTGAGGAGTTACCGGCACTTGCCCGTTCCTTCTTCCCTTTGTCGGCCAAGCGCGAGGATAACTTCGTGGCGGGATTGTCGATGGGCGGTTATGGGGCAATGAAGCTGGGACTGCGCAAGCCGCAGGACTGGGCCGCAGCAGCGAGTCTGTCCGGGGCACTCGATATGGCACACAATTTCTTGAACTTTGAAGATCCATCGCAGAGAACCAAGGATTATTTGCAGATTTTTGGGGACAAAGACATTGCTGGTTCTCCGGAAGATCTGCTATGGCTGCTAGAGGAAGTGAACCGCTCCAAAGGGCCAAAGCCGCTGCTCTATCAGTGCTGTGGAACCGAGGATTTCCTGTATGAGGATAATCAGGTCTTCCGTAAGGCCTGCTCCAAGACCAAGCTGTCTCTGACCTACGAGGAAGGGCCGGGCGAGCATGAGTGGGGATACTGGGATACCAAGATCCGCAATGTGCTGAAGTGGCTGCCGCTGGGGAAGTAGAGCTTGTGATATTGTAAGCGGTATCGAATGAACCCTGGGCATTATATTTTCAAAAAAAGGGATCTGGACAATTCATCCAGCGCCCTTTTTTTATGGTTATCCGCGTAATTACGTACTGCTCCCTGCCAGCAGGTTAACGATGATGTCCATTTGTTGTTCTACCGAAATCGGATCACTGAACAGGAATTGATTGAAGTCAATATTGTAGATTTTGCCCGCTTTCCCTGCCGGTGAATTCTGAATGAGCTTATCCACTTTCTTCAGCTCTGCCTCCGCCCCTTCATTCACTGCGAGAATTAGCCGGTCTCCGATGAAGTCAGGAATGACCTCGCTGGAGATCTCCCAGGTCTCTCCGTGAATGACCTCTTTCTCCACCTTTTCGGTCGGCTTCAGGCCCAGATATTTATACACGATGTTGCCGCCCAGATTGGTATCCCCGTAAATGAAGACGGCACCGGAACGCACATTTAGAATGGAGAAGGTTTCGCCCGGTTCGATGTAGGGAGCGATTTTTTCTTTGGACTCTTTTATTTTTGCTGCAAAATCCTTGTTCCACTGCTTCGCTTCCGTCTGCTTGCCCAGAATATCCCCGAACATTTCGACATCCTTGACCGGATCATTATACTGCTCCACTACAAGGGTTGGTGCAATCTGGCTCAGCGCCTCGTATCCTCCTTCGACCACCTCCGCGAACGGGGCTGTTGTAATAATAAGATCAGGCGCAAGCGACAGGATCTTCTCCGCATCAGGCGTAGAACCTACATCTTCAATATCCGACACATCGCTTAACAGCGGATTGTTCAGAATGAAGGTTGTTGCTCCCACCGGCTTCACTCCAAGCGCCATCAATTCCCCCAGATGAAAAAGACTGACGACCCGCTGAGGCTTCACGGGAATCTCGGTCTCCCCCTTCAAATGCTTGTAAATACGTGTATCTGCGGCCTCGCTGTCTGCAGCCGTACTGGTGGGAATAGGCTCAGAGGCTGCCTTTCCAGTGTTGTTGCCTGTCTGACATGCACTTAGAAATATGGCTGAACATAACAGCAGCGCAGCCCCTAAGGCCGGTCTTGAAAATCTGAACATCGATGTGTCCCCTTCCTCATTTAACTGATAATAATTCTCATTATCATTATGAGAAACAGGCTTACCAGATACAATAGACGATTTCAGCAGATGTAATGGATTATTCTGAACGGTATGCTTGTTATTCTCCCGGAATCGCTGCGGCGAGCAGCCGGTATGCTTTTTGAACAAACGGCTGAAATAATAGACATCGGCATAACCCACACTGCCTGCGATTTCCTGAATTCGGGCATTGGATTGCAGCAGCAGCTGCTTGGATCTGCGGATTCGTACATGGATCAGATAATCGATAGGACCGAACCCAAGCTGACTCTTGAACATGCGGAACAAGTAGCTCGTACTGCAGCTGCACATTCCGGCTAATACCTCTGCGGTAATCGGCTCACTGTAATGCTCATGAATATAGTGAATGGCTTCAGTGACTACACCCGGTCTGCTGGTCCCCTGAGCCGAGGAGTGAATCTGCCGCATAACCTCATATACAAATTGATGAAAAACCGTCTGTGCCTCCAGCTTCTCCAGCGGGGCGGTATGCTGCCACAGACGATCCATTGCCTGGCACTTCTCCTGCAAGGGCAGCAGTGTATAGGGAGTGAAGGCATACGGCATATTGAAGCTCTCCTGGTCCTCTGGAAATAGGCTGTCGGCTTGATAGCGAATGAAATAACAGACAAACTCGTTGTCCAGTGGCATCAGCCCGAACTCCGTTTCCTTGCCGCCATGCAGAAGAGGCGCAGACCGGGTGGAATAGACCGTCCCCGATAGACTTACAGTCGCCTCGCCCTGCACGGTCAGCAGGAAAAAACCCGTAGCCGCCACATCATGCTCAGGCACCGTTCCTGCTTGCGCAGCGAATAATTGAACCTCCAGCAGCCTGACCGTAGTACGGCTCCAGCATTCAATATGGGCTTCCCAATCCATACCTTCCCCCCTGTCTCTGTATTGCAAGTGGAAACGGCTTCGCCGTCCTTTTAAAGGATGGTACCGCTTCAGCGAGAAATATAAAAATAATTAATCACGCGAAACATATAAATTCTATATTTTAAAAAAGACTGCCCTTCTGCAGCTTCCGCTGCAAATGACAGTCTCTAATGCCTTCAGTAATCCTCTGCCTCTAGCGGGCAATGCAGACGACCTGCATATAGGTTACACGGCTCCACCATGCTGCTTCACCCATTCACCCGCAGCCGTCAGGTCCGCTTCGGCCCGCCCGATGGCGGCCTGCACCTGAACCGTGGCGGTACCGCCGTAGACATTACGGGCGTTCACCACGGCCTCCGGCTGGAGCACCGCATAGATCTGATCGTCGAACAGCGGCGAGAACTGCTTGAATTCGTCCAGCGTCAGATCCAGCAGGAACTTGCCTTCGTTGATACAATACAGGACGGTCTTGCCGATCACCTCATGCGCCTGACGGAACGGCAGGCCTTTGCCCACCAGGAAGTCAGCGATATCGGTCGCGTTGGAGAAGTCCGTGTTCACCGCTTCACGCATCCGCGCCTTGTTCACCTTCATGGTGGAGATCATCGGTGCGAACAGCTGCAAGGCCCCTGTAAGGGTAGCTACTGTATCGAACATGCCTTCTTTATCTTCCTGCATGTCCTTGTTATAGGCCAGCGGCAGCGACTTCAGCACGGTCAGCAGTCCGATCAGGTTACCGTAGACACGGCCTGTCTTGCCGCGTACCAGCTCCGGCACATCCGGGTTCTTCTTCTGCGGCATGATGCTGCTGCCGGTGCAGAAGGCATCGTCCAGCTCCACGAAGCTGAATTCGGTGCTGCTCCAGAGTACCAGCTCTTCGCTGAGCCGGGACAGGTGAGTCATCACGAGCGATGCATTCGCCAGGAACTCCACGATGAAGTCGCGGTCGCTGACCGCATCCAGACTGTTCTCATACACGCTATCGAAGCCAAGCTGCTCAGCCACGAAGTGGCGGTCAATCGGGAACGTGGTTCCCGCCAGCGCCCCGGCACCCAGCGGCAGTACGTTAATCCGCTTGTAGCTGTCGGTCAGGCGCTCCGCATCGCGGCGGAACATCGACACATAGGCCAGCAGATGATGCGCGAACAGAATCGGCTGTGCCCGCTGCAGGTGTGTGTATCCTGGAACGATGGTCTCCAGGTTATCCTTGGCCTGCCCGATCAGCGCACCCTGCAGCTCATGCAGCAGCGCCACCAGCTCCACCACGCGGTTACGCAGGTAGAGGTGCATATCTGTCGCCACCTGATCGTTGCGGCTGCGGCCGGTGTGCAGCTTGCCGCCGACCGGGCCGATCTCTTCGATCAGGTTCTTTTCAATATTCATGTGGATGTCTTCATCGGCAACCGAGAATACAATCTCCCCCGCACGCACCTTGTCCAGCACCTTATTCAGCCCGGCCTTGATCGTCTCCACATCTTCCTGCGGCAGAATTCCGCATTTGCCCAGCATCGTGACATGGGCCAGACTGCCCTGCACATCCTCTTCCGCCAGCACTTTATCGAACTCGATAGAAGCCGTATATTCCTCTACCAGCTTGTTCGTTCCTTTGGTAAAACGTCCGCCCCACAGCTTGCTCACCTGTTGTTCCTCCTCGATAGACGTTAGAAGGGCCGCCCCTGTCCGGTTGGGAGGAACGGCCTTCTTGTGTCCGCTTTTATATGCTGCTACTTATTTATTGGATTCTGCTACGCCCGCCGATACCTTCAGACGCAGGGCATTCAGACGGATGAAGCCGGTCGCATCGCCCTGGTCGTAGGCCTGGGTAGGATCTGCCTCCATAGTGGCGATATCCGGGTTGTACAGGCTGACCGGACTCTTCACTCCGGCGCCGATGATGTTGCCCTTGTAGAGCTTCACGCGTACCGTACCGGTCACATTCTTCTGGCTTTCCTTCACCAGGGCCTGCATTGCAATCCGCTCCGGTGCGAACCAGAAGCCGTTATACACCAGCGTGCTGTAACGGGTGATCAAGCTGTCACGTAGGTTCATCACTTCACGGTCCATGGTGATCGATTCCATTTTGCGGTGAGCGGTGAACAGAATCGTTCCACCCGGAGTCTCATACACGCCGCGGCTCTTCATGCCGACAAAACGGTTCTCGACCATATCCACGCGTCCAATCCCATGCTTGCCGCCCAGCTCATTGAGTTTCTCCATGACTTGCAGCGGGGACAACGCCTCACCGTTAAGCGCTACGCAGTCGCCCTTGAGGAAGTCCAGTTCAAGGTACTCGGCTTCGTCCGGCGCATCCTCCGGCGCATTCGAGAGCAGGAACATTTCCTTGTTCTCCGGTGCACTTGGATCGAACCAAGGATCTTCCAGCACGCCGCTCTCATAGCTGATATGCAGCAGATTGCGGTCCATCGAATACGGCTTAGCTGCTGAGGCTTGTACCGGAATACCATTAGCTTCGGCGTAAGCGATCATCTCCGCACGGCCCGGGAACTGGTTGCGGAACTCTTCCAGACGCCAAGGCGCAATAACCTTAATGCTAGGCGATAACGCAGCAGCGTTCAGTTCGAAGCGCACCTGGTCATTCCCTTTACCTGTAGCTCCATGGGCAATGGCTGTTGCGCCTTCGGCGATGGCGATATCCACCATGCGCTTGGCGATCAGCGGACGGGCAATGCTGGTGCCCAGCAGATATTGTCCCTCATAGAGTGCGCCCGCCTGGAACATCGGGTAGATGAAGTCATTCGCGAACTCGTCGCGCAGATCATCGATGTAGACTTTGGACGCGCCGGTGGCGAGTGCTTTTTCCTCCAGACCGTCCAGTTCTTCTTTTTGACCGATATCGGCTGTAAAAGCAATAATCTCCGCATCATACGTTTCTTTCAGCCATTTCAGAATGACTGAGGTATCCAGCCCGCCGGAATAGGCGAGTACAATTTTTTCTTTTGGCATGGGGGTTTAGCTTCCTTTCGATGTGGAGGGTGGTTATAAGATCAACTTCAAGCTTTGCGTATAGACATCCGGTGCTTGGACGCAGCTGCATGAAATGTTTGGACTTCCGGCCGCTGTTGTCTACAGATTTCTTGAATTTATACCGCTGTACGCGGTTGAAATCCGTAGACAAAGGCGGACGCTGACGCTCCTACAGTTCCAAACTTTCACTTCGCTGCTATGCACCGGAAATCCAACGCTCCGTACCTAAGTTGATCTTATATATGTGTTGTGTATATATAATTAAATTACTTCAACCCAGCTCTTGCTGAGGGTTGGCTGTGCCCGATTAAGGTGCCTTGGGTGGACTTAATTGCAATCTGTACAACTAAATCGTCTGATATAACGCCGAATGTGTGTTTAGCTGTATTTCGTGCAACTAAAATTCCTCATTACCTGAATTCTCGCCCATTAGGGCAATTTTAGTTGTACAAACTACAGTTAGAAGAGAAAACTCTTACTTTTCACTGTTTTTAATTGCACATAATACACTTATCTCTGAAAGTCCGCTTCGAACGTCAACTTCATACATTAGCGCATTTGTGGAATGAACTCATATCTGGCCTCCTGATGGCTCTGCTAGGCTACATCTACATCTAGCCCATCAAAGCCGCCATAAGCGCCTTCTGCGCATGCAGGCGGTTCTCCGCCTGATCGAAGATCACGGAGTTCGGGCCGTCGATGACGCCGGTGCTGACCTCTTCCTCCCGGTGGGCCGGCAGGCAGTGCAGGAACAGATAATCGCTCTTCGCGCCTTTCACCAGCTCCTCGTTGACCTGATAGTCCTTGAACGCCGCTTCACGCGCCAGCTGCTCGGCCTCGAAGCCCATGCTTGCCCAGACATCCGTATAGATCACATCAGCGTCCTGTACCGCCTCCTGCGGGCTGCGGGTCACAGTGATGACCGAGCCTGTCTCCTTGGCGATCTCACGCGCCTCGGCCACAACAGCCTCGTCCGGCTCGTAGCCTTCCGGTCCGGCAACCGCGACATGCACACCCAGCTTGGCGCCACCGATCAGCAGGGAATGAGCCATATTATTGCCGTCGCCGATATACGCCAGCTTGAGGCCCTTCAGCTTACCCTTGTGCTCGTATACAGTCTGGTAGTCCGCCAGCACCTGGCAGGGATGCGCAAGATCGCTGAGGCCGTTGATTACAGGAATCGAGGCATAACGGGCCAACTCTTCCACTTTATCATGGCCGAACGTACGGATCATGATACCGTCCAGATAACGCGACATGACCTGGGCCGTATCACCAACCGTCTCGCCGCGGCCCAGCTGAATATCATTTTTGCTGAGGAACAATGCATGTCCGCCCAGCTGATACATCCCCACTTCGAACGACACCCGTGTACGGGTAGAGGATTTCTCAAAAATAAGCCCGATCGTCTTCCCCAGCAACGGCTGGTAGACCTCACCGTTCTTCTGCTTGCGCTTCAGCTCAATCGCGAGGTCAATCAAATAGGTGATTTCCTCCGGGCTGTAATCATTCAGCTCCAGCAAATCACGGCCTTTGAGCTGTGCGGCAATCGTCTCTGTTACGCCTGGTGTACCGTGACTCATGAATTTGCCTCCCCGCTTACTTTGTTAGCATAAGTATGAATTAGTTCCGATAGGATGTCCACCGCCTGATCAATTTCATCGGTGCTGACATACAGATTAGGCAGCAGCCGGATCACATCCGGGCCAGCCTGAACGAACAGCAGTCCGCGCTTCTGTCCGGCGAGAACGATCTCGGCTACCGGCTCATGGCACTCGATGCCGATCAGCAGGCCTTTGCCGCGAATCTCCTTCACAAAAGAAGTGTCCTCCAGCTTCGCTCTAAGCTGTCCGCTTAAGTATTCGCCCATCTCCGCCGCCCGCTCGGGCAGCTTATCTTCAAGCATGGTCTCAATGGTCGCTTCCATCACCGCTGCCGCCAGCGGGGTGCCGCCGAAGGTACTGGCGTGGCTGCCCGGGCTGAATGCCTCGCGCAGATAGCCTTTACCGAGCATCACACCGGCCGGGAAGCCGCTCGCCACACCTTTGGCCAAGGTGAAGATGTCCGGCTCAATGCCGTAATGCTGATGAGCGAACAGCTTGCCTGTACGGCCCATGCCGGTCTGCACCTCGTCCACGATGAGCAGCAGCCCGTGCTCCTTGCACAACGCTACAACTCCATCCAGGAATTCCTGCTCTACTACAATAATGCCGCCTTCCGCCAGCACCATCTCCAGCATAATCGCTGCCGTATGCTCCGTAATGGCGGCTCTCAGCGCCTCCAGATCATGCAGTGGCACCGTCTTGAAGCCTGCCGGAAGCGGCAGGAAGCCTTCCTTGACCTTCGCCTGTCCGGTGGCTGTCAGAGTAGCCAGTGTACGGCCATGGAACGATTGCTCGAAGGTAATCACTTCATAGCGGTCCGTCCCCTTCACCTTCTGGTGATACCGGCGCGCCAGCTTGATGGCCGCTTCATTCGCTTCCGCTCCGCTGTTGCAGAAGAAAACCTGATCCGCACAGCTATTCTCTGTCAGCAGCGCAGCTACCCGGTCCTGGCCCGGAATGTGGAACAGGTTCGAGACATGCCACAGCGTATCAATCTGCTCCTTGAGCTTGGCACCGACCTTCTCCGGCGCATGGCCCAGACTCGTTACCGCGAGGCCGCACATGAAGTCCAGATACTTGTTACCCTGCTCATCCCATACCCAGCTGCCTTTGCCTTTGACCAGACTGAGGTCATATCTGGCGTAAGACGGGAATACCGCACTCAGCTTGGCAGGAGCGGCCCCCTGCCCGTCTGTTCCCGCTGAACGTTCCTGCAGCGCCCCTGTCAAAGAATCTTTTTCCGTTTGCGTAAGCTCACTCATTCTTAGTCACTCTCCCATCATGCTGCTGCCGGCTTCCCGTCAGCGCGTCTATTGTATTTGTTGCTCTGCCTTCAACTCAAGCTCATTCGCATAACCATGCCCTGATTTCTGCCGGTCTAAGACCTTACAATCCGCGTGCCCAGCGCTTCGCCCTTCAGCACCCGGCTGAGGACACGCGGCTCTTTGCCGTCTACAATAATAACCTCGGACACCTGGCCCTGGATGCAGTCCATCGCGGCACGCACCTTGGGAATCATTCCGCCGTAGATTTCGCCATTCTCAATCAGTGCTTCGATCTGTACCACCGTTACGGACGGAAGCACCACCTTCTCCCCGTCCACCGTCCGCATAATGCCCGGCACATCCGTAACCACGATCATACTCGGTGACCCTATATAAGAAGCCACCGCTCCGGCAGCGGTATCCGCATTGATGTTATACCGCTGTCCTTCGCCGTCTACACCGACAGGTGCAATCACCGGAATATAGCCCATCGTGAGGATACCCGTCACAATCTCCGCTCGAACACCGGTCACTTCACCCACCAGACCCACTTCATCGTGATTGGCCACCGGGTGTGCCATGATCAGGTTGCCATCAACGCCGGACAACCCGAGTGCCTGCCCCCCGCTGGCCTGAATTCGGCGGACAATCGCCTTGTTGATGCTGCCGGACAGGGTCATCTCGACCACATCCAGCACCTCTTCCGTCGTTACCCGCAGACCGTTCACGAAGCGGCTCTCAATGCCGAGCTTCTCCAGATTGCCGGAGATCGCCGGGCCGCCGCCATGCACGATTACAGGCTGATTTCCGCTGGCCTGAAGCTCCCGCAGATCCTCGAAGAATGAATCCGGCAGCGCCGCCAGCGTACTCCCCCCGCATTTCATTACGAACAGCCCGGCGGCCTCCGCCTGCGCCTGAGGCTCTATCGGTTCTACTGTCATCTCCCTGCCCCCTGTACGTAAAAGCTTAGTCGGCTTTCGGCCGCTGTTGTAATCCGGTGAACCTATCTGCACTAAGTGCGGTAAGCCGCATTAATCCGCACATAATCATAAGTCAGGTCACAGCCCCAGGCTGTAGCCTGCCCACTGCCGTCTGACAAGGTTACCGTGATCAGCACGGTATCGCTTTTTTGCAGATAATGCAGTGCTTGCTCCTCATCAAAAGCCACCGGACGCGATCCGCGCAGCACCTCGATCTCACCCAGCTTAATATCTACCCGCTCCGGCGATACCGGAACGCCCGCGCGCCCTACGGCCGCGATAATCCGCCCCCAGTTGGCATCCGCGCCGAAGATCGCCGACTTCACCAGGCTTGAGCCGACCACGGTCTTGGCAATCGCCGCCGCAGCCTCATCATGTACCGCCCCGTTCACCTGCACCTCAATCAGCTTCGTGGCCCCTTCGCCGTCACGGGCAATCGCCATGGCCAGACTCTGGCATACATGGGTGAACGCCGCTGCAAAAGCCTCCCAGTCCGCATGCAGACGCGTCAGCTTCTCATTACCGGCAAGACCGCTGGCCATCGTGACCAGCATATCGTTCGTACTGGTGTCACCATCAACGGTAATCATATTAAAAGTAGTGTTCGTCGCGCTTCGCAGCAGACTAAGCAGATCCTCGCCGTCAATGAGCACATCGGTGGTCATGAAGCCCAGCATCGTCGCCATGTTCGGGTGAATCATCCCGGAACCCTTCGCCGCTCCGGCAATCTTAACCTCAGTACCGCCTACCGTTACTTTTACGCAGCTTTCTTTTTTGACCAGATCGGTTGTCAGAATGGCCTGGCTGAATTCCTCCGCACCGGCAGCGCCCGCGTTCAGCTTCTCCGGCAGTCCGGCAATTCCGCTGCGCACACAGTCCATCTTCAGCAGTTCCCCAATCACACCTGTGGAAGCGACAGCAACATCCAGCTCATTCACGCCCAAATAACGGGCAGCCGCCGCACGCATCTCATATGCATCCGCCTCGCCCTGGTCCCCTGTACAGGCATTGGCATTGCCGCTGTTCACAATCACCGCCTGCAGCGTTCCGTCCGCCAGACTCTCCCGCGTAACCTTCAGCGGAGCCGCCTGAAACACATTGGTCGTATACACCGCAGCCGCCGTAGCAGGCACCTCACAGAGAATTGCGCCGAGGTCATTACGCTCAGTTTTTTTGAGACCGCAGTGCAGGCCACCGGAGGTGAAGCCCTTAGGTGCAGTAATACTTCCGCCTTCTACGACGGTATATAGTGGTTGCTCACTCATGATATTGTTTGACCGCTTGCGCTTATGGATACACTGGTGTGTAACCAAGCCCGCGGGTTTCCTCCCATCCCATCATCAAATTGAGGTTCTGAATCGCTTGCCCTGCGGCGCCCTTAACGATATTGTCGATGACCGACACAATGGTAACCCGTCCGGTACGCGAGTCTGTGGCGAAGCCGATATCGCAGTAATTCGATCCGCTGACTTCCTTCGTCGCCGGAACCACGCCGGGCTCACGCACCCGCACATACGGTCTGCCTGCATAATATTTACGATATAAATCTACGAGTTCCTGTTCACTATGTTCGCCATTCAGTCCGGCATACATCGTAGTCATAATCCCCCGGGTCATCGGCACCAGATGGGTAGTGAAGGTTACGGTAACTTTCTCCCCGGCAATATCGGTAAGCACCTGTTCAATTTCCGGGATATGCTGATGTTTGTTGATTTTGTAGGCTTTGAAGTTCTCATTGATCTCGGCAAAATGCACCATCAGGCTCGTTCCCCGCCCTGCCCCGGACACCCCGGATTTCGCATCAATAATGATGCTGTCCGGCTTGATCCAGCCTGCCTCCAGCGCCGGAACCAGCCCCAGCAGCGTAGCTGTCGGGTAACATCCCGGATTCGAGATAAATTCCACTCCGGCCGCACGTTCGCCGTACACCTCGCATAACCCGTATACCGCCTGCTCCAGATACGCTGCCGGAGGAGCCGGATGCTTATACCACTGCTCATACTCCGCACCATCCTTGAGCCGGAAGTCCCCCGACAGATCGACAACCTTGAGTCCTGCCTCAAGCAGCCCGGGCACCAGCTTCGCACTCACTCCTGAAGGGGTAGCAGTGAATACAACATCCGCTCTGCTTGCAATCTCTGCTGCATCTACACCATCCAGCTTACGCTGCACCACTCCCGTGAGATGCGGAAAACCCTCCTCAATCGGCGCACCCGCACTCGAAGAGGAAATCACTGAAGTAATCTCTATATCAGGGTGGCTCTGCAGCAGCCTGATCAGCTCCACGCCCCCATAACCCGTTGATCCGACAATCGCCGCTCTCAGCTTGTCTGTCACTGTCATCCCCGCTTCCCGTTTCTCATTTCTATCATTATCGCTCATGCATAACCGTCCTGCAAATATGTATTATTATACGACCGAATTAATATAAATACAACACGTTGCGTTAACTTTATTCAGCTGGCGCACAAGAAGAAACGCAGGGTTATCCTATTCACTACAATATATCAAAAGAAGCGCAGAGCCCCCTTAAGGGAGTCTACGCTTCTCTTTTAAACCCTTCGCCCAGCACTTCGTGAGCCTCCGTAATAATGACAAAAGCACTCGGGTCCACCGAGCGGACGATCGCCTTCAGCCTGGTGATTTCATTCTGGCCTACTACGACCATCAGCACCGTACGGTTGTCACCGGTATAGCCGCCTTGCGCATTCAGCTTGGTCAGCCCGCGGTCCAGATCATTCAGAATCGCCTGCGAGATGTCCTCTGTGTGATCCGAGATGATATACGCCACCTTCGTGGTGCTGAAGCCCACCTCCAGCGCGTTGATCACCCGGCCGGTGACGAACAGCCCGATCAGTGCATACATCGCCTGCTCCATTCCCAGCACAAAAGCCGCCAAGGTAATCACCGTACCATCCAGCAGCACGACAGACAGCGAGAAGCTGAAGCCGGTTAGCTTTTGAATAATCTGTGCCGCAATGGTCAGTCCGCCCGTAGAGCCGCGCCCCCGGAAGACGAGGCCCAGACCGAGACCCACACCAATTCCTCCATAGATCGAAGCCAGGAGCGGATTCGTGGTCGGCACAGGCCCGTCCTTCGTCAGGAAGATAAACAGCGGCAGCACAAAGCTGCCTAAGAGAGAGCGGATACCGTACTGTTTGCCGAGAAAGATCACACCGAGAATGAAGAGCGGAATATTAAGCGCCCACTGGGTAAAAGCAGGCTCTGCCCCAAACCAGGCCTCAGCCAGCACCGACAGCCCCGACACCCCGCCGGATGCAATCCGGTTCGGGAGGAAGAACAGGTTGAACGCCAGCCCGGTGATCAGCGAGCCGATCAGAATAAGCGCAATGTCCACCGTATGACGCAGCGGTCCGTTCAAGGGAATGAGCGGAGGTTTGTTGCGTGAATTGATTTTTTGCATGGTTGGCCGGTCTCCTTTATGTTCAGACAAAAATTCCTACACCTCCGAAGACGCGTAGGAATTTGATTACTTTTATTCAGCTTCCGTCTTGATCTGGCTCCGCAGATACCCGTCAATGAACCCGTCCAGATCGCCGTCCATTACCGCTCCAACATTGCCTGTCTCTACAGAAGTGCGGTGATCCTTCACCATGCTGTAAGGATGGAATACGTAGGAACGAATCTGGCTGCCCCAGGCAATCTCGGATTGTTCCCCGCGGATCTCGTCCAGATGTGCCTGCTGCTCCTGAATTTTACGCTCATAGAGCTTGGAACGCAGCATCTTCATCGCCTGCTCCCGGTTCTTGATCTGTGAACGCTCATTCTGACAGGTAACCACCACGCCGGTTGGCATATGCGTAATCCGCACCGCCGAATCGGTTGTATTGATGTGCTGACCGCCCGCGCCGCTGGCCCGGTACGTATCAATCTTCAGGTCTTCCGTACGGATATCCACCTCGACGTCGTCAGCAATCTCCGGTACCACATCGCAGGATACGAAGGAGGTATGACGTCTGCCAGAGGAGTCAAAAGGCGAAATCCGCACCAGCCGGTGCACGCCCTTCTCTGCCTTGAGGTACCCATATACATTGTGGCCCTTAATTAACAAAGTTACACTCTTGATTCCCGCTTCATCGCCCGGCAGATAATCCAGCACATCGACCTTGAAGCCCCGCTTCTCCGCCCAGCGTGTGTACATGCGCAGCAGCATTTGGCCCCAGTCTTGGGATTCCGTGCCGCCTGCCCCTGGATGGAGCTCCAGAATGGCATTCAGCTTATCGTAAGGCTGATTGAGCAGCAGCTGCAGCTCGAACTCATCCACTCTGGCACTTATACTGCGGATCGTTCCGGCGATCTCCCCGGCCAGTGCGTCGTCGCCTTCCTCATCGGCCAGCTCCGCCATCATGGCAGCATCGTCATAATCCTGCTGGAGCTTCTCAAATTGATCAACCACCGACTTCACGGCATTCATCTCGCCAATCACGCTCTGCGCCTGATCGGGATCATCCCAGAACCCGGGAGCCGCCATCTTCTCTTCGAAGTTCGCTATCATCTCCAGCTTCAGGTCTAAGTCAAAGTGACCCCCTAAGGTTGGTTAATTTCTTGCCCATTTCACGCAGGTCCTGCTTCACATTAGGATCGATCAATTGGATCACATCACCTTTCATAATTGAATATTGCGCCGGGCTGCCGGTTTGGACTTACCGGTATGGACGGCCATCTATGCTGCTGTCGCTTCGCTTCAGCTGCTACATGGCCAGGTGTACGCCGTAACTGCGGGAAATGTTTGGACTTTCGACCGCTGTTGTGCCCAGATTCATTGATTATACCGCATAGCGGATAAAATCCGGGCACAAAGGCGGACGCTACCGCTCCTGCAGTTCCAAACTTTCCCTCCGTTACTTCCACCTCAGCCATAAAACATCTGAACATTCCCGTCAGCCGCACAGCTGTGCATCCGGACCACTCCAAGCCCAAAAAAGCAGCCGGGCCGCAAACGGGGAGTCCCCCGGGCCCAGCCGCTTTTTATTGTCATTATAACCTAAGTGCAAGTGCACAAAACAGGAAGTACGATCGGGTGAAAGGTACTCGCAGCTTAACGCCTGCTCATTATTTCACCAGACAGTAAATCAGCTAGCATTAGCTCTACTATATCTTACGCCTGGCCGTGGCAGTTCTTATACTTCTTGCCGCTGCCGCATGGGCACGGATCGTTACGGCCAACTGTAGATTCCACATGCACCGGACGCTTCTCAGCAGGCTCTGCGTTGGTGGAGATCTTGTCTTCCTCCACTACCGATTGGCGCTCCTGATTCGTCTCGATGTGCGCCTTCATAATGTAGGTCGCCACTTCCTCCTGAATGTTCGCTGTCATGGCGTTGAACATCTCGAAGCCCTCGAATTGGTATTCGCGCAGCGGATCGGTACCGCCGTAAGCACGGAGGTGAATCCCCTGACGAAGCTGATCCATGGCGTCGATATGATCCATCCATTTGCTGTCTACGGAGCGAAGCACAATAACCTTCTCGAATTCACGTACCAGCTCAGAGCCAAGACGCTCTTCACGTGCAGAATACTTCTCAAGTACACGGGCGAAGATGAATTCGATCATTTCATCTACTTCTTTGCCCCACAGATCATCGCGGGTCAGCTCATTTTCTTCCAAAAGCTTGCTGTTCACATAATCCGCAACCTCTTGCAGCTCCCAGTTCTCCGGGATATCGTCACTGCAGTGTGCATTCACAATACGGTCGATAACCGGCTTGATCATTTCCACTACGATGTCTTTGATATTGTCCGACTCCAGAATTTCGCGGCGCTGCTTGTAGATAATCTCACGCTGCTGGTTCATGACGTCATCGTATTGCAATACGACTTTTCGGATGTCGAAGTTATTGCCTTCTACCCGCTTCTGGGCAGATTCAACAGCCTTGGTAATCATACGGCTCTCAATCGGCTGATCTTCCTCGAATCCAAGACGGTCCATCATGTTCAGCACATTGTCCGCACCGAAGCGCTTCATCAGCTCATCACCTAGGGACAGATAGAACTGTGTCGAACCCGGGTCGCCCTGGCGTCCGGCACGGCCGCGAAGCTGGTTATCAATCCGGCGTGATTCATGGCGTTCTGTACCAATAATATGCAAGCCTCCAACATCGGTTACCCCTTCGCCCAGTACGATATCCGTACCGCGTCCAGCCATGTTCGTGGCAATCGTTACGGTTCCCGGCTGACCGGCATAAGAGATAATTTCGGCTTCTGCCGCATGATGCTTCGCATTCAGCACCTGGTGTCTTACACCCTTACGCTTCAGCATTTCAGATACGCGTTCAGAGTTCTCAATCGATACCGTACCTACCAGCACCGGCTGATTCTTCTTGTGGCGTTCCACAATTTCAGCGACAACAGCGTTGAACTTGCCGTTTTCACTTTTGTAGACCACATCCGGCATATCAATACGCTGATTCGGCTTATTCGTAGGAACCTGAAGAACCTCAAGACCATAGATCTTCTTGAATTCCTCTTCTTCCGTCTTCGCAGTACCCGTCATGCCGCCTAGCTTGCGGTACATCCGGAAGTAGTTCTGGAAGGTGATGGTAGCCAGCGTCATACTCTCATTCTGGACTTCAATCTCTTCCTTCGCTTCAATAGCCTGGTGCAGCCCGTCGCTGTAACGGCGTCCCTGCATCAGACGGCCGGTGAACTCATCGACGATCATAACCTCGTCTTCATTCACCACATAATCGACATCCCGGCGCATAATAGCGTTCGCCTTCAAGGCCTGTACAATATGATGGTTCAAGGTAACATGGCTATGGTCATACAGATTCTCTATCCCAAAAGCACGCTCAGCCGTAGCCACGCCCTTCTCGGTAAGCGCTACAGACTTCACCTTGATATCCACGGTGTAATCCTCTTCGGCAGTGAGCTTCTTCACGAAACGGTCTGCTGCATAATACAGCTCTGTCGATTTCTCAGCCTGGCCGGAGATGATCAGAGGGGTCCGTGCTTCATCAATAAGGATGGAATCGACTTCGTCAATAATACAGAAGTAGAGCGGGCGCTGTACCATCTGTTCCTTATAGAGCACCATGTTGTCGCGCAGATAGTCGAACCCGAATTCATTATTCGTGCCGTACGTAATATCGCAGGCATATGCCGCTTGTTTATCATTATGGTCCATGCCGTTCAGGTTCACCCCAACGCTCATGCCCAGAAAGTTATAGATTTGTCCCATTTGCGCACTGTCGCGCTGAGCCAGATAATCATTTACGGTGACGACATGCACGCCTTTACCCAGCAGCGCATTCAAATACACCGGCAGCGTTCCAACCAGTGTCTTGCCTTCCCCGGTCTTCATCTCGGAGATCCGGCCTTCATGCAGCGCCATACCCCCAACCAGCTGAACGTCAAAATGCCGCATGCCCAGCGTCCGTTTGGAAGCTTCGCGTACGGTAGCAAAGGCCTCAGGAAGAATCTCTTCCAGGGTCTCACCTTTCTCAATACGGGCGCGGAATTCCGCTGTCTTCGCCTGCAGCTCTTCATCCGTAAGCGATACGAAATCCGGCTCCAGCCCATTAATTACTTCGACCGTCTTCATGAGACGTTTGACATCCCGTTCATTAGTGTCGCCAAATATTTTCTTAACAAGTCCTAGCATGGTTAACCCCTTTCATGCAACACAGATGGTGGAACCGAGCCCATCCTCATAGATTGAAAGGGCCATATATGATTTCGATTCCGCTGCTTCATAAATTGTAACAGTTTGTAAGAGAAGCCGCAATACAAGCCGCCCTAACCTTATTCTGTATAATCCCCTTACATGAGGACAGATGATGGCATTTTAATGAAACTTCTATATATACGCACAAGAGCCCTATTCGCTTCAGGCGAATAGGGACTCGTCTAATTGTCCACGTTAGGCTGAACCGAAGCCCTTGCTTATTCCAACAATTCCCGGTCCACAGGTTAGTTCTGCTCGATCAGACCGTACTTGCCGTCATCGCGTTTGTAAACTACGCTCACTTCGGAAGTGTCAATGTTGGAGAACACGAAGAACGTATGTCCAATCATGTTCATTTGCAGAATCGCTTCTTCCACATCCATAGGCTTCAAGGTGAACCGTTTGTTCCGCACAACCTCAAGATCATCATAATCCTGTTCCTGCTCTTCAACAGCTACGGCGCTGCCCGAACCTTCAACGAACAAGGTCTTCAGGCTGCCTTCCTGACGGAACTTGCGATTAAGCTTAGTCTTGTGCTTGCGGATCTGACGTTCCAGCTTGTCCACTACGGCATCGATGGATGCATACATATCATCGCTGCGGTCTTCCGCACGAAGCGTCACACCAGCTAGAGGAATTGTCACTTCCACCGTATGAAGGCCGCGAACGACGCCAAGCGTCACATATCCTTCAGAGGTAGGGGGTGCTTCGAAATACTTCTCAAGTCTGCTGAGCTTCTTATCAACATAGTCTCTCAAAGCGTCGGTCACTTCAATTTGTTGACCTCGAATGCTGAATTTCATAAGGCACTCCTCCTTTGTTTACTTTTCCATTATAGCAAATTGTCAGGGCTAAGTAAAAAACAAATCATGACAGACTTTACATTCACCTAACAATAGATGTAACAGACCTGCCGTAACAACAAACGGCCCGGCTCGAGCATAATGCCGCCCTCGCCGGACCGAATACTGATTGCTGTATTATTTCACGCTGAAGCCTGGATTATGAATGATTTCATTCATCAAGATTACTGATTAGTGTGAATACGCAGAAGCTCTACAGGTGACAAGGTACCATTAGAATCTGTGATAAAGAAGACTTTGTACGCTGTATTGGCAGTGAGTCCAGTCAGGTTAATGCTGTGTTTCACAACTGGACTGCCTGAGATTGTACCAGCCCAAGGCCCCATTAATGTAGCACCTGTACTGTTCTGCCCTTGGGAAATCTGTAATGCAGTTGGATCAGCTTCTGTTGCCTTAACCACCACATATTTCAGAGGGGTTACTGGTGTACCCGTCTGCCCGTAAGAAGCATATACATCGGCAGTCGCCGTTGTTACATTGGTGATCCCAACCTGAGCGACCGACCATGCGCTGCCTGGTGCTGTTTTCAATTGAAGCGGCGTTACGCCGGACCAGTTACCAGAAGCGTCAGCCAGGGCAACATAAACGGTATAATCCGTATTTGCAGTCAGACCATACACCGAGAAAGCAACGGATGTGCCGCCAGTAGCCGCAACTTGGCCGAAATGAACGCCTGCTGTTGTAGCATTAATCAGTCCGTCTTTCACTTGTGCTGCAGTTGGTGCGGTTACGTTCATGCTGTATGGAGCAACTACATAATACACGGCTCCTGTTACAGAAGGCGTAACATATACATCAGCGGTAACAGAACCTACATGGCCGTAAGTCACGTTGCTTACAGACGGCAAGGTAACGCTACCGCCTCCTCCACCACCGCCTCCTCCGCCAGTGCCGCCACCACTACCGCCGCCAGGAGCTGGAGTAGCTGTTGGGCTGGTGCTTGGCACAGGTGTTGCAGAAGGAGCTGGTGTTGCTGTCGGTGCTGGTGTAGGCGTTACTCCGCCTGTAGCCGGCTTATGCACAACTGAGTTGCTTATAATTCCCACCGCTTCGGCACGGGTAAGGGATTTCTTCGGACCGAAGGTTCCGTCAGGATAACCGTTAATGATCTTCTTCTCAGCCGCTGAGGCTACGGCCACCTTGGCCCATGCCGCGATCTGAGCATTATCCTTGAACTTAAGCGGAGTAGAGCTTGTACTCAGCTTAAGCAGCTTGGCAGCAATAACTGCTGCTTCCTGCCGGGTGAGCGGGTTGTTGGCCCGGAAGGTATTATTCTCATACCCGCCAATATAACCGGCCTTCACAGCTTTAGCCACTTCACTGTAGACCCAATTGGATTTTTTCACATCCGTGAAGTTAAGAGTAGCTGCTTCGGTGAACCCGAACAGACGATTTATCAGTGCCACATATTCACCACGGGTAATTGCCTTATTCGGCTTAACCGTTCCGTCAGGATAACCACCCAGGTATCCTTTATCCAGCCAGCTCTGCAGTTGCTTCTGCGCCCAGTGTCCTTGAATATCCTTAGGTGCAGGCGCTGCGGACACACTTCCCAGTGATCCAAGCAGCATTGAAATACCAAGTACTCCGGCCGTAAGGCCACGCCACAATTTCTTCATTCTTTTGTTCATCCTCCTGTGAGTGTGATGGGCATAGGCTTCACTGCATGACTTCTTACCAAAAGATCTTTCGGAAGCATACGCCTAAGCAATAATGAGAGTGCAGACTAGGCAACAAAAAAGCCCAACGGTTTCTATTACCCATATTTTGGAGGATGTTAACATTTTTCCGTAACTAATTTTTACAAAGTGTCCAATTTAGGACTCTTTTCATCTCGAAATGTAGGCCATTTACTCGAA
Source organism: Paenibacillus silagei (assembly GCF_017874735.1). Lineage (GTDB taxonomy): Bacteria > Bacillota > Bacilli > Paenibacillales > Paenibacillaceae > Paenibacillus_AQ > Paenibacillus_AQ silagei. Next base: position 118,581 of record NZ_JAGGLV010000001.1, read on the forward strand.
ATTGAGAATATTTATAAGAAGAATGTAAGAACAGAGTCATACGGCCCCTCCTTACAAAGAACACCTCTCGAACTCTTATCCCCAGCTTTATACACAGTTTATCCACAACAGACAAAGGCACATCATTAGACAAAAGCAACTTCATTCACTGCATAAAAAAGACCCAAGGGAGATCCCCTTGGGTCTAACGCTAGCGTTGTCTCAATTGCTAACCATCTACCATATATGTAGGTCGGCTTCGCCGGATGATTATAATTTGATGACGTTAGCTGCTTGTGGTCCGCGTGCGCCTTCAACGATATCGAACTCTACGGATTGGCCTTCATCCAAAGTCTTGAAACCGTCAGTTTGAATCGCGGAAAAGTGTACGAATACGTCGCCACCATCGGAAGTTTCGATAAAACCATAACCTTTTTCTGCGTTAAACCATTTAACTTTACCTTCCATTGACTAAACATTCCCTTCGTCATCAGATGAACGTGAGTCTTGCTCACAATTCGACTATACCACCGCAGCTTCTCTATTGTCAATTGGAATAGTAAATGATTACTTTCAATAATTTACCAGGGTACAATCGGCATCAGAAATGGATAGAATTCGGTAATATAAGTTACAAAAAAAGGAGCAGACGCTTGTAAATACCCGTCCACTCCCCTATTGAAACAGGAAAAATCTATTATTTTCTGTTTATTTTTTGCGGTCCATCAGGAAGCTGTCCGGGGTGTAGGCCGTCTCGTAGGCATTGCGCTGGATTTTGGCTTGGCCGCGCTTCTGGAGGAAGTCTTGGGCTTCCTGGCGGAGGGCGTTCATCCGGTCCAGCAATTCATTATCATGTGACAAAATAAGATTAATTCCCTGTTTTTGCGCTTGTGTTGCCGGACAAAATTCGACCTCTTGTGTGATGGAATCGACAAGATTCTGCCGCTCCTCCACAAAGTCTTCAAGCTCCTCATAGGTTGCGTCCTGAAGCCGGTCCATCATCTCCCCAGTCAGCCGATCCAAGTTACGGATAAGCTCATCCATTCGCAATCTCAGTCTGGCTGGCCGCCAGCTTGGAAGCCTGTAGCCAAGTCTCACGGAGATCTGTAAGGTAGCCGATGGCTTCTTCAGCCTTCTCGGGGTTCTTCTGGATGTTGGCCTGAATTAACAGGTAGTTCGTATATTCGTAAAGGGAGTAGAGTCCCTTCGAGACTTCAATAGAGTGATCCAACGTACTCATCAACTCACTGATGATGGTCTGAGCCTTGCCAAAGTTCAAATTGGACTTCTCCAAATCCTGCTTGTTCAACCCGTCCACCGCAGTCTTCACGAAGCGAATGGCCCCATCATACAGCATAATCACGAGTTGCGCAGGTGTTGAAGTCTGGACAGAAGACTGGCGGTATTTATCATAAGGAGATTTAATCAAATTGGTCACCCTCTATTGTGAAATATTCTTATTTGCCGGTGGAGAAGAGGCTGTTGGACTGGGATTGCAGCTTGTTCATGGCGGTTTCCATGGCGGTGAATTGTTTGTAGTAACGGGTCTCTGTGTTATTTAACATCGTGGTCATGACATTGAGCCGCGAGTTGTATAACTTCATTTTCTTACCCATCACACTTTCTTCCTTGAATGTACTGGTAAGGTCCATGGAGTATCTGTTCGTGCCTGCCCGCTCCGATAGTTTCTCGATGGCCGATGTGATTTTGTCAGCCATTTTGTCGAAAATCCCCTCTTTGGGGGCACTGGCAGGGCCTTGCAGCAGATCCATTGCGAGCTGCGGATTCGCATTGATCGCCGTATTCAGCTTCTCCTCATTAATCACAAGCTTGCCGTTCGACGTATAATTCCCGGTCGTAATGCCTAGGGTGCTTAACGGCCCCAGTTTATCACTAATTATGCTGCGCATTTCAGACAATACGGACTTGATAATATCATCATTCTTGAGCAACCCGCTCTGCGCCTTCTCGGTCCAGGTTTTGACGTCAGCCTCTTTCATTTCAGCCTTCTGCGCATCCGTCAGCGGCCTGAAATCACGATATTTGGCTTCGTCAATCTTGGAATTCAAGGCTAGGATCAGGCTGTTATAATCTTCAACGAAGCTCTTGATGGACTCAACGGCTTTGCTAGAATCGGTCTGCGTTTTGATGATGACAGGCTCATCCGCTTTGGTAACCTCCAGCAATGTGAGCTGGACGCCGTTAATGGTAAACGTATTGCTGGTTACATTATCAATATCCACATTATTAATCTTGACTTCACCATTCTCGCCTGTGATTGTCTTAGTAATTGAATTGTCATCTGACGGGTTTGATTTCATCCCGTTAAAGAGCTTCATGAATCCGTAAGAGTTGCCGCTAAGGTTGACAGCCCCTTTCGGATTACCAGGATCTGCTACTATCCCGGTCAGCTTCAAAGTGCCGTCTGTCGTAAATTCTGCATTTACCTTTGCATCAGGGTCATTTTTGATGGTATCCACAATTTTATCAATAGTATCCGAACCCTTGAACGTAAATGCTTTACCATTGATACTAAATGTAATATCTTTGACTTCGTCATCGGTCAAAACAGAATTATTAAGCTGGTTCGTAAGCTGCGTCAATGTAGTGGAGCCAGTAGCGCCTGTAAGCTTATTCGTCTCTGCAACCTTCTTCGTAGAGAATAACCCTAGAACTGTATTGCTGCTTGAAGGGGTCCCCATCGTTACCGTACCATCTTTGCCGCCCGTTTTGGAGGCGATGGTCAGCTTTCCGGTAATTTCATCATAACTAGCGATCGCATTAGCCTTCTCAGAAGAATTAATCGTTGCGACCAGCGTCGAGATCGAGGTCATGCCGTTGAATAGGGATTTCCCCTCCTTATCCTTGAAGGTCTCGCCGTTGATGCTGATGTCGAAGCCCTTCTTCAGGTATTCCTCCATATCCAGACCTCGCATGCTTCCAAGGTCAACGCCATCAAGTGCTGCCAAGGAGGTCGTAGCCGGTATGCCTTGTCCTAATCCGGCTGTCTCATATGTAGTTCTTGTTGCCAGCTTTGTGACCTTAACAGTCATCTCCTGGCCGGTTGCCGTTGATGTCGCTTCTGCTTTAAGCGCGGTCGTATTGCCGCTTAGCACAGCCTTCTGGGCATTCAGCGCTGCGTCCCTGCCATATTTGGTAACTAGTTTATTGGTCCGGAAGTCATACAGCTTGCTGTTCATCTCCCGGTAGCTCTCACGTGTCCATTGTAGAATTTGTTTGTCCTGATTAAGCTTGTCCAGCGGTACCCGCTTGGCAGCCATCATACTCTTCACCATACTATCGATATCCATACCTGAGAATCCATTGACCCGAGTAACCAAAACAGCACCTCCCTCTATTAAATCTTTTCGTCTATAAGAATACCTGCAAGCTCCATCATATTCGCCACTAGATCCAAAGTCTTCTCCCGGGGAACTTCACGTATTAACTCACCGGTATCTTTGTTAAGAACCTTAACCATAATATCATGTGTCTTCTCGTGGATGCTGATCTCCAGCGTGGTCTGGGGTCCTTGCAGAGATTTTACTGCCCGTTCTATAGTGCGGATAAGTTGTTCCTCACCTACTGACACACTCGCTCCCTGCTTTTCCTTCAAGCTCATATCCTTAACATCTCGGATACCCCATACTTGATCTACAGGCGCTACTGACCCTGTACTGGACGGTACTGCTTCAGGCTTGCTCTGTCCACTTGTTGTCGTACTAGCAGTAAGCGAAAACTGTACATTCATTAACCCCGACCTCCACCAACACTCATTTTTATACTTTATATATCGGTTACATTCAGGGATAATTTAGGACTTACCAAAGATAAACATAGAAATATCAAGTATTAATAGAGTTTTCGTGGAAAAGTAAGAGCTTAGGGCGACAAAAAAAGCTCCGGGAAAATCCCGGAGCTTGAAGATGTAATATGTTTGAGAATGACTTGAAATTAACGAAGCAATTGCAGAACGCCTTGTGGCTGTTGGTTAGCCTGAGCCAACATAGCTTGTGCAGCCTGTGCAAGGATGTTGTTCTTAGTCTGTTGCATCATTTCTTTCGCCATATCAACATCACGGATACGGGATTCAGCTGCAGTCAGGTTCTCAGAAGCTGTTCCCAAGTTGTTGATAGTGTGCTCAAGACGGTTCTGAGTCGCACCTAGTTTAGAACGTTCGCTGGATACAGAAGCAGTTGCTTTGTCAAGAATTGCGATAGCAGCAGCTGCGCCTTCTTTAGTAGCAATGTTCAGAGCAGCTTCGCCCTTAACATCGTTAGTTCCGTCAGTAACAGTGTTAGTTGCTGTGAAACCAGCATCGCCGGCTTTACCAGTGATACCCAGAGCTTTGGAACGCATGTCGTTGATCGACAAGCTCATGGATTGGCCAGTGTTAGCACCAATTTGGAAGGAAGTTTCGAATGCTTTTTGAACTCCCCCGTCTTTGATTTCGATGTTGTTACCATCCAGGCCGCCTTTAGCAGCGGTAATGGTTAGAGTACCTGTTGCGGCTGTAAATTTAACTCCATCAATTTTGCTTCCTACAGTATCAGCAATTGCTTTCGCAATTGCATCATCTTTATTACCTGCAGTTGCAGCCAAAGCAGTATCAATAGCTACACCAATACCTTTGCCTTTGTATGCACCTTCACTGGCATTGTAGAACTCAATTTGCTGATCACCTACAGTAAAGCCTTTACCAACAAGTGCTTTCAAAGCTGTATCGTCAGTACCTGCTGCAAATGTAACAGTGCTTGTTGCGGCTACAGCTGCTGTCGATGAACCGGCATTAGTATTACCAGCACCTGCAACGTTAGCAACGACACCTGCGCCTGTTGCGGTCGCTGCCGAAACGTTACCAGCAGCTCCTTCAAACTTTCCACCTTTTACTGCCTCAATGACAACATTACCACCAGTTACTTTGGCAGTGTATTGGCCTTTTAAGGTGTCATTTTTGTCGATCATTGCTTGCAATGCACTTGCAATAGCTGTTTCCTGTCCTGGAAGATCCAAAGTACCAGTTCCTACTCCGATTGTTGCAGCATTACCAGTTACAGTGGTATCCTGCACTTTACTTTCAGTAGCGGCAGCTGTTGCATCTGTAGCAAAAGTAGCAGTTAAAGTCTGACCATTAATAGTGTAGGCAAGTGTATTACCGTTTGCAAAAGCAGTAGTAAGATTATCTGATCTTTTAACTTCAGTTGTAAAAGCTGCTACTCCACCTGCAAGTTTTGTATCCGCTACTACAGTCGTACCAGCCAAGTTCGCTTTCCCATCACCTTGCAGCAATTTCTGAGTGTTGAACTCAGTTGTGTTACCGATACGGTTGATTTCGGAAGTCAGAGCGTTCATTTCATCTTGCAGCGCTTGACGGTCGGAATCAGTGTTGGTTCCGTTCGCGGATTGGTTGGCGATTTCGCGTTGACGTTGCAGGATGGAGTGAGTTTCGTTCAAAGCACCTTCAGCTGTCTGAATCAAGGAGATACCGTCTTGAGCATTACGGGAAGCCTGATCCAAACCGCGGATCTGACCGCGCATTTTTTCGGAGATTGCCAGACCGGCAGCATCGTCACCAGCACGGTTGATGCGAAGACCGGAAGACAGCTTCTCAATATTTTTGTTAGTGTTTGCAGTGTTGATGGACAATTGGCGGTGAGTGTTCAACGCCGGTACGTTGTGGTTAATAATCATTTGATATTTCCTCCCTGAAATTGAGTTAGTTCCACATCCATGTGGTAAGCACTGAACCATTAAGGTCGGCCGCCCTGCCGGCTCAATGCCTAATACATATATCGACGGCTTGGCCCTAACTGTTTAGATCTTTTTTTCTTTTTTTAATATTTTTTTGATTCTTTACTATGATCTCAAAAACGATCGCAAAAAAACCTGAGCCACATAAGCTACTCAGGTTCAATAATATATCTTTTGTTTTCCTAAGAGACTACCTTAAGAATTCGACCCGCGAAGACGATGTATCAAGGCACTCAAGTCTGAGGGTTGCGGCGCTACGGACTCACGGTTCGATTCCTGTATCGATAAGTAGACTTCTTTGCGGAAGATATCCACGTGCTTCGGTGCTGAGATCCCTACTTTTACGGTGTCGCCGTCTACACTCAGAATCGTGAGTTCAATCTGATCCTGGATGACGATCGTCTCCCCTTTTTTGCGGGACAGTACAAGCATATTAACCCCCATCCTTTCCATCAGCCACTAGCTGCTCTTGCAGCAGGCTATGCTTCGTATGATATGAGGTGCGGTGTATTACAATCTGCTTCCCGGTCAATCCGCTGGGATTGAAGATAATCGGTGCTAACAAATTAATGGTTGAAGCTTCTACTTGTTCCTTCAGAGTAACAATACAGCGGACAAGCACATCAGATTCGATCCCTAGTTCTTCTGCTTCATCGTCCGGAAGTTCAAATTCATAAGAAGGATAGAATGTAAAAGGGTCAGCAAGCAAAAACGAATGGCCTCGCTCCTTAACGGATTGCAATACCCAAAACGGAGACTCCTCCAGAGCCACAAGCGCAAAGTCTGCTTCTTCATCAAACCCTGGAATCCCTTTGGCGAAGTGGAACACCTGATCCTCCCTAACTTCAAGTGTACCCATGGATAGCGTTTCTATAATCAAGTTATTCACTCCTTATTATTCTGACTGTTGTAAGATAACAGAAAAGCTATAGAAGTGCCTTAAGCACATCCATAGCTTATTACAATTACATTTGAACATTCAATTCCGGCGGAATAAACTGCACCGAAGCATGTTGCTGCATATAAATATCAAGCTTGCCGCGTGTATATTCCGTCTCCGGGCGGTGTCTTTCCACCTGAATATCAACTGTGGCAGGTCTGAAATTAATTTCCGGTGCCCTCGCTTCGTAGCGCAAGTCCACATTATCATATGACGCTGGGCCACAAGGTTCAGGAAAAGAATTCGGCTCGGTATCTGTTCCGTAAATCTCAGCAATACTGTTACCGGGCTTGAAAAATTCAGCCATGCGCGTGCCTTGCTCCACTCTGCGGGCAATGGCCTGAAGATACAACTGCTGAATTCCCGAGTAGATTCTACGGTTCATATCCAGAACACTGCCCCCATTATACGCGGCGCGTGCCCTGGTCTGGTCAATAATAAGCTCTGGAGGAGTGGATTGAACGCTTAGCTCACCCGGTGTTGTCGTGATGCTGACGTCTGCCTTAGGTTGAGTAATAGAGAAAGACCCGATATCCGCATCAATGCCGATCCGTGCAGGTGTCTGTCGAATTTGCAAAATAGGCTGCATCAACAAGAACCACCTCCGTTATCGGATAAAATCTACAAGGGTTGTAGAGATAATCTTCGCTCCCACAGACAGCGAGGCATTGTAGATATTCTCCTGGATCTTCGACTGCATGATCAGCCCTTCATAATCGGCATCCTCTGTCTTAGCCTGGAGATCCGTCAAGTTAATGTTCAAATCGCTTAAGCGGTCCTGCATCAGTTCCACACGGTTAGTCTTGGCTCCGATCTCAGAGCGTGCGGATAGAATCGTCTCGGTGCGGGTATCGATTTTATCAAGCTGGCTGGAAATACCTGTGATGTTCCCGGCCTTCAAGGCAGATGAAAGATTATTGATTAATGAAAAAATATTATCTGATTCACCAGTGTTACCGAATACTGAATTGCCGGTTAAATTGATCGGCATTTGAACCCCTTCGCCGACAATGTACTGAATTTGCCCAGCGTCCGTTATAACCTCCTGTGAGGTGTCATAGGTGCCATCAGCACCCTTGGCAAAATCATAAGGCTTCGTGGTGTACTGCTCACCATTGAAAATATACTTTCCATTCAGCTTACTGTTCGCTATATCCACCAGCTGTTCTTTGAGCTGCATCACTTCTTCATTAATACTGTCCAGAGCTGACTGCGGATTACTGCCAGTAGAGGCTTGTACAGTCAAATCCCGCAGACGTTGAATCACATCCCCCGCCTGACCCAATACAGTATCATTATAATCCAGCCAAGACAGCGCGCTGTCCACGTTCTTCGTGTACTGCTCGTTAGAAGACAGCTCGGCGCGGTAGCGGAGGGAATAGGTGATGCCTACCGGGTCGTCGGAGGGCTTGTTGATTTTGCGGCCGCTGGCCAGCTGGAGCTGGGTCTCGTTCATGGTACGCGCATTGCGGTTCAAGTTAAGCAGCAGCTGTGAGCTCATCATATTGGAGGTGACTCTGATCATGGTATGGCCTCCTTATCTTCCGACTGTGCCGGTAGAATTTATCAATTTATCAAGTAGTTCATCATAGGTGGTCATGAAACGCGCAGCAGCACTGTAGGCATGCTGGAACACGAGCATATTGGACATCTCTTCATCCAGGGACACACCGCTTACAGACTGGCGGCGGGAACTCACCTGATCCACCAAGTAATCCGAGTTGCTGGCCTGGCGTGTAGCCTCTTGAGATTGGATACCCAATTGTCCAACCATGGAGCTGAGATAGGACCCGACTGTACCGGTCTTAGTACCATCCGCTGTAGCGAAAGTATTGTTATCCTTCATATTGCTGAACAGCAGCGCCAGTGTGTTATTTCCTTTTACTACGGATACATTGCCTGAGGTGTCTGTAGTAGTACGCAAGGAAGTAGCAAACAGCGTGGGATCAGCAGCGATTTCCGGATTCAGCTTGAGATTGGCAGCAGTGATCGCTTCCCCCGCTACCGCAGAGGTGAAGAACGGCCGGCCTGACGTCCCGTTGAGCGCATACCCCAGCTGATGAAGTCCATTCAGACCCTTGACTGTTGTTCTTAGATCACCCGGCAACGGGATAGGTACCGCGCTTCCTGCTGTTAGAGTCGTTTTGGTGCCATCTGCATTAATAATCTCTGAATCCTTGAGCACAGTCGTTCCTGCGGGCAGGTTAGAGCCTGACGGTATGGTCACCTGCACTTCACCATTGGCAATGGTATTGGCCATCGCGTCGAGCTGCTTCCTGTAATCTGCTACATAGGTGTTTTTGGAGAAAAGCATCCCATAAGCTTCACCAGCCTTCAAATCGCCGGAGGCGAAGGCGGTATTAAGAAACGTACTGTCTACAGCCGCACTTACGGTTGCTCCTTGAACTAACGGCTGTGTGCCCAGTGAGATGTTATATCCGGCATCTGTATCCAGAATGGTGATGTTAGCAATCTTGGACAGCTTGTCCGTCAACAGGTCGCGCTGGTCGCGCAGATCATTGGCTTTGTCGCCCATGCCTTCGATCTTGGAGATGGATTGATTGAGGTCAGCGATAGAACTGAGATAGCTCTGGATCTCTTTGCCTTTGACATCAATGTTGGTGCTTAGATCGCGGTCCAGATTGCTGAGCTGTGTACTCATATAGTTCATGGCATCCGTGAGGGCCTGAGCTGTCTGGACTACTATCTTACGGGCGGTTGGATCTTCCGGATTCTTACTGAGGTCCGACCAGGATTTCCAGAAGTTATCCAGCACGATACGGACACCGGTATCTGAAGGCTCATTCACGATCGCTTCCAGCTTATCTAAGGTGTCCGACTGAATGCTCCAGTTCCCGCTTGCCGAGTTCTCCCCGCGGAATTGATCGTCCAGGAACATCTCCCGAATCCGCTCAATGGAACTGAATTCAACCCCTGTTCCCAGTTGCCCTGGCATCGTCGAGTTATTCATACCATAGGCTTCAATCGGGATGGCCGCCTTCATATTCACACGCTGGCGGGTGTATCCCTCCGTGTTGGCGTTGGCAATGTTGTGGCCGGTGGTATTGAGCGCCGCTGTCTGGGTAAACAGGCTTCGTCTTGCGGTCTCGATGGAGTGGAATGTAGATGTCATACTGCGTGTTCCTCCCTTGTGATTGCTGCGATGAGCGCAGCTCAGCGGATAACCTGATTATCCACGGGCATCAAAAAGACCCGGCCGAGTTACACTGCTGCCCTTGTCGGACGGATGATGGTATGTCATTTCCTGATTTGGTCTTCCGACCAGCAAATCCAGGGAATAATCTATAAAGGTAAGCGACTGCTCAATCAGCTTCTGGTTCAGCTCATTGGCCTTTTTTAATTGCTGCAATGTGCCGGAAAGCTTCTGCTGAATCTGCAGCAGGCGCGATTTGTCATCGGGATCAAAGACAAGGCGGGACAGCTCGGTAAGATTCAGATTCAGATTGGAACGGATTCCAACCCCCTGCAAAAACTCGAAGGCCGCTTCTGCACGCCGTTCTTCCAGCTGTCCGATCACCTTCATCAGCTTGGACTCGCGGTTCAGGATATCAATGAGACCCTCTACCTTGTTGTCCATAATGGTCTGTTTCTTCACTGCGGCCAGATCCAGCATCTGCACATGCGCCTCGTCCAGCCGCTCAAGCAATTCTAATAATGTTGTAAGTGCCATGGGTGTGTTCACCTAATTCTCGGAGGATTGCTTAAAGTAGGGGGCGAGTGTCTCAGCGAGCTTGGCTGCGTCAACCTGGTAGGTACCTGCGGATACTTGCTGTTTCAGGCTCTCGATCTTATTCGCACGTTCCGTGTCAATCTTGCCGCTCTTCTGTGCCTGAAGCAGCTTGATGGCCTCATCCGAAATCGATACCTCATCCTTGCGTGTACTCTTCTTCATCTGTTCCTGCCTTTGCGATTCCGCACTTCGTTGGTATGGATTAATCGCATTAATTCGTCCGGCATCGTTAATTTTCATAACTTCACCTTCCTTCTGTAATAAAAAAGCCGATAATCTTTACTAAGTTTATCGGCCCCTGTTGAAACATTCTTTATAGCTGCAAGCGTTTTTTTGCAGAATTGTTTAGTTGCGGAACTTGTCTACCGCGCGGTAAGCGCCATCTGGAGCCTTCTTGGAAGCGCTCGAGTCTGCACTTTCCTTGGCTGCATTGGCAAGGTCCTTGGTCAAACGGCTGCGGCAGCTGTCGCACATATGCCCGTCCCGGATCAGGGTTCCGCATACCTCGCAAGGGTACATCATATTGGGTGCATTGGCTATGGAAATCCGGCCCTCCCGGATAAAACGCGTGATTTCCTTGATGGAAATATCGGTGGCATCGGACAGTTCCTGTATGTTGGTGCCTCTATTTTTGCGTAAGTATTCTACACAGATTTCGTACTCATGCTCTAACTCTTTGATGCAGGGCTGGCACAGGTTCATCAGGTTCTTGACATATAACCGGCCGCATCTTGGACAATTGTCTACATTCATATCTACCGCGGCTCCCTTCTATCATTCTGCACAACTCATGAATCGCTTATGCTACTAAGATTACATGATCGCCGAAGATCCGTCTATGTTTAGTATCGGTCAGGGAAGCGGTTTTATTGAATTCCGAAGCGGCGGCAGCTACTAGGAACGCGCCCAGGTCAGAGAGTAGATTTCAGCAAGGCAATTCTGGCTGCGGCAGAGCTGCTGAAGCGCTTCGGCGCAGGCACGAATCGTACTTCCGGTAGTGTAGATATCATCGACAATGATGATTTGCGGGGGACGCTGCTCAAGCTGATGCGTCGCACGGGAATCCAGGTGTTCCTTCAGACTTTGCAGAACCGCCGAATCTGTATTCCCGGCAAAAGCATGCTTCATATCGGCCAGCCGCTCCCTTCTGCTTTTGAAGCTCTGCTTGGCAGTGTGATGGGTGCGAACCAGCAGTGGGAGCTGAGGGATTCCTCTGCGCAGGGATACTACTTCCGCCAGCCGCTCCGCCTGATTGAAGCCCCGTTCCGACAAACGGACAGCGCTCACAGGCACAGGGACCAGCAAATCGGCTTGCCATAGGTTAGAACGCATACGAAGCTTTGAATGCCGTATCGGGAATGGTTTACTAAAAAAGTTGCTTTGTAGCGCTTCATTCAGTTGTTGTCCACTCTGTTCTTGTTGCAGCAGCGCGTATGCCCTGTCCAGCATCAGACCGAGCAGGGGTGCGAGCCGCTCATTCCCCCGGTATTTATACTGGCCTAGTATTTCACGCATTTCACTGGTGTAGGCTACTGCACTCCGGTTGCACCGGATCGGTATGGGTCCATGGCTGCGGCTGCAATCGGGACAACCCACATGTCTTCCGCAAGTCTGGCACCGGGGAACGCGAATCCATGGAATGCTGCTCTGGCAGTGCAGGCAGATCTCAGGCCATTCAGGGGAAGGGCGGCCTCTGCGGCCGCAAAACAGACATTCCGGCTGCGAAGGCGAGATTAGGGAGCGGGCTTGCTTCATCCATGAGGTTAGGGAGCGCATGGTAATCCTCCTTGTAAAATAGGGTGTGTGGAGATCAAAAGTTCAGCATGTATAGCATTCAAAATGAGGGGAGCCGGGCATTCACAGCTATTTCCAAGGAATCCTCACAAAATCATTAAGACTTGAGATATCCCTGTCTGCGGGCGATTGCATTCATACTGCGGATCTGTGATATGGCGGCTCGCTGTGAGCGGCTCCACTCTGCTGAAGCAAAGATGACGTTGCCTGCCGGATCATCCTTAGAGCGGCCCGCCCGGCCCGCCATCTGCACCAAGGCTGCTTCATCGAATAGTCCGCTGTCCGCATCCAGAATAAATACATCACTATGCGGTACCGTGACCCCACGCTCCAGAATCGTGGTCGTTACCAGCAGGGAAATGGTGCCATCACGGAACTTCAGTACCTTCTCTGCTCTCCCCGGGTCTTGAGAGGAGGTGCCCTCTATAGAAATTTCGGGAAACATCCGCCGCAGCAGCTGTAGCAGCCCCTCGATATGGGCAATTCGTGAGACAAAGAGGAAGATCTGCGCCTTACGGTCAAGGGACCGCTGCAGCACTGAACGCAGTCCTGCCGGAATTCTGCCCTGCTTCAGGCAGCGATGAAGCGGCGGCATCCGGATATGGCGCGGAACCGGCAAGGGGTGGCCGTGAAAACGGACCGGGACCCTCGCATGCGGCAATCTGCCGGAGCGGGCAAGACGCTGAAGCTCCGCAGGCGGCGTGGCGGAGAGTAGGATGAATCGTCCGCCGGGCTTGCAGACCTGCCTTGCAGCATAGTCCAGCATAGGATCGTTGTGATAGGGAAACGCATCGATCTCATCGATGATGACCAGATCGAAGGCCTGGTGAAACCGCAGCAGTTGGTGCGTGGTCGCCAGGGTGATCCGGCTGCGGCGCAAGCGGTCCTCGCTGCCTCCGTACAGCACGGCGGGGACATCCGCCGGGAAGGCTCTGGCCAGGCGCGGCGCCAGCTCCAGCACAACGTCGCGCCGCGGCGTGGCGATCAGCGCCCGGCCCCCGGCCGCGAGCGCCGCCTCCAGGAGCGGGAAGACCATCTCCGTCTTCCCCGCGCCCGTCACTGCCCAGAGCAGGAACCGCTCTGGGCCTCTTGCGGCGGAGCGCCTGCGCGGCTCCGCCAGGAACCCCAGCGCGGCTCCGCCAGGAACCCCAGCGCAGCGCAGGCGGCCGCCGCCTGCGCTGCGCTCAGCCCCCACCGGCGTGCCGCTACGGTGGGGGACACGCCGGCCGTGCAGCGCACGGCCGGCAGCGGTGCGCTGCGCAGCAGCAGCGCGCAAGCCCGGCTGCGCCCCAGTGCGAGGCAGGCCTCGCAATAGGCGCAGCCGGCAAGGCCGCACGCGGCGCAGGCCGTGCGGCACGTGGGTACGCTGCCGCAGCGCAGGCAGCGCGGCACTTCGCGGCGGCGCAGGCCCAGCCGCGCGGCGCCCGCAGGGCCCAGGACGGCGGCCGTAAGCCGCAGCCGTCCCTGGAGATTGGCGAGCTGCGCCGCAGCCCGCCAATGCTCCGCCAGCTCCGGGAGCTGCTCGGCCACCAGCGCCTCTGCTTCACCCTGAAGCAGCGAACGCCCATCCAACGCCGTAACCAGGCGGTCTGCTCCCGCTGCAAGTGCCTCCAGCCCTTTTCTCCGTAAGCTCACCTGTTCGTTCCCGCGCCAGTTCTCCCTCCTACTTCCCCGCTCGATAACCCGTTCATTCTCCCACTCCTTCTCCCCGCCGCTGTCCCTCCCACTCGCCCACTCGCTCCCCGGCTCATCCCCCCATTCAAATCCCTCTCTATCCCTCCATTCACTCACCCCTGCCTTACGCCCCCCGTTCCATCCTCCAACCACTCTCCCCTCATCCTCGCTCCATCCCCTGTCCTCCGGCAGCTTATACACCTGAATCTCCTCGAAAGGCCAGCCCGCTTCCCGTCCACCTCCGGCAGCCTGCTCCGCCCGGATCTCCGCCTTCAAGAGCGCTGCGGCGTATTTCCTCCAGGCTGCCTCATCCCAGCGCTGCATCTGGTTCGTGAACTGGCAGGCTGCTGCCAGCTTCACCGCCCAGCCCAGCGGCAGTGACCGGGAGAGCACCACAACCCGGTCTGCCGATTGGCTTCTCTGGTCTGCCCGCTGACTTTTCCGTTCTGCCGCTTGGCTTTCCCGAGCTACCCGCTGACCTTTTCGTTCCGCCGCTTGGCTTTCCCAGTCTGCCACTTGACCTCTCCCTACTACCCAGCGCCCGCCCCAAGCCCCCAGCCCCTCCACCTCACCCGCCCACCATAATTCATCCACCGCCAGATTCAATGAAATCCGGGCCTGCCACTGTCCGCCCTGCGCCACCACATACACCGCCACCTTCAATCCCAACGCCTCCTTATCTTTTAGAGCACGCCAAAAAGCACACCGCCCCATTCCTGGAGAGTGTGCTTCACCCGTAACTTACATATTTAGCTGTCATTCGCCGGGCTTGGATGGGGATCTCCCGCTTCCCGGCAACCGCATTATCCGCAGCGGCAGCAGCGGCTCCTGCACCCGCAGGTCTACCGTAACCCCCTGCCGGAGTTCTGCCCTGTCCGCGAGGCCGAAGAACGGCACCGCAGGTGCAAATTCAATAGAAGAGTTATGATAAGCCATCCGTGAGGCTACCGCCATGGTCCTGTCTTCTGAACCGTCATCCACCAAGGTGATCTGCAGGGGCCTGCCGATCCAGCAAGCATACACTGCAAAAACCCTGAGATACCACTCCACCACGGCCTCATGATTACGAGTAATCAGAATATAGTGAAGCCGCTTACCAGTCCGTGCTGCTGCCCGGGTCTCTTCCCGATGATGCAGGAGTTGAACAAGGGCTGCTGCGGATGCATAAATAGAGATAATCCAGATTAACTGGGCGATCATGAAGATGCACCTCCCTCTTATACCCACACTATATGCCGGGGATAAAAGGACGGTGACAGCCCATTAGCGCGG
Source organism: Paenibacillus silagei (assembly GCF_017874735.1). Classification (GTDB taxonomy): domain Bacteria; phylum Bacillota; class Bacilli; order Paenibacillales; family Paenibacillaceae; genus Paenibacillus_AQ; species Paenibacillus_AQ silagei. The sequence goes on from NZ_JAGGLV010000001.1 coordinate 133,742, forward strand.
GAGCCCACCCGCCAGTTCAACTTAGGGTACATATTTAAGTTAGCATTTTGCAAAATTCGAATAGAGTGCGGACTGAAACAATACTATGGCTGCAGCTCTCAGCTGCATACAAGTTATGTACCGTTTATAAGGATCATTAGGATTCTCCAAAACGCTCAGTTAAAAGTTTATGAGGGAAGCTATAAAGTTACCCAGCCGTATTTGATAGAATTAATTACAGCCTGCGTACGGTCGTCCACTTCCATCTTTTGCAGAATACTGCTGACATGGTTTTTGACCGTCTTCTCACTGATAAACAGATATTCCCCAATCATCTTGTTACTCTTGCCCTCCGCCATCAACCGCAGCACCTCTGCCTCGCGGCGGGTCAGCGGATTGTTATCGCCTGCAACGAATTTGACACCGGCTTCCTTCACGGCCGTCTCGGCCATAGCGCCAGTCTCGTTAAGGTACGTCATGCGCCGCAGCTGATTAATCAGCTTGCCGGTCACCTTCGGATGGATAAAAGCATGTCCCTCGCATACAGAGCGGATCGCATTAATCAGCGACTCGGCCTCCATATCCTTCAGCAGATACCCGTTTGCCCCCTTGCGCAGCGTCTCAAACACATAGCTTTCATCATCATGAATCGAGAGGATAATCACTTTGACATCCGGGAACATTTCACGGAGCTTTTGCGTAGCCTCCACGCCGTTCTCAATCGGCATATTGATATCCATCAGCACGATATCCGGCTTATTGCCGTTGCAGAATTCAAGCACCTGGATGCCGTCCCCGCATTCGCCAATGACCTCGATGTCATCCTCCATATTCAAAATACGTTTAAGCCCTTCACGAAACAATTGATGATCATCGGCCAAAAGAACTTTAATGGGCGCTTTGCCAGAGTTTTGGTTCTCCATCACATTACTCCTTTCCCTTTTCCACATTCGTCGGAATGTGAATTACGATTGTTGTGCCCTGGTTCTCGGCTGATTGTATTTCCATTCTTCCCTCCAGCAATTCCACGCGTTCGCGCATACCCACCAGACCGAAGCTTTCCCGGTTGGCTTGTTCACTGATTTTTTTCACATTGAAGCCTAAGCCATTGTCTTTCACGACAATCTTGATCAATTGAGCCTGATAAGTAATCTCTACCAGTACGTAGCTCGGATAAGCATGCTTCGCCGCATTGGACAGAGCCTCCTGCACCAGCCGGTATACCGCCGCTTCCATTGCCGAGGACAAACGGTGCTCCTTCCCCCTGGTTTCAAAAGAGGTGCGGATCTTCGTCTTCTCCTCATAATCATGCACATACTTCCGCAGAGTCGGAATCAGCCCCAAATCATCAAGCGCCATCGGACGCAGGTTAAAAATCACCTTGCGCATTTCTTCCAGGCTGTATCTTACCTGCCCCTTTAAGTCTATTACTTCGGCTTGTACCAGCCCAAATTCCTGCTTTACCAGCATTCTTTCTACAATTTCCGTCCTTAGGACTAGATTCGCCAGCATTTGAGCAGGACCGTCATGAATTTCCCGGGCAATTCTTTTCCGTTCCTCTTCCTGAGCCAGGATTATTTTGAGTCCAATCATCTGGCGGTTCTTCGCAGATTCGACAATTCGCGTCACTTGACCTAGTTCTCCGGACAGATATTCCAGGACAACGCTCATTTGCGAACCAATCGATTCGGCACGTTCTACAGAATTTTCGACACTGCGAACCCGCATTTGCAATTCATCGCGTCTGCTCCGCAGATAAGCCTCCCTCTCCCTGGTCATCATCAGCTCCAGCTGCAGCTCCGTCGCCTTCTCATAGGCAATCCGGATATCCTTCTCCGTGTAGCGGACAAAATCCCGGCTGACCTCTGTCAGCCGGATCCGGGAGCGGTGGTACTGCTGCTCCAGCTTGTCTACCTTTTGCAATGTTTCATCCGTTTCTTCCATGACCCGCTGCAGTTCTTTGTTGAGTGCAGCAAGCTCATCGCGTGCCACCTGCAATATTTCGAATATCTGATACTTGCTGCTCTCCATCACGTCGATGGTGTTTTTAATCACCCGATCTATCGCATCGGCTTGAAATTCCACGGATGCTTGCCCCATTTCTATCGAATCGTATTAAAGGCTTTCCTTTATATTAACATATCACGATTCGATAGTTACGGTCTTAGTGTTCTGTTCCCATTTTACAGTGAGTCCGAGCTGTTCTGTCACGAGTCGAAGCGGTACTAAAGTCCTGGCATTCAGAATCATCGGTGCTACTTCAGCACTCTGCCGCTTCCCGTTCAGTACGAACTCCTTCTTATTCACGGTCAGATCCAGCGCCTTAGAGCCCCGGAGGACCATAATCTTCTTAGTCTTCGCATCCCAGACCGCATTGCCGCCGAACGCGTCCAGAACATATTTTATCGGCACATACGTACTGCCGTCCTTCACGATCGGCGCAACATCAATCGGCCGCTTGGTGCCGTTAACCGTCATCGCCTTGCCTCCAATGCTCATCGCCGCCGTCCCTTTGGGCAGTCCCGCCTCACTGGAGAGCGATGGCATCACGAAGGAAATATTATCAAAAGCCACTGTCCCTGTCTTGGCCCGTTCATCCTGGCCTTCTTCTACATTTACCACGTAAAGTCTCTTAAGGGAAGCTGGGAATTTAATCCCTGAGCCGGACAGATCGATATTAAGCGTCTTCCAGCCGTTCCAGTCGATAACTTTCGCCAAATCAATATAGGCCGTCTTTCCGCTGGCATCTGTCAGCTCGGCACGCATCCAGTTCAGGCTCATGTCCCCCATCACATCGACTGACATGGAGGTTGCCGCCGCCGGAATATCCTTGCCCTTTGTACCGTTGAACTGGGCGTATGCGTACATTTTACCGGTGCCTGCACTCATATCGTAGCTAAGCGATAAGACCTTCGAGCCTGCACGCTCTGCGCTGCCCGCAACTACTGCTGCTGTTCCAGTAACCCCTGCCGCATTGGTTGTGAACGCGAACGGATAATTGGCATTCTCGAAATCCTCCCACGCCGTAGCAGCTGCAGTAGACAAGACAACCGCCGTGCTGAAGCCGTCATAGCGGGCAATCGCATATCCGGTAGTTACGCCGGGATCGACTGACTCCACTTTAAGCTTGCCGTCCCCCACACTTCCTTTGAAGCCGATAAACTCCCACTTCAGTGCGGTTGCCGGAACAGCTATCGTTGCCCCGCTCTTCGACACCGCGCTAACCGGAACCGATACAGTGGCTCCTGCTTGCAGCGGTGCAGTTGCTGTACCTGCAATCAGGCTGGACAGGTCTTCTCCGCCCAGAACGGTGACCTCGGTCTCCGCACTCGCTGTTCCGCTGGTCGCCTTCAGCTTGACGGTTCCCGGCTTGACGGCCGTGGCTTCACCCGCATTCACAGTCACACTCCCGCCGCTTGCGGTCCAGGCCGGATTAGCCGCCGCTACATCCACCGGATTGTAGTACGTATCATAGCCCTTCAGGGAGTATGTGGCCTTTTGCCCGATTAACAGTACCGAGCTGCCGCTGATCTTGATTCCTTTCACTTCACCTTGCGGAGCAGAAGTATATACTCCCACGCCGTTAACGATTGTGCGCTGCTCCTTGCCGTATTCGGTATTGAAGGTAAGCGTAGTCGAGGTTTCAGCCAGCGGGCGGTCTACCATCGTTGTAGAGCCCCCTCCGTCCAGATTAATTCCTTTCCATACCCCGATATTCGTCATGAAGGATTGCAGCTCTGTCAGCGACAGACCCGCACTATTGCTGTTCTTCTCAGCTGCAATGACATATACGTACCTGCCATCCTGGGAATAGCCCAGCGCTGTACGCGCCCGGTACCCGCCAATGCTGCTTGTAGAACGGGAGAACGACGACGCCTTGCCGTTATTGACCAGAATCGTATGCCCCCCGATCATCATCTGCAGCGTAGAAGGATCGAGCTCCTGCTGGGTGGTTTTGGAACGGAGCAGATAGGTACTGTTTATCTTTTGTCCTACAACCAGATGTGCCTTGACGAACTCGGCAGCCAGCCCGTGCGTCCGCAGAATATAAGCCCCTTTGGGCACGGTCACCGGCAACGCCGAATCCAGCGAGATCTGGGTAATCGTATCATTCTCTACCAGCACCTCTGTCGGTGTAGTAGAGCTGCCCTTAGGCCGCTCTAGCGCTGTCCACGCATCCGTGTAGATATAGGCTGCATTAGCATGACTGTAAGTCGAGCTGCCGCCTTCGGGATTGTAGGCCCCTTTGTTGATGCCGGACAGCGGGAACTGGGAACCATCCTCTGCGGTCAGCATCCCCTCAAACGTATATTCATCAATGATAGGTTTACGGTCCTTGGTTACTGCAAAAGCATACATTCCGTTTAGCTGTGAAGGAGTAGACACCAGCACACCGCCAGATACCTGACCGCCAATCGGCGCACCTTCTCCGCCGGTATTGAAGTAATCCCCGTTCACCGCCGCGACGGCTCCTGTCTCCGCCGCCATGCCCCCGGTGCTCTGCCGTGTCGTCAGATTCCCGCCTTTGCCGGTCATGACATCCAGAGAGACATAAGGATTATTCAGATCGACACGAATGACGCTGGCCAGTCCTGTGGCACTTTTACCTGAACGCACTGTGGTAAATTTATATTTCATCATCATCGCACCGGAAGTGATAACCTCTTCACTCAGTTTTGTCGCCGAGAAGGACGCTGCTGCTTGTGCTACCGGCGCAGTGCCTGCACCCAGCCATCCTGCACCTTCACTCCCGACAACCGGCATGATCCAGATTACACCCGCCAAGGATGCAGCAATCCATTTTTTAGCAGGCGACCATTGATTTCCCCGTGTTGACTCAGTACTCTTTTTCCCCATGAAAAGCTCATTCATTTCAGTGTAACTCTCCCATCTATTTGTACTCTTCTACCTCGCTATCAAGACCTGGATATCAGTTCATAGTAATAGACTATACCTTTAATAGACTGAATCCAGCTCGAAAAGTTGCGAAAATTGGAGAGAACTAGCAGGTTTTACCGGATGAGCGGAGTCACGCTGGAGCTGTCCAGGTATGCCAAAAAAGCACCCGGCCCATAGACCGGATGCTCTGCTTAACTATACAATTCCCTTGCTCTTACAAATAGCCTGCTGTCTTCAGCATCCGCTGCAGCATGACTGCAGCCTGCCCTCGGGTAGCATTACCCTGCGGCTGGAATTGCGTGGTGCTGACTCCCTGAATAATCCCCGCCTTGACTGCCTTGGCTACAAATTCGATACTCTGGCTCAGAATCCTCGCCCGGTCCTTGAACGGGCTAAGCGTATCCATTACAGATGCACTCAACGTTACAGGCTGCCCCGTATACTCCAGCGCCCTCACCATCATAATCGCCATCTGCTCACGGGTAATTTTATCCTCCGCACGGAAGGTCCCGTCCGTATTGCCGTTGATGATGCCGGCTTTGGCTGCGGCTTCTATGAAGTCACTTGTTTGTGTAAAAGGACGTACATCCTTGAACTGGGAAGCTCCACCGCGTACTGCCTGTAAACCTAAGCCCCGGCTGAGCATCACAGCGAACTCAGAACGAGTGATCGGCTGATCAGGCTTAAACGCAGTTCCATAGCTGCTATCGATGATATTTTTGGCGGCTAACTCTGCTACAGCAGTCTTACTCCAATGGGAGGTCATATCTCCAAAGGTACGCAAGGAAATGAACACCCCCACCACCTGGTTACCATTCGTGCGTGCACTAACAACGCTATTACTGCCCACTGTAGCAATTTGGGCCGGCAAATAAATAGCATCATTGTATGTCGAATCTACACCGGCGGCCATCGTTTGGGCGGAGTTCAATACAGCAGCATTGCGAACAGTGTATTGCCCTTTTACATTTAATTCCTTGGCATTGGAATAGTTATCTTTAATTGAACCGGTAAGACGTAAATCCATAAGACCGGTAACGTTACGCATGGCCTGGCTTCCGATTTTTTGTTCGAACGAATAGAACGTCCCGCCCGGAACACTCTCCATACGCAGCACAAGTGAGACCTTATTGATATCTGTCCCCAGACTAGCAATTAGCGAATTCACATCAATGTCGCTTAGTTTTACACCATACATTTGATCTCCGTACCGGATAATCAGTTTTGCATTCTTGTTGCTTGCGGCTGCATCCGATAGAGCTTTTAGGGGAACGGTAACATAGGCTGACTTCTCTGTAGAAGGAACCTCGAATACCAGCTCATCCCCACCTGCAAGCTTCAGATATTGATAACTGGCAGCCATACGTTCTGCATTCAGATCATATCTTTTAACCATTTGTTTGTAGACCGAAAGATCTGTAACCCCAAGAGCCGAATCACTCTTCAGTAACGGGTACTCCTTGCCAAATTCACTGGCAGGCAGGGTTCCAAGGTAAGAAGGGCGGCTTCCATTGCCCGTTACACCAGTGGTCAGATTCTGAACAGACAAGGAATTGAAGGACGGAAGAGAGTTACCATTCGTGTCTGTAATCATCCCCGCACCAGACAGGTAAGAGAGCTCAACCTTTTGTCCGGCCGTCACTGCTTGCGAGAGATTCAATTTTAAAAGAGTTCCAGACAGGCTGAAATCCTGAACATCAATGCTGCTTCCATCAGCCTTAATCCCAAACTGATTAACATACAATTTCGAAGATGACTGCATGCTCTTATTAAAAGTAACATTAAGTTCGTTGCCCTTCACTGTAGCTATGCTGATCTCCGATACTACCGTGGCTGAAGTTACAGTCACTGGCTGAAGATCAACATAGGCTGCACGATTACCATTCAGATCACTAAGTCCAAGAGTACCTGGAACATAGGATACCGTCACTGTTCCGTTAACTGGCAAAGCAGTCTGAAGGGTCAATGTAGCCTGCGATCCACTTACCGATACATTGGTAACATAGTTTGGTTTACCGCCAACCAGTACAGAGAACTGGCTATTCATCGGTAAATTAATCGTAGACAGACCTTCGTTATAATTCAAAAGGATCTTATTGCCCGCTCCTGTCGCATTCTGGAACACCGGCGGCACATTATCCTTACTATTGCGGATGTTAAACTCAGCGAAGTTTGCAATATTCTGCCCCAGAGAGCTAACCAGCGGATACGAACCGGCGTAGTAGGATACCCGGACCGACTCCGAATTGCCCACCTCGGAACCCACTGTTAAATAAAGCGTGTTGCCGCTGGAGCTGATAGAATTCACCCCAAGCGAATACCCGTCAGTTGTTACCACAAACTGATCATACGCATAAGGAGAGACCGTTTTGAGCGTATCATTGAAGGTCAGTGTCACTGTTCTGCCAGTTATTCTGCCTTCTTTGGGCGTAGGGAGCGCCGATTCTATAGTATTAGTGATCTGCTGTCCAGAAAAGGTAGGCGCAGCATTCCCGCTCGTATCCTGAATCGTCCGCACGCCGCCGGTATAGCTGATTTTTACATTCTGGCCTACAGCGATGCCTGTGCTAATCACTACAAATACACTGTCTCCTTGAATATAGGCACTCTCAATATTCCGGGTTTCCTCATTAACGGTTACCCCGAAGCTGGAAGCCAGCAGCGCCACTGAAGCGTTAAGCGACTCATTATACCTCAGGCGGATCGTCCTGTTGTTCTCCAGCACTGCACTCGTCAGCGAGGGTGGAGTCTTATCTATGGCCACAGTACGGAAGCTCCATGACTTGGTACCGCTTAAACCCTCATACTGCACGCTGGGGTCTGCGGCATCCGTGAACGCTCCTTTGGCGATGTCGATATAATAGATCGTATCTGACTCCAATGCTGCAGTCGGCTTGATTAAAAACTCCTTGGCAGAGGCGCCCTGCTGAACTGTCGCTGTCACTTTAGATCCATTGCTTTTGTATAGAACAACCCCGTTCGTAATGGTGTTATTATAGACAACATCCCGGTTGAAATTAACCGCAATCGTTTTGGAGATATCTACTGACTCACTGCGGTCCGCTGGTGTTAACGCGGCTACAGACAGACTTGTCAGTGATGCCGTCGTGAACGTCCAGGAGTACGGACCTGAGGCCGGAAAGAGATGACCATCCTGATCATAAAAAGCCCCCTGCGGTATAGTCACTGTATATAGTGTACCGCTCAATAGCGGTGAAGCTGTGGAGGCTGGCAACAGAGTTATTGTCGAGCTTCCCCCACCGGTAACATTCGTTGAATTGACATTCAGCCATCTTGTTCTAGGGTCCCCTGCACCTGGAGAGACCGAGATTACTCCAGAGGCCGGACTCATCGGGCGGTCGAAGTATAGCTTAAGGGCTCCACTAACCGATGCGCCAAAAGATGCATTGGCCGGAGCCGTAGATGCAGAGATAGTACCCGTGCCGACCGTGGAGAAGCTCCAGCCGCTGCCGCTCGCTATCCCCTGATAGGTTGTATTATTAGCATCCTTGAATGCATAAGCGTCGATAAGCACATAATAATTCCCGCCGGACGGAAGCTTATTAGCCAGTGTCAACGTCACCGTTGTCGAGGAATCTGCACTCTGGAATGCTACCCCAGGTTCTCCATCTCTGATCGCAAACTCTTGTATAACCGCGTTATCCGCTGACGAGAGCAGCCTGACGCTGCCTCCTCCGGCTGTAAGGACTCCAGATAAGCGAATACTCAGCTCCGTTAAGCTACCTGCCTCTACTCTGGAATTGATGGCAGGAGACATGCTGCTTGCTGTAATCGCCGGATTTACCTCCGGGGCTGTCGTGAACTTCCAGCTTGTTGCCGCAGATTCATTGCCTGCACTATCCTTAAACAGCCCCTTAGGCACACTTACGCTATATGTTTTGTAGGGAGCAAATTTAAGGCTGGCGCCTAGCTTGATCTCGTAGCTTGACGAGTTTCCGATTAGTCCTGCACTCCCGACTGCAATTTCCGTAAATACCGTTTCGGCATTTACATCTGTAATGGTGATTTTCCCGGCTTGCGGGATCACCTGGCGGTCAAAGCCAAGCCCCAGCGAAGCCCCGACATTTACAAAAGCAGACCCGTTCGCAGGAGAAATGCTGATTCCGAATTCCGAAGCGGCGTATACCGCTGATGTATGTATACCGATAACCGGACTGCCCAGACCAAGCAGCAGATTGCCTGCAATGATAATTGCCGTTCCTATTCTTAATTTCTTTCTCATTCTTAAAAAACCCCTTTCAGCCCTTCCAGCACTTCTTGTATTTGTATACTGTTATATTTCGGCTAAAGGGCTTCCAAAGTTTAGAAGATGACGGCTGAGGGCACATCTGCTTACTTTTTCACAAAAAAAAGCCCACACATCACCCTCTTCATGAGGGCTTCTGTATGGGCATGTTTATTCTTAATTTCTTAGATTCCAGACTGAGCCTTTAACAAATCCGCCTTATCCACGCGTTCCCACGGAAGGTCCACATCGGTACGGCCAAAATGTCCATAAGCTGCAGTCTGTCTATAGATAGGTTTACGCAGATCCAGCATTGAGATGATTCCCGCCGGACGAAGATCAAAGTTATCGCTAATCAGTTGAACCAGCTTCTCCTCACTGATCTTGCCCGTTCCATATGTATCCACATTGATTGATACAGGGTTTGCAACTCCGATAGCATACGCCAATTGAATCTCGCACTTGTCAGCAAGGCCGGCAGCGACCAGATTCTTCGCTACATAACGAGCCGCATAGGCTGCAGAACGGTCCACTTTGGTCGGATCTTTACCGGAGAAGGCTCCGCCGCCGTGACGGGCATAACCGCCATATGTATCCACAATGATCTTACGACCAGTCAGACCGGCATCTCCTTGAGGACCACCAATAACGAAACGGCCAGTAGGATTAATGAAATATTTAGTGGCTTCATCCAATAGTTCAGCCGGAACAACCGGAAGAATGACATGCTCTTTGATGTCTGCCTGAATTTGCTCAAGGGTAATTTCTTCTGCATGCTGGGTAGATACAACGATAGTATCCACACGCACCGGCTTGTCGCCTTGGTACTCAATCGTAACCTGGGTTTTGCCATCCGGACGCAGATATTTCAAAGTTCCATCTTTACGGACTTCCGCCAGACGCCGGGCAATCCGGTGAGACAGGGCAATCGGAAGCGGCATAAGCTCAGGTGTCTCATTCGTAGCGAACCCGAACATCAGACCTTGGTCACCGGCACCAATGTTAGCAGTCTCTTCAGCTAATGACGCAGGGTCCCGATGCTCAAGAGCAGCATTTACACCCTGGGCAATGTCTGCCGATTGCTCGTTCAAGGAGCTAAGGACAGCACAAGTATTATAATCAAAGCCAAACTTCGCGCGGGTATAGCCAATTTCCTTAATAGTATTACGTACGATTGCCGGAATATCCACATATTCAGATTTAGTGCTAATTTCCCCGATGACAAGCACAAGACCTGTTGCTACAGCTACCTCACAAGCTACACGGGCATTAGGATCGTTAGCAAGAAATGCATCTAGTACCGCGTCGGATATCTGATCACAGATTTTATCGGGGTGTCCCTCCGTTACGGACTCAGAAGTAAACAGATGACGCCCTTTGATCGACATATACAACAACCTCCCATATTGTTGATCTGACACTGTATTCAAGGGGGCTCCCTAGTAGATAACAGGCCAAATATAAGTAGTAGAATAATAATGGCCAATGCCTGTTTTATTCAAAAAATGAACCTTTTCCAGATGGAAAAGGTCTACGGCCTTCCTCAAAGGTCATATTATCTTATTTACCGGTGGCTGTCAATTGAAGCCAGTTATGCGAAAAGAGACTGCTCTGCCTGTTTGATCAACCTCTTTGTGATTTCCCCGCCAACAGATCCATTATCTCTGGAGCTCAGATGTCCCAGATATGGAGTTCCTCCAGAAACACTTGCTCCGCCAATCGTCCCCAGCTCAGAAGCAAACTCCGTATCCATTCCTCCGCCGTACGAAGCTCCATATAATCCGAATTCAGAAGCAATTTCATATTGCATTTGTTTCAGCATTGCCCGGCTCTCTGGTACCACAGTGCGATTTGTACGTGCCATGTTACAGCACCTCCTGCGAATTTTTTTTAAGATTACAGGTGGTATTGTGTACGAATCCCAAAGGCCTGAGTCGGCTTAATGTTTGTCAACTGTGGGAATGAGTTCCGGTGTATATGGAGGTCCAAAATAGGGCATTCTTTATATAGAAAGAAAATGTTAATTGTAGTGTAACTTAAATGGGTTGCAGCTTATTTTAGAGTATATGCTCCACGGACCATAACAACGATTTTCATCGTTTGACCGTCCTGTACAGCAATTCCACGGCCATCCCGGGGGAAAGATAACAGATGATTCGTAGGCGCAGCTACACCATTCGCCAAATCGACACCATCCGTCAAGTCAGCTACCCCATTAGCATCTTGGGAATAAATAACCGCTTTGCCGGCGCGAACAATAAATTCTGCACCCGCCCCGGCAATCAGGGTTTGTCCAGGTTTCACATCAACGATTTCGCTGGCATTGCCCGTATTGCCTGTATCACCCGAACCGGAAGCCGGCGCTTTGGTAGGAGCTGTGGTTGCAGCCGGTGCATTAGTTGCAGTAGCAGCCGGAGTCTGAGTAGGTGGACTAATTGTTCCACCCTGCAAAGCCTTCTGGATCTGTTGGTCCACATAGCTTTTAGTAACCACCGGGTCCTCAGCCGTTCCTGGCTGTGATCCAACACCGGCGCCTTCAGCCTTTAAGTTAAGCACGGAGCCTGCCCACAGGCCACCTGCCAGCAGCACTGCTGACATCGTAACTTTCCAAGCGGTCTTCACAAGTGATTCCTCCTCATAATGGGATAAATGGCTATAAAAAAAGAATAGCCTCCGAAGAGGCTATTCCTAATTGCAGTAATCGGAGATTACTTAACAGTGATGGAAGTACCAGTGTTAACTTTATTTCCTTCAACGTCAGTGATGTTAGCAATAGGTGCTACATCTCTAACTTTCACACTCAATGTGTAAACAGTGTTACCATTAAGATCGATAACTCCATTTGCATCATTGAATGTTACATAGAACTTGTCGGCTGCAGAAGCATTACCGATAGTAGCAAATGATGAAGGATCTACAGGAGTACCATTCAGCGTGAAGATAAAGTCACCAGCATCTGCATTCTTAACTACTTCAGAGAATGTCAGAATCATTGTTTTGCTGTCAGAAGCGGATACTACAGCAGAAGACAATGTAGGTCTTACTCTGTCACCCAGTTTGATGACCTGTTCAAAAGCAACGTCCAAACCGTTTCCGGCAGTATCCACGATACCAGCAACTGTGAACTTGTAGTTTTTAGTTTCGCTAATGCTGGACTTAGGAATGTGAACTTCTGCAACTCTTGTAGTGCTGCCACTTGTTGCAGGCAGCAACGTTACATAAGAACCAACTGGAAGTGCAGCGTCAGCCAATGTATAACTGTTATTATCTTGAAGCGATTTGATGTTAAGTTCTGAGTTATCCGTAGCAGTTACACGGATTACGTAATCTGCGCTAGTCTCAACCTCAGTTTGGTATACAGCGCTGATAACTGTTGGTCTTTCAGTATCAGTGGAAGCACTGCTTCCTGTTACAGGCAATACTGTTGCAGCAGATTTGTTCTTAGCGTAGCTCGTATCAGCCGCAAGGCCTGCAGGTAGACGAAGAGTTTGAGCACCAACTACAGCAGTCGTTCCTACTTTGAATGTCAAAGACTTGCCATCATTAGAACGGCCAGTATAAACCAGATCAGTATTGGCAACACCAGTAGAGTCATTGATCAAAGTCAGACCATTAACATTACCATAAGTAACTTCTTCAGAGAACTTGATAGTGATACCAGTTCCGGCTTTGTAAGTTACGCTAGTTACCGTTGGAGCTACTGTATCCTTAGTGAAAGTGATTGGTTGGGACAGTGCAGTTCCCAGAGTGTTACCAAGTGTATCACGAACACTTGCTCCGAAAACAATTGTTCCTGTGAATGTTCCACTCTCAGGCAGGCTCGCCATAGTTGAAGTCAAGATGAACGTCTTGCCATCAACACCAGCATTGATTTGCATAACACTCTTCAGTTCACCGTTAGGGTCGAGCAAACGTACGCTACCTACCAGGGAATTGAAATCAATGTTTTTATTGAATACAACTTTAACTTTCTTGTCGCCTTCTGCAGTCGCGCTTACGATTGTAGGAGCAGCGGAATCAGCAGTTACAGTGACAGAAGCTTTTGTTGGATTAGGGTTAGCAACATTTCCCGCATAATCAGTCAGATTAGTCAGGGATACATCATAAGTTGCGCCACTAGTCAATGCAGAACCAGTGTTCAAAGTCACTTCGTCAAGTGGAGCATAAGTATCGCGGCTCACACTTGCTGGAGCGCCGTTAACGTATGCAATCAACCCAGCAGTTTTAACTGGCTCGCTCAGTTTAACGTAAACTTTGTTAGTTGTTGTTTTAGCAACAGAGGATACGGAAGCAACAGTTGGAGCAGTTGTATCAGCAACAGTCAACAAGTTAGTGAAGGCTGGAATAGCTTCCCCGGCAGTTGTTTTCACACTGTCTTTAATTACAACAGTGTAAGTACCTTTAAGATACTCACTACCTGCAAATGTGATCCAAGCTTCTGTACCATCGGAAGCCAGAACTACGTTTGCGTTATTAGCATTCACCAATTGATCGCTGTTGTTAACACGAGTTACTTTAACAACTTCATCAATCAATTTCGCGCCGTTAGCAGTGTTTTCAACAAGTGTTTCTCCATCAATAGCACGGTTGAACTTAACAACCAGTTGCTTAGCGTTTGGAGCAGTTACGGAAACTACCTTAGGAGCCTGCAGAGTTACTTTTGCAGTGTAGTCCTTTTCAAGGTGTTTGAAGTTGATTGTTGTTTCAACGCCTGCTACCAGAGCAGTTGTCAATTCAACGTTTGCAGTAGTTTTGTCAGAGAAAGTTACAACTACTTTGGTTGGGCTTACTGCTTCAGCAGAAGCTACAGTCAATGTAGGAACTTTACCGATTTGATCAGCATAGTAAGCTGTTTCAACTACCAAAGAACGAAGAGCGTTAGCTTTGAAGTTGGCAGTTTTCTCTACCAGACCAGCGTTGATAACTGCTTGCGCATAGCCCTTAGCCCATACAGATGCACTGTTATCAGTTGTAGTTGGTTGTTCCAGCTTAAGAGCGATAGCCAATACTTTAGCTACTTCTTCAACTGTTACTTTACCGTTGTAGTTGAAGATACCTTTAACAGTATCTTGACCCTGCATCAATCCTGCTGCAGTAACTGCTTCGATGTAAGGAACAGCCCAGTTTTTAGCGTTGTAACCTTTATCGTTGTAAGACAACTTGCCAGTTACTTCAGTAAGACCGAACAATTTAGTAACGATCTTAGCGAATTCTCCGCGAGTCAGATCTTTATCAAGATGAGCCTTACCATCAGGGAACCCATTAACAACACCCTTTGCTGCTAAAGCATCAAATGCTTGTTGTGGAGTTACCTTTGCTGTTTCACCAAATGCTACAGAGGCAAACATCGAGAATGCCATTGCTGTAGATAATGCTACGGATAAAATTTTCTTCATAACCTTTTTTTCTCCTCCTTGGACATTCATAAACTGGGATTTTTCTTTAGTTGTGTAGCTCATATCACTCATTTGTCGAGCACCCCCTTTCCCGAGTTGAGCAGATTAAGTATAAATAATGTCTGTGACGGGTATCACAGAAACTTGTAAACAGCTTCAAGGCATAGTAATACTAGATTCCTAATTCTACCTAAGTATTATACAATGTGCCTCTAGTCACGTAAAGCTAATTTTTCCATTTAGCAATGAACAGTGCCTTGAGGGCATTCCGCAATTGCCTTGTGCAAGTGACTCTACACCTTAAACGCAATAGTTTCAAAAAAGTTGCGCTTTGGTTAAAAAAACTTTTTCTGCCCTGCTGTATCCCTGCCCCGATACTCTAGAAGATACAATATGTATGTTCTACTAACTATTGTTAATGTTGGGTGGCTACGGGAATCAGTATAGCATAGAGGCATTCCAAACGTCATTAAACAATATTTGCTAAGTTTATAAACAAATATTGCATACTAAATGTGGTTTTTTTGTTGACCAACATTCGAGCTAATAAGTATATACCCACATTGCAGCAGGGTTAACACGTTCCCAGATAATGATTGACATAAAGAAAGGCTACTGAGATCAACTCAGCAGCCTTACCTTCAACTCAGTATATCCAGGGCTATCGAATCTTCATAGATAGCTGTATTAACTCCTGGCGCTTCTCAGGACTTGCATTTACATTCTCATACATGGCATCGATCGCTGCGCGGTTCTCACGGTAGGTCTTCTCATGCTTGATGGTGCTATGGGACCAATCGATCAAAGCATTCTCAGCAATAACAAGTTCATTATAAGCATCATGGAAGCCAGTTGCTTGGACAAGCTCTTCCATTACCTCCTGAGTGATCTCCTGCAGAGCCCGCTTCGCTGCAATTTCCTTTTCCATAACCTTTGCTCTATTCTCAAACATATTCTTTGCTTTCGTGTAATCCAATTGTGCTTTTGATAAAATCGGTTTCATCGATGGCTTTCACCTTTCACGTAAAAATGGTTTCTTTGACATTGTAACGCAAATGGGAGCAGATTACAAAGATGTCCGAATGGTAATTTAACCTGAATAAGGTTTTTACTCTGGGACTGTTACTGCCTAGCTCAGGGTTTTAGGGAAAATTGTAGTGCTTTTCTTCAAAAGCTCCACAGCAATTTTACCAGCCTCAGCTCTTGTCATATTGGCTTTAGGATTAAAGTTGTACGAAGCCTTCTTTTGGCCCGTAGTGGTCACTTCAGCCCCATTCATAATTTTAGCCTTTGACACGGCCTGAACTGCGGCTAATGCATAGGACTCTATCTTACCGGAATCCAGGAAGGACTTGGCTACTGCATCCTTTAATTTCTGATCATTAACCGGCAGCTTCAGCTTGAGTGCTCTGGCAATCATCACAGCCGCTTGCTCACGCGTAATCGGTTGATCTGGACCAAATACCCCATCGGTAAGTCCAGTCACAATTCCGGCTCTGGATGCTGTCTCAATATGTTCATAATCCCAGGTTACTGAACTGGCCCCTGGAACCAAATCTGAATAGGTCTTATTACTATCGTAGTTAAGCGGCAGGTTCAAGCCCTTAACAAGCAGGGTCGCGAACTCTCCTCTTGTTGTCTGATCGTCTGTGCCAAACTGTTCAAAACGGAGATTATTCATGATCCCCTTGGAATACAGGGCATTAAGAATGTTTCGGGCCCATTGGTGATTCGTAATATCGTTATAGCCACGGCTCATTTTCATAACCTTGTAATAACCAAATTCATCAAACGGAACACTGATTGTATGCTTGTTGGTATCCACAGTACCACCAATATTCACCCATTCACGGTTGGAGTTATATTGGAATACAGTGACAACAGTCCCCGCGTCATCAACAACATTGGAGTCAAAAGCCAGTGTTAGTTTCCCCCGCTTGGATGGAGTGATCTTGCGCTCTGCCGGAGTCTGCGGATCACCGAACAAACCATCTACAGAATATGGAGCCAGGCCATTCGTTGCAGGAATGTACCCTCCAGTCGATACTGTACCCAATTCGCCCAAGCCTCCGCTAATCCAGTACACATCGGATATTCTTACGAAGTTACTGCTCTCATATGGAGAACTGAAACGAAGTGAGAATTCATCGGGAATGGTCCAGTTAGGAATTCCGCTCTCTTCAAATGTTACCGGGAAGCCGATGACATTGCCATAATCGTTACGGCGTTCGACCACACCTGTTGTCGGTTCAGCAATACCGAAGCGAAGTTTGGTATCAGGATAGAACTTCTTCAGATTGCGTGTATCTGTACTTTGCATTACAGTCCCTTTCGGGAAGGTCAATTCCAGCTTCTTATTAAATACACTGTATTTGTCCGCTACCTTAGGCGCCATGTATTGCGAATCAACTGCTACAGTGCCCGTATAGAATATTGAGATAGTATCTGTACTTGTACTGCTTCCTCTGACAATTTGAATTTTGATGCTGTTTGCCTTATCTGGCTTCAAGCCTACGTAATCCAGAACGAACCTGCCCGGTCCCAGATCCGTTCGCTTAACGGCCTGCTCTTTGTCAATAACTACACTTGTAGCTCCCTCAGCCTCAATATCAAAATGAACAAAGTTCTTGTTCACAACATACTGAGTCCCTACAGAGGGCTGAGGAGACAGAATGCGGTAAGCACTGACCTCCCGGATCAGCTCCAGTTTCTGACTAGTCTTGGCACCCGTGCTGTTGATCAGTTCCAGCGTATAGATGTAGGTTCCCGGTGTATCATTGGTGAGATCCTGAATCCGCATTACGAAATCCTTCTGACTGCCGGCAAAGCTGGTAGTATAACGTTGATCCGCAAACACAGGGCTTGCTGTATTAGCAGCACTGGCGTTAGCCGGAATATCAAGCGACAATATATTTTTGGTACCCATGTTCAGATTCAGTTTCACTGCCCCGCTGCCTCGCAGCACCAAATCATAGGTTTTCAGACTAGTTGTATACTTTGTATCATTATAAATAAAATCAGGTGTCAGATTGAACAGCTTCGTGAGCAGTACATCCGTTGGTCCAAAATTAGCGTCCGGGAATGTAGGTCTTCCTGTGCCTAAGGCCGGCTGGAATTTGCTGATGGTTGATACATTCTCATCAAGAATATAGACACGCAGTTCCTTGCGGACCTCACGAACCTGTCCTTTTTCATCTACCCCTGTTCCTGTCAGGACAATTTTATTCTCCCCGAATACAATAGGTCCCTCTTTAGCATCAATTTTTAAATCTACAGAAAAAGCACCATCACTTGGATTTGGCCACTTCTCTGTTCCTGTAGGTTTTATTTTCAACCCATTCACATACATTTCAGCCAGGAAGTAGCTGCTACCCAGATTAAAGTCGATATATTGTCCCTTTACGTTCAATACTTTGCTCTCGCTGGAGTTAATTACATAAGTCTGCCCATCCGTAAGGTTGGATACATAAATGTAGCTCTTCGAGGCAAAAGAAATATTCACATCCTTGTTTGAGGATGAGCCATCTATCTTGAACCGGACGGTCTGATTCCCGTTCTGGAAATCCGTAATTTTAAAGATATGTTCTGTTGGCGATACCGCCTTTATCCATTCCGGCGCTAAAACTCTGGTGGACAAAGGCAAATAGCTTGCAAGCAGCTTTACAGGAGTGGTTGTCATAGCTGTATTGGTTTTAACCAAGATATAGAATTCTCCAGAATCCACCTTAGCCCCATTCAGCGCTACTCCGGCAGGTACTGTCCCTGTTGTTCCGTTATACCCCGGCAAATACTTCATATCTGTAATTACAATGTTATTCTTCATATACTGAAAATCAATGGACCGGTTAACGGTCTTGGTTCCATACGCTACTGAAAGATTGTGCGTCTGCTTTTCTAAACGGTTAGCAGGTGTTGCATTATCCTTTGTTAAGGTCAAAGGGATTTTAAATGTTACCAGCCGATAAGCAGGCGAATCCTTAATTGGAGAAGGAACTAAAATTTCGGAGCCTGATTTCAACCCCACCGCACCACTGCTGCTAAGTGTTAAACCTTCCCCATATTCAATAGCGGGTACTGCACTATCCAGCTTCACAACTGCCGAACCGCTGAAAGGCACTCCGGCATTGTCTGGAACCATCATCTGGACAAATAGGCTGGCAGTATCTTTATCCTCTGTCATCACTGGCTGATCTCCGTATAAAAGGTCCTGCCCTTGACCGGTACTATCTCCTAAGTACATAGCGACTATTGGGTTCTTCTCATCATAATAGAAAATTGAATATTGAAAGCTGAGTGTGTCAGAACCATTCTGTACAACCAGCTTAAGGCTGTTCACCCCAGGCTTAAGCTCCATACGCTGGGAAAAGAAAGTGCCATCCTGCAATAATGATGTGCTTGAAGCAGTGCCATCATTAAGGGAAACCGTAACCTTGGTGGCATTCTGCGCTTTACCTTCAAGTGTGATTTCCTTGTTGGCTACGACTAACTGTGCGCCTTCATTTAGATTCAGCTTCTCTGATCCTCCAAGAACCTGAAGCTTCTCCACATAAGGAACCTTATCGAAGAGAACGTAAAATGCTTCTGAGCGATCATTGCTGCCTTGCGATCCGGTCAATGTAATCCGGTTCATACCAGGATACAAGGTCAGATTGGCACTGAAACGGTTATCGGGGCTGTCAACATCCAGTTGGACCACTCCCGGTGTTACGTGTGTAGGATCTTCCAGCCATTTGTTGTTCTGCTGATCCCAATTTAATAATTGTACATTTGCTCCGAGTGTAGAACTGGTTACCTTTGTAAAGGTACCTGTAACTGTCAGGCTTGCATCTGTCACCTGCAATACATTATCTCTGGCAATTTGCAATGACGGCACTGAAGATGATGGAAGTAAAGTCAGATCAACCGTATTCCGAAGCTTTTGATTATCCGGTGTAAAGTAACTGGTCGGCTTATCTGCAGCCGCCGCAATATTCATAAGTCCCGGCGGGACTAAGGATACCAATAAAGCGAACAGAAGTGTCCAGATAAATGTTTTTTTCATGCGCTGCATGTCATTAACCTCTCCCTTTTGTTGATGATAATTATTTTATCGGTCCAGCAGCCCATAATATGAAGGACTCCGCCCAACTTTTCTGTAAGCGGCATCCAGATCTGCAATAAGACAAAAAAAAGAGCGTACCCTTATGGAAGGATACGCACCGATATTTAATGAAACAATTTGTGAATCGTAATTCAGCTTCAAAAGAAATTATAACTTACTGCCCCGCTCTTGCCCAACCTTCATCCGCATTCTCAAAAACAAATCAATCACCGGGCGCTTGGTCTTGCTGATGACGCCGGTGATCTCTGCGCCGATCTGGAGGAAGAAGAGCATGACGCAGATGACTACGAAGGTAACCCAGTTGGCTTCGTAGAGCGAAGCAGAGGTCTGGATGACTGCCAGGATACCGAAGAATGCGGCAATGCCGTAGATGATCAGTACCGTCTGGCGGTGGCTGAAGCCGAGCTCGCGCAGACAGTGATGGAGATGGCCTTTATCCGGAGCGAAGATCGGCTTCTTCTGCAGCTTGCGCCGGACGATGGCGAAGAACGTATCCGATAACGGAACTCCGATAATCAGGAGTGGTGTGATGAATGAAACCACCGCAATCTGTTTGAAGCCGAGGAGTGCAAGCAGTGCCAGGCAGAAGCCCAGGAACAGCGAGCCCGTATCTCCCATGAAGATTTTGGCGGGATGGAAGTTGAAGAACAGGAATCCCAGTATGCTGCCCAGAAGCAGCAGACAGAGCAGGGCAACCATCGTGTTCCCCATCAGGAAAGCCATGACAGCAATCGTAGCAATGGCAATACCGGATACGCCTGCTGCAAGCCCGTCCAGCCCATCGATCAGGTTCACGGCGTTCGTGACGCCGACAATCCAGAAGATCGTCAGAGGGATGGCAATCCAGCTCTCTAAGGAAGAATAGCTATTATGAAAAGGAATATTTACGAAATCTACCGTGATGCCAAACCCGAAAACCACAATACAGGCAGCGGCAATCTGGCCCAGCAGCTTCACTTTGGCTGATAGCTCAAAACGGTCATCCAGACCGCCGATCAACACAATCAGGCCTCCGCCGCATAGCAGCGCTTTAATGAAATTAGCCTCCCGGGGAGTGAAGTCATACGGAATAATTGGTAATACGGCAAGCAGGCCTAACACAAACGCCAGAAATATGCCGAGTCCGCCAAGGCGGGGCATGATCTTCGTATGCACTTTCCGGGCATTTGGCACATCTGTCGCACCGATCTTAATGGCGAATTTCTTCACGAACGGCGTCAAAAGCAGTGCAAGCCCCATGCACACAACGAATCCGGCGATGTATATGATTAACATGTGAAAAGTCGACCTCCATTTCTCTACCGCATTGAATTATACGCTGAACCAAAAACAAATTCCAATACTGTTTTTAGGCGGTAACACGGATTTTTTCAGTAAATTTCCTCATTTTACTGTTCTTTTGTCACTTTATCTTTCTCTCGTACCACTTTTACTGCGAATTTCGGCAGCGCAAGCATTCTTTTGTAACGTGTGGGTTCCTTGAGCAGCCGGTATAACCATTCTGCCCTTAATTTCTGGAAGGCCACAGGGGCACGGCGGCTCTTGCCGGAGATCACATCAAAGCTCCCGCCGACACCCATCATCACCGGGATCTGCAGCCGGGCTTTGTATTTGGCGATCCATGGCTCCTGGCTGTCCGCCCCTCTGGCAACAAAGAGCAAGTCAGGCTTCGCTTCAAGGATTCCGCCCACAATGTGTTCATCCTCTGCCGGACCAAAATACCCGTCATGATATCCTGCGATGACAATACCGGGATATCTTGTTTGTAACCGGGAAGCCGTCTCGCGAATCACCTCAGGGGTTGAACCGAGCAAATATACTCTCCAGTTATAGCTTTCGCCTTGGTGCAATAATTCATGTAAAAGATCAAAGCCCGCTACACGCTCAGCTACAGGCTCCTGACAATACTCCGCGGCCCACACCACTCCAGTTCCGTCAGGGACAACCAGCTCTGCTGATTTCATAATCTCCATATAAGACGGATTCTCCAGCGCCGCCATGACCATAATCGGATTGGCAGTAATTACCTGATGAGGCTCACGCTTATGAACCGCCTCTGTCAGATAAGAAACGGTGGTCTTCATATCCGCCTTGGATACTCGTATGCCAAAAATGGGTACTGTCGGTAATGCGCTATCTGCTTTCACTTGTCACTCATCCTTTACGGCCGAAATATTGGACAATTCGCCGGGCCGGTGCCTCTGCCTCTTGGGTGAGCGCGGCAATCAGCGGCTCCCGCTCCTGCTTCCAGCGCTCCCCTGAGCGCAGCAGTTCCAGAAGCCCGGCAGCTACCTTGTCTGCCTCCAGTGTATCTGTCTTGCCTACCGGCTGACAATCCACCCGCTCTAGAAAATGATCAATCTTCGGATCATAAGAGACGCCCATCAGCGGAACACGCTGTCCCGCAGCATAGATAAGGCTGTGCAGCCGCATACCTATAAGGGCCTGGCACTGGCTTACCTCCCGCAGCATCTGCAGCGGATGAAGCGCATCCTCACGGATCGTTACCGATCCTCCATTGTCTTCTATACTCCGGCCCAGCTTCTGCATTACATAGCGAGAAGCCTCATTGTCCGCAGAATGATGGAAGGGCAGAAAGTGTACATGGAGCGGCTGGACCGCAGAAGCCTTCACCAGGCCTTCAGCCAACGCGTCCAGCTCCTTACGGGACTGCTCCCAGAAGCGGACAGAGACACCTACAGTAGCGGGCACAACTTGCAGGCCAGGAACTGGCGTATCCCCAATCAACGTCCCTTTTTCTACCCCTGGCTGCATATCCTCAGGCAACTCCAGACCCATAACCGGGTCAGGTACTACCTCTACCTCATCAATACTAAGCCCCATAGACTGAAGCAACAGGCGGGACTGTTCATCCCGCACGGAGATATAGGCACATTTCCGGAATATGGATTTGATCAGCGGATGAAACAGCTTGCGGTTCACCGGGCCGATTCCCTGGGAATAGATAAATACCGGCTTCCCCATCCACTGGGCCAGCTTGATAATACCGAGGTAATACGGAATGGTCTTGCTGCTTGTAACATCCTGAAGCAGGCTGCCGCCGCCGCTGATCAGGCCCGCACTTTCTGATATGGCTCTGCGGACCTCTCCCAGCTTCATCCGGTGTACAGATTCCACCCCGTACGTGGCAGCCGTCCACTCCGGATCAATGGATAGAACCACAGGCGCAAGCGTTATTCCGGCAGCCTGGGACTGCTTGCGCAGAGCATTCAGAATCGACTGCAGAACGGCTTCGTCTCCGCTGTTGCGGAAGCCGTAGAAGCCGGAGATTACAATTTTTTGAGGAGTGGTGACCATCGCTTCCAACATCCTTCCGCAATCTGCCATACCCCAACAGCGATAATACCGATGATCAGGCCGAGTCCAAGACCCAGGAGTCCGCGGATCAGCGAGATCAGCACAGGTGAATGAATATGGGCAAAGGTATCCACCATAGACAACTGCCCAATAACTGCAATAATCATGATGAAGGCTGCACTCCGGTATTTATAGGCCAAGAATGCACCGAGGATAAAGAGCGGATGTGCCAGCAGGAACTCCTTGTTACGCGGTCTTACCCCGACGGTATTCTCCAGGAAGACACGAAGGATTTTCTCCGGTGCACTTACACTTCCGGCATTCCCGGTCCGGCTCAAATAATACATCCCCACGATACCGATCACACCGGCGGCAATGACCATAGCGAGTGTAATCGGCGTCCGCAGCAGCTTACCTGTCTTGTTAAAGGCAAACTCTCCACGATACAAAAGCACATACAGTGCAGTAAGCCCGATCGGGGCCAAATGCAGCAGACTTACCCCGCGGAACTGTTCCAGTACCAGGGCATAGGTAATATTATTCAGCAGCGCAATGACGAAAGGCACCGCACTGAAGGTGATTAACGCAGTTTTGACATACAGAACGAGACTATGCGTCAGACGGCGGCGCGGGCTCATTACGGCAAAGGTTAACGGATTGGCGCGTAAAGGAGGGCCCATCTCATTAATTTTGCGGATAGCCAGCACTATAGCCAGGGTAGGCGCACTTATGGCTACGGCAAGCGCAAGCGCCTGTTCAAATAATGCCGGCTTCAGAACCAGCAGTCCTGCACTTCCAACCAGTCCAAGCACCCATACAGGCAGAGTAAGCCAAGGGATGAAGTAGGAGAACAGCAGCGCAACCATAGCCACCGCCCCGATCACCGCAATCAGCTTGAAGTAACGCTGGAAGGAGGAATCGCTCACATCAAAGGCTGTAGCTTGTCCAATCTTGAAGCCGTTCGCCTCAATCTTGGCTACTGCACCCTCAGGTCCGCTGAGACTCTCAATCAGGTTATCCAGCGTATCTGTGATAGCAGCCTTCTTAGTGTCTCTGGAGGGAATCGTATTCAGATAGATCATACGGATATTGCGGTCTTTGGTGCCCAGCGCGAACCGGTCTGCGATCACTTCAGTCTTCAGGCTGGAATCCGCCTCACTGAGTGAATACAGGCGCGCCACGTTGTAATCCAGCATATAGGCCAGCTTGGAGAAGCCCTTCTGCTGAACCTTAATATTCTCGATTGCCGCAATTCCCATCCCGTGCTGCTTCAGGAGATCGGCGAAGACGGTCAGACTGCCCGTATCCGCATCATCGGAGTACCCTTTGACAGACTCTCCTTCAAAAAGAATCCGCTTGACGCCAAGCTCGGCGTAACGGTCCAGCAGCTTCTTCACGGCATCCTGATTGTATGCCAGAGAGTCTACAAGCCGGGGCACAATGTTGAAGCCCTTCGCATGCAGCATTTCCAGTGTAATCGGGTCCGGCTGCAGCGGCTTGAGCGTTGCATCCTCCAGCGGTGTCTGGATGATCAGCCCCTGCTGGCCGCGGTAGTTCCATTCTTCCGTCCGGATGTCCAGTCTGCTGAAGGCATCGCGGATAACCGGTGAGAGCATTTCACTGTTCTTCGCACTGGTAAAGAGGACATATGTATAGTTCTCATTCTCCGGAATCACAGTATCGGTAAGATTGGCGATATCAGACGCTCCCCAGATCATCAGGCGGCGCGCCTTGCGGAAATCCTCCAATGTATTTTCATAGATAGCCATACTCTGAACACCGGCTGCCTTCAGCCGGTCTAACTGCTCGTTGATATAATCCTGCGGGTTCTCCCGGTAGCTCGCAACCTCAACCAGATCGCGGTAATCAAAGACAAACTCAACCGTTTTGGAAGACTTCTCTGTCTGTAGACGGTCATATACGACCGGAAGCGCACCGATCAGACCTATCACCATAATGATCCATAACCACTTGCGTGATGCTATATTCCAGCGTTGCCATTTCTGCTGCACCAAAGTACCTCCTCTTTCACTTTAAAGCTGATTGCCTTACATCACAGCTGCCGACCCGACCCTCTTGCCACCGGCAAATTTAAGCGGAAACGGAGGTCTGTCCATCTGGAGCAGCTCCGTTTCCGCAGGGAAGTTATCTATTACTTATTATTTCCCGTCTACCCGTGCCATAACCTGACTGGTCAATTCCGCAACCTTGTGCTTGGCGTTGTCCAGGGATTCACCCACCACGGCAAAATACACTTTGATCTTCGGTTCCGTGCCGGAAGGGCGCAGGCAGAACCACGAGCCGTCCGACAGCAGATATTTCAGCACGTTCTCCTTAGGCAGACCGTCCAGTCCCATGGAGTAGTCCAGCACCTGCGTTACGGATGCCCCGGCGATTTCGTGCGGCGGGCTGGTCCGCCAGTCATTCATGATCCCCTGAATCTGGGCCACTCCGTCCTTGCCCTTCAGCGTGCGGGATTCCAGGCTCTCCAGGAAGTATCCGAACTGTGCATACAGCTCTTGCAGCACATCGTACAGGGTCTTGCCCTGGGCCTTGTAATAGGCACCCGCTTCAGCGATCAGCATTGCAGCAAGGACTGCATCCTTGTCACGGGCATAGTTGCCGGCCAGATAGCCGTAGCTTTCTTCATATCCGAACAGATACGTATACTCGCCGGACTGCTCGAACTGGTTCATCTTCTCCCCGATATATTTGAATCCGGTCAGGGTGTTGAACACCGTAGCGCCATAATGGCTGGCTACAGCAGCGCCCATCTCACTGGTTACAATGGTCTTAACTACAGCGCCGTTAGCCGGCAGCTTCCCTTGTTCCTGTAAACGGCTCAGGAAATAATGAATCATGAGCGCGCCGGACTGATTCCCGGACAGCACTACAAATTTGCCTTCGTTGTCACGAACCACGGCGCCCATACGGTCAGCATCCGGATCTGTACCGATCAGCAGATCCGCATTCAGCTCTTCGCCCAGCTTCATCGCCAGGGTGAAGGCTTCACGTTCCTCCGGATTCGGAGATTTCACGGTAGAGAATTCGGAATCCGGCTGTTCCTGTTCAGGAACTACATGTACCTGAGTGAAGCCGATCTTCTCCAGTACACGGCGGACCGGAAGATTGCCTGTCCCGTGCAGCGGCGTATAGACAATGGAGAAGTCACGGCCCAGCGAAGAGGCAATCTCTTCACGGCTGACACTTACCGCAGCAACCGTATCCGTAAATGCCTCGTCCGCTTCGGCCCCCAGCCAGTGCAGCAGGCCTGCGCTCTCTGCAGCCTCCTGAGACATGCGCTTCACTCCGTTGAAGGAGTCCACATTCAAAATATTAGCAATAACCTTCTCCGCTTCATGCGGCACCAGCTGTCCGCCCTGGGCATTGTAGACCTTGTATCCGTTATATTCAGGGGGATTGTGGCTGGCAGTGATTACAATGCCTCCAGACGCCTTCAAATGACGGACGGTAAAGGATAACTGCGGCGTAGAACGCAGGGAAGAGAACAGGTGGGTCTCAATTCCGTTGCCGGCGAGTACAAGCGCAGCCTCCAGCGTGAATTCCGGCGAGAAGCGCCGGGAATCGTGGGCGATAACCACCGAGGGTCTGCCTTCTCCCGTATGCTGTCCCAGAATGTAATCAGCGAAGCCCTGAGTAGCCCGGCCGACTGTATAACGGTTCATCCGGTTACTGCCTGCTCCGATGACTCCGCGCAAACCGCCTGTACCAAATTCAAGATCTCTATAGAATCGCTCTTCCAGTTCCTTAGGTTCACCGGCAAGGGCCTTCAGCTCTTCTTTGGTGTTCTCGTCGACAGAAGGGTCCTGCAGCCAGCGTGTCAGGGTCTCCTGCGCCTTCGGGCTTAATCCAGTCATGTCTATCTCTCCTTCTCCATCTATAATATATAAGTTTATAACAGGAACTAGCTGAGTGCGAACATAATCTCGCCGGACGCTACCGTCTTGCCGTCCACCTTGGCAGTGGCTTGTCCTTTACCGATACTGCCTTTAAGCCGGGTAATCTCTACCTCAAGCACAAGGGTATCGCCGGGAACAACCTGTCCGCGGAAGCGGAAGCCGTCAAGCCCGGCCAGAAAACCGATTTTGCCCCGGTTAGCTTCTACGCCAAGAATAGCCACAGCGCCCACCTGAGCCAAGGCTTCCGTAATCAGCACACCCGGCATCACCGGGAAGCCAGGGAAGTGTCCGGCAAAAAACGGCTCATTTACCGTTACATTTTTGATGCCGACTGCCCGTTTGCCCATTTCTATTTCTGTAATTTTGTCCACCAGCAGAAATGGGGGCCGGTGGGGGATTATTTCTTGAATTTGATTGGTATTCATCATGATTATTAAAGCTCCCTTCGGTTGTAACCGCGTCTATGAACCTCCGCCTACAGCAGCACTTTTGTTTTATTCTCCGCCGTCTCTGCATAAATATGGACAGCTTCGGCAAAAACTATAATTATCCTTCACCACCTGCAGCAGTGGAGGTTAAGATAAGGGGCTTTCTCCACCGCACGCGGCAGCATGGCGGAGAGGGCCCTTTTTGGCGCTCTTAGGGCACGCCATCATTATACATTTTTCAGTATAAAAAAGAAAACTCCCCTGCACAACAAGGGAGCCTCCGATATCGGTATGCCATAACACTTTAAGGTGCGAACACCAGATCATATACATGCTTCCACGTACTCCACAGGAGCACATCACTTAGTTCCTTTTTGCCGAGGATCACATACCCTACGACCAGCCCGCCTCCAAGTGCGGCAACCAGCAGCAATGGAATCAGGAACCACTGAATAATGGTCCAGGCCCTAATCCTGCGCCGCTTCACCGGCTGCTGCTGCTCCTCTTCTGCTTTCTGTGCAGTCTTAACCTTCTCACGACTCATTCCTTCACCTCACGCGCGCATGTTATTAGCCAGGCCCAGCATCTGGTCACTGGAGGACAGCGCCCGGGCAGCAAGCTGATACGTACGCTGAATCTGCATCATCTCCGTCATTTCCCGGCTCAGATCCACATTAGAGGATTCCAGATAGCCTGAGCGAACGCCTACATCCTTCGCTTCGCCCGCTGCTCTTTGCACGAATGCCTGCTGCGTTGTCACGCCTTCAGCTAATACATAGAAATTACCGTCCACAGCTTGCAAAGCATTCTTGCTGAGCGGCTCAACAATCATTAAGCTGCCTGCCAGGACAGGCGGCTGTTTCTCATCCGTCTTGGTCCACACCTGCCCGCGCTCATCAATAGCAGCACTTACATTAGCTCCTACGCTGAGCGGAGTACCGTTAGCACCCAGCACAGGATTGCCGGTATTGTCCACAAGAATCATCTTATCCTTATTGGCCGTATCCGGGGTGAAGTGGAAATTCCCCTGGCGGGTATATGCCGTTTCACCGTTCACCTGAACGCCGAACAATCCATTGCCTTGAAGCGCCAAGTCCGTAGGCTTCCCTGTCTCCTGGAGCGTGCCTTCCTCCCAATTACTTGACACTGTAGGCACACGCACACCAAAGCCGATATTGAAGCCCAGCGGCATGCTGCGCCCAGGCTGGTCATAATCCTTGGATTGCTGCTGTACACGGGTAAGCACATCCTCGAACGAGCCTTGCTTGCTCTTATAACCATTGGTATTCATATTGGCAATGTTATCCGCTATAATATCCAGCCGCTGCTGCAGACTGGCCATTGAGACAGAAGCACCGATTGTCGAGTTGTTCACAGGTCTAACCTCCTACTAGCTTGATAAGAAGAAACTGGCTTACACCATCAGTAATGGTCCATGCAGCCCGGCTATACCCGGCCGACTTCATTCACGGCCTTCTGCAGGCTGCTGTCGTAGAACTGGATCACTTTCTGATTCGCTTCATACGCGCGGTAAGCGGCGTTCATATCCACAGTGACCTGAGTGGCATCCACATTAGAGTTCTCAAGGTAGCCCTGGCGTACCTGCAGAATATCCGTTCCATTAGAAAAGCGGATGTCTGCGGCCTCGGCATCATCAGCATGAAAAACCCCGTTGCCGTCACGCACCAGCTCCTGCGGTCTTGTGACGACGCTGATTCCGATCCGGGTGCCTGAAGGCTGCCCAGTATCATTATCAATCAGATTCCCTTCCCCGTCCACTTTAAGGCTATCTTGGGGCTCTTTCAAACTTAGTGGATTGCCGTTACTGTCGAGCACCTTGAATCCGCCAGAACTAAGCACTTCCCCTGTAGGAGCAACTGTAAAGCTTCCGTTACGTGTATATAAATTATTGCCTTCATTATCTTGAACCGTAAAGAACGCCTGGGGCCGGTAAGTAACCTCGCCATCCGGACTGATATATTTCCCCGAGCCGTCAAAAGCAAGATTGGTACCCGGATTCTCCGGGTCTGGGACCTGCAGATCGGTAGACAGCGCAAAGTCTACGCTTTTGCCGCTCTCAATAAGGTCGCCCTGCAGGTATTGGGAGACGGACTGCTCGGCAAAAACCCCGGTATTGATCCGTCCTACAGTCTTAGCAGTGCCCCCGTTCATCGCGGTGACCAGCACCTCGGGAAAAGCGTGGCTGACACTGTCGACCTGCTTGTACCCCGTAGTATTTAAATTGACCAAGTTCTGCGTCGCCGTATCATGTCTGCGCTGCTGCGTCACCATTCCTGCTGCGGCTGTATATAATCCTCTGAGCATGAGGTCAGTCCCTTCCTGGAATCTGCTGTTCTCCCTTATTATCGGCAGGCTAGAACTTTTTCTTAACTACCTTGTCCAAATGATCCAGCATAATTCCCGTGCCCTTGACGACGCAGTGCATCGGATCTTCAGCCACCCAGACCGGAACATGCAGCTGTTCGGAGAGCAGCTCGTCCAGTCCGTTAAGCAGGGCGCCTCCGCCGGTCAGCACCACTCCACGGTCAATAATATCTGCCGACAGCTCAGGAGGCGTACGCTCCAGCACCGACTTGGCCGCAGCCACAATCGACGAAACCGGGTCCCACAGCGCTTCCTTCACCTCGCCGGATGAAATGGTAAGAGTCTGAGGCAATCCGCTCACCATATCACGCCCGCGGATGTCCATCTCTGCCTTCATGCCGCCCGGACGTACCGAGCCGATGGTCACTTTGATATCCTCCGCCGTGCGTTCACCGATCAGTAGCTTATATTTCTGTTTAATATATCTTAAAATGGCATCGTCGAACTTGTCCCCTGCGATCTTAATGGAAGAGGCGGTAACGACGTCGCCCATGGACAATACGGCTACATCCGTCGTTCCGCCGCCAATATCGACGACCATATTTCCGCTAGGCTGATAAATGTCCATTCCTGCGCCAATGGCTGCAGCTTTGGGCTCTTCCTCCATGAAGACCTCTTTGGCCCCGCTGCGCTCTGCCGCCTCACGGATGGACTTCGTTTCCACAGATGTAATATTGGTGGGAGCACAAATCAAAATACGGGGCCGTGAATACCAGGTCCGGCCGCCAACGCTGTCAATAAAGTATTTGAGCATCATTTCCGTAATGGCAAAGTCGGCGATTACCCCGTCACGGAGCGGACGAATCGTCGTTATATTTCCAGGTGTCCGCCCAACCATCCGGCGTGCCTGTTCACCAACCGCAAGGACCCGCTTCGTATCACTTTCAAGTGTGACCACGGAAGGTTCATCCAGAACGACTCCCCTTCCCTTGACATGAATGAGCACGTTGGCTGTGCCGAGATCGATTCCGATATCCTTGCTAAGCATAATGAAAGAGCCCCCAAAGTGTTATTTTAAATGAGAAAAGAAGATTGTACCAAATTTAAAAATACCATACTTTAGGGGGTGAGTACAATGGACTAAACCTGAATTATGGCGCGAAAATCCGAAAATCTTATGGCTTTGAGGCTACGGCAACCTCACGCTTCTTACCTGTCGTTTTCTTATATTTAATTTTTGTGGCTTCTCCCCCCCGAAGATGACGGATGGACTTGTGATATTCGAGAATGTGCTTCACCTGATCAGCCAGATCCGGATTAATTTCCGGCAGCCGTTCGGTTAAATCTTTGTGCACCGTGCTTTTTGAAACGCCAAATTCCTTGGCTATGGTCCGGACCGTGTGCCTGGTTTCCACGATGCAGCGTCCGATTTTAATGGTACGTTCCTTGATGTAATCGTGCACGCTCCCGCCTCCCAACTGTGAATAGTTTGGTACATTATATGAGGGGCGGGCCTATATATTCGCGCTTTCAGGACATGACAAGCTCAGGAAGGCTCATTTTATTTGTCGGACAACCCAATTCACTGCATTTCACGGCCCCATTTCCAGAATAGAACCTGCCGGACTGTCCATTTCAGGTAGAAAAAAAACAGGAGGCTTCCGCCCCCTGCTGATCATTCGGCTTAGCGCTGCGGAAGCAGATCCGAAGGATTCACAATCTTACCGTCCTCATGCACTTCAAAGTGCAGATGGTTGCCAAGACCCTTCTCCATCTCATTGCGTCCCGCTGTAGCCAGTGTATCGCCCTGCTTCACTTCGTCGCCCTGCTTCACTTTGGTTTCACCCAGACTCTGATAGACCGTCTTCAGATCGCCGGGAGAGGTAATCTCGATTACCTTACCCAGTACAGCAACATCTTCCACTCTGGTGACTTCACCGCTGAGTGCCGCCTTCACATCAAACGTCTTGTTGTCCTCACGGGCAATATCAATTCCGGTGTTGGTGACAAAAGTATTGTTGTACTGCACCATCGCCGCAATATGATTCTCTTCCGTGCCGTTCTCATCGTAGTACGGTTTGACCACTTCCACTTCACTCGGGCTTGCTACAGGCCAGACCAGGCTTTCGGCGGATGCGACAACTTCCAGGGCTTCGGGATCACCGTTTGCGGCTCCGGTTTTGCTGCCGGCCTCACCTTGGGATACTACCGCGGCGTTGTCGGGATTCAGCGGCTTCTGGCCGGCATCCTGATAGACCCACACCAAGGTTAGTATAAGTGCCGCTGCCGCCGTGTAGACTGCCGGGAATACCCACCGTTTGGATAACAGTCTGCTCCATGAAGAAGGCTTGGCGCCTGAATCTCCCTGCTTGTTTTTGAGAGATTCATCATGGGTTGATTTGATTTTGTCTTGTTCATTCATATGGTTATCACCTCAGTAACCAGTGTTACCGGGCGCTTCGCTTTTATACGTATCTTGCAGATTATTTTTTCAGGAGAGTTGAGATTCCGGTAAAAGAGACCCCGCTGTAGTAGTGTTTGAGAATCTGGGTCGCGGTCTTGCCCTCTTTCGCCATTCCGTTCGCCCCCCACTGGCTCATGCCGACACCGTGGCCGTTACCATACGTGGTGATCTGCACCTTCCCCGCTTGGCGCTTCCAGGTGAACTGGCTCGAGCGTAGCCCCAGCTTCTCTCTCACTTCCCGCCCGGTAAATACCTTCCCACCGATAGAGATCTGTTTGATCCGGTGGCCGGCTGTAAGCGACAGCACCTCCGCTGGCAAACTGGTGGAGGATTGAGCGGAGACCGGCACTGCCTTGCCCGAAGCTCCCAGACTGGCTGCTACCGGAAGGTCCTTGGTTCCAAGGCCCAGCTTGCTGCGCAGCTCCGAATTGCTGAAGGTGTAGCTTACCGCCAGGTTCGGGGTGATCTGCAGCTCCCACGGGCTGGCTACACTGCGCAGGTAGGGAACCGCAGCATTCCAGTACTCCTCGGAGTTCTCCGTATACCCTCCGCTGGAGGCGAAGAAGGAAGCCGTGATCGGCTGCCCCTGATAGGTCATGATGGTTCCGCGCGTCTCCAAGACCGCGCGGCGGATCTTCGCCAGGCCGGCGCGCTTGCTGCCGGACGCCCAGTCCCGTTCCAGCACGGCCTGGGATACGTAAGCCTGATGGCTTACCGTATCGCTCACATCCGCTTCGGGAACGGGGACCCCGCTGTGGTCGCCGGCGATCAGACGGCGGGCAATGAACGTGCGGGCCGCTACGGCCTGCGCCTTGAGCGCTTCAAGCTCAAATTCGGCCGGCATCTCGGCCGCCAGTACGCCGCTGACGTATTCCTCCAGCGGCAGGGTCTCTATTTGTCCGCTGCGCGACAAATAGACGGAGACCTCCGGCTGCGGCGCCTCTGCGGCAGCCGTTGCCGGCGGCGCCGGAGCGGCCGTGGCCTGCGGCACGGCCGGGGGCGCCGGCGGCTGTTGTCCCCCGCGCTGCGGGACAACGGCCAGCGGCAGCAGCAGCGCCGCCAGCAGGGGCGCTGCCAGCCAGGCGGCGGGGGCCAGCCGCCGCAGCGGGTGTGCGCCGCGCCGCCGCACGCGCGCTACGCTGCGCGGACGCTTCAGAATGCGCCGCAGGTTGATTAACTCTTTCATCTCTATGGCTCCTTCCGTAAGCACCGGTGATTCTTATAGATATGAATTTGCGGCACCTGCTAGAACGGGATTTTGAGAGAAAGAGAGTTGCGAAATCCCCCGGAACATATAAGGTAAATTTCCCAAGTGGAAACGGCTTTGCCGTCCTTTTAAAGGACGGTACCGTTTCAGCGAGAAATAGAAGGATAATTTATCGTGTGCAACATATAAACTCTTATATTTCAAAAAAGGACCAGCCGCTTAGCGGCTGGTCCTCATATTTTTAAGAATAACTATTATACCCAAGACGGCTGAATCTGGAAACGGGGTCTGATCTCTTCGGCTTTGGAGGATTCGCTTCTGGCCGGTTCAGGCTTAAGCGCTTCTTCCTTCGCAGCAGGAACAGCCGACTCTTCCATGGAAATCCGCCATATGTCCGCACCAAGTCCTGACAGCTTCTCAGCCAGGTGCACATATCCGCGGTCAATGTGATGCGTTCCGCTAACTTCTGTAGTGCCTTCCGCCACAAGTCCTGCCAAAATAAGCGCAGCTCCTGCACGCAGGTCCGTAGCACATACCTTAGCGCCGACCAGACTGGCATTGCCGGTCACGATTGCAGAACGGCCCTCAATCTTGATCTCCGCGTTCATGTTGTGGAATTCATCCACATGCATGAACCGGTTCTCGAAGACAGTCTCTGTCACTACGCTGGTTCCTTCCGAGCGGAGCAGCAGCGCCATCATCTGTGACTGCATATCTGTCGGGAATCCCGGGTAAGGTAATGTCTTGAGATCGACAGCCTTCAGCGGCTTGTCGCTGATGACACGGACTCCGTTCTCATCCGGGATAATCGTAACGCCCATTTCCTCCATCTTGGCAATCACCGGACCCAGATGGTCGGCAATAGCTCCCTCAACATACACATCACCGCCCGTAATCGCCGCTGCCGCCATGTAAGTTCCAGCTTCGATCCGGTCAGGAATGACATGATGTCTTACGCCGTGCATACGCTCAACGCCTTCAATCCGGATCACTCCGGTACCGGCTCCGCGTACAATGCCGCCCATCCCGTTGAGGTAATTGGCAAGGTCAACAATCTCCGGCTCTTTTGCGGCGTTCTCAATCACTGTGGTGCCTTCGGCAAGCGCGGCAGCCATCATTATATTTTCGGTCGCACCTACGCTGGCCACATCCAGGTAAATCTTGGCGCCGCGCAGTCTCCCGTTACTTTTCGCATCAATATAGCCCTGGCCCAGACTAATCTCGGCCCCAAGCGCTTCAAAACCCTTCAAATGCTGGTCAATCGGCCTAGTTCCAATGGCACAACCGCCAGGCAGAGAAATACGAGTATGCCCCATACGGGACAGGAGCGGGCCCATAACCAGGAAAGAAGCCCTCATTTTGCGTACCCATTCATATGGTGCTTCACAGGAAGTAATATTAGTGGCATCTACTTCAATCACATCGTTCTGGTATGTAATACCTGCACCCAGAGATTCCAATACTTTGTTAATCGTCATTACATCGTCTAACGGAGGTGCGTCCACAATGACGCTGACTCCTTCTTCTGCCAATAGAGAGGCGGCTATGATCGGTAGTACGGAATTTTTTGCGCCGCTGACTTTCACGCTCCCGGTCAATCTGTTGCCACCGCGGACGATAAATTTGCTCATTTCGGTTTCCCTCCGCGTCCATTATTTCTGAAATTAATTTTGAGGTTAAAATTCGTCTGTTAAGATATTGAATATTCCGCCATTGCGTCTTAGGTGCAGATTCCTTGCTTAACTTCAGTGTTGACATAATAAAACCTTATTATTCGACACTTTTTTCACTATGTTGGCCTATACAGATATAACCAAAGCCGCTGCCGTTAAAACATCCGTGCGATAAGTCCGCTCCAGCCCAGGTAATCAAGCAGGAACCCGGCCACGAAGTGACCCAGAACAATCGCCAAGAGCAGGTGCAGCAGTCTGCCCTGAGGGCTCTTGGGATATCTTATGACCAAATCCAGCTTAAGGTTCTGAAGTGCCCACCAGGATAATGCAACACAGATCAAAGAGATAATCATCGAAATCATATTGCTGGTGCCGATCGCACCCGACAACTCAGCGGATAAGCGTGTGTTCATATTAGCCCCCTGTGTTAGGTACTCGGAAATCGACTCTTATATCATACTTGTGCAGGGGAAAAGAATCCAGTACTTTTACGAAATTTTAAACAATTGGGTCTTTATATGCAGATCTGATGACGATATGTTCATAATCTGCTAGATTTGCGCTAGCTAAATTCCCCCACAAAGTGGGCTTTAGCTTCGATGATGACTCAGGTACTTTGCGGGGGCCCCAAAACATATAAATTCTAAAAAAAGCAGTCAAGCCCAGGGCTTGACCGCTTATCTGCTACTGTTGTCCTTTGCCGGTCGAAACTTTGATCCGCGTTACAGCACGCTGCAATGCCAGCTCCGCACGGCGGTGATCGATCTCATCCTGCTTGCTTTGCAGCTTAAGGCGGCGCTCAGCCCGCTCCTTAGCCGCTTCAGCGCGCTCCACGTCAATATCCCGGGGCAGCTCAGCACTTTCAGCCAGCACCGTTACCTTATCTTTGTGCACTTCAACGAAACCGCCATGCACAGCGATGGAGACTGTGACGCCGTCCGCCTTAACGCTAAGCGGAGCAACCTGAAGCGGGGTGACGAGCGGAATATGTCCCGGGAGAATCCCCAGTTCACCATTCACACCGCGTACCGTCAGACTGTTCACTTGCTTGGAGTAGACCAGATGCTCCGGAGTAACTATTTCGAGCAAAAAGGTATTCACTTCCATTCCTCCTCAAAGCTTTACAGAATAAAGCCCGATCCCCCAGCATAAGCATGCTTAGGGTTACAACGTTTTCGCTTTTTCCACGGCTTCTTCAATCGTGCCTACGAACAGGAACGCTACTTCCGGAAGATCATCATGCTTACCTTCCAGGATTTCCTTGAAGCTGCGTACGGTTTCTTTGATCGGCACATATTTGCCCTTGAAGCCGGTGAACTGCTCTGCTACGTGGAAAGGCTGGGACAGGAAGCGCTCAACCTTACGGGCGCGGGCCACAATGACCTTATCCTCTTCACTCAGCTCATCCATACCGAGGATGGCAATGATATCCTGAAGCTCGGTATAACGCTGCAGCAGCTGCTTAACGCCTTGTGCCACGTTATAGTGCTCTTCGCCGACGATTTCCGGTGCCAGCATCCGCGAGCTGGAAGCCAGCGGGTCAACCGCAGGGAAAATCCCTTTTTCGGAGATTTTACGCTCCAGGTTGGTCGTTGCATCCAAGTGGGCAAATGCCGTAGCCGGTGCAGGGTCAGTATAGTCATCCGCAGGCACGTAGATCGCCTGGATGGATGTAACAGAGCCTTTCTTCGTGGACGTAATCCGTTCCTGCAGCTGACCCATTTCTGTAGCCAGCGTAGGCTGGTAACCTACCGCAGATGGCATCCGGCCGAGCAGGGCCGATACTTCGGAACCCGCCTGGGTGAAGCGGAAGATGTTATCGATAAAGAGCAGCGTATCGCGGCCTTCCACATCACGGAAATATTCCGCCATAGTCAGACCGGTCAGTGCTACGCGCAGACGCGCGCCAGGAGGCTCATTCATTTGTCCGAAGACCATGGCCGTTTTCTTGATTACGCCGGAATCGGTCATTTCGTGATAGAGGTCATTCCCCTCACGTGTCCGCTCGCCAACGCCGGCGAATACGGAGATCCCGCCGTGTTCCTGTGCGATGTTGTTGATCAATTCCTGGATGGTTACTGTTTTACCTACGCCGGCACCGCCGAACAGGCCGATTTTACCGCCCTTGGCATAGGGTGCCAGCAAGTCGATAACTTTAATTCCGGTCTCCAGAACCTCTGCCTGAGTTGACAATTCATCAAAGGTAGGAGCCAGACGGTGGATCGGGTTTCTAGCCGCCACCACTTCAGCACCGTTATCGATTGGATTACCAAGTACGTTAAATACGCGGCCAAGTGTTGCTTCACCCACAGGAACCGAGATTGGCGCTCCCTGGTCAATAGCGTCAATCCCGCGAACCAGTCCATCTGTAGAGGACATGGCGATACAGCGCACCAGGTTATCTCCAAGATGATTGGAAACTTCAAGAGTCAGATCCATGCTGCGGCCATCGCTGAGGCTCGCAACTATTTTGATGGCGTTGAATATCTCGGGCAACTGGCCGCGTTCAAATTCAATATCGACAACCGGACCCATAATGCTCACAACGCGTCCTTTGTTCATCTTCATTTCCCTCCTCGAAAGCTGTTACATATGGACCTTAAGCCCACTCATATTAAGACTGCGCGTTCGCACCAGCCACGATCTCGGTAATTTCTTGCGTAATGGCCGCCTGACGGGCACGGTTGTACGTAAGCCTAAGTTCTCCGATCATTTTTGACGCGTTCTTCGTTGCACTGCCCATCGCTGTCATCTTGGCTCCCAGCTCGCTGGCCTTGCCGTTCAGAAGAGCACCATAGATTAAAGTTTCGGCATATTTCGGAAGCAGAACCTCCAGCACGCCTGCAGGTGAAGGCTCGTATTCATAAGCAGCAGATGCTCCGTGATGCCCGCCTTCCCCAACGCCTTCCATAGGCAGAAGTCTGTCTACAGTCGGAACCTGGCTGATCGCATTAACGAACCGGTTGTAGCAAATGTAGATCTCATCATAGACGCCTGTCTCGAACTGGTTAACCGCCGAATAGGCAATCGACTTGATGTCGGCAAATTTCGGGGTATCGGACAGCTCGGTGATTTCTTCTACAATGGGATATTCACGGCGCCGCAAAAAGTCACGGCCTTTGCGCCCGATCACAAACAGCGCATACTCATCCTTGGACTTATGGCGTTCTGCGATCAGCATCGTTACTTTACGCAGAATATTCGCATTGTAGCCGCCGGCAAGACCTCTGTCCGAGGTGATGATCAGATAACCTGTTTTTTTGACAGGCCGGCTGACCAGCATCGGGTGCTGGAGATCCTGCGTACCGGCAGCAATACTCGAGACGACCTCTTTCAGCTTCTCTGAATACGGACGGGCTGCTTCCGCCTTCTCCTGCGCCTTGCGCAGCTTGGATGCAGCGACCATCTCCATCGCTTTGGTGATCTGTCTGGTGTTCTGAACGCTCTTAATTTGACGTTTAATATCGCGCATGCTTCTTGCCATGATTTCACCACCTTAGAGCTTTGACGTAGGTCAAAGCTAACTTCGTAAGCATAAACGGTAAACTCTATATATTAGCTTGTAGCAAAGCCTCTTTTGAATTTCTCGATGGCATCCTTGAGCGCCGCTTCGTTGTCTGCTGTCAGATCCTTGGTATCCGCGATGGATTTCAGGATTTCAGTTGCACTGCTGTCGATAAAGGCCAGGAATTCCTTCTCGAAACGCTTAACATCCTTGACAGGAATATCATCCAGATGTCCTTTGACAGCGGTGTACAGACTAAGCACTTGATGTTCAACGCTAAGCGGCTGGTTCACACCCTGCTTCAGAATCTCCATCATACGCGCGCCTCGGTTCAGACGGGCTTGCGTTGATTTGTCCAGATCGGAGCCGAACTGGGAGAAGGCTTGAAGCTCACGGTATTGAGCCAGATCCAGACGCAGGGAACCGGCGACCTTCTTCATGGCTTTGATCTGTGCGGAGCCCCCTACACGGGATACGGAGATACCTACGTTGATCGCCGGACGCTGACCGGAGTTGAACAAGTCGGATTCAAGGAAGATTTGGCCGTCTGTGATCGAAATTACGTTCGTTGGAATGTAAGCCGATACGTCAGAAGCCTGTGTTTCGATGAATGGCAGCGCGGTTAATGAACCACCAC
Source organism: Paenibacillus silagei (assembly GCF_017874735.1). Classification (GTDB taxonomy): domain Bacteria; phylum Bacillota; class Bacilli; order Paenibacillales; family Paenibacillaceae; genus Paenibacillus_AQ; species Paenibacillus_AQ silagei. Next base: position 172,840 of record NZ_JAGGLV010000001.1, read on the forward strand.
CAAGCGCATCGCTAAGCTTGGCCGCACGTTCCAGCAGACGGGAGTGCAGATAGAATACGTCACCAGGGAAGGCTTCACGGCCCGGTGGACGGCGGAGCAGCAGGGACAATTCGCGGTAAGCCGAAGCCTGCTTGGACAGGTCATCATAAATGACAAGCACATGCTCACCCTTGTACATGAAGTATTCGCCCATAGCGCAGCCTGCGTACGGAGCAATATAGAGCAGCGGAGAAGGCTCGGAAGCCGACGCGGTTACAACGATAGTGTAATCCAGCGCGCCATGACGGCGGAGGGTTTCTACTACCTGTGCTACAGTAGATTGTTTTTGTCCGATAGCAACATAGATACACTTCATCCCGTTGCCCTTCTGGTTGATAATCGCATCAATTGCAATCGCAGTCTTACCTGTCTGACGGTCACCAATGATCAGCTCGCGTTGTCCGCGGCCGATTGGCACCATGGCATCGATTGCTTTTAGCCCCGTCTGCATCGGTTCGTGTACCGACTTGCGGTCGATAACCCCCGGTGCGTTATGTTCAACCGGACGGAATTCTGTAGTAGCGATCGGTCCCTTGCCGTCAAGCGGCTGGCCCAGTGCATTCACTACGCGGCCCAGCATGGCTTCGCCAACCGGAACCTGCATGATCTGACCGGTACGTTTAACCTGATCGCCTTCGCGGATCTCTTTGTATTCACCCAGAATAACAACACCGACGTTGCTTTCTTCCAGGTTAAGCGCCATGCCTACTACCCCGTTGGAGAACTCCAGCAGTTCCCCTGCCATTGCGTTTTCCAGACCGTAGACACGGGCGATACCGTCGCCGACTTGAATGACGGTGCCAATTTCGGCCACTTCGATATCGGCTTTATATTGCTCAATTTGACTTTTGATCAAAGTGCTGATCTCTTCAGGTCTGATGCCCAATATCCTCACCCCTATCTTCTTTGCTTATCATTAAAGGATTTCTCAAGACGCGTAAGCTTACCGGCCAGACTTCCGTCATACAGCGTATCGCCGATGACGACCTTCAGTCCGCCGAGCAGGCTTGTATCGACCACATTGGTTACACGAATCTTACGGCCAGTAAGCTGGCTGAATTCAGCCGCCACACTGTCCTGTTCTGCCTGGTTCAGGGAATAAGCGGAATAGACAGTAGCGTAGCCAATGCCAAGGGCATCCCCTTCAATCTTGATATACTTAGCCAGCAGCTCTGCGAAAATATCGGTTCTGCCCCGCTTTACCAATAACTCAACAGTGTTCATTACGGCTTCCGAGACTTTACCTTGAAGTGTTCCGCGCAGCACATTCAGCTTGTCGGATTGCGAGATGCGGGGTGCCAGGATAAACCGTTTCACCTCTGCATCGTTATCAAGCACTTCAACGACTAACTTCAGCTGTTCCTCCACTTGAAGCGTAATGCCTTCATCCACCGCTACACTGTACAAGGCTTTGGCATAGCGCCCGGCAACTACCGTGTCGCGGCTCATGATCGGCCTCCTACCTCTTTGAGGTATTGATCAACAAGCTGTTCCTGTTCGCCGTCAGCTGCAACTTCCTTCTCAAGCAGCTTCGAGGCAATGCGGACCGAGGCTGTACCCAGCTCGCTGCGCAGCGCTTCTACCGCCTTGTTCTTCTCGTTCTCAATGTCACGTACCGCTTCGTCTTTCAGACGGCTTGCTTCCACGTGAGCCTGCTCAAGAATCTTGTCAACCTGGTTGTTGCTGGTAGCCTGGGACTGCTGAATGATAGCCTGTGCCTCTTGGCGCGCCTGCTGCAGGGCTTGCTTCTGCTCTTCCACATAAGCGACCGCCTGCTCTCTGGTCTTGGCTGCTTCATCCATTTGCTGCAGTACCATTTCGCGGCGCTTCTCCATAATTCCGAACAGCTTGCTGAAGGCAAACTTGCTGAGCAGGAAGTACAGAACTCCAAATGCAACAATGGAAAATACTATATTGGTCCAAACGATATTCACTGAGGTCACTCCCTTCCGTTACCGCGGCTTGCGGACATATACAAAAGTAAGGCGCGGATGGCACTTGCCCTCCCCGCCAAACCGTAAAAACGGTTTATTAAGTAAACATGATCAGGAACGCGATAACTGTAGCGGCCAAAGGAATAACTTCCACGATACCTACACCGATAAACATTGTTGTCTGCAGTGCGTTACGTGCTTCCGGCTGACGGGCGATAGATTCCACCGTCTTGCTGACGATCATACCATTACCCAGACCTGCGCCGAGTGCGCCCAAACCAACCGCGATTGCTGCTGCTAAAAATTCCATTTGTAAATATCCTCCTTTAATTTCGGTTCTTTTTGTAATGTCTTAATAATATAAAATCTCCCGCGAAGGTTTCCGGCACCTGCCGCTATCCTCACGGCAGCTTATTAATGCGCTTCTTCCTCGTGGATCGTCATCTGTGCGATGTAGACCATCGTCAGAATCGTAAAGATAAAGGCCTGAAGCGCCCCGACAAAGATACTGAAGCCCTGCCAGATGGCCAGGAACGGAATACTGAACAGTCCCAGCTTCAGAATGACGGTAATCAGAACTTCGCCGGCAAAAATGTTAGCGAATAGACGAATGGCAAGCGCCACTGGCTTCGCCAGGTTCTCAATGATGTTCAGCGGCAAGAAAATTGGAAACGGCTCAATATAATGTTTGAAATAATGCTTGCCGTTCAGCTTGATGCCTAAGTAGTTCATGAGTACAAACACAACGATCGCAAGTCCTGCGGTTACGTTGATGTCTGCAGTCGGCGATTTGTACCACAGAATCTCAGCATGCGCGCCATCGGCCAGGTTCTTAGTTGCTTCGATAACATGTCCGAAGACTGTAACCGGACCATCGGCCTCTGTAATAACGGAAAACGGCAGACCAAGGAGATTGGAGACGAAGATAAACAGTATCAGCGTCAATCCCAGTGATATGTAAGGCTTTCCCTTCTTCAGATCCATGGCGCTGCTGATCAGTCCCTGTACAAATTCAACCACCCATTCCATGAAATTCTGGAGCTTGGACGGATTCTCAACCGACAGGTTGCGGACGGAGAGCATGACCAGTACGAACACTATCACCGAGCTGATTACCAGCATTAGCACAGCAGACAGGTCAATCGGTATTCCGCCAACATAGATTAAAGGCATTTCGTGCATAGTATCATCCCCCTTTCTCTTTAATATGGCTACAGCTTATTCTTGATTCCTAGATATATCCCCACGGGAATAGCCAGAAGCTGGGGGATGAACAGGCCGATAATCGTTGCCTCCAGCGAGAAATGTTCGTATTTGACTGAGAACATGGTCACCAGAATTCCAAAACTGATTCTTGTAGCAAAACCAAGGCTGAAGGAGCTTTTCCCTTGCTTCGCCACCGCTGCTGTCACTCTTCTGACCTTAAGGGCTAGATAACGGAAATTAACCAGTCCTGCCAGCAAGCCGAGTGTCATTCCCAGAGTAACTGCACGGGTCTCATGATGGAGAGCCCACCCCATTACCAATCCTGCCATAATGATTACTGTCACCCTGGTGACGATATTGATTACGGGAGTCATATTATCCATTTTGCTCCCCCAAAAAATTTTTGATTAGCAAAGCAACATTCACAACTCCGAGAATCAACCCGGTAATTGTTCCGATAGCCAGCCAAAAGGCAGGTCCGTCCATCAGATTGCGCAGCCACTTTGCCACAAAAAAGCCTATTACAATGTAAGCGGCGAGCAAGCTGCCCGCACCCCCGAGTACTAGAGCCGTACGCCCCAGTCCAGGCTCATTCTTTGGTTCCTTCATAGGCTACAATCCCAACTAATTTTACTGAATATCCAGACTCTTTGTCAATTCACAGAAAATTGCCCAAAATCGCATGAAAATATGAAAATAATCACAGCAAAATACACCAAAACCATATAAACCGTACAGTTTAACTGTATGCTGCTTTTATTAACCTTAGTATATTAGTTGTCTTGCTCTGTTTTATCATTTGTGAACATTGTGTGAAATTCTTCTGGACGTTCTTCAGCGGCTCCGAAATGGTGCAAAATCGCATTGACAATTCTCTCGGAGGCTTTGCCGTCTCCATACGGGTTGGCGGCCCGGCTCATCGACTGATACAGGTTCTGATCGGTCAAAAGAGCATGTGTCCGTTGATACACCTTCTCCTCGTCCGTTCCCACAAGCTCCAGTGTTCCGGCCTCGATCCCTTCCGGGCGCTCGGTTGTATCACGCAGCACAAGCACAGGAACTCCAAAGGAGGGAGCTTCCTCCTGCAGGCCGCCGGAATCGGTCAATATCAGGTGGGTATGCGGATAAAAGTTATGCAGGTCAACGACATCCAGCGGATCAATCAGCTTGATTCTAGGGTGTCCGCCGAGGATCTCATGCGCCGGTTCCTTGACTGCGGGACTCGGGTGCACGGGATACACAATGGCTACATCTTCAAATTCATCAGCGATTCTTTTGACTGCACGGAAAATATGACGGTGCGGTTCGCCTTGGGATTCTCTGCGGTGCGCCGTCATCAAAATAAGTCTTTTTCCTGAAGCAAAATCAAGGACCGGATGCCGGTAGTCCGGCTGTACGGTATATTGAAACACATCGGTTACGGTATTGCCTGTGATATAAATACTTGATTCTTTTTTGTTCTCGTGTCTCAGGTTGCCCGCTGACCAATGGGTCGGAGCAAAATGCAGATCAGCAAGCACGCCTGTCAGCTGACGGTTCATTTCTTCCGGATAAGGCGAAAGCTTGTTCCATGTCCGAAGACCTGCTTCCACATGCCCAACCTGAATCTGCTGCAGGAAAGACGCATAGCTGGCCAGGAAGGTGGTCAGGGTATCGCCATGTACAAGCACGAGGTCCGGCTTCACTTCGCGGAGCACCGGCTCCAGGCCTTCGAGCACCCGGATCGTGATCTCATTGAGCGTCTGGCGGTCCTTCATTACGTCCAGATCATAATCCGGGGTAATCTTGAACACCTCAAGCACCTGATCCAGCAGCTCCCGGTGCTGCGCAGTTACACAAACAATCGATTCAATCTGCTCAGGATGTCTGTTCAGCTCCAGAACCAGAGGCGCCATCTTGATTGCCTCGGGGCGCACTCCGAAAATCGTCATTACTTTAATTTTGGACATAAGCCCTTCCCTCTCTTCTGAAAACCGTGGTCTATTGGGTTCGTACTATTATTATCTGTGCTTCTTACTTGGTTCCGTACAGTCTGTCCCCGGCATCTCCGAGGCCCGGAACGATATATCCGTGATCATTCAAATGATCGTCAAGCGCTGCAACATAGATATCCACATCCGGATGAGCAGCTTGTACAGCCGCAACACCTTCCGGGGCAGCAATCAGGTTCATCATCTTGATCTGAGTGCAGCCGCGGTTCTTAAGCGAGGTAATCGCCGCAATGGCAGAGCCGCCTGTAGCCAGCATAGGATCGATTACGATCAGCTCACGTTCCTGGACATCCGTAGGAAGCTTAATGTAGTACTCCACCGGCTGCAGGGTGTCCGGATCACGGAACAGGCCTACATGACCTACCTTCGCCGCAGGAAGCAGCTTAAGAACACCTTCCAGCATGCCAAGACCGGCGCGCAGAATCGGAATCAGCCCGAGCATTCTTCCCGAAATCACCTTGCTCTGCGTTTCCTGCACTGGCGTCTGCACCGTAATGGTCTCCAGCGGGATATCACGTGTAATCTCATAAGCCATAAGTGTTGCTACTTCATCGACATGCTCCCTGAAGTCTTTTGTGTTGGTCCGCACATCGCGAATGAATGTCAATTTGTGCTGAATCAATGGATGATCGCAAATCACCAATTTTCCCATGTTGTCCCTCCGGTAATTGTAAGTCTTATTTATAGCCAAAGTAAGCACTCGGCTTCTCAGGTGGCTAAATCCTATCTATTATATCATCACCAAGACTGCTTTTCACCTACAGATAGACGGATCCGCGAGTCCTCCGGCTTCCTGCAGACTCCCAGCCCATGGAAGCTTAAGTCAATATATCCACCTCTTTGGATATAAAACAAAGCTTAGTTTGTACGATTGGGCGCTTTTAATACTATTCACAGTTCTTTCACTACTTTTAATGAAAGTTCCATGAACTTTCATGTAACTTTCAGTATAATTCAAACGTTTTCCCGGCAGCCATTTGTGAACATTATGTAACAGCAACGCAGCAAATAAAAAGCCTTTGCGTACTTCCGGCGGAACCGGGTACGCAAAGGCGATTATTCGAGGACTCTGATTAGTACTGCAATCCAGGGTAAATCGGATATTGTTCAGTCAGCTTGGCTACCTCACGGGCCGCCTGAGTCAAGTTAGCTTCATCCTGCGGATTCTTCAGGACAGCAGCAATAATCCGGCCGATTGTAACCATAGCCTGCTCATCCATACCGCGTGAAGTAACAGCCGGTGTGCCGATGCGGATACCGCTGGTTACGAATGGGCTAGTCGGGTCAAACGGAATCGCGTTCTTGTTGACTGTAATTCCGATGGAATCCAGCACCTTCTCAGCGACCTTGCCGGTAATGTTCAGGTTGCGGGTATCCAGCAGGATCAGATGGTTATCGGTTCCACCGGATACAATATTAATACCTTCGCCAACAAGGGTCTCTGCCAGTACCTTGGCATTCTTAACTACGTTCTCGGCATAAGTCTTGAATGAAGGCTGCAGCGCCTCACCGAACGATACGGCTTTGGACGCAATCACATGCATCAAAGGTCCGCCCTGGGAACCAGGGAAGACTGCTTTATCAATCGCGGCAGCCCATGGCTGTCTGCACAGAATCATCCCGCCGCGCGGACCGCGCAGGGTTTTGTGCGTAGTTGTAGTCACGAAGTGGGCATGAGGAACCGGACTCGGGTGAAGACCTGCAGCTACCAGACCGGCAATATGGGCCATATCGACCATGAACAAAGCGCCCACATCATTCGCAATCGAACCGAGTGCGGCAAAATCAATCGTACGCGGATACGCGCTCGCACCGGCAACGATCATTTTGGGACGATGCTTGAAGGCGGCTTTGCGCACTTCATCATAATCGATCAGGAAGGAATCCTCTTGTACGCCATAAGCCACGAAGTTATACAGAATTCCGGAGGCATTCACCGGGCTGCCGTGGGTCAAATGGCCGCCATGCGCCAGATTCATACCCAGTACGGTATCGCCAGGGCTAAGGGCAGCAAGATATACAGCCATGTTAGCCTGTGCGCCGGAATGCGGCTGCACGTTGGCATGCTCTGCACCGAACAGCTCCTTGGCACGGTCACGGGCCAGGTTCTCTACGATATCCACATCTTCACAGCCGCCGTAGTAACGCTTGCCGGGATAACCTTCGGCGTATTTGTTGGTAAGCACGGAGCCCATGGCCTCCATGACGGCTTCACTTACAATATTCTCTGAGGCAATAAGTTCAATGTTCGCACGCTGGCGGCTCAGTTCGAGGCCCATCGCTTCCAGTACTGCCGGGTCACTTTTACGCAATTGTTCCATGTTTCTAATTTCCTCCCTGTAACTCTGATTTATGTGGTATTACAAGCGGAAACGGCATTGCCGTCCTTTTAAGGATGGTACCGTTTCAGCGAGAAAGATAAGGATAATTATAGCGCGAAGCATATAATTCTTATCTTTAGAAAAACCGTTAGCTAAACTCTCTCACTTCAGTCACAATTCACGGAACCGCTAGTCTCAGGCGTGCGGTACACGGCCCGTTCCCCGCCGATCAGCGGCGGTCTGCTCCATGCGGCATTTACCCGGGCAGCCCCGATATACCGCAGGCTAGGCCGGTAAGGTACGGCAATCCGGCGCAGATGCATGCCAATCAGGGTCTCCCCGATATCTATACCGGCATGAGCTTCAATCGTCTCTGCCAGTACCGGATCTGTCATGGACTGGTAGGCCGCAGCTGCCATGGAGCCTCCGGCTCCCGGAATGGGCACAGCCGACACCTCTCTAAGGCGAAGGGATTCCAGCAGAGCGCGTTCCATCACCAGCGAACGGTTCAAATGCTCGCAGCATTGATAGACCGGGTGAAAACCAAATTCATCCGCAATCTGCGTAATCCCCTCCAGCAGCTGCCGCGCAACCTCCAGCGCACCGCCTGTCCCAATCCGCTTCCCCGCCACTTCGCTTGTGCTGGCTCCGACGACCAGGATCTTCCCCGGACCGAGCTGGCCCGCTACTGCAAGTTCACGCGTTACCGCAGCAGTGGCTGCGGCCAAAGAGAGCTCCCCGCTGCCCGTTAGCTGCTGCTCTGCAGCTGCCATACCGGATAAGCGGTCATCCCCTGACTTCTGCTTCAGGACTTCCTCCATCTTACCGCCCCCTTCAACCGTTTCTGATTTCCATGGAGATGCAACTTTTAAACAAAAAAGAGCAGTCCGCAGGTTGAACTGCGGATGTGCTCTTTTGCCCAGGCGACCGGCCGTTTATTCCAGGTGCTCCATCGTGGTTTCATCCACACTTGTCGCCAGTTACACCGGAACCGGATCATATTTATTACATCTTAAGGGATAGTCAGCAAAAAATCAACCACTTCAAAGCCGTCTCAGCGATTCAAGCTTATCGAGCAGACTGTACAGCGCCGTACGGATCTCGGCAGCCGCCAGCTCGTAATCTTCACGCGAGCCGCCGTACGGATCACTGATATCGAAGCTGGGGATACGCTGGCGGATCTCAATCATCCGCTGCATAGCCGCAGCATCCGGCTCGGTACCCAGGGCCAGATTCAGCTCCGCATCTGCATACAAGCTGTCCAGCTCCCGGATATCGGCGTTCACGGATTCCTGCGTCTGGACATACTCCTTAAGGGTATGGGTCTTGGTAACAGCGTCAGGAAAATATTGCAGCAAGTGCCGCTTATGTGCTCCTGTCAGGGTAAGGATCAGATCGGCCCAAGCCACTGCCTCCCCGTTCAGCTGTGAGGATACGATGCGGTCCTGAATCCCTTCATCCTGCAGAATGCCCGCAGCATGTCTGGATATGGAAGTACCCGGGACAGCAGAAACTCCGGCAGACCGCACCTCCACATGAATGCCCCGCTCCTTCGCAAGCTTCCGCAGAAGCCCTTCGGCCATGGGACTACGGCAGGTATTACCTGTGCAGACAAATAAAATATGCAGCAACCTTTCCACCTCCGGTAAACATTATAATTTCGGTATTAAGCAAGCTTAAAAATTATGGGTATTGCCGTTATTGTATCAAAAGATGAACATCAAGCCAAACGCCAGGAGAATGGCTCCGCCCAGCGCTTCCCCGTACTCTCCGAGGCCCCGGCTCACCCGCCTGCCCAGTAGCAGCCCTGTAATGGACATAACACCGCCACAGGCACCGAAGGCCAGCACGGTTAGAATAATACTATTCACAAACATCCCAAGCGAAACCCCGACCGAGAACGAATCCACACTTACACTGAGCGAGATCAGCAGCATGCCCCACACTGTCCGGTGATCCATCTGCCGGCTGCTGCCGCCGTCGTCCTGACGGAAGGAGTTGAACACCATATGTCCGCCCAGCAGAACAAGCAGGCCTCCGGCAGCATAGGTGGTGACCTGTCCCAGCAAATGCCCGACATAGCTGCCCGTGAACAAGCCCAGCAGCGGCATCAGCACATGAAAAAAAGCAATCAGCAGGCTAAGCTGCAGCACATGCAGCAGACGGATGCCCCTCATCCCGATGCCCACGCCAAGCGAGAACGCATCCATCCCCAGCGCAACTGCCATAATGGCCACTGTTACTATCTGGCCCCAGCCCCCATACATTCCGTCCCAGCCCATGAATAACCCTCCACCCTGAGTCCGTAAGTTCTTGTACAACAACGATATGCGGACAAGATGGTATTCATGACTGTGGGGTGGATGGCAGGGCGGGGGCGAAGGGACCCAGATTGCGTAATATCAGGTGTATCCGAACATTCATTTTCCAAATTTATCGAAGTATTCCTTTGCCTTTTTGAGGATGACCAACTCTTCCTCCATCTCGGCTAGCTGCCGATTGCGTTCCTTCAGTTTCCGTTCAAGCTCTCTGAGTTTGTCCTGATCGGCTTCCTGATCCTTTCCACTCATAGCAGCACCTCCACGTTAATCTTATGAGTTCCAGTCTCTTAGCAGGAGGACATGGTCCATACCATCCTAACAGCAACTGACTACCCGGCGTCGATCACTGATTCTCCAGCGGCTTTCATCAGCCGGTTCATGATGGCTGCGCCGAGGCCCGTGACCGGGCAGGCCTCGGCCAGAATGTACGTGGCCCCCGCTTCATCGAAGCGCCGCAAGGCGGCATACAAGAAGCGGGCGGCCTCCTCCGGCGAGGACAGCGAGCCGAGAGACACCGTGCAGGCGGCCGGGTCGGCGGGATACAGGGCCCTATGCTCCTCGAAGAGGAGCAGGCCCGTGATCTCGCCCGCCCGCTGCGCCGCCTGCAGCAGCCCTGCGGCGGTCTCCGCCACGCGCTGCGCGGAGGAGCCGCGTACGATGCCAAGCGCGCCGCGCGGGGCATAGTGCGTGTACTTCATGCCCGGCGCGCGCGGCGCCGGGCTGTTGCCTGCGGCCGCCTGCGCAGCAGCGCCGGCTTCGCCGCCGCCGGGCACGGCTGCCGGCGGCACAGGCACGGACCCGCCGCCGGATGCACCGGCAGGCGTGTCCGCCCCGGCGGCCGGCTCCGCTGCGGCCGCTTCAGTGCCGGTCACCGCCGCGAGCTGCTCGGCGGTGATGCCCCCGGGACGGAGCACGGCTACCGTCCCGTCCGGCTGCACCTGCACCACGGTCGACTCCAGGCCGACCCCGGCCGCGCCGCCGTCCAGAACACCGCCGATATATCCGGCGAGGTCTTCCAGCACATGGGCGGCCAGCGTCGGACTCGGCCGCCCGGAGCGGTTGGCGCTAGGCGCAGCAACCGGACAATCCGCCGCGCGCAGCAGCGCAAGCGCCACCGGATGATCCGGCATGCGCACGCCAACCGTATCCAGGCCCGCCGTCACCAGCGGCGAGAGGACGCCGGGACGGACCGGCAGCACCAGCGTCAGCGGGCCGGGCCAGAACGCATAGATCAGTGCCTCGGCCACCGGATGCACCTCCGTCACCAGGCGATCAAGATCCTCCCGCCGGGCAATATGCACGATCAGTGGGTTATCGGAGGGACGGCCTTTGGCTGCGAATACCGCTTCTACCGCTGCGGTGTTCCGCGCATCTGCGCCCAGCCCGTACACCGTCTCCGTCGGAAAGGCCACCGTCTCCCCGCTCCGCAGCAGCGCTGCCGCTTCCGAGATCATGCCCAAGTCACTCGTGCTCACCGGCAAACCGTCAGAACTCTCCGTTCTGCCATCCGTTCCCTCCTTGCCGGAAGCAAGGCTCCAGTACAGAGTGGACTCAATAAGACCGCTGCGGCGCTGGGCCGCGAACGGTGAATGCTTATCTTCTGTCATCTATCATCACTAGCTTTCTGAATTGAATTATTACGCAAGTGAAAACGGCTTTTGCCGTCCTTTTTAAGGACGGTACCGTTTCAGCGAGAAAGATAAGGATAATTATAGCGCGAAGCATATAGATTCTTATCTTTGAACAAAATCATCCGACCGGATGAATGAGATTACTTGCGTGTCAGCACAATGTATGCTGTTTTCCACATACATTTGGCCCATATGCCTGTACCAGCCGATTGTGCTCGGTTTTAGACACCTTGTCCACAACAGGAGGAAACTATAGTTTCCTCTACACTCAAAAACGGCCCCCTCAGGTGGAGCCGCCTCTGCTCAAGTACTGCAATCATCGTACCATATCCGGCGCAAAAACTGTAGAATCCAATATACGTTTACGCCATGCTTTTCAGGACATTCAGGCGAACAGCCCGCAGATCCAGCTCCAGATATTCTTCAGCAGCTCCCACACGAAGAACTTCACCTTCGGTGTCTCAGCAGCATCACCTGAACTTCCTACCTTGTTAGTTGAATCAGAGAGACTGGATACTGCCCCTTGCGCTGTTCCATCCGCCGCCTTCACCTTCGCACCGTCTCCCGAAGCCTTGGCTGAGACCTTAGCCGCCTCCTTAGCCCCTGCCTTCGCAGCAGCCGGTTCCGCAGCCGCAGCATCCCCGGTTCCCGCATCGATGAAGCAGAGCGGCGGAAACAGCACACACCACCAGTTCTGCCCTTTGCCTGCTCCAAGCGTGACCCGGACTGCCTCGTATTCTCCGGCTGGGTAGACCCGTCCGCCATACATTTTGGTCGGAAAAGGAACCGTGCCCAGCTCCACCTGATAGCCGTATTCAATCCCGCGCTGCGCCAGTTCTCTGCCCACCAGCTCATTCAGCTCCGGCAGATGATTACGGATCAGGGCACGGGCCTGCTCCAGACTCTGCGGATCTTCCAGTCCGGCCACCCACTGATTAATCTGCTCCACGATCCGGTCACGAATCTGGCGCTTGACCAGCTGATCCCCGGTGCCGTCCGAATTCGCCAGAATACGCAGGCGGATCGACTCCTGCGGGATGGATACCTCTGCTACGGCAGCATCGCTTTTTTGGCCTTCCCAGGCCATCATCAGAATCATAAAAAAACAAATTAAAATGGCAGTATACTTAAAGGTAATCCGCAGGGAATCCCCTCGCTCCAGCTTATAATCTTCCATCTTCCGCAGCCCCTCTCCCTCTGAACCTCTTATGTTCCCAGTATGTCCAGGAATGAGAGACTGCAAACCTATTAATCTATGATTTATGAAGTAGAGACGGCAACACCTAGTTTTTGGACAAAAGAGATTTGCCCTTCGCCTCCGGCTGCGGCAGCGGGAGATCATCCTCCACATCCTGCCCGTAGAGCCTTACGCTCATCGCAATCCCCATACAGGCCATATTAATCAGCAGCGAGGTTCCGCCGTAGCTGATGAACGGCAGGGTAATGCCGGTCAGCGGCATCAGTCCGGTCATCGCACCGATATTCTCCAGAATCTGATACAGCAGCATCGCCACAATCCCGACAATCAGGAGCGGCCCGCCACGGTCCCTGCATTCTAGAGCAATCAGGATTAATCTGTGGATCAGGATAAAAAAGAGCATCAGCAGCGCCGCTGCGCCCAGGAAGCCGAATTCTTCCCCAATCTGCACAAAAATCGATTCCGAATACAGATATGGCACACGGTTGCTCTGTACGGAGCTGCCCTGCAAATACCCTTCTCCCTTAAGGCCCCCGGAGCCAATCGCCGTCTGGGCATTTTTCGTCTGATAGCTCGCCGTGCTGCTCGCCAGCTCAGGCACGAGCCAAGGATCAAACCGGCTGACGAAGTGATCCCGGCCCAGCGTTTTCTCAATGAAATCAACCGTCTGCTCGTGATAGTTGATATAGCACAGGATGAAGCCCAGAATCGCTCCGCCCGCGACAACTAGACCGATCAGCGCATGCGAAAATTTGATACGCCCGATCCATAGCAAGCCAAGCAGGATTACGATATAACTGAGCGCATTGCCCAGGTCATTCTGGACGATAACCAGCGCGCACGGCATGAATGCAATCAGACCCAGCGGCACGACATCGCGCCAGAACTGGAGCCGGGTTTTATTTTTACGGACAAGCATGGTGGTCAGAAAAATAATCAGAATCAGCTTGAACAGCTCCGCCGGCTGAATGCTTAAATCTCCAATACCGATCCAGCCCTGGGCGCCATTCTTCACCTTGCCGAAAAAGCTGACCGACAGCAGAATCCCAATCCCGGCGATGTAAATATAAAGTCCATACCGCACCAGCAGGCGGTAATCGAACAGGGTGATCAGGATAAAAGCGATAAAGCCCAGCGCGTAATATTTCAGCATGGTGATATGCATACCATCCAGACCGTCTCTTCCGTGAGTCACGCTATAAATGGAGAAGATACAGATCCCCATCAGCACAATCAAAATAAGCACAATGCTGCCGTCTATTCTTTTGATTCTCTGCAACATAAGGATATACCCCTTAACCTCTCCGGATTAGGAATCCGCCCGCTACACCCAGCCCAGGCTTCAACCCACTAATTTCCATTGTAATTCAATTGGGAGCTTTTATTCAATTTTTCTATTTCTGCATAGCTGACCCACTACGCCCTCCTTCTAAGTATGTCAGCCCAGGTGGAAACGGATTTGCCATCCATTTGCAAAAAAATACCGGAACCCTTCGTAAACGAAGAATTCCGGTATGGATGAAGCAACCCGTTTCCCTAAATGCGCGGGCTTTATTATTCTTAATAAGTTAACTTCTCTTGGCGGAAGCCGGGGAAGAATACAGCGCAGGACTCGGCAGATCCTCCTCCACCTCTTGCCCGTGCAGACGTACGCTCATGACAAGCCCTATGCTCGCCATATTGATCAGCAGTGAGGTTCCCCCGAAGCTGATGAACGGCAGCGTAATCCCCGTCAGCGGCATCAGGCCCAGGAAGGCCCCGATATTCTCAAAAATCTGGTACAGCAGCATCGCCACCACCCCGACGATCAGGAACGGCCCGCCCCTGTCCTTGCACTCCAGTGCAATTAGTATCATCCGGTGAATGAGGATAAAGTACAGCAGCAGTACCAGTGCCGAGCCGACAAAGCCGTATTCCTCCGCAATCTGGACAAAAATGGAGTCCGAATAGGTGTACGGTACACGGTCGGTCTGCACCGAGCTGCCCGTCATGTAGCCTTCACCGCTCATTCCGCCGGAGGCGATGGCCATTTTGGCGTTCTTCGTATGGTAGATCGCCTTGGCTGTCGCCTTATCCGGTACCAGCCATGGGTCGAAGCGCTCGATCCAGTGCGAGCGTTTGATATCTACCAGGAAATCCTTAATTTCATCGTGATAATGAATATAGCTCATAATTCCGGCAGCCGCAGAGCCGCCTATAACCAGCAGTCCGATTAGCGCATGGGTGAACTTAATATTGCCGATCCACAGGAGACCGATCAGAATAACGATGTACGAGAGCGCATTCCCCAGGTCATTCTGGCTGATTACGATGACAAACGGCATGAGACTGAATAATCCCAGCGGAGCCACATCACGCCAGAACAGCAGCTTATTTTTATTTTTGCGGACAAGCACAGCTGCCAGGAACAGAATCAGAATCAGCTTGAACAGCTCCGCCGGCTGAAGACTGAAGCTGTTGCCGAACTTGATCCAGCCTTGCGCACCGTTCTGCTCTGTACCCACGAAGCTGACCAGGATCAGAATGCCAATCCCCGTGATGTACACATATAACGCATATTTTACAAGCAGGCGATAATCCACGAACGTCAGCCCGATAAAGGCAACAAAGCCCACGATATAGAATTTGATCATCTTAATATGCGACCCGTCCAGCCTCTCACGCCCGTGGGTCACACTGTATATGGAGAAAATGCTGACCACCATCAGCAGCACAAGAATCACCAGGATAACGCCGTCAATCTTCTTAATCTTCTGAAGCATATTCTGTCTCCTTACTCAGTACTGGTTCTTCCCGTTCTTGTCTCCCGGCAGCCGCCCAGGCAGAAGTTCCGTCATCTCTATTGTAAAGGAAGGGAGCACTTAAATACAATTTCCATCGTTTGGGGGTACTCTGTCAGACGAACAGCCGGGCCGCCTCCCCTCCAGCGGACTGAGCGGACCTTATTCGCTGCAAAAGCACCTTCCCGGAAGTTATGCGGACAGAGAGGACGCTATTCGTTCAGTTGGTTGCTCAAACAGGCTTGTTTACAGGTAATAAGGTCTTCTCAGTCCACAAGAGTTGGTCATTTCGCGTTATTTGAGCAAATAGCGTCTTCTCAGTCCGTTCCCCGTCCTCACCGTGCTATCCCGAGCACATGCCGGGGAATCCCGGCGAGATCATCGATGGTGATGATCTCATCCCAATGTCCGGCTGCCCGCAGCAGTCCGGCCACCTGCTCGGCCTGCCCCTGGCCGAGCTCGAAGCCGACCAGGCGCGGCGGAGCCGGGAGCAGCGGCAGCTGCTCCATCATGCGGCGGTACGGGTCCAGCCCGTCCCCGCCGCCGTCCAGTGCCGTGCGCGGCTCATGGTCGCGCACCTCGCGCTGCAGCCCGGCGATGTCGCCGCCGGGGATGTACGGCGGGTTGGAGACGAGAATATCCGTCTCCAGCCCCGCGAACGGCTCGAGCAGATCGCCGAGCCGCAGGTCCACCGCCGTGCCGTGCCGCTGCGCATTGCGCCGGGCCACGGCCAGCGCGCCGGGCGAGATATCGCCGGCGCAGACCCGCCACGCCGGCGCTTCCGCCGCCAGCGTGACGGAGATGGCTCCGCTGCCGGCGCCGATATCGACGGCGGTCAGCGGCCGTGCGGCGCCGGCTGCGCCCGCGCCGCTCTCCCGGCGGGCTGCGTTGCGGCCCGCCCCGCTGTGGGCGGCTGCTTCATCCGCAGCCGCCATATTTCCCGGTGCGGCTTCGCCCCGCACCACTCCAGCCTCACCGCCCGCAGCTGTCCACTGCTCGTCTCCTTCAGCTTCACGTGCGGCTTTGCCCCGCACCCCCGCCAGACCGTCCGGCCACAGCTCCGCGCCGTACTTCAGGATCGCCTCGACGAGCAGCTCCGTCTCCGGGCGGGGGATCAGTACATCGGGCGTGACCTCGAAGGCCCGTCCGTAGAACTCTTGCTCACGGGTGATGTATTGCACCGGTTCTCCCGCCGCCCGGCGGGTCACCAGCGCTTCCCATTCGGCCTTGAGAGCTGGCGGGAACGGATCAGCCAGCGCCATATAATAAGCCGCCCCGGACAAGCCCAGCACATGCTCCAGCAGGAGCTGGCTGCTGCGCTGCGGCTCCGTAAGGCCGTGTCCGGCCAAAAAAGAAGAAGCCTCCGCAAAGGCTTCCCGGATGCTTTGCAATTCCGACATGACGTAAGAGTCGTGTTTCAAAGCATTATTCTCCTTTTTCCATCAATTCTGCTTGTTCCGCAATCGACAGTGCCGAGATAATCTCGGTAATATCCCCGTTCATCACCTGATCCAGACGGTGAAGGGTTAAGCCGATCCGGTGATCCGTCACACGGCTCTGCGGGAAGTTGTAGGTACGGATACGCTCACTGCGGTCACCGGTTCCCACCTTGCTTTTACGTTCTCCGGAATACTTCGCTTCCTCTTCCTGACGCTTCAGATCCGAGATCCGGGTACGCAGCACCTTAAGCGCCTTATCCTTGTTGGAGTTCTGGGACTTGCCATCCTGGCAGGTAGCCACGATCCCCGTAGGTACATGGGTTACACGTACTGCTGATTTGGTCGTGTTAACGGACTGTCCGCCCGCGCCGCTCGAACAGAAGGTATCGACACGGATATCTTTGTCATGAATCTCGATTTCGAAATCTTCCGCTTCCGGCATTACAGCCACGGTAGAGGTAGACGTATGAATACGTCCGCCGGATTCTGTGGTAGGTATGCGCTGCACACGGTGTGCGCCGCTTTCGAATTTCATTTTGCTGTAAGCGCCGCGCCCGTTAATCAGGAAGATCACTTCCTTGAAGCCACCGAGATCATTCGTGTTCACATCCATCAGCTCCACGCGCCAGCCCTGGGTATCGGCATAACGGGTATACATACGGTACAGGTCAGAAGCGAATAAGGCCGCTTCGTCCCCGCCAGCTGCGCCGCGGATTTCAACGATTACGTTCTTATCGTCGTTAGGGTCCTTAGGCAGCAGGAGCAGACGAATCTTCTCCTCAAGAATGGCCTGACGCTCGGACAGGTCATCGATCTCCATCTTGACCATTTCTTTCATTTCATCATCAAGCTTCTCGGCCTGCATCATCTTCGCGGCTTCAAGCTCTTCCATTACGTTCTTATATTCGCTATACGCCTCGAAGGCGGGCTGCAAGTCGGATTGTTCTTTGGAATAGTCCCTCAGTTTCTTACTGTCGCTTGCAACATCCGGGTCACATAGCAGTTCACTGAGTTTCTCATAGCGGTCCGCCAGGGATTGCAATCGGTCCAACAAGGGAATTCACCTCTCCTGATTCAAATTCTTCGTTCATTATTACTTTAAATTGTTGCTACAACTGAAGTAGATATACGACTTTATATTATACCACCACAAGCCTCAATTGGCTACAGTACATGCGGCGGGCCGGGGATTTTTTTAAATTTTGATTCTGTATGATCTTATGATGTTGAGCCTCCGGCCAGCTTATACACCAGCACCGAGTCCGAATGACGCAAAGAAACCATCCAGCAAGCAAACCTCTACTCCTGAATGGCCTCTCTATAACAAGCGAAAAGTATCCTATACGTTGAACCGGAAATGCATAACGTCGCCGTCCTGCACCAGATATTCCTTACCTTCCAGACGCAGCTGCCCGCGTTCCTTGGCACCGTTCATTGAACCTGCCGCCACCAGATCGGTATAAGCCACAACCTCCGCCCGGATAAAACCGCGCTCGAAGTCCGTATGAATCACGCCCGCTGCTCCAGGGGCCTTGGTGCCCTTGCGGATGGTCCAAGCACGAACCTCTTGAACGCCCGCAGTGAAATAAGTGTACAGTCCCAGCAGCTTGTAAGCCGCTTTGATCAGACGGTTAAGTCCGGATTCCTGCAGACCTAGCTCCTCCAGGAACATCTCCTTGTCTTCGCCTTCCAGCTCTGCAATCTCCGCTTCCACCTTGGCACTGATCGGCACCACTTCAGCATTCTCGGCTGCTGCGAATTCACGGACCTGCTGCACATAAGGATTCTCCTCAGCAGTCGCCACTTCATCTTCGCCCACATTCGCCGCATACAGCACCGGCTTCAGGGTGAGCAGGTGAAGGTCACGCACGATCTGGCGCTCATCGTCAGACAACTCCAGACTGCGTGCAGGCTGGTCCTGATACAGGGCTTCCTTCACACGCTCCAGTACTTCTACTTCCTGGGCGTATTTCTTGTCGCCGCCCTTGATGTTTTTGCGGGAACGCTCGATCCGCTTCTCCACGCTCTCCAGGTCAGCCAGAATCAGCTCCAGGTTAATCGTCTGGATGTCGCTGATCGGATTCACCTTGCCGTCTACATGGGTCACGTTCTCATCGACGAAGCAGCGCACCACATGAACAATGGCATCGACCTCGCGGATATGGGCCAGGAACTTGTTGCCCAGGCCTTCGCCCTTGCTCGCACCGCGCACCAGTCCGGCAATGTCGACGAATTCAAAAGCGGTCGGAACCGTCTTGTTCGGCTGTACCAGCTCCACCAGCTTATCCAGACGTTCGTCCGGCACTTCTACAACCCCGACGTTCGGGTCGATGGTGCAGAATGGATAGTTGGCGGATTCTGCGCCCGCTTGTGTAATTGCATTGAATAATGTCGATTTGCCTACGTTGGGAAGTCCAACGATACCTGCTTTCAAAGCCATTTATATGACAACTCCTATTTTCGGTTGGTTTGATCACCGCATGAAATACCGAACTGATCTCAAACCATTATATATTAGAACAAATTCTCCAGCAACAGCAGAAGTCAAGCGGACAGCAAAATACCCCGCAAAGGGGTCTGCCTTACCTATAGGGTTTTGGACATTGTGATGTCTGTAACCTGAAAGCCCATTTTCTGGTACAGTCCGAAGGCGCGTTCGTTATGCCCAAAGACATGCAGGCCGATCTTGGCCGCCTTCAGCTTCCGGGCTTCTTCATCCAGCAGGAGCAGCGTCTGCTTGCCGTAGCCCCGGCCCTGGAACGGCTCGAAGATATAAATGTCATAAATGAACGCCTCCCGCACCCCGCGGTTCTCGGTCACGTTGAACCAGATATAACCGGCCCCAGTCCCCGAAACGTCTTCTACTACCGAATAGAAATAAGCTCCCGCCGTATTGAGGCCTTGCGGCAGGTAGCGATTCATCGATTCCTGGGCCTGCGCTAACGCTGTATCTGCCTCCCAGGCACCGGCTTGTACTTTCTCTTCTGCGTAGTCGCGGGTAGATTGCTTCAAGAATGACTGAAACGCAGATTCGTCCATCGGGACCAATGTAATCGTCATTTGGATACCTTCCTTCGGTTCTGATTATAAAAG
This sequence comes from Paenibacillus silagei, assembly GCF_017874735.1. GTDB lineage: Bacteria > Bacillota > Bacilli > Paenibacillales > Paenibacillaceae > Paenibacillus_AQ > Paenibacillus_AQ silagei. The sequence continues at coordinate 192,793 of NZ_JAGGLV010000001.1, forward strand.
CAAGCCTGGCTTCAGTGCCGGACCAGACGGGGCGTTCCGCGCAGTGCGGCAAGGTCCGGCGCGCCGATGCCGAACATCACCGTCCGCAGCTCCAGCTCTACCTGGGCCAGCGCCTGATCCAGCGCCTCCTCGGAGCTGACAGCTGCACCCAGCAGCCCCCGTCCGAAGCCCGCCAGATCAGCGCCAAGGGCCAGCGCCTTGGCGGCATCGACGCCGTGCTTCAGTCCGCCGCTGCCGATCAATGCCCCGCGCGGGGAGACCGCGCGGACCTCGGCAATGCACTCCGCCGTGGGAATGCCCCAGTCGGCGAAGGCCTCCGCAGCCGCACGCCGTACCGGGTCGATGCTGCGGAACTTCTCTACTTGGCTCCATGAAGTGCCGCCAGCCCCGGCTACATCAATGAAGGCAGCGCCCGCCTGATACAGCCGGGCGGCGGTATCGCCGTCAATCCCCCAGCCGACCTCCTTGATCCCCACTGGAATCTCAAGGCTCCGGCATAATGCCTCTATCCGCTGCAGCAGGGAACCGAAGCCAGTGTCACCCTCGGGCTGGAATACCTCCTGCAGCCCGTTCAGATGGAGAACCAGCCAATCGGCTCCGGCAATCTCAACCGCCCGGCGGCATTCTTCTACCCCGAAGCCGTAAGCGAGCTGCACGGCTCCGACATTGGCAATGACCGGAATCGTGGGTGCATTGGCCCGCACATGGAAGGTAGCAGCCAGCTCCGCGCGTTCTACAGCCGCGCGCACCGAGCCGACGCCAAGCGCCCAGCCCCGGCGCTCCGCCGCTTCGGCCAGCCGCTCATTGATCTTCCCTGTAGCCGCGCTTCCCCCGGTCATAGAGCTGATCAGCAGCGGGGTACGCAGCGTACGGCCCAAGAATTCAGTATTCAGTGAGATTCTATCATAATCCAGCTCAGGCAGCGCGTTATGGCGGAACCGGTACTGCTCGAACCCGGTTGTAATTCCGTTGCCGGCCACATCTTCATTCAGGCAGAGCCGTACATGCTCAATCTTCCGTTCTCCGGTTCTGGAGTCGGGCAGCAGAGATTTATGTCCGGCATGGCCTGAGCCTGCTGCCTCCTGACCTGGCTGGGGCCCTGTTCCTGAGGGCTTCACAGCGCTCTGCGGCACACCGTTTCGCGGCATATCATTCATGCTGTCTTCCTCCGTTTCTGCTTCACTTTTCTCAAAAAAGAACAAAATCATCCTACGGAGAATGTATGCTGTTTTCCACACACATTCGGCCCATGCGCCTGCGTGCGAGCACTATGTATGCTGTTTTCCACATACATTCGGCCATACGCCTGCCTGTGAGCACAATGTATGCTGTTTTCCACATACATTCGGCCCATGCGCCTGCGTGCGAGCACTATGTATGCTGTTTTCCACATACATACAGCCATACGCCTGCGTGCGAGCACAATGTATGCTGTTTTCCACATACATTTCGGCCATACGCCTGCGTGCGAGTACTATGTATGCTGTTTTCCACATACATTCGGCCCATGCGCCTGCCTGCGAGCACGATGTATGCTGTTTTCCACATACATTCGGCCCACATACCCCCGCACCAGCCCATTGTATGCTGTTTTCCACATACATTCGACCCATGCGCCTGCCTGCGAGTACTATGTATGCTGTTTTCCACATACATTTGGGCCATACGCCTGCGTGCGAGCACAATGTATGCTGTTTTTCACATACATTCGGCCCATGCGCCTGCGTGCGAGTACAATGTATGCTGTTTTTCACATACATTCGGCCATACGCCTGCGTGCGAGCACTATGTATGCTGTTTTCCACATACATTCAGCAACAAAGACACTCTACGAGTTATTCAAAGACGGGTGCCGCCCCTAAAAGGCGGCGAAACCGTCACCACTTGCAATATATCCCGCTCCACAATTACCTTCCATTATAGCACAACTATAGCACAACCCCGCTCGGCCGTTGAACGCTGGCGGGGTGCTCACTCTTCATACATGGCTTGCAATATATTCGCCCACCAGCCTGCCGGACAAGGACACCACAGGGGTTCCCCCGCCGGGATGCGTGGTTCCGCCCACATACCACAGTCCCTTAACATCGCTGGAACGGTTGCCCGGGCGGGCGAAGGTCTGCTTCACCGTATTGGAGGATATCCCGTAAATCGCCCCCTGATGCGCCAGCGTATCGCGGGCAATATCCTGCGGAGTATAACGCTCCAGCACATCTGCGGACGGCAGCCCGCTCACACCGTGGCTCTCCAGTACAGACATTACCCGCTCCCCGTACGCATCCCTCTCCTCACTCCAGTCACAGGCCGGGCTCAGATAAGGCGCATTAGCCAGAATGAACAGGTTGCTGCCGCCCGCAGGCGCCAGCTCAGGCTCGGAATAACCGGAATGGCATATATACACTGTCGGCTGCTGCGGCGGACGCTTATGCTCGAAGATATCCTTGAATTCCTGCTCGTAGTTCTCCGGGAAAAACACCGTATGATGCAGCAGCGCATCATACGTGCGCGGCACACCCGCCAGCGTTACCAGCCCCGACAGGGAGGGTTCGTAGGCTTCAATCTTGCGGTCCGTCATTCCAGGACGAACCGCTTGCGGCAGCAGCATCCGGTTGATGCTCAGGACATCGCCACCGGCAATCACGGTCTTGGCCGGGTAGAAGCCCTGCTCCGTATCCACACCTTCCACCGCACCGGAGACTACGGAAATCCTCGTCACCTCTGTGCCTGTGATCAGCCGTACGCCCAGATTCCGGGCGAGTGCAGACAGACCGCTGATTAATTCATAGGTGCCGCCCTTCACCCCGTATACGCCTTCCTGAATCTCCAGATGACCAAGCATGGCGAAGATGGAGGGGGAGCGATACGGCGATGATCCGACATAGGTGGCATAGCGGCCCAGCATAGCCAGCGTATTCGGGTGGCTGAAGTAGCGGAGCAGCAAGCTATGCAGGCTGAGAAAAGGCCTTACACGCACCAGATCCCGCACAAGGGAAGGCGAGAGCTTATCCCTCCAGGATAGCAGCAGCCTGTTCAGGAACTGCTTTTCGCTGAGCTGATACAGCCGTGAGGCTTCTGCCAGAAACTCCGGGAGCCGCGCAGCATCTGCCGGGCTGTAGGAAGCCATCTGCTCCCGCATTCGCCCGGTATCCCTTGAGAAATCGACAACCCTGCCGTCTGCGAAAACATTGCGGGTGCGCGGCTCCAGCTCATAGAGCTGGACATAATCCTCCATGCGGGCTCCCGCAAGCTCATAGAGCGAGCGGAAGACATGGGGCATCGTAATTGTACTTGGGCCACGGTCGAAGGAGTAGCCCCCCGCCTGAACACGCTGCAGCTTGCCGCCCGGCTGCTGCTGGCGTTCCAGCACAGTGACTTCCCAGCCCGCCGCGGCAAGGGTGACCGCACAGGACAGCCCCCCAAATCCGGCGCCTATGATGACTGCCTTCGGTTTCATCCATAACGCCTTCCTTTCCATTCATAGCCTGCGCGCGTGCGGCTTCCGCGCCAGGACGCCACAGCAATCAGCGACAGGCAGAGTATACTCGCCGGGAGTAGGAGACAGAACCAGAACGGCTGCCGTCCGGCAGCGTCACTGGTCCATTTCACGGCCAGACCCGCAAGCAGTGCAGCAGCGGGCCAGAGAACCGCGCCTGGCTGTCCGCTTAGGCCATAGTACAGAACTGCGGCGGCCGGTGCCACGTACAGCGACAAATATACAATAAGCACGGCCAGCAGCAGCACCGGGCTGCGGCCGATACCGGCATAGATATTCTTCCGGTAGCCATTCCATACTTGCCGGGCATTGTGATACATCCGCATGAACACCTGCTCCGTAACATCCATGAGCGCCACCGTTCCGCCCGACCGCTTCACGGCGCGGGCCAGCGCCATGTCATCCACCAGCTCGCTGCGGATGGCTTCATGCCCGCCGCAGCTGTCGTAACTGTCCCGGTGAATCAGGATGAAGCCCCCATGCGCCGCAACAAACCGCGGATCTCTGGAGCCGCGGACCAGCGGAATGGGCAGGTGGCAGATGATGGTGAAGACCATCAGGGGAACAACCAGCCGCTCCAGCCAGGTTCCGGTCATCTGCCGGGGGAAGCCGGTAATCATGCCGCCGCCCGCTGCTTCAGCAGCAGAAAGCACCGCCTGAAGCGCACCGTGCTGAAGACGGACATCTGCGTCCAGGAACAGCAGCCAGTCTCCGCTTGCCGCTTCTGCAAGCTGAGCGCAGGCATGGGACTTGCCCAGCCAGCCCTCCGGCAGCTCTCTTCCCTTCAGAACGCGTACTCCGCTGCCCGCTGCTGCGGCAATAGCCCCCGTTCCGTCAGTTGATGAATCATCCAGTACAATAATCTCCACCCCGATTCCGCCGGTGTTTGAGGCCAGTACAGAGGAGAGGCAGTCCCCAATATTATCCGCTTCATCCCGGGCGGGGATCAGTACCGATAAGCTCAAGGCCCGTGAGGATGCCGTTGCTTTTGCTGGCAGCGCCTTCGCCGCTCTTGTACCGACCGCTGCCCCCAGCTTGAGGAGCTGCGCTGCATTCCATATTGCGAACAATAGCTGGAGCAGCACAATACCGGTTACAACCTGAAAGAATACGTTCATCCTCTCCCACCGCCCGGCCGCAGCAGGTCAAGCCATTCATTGGTAGATCTCCCCCGGCGGAGCAGCGGCCTGAATTCATCCGGCATATAGCCTTGATGGTTAAGCACTCTGCTGCGGTGGGACTCCAGTTGTCCGCCAAGAACAGTCTCCAGCGTAAGGGCTACCCTTGAGCGTTCCATCTCCGCCCAAGGGAGCAGCAGCGGCGCACCGGCCAGCAGCGTAGCCTCCGGCTTCGTATGCCGGAACAGGCCGTGGTATAGCGTCACTGGGACTACGGCCGTCTGCGGACTGAGCCGCAGCGCCAGGGCCGCCCCTTCCTTCAGGCTCAGCGGCCGGTGCTCCAGTGGCCGGATTTCCCCTTCAGGATACATCCAGACGCTCTCTCCCGCCTGCAGCAGCCCGGCTGTATACCGCAGCGAAGCCCGCGCATCCCCTGGACTTCCAGGGTTAATGGAATACGCGCCAAGCTTTCTGAAGAAGGCATACTTCCGGAGCTGCTCCTCTTCCATCATGAAATAATGACGCTTCCCCGGCAGCTTCCCTGCGGCGTGATAGGCCAGCAGGCCGTCCCACCACGAGCTGTGATTCATGAGGTAGAGAATCCCCCGCCCGGCAGCGGCAGCGGGCTGAAGCTCTCCGCTGATTCCAATGAAGTGGAAATGTCTGCGCAGCAGATACAAGGAATTATAACGGGAGAATAACCAGTCAAACCTTCCCGATGGAACGGCTTCCAGCATAGCGTAGACTCCCTTCGGCCAAAGCGGTGCCTGCTCCGGCGATCACCGCGCAGGCAGGCAATCCCTCTGTCAGGCTGATCAGGCCGAACAGGATCAGGATCGCCTGATACAGGCGGGTGCCCCGGCGGGCAGCCAGGCGGGTGAACGGCACAGCCGGGAGCAGCATAGACAAGGCAGCGCCTGCAATCAGCCAGCCGCCGAAATTGCTCCAGGGCACCTGATAGAAGCCCCCGCTGCCCTCCCAATGCCAGAAGTTTCTGGCATGGGCAACTGGATCGAGCACCAGATCCATCAGGACCGTCCAGAAGCCTACCTGCACGGCCCGCAGCAGCAGAAGCCGGAGGCCGCGCTGTCCGAAATCATGGCTGATCAGTACGGCATTACACACAACAGCAATCCAGGCGAAGCCCAGGGTAAGCGGCACACCAAATAATAAAGGCCCGAGAATAGTAGAATAATTATAATCCCCAAACAACCGGCCGGAATGCACGCCTACCCATTCGACGGCCATTCCGCCTAACCAGATCAGAGCCGCAGCATACCAGAATCGCTTGGTCATCCGGCCTCCTGAAGAATTGACTGACCAGTCAGACATGAAGGGTTTGAATTGCCCCTTGATTAATAAGTCCAGCCCGTAGACACCATAGAATACGAGAAAAAATCCGTTAGAGAACTTCAGACTATCCGGAATTCCGAACACGATCAGCAGCAGCGCTCCGATGGTATACCAGATCCAAAAAAGGGTTCGGACCATCGCTAGACCACCGCAGTTCTTACACCGGCATAACGCACGACCGTACGCTGGAACAGCTGAAGCTTGGCTTCATCGCTGACATAGGATCTTTTGCGGAAAACATCATACCCGTCTGCCTCCACAGCATCCAGAATAGCAGCATAGAAGGATGCGGCAAGTTCAATGGCCAGACCGCTCTCCAAAGGATACGTATGCACATGCTCCAGCCCTCGCCGGAACCAGTCCAACGCTTCTGTCCGCAGCTCCTGGATAACGGCAGTAAAACGGTGATTGACCTCCCCGTTCTCCAGCTCCTCCTGGCTGTAGCCATGTCCCTCCATCACCTCAAGCGGCACATATCTGCGTCCTCTTCTGAGATCCTCACCCACATCGCGGATGATATTGACCAGCTGCATTCCTATCCCCAGCGCAATTCCCGATGTCCGTGCCGCTTCACTCTGATCATCCCGCAGAACAGGCAGCAGCATCTCCCCTACCGTTCCCGCTACAAGATAACAATAATCCTTAAGCTGCTCCATCGTGTCATAGGCTGTGAAGGTAAGATCTCTAAGCTGTCCCTCCATTTGTAAAAGGAACGGCTCACGCTGAAGCTGCGGGAAGCTGCTGAACAGCCAGCGCAGCGCCGGCCAGATGAAATGCCCGTCCGCCTGCTCCAGATTCATGAAATGCTCCCGCAGCTCATGAATGCTGTACGGCGCGCCTTCCGGCTCATCCACACTATCGTCTATAATCCGGCAGAAGGCATAAATAACATGCACCGCTTCACGCCTGGGACTTGGCAGAACATCAAACGCCTTATGGAACGAAGTGGACCCTTTCTTCATCAGTTCCTCACATTGCTGCAGTATCCTTTCATCCATGTACGCTCATCTCCTTTATCATTTCCTGAACGGCAAGCTTCGCTCCCTGCATCACGATCGGCACACCGCCGCCCGGATGGACGGAAGCACCTGCGGCATACAACCCCTTAAGCGGATAAGGCTTCGGCTGGGGCCGGAATACCCCCGACTGGCTCAGCAGCGGTGCAATACCGAAGCTGCCCCCGCCATACATCCCTTCCTGCTCCGCATCGGCAGGCGTTCTAAGCCTGCGCCAGATCACACTCGCGGCAAGCCCGGGGAAGCCCCGCTTCTCGGCATCTGCCATGACTTTATCGGCTAGTGCTCCGGCTATTTCCTCCCAGTTCTTATCCGGCGCCGCCGGGACAGGAACAAGGAAATACAGCACGCTCTGTCCGGAAGGAGCTGCACTATCGTCCAGCGCTACCGGATTAAATACATAATAAGATGAATCCTGGGGAATTTGTCCCAAGTCAAACAGCTCATGCAGGCTGCTATTCAGACTATCCGGCAGGAAGAACTGGTGCACCAGCGAATCCGGCCAGCGCTTGTCTGTGGCCGCATAGATCAGCAGACAGCCCGAGGAGGGCTTCCAGCTTCCGCGTTTTATGGCCTTGGCCGATACGGATCTGCCCTTATTCGCCGTCACAACCGGTGCCTGTTCCTGCTTGAACACACCAGGCGGCAGCAACTTCTCTACATTCGGGAAATCTCCATTGTACAGAACGGCATCATAAGGAATCGACTGCCCCTGAACAACAACTCCGCAGCAGCGGCTTCCTTCAACAAGCAAGGATTCCACCTCAGCGCCCGTATGAATCTGTACCCCGCGGTCTTCCAGCTCCCGGGCCATGATCTGCGGCAGCGTCCCGTATCCGCCCTTCAGCATCCAGATGCCGAAGGCATGCTCGGCGTAAGGAAGCATGGTGTAGATACCGGGTGTGCGGAAGGGCGCTCCTCCAATATAGAGGCTCTGCAGGGAGAACGCATCCTTAAGCTCCTCATTACGAAAATACTGGCCGATCGCAGAGCGCAGATTCCGGTAAGCGCGCAGGCGGACCATCAGCGACAGGTTAGCCGGACTAAAGAATTCCCGCCCGCTGGCATACCCCCGCTCCAGGAACGAGGTCCGCCCCTGCGGATACAGCACTGCCATGTCCTTCATGAACCGGGTGAAGCCCTTGCCCTCTCCGGGATAGAGCCGGTCAATCTCCTCCGCCTGCGCCGATGCATCCGCGAATTTGGTTAACACACGCCCGCTTCGGAAGTGAACCCGGTAGAGCGGATCACAGTGCAGCAGCTCCAGACTGGATCGCGGAAGGCCGCCTTCCTCCAGAATACCCAGAAGCATCTCCGGCAGCAGCACGATGGTAGGCCCGCGGTCAATCCGGTAGCCGTCCTGCTCTTCAAAGGCCACACGCCCGCCCACCCGGGCTGCGCGCTCATAGATCACTACTTCATGTCCCTGACGGGTAAGCAGCAGCGCCGCCGTCAGCCCGCCGATTCCGCTGCCTACGATGGCAATGCGGCTCATAACGGAACCCCCGCACCTGCGCCGGGCGCACCCGCCTGTACGGTGAACCGCCCCCGCACAGCCTGGTCATGCTCCCGCAGCAGCCGTGCGCTGATCTTGGCCGACTCGAAGATCGTCGGCAGGCCGCTGCCCGGATGGGTTCCCCCGCCGACCAGCCAGATGCCGCGTACCTCCTCGAAGGTATTATGCGGCCGCAGATGCATCATCTGCCCGAGATTATGGGCCAGATTGAAGGTGGCCCCGTTATATACATTCTGCTGGTTCTGCCAGTCCAGCGGAGAGAAGAACAGGCTCTCTTCCACGCGTCCGGCGATTCCGGCCAGCTGCGGGATCTGCTGCAGCCGCTCCATCATCCAGTCCTCCACCTCCGCACGCTCTTGCTCCCAGTTGATATCAGCACTCAGATTAGGCACCGGCATCAGCACGTAGAGCGAGGACTTACCGGGAGGCGCCAGTGTCTTATCGATGACTGACGGATTATGAATATAGATAGAAGCATCCTCCGACAGAACGCCCAGCTCCGTGATCTCTCTGACATTACGCCGGTAATCGTCCGCGAAATGAACCGAATGATGACTGAGGTCCACCTCTCCATCCACACCGAGGTAGAGCATGGCGGTGGAACAGGAATATCTTTTACGGGCAATCTTGGCAGGGGTGTATTTCTTCAGAAGACCGGGCTCGAACAGCTGGGTCATTGCAGATCCAAAATCTGCACCAATCACAATATAATCCGCATCCACCTTCTCCCCGTTCTCCAGCAGCAAGCCTGCGGCCTGCCCGTCCTTGACGATGATGCGTTTCACCCCGCTTGCGGTATGGACCCGCCCGCCATGCTCCTGGATGACCTCAGCCATAGCCTGAAGCACACGGTTAATACCGCCAGTCGGATGATAGAGGCCGTAACGGTGCTCCATGTACGACAGAATCGTGAAGGTGCCCGGACACTCCCAAGGCGACATTCCCAGATACTTGGCCTGGAACGTGAACGAGAACCGCAGCCGCTCATCATCGAAATAACGGGACAACCGGTTATACACGGTGTCTGTAGCGTTCAGCTTAGGCAGCGCGTGGAACACATCTCTTTTAACATAATCCCCTAACGATTGGAACGGACGCTGCAGCAGCGGGATCACCCGCTCCAGCTTGTCGGCTTCTTCGGCCATGAACCGGCGGTAGCCGTTGCCATTGCCCGGGAACAGCCGCTCAATCTCCTCGGCCGTCTGATCCTGGTTCGTAGAAGGCGTAAATACGGTATCTCCAAAATGCAGTGAATACAGCGGATCAAGCGGTGTAAGCGAGACATAGTCATGCACCGAACGCCCTGCCAGAGTGAACAGCTCCTCCAGCAAATGCGGCATCATCAAGAAGGTGGCTCCCCGGTCAAAACGGTAGTCTCCCAGCTTCAGCTCGCCTGATCTTCCGCCAACTTCTGCCTGTTGTTCATAGAGATCTACTTCATATCCTTCGGCGGCAAGCAGCATGGCGGCGGCCAGCCCTCCCGGTCCTGCGCCGATTACTGCGACTTTTGCGGTATCTGTGGTTCGGATCAAGCGACGTCCTCCTTCGTTCAAACATTATACAAAAACTATACAATAGTGATACAAATATCATACATACTTTGCCGGGCCATGTAAATATCATCCGCCGGACTTCCAGCAATTTGGTTGCTAGACTTGTCCATAGCAAAAGAACCGGACAGCCCCGCAAGCGGGTCCTGACCGGTTCCATAGAATCTCCTACACTATTAAAATTCAATATAACTGCTACGCTCTATGCCGGATTGTGGCATATTCCTGATCGAACCAGGCTTGCCATTTCTCCGGCGGCTCCGCCATCACATAGGTGGCGTTGGTATCCTGGAGGCTGATTGCCTCATAAGCTCTACCGCCCACAATGAGCTGCATCTCCGGGTACAAGCTGCCTAGCCGTTCAAGCAGCTCCTCCGTATAGGGGACCAGCGTACCATTCGTAACGGATAGGCAGACAGCTCCGATACGCTCTTGCTTCTCCAGCAGCTCCATCACACCGTCCTCGGGGGTATTGGCCCCCAGATAGATGACTTCAACCCCGTTTCTGCGCAGGAACAGCGAGAACAGCAGCAGGCCGACCTGGTGATGCTCTCCTGCCGGGCAAAAGGCAAGCACCTTGTGCAGATGGGCATACACCGGGAACACGTGAAAGAACTGGGACAGCCGGTTCGAGATCATATGTGTCATATAATGCTCCTGGGCTACGGTTGCCGTCCCTTGCTCCCAGGCATCACCAACCTTCACCAGAACAGGCACCAACACCTGATGGACCATCGCCTCATAGCCGTACAGGGAGAACCCGAAATCGATCAGGGCATCGGCCCGCTCACCCTGGATGTCGAGCAGCGCTGCATAGATCTGCTGTCTCATTTTGTCCAAGGCATCCTTGGGGTCACCGCCCGCAACGGACAGCCGTTCATCCAGGTCCTTCTGCTTATGCTGCTTCAGCATCCGCACAGCATGTGAGATACTGATGCCCTGTTTATCGGTCTGTTCCTTCAACCAGCGAAGGTCCTCAATATTCTCTTGGTTGTACAGTCTATAGCCGGACTCGGTACGTTCCGGGACGACAGCCTGATACCGGTTCTCCCACGCCCGCAGAGTGACAGAGGGAATATCGAGCATTTCGACAACCTGTTTGATGGAATACACGATGGATCTCACTGCCTTCCTGTTTACACTGAATACATTTGAAGATTCAAACCTTATACAAATTATTTACACTCATTATACAATTGCATCTGTGTTATGTCACCAGAACTTGTATGATGCAGCTTGCAGGTACGGCGCGGATGAACAGGAGCGCTTTGTGCAACACTAGATTTTTCAGGGATTTTGCCGTCAGCTGCTTCACTTCTCCTTAGCGGGCGTTATAGGTATTTACAATGCCGGGCTACCCTATAGCCGCTCTAGCCCCGCAGCAGACCCAGGAGGATAACTATGAATCAAGGCCGCCATCCCGTCACACCCGAAAAGTTACAGATCACGCTGGCTTCAGGTGCCATTACGGCATCCCGCCACAAGCGTCAGACGCAGTTCTTCCTGCGCCGCCGCTCCAGACTCCTGCTGGCCCTGATCCTTCTTCTCCTCTGGCTGGCCGGGGTGATGATCTATCAGACCCATAAGCCGCTGCCGCCCGGACTTTCTGCGGAGAGCCCTGCTTATAAGGTGAGTACGGTCGCCTTCTGGCATGATCTGACCTATCAGGACAGCAGCGGGAAGCAGGCAAGGGAAGAACAGATTCTGCCCAGAATCCTGCAGATTATTGAAGAGTCCAGACAATTCCTCGTGATCGATCTGTTCCTGTTCAATAACTATACCCATACAGACCAGCAGTTCCCCGCTGTCAGCAGACAGCTTACCGATAAGCTGCTTGCCCAGAAAGCCGCCTATCCCGCCATGGAGATCGCCTTCATCACCGATGAGGTGAATACGAACTACGGCTCTGCGCCTAATGCCCTTCTGGAAGAGATGAGAGCTGCCGGTATTAAGATCATCATGACAGATGTAGACGGTCTGCGGGACTCGACTCCTGCCTATTCTGCGGTCTGGCGCACCTTCATCCAGTGGTTCGGACAATCCGGCACCGGCTGGATTCCGAATCTGATGGCCAGCGGAGGACCGGACATTACCGCACGTTCCTACCTGAAGCTGCTCAATGTCAAAGCGAACCACCGCAAGGTCGTGCTGAGCGAGAACACCGCCTTGATCTCCTCCGGCAATGTGCATGATGCCAGTGCTTATCATTCCAACATTGCCCTGGAGGTGCAGGGTCCAATCCAGGAGGATATTCTGCGGAGTGAGCAGGCGGCGGCTAATCTCTCGGGAGCCGGTCCCTTGCTGAGCAAGCCACCTGAATTCAAACCGCCCGCCGCCGCATCCGGGGAACCTTCGCTTGAAGTCCGCTATCTGACCGAAGGCAAGGTATACAAATATGCCCTGGATGGGATCGCTGCGGCAGGACCCGGGGATGTCATCTGGATGGGTATGTTCTATCTGGCGGACGACGGAATTATCGATGCCCTGCTTGCCGCAGATGCCCGCGGCGCCCAGGTGAGACTGCTGCTTGATCCCAACCAGAATGCCTTCGGACGGGACAAAATCGGCATACCCAACCGTCCCGTTGCCATGGACCTGGACCGCCGCTCTGAAGGAAATATCCTGATCCGCTGGTACAACACAGGCGAGGAGCAGTATCACAGCAAGCTGATGTTCATTGCCAAGGCATCAGGCGACTCTACCCTGCTGGGCGGATCAACGAACTTCACAGCCCGTAATCTGGACGACTATAACCTGGAGAATGACCTCTATGTATCCGTTCCGCGGGAACAGCCGCTGTATGCGGAGGTGGAGGGCTACTTCAACCGGCTATGGAACAACGAGGGCGCTGAATACAGCCTGCCGCTCACGGAATATCAGAGTGACGTCACCTGGTTAAAATACATCCTCTACCGGATACAGACCCGGCTTGGATTCACTACCTTCTGATGAAACAACAAAAAAACGGTACCATGTCCCAAAGGACGGTACCGCTTTTTGTTGTCCGCTGTCCGCTTACAGCAGCGGAGACATCAGCCGGGCTGCGGATTCCAGCAGCCGCTCCAGCAGTCTTTTCTCCATGAAGGTCTCATGGACAATCTGCCGCGTGGACTGCAGGTCACGCTCGAAGTCTGCAACAATGCGCGAGACACTCTCGGTCTGCAGCAGCAGCGCGTTCACCTCAAAATTAAGATGGAAGCTGCGCATATCCATGTTCGCTGTTCCAATCGTAGCAATCTCCCCGTCTGCAATCAGCAGCTTGGAGTGGATGAAGCCCTTCTCATATTCATAGATTTTCACGCCGGACTCCAGCAGCGCCGGGAAGTAGGAATGGGAGGCCAGGAACGGAATCCATTTATCCGGCTTGGCCGGGAACAGCAGGCGGACATCCAGCCCCGACATCGCCGCCACACGCAGCGCAGTCAGTATATCCTCATCGGGGATGAAGTAGGGACTGGCGATCCAGACGGATTTTTCCGCAGTAGTAATCATGGAGAAGAAAATATTCTTGAGCGCACGCCGCTCATTATCCGGGCCGCTGGCAATAATCTGCACCGCCCCGTCTCCGGTAGTGAAGCGAAGCTGAGGGGAGAGGTAGTCCTGCTCCAGGATTTTCTCGCCGGTCGTGTGCATCCAGTCCTGCAGGAAGATAATCTGCATCGTCCGTACCGCTTCGCCCCTCAGCAGCATATGTGTATCCCGCCAGAACCCGTAGGTCTTGCTGCGGCTCAAGTACTCGTCCCCGACATTCAGCCCGCCCATAAAGCCGACATCGCCGTCGATGACCACGATTTTGCGGTGATTGCGGTAATTCACCCTGCTGGAGAAAAAGGAGGTGGAGTTGCCGTAAGCAGCCACCTGCACCCCCGCATCACTGAGCTCCTTAAGAAAGGCTCTGGAGAGCTGAATGCTCCCGACCGCATCATACATGAACCGGACCGCCACGCCTGCGCGGGCTTTCTCAATCAGAATCTGCTGAATGCGCGTGCCGATATGATCTGCCCGGAAAATATAATACTCCATATGGATATGATGCTGCGCCTGCCGCAGCTCCAGCAGCAGTGTCCCGAAGGTCTCCTCCCCGTTGGTCAGGATGCGCGACTCTGAATTGAAGGAGATCGGCGTGCGCCCGAGCCGTTGGGACAGGCCCAGCAGCTTCTGCTGCGAGGGGCTGAACACCGACCAGTCCTGGTGCATCCGCAACGCATCGTTCTCAATCCGTTCATAGGCCATGAGGTCGCGTTGGGCCTTCTTGTCATATTTGCGCCGCTTGAATACATTCTGCCCGAACAGGAAATAGAACACCAGCCCCAGCACCGGGATCAGCGCGAGCAGCAGAATCCAGGACACTGTGGTGGAAGGATTGCGGTTCTCCATGAAGATCCCCAGCGCGACAGAGATGACCGTCAATGTGGAAAATATACTGATAATCGTCCCGGCTGTACTGCCGAACACGCCAAATCCAAAATAATAAAAAGCCAGCAAAGCCGCTATAATGACTATTGCCTGCAGTCCTCTTCTCATATGTACCCTACCTTCTCATTCCGCCGATTCTCACCAAAATGACACATTTATATCTTACATGAAGAATCCGTTTCTTCCTACTGAAACCTGCAAATTTGTATTGCTGCAGGATATATAATATAATCTCACTGACCAATCAGTCAAATATAGAACTGTCTAGTCAGAACGGGGGCTTATATCGCCTTGACCGCTAAAAGCATGACCAAAAAAGAACAAATCATCAAGACCGCCATGCAGCTGTTCGCTGTAAAAGGCTCCTCCTCCACCTCCATGCAGGAGATTGCCGAATTATGCGGGATCTCCAAAGGAAGTCTGTATCTGATCTTCAAATCCAAAGAAGATCTGGAACGCAGTATATACATCTACTGCTTCCGGATGATTCATGATCCGCTGCAGCAGGAGGAGCAGGCTGCCGGCAGAGAGCCCCGGGAGAAGCTGCGTAACCAGCTCGAAATTCTGCTTAGTCATGTATACGAGCTGCGCGAATTCCTGCAGCGCCAATTCCAGGAGGTGGCCGGCCGGGGTGTGGCCGAGATTCCCGATTGGGTGAAGCAGAACAACGCCGCCCTGCTGCGCTGGTTCCAACAGAAGCTGGAGCTCATGTACGGGCCAGAGATTCTGCCCTATGCAGGCGAGCTGTGCGTGCTCAGCCACGGCATGATCAGCTCCAGCATCAAGCTGCTGTTCGGCCAGGAGACTGTTGTCTCCATCCCTGAACTGGCTGACCGGCTGGTGGACTGGCTGGACATTATGGTCTCCGGCCTGCTTGCAGGGAAGCCCGCCCCTCTGATCTCTTCCGCAGTCCTCGCCGGATGGGCCGAGGGTCAAGGAGAAGGACCGCGCCAGAGCCCGCTTCAGCTGATCAAGGCGATGAAGCTCCTGCTCAGTGAAGCGGACGGAATCAGCCGGGAGCATGCCGAAGACGGTCTGGAGTCCCTGGGTATTCTGGAGAGCGAAATCCTCACCACCCAGCCCCGGAAAGCGATCATTCAAGGGATGATTGCCAATCTTGAGGGGTACCCCGAGCTGTCCGGCGAGCTAAGTCAACTAAAGAAAGCATTCACACCTTATATGCACACTTCCTGCGGACTTCATTAAAGACAGAGGCGGCACGCCTGTAAGATCAAGAATAATTGTACTGGAGGTTCCTTTTACTGATGAAAAGCCTAATTAATTTCTCGCTCCGCAACAAATTCGCCGTCTGGCTGCTGACGATCATTATTGTCTTCGCCGGTCTGTACAGCGGATTGACCATGAAGCAGGAGACCCTGCCTAACATTAGTATCCCTTATCTCAGCATTACTACTATTTATCCAGGAGCCGCACCCGAAGGGGTCGTGAATGACGTCAGCAAGCCGCTGGAGCAGAAGCTCCGCAACGTAGACGGCGTGAAGATGCTGACCTCCACCTCTCTGGAGAACGCCTCCAGCGTCACCATTGAGTTCGACTACGGCACGAACCTGGACAATGCTACAGCAGCAGTGCGGGAAGCCTTGAACGAGGTGAAGCTGCCGGATGAGGTGCAAAAGCCGCAAATCTCGCGCTTCAGCCTCAGCTCGCTGCCGGTCATCTCCCTCAGTATCTCTGACGAGAGCTCCGGCGATCTGGAGGAGCTGACCCGGGTTGCCGAGAATGATATCCGCCCGGCACTGGAGGATATCGAAGGCGTCGCCTCTGTGCAGATTGCCGGACAATATGTCAAAGAAGTCTCCCTGAAGTTCAATCAGGAGAAGCTGAAGCAGTACGGACTGACCGAGGATACGATCAAAGGCATCATCCAAGCCTCCTCCCTGCGGGTACCGCTAGGATTGTTCGAGATGGACAAGTCACAGAAGGCTGTTGTCGTTGACGGCAACATCACTACAGTGGAGGACTTGCAGAATGTCAGCATTCCGCTGGTTCCTGCTGGTTCTGCGGCGGGTGCTGCCGGAGCCGGTGCAACTGGCATGCCTGGCACAGGAGCCGGGGAAGCAGGCGGTGCAGCTTCAGGCGGTGCTAGTGCTGCTGGCGGCACCAATGCTGCGGCTGGCAGTACCGGGGCTGGTGCTGGCGCCATGACCGGGCTGCCGACGGTGAAGCTGAGCGAGCTTGCCACTATCGAGGTAGTCGGCAAATCGGAATCCATCTCCCGCACCAACGGTAAGGAATCCATCGGGATTCAGATTGTGAAGGCAAATGATGCCAACACCGTCGATGTCGTGAACGGGGTCAAGGACAAGACAGAAGAACTGAAGAAACAATACAAGTCGATGGACCTCACCGTGCTGCTGGATCAAGGCAAGCCGATTGAGGATTCCGTGAACACGATGCTGTCCAAGGCTGCCTTCGGCGCCCTGTTCGCCGTGCTTATCATCCTGCTGTTCCTGCGCAATATCCGCTCTACCATTATTTCTATTATCTCGATTCCATTATCACTGCTGATTGCAGTATTATGCCTGCGGCAAATGGATATTACGCTGAATATGATGACGCTCGGCGCCATGACCGTAGCCATCGGGCGGGTAGTCGATGACTCCATCGTGGTCATTGAGAACATCTTCCGGCGGCTTACACTGTCCGGCGAGAAGCTTCGCGGCAGAGAGCTGATCAGCGCGGCTACCCGTGAGATGTTTGTGCCGATTATGTCCTCAACCATTGTGACGATTGCCGTCTTCCTGCCGCTCGCCTTTGTCAGCGGGATGGTCGGTGAGCTGTTCCTGCCGTTTGCCCTCACTATGGTATTCGCGCTGCTGGCTTCACTGGTGGTTGCCATTACCCTGGTGCCTGCACTGGCCCATACCCTGTTCCGTAATGGACTCAAGAAGGGAAAAAAGGGTCACGAAGACAAGCCCGGCGCATTGGCGGGCGGGTATGTCCGAATCCTGGACTGGTGTCTCTCGCATAAGCTGATCACCTTGGGTGTTGCTGTCCTGCTGCTGGCAGGCAGTCTGTTCCTGATCAAGCCGATCGGCGTCAGCTTCCTGCCTTCCCAGGAAGAGAAGAATGTTACGCTTACCTTCTCCCCGAAGGCCGGTCAGACGCTGGAGGATGTGAAGGCGCAGGGCCTGAAGGCTGAGAAGTTCATTCTGGCCCAGAAGCATCTCGACAAAATGCAGTATTCCATTGGCGGCAGCAGCCCGTTCGGAATGGGCTCAGGCAATTCAGGCTTGTTCTATGTCACGTATGACAGCAACACGCCTGATTTCGATACCGTGAAGGAGAAGTTAATTGAAGGCTTGAGCCAAGAGGTGCCGGATGGCGTGTGGGGCGATCTGTCCGGCATGGCCGGAGGCGGGCTCGGCGGCAGCACCCTTACTGTTAACATCTTCGGCGATACGCTGGAGCAGCTCAAACCGGTAGCCGATGACATTGCCGGAATCGTTCAGGCAGACACCAAGAACTTCAAAGACGGGAAGACCAGCCTCTCTGAAGCCTATGATCAATACACCATCGTCGCTGACCAGGCCAAGCTTAGCTCACTGGGCCTAACGGCCGGACAGCTTGCGATGAAGCTGAGCCCTGCCGGAACCCGGCCTGTACTGACTGAGGTAGAGCTGGACGGCAAGAATTACAAGGTCTACATTGAGACGGACAAGGATTCCTACAATAGTATTGAAGAAATGAAGGCCGCCACGCTCACTTCGCCGCTAGGTATTACTGTACCGATTGGCGAGGTAGCAAGCATCGAACAGGGCCAGTCCCCGGATTCCATTACCCGTGAAGACGGCAAAATGAAAGTCGAGGTAACCGCCGACATTATCTCCAGTGACATTAATAGTGCCTCCAAGGCTGTGCAGGACAAAATAGATGCTCTTGATCTCCCGGACGGCGTGACCATCACCTTCGGCGGAGTCACCGAGCAGATTAATGAGACCTTCGGACAGCTTGGCATCGCCATGCTCGCGGCTATTGCGATTGTATACTTCGTGCTCGTAGTCACCTTCGGCGGCGGTCTGGCACCGTTCGCCATCCTGTTCTCGCTGCCGTTCACAGTCATCGGCGCTCTTGTTGCCCTGCTCCTGGCCGGCGAGACCTTGAACGTCTCCGCACTGATGGGTGCGCTGATGCTGATCGGTATCGTGGTCACCAATGCAATTGTCTTGATTGACCGGGTAATCCATAAGGAACAAGAGGGAATGTCTACACGCAAGGCGCTGCTTGAGGCCGGGGCTACCCGCCTTCGCCCGATTCTCATGACTGCGCTCGCTACTATAGGCGCCCTGCTGCCATTGGTTACAGGCCTGGAGAACAGCGCCGGAATCATCTCCAAGGGACTTGGCGTAACCGTCATCGGCGGTCTCGTCAGCTCCACGCTGCTGACCCTGGTCGTTGTACCGGTGGTGTATGAGTTCCTGATGAAGTTTCGGAGTAAGAAGACTTACGAATAAATAGGGGATGAACTTCAGTTTCAGTTATATGGGGTGATCGTAAGAACATAGCGTAAAGCTCAGACGTCACTACGGTGGATATTTGGACTTCCGGCCGCTGTTGTCTCCAGATTTCCTGATTATACCGCTTTTTGCGGTAGAAATCTGGAGACAAAGGCGGACGCTACCGCTCCTACAGTTCCAAAATCCCCCTCCGATCTTACACGCTTTTTGTATTTTCTCCAGATCACAACCTATAAAGTGAAAGCTTAAGTTCAAGACCCTAGGAGCAGAAATAAGGCGCCCTTCCGATTGATGGAAGGGCGCCTTTTTGATTGAATATGGATGCTTATTATGCCATGGCCGCCGCGCTGCTCTCCAGCGAAGCCTTCCAGGCACGCAGCATATGCAGATCCTGTGGCAGGAATTCCTCCAGCATATGGCTGAGCCCCAGATACAGCGGGCTGTGCGGAAGGATCATTTAGCCGCTAATTGTATTTTGTACACCTAAATGATGGTTAAAAGCCTGAATAGTCGGGATAACTGCATTTCGTACAATTAAAAACAACGGTATCGCTTGTTTTATGGAAAATCAGGATATTTAGTTGTACAGACTACATTTATAACCATGTACTAGCGATCACCCATCACTTTAGTTGTACAGACTACACTTAAAGCCCAACGACCCCCGGAGCAGAAACAAGGCGCCCTTCCGATGGATGGAAGGGCGCCTTGAGTATGGTACTTATTAAGCCATGGCTGCTTCGCTGCTCTCCAGCGAAGCCTTCCAGGCACGCAGCATATGCAGATCCTGCGGCAGGAATTCCTCCAGCATATGGCTGAGTCCCAGATACAGCGGGCTCTCGGTGGCAGCGTTCATTCTTGCACAGAATTGTGGAGTCCACTTCAGCAGATGCTCCTCAAGGAATCTCTCCTGGATCTCCAGAAGCTCCATCGCACTGCGGATCGAGAAGCTGTTGTACAGCATCCGTTCATGCAGCACGGCCATGAATTCCAGTTCAATGGCAATATGGTCGTCGGCTTCGCCGCTGCACTTCTTGAAGACAATCCCCGCCGAAGCGTACACATCCGAGAGCACGTTGCAGAATTCTTCCTCACGGCCCAGCTGAGCCGCTTCACGGGCTACGAAGGATCTGACGGCGCGCTCGTTCATCAGACGCTTGTATTCGAGTTTCTCTTTCTCACAGATGGCCGGGAGCATAGACGGCTCCTGGCTGCACAAGTAACGCTTCAATTCACGGCCGCCTTCGGTCATCTCCGCAGCGACACTCATCTCACGGTTACGGCTCCACTGGGCGACCAGTGAGAGAGATGGTTTTCTTCCATAGAAGTCCACCAGCAGCTGATATATTAATCCCCGACTCTCCAGCCAGCGGCTGCAAGCCTCCGGCACGACAAGCGATGGAACAGTTGGTATGGTCATTTTGCAAATCCTCCCTACATAGTTTGCCGGATACCCGGGGTATCCTTAGGGATCGCCGCCTGAGCCTTCCGGTATCATAGCTGTGCTTCGCAAAAGTAAAAGTATCTAAAGTTTGAATCTTCCGCACCTAAATTATATCGAATATGATAAGCGCTTTCGGTGAGCATTCTATGACCATTCCCTGGAATTGTCGCACTTTTGTCATAATTAGGCTGCTGCTTTGGCCTTCTGTCCCCCTATGCTTTAGATTGTCCGTTGTGCATTGACGCGGCGGAATGGTTTCTTTAAAATTTAAACTAAAATCAACAGGTGAAGGAGCAACGCTATGGAGCCGCTGACTGACCCTTTTGGACGCATACATGATTACCTACGCATCTCGGTTACTGACCGCTGCAACCTGCGCTGTATCTATTGTATGCCCGCCGAAGGAATGCAATTCCAGCCGCAGGACGAGATTATGAGCTACGAGGAGATTGCCGCTGTGGTGGAGGCGCTTGCGCCCCTGGGCCTGCGGAAGGTCCGGCTGACGGGGGGCGAACCGCTGGTCCGCAAGGATCTGGAGAAGCTGGTCTCTATGATCGCCGTCATACCCGGCATAGATGACATATCATTGACGACGAACGGGCTGATGCTGCCAGCCAAAGCGGCTATCCTGAAGCAGGCCGGGCTGTCCCGGGTGAACATCAGCCTGGATTCGCTGCGGCCGGACCGCTTCTCGATGATTACCCGCGGCGGCGATGTTGCCAAGGTGCTGAAGGGAATTGAAGCCGCAGAAGCCGCCGGCCTGTCCCCGATCAAGCTGAATGTCGTGCTGATGAAAGGCATTAACGATGACGAGATCAAGGACTTCATCGCCCTGACACTGAATAGCCCGCTGAATGTGCGGTTCATTGAATACATGCCGATTGGCAGCGCCAGCGATGCCTGGCGGCAGACCTATCTGCCGCTGGAGACTGTAGTAGCGGCCTGCAAGGAAACTGGCTGGACCACCGAGGAGGCCGACATGCCCTCCGGGAATGGCCCTTCCCAGAACCGGCGGGTCACCGGCGCGAAGGGAACCTTCGGGCTGATCCATCCGGTCAGCGAGCATTTTTGCGACAATTGTAACCGCCTGCGCCTAACCGCCGACGGCAACATCAAAGCCTGCCTGTACTGGCAGGACGAATATAATGTGCGCCCGCTGATCAGCTCCCCTGCGGCGGTGCAGGCCCTGTTCCGCGAGGCGCTAGGCAACAAGCCGCATAATCATGAGATGGCGCTGGCCCTGGAGCACAAAGCCCAGAGCCACACCCCCACCGCCCGCCGCATGTCGCAGATTGGCGGGTAGGGCACGGCGACAAATGTAATAGGCCCATGAACAAGTTCATGGGCCTGCTTGTTTAGAATAGATTCATAGTTAAAGTGTTAAGCTACTCCAACACACTCATTGAAGCAACAGCCTTTTCATAAGCCTCTGGATCAATTTGTTTGGCAGATTTCATGCTAAAGTAAATTCCATCAATCTCAAAATATAAGAACTCCTGGGACCCTTTTTCCTTAATCCAATTTCCCGTTATGGTTTGAGTAAGCTGAACTTTTCTTGTTGTTTCAATTTCGTGTAACGGTTCAAGCTCTCTGGAAGACTCCGTAATTAAACCACGAATAAACGAGAGATTAACTTCATTTTCTCCAGCCTTAACGCTATGCAGGTAGTCGTCAACACCCAAGCCAACTGTGGGTATGTACACTTTACTAAGTCCAGCTTTCTTCGCAGCAGTAAGGATTTCGTTTATTTGCTCATCGGTGTAACTTAACAGTTCACCTTGTTGCTCCTCTAGATTGTCCTTCTCTCCTGGATCGTTATCAGCATTTACGGTTTGGATCGGCTCAGTCACAGACGGCTTACCGGTCGGGGCTGGATCAGAAGAAGATATGTTACTAACCTGACTACAACCAACTAACAATATTTCTATTAATACGACACTCGCCAATAATCTTCTTTTATTGTTCATTCTTAATTCCTCCCCATACTTCAGAAACCTATTTATCCATCATAGGCTAGACTGCCTGCGGAAAGTTCTCATAATGGTCTCAATAATATTTCATTTTTGGAAATCTATAATATCATTCTGTGCTGTACCCAACGCACAACGGCCGAGATTCCTTGAAGGATTCTCAGCCGTTATGTATGGAGGATCTATAGTTTAAGCCGTTCCTGAATACTTCAGCCCGACTTCGGAATATCCGAAATCGCAATCTCGAAATCCACGGATATGGTCCCCCGGATCACTTGCTGCTCGCTGTCTAATTTGGCGGATAAGTCTACGCTTTGCATAATCACATCATCGCCTTTGTACCGCTTGCGGGATAGATAGTAGGTCGCCAGCTCGCTGCAGAATTGGGTGTAGTTTTTTTCATGAATGAACTTGTTGTGCTCACCAAAGATACTATAAACCTTCCGGTAAGGAATGTAGTCCGCAAATCTCTGTATCACATGATCCACGTCCCACTTATACTGATTAGCCAATTGAACGATCTTGAACAGCGCCATAAAAATCTCGTTCTCACAGGTGGAGATATACTCTATATATTCTTCCAGCACCTCAATCTGCCCATCCATTAAGCGGTAAAGGTACGTATTAGCCGTTCCCCATTCTATATATTGAGCCTTAATACGTCTTGCTTCTTCGTCATCTTCCCGTATCCAGCTGTGATCCATGTACTGAGGTACCATATCCAGTGCGGTTTTATAGTCGCCCAGCTCTTCATAAACACAGGATCTCATAAGCTGAGCATATAAAATATATGTATACAGCGGCTTTTTATAAAATTGATTGCTACTATGCTTACGATGCACTTGTCCGTGGAGTTCATATTGAACAGTGGCGACTCTTAGCAGTTCTTCTACAGACTGAGATACTTTGTCCCACGCCTGAAGCCCACTGTATAAATTAGCCAACTGCTTCAGCGCATCCAACTGATTGACTTCATCCAGCTTATCGACATAATTCTCTAATATAGTAGCAGCGATTAGATTTTTCTGCGGATCATCGCCCAGATTAATGAGGAAGAGCCGATACTGGCAGAGCGCCAGCCGTTCGGAATGCTGGTATTTCTCGCTGGCTCCCACATTTTCGTAGATTAGTGCTGCGGCCTGCCAGTTTTTCTGCTCAAATAACTCCTCCGCAACCTCGAACAGCAGCGGTGCATACAGCAGATTATCCAGTAAATTTTGTGCCACCCGCTCAATGCAATCCAGACGCGATAGCGCCGCGCATTGCAGCAGGAATGGCCGTAAACGCCGCCAAGTCGGCGTCGAATCGTATAGACATTCATCAACATACTGACTGTAAAAGTAATCCTCCGGCAGCCCCATCCCGCTGGTCACGCGGGTCAGATGGTTCATCGCTAAGGCCTGCTGGCCTTTCATTACCCGGCTGAGTGTGCCGGAATGAATTCCGCTGGCAATCGCAAACTGATTAATAGACAGTTTATGTTTTGTGAGATACGCCGCTATCTCGTCTCGAATTTTGACTGTATGCTCCACAGCAGTTACCACCTTTTTTATACACGTGTCCAATGGAACTTATATCTGACTCTCCGATTGTTTCTTGAAGCACTGTTTAAGCAGGCGGCCTTTTATTCATCCGGTAGGCATTATCGTAGGCATTGAGCAGCTCATCCAGCACCACGGATTGCCGCAAGACCTCAGGATGATTGAAACCGCCATATTGAATATGTAATGTATGAAGCTTACTTCTAGCTTGCTCTATGCGAATTCTAACGATTGCTGGACTATGCATGGGAATCCCGCCTCCTTATGCAACATTATAGATTTTTATGTAAAACTACAAAATAATGGACTGATTGCATTATCTGTTAAAGTGAATATATTGACAAAGCTCTGACGAGATAGAAGTTGTCCATAAAAAAGACGCCCCTGCATTAGCAGAAGACGCCTAAAATGATACTATTTATAATTCTTGCGCTTATTCAGGCGCCCGTGCCATGACCCATGGTTTCAATCATTTGTTGCTGTATAGGTTTGCTTGCTGGTTCTGCTAGAGGCATAGTAATCAGAACAACAATACTACACGAGGCTAGCATTAATATGAGTTTTCTTTTCATTTGCATCCCGTACCTCTTTTATTAAGATTTTGTATTGCATCTGTTCATCTTCCCCGGCAATATGCCTGTTCTGCTCGAATAAATCAACACATTTGAAGATCATGCTCTCATTATTAAGTTTAGATGATGATTCCAAACTTCGTAGGATATATCCAATGCCTTCACTACGACTATTCCGTAAATAATAGACTCCCAGCTCAACAAGAAATCGAGCATGTTGGTCAGCTTTAATCTGCTGATTGTACGCTCCGAACTCATTAAGATGTATCCTATATGGCATATAATCAGAGAAGCGCTCCAGGACAGAGTCTACACTCCAGTTATACAGATTCGCAGATTTGACGATATAAAATAAAGCTGTGAAGATCTCACCTTGTTGCGTGGAAATATAATTAACATAATCATCTAATACCTCTAGCTGTCCATCCAGTAACCGATACAAGTAAGTATTAGCCTTACCCCATTCCTGAAATTGCGTTACAGTCCTCTTCGCTTCTTCACTTTCTTCATGTATCCAATCTACGTCGGAATATAAAGGAACAAGTTCAAGAGCCTTTTTGTAGTCTCCATATTCCTCGTATACATTGGAACGCATTAGATGAGCATACAATATATAAAAGCAAAGAGGTCTTTCTCCGCTCTTCACTGCCTCTTTATATTTCGGGTTACAATACAGATCGTACCGGATTGTCGCAAGCCGAAGCAGCTCAATAGCAAGCTCATTTACTTTATTCCACAGTTGCAGTGTATAGTAGACATGCATAAGATCCTTCAACCCATCCAACTGATCCGCCTCATTCAGGCGCGGAATGTAGCTCTCGAACAGAGTTGCCGCGCGCAGGTTCGTGCTCTGGTCATCACCCAGGGCAATCTGGAACAGACGGTATTGGCAGGTGGCCAAGCGTTCAGAATACTGGTATTTCTCGCTGGCGCTAACATTCTCATAGAGCAGTGCAGCCGCCGGCCAGTGGCCCTGCTGGAACAAGCCTTCCGCAACCTCGTACAGCATGGGGACATACGTCAGATTATCCAGCAAGTTCTGAACCAGCAGCTCAATACAATCCGTACGCCCCAGTTCCGCACATTTCACAATGAACGGGCGAAGCCGCCGCCAGGTCGGTGCCGAATAATAGAAGCATTCCTCCACATATAGGCTGTAAAAAAAATCCTCACTAAGCCCCATTCCTGCAGTGATTAACTCCAGATGGCTCATGGCAATGGGCTGATGGCCATTAATAATCCGGCTCAGTGTCCCGGAATTAATGCCGGATCTTATGGCGAACTGATTAATGGACAGCCCATGCTGGGTTAAATAATCTGCAAGCTGGTCTCGAATCATGACTGCAGGCTTCAAAGCAACACCACCTCCCACATTCCATAATTTAGAACATTATGTTTATATCTGTATGGTAGAGGATGGGATTTCAACCGTCAATAGAATAAAGTCAAATAAAACAACTATAGCTCGAAAGTGTGAAGAATTCGAAACAGTTTGGCAAGCGGCTTGCCGAATCTTACGGATACAGGCCGAAACTATGTTAAACGGCACTCTTTTTCCCAAAAAGGTCCAGAGCATACATAGAGGTATCCAAGGATCTACAAGATTGCTACAAGGGGGAGCGTTTATGAGAAAAATCGGCATCATTTCAATTTCATTAATACTATTACTTGTTTTAATATATGTTTTAGTCAGACCAAATCCTGAGATTGTTAGCGTCACTCTTACTTCTGAAACAGCTGAAACTACTTACACTGATAACGATAGCATCCGGGTATTCAACCATGCTATAAGAACTGTGAAAAAAGTGCGCGGGGCTGTTGATGTGGGTCCACCAACGTATCGAATGAATGTTACTTACGCGGATACCGAAGTTGTGAGATTCAGCCTTTATTTAGATTTTAAAACCAAAAGTGGATTTTTGATTAAAGATAGTAATAGCGAAAAAATGTTGAAATTAAAAGATCGCAGCTCTAAAGAATTAACAGATCTATTGAGCAAAGACTAATTAAGGGGGAATCACTTAGCCATACAACAGCCCCCACAGCTGAACCCCCATGTAGACGGCGATCCCCCAGATCAGCAGGGCGGAAACGGTATTCAGCCCCTTCATAACCTTGCCGGAAGCATCCAGCCTGCCGAGCTGGCGGCCCGCTGCAGCAAGACCCAGGAACCAAAGCCAGGAGACGGCCACTGTCGCCGCCGCGAATATCCAGCGCACCGCACCATCGTATTGCAGCGAGCTGGTCCCGATCACGCCCACCGTATCCAGCAGGGCGTGCGGGTTCAGGAGGGACACAGACAGCGCATAAAGGATCTGTCCCTTCGGGGAGAGGCGGCCCGACTCATCCTTCGCCGGATCGGAGCGCCAGATTCTCCAGCCCATGAAGGTGAGGAACAGAATGCCCGCACCATATATAACAGGCGTGACCCCGCGCAGCGATAAAATGACCAGCGAAACACCGCCGACTGCCGCAGCGATAAGCAGCGTATCGCATATCGCTGCCGTTAGTACGATAGGCAGTACACTACGGAATCTGGTATGCTGTGCCCCTTGATTAAAAACGAATATATTCTGCACGCCCAGCGGCAGAATCAGCCCGAAGGCCAGGATAATTCCATGTAGAATGGCCTGCACCATTTCTTTTCCCCCTTATATCTTCCTATTGTTGCTTCCCGATAAACAAACCTCCCAGGCTTCCTCCGGTTATAGCCTACTGATCGTACCCTGCCACAGCAGCTACCGTAACCATCCAAGTTTATCGACACATACCAACCAAGATGAATGAAAGGGGAGAAATCATGGTAGACTGGAAGAACGAAAGAGAGAAGGAAAGCAAGCAATGAGGGATTATGTTAGTCAACAGCGGCTGTGAAGGGGGACAATCGCTCGGTAGCCTGCGCAGTGAGCAATGTGTTCGGTTTTTCGCATACAATCGGCCGGTTACCTTAGTAGTGACACAATGTATGTTAAAAACAACATACATTGTGGTGGCACGCAGGCGCATGGGCCAAATGTATGCGGAAAACAACATACATTGTGGTGGCACACAGGCGCGTGGGCCAAATGTATGCGGAAAACAACATACATTGTGGTGGCACGTAGGCGCATGGGCCAAATGTATGCGGAAAACAACATACATTGTGGTGGCACGCAGGCGCATGGGCCAAATGTATGCGGAAAACAGCATACATTGTGGCGGCACGCAGGCGCATGGGCCAAATGTATGCGAAAAACAGCATACATTGTGGTGGCACACAGGCTCGTGGGCCAAATGTATGCGGAAAACAACATACATTGTGGTGGCACGCAGGCGCATGGCCGATGTGTTCAGTTTTTCGCATACAATGGAGCCGGTTGCCTTGGCAGTGGCACAATGTATTCGGTTTTTCGCCCTTGGCATGATAACTGCTAATTGTCTACAATCATTCGTCCGGAAGGAGCCTGCCCTTGACACATTCACAACGCTCCAACCATACAGACTTAAGCACGCCCGGCCAATCCGTACATTCGGAGGCTTCCCGGCCCGCAGCTCCTGAAGCGCAGCAAGCGGGCGCTGGCTCCGGTCTGCCGGACACCTGGAAGCCGGACCCGGCTTCTCCGCTGCCGCTGCATGGTCAGATCTACGCCTACTTCCTGACCAAGATCAGCACCGGGGCCTGGCCTGCCGGTATGCGTCTGGCTCCGCAGCGGGAGCTGTCCCGCCAGCTTGGAGTGAACCGCAGTACGGTGGTTACAGCGCTGGGGCAGCTGACCGCCCTCGGCCTGATTGAAGGCAGACGCGGGGGCGGAACGATAGTTACAGGCATACGTTCTGTGCTCCCGGCTTCCCTTGGTTCCGCCGGAGAATGCGGAGAAGACGGGGAAGAGGTGCCCCCTGAGCCGGAACACTCAGGCAACTGGAATGACTATGTGGAGGAGGGGATTCACTATCCCAACCTGCCCACCATCCAGGACATTAACCGGCTCGAATATGAGCCGGGCCTGATCCGCCTTGGCACGGGTGAGCCAGCACCCGAGCTGCTGCCCGGGGCAGCAATGAACGAGGTGCTGGCCGGACTCGCGCAGCGCGTTCTTCCCCCACTCTCCTATGAGGAGCCGCTCGGTAGTCCGGCGCTGCGGGCGGCGGTCAGCCAGTTACTGGCCCGGAGCGGCATTACCGCTGGCCCGGACTCCATTCTGATTACCTCCGGTGCCCTTCAGGGGCTTCAGCTCATTGCCCTCGGGCTGCTGCCGCGCGGCTCTTCTATCCTGCTGGAGAAGCCGTCTTATCTGTATTCGATTCATGCCTTTCAGTCTGCGGGGGTGAAATTCAGCGGCCTGCCTATGGACGGGCGTGGTCTGATCCCGGAATACCTCACGGCTGAGGCGATCCGCACTAAGGCGGCGATGCTCTACAGCATCCCTTCCTTTCACAATCCGACCGGAATCCTCATGGATAAGGGGCGCCGCCAGGAGCTGATGGAGGTCAAAGGCAGACTTGGGCTGCCCATTCTGGAAGATGGGGCCTACCAGGAATTATGGCTGGACGCTCCGCCTCCGCCTCCGCTGAAGGCGCTGGACCAGGAGGGACGGGTCCTGCATCTGGGCACTCTGTCCAAGGCCGCCAGCCCCGGTCTGCGCATCGGCTGGATTGCCGGACCCGAGCCGGTAGTCCGGCGGCTGGCCGACATCAAGATGCAGAGTGATTATGGTGCAAGCTCCCTGTCTCAACTGGCTGCCGCCAGCTGGCTTACGGGCGGCTATCATGAAGAGCACCTGCATGTGCTGCGCGGCAGACTACGCGCGCGCCGCGACCACATGCTTGAGCTGCTGCAGCTCCATTGCACCGGACTGGCAAGCTGGAACGTGCCGGCAGGAGGCTTCTATATCTGGCTGTCTCTCCGCCAGGCTGTCTCCCCGCGCAAGCTATTCACCGCAGCGCTACGTGCCGGACTGCTGCTGAATACAGGCGATCTGTATGACCGCAGCGACCGGCGGCATCTCAGGCTGTCCTACGCTTATGCCTCTGCGGCCGAACTGGAGCGCAGCATCCCCCTGCTGGCAGAGCTGATCCGGCGGGGACTGTGATTGAGACAGCACAGACGGATTCAACCGAGTACGGCTGCGTAAATAGCCCCGCACCCATGACAGTATGTTCTGCCTATCCTGGGTGCGGGGCTATGCTGTTCGGATGGGAAACCCTATCCACCCCAAGGTCTAACGGACCGGAGAGACTTTATCCCCACGAAAATGCCACTTTTTGCAGTGTAACGGACTCAGTGGCCTTATTGTTTCAATCTGAGACGTTTCGGAGCCGAAGTCTAAAGGATAAGGCCTGTGGAGTCCGTTACTCGCCCAGTTGGCGACTTTCTTCCCAAATAAGAGCACCTCAGTCCGTTACGCTAAGCCAACGCCCCTGAAGAACACCCCCGCTTAGAAAAGATGTAATTTGAAGGGGAGTTGCTTCTACTCCACTATTTTAAACCTGACACTGTACTAATTTAACCGGCCTCCTGGCCAGTGAATACCCGGCTGAAGTACCGGCGCTGATTATTCGCCTGAACGGCGGGTTCATGGCTCATCCGCTCTGCTGCGGCAGCCGCACGATGAACGCCGTCCCCTCTCCGGGACGGCTCGTTACGTCTACGCTGCCTTCATGGAGCTCCACGATCTTCTTCACGAGCGGGAGGCCCAGCCCGCTTCCGCTCCCGCTGCTGACGCTTCTGGACTTGTCCGCCTTATAGAACCGTTCGAAGATCCGCTCCAGCTCCTCTTCGCTCATGCCGATCCCGCTGTCCCTGACCTCCACCTCGGCCCATTCCCCCATGCTGCGTACAATGACGGTGATCCGTCCGCCCTGGGGGGTGAATTTGATGCTGTTATGCAGCAGGTTGGTCCATACCTGGCTCAGCAGATCCTGCACCGCAGTCACGGTGGTCTCCTGAAGCTCGGCCTCCACCTCGATCTCCTTGCCCAGCCACTGCGGCTCAGCAGCTAGGATCATCGCCTGCACTTGCTTATCCAGCCTATAAGGCTTCCGCTCGAACGGGAAGCTCTCTGCCTCCAGCACGGACAGCTTCAGCAGATTGTCGCTCAGGCCGGACAGACGGCGGCTCTCCGCTTCAATAATATCCAGGTAATGCTTGCGGATCTCCGGACTAAGGTTCTCCTCTTGCAGCGCGGCAGCGAATCCGCGGATCGAGGTCAGCGGCGACTGGATCTCATGGGATACGCTGGCGATGAAGTCCTGCCGCATCAGCTCCATCCGGCTCAGCTCACTCGCCATTTCGTTGATCCCTTCCACAATCCCTCCGAACTGCCGGTACTGGCCGCTGTTCTCCAGTTCAATCTTGAAGTTGCCTTGAGAGATCTGCCGCATGGCTGTAAGGATCGGCCTATAGAAGTTCTGATCCTTGCCGCGTGTAGCGAAGGCAATCATCGCCCCGCAGACGAAAAAGATGATAATCTGCATCGCCATCACAAACAGGTGATACCCATATTCGGAGAAGGACCAGTGAAAATAATGGACCAGCAGCCTTGAGCCGAAATAGCTCCCGTTCCAGGTGATAAAGAACATGCTCAATAGTCCGGCTATAGGTCCAACTATTTTGACTTTCTCCCATATCTTCTTGGCTCTGCGCTTCATGCCTATCCCTCCAGCCGGTAGCCAAGCCCCCGGATCGTGCGAATGGAGAATCCGAATCGCTCCTGCGGAAACCGCTCGCGCAGACGGCCCACATGAACATCCAGCGTCCGCTCATTGCCTTCGTAATCGTAGCCCCAGATCTCTTCAATCAGCCGGTCACGGGTCAGCGTCTGCCCCCGGTAACTGGCCAGCTTGAAGAGCAGCTCGAATTCCTTCAGCGGCAGCGTGAACTCGCCATGCTCGGACAGCACCTCATAGGTGGCGCGATTCATCCGCAGACTGCCAACGTTAACACTCTGGGCGGCTGAAATCTGGTAACGCTTCAGCAGGGCTTTGACCCTGGCGATCAGCACAGGCGGCTCAAACGGCTTGACCAGATAGTCGTCTGTGCCCAGCTCGAAGCCTTTGACAATCTGCGAGGTCTCCCCTTTGGCCGTCAGCATCAGAATAGGGAAATCATACCGCCCCCGCAGCTCCCGGCACAGCTCCCAGCCGTCCATATTCGGCATCATAATATCAATGATCGCCATATCCGCCGCAGTCTCTTCGAGCAGCCGCAGCGCCTCCAGTCCGTCAGAAGCGCTCAGCACCTCGGCCATCCCTTCAGCTCTCAGGAACACTCCCACCAATTCGCGGATGTGCGGATCGTCGTCCACTACCAGTATTTTGACCATAGTCTGTAGAACCCTCCTCTATCCCTTGGCCCAGAAGCTCAGGTGTGTTCATTTGCAGCTGCTGCTCGGCGAATTCACGGTACAGCTCATGGTCCCTCAGCAGCTCCTCATGCGTGCCTTTGCCGGTGATCCGGCCCTTCTCCATAAAAATAATCTGGTCCGCATTCACCACCGTAGCTAATCTGTGAGCAATCACAATCGTAGTCCGGCCCTGCATCAGATTGCCCAGCGCCTTCTGCACTACGGCCTCCGACTGGCTGTCGAGGCTTGAGGTAGCCTCATCGAGCATGAGAATCTTCGGATCGCGCAGCAATGCTCTGGCGATGGCAATCCGCTGCCGCTGTCCGCCGGACAGCTTGACGCCGCGTTCACCGACATCCGTGTTGTACCCGTCCGGGAGCTCTTCAATGAAGCCGTCAGCGTAAGCCATGGCCGCAGCCCGCTTCAGCTCCTCCTTGCTGATCTCGCGGTCCAGCCCGTATCCGAGATTCTCGGCAATGGTACCGGCCAGCAGCGGACTTTCCTGTGAGACATAACCGATTCTCTTCCGCCAGGATTTCAGAGAGAACAGCGAAGCCGGTTTGCCGTCCAGCCGGATGACTCCGCCCTGCGGCTCATAGAACCGTTCCAGCAGCGAGAACAGGGTTGTTTTACCGCCGCCGCTCGGGCCGACAATGGCAGTCACCTGCCCCGGCTGCATAGTGAAGCTTACCTTGCTGAGAACCTTCTCGCCCGTCTTGTATCCGAAGCTGAGATCTTCCACTGCAATCGGACCCTCTGTGCCCTCAGCCTCTTCCACACCTTCATACACCTCTTCCTCTGCAGCAAGGGTCTCAATGATCCGCTCGGAGGCACCCTTGGCCTTCTGGAGCTGGGTAAAGAATTGCGTCAGCTGTGTCAGCGGCATAATAATCTGAATCAGATACAGAATAAAGGCGACCAATTCACCGGCAGTGAGCACCCCTGAGGATACCAGCATCCCGCCATAGCCGATAATGACCACCAGCAGCATCATGAAGACGAAGGAGATCAGCGGGCTGATCAGGGCGCTGATCTTGCCTTCACGAATCCCGAAGCCCAGCAGGTTCATAATCCCTTTCCGTCCCGCTTCATACTCCTTTTGCTCCGCTCCCGAGGATTTCACCAGCCGGATTTCGGACAACACACCGCTGAGCACAGCGGTGAAGGAGGCCGTCTCGTCCTGCGTGCCTTTGGAGATCTTGTACATCTGCCGTCCCAGCGGCACCAGAATGAGCGCCGACAGCGGGAGCACCGTGAACAGCACCAGCGTCATTTTCCAGTTCAGATAGAACAGCACCAGGACAGAGCCGACAATGGAGATGAGGCCGGTGAACAGACTGGCCAGATGCTCCGAGATCAGTGTCTTGAGAATTCCTGTATCATTAGTCATCCGGCTGACGCTCTCGCCTGTCCGGTTCTCATTGTAGTAGGAGACGGGCAGCACCAGGAATTTGCGCCACAGCCTGTCACGAAGCCCGGCCACAACTTTTTGCCCGATGGCATTCAAAAGATAGATCGAGACTCCGCCGGCCACGGTCTGCGCAATGAACGCTCCGGCGATGCCGGCAATCTGCAGCTTGCTGACAGAAGCCAGCGAGAAGCCGTCCACCAGATTCTTCGTGAACATGGGAATGACCAGACCGACCAGGGTCGAAATGATGCTGAGGCCAAGGGCCAGCGCCAGCAGCAGATAAGATGGCTTGGTTTCGTGCAGCAGCTTCAGGAACGGCCTCATGGCCGCGCCCTGCTTCTGCGGTGCTTGCTTGTTTGTCATAAGGAATCCCCTTTTCCGGCAGATAGATGTATGGAGCAGTGGCGCCCCGCTTCCGCCTTAGAACCCAGAATAACTGACCTATGTAAACTGAAGTTAAACAGATATTTTGCCATTGATTTGTAGTTCCCCATAAAAGTTGGTTTGTATACCTTTTCAACAAATGTTACAGTGATATCAGCGGCATCATAAGACGGCCACAGCAAGAATGCAAGGCATCCTAGCGGGAAAGGAGTGCAACGTTTGCGGGATCAATCCGATAAGCAGCTGTCTTTCACCTCTCTGAAATGGTTCAACTTCTTCGTATATGGAACGGTTGTCCTCTTCACCAGCTTCTTTCCCTTATATCTGCAGGATGTAGGGATGAATAAGCTGGAGATCGGGAGCCTGATGTCTGTAGGCGCACTGGTCTCCATTATTGCCAACCCCTTCTGGGGCATCTGGAGTGACCGGTATCAGAATATCCGGCGGATTGTCCTCGTCATGCTGACGGGAACGCTGGTCTTGACCCAACTTGTCTTTCAGGCGAATACATATGAAATGATCTACATATCCATTCTGTTCTTCTATTTCTTCCAGGGGCCCCTGTTCGCCCAGAGCAACACAATGATTCTCAGCTATATTGACGGAACCAGCCGCAGCTTTGGCTCTTTCCGGCTATGGGGATCACTAGGCTGGGCTTTCACCGCCATCCTTGCCGGTCCCGTAATTGAATGGGCCGGCATCTCTGTGCTGTCCTATCTGTTTGCATCACTGCTCTGTGCGGCGATGATTGCACTAATCACGCTGCCGAAGCTGGACCATTCGATCGGAATTGCCCCCTTGCCCTTCAAAGGCATGAGCCAGATCTTCCATAACCCGTTCTTCCTGTGCTTCATCCTCTTCGGCATCCTGGTCTCGATTCCGAATACGATGAATAACACCTTTGTGTCACTGTACATCACGGAGCTGGGAGGAAGCAAGACCATGATCGGTCTCGCAGTGTTCCTGTCCTCCATCCTGGAGATGGGAGTGCTGCTCCTATGCAATTACGTTCTCCGGCGCAAAATCTCTGTCCTGCTCGCCTCGCTCACGCTGGTCAGCGCGCTGTTCTTCCTGCGGTGGTGGCTGATGGCCGATGCAACGACTCCGCTGCAGGTTGCACTTATTCAGGTGCTGCACTCCATTACCTTCGGCGGCTTCTTCTATGTCGGAACCCAGCTGACTATGCTGCTGGTGCCAAAGCCCTACCGTTCCTCGGGACAGGCTCTCTACACGCTCACCTGGAGCGGAATCTCCGGAATTCTTGGCGGCGTCCTCGGCGGCTGGATGTATCAGACCCTCGGCGCGCAGACGATGTATCAATCCGGTGCGCTTCTTGCCCTGTTCGGGGCGATCGGCTTCGGAATGATGTGGCTCACTGTCATTCGCGGCAGCTACCGCCCTCCGGCTGATCCCGAGGACGAGCTGGCGGAAGACTAGGAATACGCACAAGTGGAGACGGCTTTGCCGTCCTTTAATGGGACGGTACCGTTTCAGCGAGAAATAGAAGGATAATTTATA
The DNA here is from genome assembly GCF_017874735.1 of Paenibacillus silagei. GTDB lineage: Bacteria > Bacillota > Bacilli > Paenibacillales > Paenibacillaceae > Paenibacillus_AQ > Paenibacillus_AQ silagei. The sequence continues at coordinate 227,895 of NZ_JAGGLV010000001.1, forward strand.
GCGTCATATAAATTCTTATATTTGGATACAGCAAACAGGCTTGGCCTCCCGGCGGGAGACCAAGCCTGTTTGCTTATATGCAGCTCTTCTAGCCTTTTTTGGGCTGGAAGGAGCTTTTGAGGGATACAATCAGATTGAACACCAGATGCTCCGGCGACGAATACTTGCTGTCTACGTTGAAGTACCCGTGACGGAAGAACTGGAACTTGTCCTGCGCCACACTGTTCTTCAGCCCAGGCTCCACGAAGCCCTGCAGGATCTCGATGGACTTCGGATTCAGCTGATCCAGGAAGGTTGGCTCCGGCTTGTCAGCGGAAGCTTCCAGACCTTCTACTTCAGCATCCGTCTCCGCCTCTTCGGCAGAGATCAGCGGCTCATACAGGCGGAATTCCGCCGGTACAGCCTGGCCTGCATCTACCCAGTGCAGCGTTCCCTTAACCTTGCGGCCGGTGAAGCCGCTGCCGCTCTTCGTCTCAGGATCATAGGTACAGTGCAGCTCCACCACTTCGCCGTTCTCGTCCTTGATGAAGTCGTTGCACTTGATGAAATAAGCATTCTTGAGACGCACTTCATTGCCGGGAAACAAGCGGAAATACTTATTCGGCGGAATCTCCATGAAGTCATCGCGTTCAATATAGATCTCACGGGAGAACGGAATCTGGCGGTTGCCCATCTCAGGGTTCTCCACATTGTTCTCAATTTCGAAGTATTCGGTCTCGCCTTCCGGATAATTCGTAATAACCACCTTCAGCGGCCGCAGCACAGACATCGTCCGGGGAACCGTCAGCTTGAGATCTTCACGGATGAAGTGCTCCAGCATCTGCAGGTCCACCAGCCCCTGGCTTTTCGAGATACCGGTCTCATGCACGAAGCTGCGGATGGCCTCCGGTGTATAGCCGCGGCGGCGCAGCCCGGAGATCGTCGGCATGCGGGGATCATCCCAGCCGTCCACATGGCCTTCATCGACCAGCAGCTTCAGCTTGCGCTTACTCGTAACGGTCTGGGCCAGATTAAGGCGTCCGAATTCATATTGATGCGGTGCAGCCTCCATGTCACATTCCGCGACAACCCAGTCATAGAACGGGCGCTGGTCCTCGAACTCCAGGGAACAGAGGGAATGGGTGACATGCTCAATGGCATCCTCCAGCGGATGTGCGAAGGTATACATCGGATAAATGCACCATGCGTCGCCCGTATTATGGTGATGGGAGTGGGAGATCCGGTAAATGACCGGGTCCCGCAGATTGATGTTAGGAGAGGACATGTCAATTTTGGCGCGCAGAACCTTCTCGCCGTCCTTGAATTCTCCCGCCTTCATACGGTGGAACAGATCAAGGTTCTCTTCCACCCCGCGCTCGCGGTAAGGGCTGTTCTGCCCCGGCTCCGTCAGGGTTCCCCGGAATTCACGGATCTGCTCGGCGCTGAGATCATCGACATAGGCCTTGCCCTTCTTGATCAGCAGCTCGGCCCGCGCATACATCTCCCCGAAATAATCCGAGGCGAACCGCAGCTCCTCCCATTCATACCCGAGCCATTTCACATCCTCCTGGATGGAATTGACATACTCGGTATCTTCCTTGAGCGGATTCGTATCATCGAATCTCAGATGGGTCTTGCCGCCGAACTCATCCGCCAGCGTGAAGTTAATCCAGATCGCCTTGGCATGTCCGATATGTAAATAACCGTTCGGCTCCGGCGGAAAGCGGGTGACGACTTCCTTAACCTTACCCGAGCGGAGATCTTCGGTAATGACGTTCTTAATGAAATTGGAGGGTGTACCCTGGTTCTCCACATTGATCAACCTTTCATTCTGTAATATAACTACTTCCTTGTATGAACATGTTTCCTATTAATATACCCGTTAAGCCGGGAATGTTCAACAAGCGGAAACGGCATTGCCGTCCTTTTAAAGGACGGTACCGTTTCAGCTCCGCATCCTTTGACTTCTCTCCCGGCGATGGAGTAGCATGATAAATATAGGAATATTAAGCTAAAGGGGGATGCTTATGCAACCGGTAAAACTGCCTAAAGAGCAGCGGGAGATGCTTAATGAGAATATCCGTGCCTACTTCGAGGCGGAGCGCGGGGAAACGATCGGCCACCTGGCCGCAGACAATCTGTTGGAGTTCTTCCTGAAGGAGCTGGGGCCGGCGATTTACAACGGGGCGCTTAGCGACTGCCGCACGCTTGCTCTTCAGCGCATGCAAGCCCTTGAGGAAGATATCTACGCCTTGGAGTGGCAGAAGCGTTAGTTCAGCGAGGCTTATAACTCACAACGCATAGGGGGCTGCCACATGTTTAATTATGTCATAGATGAAGAGCTGAAGCTGAAGCTGCTCATGCCGGAGCATGCCCGTCAGATGTTCGCCCTGGTGGAACGCTCCCGCCACCGGCTCAGGCAGTGGCTGCCTTGGGTGGATGGCGTAGCCGAGCAGGCTCATCTTACCACGTTCATCAAGAACTCCGTGAAGCAGGGAATTGATAACGGCGGCTTCACTGCCGGACTGTGGGTCCGGGAGGAATTGGCCGGAATTATCGGCTATCACGAGATTGACTGGCATAACCGCTCGGTCGGCATCGGCTACTGGCTGGGCGAAGGCTATGAGGGACAAGGCTATATGACCAGCGCCTGCCGGGTCTTTGTCGATTACGCCCTGCTGGAGCTTGAGCTGAACCGCATCGAGATCCGCTGTGCCACAGGCAATCTGGCCAGCAGAGCGATCCCCGAACGGCTGGGATTTATCTTCGAAGGGGTCATCCGCCAGGCTGAGAAGCTGCCTAGTGGTTATGTGAACCATGCAGTGTACGGCCTGCTGCGCAGCGAATGGAAGCTGCTGGCCTGAGCGGGGAGGGCTGCCGATAATAGAGCACAGGTGCGGTGCGCGGAGCATACAGGGGAACGGGTCGGTCGGGTCGGCGGATTCAGGGGCATTTCTGCCCCTCATTTCCGCTCCCGGCCCGCTTTCGGCGGATTCAGGGGCATTTCTGCTCCTCATTTCCGCTCCCGGCCCACTTTTGGCGGATTCAGGGGCATTTCTGCCCCTCATTTCCGCTCCCCGCCCGCTTTTGGCGGATTCAGGGGCATTTCTGCTCCTCATTTCCGCTCCCGGCCCACTTTCGGCGGATTCAGGGGCATTTCTGCTCCTCATTTCCGCGACCAGCCCACTTTTGGCGGATTCGGGGGCATTTCTGCCCCTCATTTCCGCGACCAGCCCACTTTCGGCGGATTCAGGGGCATTTCTGCCCCTCATTTCCGCTCCCGGCCCGCTTTTGGCGGATTCAGGAGCACCGATATAGTTGGATTTTGTCCACTTACTGATGAACGATTGGCCCGTGCGCGGACTGGAGTTGGATAAATAACACTTAATTTATCACCTTTCGTCTAACAGGGCTGGAACTAACTATTTTAGTTGCTCTTTTTCCACTTGTTTTCGGTTATTTGCCAGAAGTAGGCGAGATAAGATACGTTTCTCCACTTGTTTACTTGAAGGGCGGGTTGAGGGCGGCGGAGAGACAGAGTAGCATGTGCAGGTGTGGAGTGGAGAAGGAAAAGTGTCTTAGCTCTCCGCCGCATCCAGCCATCTCTGGAACCGCTCACGGATGCCAGCCGCAAGGCTCTCCAGTCCGGCCAGCTCAGCCAGCCCGGCAGGGTCCTTACGCCCATGCTCCATCGAGTACAGTACCTGTCTCACCGGGAAGCTTCCCGCACCGCTCTCCAGCTTAACAATCCGGTCACCGGCTGCCACCCGGCCCTCACGCAGCACGCGGAAATAGAATCCGCTATACCCCGTGGACAGCACCTGAGCCGGCATATCCGCCGGTCCATGCTTCTGCGTGAGCTTGAAGCACGGGAAGCGCGGCTGGCTGACCTCCAGCAGTGCCGTACCGATCTCAAAAACATCCCCGATGCACACCTCGGTCTCCAGCAGTCCGCTCGCCGTGATGTTCTCGCCGAAGGCGGAAACCTCCAGCTTCCGGCCAAGCCACTCCTCCCAGTGGGCATAATGCTCCACCGGATAGACGCACACTGCCTTGTCAGGGCCTCCATGATTGACCAGATCCGCTTGCCCGTCTCCGGTGAACCCACCCACCCGAAGCGCAAGCGGCCCGGCTACCGGCAGCTTGTAGATTCCGGTGTCCAGCGGCTTACCACGGTACTCCACCGTCTTCGGCTTGCCTACATTAAGCGAGACGACTTGCATCTTCACTTCACTCTCCATCCCCTTCTCCTCCCGTCAGCCTGCAGCTCATAAATACTTCATCCACATAACGTCCGCTTAAGTAGAATTCCTCCCGCAGCCGTCCCTCTTCCTCGAATCCGCATTTGCGGTAGAACTGAAGTGCCGGTGTATTGCAGGAGAGCACACGCAGCCGCAGCTTGCGGATGCCATGCCCCGCGGCATGGCGCTTGATCTCCGCGATCAATCGGCTGCCTACACCCAACCGCTGAAAGCGCGGGTGCACAGCGATATTCACCTCGCATACATGGCGGTTGCTCTCCATCCCGCTGGGACAGCCGAAGCCAACGTAACCACATAGCTCCCCGTCCTGCAAGGCCACAAGCTGGGAGCCGGGCGGCGCATGCAGCAGATAGTCCTCCCGCGAGCGCCACATCAGCGGACCCGGGGTTGTATTCTCCGTCCAGATCATATTATCGAGCACGATCAGCTCACGGGCATCCCTGATTTCGGAAGGCCGGATAAGCAGTGCAGCATCACTGTTAATTGGTTGCATTATTATACCCCCCTTGCCTTACTAAGCAGATAGAAAAAGATTAGTTGCAGCATGAACGATTATGCAGTCCTGCGCTCAAGCCGTACAGCTGAACGGTTCATATAGGCGTGAAGCGCGAAGAATCCTACGGATAGTACAGCCATGCCGCAAGCGAGCCAGCCGGTTGGCGCAAGACCGCCCCTGTCGAACTGAACACCCATCAGATAAGGCCCGATGACACGGCCGATTGCGCCGATTCCGCCGCTCAGCCCGAGATAGAACGGCGCGCTGCGCTGGGCATGCTCCGAGATGAAGGAAGGCATCGCCGGAGAGATCAGCATCTCCCCAAGGGTAGCCAGCACCATACCCAGCAGCATCCCCGGATAGCTTGGTATAAACAGAATTACAGCATACCCGCCCAGGTAAAAGACGGCGCTTGCTGTCATCTGCGCAGTTGACGTCTGCGCGAACCCGCGCTTGATCAGGCTGACCAGCGGCTGCGCCGCGAAGATCAGCACACCGTTCAGCGTCCAGAGGAAGCCGTACAGCTGCTTCGACCAGCCTTCCGAGATAATGAACGGCGAGACTCCGCTGTTCCAGATCGAATTACCGATCAGCAGGAACATCGAGCCCACCGCCATGAACAGATAGATCCGTATATGGGCGAGGAGTCTCCAGCCCGACACTTCATTCTGCGGTTGCTTTTTCGATACTGTGCTGTGAGCCGGAGCCGTCCCTACCTTACGCAGATAGACGAAGAAGAATCCGGCAAATACGGCCGAGGTCACCCCGTTAAGCACAAAGCTCAGCATATAATTGCCCAGGAAGCCGCTCAGCGCGGTTCCCAGGGCTACCCCTATATTATTGGCAACATAGATGATATTGAACAGCTCTGCGCGCTGCTCCGCGAACCGGAAACCGATAAACGCCTGGATCGCCGGCAGGGAGAGGGAGTTGAACAATCCCATCATACCCATAACGATTATGAATACGCTCCAGCTTCCGCTCGCCCACGGGAGGGCAAACAGCGTGAAGGCATTCATCGCCAAAGCGCCGACAATCAGGCGGTTCACTCCTACCTTATGATACAACGAACCGCCCAGCAGCTGACCGGCAATCCCGCCAAGTGACTGCACCAGCAGCACGATTCCCGCGTCTTTCATACTGCGTCCCAGTTCATCGAATACATACATTGTAACCAGCGGCCACATCAGCGCACTGCCGGTAGCATTAATCAGACTGGCAATCAAGAATACTTTAATTTCCTTCGGATAGGCCTGCATGAATCTCATATCTTGTCTGTCATCCCCTGTAACATAGCTGTCATTAATCCATCCAGTATCATCCCAAAACAGGGGGCGGGGCAAGCATGTGCGTTAATGCTGTATCGCGGGAAACCAGGATATAATTTGTGATATTTATATTCTATAACCCGCTCTTTCACACGTAAACAAAAATACCTTGCCGGCACTGATTCGTTCCCCGGAAGCCGGGGTAATGATCCATATGAAACACTCCCTATTTTATTCACCGTGAGATCCGATTTCGTTCCCCCGAATCGGATTGCACGGTGAATTTTGTTTTGTCCGGAGGATGATCCTGCTGTACCTATACCAAACAAGTAGAAACGGCTTTGCCGTCCTTTTACAGGACGGTACCGTTTCAGCGAGAAAGATAAGGATAATTATAACGCGAAGCATATAAATTCTTATCTTTATACAAAAACACTCCCTGTCTCTACGAAACCCTTGAAGCAGGGTGCCGAGAAGCAGGAAGTGCTAGGCCAAGCTATGGTAAAGTACGGCGATTCACACCGGTTCGTCAATGATTACGCATTAAGCGTGTTTCTTCAATCCCGCAGCAGGGACGCCCGCGGAAGGGCTCACAGCACCCGGCTCCTTGCGCAAATAAGCCATCCAGTACGCAGCAGCCACGAAGATCGCGCCGCCCGTCAGATTGCCCAGCCAGACCGGAACGAAGTTGCCGAAGTACTGGGCCCAGGTGAAATGCCCTTCGAAGATCGCAGCAGGGATAAGGAACATGTTAGCTACAACGTGCTGGAAGCCGATGGCCACGAACGCCATGGTCGGAAACCAGATACCGAGGATTTTGCCGCTGAAATTGTCTGCCCCGTACGACAGCCATACCGCCAGCGCTACCAGCCAGTTACAGCCGATCCCGGAGATAAAAGCCTGCAGGAACGTAGCATCGATCTTATGCTCCGCCATACTTACCAGCTTCTCCAGATACACGCCATCTGATGTAAGGCCAACGATGTGACCGAAGAAATAAGCGACGAACAAGGCGCCTGCCAGGTTGCTGAGCGTGATCAGCACCAGGTTCTTCATGACTTCCCAGAACGAAATCTTCTTCGCCATAAAAGCCAGCGGCACCGCCATCATATTGCCCGTAAGCAGTTCGCCTCCGGCAAGCAGCACCAGCACCAGTCCAACCGGGAACACCGCAGCCCCGATGAAGTTAGCTATGGACCCCCACTCGGCGGGTGCACCGGCAATGACACGAATATCCAGCAAAAATCCGAGCGCGATAAACGCTCCTCCCAGGAAACCGAGAATGAGTACAGTGCTGAGCGGATTATGCGCCTTCTTAATTCCGTTCTCTACCGTCACTTCAGCGATTCCCTGCGGTTTGTTATAAGCCATGATTCCTATCCCCTTCGAATTACTTAAAATTTGTTCCTTTATGCCATTGTAACGTGATCCCAATCACATTTACGTGATAAAAGTCACTATCATAAAAACCACGTGAAAGTTTTCACTGACATGTCAAATTTACCACAAAAGCTGGCATCATGCACTGATTTAATGCAGTTCCGGGAACTTTTGTCGATTCACCGGCTAGACAATGCCTGCTTACATGACATGCAACAACCAAAAAAACGGCGTTCCTAAGTGGAACAGCCGTTTCGGATCTTTAAACGGAAACGCTGAAATAGGATAACAGGGATTGCATATTTCTTTTTGATACGTAAACGGTTTCTTTATTGGTCATATTAAGCGTGAATTGAGTTTTATCAATCGATTTAATATATCTGGTATTCACTATATAAGATCTGTGCACTTTACAAAAATAGCTTGGGAGGAGAGATTCTACACTTTTCAACGTTCCGTAGCATTCTATAGTTTCATTGAGACTATGTATTTTAATGCGGTGGTTTATGTCTGTTTCAAGAAACTGGATTTCTGAAATGTTAATATTAATTACTTGTGTAGCAGTATCAATTGTTAACAGATTATCCTTATGACCCACATTAATCTTTTTGAAGTCGCCTATAATTGAACTTAGACATAACTTCAGTCTTTTGGGTAAATCCAAGAAGGGGAATTTAAATATGTAGTCCATAGCTTTAATTTTATGCTGGTATGTTAAGAGGTCAAGTTCGAATGAGGAAGTTAGAAATACGATATAACCCAACGGGTCGTAGTCTCTTATTATTTTTGCCAGGTCAATTCCGTTTAATTCTGATTGCAGTTTTAGTTCCAATAAGTAAACACAGTCACTGTGATTATTAGCTGAGAGATAACGGATCACCCTTCTGGGATCAGAAGTAATGAGCGGAACAGATATGCTGACATCCAGTTCAGATACTATGGATTTTATCGCTGAATGAACTGATAACGCTGCCTGATCATTATTTTCGCAAATTATGATTTTCATAGTTCTCTCCCCATTTTTAATAATCGTCTTACTGAATTCAATTATACAAACGTAAACTATCAATTAAACTGATGCGGACTTTGAGGCAACCGAATTGCCAAATAACAAGCAAAACAGTGTTGTAAATAAAATATAATACAAAAACAATATTTTTAATATGAGGAAAATAGTACATAAAATAATCTTAAAAAGGTATAATTATTAATTAGAATCCATTCCCATCTTCTCATATTACATATTGTTTAGCCTGTGCATTGAACATCTCCCTATAAATCCCAGATGAACAGGCCATTAGCTCCTCGTGACTTCCCTTTTCAATCAACTGTCCTCTCTGAAAAACCGCTATTGTATCGCAGAATTTACAACTGGATAAGCGGTGCGAAATATAAATTGCAGTCTTATTTGCTGTAAGATCATTGAAGTGACTGTATAAATGATATTCAGATAGAGGGTCTAAGGCTGCAGTCGGTTCATCCAATATAACAATAGGGGCATCCTTGTACAATGCTCTGGCAATAGCAAGTCTTTGGCTTTCCCCGCCGGATAAATCTACGCCCTGTTCATCAAATATTTTATACAACATTGTATCTTCTTGATTTACAAATCCTTCTATTTTTTCATGAAGATTCACTTTGCTCAGAGTCTCCAGCAGATGGGTTCGCTCTTTGCATCCCTGCCCAACAGTTATATTGTCTTTTAAAGAAGCAGCCAGAAATCTGAAATCCTGAAACACAACTGAAAAAAGATCAAGATACTCTGTATAATCATAATTTTTTATGTTTACACCGTTTAACAGAATCTCTCCTTCTGTCGGATCGTATAGTCTTGTTATTAATTTAATTAAAGTTGTTTTACCGGAACCATTCATTCCGACGACCGATAGACGATCACCACTATTCAGCGTAAGACTAACGTTATGCAAAGTATATTGCTCTGCCGCAGGATATTTGAAAGATACATTCACCAGCTTCAACTGGTAGGGATTTGTTAGTTTAACCGGTTGGCCCGTTCGCTGTTTTTGATTAGGCAGATTAATAAATTCCACGAACGCGTTCAAGTAAAGTAAGCTTTGTGAGAGATTAATAATGTAACCGATAATCAAGTTTATATTTTGGCTAAGCTTATAAACAGCTGACACATACATAGTAAAAGACCCTATATTGATCGAATTGTTCAGTACCTTATAAGCCATGTAACCGTAAATGACCCCCTGCTGTACCAGCACGGCAATCTCAGTAACACATGCATATAAGCTTTTTTTGTTAGTTAACTCCATCATATTATCCACGGTCTTTTTCATATTTTGCTTACTTTTCTGCAGAAGCAAATCTTTAATATTATATAAGCGGATATCCTTCCCAAAATTGAAGTCAAGGATTGTTCTATAAAAGTAGTTGTACTCACGATTCACAGGGATTAACTTATGCCAAAAGCTATATTGAATATTACGGGTTTTTCTTTGAAGCAAAGTATTTATCAGAATAATGAGCACTATAATTCCTATTATCAAGTAGTTCAAAGTAGAGAGAATATATATCAGACCAGCAATAGACAGTAGGCTGGAGATTGTACTTATCAAGGTGTTAAGGAGACTGGTGATGCCACCCGATGCCGAAATAGCCTGATAGGCCTGTTCTTTTTTATCCAGCGCTGCAGGACTCTCAGTGTACTCGTAATCCATAGTTAATAATTTGCTTCCTATCTTCAAGTTAAATTCTTTTGTGATTTCTAAATTTTTAGTGTTTATATAATATTGCAAAGCCATTGTAAATACGTTTAAGCCTAAACTCACAGCAACAAATAGAGCAATATCTCTGGCAAGTATAGAATTCCTGCACTGGCCCATTAATTCATCGATGATAATCTTAGGCATCAGAACCGGAATGAACTGTAAAGCAGTGTTAGCCAATGTTACCAGAAGAACAGTAACAAACACGAATGGCGAGGTTTTCCATACTACGCTAAGAAGAAGATGAAGGCCTTTCAGGTTGAAACGTTTATTGATTGACTGCATATGTCCCCTCCTGGACCGTATCCGATTCCTGATAATACTGCGCCTGGACATTAAACATGTGAGCATATAACCCCTGTTTGTTCAGAAGCTCCAGATGAGAACCGCTTTCTACAATGGTCCCCTCATTAAAAACAAGAATTCGATCACAAAAGCGGGTACTCGATAAACGATGAGAAATATAAAAGGCCGTTTTATCTTTCACCATTTCATCAAACCGTTTAAAAATCTGATACTCTGACAACGGATCAAGCGCCGCAGTTGGCTCATCCAGTATTACGACAGGTGCGTCTTTGTAGAAAGCGCGTGCTGCAGCAAGCTTCTGTTTCTCTCCCCCGGAAAGATCGATACCACTGTCATCGAAAATTTGAAGTAAGCTTGTATGTATCCTCTTGGGCATTTCACTGACTTTTTCCCATAATCCGACTTGTTTAAGTGAAGAAATAACTTTTGCAGTGTTAGTGGTTTGGGATTCTTGTAAGGATATATTCTCAGCGAGTGTAAAAGCCAGCACTTTTATATCCTGGAAAACAACTGAGAACAAGTCGAAGTATGGTTTGCACTCGAATTTATTTATATTCTCATTATCTATCCGGATTTCACCCTCGGAAGCGTTATAAAGCCTAAGCAGCAATTTAATAAATGTAGTTTTTCCGGATCCGTTTGGACCGACAATTGCAATGCGCTCCCCTTTTTTGATAACTCCATTAATATAATGCAGCGCATATTTGTTAGTACCGGGGTATCTGTAGCAGAGGTCAGAAAATGAAAACTCATGGTTAAATCCTTTTACAGGGAGTTTAGGGGAATGAGTTGTAGGCTCTTGTTCCATATAACAGCGATAATCATCAATAGTCATAAAGTCTTTTATGATTCCAGTATATAGCTGAATACACTGTTGAAGGCTCTCATTAAGCTTATTAATCGTTGTTGAGAACATCAAAAAATCGGCAATAGAAATTGTATTTATAAGTACTCTGTATACAAGATAACCATAACTTGCGGCCATCTGTGAGATAACTCCACACTGAATGGCTATACCGGAAATTAAATTCCGCCTTTGAATTCTCCGTTGCACGTCTATATTAGCTTCGTATGTATGATCAAAATCTTTATAAATCCAGTCATTCATCCGGTATAAACGAATATCTTTGGCATAGGTAAAATCATGCATGAGATTACTAAGGTAATCAGCTTTTCTTTGTAATGTTATGTTGGAAATATTAAGCTTCTGGTCGTAACGCTTAGTACTAAGATCAATATAAAAGTTAATAATAACCACTAGTGCTATTAATATAACGACTAAAAAATGCAGACGGGAAATAATAGCAATATAGCCTATAAGACTAAGTCCGTAAGAAAAAAGCTCGAACATTTTTTTTATAGCAGCTTCGAACCCCAGGCTGGTACTCGAAACCGCTCTTAAAGCCCTTCTATTCTGATCCAGCATGTCCTTATCTTCCAAATGCTCATAATCCATGGTCAATGTTTTATCCCAGTGTCTGATAGTGAAGACATTCCTGATTCTGGCATAGCCCGGAATACATTTAGCATTAAAGTAATTTTTAAAAATGGTCAGGATAGTATAAATAAAACACCCTATGAAGATCACAGTGAGGATGTAATCCGCTCTTCGGGCGTTCATTAATTCTTCAACCAGAAGCTGTGGCAGAATTATGAAAACAAAGGGGGATAAGCCTTTCATCGTAGAAAAAAGAGTACAATAGATCAGGAGCTTCCTGTCATATTTGTGGATGCTTATCAGAATATACCGAACATCCTTAAAAGCTTTTATTAATTTCCCCACTCCAATCTCCCCCCTTCGCTTTCATAACCTTCCTGTAACTGCTAAATGCACTCAACTGCTAATCACAGTAGCTTGTTTTGGATTAAAGAATCTTTCTTTTTCTTCAGGTGTCAACCGTATGTAAAGCCGGATCAATCTTTCAAAAATATTTTTTGTAAGCTCGCACACAGGTTCACTCATTTCCGTAACACTGCCAGTGAGATTCAGATTCTCGTTAGGGCAACCGCCTATACATAAATTTCGGGCCCAGCAATCATCACATTGTTTATGGTTAGAAACATTGATTTCCTCAAGGAATGAATCTCTTCGTTCAGCTTTTGTATTAATGTTGCCCAGAACATACTCTTTATTAGAAACAAACCGGTGACACGGATAAATATCCCCATTAATATCAATAGCGTACATATTCCAGCCTACTCCACAAGGAAGCGCCCGTGTAGAACCCTGATGAATTTTCCGCATAAAACCGGTGAATATACTCAGTTTAGAATATCTGTCACGGTCCCCTTTTTTAATGAGCTGCTCGTAATGGTCAATTAATCTGTTGTATTCTTCCGTTAATTCAGGATAATCCTCATCTTTTAATAAATTGTAAGCCGGCGACATGGGGATGGCTCTGAAATTCAAGTCATACAAATGTTCAAAACTGCTGACTAAATCGAAGCCCTTTTTTGTAATAGTTGCTCTGCAGGATATCGCGCTGTTCTCACGCATATTTTTTGTGTTCTCCAATATCATGTCATAGGACCCGATTCTATTTTGAAAATAGCGATTTCTGTCATGGGTTTCCCTGTCTCCATCCAGACTGATCTGCACTGTGATCTTGTTTTCTGTAAAAAATCGCTCAATCTCTTCATTAATAAGAGTTCCATTAGTCGTAGTTGTAAAACGGAAAATTTTATCTGTCTCCGCTTCCTTCTCTTTGCAATACGCGACAACTTGTTTAAACAGGTTGAAGTTGAGCAAGGGCTCTCCGCCGAACAAACAAATAGAAAGCTCTTTTGTCTGCGAATTGGCAAGCAGGAAATCAATAGCTTTTTGAGCTGTGCTGAACTTCATCTTCCCCCGGTCATGGTATTCCCCGGCTTCGCCGTAACAATAGCTGCATCTCATATTACACTCTTGGACAATCATTAAAGTAATGGAGGAGATGGAATCTGGCATTTCTTTAGTGTAAGCCTTTTCCATTTTAAGATCTGCTTCAGCATTCTTTATGAAGAACGCCTCTTCCATCTGAGATATAACTTCACTGAACTCATGCTCCGTAAATACATCTGCAACGCTGTTATACGCCTGCTCAAAATCCTTACCTTCCTGATTTAATAACTTCTCTACCTTCTCATCAATTTCGAAAATCTTGTTATTGTTCAAGCTGTACAGATAGCTTCCGCTATCCTCATTAAAGATTCTATATGGATAAAATGATAATTTTTCAGTGAGATGACTCATTAATATTCCTCCCTCTTCAAATTACAATTACGTTGCAGACATAAAAAATAGCAAGGCTCTAGGAACTTACTATCCATGATTGGATAGGTTTCATAGAGCCTTGGTCTATTTAAAATTTATTATGGTTCAATGAAGTCAAGCTTTCCGCCGTCGCAAATTGCACAGTCATTATCTTTCGGATAATCACAGAAAATACACACACCATTTGGCTCGACTAAAGACTCAGAAACATTGACTTGTTTAAACATTTTCTTTTCCTCCTCAGTATTATGTTGGAAATATTTCCTACTATTATGATACTATTATATATAATCCCATACAAGTACTTGTACCTGATTGTATCATTTCACCACCTCATTGAGTTAGTAACACCATTATTGTCTTTCATGATAAGATATGAGCAATTCGTGATAAAAGTATTGATTGACCTCATACTAATCCCTTAATAAATTCCTCTTAAAGCTTATATAAGTCGTAAAAAAGTAAGCAGCATAGATTACAACAACAAGGAAAAGCGCGACCGTAAGATTCATTACAAACACTCCGCTGCCTACAAAAGTCCTGATCTTGTTAACATTCCCCAGGCTGAAGAGATAGAGCAGAACTATAAAACCGAAAAAGCCTGTGAATAAAGGAATTCCGAAATACATACCGATCTGTTTAAATATAAGTCTGCTGATGCTTTCGGAATCGACGCCCAGCTTTTGCAGGATCATGTATCTTTTCTTGTGCTCCAGAGAATCCGAGAGCTGATGGAGAGCAAGTAGAGTCAGACAAATAATTAACAGAATGGTGCCCAGATACAGTCCGATGATGTTGATCAGAAGTGACGCTATCGTTGCATTATTCATCTGTTCTGTACCTGTCCTTACTACGATGAAGTCTTTAAATTCTGGATCATTCTCGTATTTCTCATAAAGTGCAGTATACTCGTCCCTGAACCACCGCTCTGCATAAGCACTAAGCCCCTCTGCAAATTCGTAACTCATCTCTCTGGACGTGTTGGCATAGAAATTGGTAGTGGCCGTTATTAATGTTTCGGATGCAGCATCTGGTATAACTATTAAATAATCCGTGTAAAAATTAAAGATGGATTCTCCAAGACTCTCCTTATAAAAGGGCTCATTGCTTAAATGATAGGAACTCCCGCCAATTGAAAGTGCAGGCATATGTTTCAGTTCCGCTCGGATTCCGCTTTCAGTAACCGTCTGATCCCACTGTGTCGTGAATTCATTTTCCTCTAATGCAATTTCTTTGTAGCCGGCCATTGTTCTCAATTGGTTCAGATCACTCAGGGAAATAGCCAATACAGGGAACTCTCCGCGCCGCCGTTTAAAAAAATCATCCTCATGCAGAAACTTGAGCTCAAACTCCACCGACTCTTTGATCCCAAAACCGCTTTCAGCAATATAATCCTTTACTTTCTGGTAATGAATAACGGGCAGGTCATTGATTTCAGCAATGGAATTATAGACATTATTCATTTGAATGTCGTAAACACTCCGGTAATCGAGATACCCTTTAGCCCACTGTGAGGCAACAGGACCGAACACAAAGCTAACAATAGCCCCAAGAAGAGTTAAGCTTATGGTTGCCAGCATAAAGGATGTAGTTGAAATTTTTGAGAGCAGGCTGCCGATCAGGAATAAATTCGTTTTTTTGTACTTCCAACGGATATTTTTTTGCTTAACCAGAACCAGCAGATAACCTAGCGAAAAGAATAATCCGTAGACTCCGGCAATCAAGAACAGAATAAATAAAAACAGGGTCTGGTTTTTAACGGATACGTCGACTGAAGCCAGCGGCAGAATGCCCAAATATCTCTTCATGGATGCCGCAGCTGCAGCAAAACAGACTATACTGATACCTGCAACCGTCAAGTAAAACAATTTACCTCTGGTAAACTGGATCTCCGTCTTTTTGTCACTATTCAGCATATCGATAAGCTTCAACTTTCTTAACTGCCGGACGTTCAACAGCCCGATTATAATAAAAATAAGCAAAAAAAATAATACCGTCTGCAGCATAGTATCCGGATATAACCGCAACTTGAGGGTAATATCGCTTTGAAGAGCAGCCAATATCAAAGAAGTCAGCACCTGTGAAAATAAAGTTCCGCACAAAATCCCGATAACCATAGAGACAGACAGCACAACCAGCGTTTCGATAAAAAATAAAAAGGCGACTCTGGTTTGCTCCATTCCTAGCAGCACATAGGTAGCAAATTCCCTCTTGCGCCTCTTAATCATATATTTGTTAACCTGGTATACGAGGAAAATCAGGACTGCCGAGACCAGGTACGTCCCATATCTTAAATAGGTGTACAGCTGTTCGAAATTGTATTCGGCCAGCGTGATAATCTGGTAGTGAGAGCTTGAGACCGAGAGAAATGCATAAAACAGGCTTATGCTAATCACAAGCGTCACGAAGTAGATTAGATAATCCATCATAGACCGTCTGGCATTGCGGACTGATAATTTAGTGTACATTGGTAATCTCGCCCCCAAGTAAGGCAATCGTATCCAATATCCGGCTAAAAAAAACTTTACGCGGTTGTTCTCCTCTGATCATTTCCGTGAAAAGCTTTCCGTCCTTGATGAACAATATCCGGCTGCAGTAGCTTGCCGCATATGGATCATGGGTAACCATTAATATTGTGGCATTCAGCTGCCGGTTTAAATCTGATAGGGTCTCCAGCAGAATCTGCGAGGATTTGGAATCAAGCGCCCCTGTGGGTTCATCTGCCAATATCAGCTTGGGTGAGGTCACTAACGCCCTTGCACATGCTGTACGCTGCTTCTGCCCTCCGGAAATCTCATAAGGATATTTATCTACAAGCTCACTGATTCCAAGCCGCTTGGCCATCTGCTGAACCCGTTCATCAATTTCTGTATCTTTATATTGGTTAATGGTCAGCGCAAGTGCGATATTTTCCCCAACAGTCAGGGTATCCAGTAAATTGAAATCCTGAAAGACGAAGCCCAGATTTTCACGTCTGAATTGTGCCATTTTTTTGGGATGAATCTCCGTTAAATCCTGATTATCCAGGTGAATATGGCCAGCACTCACCTCATCGATCGTTGCAATCATGTTCAGTAATGTCGTCTTCCCCGAGCCTGACGGTCCCATGACGCCGATAAACTCACCTTCATGTACTGTAAAACTGATGTCATTGAGGGCTTTGGTTACACTGGTCTTGCCCCCATAGTACTTCTCTATGTTCACGACCTCCAGAATCGGTTTCATTCCCTCTCACCTCGAGATTAAGTATAGACTTGAAGCATAAGCGATTGTATCAAATAAGCTTACGTGAAACTTACAGTTCTGTAAGATAACTTATTCATAGGATGTTAAAGCTTCCTTTCGGGAAAAACAGCGAGACCTGCGTATACAAGCCTTCCTCGGACTCTATTTCAAGGATCAGCCCGAGTTTCAGGCTCAGCTTGCGGCACAAATAAAGTCCAATCCCGGTCGAGCTCGCCAGCCGGCGCCCATTGCTTCCGGTGAACCCTTTTTCAAATACCCGCTGAAGCTCGTGGGCCGCAATACCAATCCCATTATCAGTGATCATCAGCTTTACGCCATTCTGAACATTTTCTGAGGTGATTGTAATCATCGCCTCAGAAGCTTTCTTATATTGGACCGCATTGATCAGCAGCTGAGTAATAATGAACGACAGCCATTTCTTATCGGTGTATACGTTTTTGTCCAAACCTTCCAGTTGAACCTTGATTTTATTCTTGATGAACATCTGCTTGTGCTTCGTTAAGCATTCATGTACACAGAAGACCAGGGAGCATTCTCTAATCAGATAATCTTGTTCCACATGCTCACTGCGGGCGTAGAATAAAGCCTGATCCACATATTGCTCAAGGTTCTCCAGCTCGGATAGGATGTACCTGGTCACCTCGGATTTGTTATTCTCGGCGCTCAGCTTGATTGCGGAGATGGGCGTTTTGATCTCATGCACCCACTGCTCAATGTATTCTTTATATTCTTTACGGTTATTTTTAATGAGTGTGAGTTCTTCAAGCATGGACTTTTGGGCTATTTTCATGAGGAGAAAGTAAGGCAGGGCAGTTGTATTCCGGGGGCGGCCGATAACTTCGGCAATCAGATACTTTTTATCCAGTTTGGCCGCAATCTCTAACAGGCAATGATAATTTCTCGATAATTGTCTATACCGGTAACTATAATAAACAAGCAGCAGAAATACCCATACCAAAACAAGGTATAGAATCTCTTTCGGGTCATCGCCGTTAGCCAGCAGAAAAAAAAACAGCATTCCCATTCCGGTAAGATTAAGGACTAAGGATAGCAGGTTATCGTATAAATACTCTTTTATAGTCATATCAGGTAACCCTGCCCGCGTTTGGTATGGATAAATTCTTCCACGCCAAGCTCTCCAAGCTTCCCCCGGATTCTGGTTATATTGACACTCAGCGTATTATCATCTACAAAAGCCTCACTATCCCATAAAAACTCAACGAGGTCACCCCGGCCAACGATCTTTCCTTTGTTCTGCATCAGATAATGCATAATCTTTAATTCATTCCGTGAGAGCTCTACACGCCTGGCGTTATATTCTACACAGCTTGCCAGAATATGCAGCTTCACCCCTTTATGTTCAAACACATCCTCAGCGGTTTCCGGATAAGCCCTTTTCAGTAGGGAAGCTACTCTCGCCATCAAAACCGCCGTATTATACGGTTTCGTCACAAAGTCATCCCCACCTAAAGTGATGCTCATTAACTCATCCAGATCGGTATTGCGGCTCGTCACAAAAATAATCGGTACAGCCGAATGGGTGCGGATCTGGCTGCATAACTGAAAACCATCGATGCCGGGCAAATTAATATCAAGCAAAATAAGATGCGGTCTAGTTTCCTCCACGATCTCGGCGGCATTCTGGAAGTCTGTAACTTCTTTGGCCTCATATCCGCTTTTACAAAGAAGATTGGCCAGCTCTTTACGGATCGATGAATTATCTTCGATTACCATAATGGAATATTTCAAGATTCATCCCACCACATTTCATAATATTTACTAAAAGTATTTTATTTGTTAACCTATCATTTTAATTTTAGACTCCTCCAAACCAATTTTCAAGACATACCATAGTCCACGCAAACAACGAAAAAAGAGCCCTAAGCGGGCTCCGGCAAAATATTCAGCTCTTATACGTGTACAGGTTCTTTAACGGCAGCCAGCTTCGGCAGAGCCTGAAGGCCTGCGGTGTTCAGGAAATTCCATGGCTTGTTGTAATGCGGCTGGAAGAAGAAGTCGATGAAGGCCAGCTGGTCCACGGTCATCTTATTCTGGATGCAGACCGATACGGTATTGATCGACTGCGTCAGATCCATCTTGGACATAATCTGCGCGCCCAGAATGCGGCGGGTGGCACGGTCAAAGACCACTTTTAACTGAACCTGCTCGAAGGTCGGCATGAACTCCGGACGGTAGTTGTCGATCAGCATCACACTCTCCGTATCCATTCCCTCGGCTGCAGCAGCCTCTTCCGTCAGTCCGGTTCCGGCAATATTGTCCTCATAGATCTTGATGCCCGACGTTCCTTGTGTTCCCATGTAAGGGATCGTATTCGAGACCAGATTACGGGCAACCAGCGTTCCCATACGCACTGCGTTGGTGGCCAGCGGGATATACGCGTGTTTACCAGTCGGATTGTAATGAATCGCGCAGCTGTCACCAGCAGCATACACATCCGGCAGGCTGGTCTGCATATAATCGTTAACCATAATCGCGCCGTTCGGCAGCATATCCACTTGGCCCTTCAGCAGCTCGGTATTCGGACGGAAGCCGATGCAGAGAATCACCAGATCCGTCTCATGCTCACCCTTGCTCGTAATCACCTTGGTCACTCTGCCGTTCTCACCAGCGAAAGAGGCGACCTTCTCGCCCAGCGCCAGCTTAATGCCGTGATCCTCAAGCGACTGCTGGATCGGTGCGGTGAACTCTTCATCAAGATATTTGCTCAGGATGCGGTCTTCCCCATCAATCAGCGTAACTTCCTTGCCATTCATCTGAAAAGCCTCTACCAGCTCGACCCCGATATAACCGGCGCCGACCACAGTAATTCTGTTCACCTTCTGTGCTTCTTCGATAATGGTGTTGGAATGATTGTAGTTCTTCGAGAGCAGGATGCCCTCCATCTCTATTCCTTCAAGCTTAGGCACAATCGGCCATGAGCCTGTTGTCATAATCAGTTTGTCATAAGTATCTTCCATTTCCTCGCCGGTCACGAGGTTGCGGGCTTTTAGGGTTTTACGGGCAGTATCCACGTTGATTACCTCATGACGCATCTTCGTCTGCACACCCAGGGCGGCAAGTTGTTCCGGGGAGGAATAGAATAGTCCCTGCGGGTCCTTGACCACACCGCCAACGTATAAGGCAATGCCGCAAGACAGGAATGAGATATTATCGTTGCGCTCGTACACCGTAATCTGGGCATCCGGGTATAACTGTGCGGTATTTACAATGGCGGCCGTTCCGGCGTGGGTACATCCAATGACTGCTACTTTCATAATTTCTTCCTCCTCCAAGTTGAAAAGCTTATTTATCAGGGCTTGTGATTGCGTCTGTAAAAAAGTGCTGTACTGACTGCATTTATACAACTTTACATTTGTGATTGTTTTCACTTTATACACTGATTATATTGTGATATTTATCACATTGCAAGAGTTATTGTGATTTTTCTCACATTGTTCACAATTTCAAATTTTAATAACTTTGGAGTTTCACCGCATCATCCACTCCATTTGTACCACCGCTGCACTCTTCAACCTTAGCTTAGTTTCCCCCGGAGGAGGGGCATTATGTCTGCCAGGAGCAGGAAACAGCAGGAGGAGCACAAGGGGCAGCCAGGCAGAACCGCAGCCCTGGTTTTTCGATTACATTTGCTCCGTATCCGCCGCTCCAGCCCATTGTAATCGGTTTTTCGATTACATTTGCTCCGTATCCGCTGCTCCATCCCAATGTAATCGGTTTTCCGATTACATTTGCTCCGTATCCGCCACGCCAGCCCATTGTAATCGGTTTTTCGATTACATTTGCTCCGTGTCCGCTGCTCCATCCCAATGTAATCGGTTTTCCGATTACATTTGCTCCGTGTCCGCCGCGCCAGCCCATTGTAATCGGTTTTTCGATTACATTGTGGTCACTGACCCTCGCGGCTGCACAATGTGTTCGGTTTTTCACCTACGTTGGTCCATTCTCCTACTGGGTATCATATTGTGTTCGGTTTTTCGCATACCAAATAGCCTCACCCTCCGCAGCATATCTGCGGTAAAGTGAGGCCAAACTACAACTATTAGCTGCTGCTGTCTTATTCCAGACCCGAAATCACGCCATCCTCATCCACCAGCAGGCCTTCTGCTGCGGGCTTGGCGGGGAGACCCGGCATCGTGACCATGTTGCCGGTGATCACAACAGCGAATCCCGCCCCGAGGGACAGGGTGATGTCCCGGACGCCCATGGTGAAGCCTTCCGGGGCTCCGAGCAGCCGGGGCTGATCCGAGAAGGAATACGGGGTTTTGGCCATGCAGACCTGAAGATGGTGCAGGCCCAGCCGGTCAATGACAGCGAGACTGCGCTTGGCTGCCGGAGAGAAGGCTACTCCCGCACCACGGTAGATCTCCGTGACGATGCGGTTGATTTTGGACGGAATATCCAGATGGTCTTCATACAGCGGCGCATAATTCACAGGCTCTTCCCGGTCCAGCAGCTTCATCAGCTCCTTCGCCAGCTCCTGTCCGCCCGCGCTTCCCTCAGCCCATACCTTGGATACGGCAGCAGGTACACCCAGCCGCCCGCAGGCTTCCAGCACCTCATTCACTTCAGTAGGGGCATCCCCTTCAAAATGATTCAGCGCCACCAACACAGGCACACCGAACTTGCGCAGATTCTCAATATGCCGCTCCATATTGGACAATCCGGAGAGCAGCGCCGGCCGATTGCCCTCATACAGCTCTTCCTTGCGGACGCCGCCGTTGTATTTTAGCGACTTCACCGTAACCACCAGAACAGCGGCCGAAGGTGCCAGCCCGGCCTGGCGGCATTTGATGTCCATGAATTTCTCCGCGCCCAGGTCCGCGCCGAAGCCTGCCTCGGTCACCACCACATCGCCCAGCTTCAGCGCGTAGCGGGTTCCGATCACACTGCTGCAGCCGTGGGCAATATTAGCGAACGGGCCGCCATGTACAATGACCGGTGTTCCTTCCAGCGTCTGCACCAGATTCGGCTTCACCGCCTCCTTCAGCAGCGCAGTCATCGCCTCTACGGCTCCTATGGCCTGTGCCGTTACCGGCTGACCCGCATGGTCATACCCGATCAGAATGCGGCTGAGCCGCTGCTTCAGATCCGCAAGGTCGCTGCACAGGCAGAGCACGGCCATAATCTCGGAGGCTGTTGTGATCTGGAAGCCGCTCTCCCGCACAGTTCCATTGCCGTCGCCAATGCCGGTCACGATATTCCGCAGGCTGCGGTCATTCATATCCATGACCCTTTTCCAGACGATTCGCTGCGGATCAAGCCCCAGGATGTTGCCCTGAAACATATGATTGTCGATCATCGCCGAGAGCAGGTTATGTGCTGACGTCACCGCATGGATATCCCCCGTAAAATGCAAGTTAATCTCATCTGCCGGAACGATCTGCGCCTTGCCGCCCCCGGTCGCTCCGCCCTTCATCCCCAGACAGGGACCAAGCGAGGGTTCACGCAGCGCTGCTACCGTCCGTACACCCGCTGCATTCATCGCCTGGGCGAGCCCGATCGTCGTCAGCGTCTTGCCTTCACCTGCCGGTGTAGGATTCATTGCGGTAACCAGAACCAGCTTGCCATCCGGTTTGTGCTTCAGCTCTGCCCAGAGCGAGGGCGCCAGCTTGCTTTTATATTTGCCGTAAAGTTCCAGATGCTCCTCCTTGATCCCCGCTGCCGATGCTACCTCTGTAATTAACCTCATGCCGTTATGTAACCCTCCTGCCGTTATTATCCTGCATTCTTGCTTCCTGTATGCGATTCATGTAGTCAGGCGAAGCATTTCTCTTCAAAGAATACAGGGTCTCTGAAAAGATTCAAGGATAATTTTCATAAAGGGTGAAACTTAATTGTATAGAAAACTCCCGGACCGGGCGCATCTGCACCACTATCCGGGAGAACACGTATTGCCTGGCTCCAGCCTTCAGAGCGGATGATTTCAGCCTCATTACAGCAGGGATTCGATAAGTCCCTTCATGCTCTCCGGTGATTCCTTCGGCTCGACACGGGCCACCACATTGCCGCTGCGGTCAACCAGGAACTTCGTGAAGTTCCACTGGATATCACTGCTCTCGCCGTCACCCGGCTGCTGACCCTTCAAATATTGAAACAGCAGGCTCGCCTCCGGACCATTCACATCGACCTTGGCGAACACCGGGAACGTAACCCCATAGTTAATCTGGCAAAAGGACTCCGCTTCCTCGCTTGTGCCCGGCTCCTGACCGGCGAACTGGTTACACGGAAAGCCCAGCACCACCAGCCCCTGGTCCCCGTACTGCTCGTACAGCTTCTGCAAATCCCCGTATTGCGGGGTCAGTCCGCACTTGCTGGCGGTATTGGCGATCAGCAGCACCTTGCCCTCATAGTCCTTAAACGGCACTTCTGTACCCGAAGGCTTCACTCCGGCAAAACTATAAATTGACATCTCTGCTTCGCTTCCTTTCGGCTGTATGGCCCAGTTTTGAAGTGCGCTTTAAGCTTTAGATAAGTAACCTCTTCATTTTACCCTATTCGCAGCCAAAACCAAATTCCGGCGGCAAAGGCTACGCCCTGCGCTGCAGCCCGCAGGCTTCGGCGATGAGCCGGATGGACTGCAGCTTGTCCCTGAACTCATGGATATGCGAAGAAATCATCAGCTCCCCGCAGCGGTATTCCTCCGCCAGCAGCTGAAGCTGCTCCCTGACTTCAGCAGGCGAGCCTATGACCATCCGCTTCCGGTTATCCTTAATGGTAAAACGGTCGTAAGGGGTATATGTATAGTTCAGTGCAGTCTCTACGGACGGGGTCGGGGAAGAGAGGTGTTCCCTCTCCAGGCTACCAGTGAGAGATCCATACTGGCAGCCAGCCGGTCTGCTTCGGCCGATGTCTCTGCACAGACGGCGAACACCGCAAGCAGCGGCTTCGGCGATGCAGCGGCCACGGATGGCGCGAAGCTGTCCTGGTACTCATGCACCACTTCCGCTCCCCCATTCCCGGCAATAAACCGGGCGAAGGCATAACCGGTTCCCAGCCGGGCCGAGAGCGCCGCACTCTCCCGGCTGGAGCCCAGCAGCCAGATTTCCGGTGCTGAGTCTACTGCAGGCGTTGCCCGCAATCCGGCATAGCGCTGCGGGGATGCTCCGCCCTCAAATTCATAGAGATAAGCAATCAGCTCCTGAATCTGCTGCTCGTACCGGTCAACGTCGTCAATAGTCACACGGGTATCCTGTAGTGCTTTGGCGGCCAGGGCACCGCCGCCTGCCGCTCTCCCTATCCCGAGATCGATCCGCCCGGGATAGAGCGCCTCCAGGACGCGGAAATTCTCCGCGACCTTGAACGCACTGTAATGCGGGAGCAGCACCGCTCCCGAGCCGATGCGGATCGCTGAGGTCACCGCAGCGAGATGCGCCATTAGCACTTCAGGGCTGGAGCCGGCAAGGCCTGGCGCAGCATGATGCTCCGCAACCCAGAAGCGGTGATAGCCGAGCCTTTCCGCTTCACGGGCCAGCAGGGCCGTCTGCCGGAGCGCCTCTGCCGGAGTGCTTCCCTCCGATACCGGAGATTGATCGAGAATGCTTAATTTCATATGAGAGCAACTCCAATGGGTTGGATTTTAGAGTCTTCAGAGATATCTTGGCGTCCTGCTGCTGTAGGATCTGTATTCTTCGCCAAAGACAAGACGCAGATGCTTCTCCTCCTGCAGAATCAGCAGATGAATAGCAGCAACATTCAACACTAGAATAACCAGCGTCAGCCAGCTCGGATACATAAGATAAAGACCTGCGAACATCAGATCGAAGCCGACAAAAGCAGCGTTCCGGCTAATCTTATATACCCCGCGGGTCACCAGCCTGGTTGTTGTGGACTTATCAATTCCTACTCTCCAGGAAGTGCTCATCGCTGCCATGGCAAGAATGAATACCGCACACCCTATACTAACTATACCCACACCGATATAATTCACAACCGGAAGATTATAATGCCGCCCAAGCAAGTTCACAAGATACGGCTCAGCTATGGACATCAGGAACCATGTAGCGCCCCACAGAAGCGTAGCGATTTTGACAAACCATTCGGTTGATTTAATGGTCGTAATCTTCTTACCTTTGCCCAGTACATTGGCCTGGATGTTGTTCTTTCTGTTGAGAATTACAAGCTTTAACACATAAGAGGCAAGGAACGTAAAGAATAAAATCAGGGATAGGAAATTGAGGGTGGTCATTGGACATAGCTCCTTTGTTGGATGGATGGTTTGGATGGTTAATAGTTGGATGGTTGATTATCATACATATGAACAAATGCTCATATAATAAAATAATTATATCTCCCATACGCTGCTGGGTCAATTGTTTCCTGCACAGCAAAAAGGCAGCACCGCAAGTATCACGGAACCGCCTGATTTACTTTACTTTTATAGGATGGGATGGAGCAACGTTGTTACTGTTTCAGGGAGCCATGCTGCTTGTTCATGCTTTTTGCAGGAGAGTATAGGCACTCTATGCCATCAGCGTTGATTACTACAAAAACGTTTGCTACTTTCCGGTACCGCTACTTTTAGTGCTGCACCATCTTTACCAGCATATGCGCCAGCCGGTGGCGCTCCTCCTTGTTCCCGGCCTTCCACAATTCCAGCAACAGCTTCTCTTCGCTATTGCGGGGCTCCTCATACGCTGCCAGATAATCGGCGATTTTCTCGGCGGCCTGCGCCAGCTGTTCGTCGCTGAGACCGATTTTTTGCGCCAGTTGAATGCGCTTTCCTAAATACGCCTTGAACTGCCCGAAATTGTCCAGAATCATCTCCTTCTGCCCCGGATCGATCCGGTCCAGCGCCTCCGTTACCCGGTTCATGGTCACACTGCCGTCCTTACTCACCACATGATTATGTTCAGACATCCAGAACGCCTCCCATTTCATAGTGTGCGGTTTCCCACTACTTAACCAGCGTTTCCGGGGGTGAACCATGCTACTGAACGAGCCATTATCCGCCTCAGAAGCAAGCACGTGGATTAACGTATCTTATTTTCCCGGTTTCAGACGATTGGCCGGAAGAAAGTGGATGAACAGCATCTAATTTGGAGCGTTTGGCTACTTTTGCTGGATAGTGATTAATTAAGTGCTCTTTTTCCAATTGCTACCAGAGGAGGGCTCAATCGCGCCACAGCAGGTGGATGAAATCCACTTATTCTCCTGACACACGTATGATCAGAGCATCTATTACCCGACATTAGCGTGCCTTGTAGCATCAAAAGCATACATTACTCACCCTAGCCTGCTTCTTTGTAGCTTCAGAGATGCAACCTCTTACTATAGCGCCCCGTTAATGTCCGTACACGCTTCATTGTGGCGATACAGCCAACTGGCGAACAAACCACCTCCCTCCCGCCCAGACACACAAACGGCCCCGCAAATCGCGGGACCGCCTGATCATAGTGTAGGTTAATTCGACACCGGGACGGCGTCGTAATATTCTTCGAGTGTGATCCCTCTTTCGGCTATGGAAGCTGCAATCTCCTTGCCTACATACCGGACATGCCAAGGCTCATACTTGTACCCGGTAATCGCCTCCTTGCCTTCAAGGAACCGGATAATATAGCCGTATTCAGCGGCATGGGCGGCAAGCCACTCCG
Organism: Paenibacillus silagei; assembly: GCF_017874735.1. Lineage (GTDB taxonomy): Bacteria > Bacillota > Bacilli > Paenibacillales > Paenibacillaceae > Paenibacillus_AQ > Paenibacillus_AQ silagei. Next base: position 254,431 of record NZ_JAGGLV010000001.1, read on the forward strand.
CTTCCTTCGTTCCTGCAAAGCAGCTCTCCGCCGCACACTTGCCGTCTCTGCCGGACAGGTCAATGGCCAGCCCCGTCTGATGCTCGCTGTGTCCCGGCATGGCGCTGTAAGTCCGGGCCTTCTCTTCGCCGTCTCTGGCGACATAGTTATCGAACAGCCGTCTCTGGGTCGATTCCGAACGGTAGCCGGATACACCGGCCAGATAGACCCCGTCCGCCTTCGCCCCCGCGAACATCTCCTCCAGCGCCGCAGCCGCTTCACGCCGCAGCATCCGCTTCTCAATCTTCTCCGAGAAGATGAAAGGTACGTCCGGGTAGACCAGATCGGCAGGCTTATACTGATCAGGCAGGCTGTACTGCTTATTAACCATAACCGTGATGCTCTCCGGCTCGGCTACCACCATCTGCGCAGCATTGTTCCCGGATGTGCCATTGCCTGAACCGCCAGGAGCTGGCTGATCCGTAGGCTCCGGCACTGCCGAAGCTTCAGGCGCTGCCTCCGGCCCCTCGGCTCCCAGATCTGTGCCTGTGCTTATATTGGTTTCGTTCTCCTGGGAAGCGGACGGTGCCGTGTACTTCCCGATTCCCCAGCCGACCGCAATGACGGCGATAAGTAGAATGACAATTTTAGCGGTTTTGGACATGCTGTGTAATCCTCCTAAACGTTGTGTACCCCCGCACTCCTGAATTCGGCAGAACCCCGCCTGATCCAAAGTGCAGGTTACATTCTTTATCTCTCTATTTATACTTGTACCCGAATGTTACGGCAGTATCTATTAGACAGGCCTGATAGCCAAAAGGTTTCAGTAAATAAATATTACCATAGAGTCATTGGCTGTTACGCCAACGGCCCTATGGTAACAAGGATTAGCTATGCATGTAAAGCGCCTTTATCTGGAGGAGCCGCGTCCGCCGCGTGCACCGCCGCCGGAGCCTCCGCTGCGCCCGCCGCGCGATGAACTCCCGCCGCTGCTGCGTCCGCCCGAGCTGAAGCCGCCCTTACCGCCCTTGGAGCCGCCGCGTGAGCCGCCTTTGGGAGCGGAGGCGTTATAGCCGCCCGCATCGTTGCTGCGCGCTACATGCGCCCGGAATTTCGGGCTCGACTTCGCGCCGCCGGGATTATACCCGGCACCCGAGCCGGCACCCTTCGAAGCGCCGTAGCTGAAGCCGCCGGCATCTGCACCCCGGGATACGTTGGTGCTGTAGCCGCTGCTCGGCCCGCCCTGGGAGGCGTTGCCTCTGGCGGAACCGCCCCGCGCAGCGCCACCCTTGCCGCCGCGCCCGGCTGCAGCACCCGCACCTGCACCCGCAGCATAGCCGCTGGCTGGTGCGCTGTCGCCGCCGCTGGCGAAGGCGCCGTAGCCGCCGCCAGGTCTCGGCTTCTTCGCCGCGCCTTGCCCGGCGGAGTCGCCCTTCGGCGCCGCAGCTGCGCTGTACGCGCTGCGCTTGCCGCCTCCGGCCGCGTCCTTCCGGCTGCGGCCGCCGCCTTCCGCAGGCGCGCCCCAGCCGCCTGCGTCTTTGCCGCCGCGTCCGCGCCCGCCCGGACGCCCTGCGGCTTCGCCGCGCGGCGCACCGCCGCTGCGGCCCTGCCCGCGGCCGCCACGGCCGGCGCGCGCCGCTTCAGGCGCCGCGCTCTGCCGCCCGCGCGGCGAGCCGCCGCCTTGCACCGAGGTGAATTCGCCTACGCCGAATTCATCCTTCTCGTACCGGCGGCGGTCCAGCCGCTGGGAGATGCCGTGCTCGATCAGTTCGAGCCCGGCGCGCTCACGCGGCGAAGCGAACGTGATCGCGAGGCCCTTGCCTCCGGCGCGGCCGGTGCGGCCGATCCGGTGAATATAGCTGTCCGCATCCAGCGGAAGATCATAGTTGAAGATATGGGTGACCCCTTCAACATCCAGACCCCGTGCCGCCACATCCGTAGCCACCAGTAACTGGAGCTTGGCGTCACGGAACCGCTTCATGACGGCTTCGCGCTTGCCCTGCGACAGATCGCCGTGCAGCTCGTCACAGTCATACCCGGCCGCCTGCAGCGCCTCGTTCAGCTTGATGGCCCGGCGCTTCGTCCGGCAGAAGATGATCGCCAGGTAAGGACGGTCGCGCTCGATCAGGGAGATCAGCGCCTCCTCCTTGTTGCGGTCCGAGCATTCCACCACCTGCTGGCGGATATTATCCAGAGGGATCGGCGAACCGCTCTTGATAATGACATCCAGCGGCTCCTTCATATAGTTCGCTGCCAGCCGTTTGATCGGGTCCGGCATCGTCGCGGAGAACAGCATCGTCTGGCGGCGGTAAGGCACAGCCGTAATGATCGTCTCCACATCCTCCAGGAAGCCCATATGCAGCATCTGGTCCGCTTCATCCAGCACCAGCATCTTCACGCCGCTAAGGTCCAGGGTCTCCCGGCGGAGGTGATCCAGCAGCCGTCCCGGTGTACCGATGATCAGATGTCTGCCGCCTTCCAGCTTGCGCAGCTGCTTCTCCACATCCTGACCGCCGTAGACCGCCAGAATCTTCACACCCGTATGACGGGCCAGCTTGCGTGCCTCTTCGGTAATCTGCAGCGCCAGCTCACGCGTCGGTGCCAGAATCAGCGCCTGCGGATAAGCGGCCTCCACCCGGATCTTGTCCATAATCGGGAGCAGAAAAGCCAGCGTCTTCCCCGTTCCCGTCTTCGCACGTGCGATCACATCCAGACCCTGCACCAGCGGCGGAATCGCCTCTTCCTGCACCGGCGTCGGCTTCACGATGCCCTGCCCCTTGAGCAGATCAATCAGCACTTCAGATACTCCTAAATCTTTAAAACCCGGCAATTGCTCCACCTCACTAATTTTCTAAATTTTCAGTTCATCATGGCAGTCCATAACTTATATTCATCCATGTAACGGAGTAATGTACGCAAGGTAAGCAGAGGGGATCTCACCCTCAGGCCCTGTATAAGGACGGTACCGTTTCACATTCTTATCGTATTAAATAAAAGCGGAAGCACCCCGTCACCGGAGCCCTTCCGTCCCATGGGCCCGCAAGGCAGCGGTCGAACGTTCGGTTATACGGCGCAGCAGCGATCCACCGGACGTTCAGACGGCACTCCATTTGCGTTCCATTACACTTTAATTGTGGCAAGTTATCTTAATATTGTACTTGATTTTGCAACCTTTGTATGCATTCGGCGAAGAATAATTATTTATCCGTCTCTTCCGGCTAGAATCTGCCCGATTTGAAGATAGAGAACAGCAGCCACAGAATCATCAGCAGCGCGATGACCGAGCCGATCTCCACAATCGGGAAGTCCCAGAGCAGCGACGGCTCGCCGCGCAGGGAGGAGGCAACAATCAGTCCGGCCATGATGATGCTGAAGGCCAGCAGCACGATACTGAAGGAGAGGCGGTTGCCGATCCGGCTGAACTTATGCTCCAGGTCCTGCAGCTCGGGGACCCCGATCTCCACCTTCAGCTTCCCCTTGCTGATCAGCGAGGAGAGCTGCCGGGCCTGAGCGGGAAGCTCAACCAGACTCTCGGCAAGATCAGCTACTCCGCCCAGCAGCTTGCGCTGCAGGCGGCTTCCGCTGAAGCGCTGCTTGATCAGCCGCCTGCCGAACGGCTCGGCCATCTGCATAATGCTGAAGGCCGGGTCCAGGCTGGCGACCATGCCCTCCAGGGTCAGCATCGTCTTGCCCAGCAGCGCCAGATCCGGCGGAATGACCAGCCGGTGCTTGCGGGCAATGCTGAACAAATCATTCAGCGCCTTGCCGATACTGACCTGCTTGAACGGGATATCATAATACTGCTCGCGCAGCCGGTCCATATCCTCGTGCAGTGCCATCCGGTCGGCCTCCTCCGGGATTACTCCCAGGCGCAGAATGGCCCGTACCATTGAGTCCGTATTCTTGCGCATGAGTGCAATCACCAGCGCGGACAGGCCATCCTTCATCTCCTCGCTAAGCCGCCCGACCATTCCGAAGTCGATCAGGGCCAGCTTTCCGTCCTCCAGCACCATGACATTCCCGGGATGCGGGTCGGCATGAAAGAAGCCATGAATAAAAATCTGGTTCAGCATCATCTCCACGAGCTGCTGGGCAATCGTCTTAAGCTTCATGCCCGAGCCCAGGAGCTCGTCCTTGCGGTTCAGCGTAATCCCTTCCATGTACTCCATAGTCAGAACCCTTGTGGAGCTGAAATCCCAGTAGATGGCCGGAATATAGATGTTATCTTGAGCAGACAGCTGCCCGGCTATACGCTCGGCATTGCGCCCTTCCTGGGCATAATCCAGCTCCGCCAGCAGCGCCCGGGAGAATTCCTCGACCATCCGGGCTAATCCGTATTGCCTGGCCCAGTCCATCTTGCGCTCGGCGAGCAGGCTTAGATCCGATAGAATCTCAAGATCCCTGCCCATCGTCCGCATGACGCCTGGACGTTGTATTTTGACCGCAACACTCTGTCCGCCATGCAGCACAGCGCGATGCACCTGGCCGATGGAGGCGGCAGCGAGCGGATTGTTCTCGAAGTATTCGAAGACCGCATCAATAGGCTGGTCCAGCTCCTGCTCCAGAATATTGCGGGCCGTCTCGGCTGAGAACGGCGGCACATTGTCCTGCAGCTTGACCAGCTCCTGAATAATCGCATCAGGCAGCAGATCGGAGCGCGTACTGGCAAGCTGGCCCAATTTGACGAAGGTCGGCCCCAGCTCCTCCAGCACCCTGCGGACCCGTTCAGCGAGGGTCACACTTTCATGAACCTCCTGTGTGATGATCCGGCGGGGAAGCGACAGAAGATGGTAGAGGCCCAGTTCCTCCACCATATAGCCGAAGCCATGACGCATAAGCGCCATGGCGATTGCCCGGTAACGTCCGGCATGCCTTATGCGGACAGCCATTTATTCCGTACGCTGTTCCGGCACGGTGGTCTCCTGGGGTGACTTGCCCTCAAGCTCGGCAACACGGCCCTCAAGCTGGGCAATGCGCGACTCCAGCCTGGTGATATCCTCCTGCACAGGTACCTTAAGCTCCTTCAGCACCCGCTGAACCTGCTCCTGCACGGCAGACTTGAACACACCCCGTTCTTCATCTCCGCGCTCTACCAGCCGTTCCACCAGCGCCTTGGATTCCGATGGGGCCAGCTCGCCCCGCTTTACCAGCTCGTCAACGACCTTCTCAACCTTCTCCTTGCTGACAATGGTGAGGCCTACGCCTAATGAGATAGCTTTCTTCAACAGATCACTCATGGTACTTCCCTCCCAAAGATTGCAGTTATGGATAAAGTATACCCCTTCGCCCGCCATTTCACAAAATAACCCCACAAAGTGGGGCTAAGCTTCGATATTGCCGATTATTTGCTGATTATCTGGGGATACGCGCCGCCCAGGTGGCTGCCCGCAGAATCAGCTGACGGACCGCCGGATGCCGGAACGACGGCTCATGATGGCCGGGCATCAGATAGACCACCCGTCCCAGGCCATAGCTGTGGCACCAGGCCGCAGGCAGCATCTCCCCGTCCGCTTCGTATTCGAGCAGAATCTGCTTCTCGGTGAACGGATCGAACTCGAACCGGTACGGCTCTTCATCGAGCTGGAAGTCTTCGATGCCTTCGGTAATATCATGCTCCTGCACCTTGAACTGAAGCGGAGTATAAGCCGGATGGCCGGTGAATCTGGCACCGATCAGCTGGGCCAGCTCATAACGCTTCGCCAGGGATACCCCGGTGTGCAGGACAATCAGACCGCCTCCTCCGCTGACATAGCTCAGCAGACCTGCCGTTTGCTGCGGAGATACGGTTTCATTCCACAATTCATTATATGCGATGCACAGATCATATCCGGACAAATGCTCGCTTAGCATCAGCTTCTTGTTCTCCGAGCATTGTACCGTCAGAAGCTCATTCAGAATTTCACTGACCTGCTTGTCCACACCTTGCAACGGGTGAAACCGGGGGTGTGTGTAATCGCCTAACAACAGGCATTTTCTCTTGTCCATAGGTCTCCTCCTCCATATCTCTCTGTAATTGTAGTAGTAAATGTAATTGAACAGCCTGCTGCTACCGGTTAGCTGCAATATAGCGGCCCAGGGTAACGAACATGCTGCCCATCCGCTCGTGCTCCGGCATGACAATCCGCTTCACGCCTTCTTCCTTCAGGGCCTCCGAGGTCATACGGCCGACAGATACCGCCAGCACCTTCTCTTCAAAAGCCTGCACCAACGCCGCAAGCTGCCCCTGCTCCCGCGCATGCTGTGCCAGGAAGCGGAATTGCGGCGCACTGGTGAACGCCACTGCATCCACCTGTCCTTCGGTGATCTCTGTGAGCAGCAGCTCCAGCGCTCCAGGCTCCGGCTGAGTATACCGGTAAGGCTGCACACAGCTTACGGCTGCGCCCGCCTGCTCCAGCCAACCGGTCAGCTGCGGGGCAGTCTCCCCATGCAGCTGAAGCATGACCCGCTTGCCCTGCAGATCATAATCCTGCAGGCCGCGAATCAGTCCGGCAGAGCTGCCGTCATCGTCACGCACGACCGGCTCAAGTCCCCGTTTCTTCAGGGCATTCACTGTCTTATAACCACGGGCAGCAACAGGTGAGCCAGAGAGAACCTCCAGGAAGCGGTCCGCAAGCGCCAGCTTCGCAGCCGTCTTGAACAATGCGTCCAGCCCCATACCGGTAGTCAGAATAGCCAGATCCGGCGGCTGCTCTGTCCAGGCAATCAGCCCCTCACGCAGGGCTGCATCATCCAGAAAGGTTGTCCCTTGAGCGGGACGGTGCAGCGCGGTGCCTCCCATATTCTCTACCAGCTTGGCCATGTCTTCCGCTTTACGCGGACCGGCCAGGGCTACGGTAATGCCCTTTAATTGCTCTGCCATGAACGCTTCTCCCCTTCATCACCCCGTATTGTTGCTTACCAGTATACTTGCAAAGTGAGGTAAAAGAAAAGACCAGACTGCATATTCGGCCTCATGAATTCTGCTGATCCCCAGCGAGGTTCTCCCCCGGCTTGACCGCTTCCGGCGCAGCAGGAGCCTGGTTTCCCGGGTACAGCTTGAAGCGTCCGACCAGCTGCTGCAATTCATCGGCTTGCCGGCTCAGGTCGGCTGAGGAAGAGGCGATCTCTTCCACCGAGGCAAGCTGCTGCTGGGCGGCTGCCGAGATCGTCTCGGTACTGCCTGCCGCAGCCTCGGTAATGCCGCGGATCTCGTTAATAGCCTGATCCAGACTATCTGCTTCTGCAGTCAGGGTCTGAACGCCTTCGTTCATTCCGCCTATAGTCTCCGCTGCCCCCTTAATCGCCCTGCGGATACGCGAGAACGAACGTCCCGTTGTATCCACAGCCATGATGCCGTCCATCACCTTGGTCTTCGCATCCTCCATGCTTGCCGTAGCCCGGAGCATCTCTGAATGGATAGAGGCAACCTGCTCGGAGATCAGGCTTGCTGACTTTCCGGATTCTTCCGCAAGCTTGCGGACCTCCGAGGCTACCACAGCGAACCCGCGGCCCTGTTCACCGGCTCTGGCCGCTTCTATGGACGCATTCAGCGCCAGCAGGTTCGTCTGCCGCGAGATTCCCGAGATCACTCCGGTAATCCCCTGGATCTGCCCGACCCGCTCACTCAGCTGATCGATGACCTTGCCCATCTCCTCCACGGTCTCATGAATGCCGTTGATTTTGTCGACTACGCTGATGACCGAATCATTGCCCTCCGAAGCCGACAGCGAGGTCTTGTCCATCATTACCGACACCTGCTGCATGAACTCAGAGATATGGGCTACCTCGGTGGTGGTGGCTGCCGTGCTTGCCATTCCTTTATGTACACTGCCCACCTGCTGCTGCGTGCCCGCTGCCACCTCCTGGATGGCCACTGTCACATGCTCTATAGCCTTGGTCGTCTGCTCTGCCCCCGCGCTCAGCTGCTCTGCAGAGAAAGAGACATTATCCGTCATCGTCTGCACCCCGATAATCATCTGCCGCAGATTCTCCACCATCAGGCGGAAATTCCCGGCCAGCAGGCCGATCTCATCCCCCCGGAATTCCCCGATATCCTCCGACAGGTCGCCGCCGGCAATCCGCTCGGTTGCCTTGCGCAGGCGGATCAGCGGCTTCAGAATCGACGCAATGTTGAAATAGATCAGCACCAGCGCCAGCAGCACGGATACAGAGATGACCAGCCAGACCGTCTCACGGATGCCGCTGGTTGCCTGCGTAATCTCATTCAAGCTGATGGTGCCTCCGATTCTCCAGCCCGTCAGCTCATTCACCATGAAGGTCATCTTCTTGGGTGCATCCTTATATACATAATCGAAGCTTCCGCTCTCACTCCCGAACATCTGCTTCACGAACTCAAGCGAGGATTCCGCACCAATCGCTTCTGTGGGATGAACCAGGAATTTCTTGCTGCTGTCGATAATCAGAATATAGCCCTCCTGACCGACCTTGATATCCGTCATACCGGCAAGGGAGGACAGATTCAGATCAAGACTGACTACGCCGTCCCCGCCTGCGAGCACCGCCGATACCGCAATGGCGCTCTCCCCGTTCACCGTCTGAAATACCGGTGAGATCACAGTGCCGCTGCCCTTCTTAAGCGCATTGATATATGTATTCTCCTTGCGCGGATCATAGCCTTCCGGCAGCTCCAGCTCTGCCGCTCGGATGCTCTTGCCTTTGCTGGTTCCGGCATAAATATCAAGCACATCGGGATGCAGCGCGGCATACTCCCGCAATCTGTTCTCCAGTGCAGGCGCCGCCAGTCCGGCCGCCTCGTTATTAATGGAATCTGCCGGAAGCTGTCCGGCGAAATAGAGAATATCATCTATTTTCGACTGAATATTGGAACTTATGATCTGGTTCACTGCAACTACACTTTCCTGGGCATTATTGGTAAGCTGCTCCCCTATGTTGCTGCTGGCCGATTGATAGGTTAACCAGCCTATAATGATGCTCGGTACCAGCAGGACAAGCAGATAGGTAGTAATCAGCTTCGTACGGATGTTCAGACGCACCTTTTTATTCATATAATGGACTCACTCTCTCTTTCATTCTTCCTGGGTCTTAAGAAGGATCATAGCGGCAGCTTTATATAATTAAATATCAGCCCCCGAAACCCTCTTTTTTCCGGCAATTAATGATAATTTCCCTATATTTATTGATAATTTTTATAGGAGCACAGCAAAAAGACCGTTTCCATGAAAACGGTCTTTTGTTATATTCCGTTACTAAGCGAGCCAGCACGCCTCATACAAACGTCCTAGTTCTGGCGTGAATTTCTGCTCTGGCAGGCCGGGCATATGCCTCCGAATACCACATGCGTATGAGTGATCGAATAGCCTGTATCTGCTGCCACCGAGTCGCTCCACTCCTGCGGGACCTGGCTCATCACTTCATCCACGGCACCGCAGATTTCACAGACAATATGCTGGTGGTCGTCCAGGCGCGCATCATACCGGCTGGCCGCCTCGCCCAGCTTCAGCTCGCGGATCATCTGCTTATCTGTAAGGTAGCGCAGGGAATTGTAGACCGTTCCATAAGCGAGGTTATGCCCCTGCTCAACCAGCCGGTTCATGACCTCCGCAGCGGTAGGGTGATCATGGGAATTGCGGACGATATCATACACGGCTTGACGCTGAGAGGTCAGGTTCAGGGTTCTCATCTTTATCATCCTCTAATTTGTTTTTAGATCAAGTATAAGTCCTGATGCCGGAAGCGTCAATGCGCCTCTACTTGATCATGCCGGAATACTTCACCTCCACTTGTGCATTCACCTGGAAGTTCAGCCGGGGATACAGCCTGCCCCATTCGGCCATCTCCGTGCCGTTATTCCAATGCCGTGCGCCGTAATGCAGTCCCCAGCCCAGCGGGTCCATGCCGCTATCCCGGATCTTGACCAGCAGAGCCTTAACTGCACCGCCCAGCTCTGCTGCACCGGCCTTACCAATCTTTTTCAGCATATGGTGGGTGATCATCTCCTCCGTACTGTTTTCCTCCAGGATCGCCCGGATCTTAATGGTGTAGCGGATGTAAGGCTCTTCGTCCCGATTCGTCACAATCCGGTAACTGGAGGAGGAGCTCTCGGTGTAATACTGGTACATTCCGCTTCCGATATGGGCCGGAAAGTTCGTACGCAGATTGGAACGCGACAGCAGATTGAAGAGTCTGGTCTCATTCGGGGAGAAGACAAGCTTGATTTTGCTCTTATCCAGCAGGGCGATCTTATCGATAAGGAACTGTTCCTTCCCTTGTGCTTCAATAATAGGCAGGATGGGATCTATGCCGTTCTCATAAATATTCCGCATCAGTTGATAGGAATATACACTGGAGATAAAAGGCGACTCTGTACCTTGCCCGCTCATCGCCAGAATCAGCGAGTTGGACGGGATACGCTCGGAGGGCGGCTTGACCTGCAAAACTTCAAGCGCTCCCGGTCTTCCTACCGCAAAGTTTAGAATCGACTGGATATCTCTGCGACGCACCGCCCAATCTGTCACATGTCGGATATCCTTCGCCGCTATTCGCTCTCCCAGAATTATTGTCTTGCAGTGGACATAATCCAGCTCCTTCTCTACTTTGGACTTCATTCTCCGCAGTGCTTCAGAGATGCTCTCGGATTCTTCCGTGAGAATCAGCATCTTCTCGTCAATCTTCGTGACATCCCCTTGGGGGATAGCCAGCTTCAAGCTCACCTTGAAGACTCCCTCCTCCTTGCCGGGATCTATTCCGATGGCTACTACAAATATTCTCCGGTCAATATCCTTGAAGTTACAGCCAGCCAACACCGTGCACACCAGCAGCAGAATAATCCCGATAATCCCGCCACGCAGGCTTCTCATTCTCTTCGCCCCCTAACAACCCAGTAGCACCAGAACAGCAGCCCGATCATCAGCATCTCGCCGTACCAGCGGATATGCTGCAGAAACACCCCAAGCATATTAAGGTTATATTGATCCAGGCGCATGAGAGCAAGCGCTCCGGAAGCAAACAGAACCAGGATAACCAGTTCCTGCAGCAGCTTTGTCTTTGGCTTCCCGGAGGGGGAGGGAAGCAGGCTGAGGAGTAATTCCTTGCCCACATGCCACTGGATAATGGCACTAACCAGTGATAACGTAATACAAGCAAAATAGAAAACATACAGCATGCGTTCGATCAAAAAAGCCTCAATGCGGATGCTGTCCGCCGTTGAGAACCACGTATACACATGACGCTCGATGCCGACTGTCCCATGGTACCCTATGGGCACAAAAAAAGTGATCAGCAGCATCAGGAAGCCTTCCAGGCTCAGAATCCATAGATGCTTAAGCTTCAGCCCATGAAACACCCGGTTGAAGACCGCCATATTAATATAGCCGCTGAACGTAAATGTGGCCGCTGCAATGCTGTTAAGATCCGGAGCATGCAGGGAATGGGTCATCACCTCGAGCACGGCATCCCAGCTGAAGTCCGGGTTAATTATTGCCTTAACGATCGTATACAGAATTAAGGGTATTGTAATCCCCAGCGTGACCTCCAGTCCGTAGAGAAGAGACAACGAATCAATCCGCGAACAGAGGCAGACAACCGCGAGGAACCCGAACATGATCGCATACGGCCCTGTGTCCGGACTGATAAACCGCAGGGTAATATCTACGAATGACAGAAGGATAAGCGTCCCCGCCATATACCAGAGTACCGCATATACAAAAATTAGCGGAGAAGCCAACAGTTTCGGCAACGCCGATCCGAAGATTTCTGGCAGCCCCTGCCCAGGAAATTTATGAATGACTCTGGTGAACAGATAAATGAACAAGGTGCCCACAGCCACTGCAACCAGAATGGAGGACTGGGCACCGTCAAAGCGGGCATCAATGAGCTCCCTGGGAGTGAAATTAAGGATATTGATCAGGGTATTCATGACAAAAAGACAATAGAAATAGCGGTTCTTCGCCATTATTGACCCCCGCTTTTCTTCCTCTGATCTGCTCCCAGTACATCGAGGGCGAACATCCTGAAATACGGCTGGCCGAAGCTGCGCTGGCTGCATAAGTACAGCGTGAAGCCCACCAGGCAGATAACGACACCGACAAGCCCGAGCACAGCTGCGGCAATGACAAAGAAATACTTCAGCACACGGATGGAGAAGCTCATCATATTCAGCGGAACCAGGAAATTGGATATCGCCACTACGGAGACGAGAATAATCATAATGTTGCCGATCAGCCCCGCCGCTGTAGCAGCCTGCCCCAGGATCAGACCGCCGACCGTGGTCGCTGTAGGACCGATGGCTCTGGGCAGACGCAAGCTGGCCTCCGTCAGGAACTCCATCATAATCATCATCAGAATCACCTCGACAAAAGAAGGATAAGGCACCGTAGCGCGGCTTCCCCCGATCAGCAGGGCGATCTGCACCCGCACAATCTCCGGATTGTATGAGGTGAAGGCAATGTACAAGGCCGGCAGCCATAACGTCATGGCCACGCCCAGAATGCGCAGCAGCTTCAGGAAGCGGCCGACGAAGGGCAGATGGATTTTGTCATCCATGGCGGTGAAGAAATCATTGAATATGGACGGAAGCACAATCGCATACCCGGTCGTATCCAGCAGGACCGCCACCTTGCCCTCTGCCAGATTGAATACCACCCGGTCGGGGCGCTCGGTTACTATGGTCTTGGGAAAAATGCGCAGCTTGTCGCTGCTGATATATTTCTCCAGTTCACCGGCAGCCTGCAAAATGTCGAGCTTCAGCGAATCCAGCTTCTCTTTTAACTCCGCCAGCACCTGGTGATTCACCCGGCTCTCGTCGTAGAGAATCGCCACCTTGGTCTTGGACACATTGCCGATAACGGTAAATTCCATCTTGAGCGCAGAGGACAGATAACGCCGCCGGACCAGATTGAGGTTCACCGCCAGACTCTCCCCCAGCGCATCAGAAGGGCCTTGGCTGATGCTCTCCGTAATCGTCTCCTTGATACTGCTGGCCTCCGCCCGGAGGACATCGAAGCAGCAGAGCTTGCCCTCCCGCCCAATACAGGCATAGCCGCTGAGCAGAAGATCCAGAGCACGCTGCCCGTCTGTCACCTCTTCACTGCCGGGGTAATCGGCCACATAGCTGTAGTAGGCTGCGGGATGGCCCATCTCGTAGAACGGAGCAATAATATTGCGGCTGATGGCCTGTCCGTCTGTCACACTTTTGATATAGAGCAGGCTGACCTGTCCCGCCGGAATCGTCAAGACCTTGTCTTCAAGGTCGCCGAACCCGCTTAGCTGGCTTCTGATCCATTCGAGCAGAACCGCCTGTGTATGCTGTTGTTCCGACATAGGTCTCTGCCCCTCTCCGCCCGCTGCTCCGTGAATTTCTTCTTAGGTTGGCACTTTCTGGCGGTTTTCATGCACCTGCCGGGGGAGCGGGGCGTTTCTTTTCACGGAAGAGTGGTAATAAATGAAATGGATCATCACTTAGGAGGGACTAGACTATGAGCACACAGGAACCCCGTCCGCAAGGTCTTCCGCAATTTCCGGAATCGTTATGGATAGACAGTACAGGCCTGCCGTCTTTTCCGGTGCTTGCGGAAGATCATGTCACAGACGTAGCTATTGTAGGGGCAGGAATTACCGGGATTACTACCGCTTATCTGCTGTCCAAGGTCGGATATAAGGTCACACTGCTTGAAGCCGGACAGATTCTCGGCGGGGCCACCGGCTATACCAGCGCCAAAATCTCCGCCCAGCACGGCATGATCTATCATGATCTGCTGAAGCATTTCGGCGAAGAGCAGGCCCGGATGTATTATCAGTCGAACAGCGAGGCCATGGAATGGATGATTGCCACAGCGGAGGAGCTGGACCTGTCCTGCGGGATGAAGCGGGAGGCGGCCTACCTGTATGCGGATCAAGGTGACGAGAAGACGCTGAAGGCGCTGAATAAGGAATTCGAGGCTTACGGCAAGCTGGGACTGCCCGGAGAGTGGCTGGATCAGGTCCCCCTGCCGCTGGGCGCGGGCGGGGCCATCCGGATGCCGGATCAGGCCCGTTTTCACCCGCTAAAGTACCTGAAGGGACTGCTGCAGGCGGTTCTGGATAGGGGCGGCGCCGTATTTGAGCATACGATGATCGGAGAGAAGGTCGATACGGACGGACAGATAACCCTGCATACCGAGGGAGAGAAGCTCCAGATCCGCTGCCGCCATGCCGTGTCGGCTTCCCACTTTCCCTTCTATGACGGCGGCTCCCTCTACTTCTCACGGCTGCATGCCGAACGCTCCTACTGTCTGGCCTTCGAGCCGGAGACGGATTATGAGGGCGGCATGTATCTGAGTGCCGGTGAACCGGCCCGTTCGCTGCGGGCAGTGGAATGGGGAGACCGGAAGCTGGTCATCGCCGGCGGGGAGAACCACAAGACGGGTCAAGGCATTTGTACGTTCGGCCATTATGAGAATCTGGAGCGGTTCGCCGGGGAGCTGCTGGGCATCCGCAGTATTCCGTTCCGCTGGTCCACCCAGGACCTGATCACGCTGGACCGGGTTCCCTATATCGGCAAGCGCGCCGAGGACGAGGAGATCTATATCGCCACCGGCTTCGGAAAATGGGGCATGACGAACGGAACCGTGGCTGCCCGCCTGATCGCAGACGGCATTCTAGGAAGCAGCAACCCGTACACCGGGTTATATGATCCCTCACGCTTCAAGGCCGTTCCAGCCATCAAGAACTTCATCGTGCAGAACTTCTCGGTCGCCAAGGAGCTGGTGGCCGGCAAAGTGGAGATTGTGCACACCAAGACAAAAGATCTGGAGCCGGATCAGGGGGCTGTTGTCTTCCATGACGGCAAACGCGTAGGTGCCTACCGCGACCCTGAGGGCCAATTGCATCTCGTTGACAGAACCTGCACTCACATGGGCTGTGAATGCGAGTGGAATGACGCCGAGCGCTCCTGGGATTGCCCGTGTCATGGCTCCCGCTTCTCCTACGAAGGCGATGTACTCGAAGGTCCGGCGACCCTGCCGCTTAAGACAATTACGCCGGAAGACTAAAGCGGGATGACCGGGCGCTACGGGGCATTAGCGGCACAGGCGGTACCGGGGGCCTGGCGGTCTGCACTGCCGGAGCTGCGGCTCCGGCGTGATTGTGCCCGGCCGCTCAGGTATAATAGACAGTATCTTCTAGAATTACCCATCATTCTATATATAAGGAGCGTGACGACAGGTTATGGATTTGAGAGGAACCAGTATTGTCATTACAGGTGCAGGCAAGGGAATCGGCAAGGCGCTCGCTATGGCGCTGGCTAAGGAAGGTGCCAACCTGGGGCTGATCTCCAGAACCTCGGCGGATCTGGAGGCGCTGAAGGCGGCGCTGACCGAGGTGTACGACATCAAGGTCAGTATCGCTGTAGCCGATATTGCCGTACGTGAAGAAGCGGAGCGGGCGGTAGTGGCCCTGCAGAAGGACCTCGGCCCCTTCGACGCGCTTATTAACAATGCCGGGATCGCCCAGTTCGGCACGTTCCTGGAGATGGATCCGGCGGACTGGGAACGGCATATGCAGATCAACCTGTTCGGGGCCTATTATGTGACCCGCGCGGCACTGCCTGCGATGATCGAGCGTTCGAGCGGCAATATCATCAATATCTCCTCCACCGCAGGAGAACGCGGCTTCGCCACAGGCTCAGCCTACTGTGCTTCCAAGTTTGCGCTCATGGGCATGACAGAGTCCCTGGCGATGGAGGTGCGTAAGCATAATATCCGTGTCGTAGCGCTGACCCCAAGCACAGTGAATACAGGCCTTGCTGCCGATGCGGGTCTTAAGATCGGGGACGAGGACCGGATGATGCAGCCGGAGGATGTGGCCGAGCTGACGCTCGCTGCACTTAAGCTGCCTGACCGCGTCTTCCTGAAAACAGCAGGTATCTGGACCACGAATCCGCAGTAACGACAGACATTACGTACAACAAAGACAGACATTAAGTACAGCCCTACAAGGAGGACTTGGCATGCTGGTAGTTACCAATACGATTAAGATCAAGGAAGGACATGGTGAAGCGCTGGCCTCACGGTTCAGCGCAGATAACGGGGTGCAGAGCATCCCCGGCTTCATCCGCATGGAAGTGTGGCGCGGCGCTCCCAAGGAAGGCGTGGAGGAGCTGAAGATCAGCACCGTCTGGGAGAATGAGGAAGCGCTGAACGGCTGGACCTCGAGTCCCGCCTTCCGGGACTCGCACCGCGGTGCCGGCCGGAACGAAGCCATTGTTGGCTCCTCGCTCGACAAGTACGAGCTGCTGCACAGCCGTACTCCGGATGTCCAGGCTGACCAGTAGCACATCAGATCTAAACATGTTGAGAATTACTTTAACTAATGGCTTGCTGAGGGGTTACCTCACCCGATTAGGGTGCAAGGGGTAGGCTTAATCGCAATTCGTACAACTAAATCGTCGGATATGCTGCCAAATCTCCATTTAGATGTAGTTCGTGCAATTAAAATGCCCCAATACCTGGATTTTCGCCCATCCGGGCAAATTTAGTTGTACAGACTACACTTAGAAGAGGAAGTCAACCCGTTTCCCTGTTTTTAGTTGCACAGAATATACTTATCCCTGTTTTTTCGCTACGAAGAAGGCAGCTTCGTACCTTACTGCTTTTATGGAATGAACTCACTTGTTTAATTCTGATGATCTACTAGCTTCGCTCAAAAGAAGGGCTTCTCCCTTTAATAGAGATTCGCTGGCAACAGCAAAAAAATCGCTCCTTTCGGGATGGTTGATGGATCTTCCATTTTCCCGAAAGGGCGATTTCTTTGTTGTTTTTCCAGAAAATTGTAGAACTAACTACTTCTTACCGCTGTGTATCCGAAGCAGAGGCTTCACTTACTTCCTGATGCTTACCCGGCCAGAAGGCCAGACGGCCGAAGAGAACAGTGATAGCCGGTACCAGGAAGGGACGGACCACGAAGGTATCCAGCAGGACACCGATCGCAGTGATAATCCCGAACTGGACCAGCACCTGAATAGGTAGGCTTGCCAGCACGGCGAAAGTACCGGCCAGGATTAATCCGGCGGAGGTAATGACCGAGCCGGTCTCATTCACACCTTCTGCAATCGCCTGCTTCAGCGGCATATGCTTACGCTTTTTCCAGATATTCGAGATCATGAAGATGTTGTAATCCTCCCCTAGCGCTACCAGGAAGACGAAGGAATATAGCGGAATGGCCCCTTGAATCGCATCTGCACCGAGCACGTAATGAATGATGATCCAGCCCAGGCCCAGTGCCGAGAAGAACGATAGAATTACTGTCCCCACCAGATATACTGTGGCTACGACAGATCTGAGATAGACCAGCAGCAGCACCGTAATCAGGCCGATAACGACCGGGATGATCAGATCGGTGTCACGTTCCCCAAGCTCCTTGGTATCGTGCTGGGTAGCGGTCTGGCCGCTGATCCATACCTTATCCTGCGCGTTCTCAATCCCGGATTCCGTCAGGGCCGACTCAACCGTAGCCTGAAGTGCCGGGATATGGTCCATCGCCTCAATCGAATACGGATTGTCCTTGAACTCAATATCATAGGCAGTAATCTTTGGGTTGACGGCCCCCTGCTGCGGGTCTGAGACCACATCCACGTAAGACAGGCTGCTCAGCACGGATTTCAGGTCTTCTCCGCCGGGTAACCCTTCCGTATCAACCATCAGCTTGGCGGGTGCCAGCTCACCGGGGGAGAATTGCTCGCCAATCAGGTCGAAGCCTTCCCGCGACTCCATAGTCTTCGGGAATGACGACAGAATATCATAGGTGAACTTAATTCCGCTGGAGAATGAGGCCAGCACTCCCAGAAGTACTACGGTAATTCCGACAATGGCCCACGGACGGGATACCACCAGGTACCCGATTCCCTTACGGCGGGCAGGCTGCGGCTGCGGCACCGGTCTGCCCTTGGCCTTGGCCCGCTCTGCTTCCATCTGCGGCGTGCGCGGCACGAACGGAAAGAAGGAGGTCCGTCCGAAGATCGCCAGCAAGGCCGGAACCAGGGTCAGACTGGCTACTCCCATAATTAGAATGGAGACGCTGAACGGCACTGCAAACCGGTGGTACGCGCCGTATTTGGCCAGCAGCAGAGCGAAGAGGGCCAGCACCACGGTGAAGCCGCTCATCGCAATCGCCCCGGAGGAGTGGGAAATGGCGCTCAGCAGTGCGCGCCCCTTATTCTCCTCCACCTTCAGCATCTGACGGAAGCGCGAGATCAGGAACAGGCAATAGTCTGTCCCTGCCCCGAAGAGCAGCACCGTCATGATCGAGACCGCCTGCGAGTCCACTGTAATCCAGCCTTCCCTGGCCATCAGACCAAGCACCGGGCTGGTTACGCCATAAGCGAAGCCTACAGCAACCAGCGGAATCAGCGCCAGAATCGGTGAACGGTAGATCAGCAGCAGGAAGACCAGCACCAGAATGACAGTGGCAATCAGCAGCGACACATCGGCATTCTTGAACAGCCCTGTAGCATCTACCGAGATTCCGACCGGGCCGGATACGCGCAGGCTCAAGTCTCCGCTGTCGGGCTTGGCGGCAGACGGGTCAGTCCCCGTCTCCGTCCGGACCAGCTCCTTCAGGCTCTTCAGCGACTCTCCGAGCTGGTCGCTGTCCGCCGTCTTGTCGAACAGCACCGGGGTGACCAGCGTGCTCCGGTCCTCCGACAAGGACGCCTGCAGCGCCTGCGGCGGCAGCTTGCCCAGCGGAGGAACGAAGTTCTGATGCATAAGAGGCTGCTGCTCAAGCTTGCTGTATACTGCTGTTATATGTACGAGATCCTCCTCCGCGATTCCTCCGTCACGATGCCATACAAGCAGTGCCGGCACTCCGCTTCCGGCCGGAAATTCTCTCTCAGCAACGACCGATGCCCGCACCGATTGTGAATCCTCCGGCAGATTGGAGGCATTGTTAGCAACCTGTGAATTCACTGATGGCCATAGCATCGTAAGCACCCCGACCAGTGCAACCCATACCAGCAGAGTGATCCATTTGGTCTTGCTCCCTGCTACCCATTTTCCGTAGCCCGACATACCTTTCATCCTCTCTCCTATCCGTCCGCCCAAGTAGAAACGGCTGTGCTGTCCTTTTAAAGGACGACACCGTTTCAGCGAGAAATATAAGGATAATTTATAGCGCGAAACATATAAATTCTTATATTCCAAAAAAATGAGCCGCGGGTCATTTTGATATCCTTATCATATATACCCCGAAAATTTTAAGCAAATCTTTTTTCTAAAATGTTGAAAAACTAGAGTGATCACTACCACTGCTGCCCGGAAATAGCTGACTCAATGCCGCTAATAACGGGTGATCGTAGACACTCTCTCTAGTATTATCTGGAGAATTCGATTTAGACCTGCTTTTGAATCCGCAGACAGAAATGTTGCAGGAATTGCAACTTCCGCTCACAGATAAGCTGATAATTCGAGGAATGCTGTATAAAATGCAGGAATTTTTATTAGTAGCTTATGGATGAAGGGGGAATGCTGCCTTCTGTACAACAATTTGAGATTAAGGCCAATTATACGCGGGAAAAGTTGTATTTTATGCAGGAAAGGCTAGGTTGGTGGAGTCGAGTAGTGGCATAGTTAAGTGGTGAGTTGATGTGTGAGTTGCATTGTATTCGGTTTTTATAAAAAAAGCGTTCATACAGAGAATGTCCGAAGACGCTCTGCATGAACGCTGGTTAACTTTAGCTGTGGTCTACAGCCGGCTATATTCAGGTAACTGTTCTATTCGGATCAGCCTGCGTCCGGCAGGTCATCACCGGAGAACTGGCTGTTATAGAGATCGGCATAGAAGCCGCCCGCTTCCAGCAGTTCCACATGGGTGCCCTTCTCAATGACGCTACCCTGGTTCATCACCAGGATCAGATCGGCGTCCTTGATGGTGGACAGGCGGTGAGCGATCACGAAGCTGGTTCTGCCGTGCATCAGCGTGTTCATCGCCTTCTGGATCTGCACCTCTGTCCGCGTATCTACGCTGCTGGTTGCTTCATCCAGAATGAGGATGGACGGATCGGCCAGAATCGCCCGGGCGATGGTAAGCAGCTGCTTTTGACCCTGGGAGATGTTCGAGGCCTCTTCATTCAGAATCGTGTCATACCCGAGCGGCAGCGTACGGATGAAGTGATCGGCATGCGCAGCCTTGGCTGCCCGCACCACATCAGCCTCCGAAGCCCCTTCCCGGCCATAAGCGATATTATCGCGGATGGTCCCGTTGAACAGCCAGGTATCCTGAAGCACCATACCGAATTTGCTGCGCAGCTCGCTGCGCTTCATATCGGTGATGTTCACACCGTCGATCACAATTTCCCCGCCGCTGATCTCATAGAAGCGCATGAGCAGGTTGATCAGTGTGGTTTTACCGGCTCCGGTTGGTCCTACAATCGCAATGGTCTGTCCCGGACTGACCTCGATGTTCATGTCTTCAATCAGGAGTTCACCCGGCTTGTAGCCGAACTGCACGTGACGGAATTCCACAGAGCCCTCTTCTGCAGCTGCTGAACGTTTCGCCAGTGTAGCAGCCACTTCAGGGACTTCCTCGTCCTCATCCAGCAGTTCAAATACACGTTCTGCCGAAGCGATGGTGGACTGAATGATGTTGGCAATGTTGGCAGTCTGCGTTATCGGCATGGTGAACTGGCGCGAATATTGGATGAATGCCTGGATGTCACCGACATCGATCGCTTTTTTGGTCACGAAGATCCCGCCGACCACACATACCAGCACATACCCCAGGTTCCCGATGAACATCATCAGCGGCATAATAATCCCGGAGATGAACTGGGAGCGCCAGCCGGAGTTATACAGATCCTCATTGATGGCATTGAAATCCTTCAGGGAATTCTTCTCCCGTCCAAAAGCCTTGATGATCCGGTGCCCGGTATACATCTCCTCCACATGACCATTCAGCTGGCCCAGCGATTTCTGCTGTCCGACGAAATAGGTCTGGGAGCGCTTGGTGATCAACATGATCACCACGAAGCTCAGCGGCAGCGTTACGATCGTAATTAGGGTCAGCCACGGGCTGATCGTCAGCATCATCACAATAACCCCGACAATCGTCACAATAGAGGTGATCAGCTGGGTTAAGCTCTGCTGCAGGGTGGTACTGATGTTGTCCACATCATTGGTCGCCCGGCTAAGAATCTCCCCGTGGGTCCGGGAATCGAAATATTTCAGCGGCAGCCGCTCCAGCTTGCTGTTGATCTGCTCGCGCATGTCGTATACGACCTTCTGCGCCACACCGGCCATGACATACTGCTGGATATAACTGAACAGCGCGCTGAACAGATACAGGCCTGCCAGCAGGATCAGAATATCATTCACATAGCCAAAATCAATCGCCGCCCCAGGCACGCCCATCATCTTGCCATAAGCGCCTTCGAACAGCTTGGTCGTTGCCTTACCCATCACCTTAGGGCTGAAAATACTGAATACGGTACTGGCAATCGCCATTACGAATACGATAATCAGCTGTACCTGGCGCGGGCGCAAATACCGGATCAGGCGGCGCAGGGTGCCCTTGAAATCCTTCGCCTTCTCGGGAGGCATACCCATGCCGGGTCCGCCCGGGCCGGGGCCGAATCCGCCGTGTCTGCGGGCGGGCGGCTTCATTGCTTTGTTCTGCTCACTCATGCTATTTCCTCCTCTGACAGCTGCGAGGATACGATCTCGCGGTACACCTCATTGTTGTCCAGCAGCTCGCGGTGCGTGCCCATACCGACAATTTGACCTTCATCCAGTACGATAATCCGGTCTGCATCCATTACCGTGCTTACCCGCTGTGCGACGATAAGGACAGTAGATTCCGTAGTCTCCTCCTTGAGCGCGGCACGCAGCTTGGCATCGGTCTTGAAGTCCAGCGCGGAGAAGCTGTCATCGAACAGATATACCTCCGGCTTGCGGACGAGGGCACGGGCTATCGACAGACGCTGCTTCTGGCCGCCGGAGACGTTACCGCCCCCCTGGGAGATGCTTGAATCGAAGCCTTCCTTCATCGCTGTGACAAAGTCATAGGCCTGTGCCACCTTGGCGGCATGAAGAATCTCCTCCTCGGTAGCATCCTCTTTGCCGTAACGGATATTCTCGTTGATGGTACCGGTGAACAGCACGGCTTTTTGCGGAATATAACCAATCTTGCTCCGCAATTCCTCCTGCGTCATCTGGCGCACATCCACACCGTCCACACTTACCGTACCTTCTATGGCATCATAGAATCTCGGAATCATGTTCAGCAGCGTGGACTTGCCTGACCCGGTTCCGCCGATAATGGCGGTAATCTCACCGGGGCGCGCACTGAAGGTAATTCCCGACAAGGCTGCCTGCTCTGCACCCGGATAAGCGAAGGATACATTGTCGAACTCCACATACCCGTGCATCCCGTCACGGCCGTCCTCATGTGTAGCTGTAGCCGTAGTCTTCAGTTCTGCAGAGGTAGGGTCCTTAATCTCTGGCTGCATATCTAACACTTCATTAATGCGCAGTGCTGAGGCAGAAGCTCTTGGAATCAGCACGAACATCATGGACACCATGATCAGCGAGAACATAATCTGCATGGCATACTGAATGAATGCCATCAGGGAGCCAACCTTCAGATCCCCATCGCCAATGCGGATTCCGCCGTAATACAGAATGGCAATCATCGAGAAGTTCATGACGATCATCATCAGCGGCATCAGTCCCGCCATAACCTTGTTGACTTTGATTGCAGTATCCGTAAGATCTGCGTTGGCCAGGCTGAAGCGACGGTTCTCATGCTCAATCCGGTTGAAGGAGCGGATGACGCGGATACCGGTCAGATGCTCGCGCAGCACCAGATTTAATTTGTCCAGCTTGATCTGAATCGCCTTGAACAGCGGCAGACCCTTCATTCCGATGAAAAATATTGCTCCCACCAGCAGCGGAATCACCACTACAAAGATCAGCGAGAGCTTGGCGTCCTCCGACACCGCCATAATAATCCCGCCGATCATCATCATCGGAGCACCGACCATCATGCGGAGCATCATAGTCAATACTGTCTGAACCTGTGTAATATCATTAGTGGTACGTGTAATCAATGAGGCCGTACCCAGCTTATCGAATTCATGGAGCGTAAAATTCTCCACATGATTGAACACCCGGGAACGGGTATTCTTCCCGAAGCCTGCTGCCACTCTGGCTGACAGATAGCTGGCAATAATGGAGCATAGCACACCGCCAGCCGCCACCAGCAGCATGAAGCCGCCTATTCTCCAGATATACGGCTGGTCTCCGTCCACAATCCCTTTATCGATAATGTCACTCATCAAGGTGGGAAGATACAGATCACCCATGGATTGCAGGAATACCAGAATCAGTACCCCTGCGATGGCCAAGCGGAAGGGCTTCAATTGTTTCATTAATTTAATCATGCTTCTCATCTCCGTTCATTTGTAGCCGGTCTAGATTAGGCGGAGGATTATCCTCCATAAAGGCATAGACTTTCAGCAGCAGTTCCGCCAGTTGATCAGATTCTTCCTCACCTAAATACTCCACCATCCTGTTAAGTGTGGCGTCCATATGGTCCCTGGCTCTGCGGGTAATAATTTTCCCCTGTTCGGTCAACTTGATGCGCACTACCCTCCGGTCAGACGGATCAGCCTGCCGTTCTACCATCTGCTTGGCTTCAAGACTGTTAATCAGTTGGGTTACTGTTGGCGGAGTCAGTCCCAGGAAGCGGCTGATCTCCGACACCTTAAGTCCCAGATCTGAAGCATGCGACGCCCGTGCAATACATATCAATAAAGTCATCTCACTTGGCTTATGCCCCTCCACTGAGTGATGCCAATGCCCTTTGCGCAGCTTCCGAAGTGCAGAGAAAAGCTTGTGTCCGACTGAGTTTTCACCTTCGCGATTTATCCCAATGCTTCCACCCCATTTTAGTTAGGTCTACAAATAATTAAACCATGTATTAATTAGGCTACCTAATTATATTTTCGTGCCTGCAATTTGTCAATTCCTGATTACGTCCTTGCTATGTAATTTATTTCACATTACCACGCGCAAACGCTCCCGCGACACAGAGGGCCGGGGAGTCTCTTCAAGCTATGCAATTAACTGCTCTAATCTGCTCTAAAATTCCACTCCGTGTTCAACAGCGGTAAACCCTCTGGTCTTGGACTTCTGATCTGTTCCTATACCCGCAAGAATGAAGCTAAACAATACCAAAACGCTGACCGTCGTCAACAGTGATCTCTTCATGTGCTCTCACCTCCCTGATCAGCTCCCGGTACGCATTCTGCTGGGTATCCGAGGCATAGTCTCTGTTCAGTTCAAATAAGGTTACACAATTAATAAAGTCCTTGCCGCTGTTCAGCCTGATGGTCAGACGCAGACAATGAATGATATAGTCTATTCCCTTGGCATATTGCTTGCGGGAGATATGGTAGATCGCAATCTGATAATAGAGACGGTACACCCGGTCTACATTGATCGTATCCTGGAATTGTTCAAAGCGCAGCATCTCCCGGGAAAAGCGCGACATCACCGCATCAGCGGAGAACCCGAAGCGGTTGGCCGACTCCATAATGATCACCATGCCGGACAGAATCTCGCCGGGATGCTCGGACAAGAAAGCGATATAGGACGGCAATACAGAGATGTTGCCCATCAGAATCTCCAGCGTGAACCCGTTGGCCGTGGCAAACAGCTTGAAGCTGTCCACACTGCTGCGCCCCTCGTCATCCAGCATCTCGAACCATCCCAGGTCCGCATAGCCGGCGGTATATTTCTTGGCCTGCTGATATTCTCCCTGCTTGGTAAGCGCCGATGCCTTCATCAGATAACCGTGCCCGTAATAGACCACCAGCGGACGTTCTGCCTGAAAGGCCTCTGCCCTCTTCCCCTTGCTGCGGCGCAGCTCCTCGCGGTAGATTCCGCTTGCTAATGCCCTCAGCTCATCAGCGAATTTCTCCACATCCTTCCAGCGGTGCAGCGCGAAGCATACCTTCGCCAGCTTCAGCAGCCCGTCCAGCTGCATCTCCTCGGGAAGCAACCCACGATACGGCTCGAAGCTGATTACGGCGCGCAGCTTCTGCTCCATATCCACATCCGGAGTGGATTGCAAAGACATGAAGATACGGTACTGGCTAATCGCCATACGCTCGGAATAGCTATCTTGTTCATGGTCTACAATCAGCTTGTAGAATACGATGGACTCCTGTACTTTGCCGCTGCAGAATAGCCTCTCTGCCACCCTGTAGATGATATCCAGCGGCCGCTGATATTCCATAATCCGCCTTAAGACCTCTTCAATGCATTGCTGCTTGCCCATCTCGGCACATTTAACCAGGAAGGGCTCGATACGGCGGCGTGAGATCCGCTCTTCACTGAAGCACTCATCCACATACAGCGGATACAGCCAGCCTTCCGGGAAGCCGAAGGCCCGGATCATGGCATCGAGCTGTCCCAGCGAGATGGGCTTCGGCGGATTGCCGTGAAGAATGGCGCTGAGACTGCCGCGGTTCAGGCCGGAGACTTTGGCAAATGAGGCAAGATTATGGCCCGAGCGGGACAGACTCTTCTCGATTTCCGTACGTAATGTAGTCAGCTTCGCCTCCACCCGGCACCTCCCTATCCATCATTCAGGTTATCCTTCTATTAATTGCCATTATAGGACAACACTATGAAAAGCACAACAAAATGGCCCCACATTTAGTAGGACCATGATTAACAAACACCGTCAGATGCTCGGATGTATTATGGATTATTGCTGCAGAGCCGCCTGATTCCTGATCCGCTGGCCCTTCTTATTCTTGCCGTAAGGCGCGGCTCCATTCTTGCGGCTGCGCAGGCTCTCCATCATCAGGTTCTGGGCCATCACAATATATCCGTCCAGCCGCTGGCTAAGCTCCAGCACTGTATGGTCGCTCAGACTCCGTTCCCGGGCCACCTCCAGCAGCTCGCTTCTTAAATTCTCTATAGTAAGGAACAGCTCATCTTCTCTGTAATCCCGGCCGCTAACATCAGGAGAATTCTGGTAAAGGTTCACGGTTACTCACCTTCTCTCTATCAACTTCTCCCCTATCATAAATCATGATGCCAAAAAACAAAATTTGCAAAAAAAGAAAAAAATGTCGGCGGAAGTATAAATAAGCTCTGTTATTTATATATCCTCGGGAGGCTCCGGCCGCGAATACCGCTCTCCTAGTACATTCATCGCAAAAGCAATCCACTCCCTGGCGGCAAAGGACAAATAGCGGTCCTTGCGCCAGATCATGCCCAGCTGCCAGGGAATCACCGGCTCGGTCAGGGAAATCACCGCAATCCGCGAACGGTCGATATCCCGGCAGATGGTCTCCGGCAGCAGCGCAATGCCCATCCCGGCGGCGACCATCCGGCTGATCAAATCCCACTGGGAGCTTTCATAGACCACCTTGGGCTGAAAGCCAGCTTTGACACATTCCGAGATAATCCGGTCATGGAGGGCGAAGTCCTCCCGGAACAGGACGAACTCCTCCTCGGCCAGCTCTCTCAGCGGCACCTGCTGCGCTCCGTCCAGACGGTGGCCTGCGGGAACCAGCAATTCCAGCTTCTCCTCCACAAAGGTGAAGCAGTGGAATCTGGCCGGGTCCACCGGCAGTACAATCGCCCCGATATCGAGCAGGCCGGACTCTACGTCATCCTCCACTTTCTTCGCCCCGTCCTCATGCAGCCGGATCGTCACCTCGGGATACTTCCGGTGGAATTCCCCGATGACCGCCGGGAAGAAGCTGGCTCCAACCATGGGCGGAAGTCCGATACGGATATGCCCCTGCTTCAGATTGCGCAGGCTGTCCAGCTCGGAGGAGAGGCTGGCAAAGGACTCTACAATGTTCTGCGCCTTGACGAGCAGCAGCTCTCCCGCATCCGTCAGACGGATGCTCCGGCCCTCGCGGTAGAACAGGTCGGCCCCCAGCTCCGTCTCCAGATTGCGGACCATCTTACTGATGGTCGGCTGGGTGATATACAGCGATTCTGCGGCTCTGGAGAAGCTGTTCAGCCTGGCGGCCTGCACGAAATACTCCAGCTGTCTGATATCCATTAGGTAACCTCCATGCATAGACAATTAGAATGTGAGCTATTCAATTCATTCATTGTACCTATGAAAGAATTAGATGTAAAATTTCAGTAAGAGATGAAAGGAGGTAATCATGATGAAAAAGATTACCTTAGGCTTACTGCAGGTGGCCGGACTAACCGTGTTCTCCCTGCTCGTTAACGGATTAACCTCACTACTGCATATTCCGCTTCCCGGAAGCATTATCGGGATGATTCTATTATTCCTGCTGCTCGAATCCGGCGTGATCCGTCTGAACTGGGTGGAGGCAGGAGCTTCTTGGCTGCTGGCTGAGCTGCTGCTGTTCTTCATTCCATCGGCTATCGGGGTCATGAACTACTCGAAGCTGCTGGAATCCTTCGGCCTGCAGGTACTGGCTGTTGTGCTCGTGGGCACCTTTGCTGTCATGGCCAGCTCAGGTCTGTTGACAGGGATGATCTATAAAGTAAAGGAGCGTAGAAGCTCATGATGACCGGACTATTATTCCTTGGACTTACCATTGCGGTATACCTTGTAACCAAACGGATTTATGCGGCCAGCGGCAAAATGTACGCCTCTCCGCTGATCATCACCCCGCTGGTAATCATCGGCTTCCTGCTGATCACAGGCAGCTCCTATGAATCCTATAATGCAGGCGGCAAATGGCTGTCAGACCTGCTTCAGCCGGCGACAATCGCCTTTGCGATTCCGCTGCACAAGAACTTCAAGCTGCTCAAAAAGCACGCCGCCGAAATTGCGGCAGGCGTGCTGTCAGGAACGGTAACGGCTGTACTGTCTTCCATGCTGCTGGCCAAATTAATGCACCTGAGCGGAGATCTCGCCACCAGTCTGGTCCCCCGTTCGGTAACTACGCCGATTGCCATGAGCATCTCGCAGAGCATCGGCGGAGTTCCCAGCATCACCGCAGTCTTCGTCATTCTCACGGGTGTGCTTGGAACGATGATGGGGCCCTCGGTGCTGCGCCTCTTCCACATTGAGAATGAAGTGGCGCGCGGAGTGTCGCTGGGCACCGCAGCGCATGGCACCGGCACCTCCAAGGCCTTCGAGCTTAGCTCGCTGACCGGCACCATCTCCAGTATCTCAATGATTCTGGCGGCGCTGTTCTCCATTGGGCTGGCACCCGCACTGATCGCAGTGTTCATTCATTAAGCAGCTCCCTGCCCCTAAGACAGAATCCTACAGCTTCACCGGCAATCCGCTCTGGGCGGATTCATACGCGGCGCAGGTTACCTTCAGCGTCTTGTACCCGTCCTCATAATCGCTGAGAATACGGGAGCGGTCTCCGGTGCGGACAGCGTACAGGAAGGCCTCGCTCTCTACAGCGTAAGGGTTGCCCGTATTCTTGTATTCCTTGCTGTCCCCGCTGCGGACTTCGAGCAGACGCTCCGGATTCCAGTCAAGCATGCCGTTGTCATTATAGAAGCTGATTCCGGCCTTGTTCACCTCACCGGGCAGCACACAGGTATTGGAGATACTGGCGATAATGCCGCTCGCAAGCTTCAGCGACACGGTGCCCACATCGGCTACGGTCACCCCTTCATGCTTCTCATGCATAATCCGGTTGCCGAACATGCCGTAGACCTCTGTCACCTCACCGGCCAGATAACGCAGCAGGTCAACGATATGCGTCGTCTGCTCCGTGAATTGCCCGCCGGACTGCTCCTGATTGCGCCACCACGCCACGCCGGGCATTCCGCCCATCCATTCTCCGGTAATCATCCCTACCTTGTCTCCGGCAAGCGTCTGCTTCAGCCGCTGGATATTCTCCTGATAGCGGAAATGATAGCCTACCGAGGTCAGCAGCTGATGCTGCTTGATATCCTCCAGCAGACTGGCCGGAATGGCCGTACTTGAGCCTAGCGGCTTCTCGATGAAAAAGGGGATATCCCTGCGGATCAGTGCCCGCTCAATCGCCCCGTGCGACTGTGGCGGCACACAGATGTAGACGGCATCCAGCTTGTGGCTGTCCAGCATCTCGGTAATCTCCCCGTAGCCTTCGGCCCCGTAAGGGCGGGCCATCTCTTCTCCCTTAAGCTTGCTGCTGCCGCAGACCGCCTTCAGCGACACATCCTGCATGCCCGCCAGCAAATCCGCATGTACCTTGGAGAACCAGCCTGTTCCAACAAGTCCGATATTAAGCGTCATGTCATTACCTCCTGAGTTGTCTGGTGAATGCCTTTTCAATAGATTATACCCGCTTAGGTCAACACAGAGTAGTCCCGCCACTCCTCTGGAAGCAACTGCCGGTAGGAAGGCTGCATGAAGCGGTCGTCTGCGAGCACAATGACCCCGCTGTCGTTCTCACTGCGGATCAGCCGTCCTCCAGCCTGCTGCACCTTGCACATGCCAGGGTAGATATAAGCATAATCGAAGCCGTTCTTGCCCTGTGACTGGAAATAGCTCCGGAGCAGGTTGCGCTCCAGACCCACCTGCGGGAGTCCGACCCCCACCACCATTACCCCGTTCAACCGGTCGCCGGGCAGATCCACCCCTTCGGACAAAATACCGCCCAGCACGGCAAAGCCAAGCAGCGGCTCCGGGTTATCCGGGCGGAAGGCCGCCAGGAAGCCCTCCCGCTCCGGCTCGCTCATCCCGCTGCCCTGCAGCAGCGTAGGGACTTCAGGGTACTTCTCGGTGAACACCTCATAGACATTCCTCAAGTACAGATAAGAGGGAAAGAAGACCAGGTAGTTGCCCTTCTTCGAGACCATGCCTCTAAGAGCATTACTAAGCGGCTGCAAGGAAGCCTCCCGGTCATGAAACCGGGTGGATACCGGCAGGACAGACACCTGCCACTGCTCTTTGTGAAAAGGTGAGGCCAGGCTCAGACTGTAGTCCTCCTCGCCTGCACCGATCATGTCCCTGTAGTACGAGAGCGGCGAGAGGGTCGCAGAGAACAGAATCTGGCTGCGAAAGCTCTTGCCCATTTGCTGCAGCAAATGCGACGGATCGAGATTGAACAGCTTCAGATACACATCTCCGCTGCGCACCTCGGCATAGGTAATGTAGCGTTCATCGTAGGTTTTGAAGGTACGAAGCATCCCCTGTACTGCGTAATAGGTATCCAGCAGGCTAACCACCTCGTCCTCGTCCGCCTGCACAGAGCTTACCGGGGAAGAGGAATTCAGCAGCTCCAGCTCCGCTTCGGCTGCGAAGTTCTCCAGCAGCTCCGGCAGTTCCTCCGGATAGGCCGCCCACTCTCCCGCACCCTTATCACCGCAGATCTTACGCAGCGCAATGAAGAAAGCGTTCACCGCTTTGGCGGCAGTGCCGAGCCGGGGATTCGCCGTTTTGTAGGTCCGGCTGAGCGCCAGGAAGGGTGCCTTGGTAAGCGAAGCAGAATACATCTCCCGGCCCCGGTCCACCAGATTATGCGCTTCATCCACCAGCAGCACGGTGTTCTTCTTACGCTCCTCGGACATGCGCTTCAGACTGATGCGCGGGTCGTAGATATAATTATAATCGCAGATAACAACATCGCAGGCATAGGCGGCATCCAGCGAGAACTCAAACGGGCAGACCTGATGCTTATGGGCATAGCCGGCGATCGTCTCCCGGGTCATCAGCGTCTCATGCTCCAGCATATCAATCAGCGCGCCGTTGATCCGGTCATAATAGCCCTCCGCATACGCGCAGGAATCCGTGCCGCAGATGCCTTCCTCCCGGAAGCAGGCCTTCTCCTTCGCCGTCAGCGCAATGACATGCAGATGCAGCCCCCGGCGGTTCAGCATCGAGGCTGCCTCCTGCGCCGCGATCCGTGTAACGGTCTTTGCGGTCAGATAGAAGATACCGGCCGCCTTGCCTTCGCCCAGCGCTTTGACCGCCGGGAACAGAGTGGACATGGTTTTGCCGATGCCTGTCGGTGCCTGGGCGAAGAGGTTCGCCCCCTCAGCAATGGAGGTGTAGACTGCGGCTGCGAAATGGCGCTGGCCGGGCCGGTAAGCCGAGAACGGAAAAGACAGGTTCGTGATGCTCTCCCCTCTCTTCGCCTTGTAACGGACCATCATCTCGGCATACGGTGCATATCTGCTTACTGTCTCTAGCGCAAAGGCCGTCAGCGCTTCACGGGACATCTCCCGGTAGAGACTGTACTGTGCCTCGCTTCCCCGCTGCACATAGGTGAGCTTCACCTGAATGTAGGGAAGCTCAAGATCCGTTGCCAGCATGTAAGCGTACATATAAGCTTGGGCCCAGTGTACCTCCTTCCCTTCAAGCGCAGGGTCCGGGATTCCGGCCATGGACTTGATCTCCTCCACTGTCAGGCTCCCATCCTCTGCCGTAAGCAGTCCGTCGCAGCGTCCGTCAATCTGGAACAGCAGCTCTCCGTAAGCAATTCCGGTCTTCAAATAGACCTCCTTGCGGTCCCCTTCCTTGTATTGCTTCTGGATCAGCTGATGGCTGCGCGTCCCCTCCGCCATGGCGGCTCCGCTGCGGAAGCCCGGCTCCAGACTGCCGCTGCTGTAGGCAAATTCCACAAGCGCCCTCACGGACAGTATGATTTCTGTATGCTCCATCCGCCCCCACCTCCAATAATTTCCGCCAGCTTCCGCTGCGTAAGGCTCATATTCTTCGTTTAACGCCGATATCCCCCCGCCTGAGGGAGTGGCCTGCGCCGGGTTCGTTCTAGCCGTAGTTTACGCGCGCTCCAGGGAGTATACGGCCGCTTCTGATTTTTGACATTCCTTCCCTGGCACTGCATAATAAGTTCTATTGATAATGGTATTCTTATGTCCTCATGCTGCTGTTTCCTATCACCCGGGAAACCTGTTCATTCTTCAGAAAGAAGGCGAAGCTGTGTCATCCCAAACTGTGAAACGCTGGCTCCTTAAGCCATTTGTGTTCTTTTCCATTCTTTTTCTGTTCAAAAGCCTGCTGGCCTGGGGTGTAATCTTTGATGATTTGCAATTCTGGAAATCCGTATTGACAGAGCTCCCCTTTGTCTGGGCCCTGTTTTTCCTGATTGAGCGCTTTGCTTCCAGACGGAAGCTCGGCTATTACATGACGGTCAATCTGCTGGTTACCGCGATCTTTTTTGCCGCCATTATGTACTTCAAATATTACGGGGTCATTGTCACTTACCATGCCGCCGAGCAGGTGAACCAGGTCACTGCCGTCAAGAACAGCGTGTTCTCATTGATGGACCCTTATTATCTGTTGATCTTCACCGATATTATCGTGCTGGGCTTCTACTTCTTCATTAACAAGAACGGACGCAATTATAAAAAAGACCAGATCAACCGGCGCAGTGGCCGGACGCTGCATGTCGTACTGTTCGCGGTCTCGCTCGGACTCTGCCTGTTCAATATTCTTCCGAATAAGGCGAGCATGAATGAGATCAAGAAGGCCCAGGAGATGGGCATCCTTAATTATGAAGCATACACGATCTTTGCCAAAGATAAAACCGAGCTGGTCCAGGCCAGTGAAATCACACAGAGCACGATTAACCAGCTCAAGGGCATCGACCCTTCAGCTGTCTCGGCTTATGCCGGTTCCGCCAAGGGCAAGAATCTGATTGTGATCCAGCTGGAGTCCTTCCAGAACTTCCTGCTTGGTCTGAAGATAGACGGCCAGGAGATTACCCCTAACCTGAACCGCCTGATGGAGGAGAGCCTGTACTTCACGAACTTCTATCAGATGGTCGGCCAGGGCAATACCTCCGATGCGGAATTCGTGGTCAATTCGTCCTTCTATATTCCTCCGCAGGGTGCGGCCACCATGTCTTATATCGACAAGCAGCTGCCGAGTCTCCCCCGTCTGCTGGGAGACAACGGCTATCAGACGGCCACGTTCCACACCAATGTAGTGGAATTCTGGAACCGGGGCGAGCTATACAAGGCCCTCGGCTGGCAGAAGTATTACGATCACCAGTTCTTCGGTGATGAGGATGCCTTCTTCTTCGGCGCTTCCGATGAGGTGCTCTACCGCAAATCCTCGGAGAAGCTGAAGGAAATGAGCGATGCGGGCCAGCCGTTCTATGCCCAGGTCATCTCCATGTCGGCGCATCACCCGTTCACTATTCCTGAAGAAAAGCACAAGATGAAGCTTCCTGAGCGGTATGAAGGAACCTTCGTCGGCGATTATGTCCGGTCGCAGAACTATGCGGACTATGCCTTCGGACAGTTCGTAGATGAACTGAAGGCGAATGGATTATGGGAGAACAGTCTGGTTATGGTCTACGGCGACCATATGGGACTGCCGATCTATTCGCTGGATCATGACGACAAGCAGCTAATGAAGGAAATCTACGGATATGATTACAGCTACGCCAATATGCTCAACATTCCGCTGCTTATCCATGGCGAAGGAATTGCTCCGCAGAAGCTTGCACAGGTAGGCGGAGAAGTCGATATTATGCCTACAGCTGCCAGCCTGCTGGGGGTATCCATGGATAACAACATTTATTTCGGCCAAAATCTGCTCAGCCAGTCCTACAATCTGCTGCCGCAGCGGTATTACCTGCCTACAGGCTCCTTTATTTCCAGCTCTGCCCTGCTGATTCCGGGCAACAGCTTCGAGGATAATACCCAATATCCGCTGGCGACCGGAGGTACTGCTCCGGCCGGCAACGAGGATGAATACAACCGCGCTCTGCGGCTGCGCCAGTTGTCTGACAGTTATGTCACGCAGCTGCCGGACAAAGAACCTGCCGCAGAATAGCCAGACTCAAGTGGAAACGGAACCGTCCTTTTTAAGGACGGTTCCGTTTCAGCGAGAAATAGAAGGATAATTTATAGTGTAAAACTTATAAATTCTTATATTTAGACAAGAGGCAGCGCCTCTCCGTAACGGGAGAAGCGCTGCCTCTTTGTAATACTTATGTTAACGCTCCTGATTCTCCAGCATGAGATAATAATCCGCGAAGTTCTCCAGCTCTGCCGGCTCCAGAATGGCCAGATGCTCTTCCAGCAGCAGCAGTGACCGGCGCTGTGCTTCTTCCAGCACCTCTTGTCCCTTGCCGGTGATCGTGACGATTACCGCTCTGCGGTCATTCTCGTCCGTCACGCGGGCGATCAGCTCCAGCAGCTCCAGCCGGTCCAGCATGACGGTGACTGCACTGGACTTCACCTCCATCTTGTCCGCCAGCTGAATCACCCGTGCCTGCTGCTCCTGAAAGATCATATGCAGCAGCCCGAATTGCGGCACAGTCAAGCCCAATTCCTTATGAAATGACATCTGCGACATGATTCTGCGCTGAACCTTCCACATGGATAATCCCACACGTTCGATCAAAGGATTGACTTCTTGTGACATCCCTTCAGCTCCCAGTCCGTTTGTTCTGCTTCAAGCGTACCATTATACGGGTCCGACATACAATATTTTTTGAAACTGAAATAGGATTAGGCGCCTGTTTTTCAATGATTTTTTATACATAATCCATCATTTTCCGACACAAAAATTCTTTTTTCTGACGTCTGCTCAAACCGCAGCGTATGCGCTATAATCGTAGCAGTGAACCCCATAATTCACTTAATCTTTTAGAGTCAGGGCTGGTGATATTTGTTATGAAATTGGCAACAAAATTAACATGGATGATGCTGATTGTATTGCTACTGGTTGGTTCATCCATAGGCTTCTTCGGTTATCATGCGGCTTACAAGCAGATCGATGAAGCTGCAGGCATTGAATTGGTAGGCTGCGCGAATATAACAACCGGTCTTATCGATCCTGCCGACATAACCGCTCTGGCTGCCGGCGATACCAGCAAGCTGACTGCGATCGAAGACCGCATCGGATGGATCAGTGATCACAAGCCTATTTTCAAAGAAGCCTTCATTCTATCACTGGACGGCAAGGTGCTGGCCGCTGACAAGAACTTCAAACAACGCGGCTACAAAGCTGGAGACCCCTTCTACTTCGCAGATGAAGATAAAGAAATGATTACCACGATGAAGCACTCCGCCTACTCGAAGGTGTATACATATCAGGGCACCTCCCTCAAAACCGGCTACGGCCCCATCTATCAGGACCATGACCCTACCAAACCCATCATTGCATTAATGGCGATTAACTTCGACGGCCCCTTAATTCAATCCCGGACCATGGATATCATCACCCAGCCCTTCCTGATCGGCAGCTCCATTCTGATTATTGCGATTCTCGCCGCTTATCTGCTGATCCGCCGGATGGTCAGCCCTCTCACCAAGCTGTCCGCATCCGTGAACACGGTAGCCCAAGGCGATCTGACCCGGGAACCGCTGCTCTTCACAGCCAAGGACGAGATCGGCGAGCTTGCCCGCGACTTCAATGCGATGACCCTGAATCTGCGTGACTTGATCACACAGGTTAACGATACGTCCATGCTGGTTGCCTCTTCTTCCCAGGAGCTGTCCGCCAGCGCCCAGGAGACCAACCGGGCCGGAGAACACAGCGTTAATGTCACTCTGGATCTGGCCGATGGGGCACACACCCAGCTGCAGAATTTGGAAGGCAGCTTCAAGGCCGTGCAGGATATGTCGCATTTCATTACTGAAATTGCATGCAATGCGGACAGCGCAATGAACCAGGCAGCCATCAACTCCCAGAAGGCCCGGACAGGCCGGGAATCTATGGACTCGACCACCTCCCAGATGGCCATTGTAGGTGCGAGCATCTCGGATCTCTCCGGCATTATTGAGACGCTGGGCAGCCATTCCAAAGAGATTGAGAATATTGTCGGCACCATTGCCAGTATTGCCGAGGAGACGAACCTGTTATCCCTCAATGCGGCAATTGAAGCCGCACGGGCCGGAGAAGAGGGCCGCGGCTTCGCTGTTGTGGCAGGCTCAGTACGTAAGCTGGCCGAGCGATCTGCCGGATCTGCCCGCCAGATCGGTGAGCTGGTCAGTCTGATTGTCCAGCAGATGGACAAGGCCGGAGAGACCATGAGGCACTCCACGGAAGAAATGCATCACGGCAAAGAAATGATTATAGCGGCCGGCCATTCCTTCTCCGAGATTGAGTCATCCGTCTCCGATATGTCTGCACATAGCCAACAGATCTCAGCCACCGTGCGTGAGCTGGCCCTGCTCTCTGACGGACTGGTCGCTTCGATCCAGAAGATCGTAGCGGTCTCCAATCAGACGGCCGAGGGCGCGGAGACCTTGTCCGCCTCGTCTCAAGAGCAGCTTGCCGCCATGCAGGAGGTCGAATCCTCCGCCGCATTCCTCTCCTCCCTCGCAGAGAAGCTGCAGGTATTAGTCGAGAATTTCAAAATCTAGACCGGATTCTCATACATTTTTCAGAACAAAATCACCCCGCGGGTGAAGGATGCTGCTGCCTTCTCTCACCCGCCGCTTGTATTGTTGCACATTTTGCAGGATTCCTTTATAAAAGTTACTGGATACGGGTACAATGTTGCATTATTTGCACAAATTCCGGGGCAGAGGGCAAGTTAATGCTGACTTTGTTGCATTTCGTGCAGGATTTCGGCATAGACCGCTTCTATGGGGCAGTATTGTTGCACTTCTGAGTCAATTTCATAATTCAGTGTGCTAGATATCAAGACTGGGCCAAGAATTTAAGGTCATTTTTTAAAAAAATCAGGCGACTTGCTGAGAGCTTCTCATCTGCTGGTTCAACTTGTCTAAGGCAAATTTACTCAAATTGTACGCGAGCGTACTGAGCTGGAAATCAACACTTGCCCGGACACCGCGGTGACGTGTGCGTTTCATCCCGAAATACTCTTTGAGATAGGCAAACACACGCTCCACCGCCGTACGCTTGTTGTACAGCGTGGTAAAACTTTCGCTACCTCTTGCGGGATAGGTGTGTAAACGCAAATCCGTTTGCATGCGAATTTTAAACACTTTTTGGCAATCGGTACCGGAGAGCGCGCAGCCTTTGCATTCGCTAGGCCGGGTGTACTTCAGGGTCTCATACTTGGCATCAAAACTGTCGTAACGGTACGCATGTCCTTGAGCGCACACCGGCGTGTAATCCAGATTCATTCCTGCAGGCGGGTCTTTGTGGTGAATCAGGGAAATCGCAGGATAGGCGCCGAGCGAATGAATCAACTGGTAGATCGCCGCGCAGTCGTAGCCTTTGTCGCCCAAGATATGCTTGACCTTTAGCCCCGGAAACTTCAGGAGCAGGCCTTTGAGAAGGACGACCGCCATCCGCTGGTCATTCGGATTAGCCGAACTAAAGAGGCCACTGAGGATATACTGGCTGTCCGTGTCGACCAGCAGATTCGCCTTGAACCCGTAATAGCTGGTCATTCGGCCCTTCGTATTTTTCTTGTCACAACGCGCAGCATGCCGGGGCAACGCGATCAGCAGTTCATCGTACGTGTAAGGCAACATCGCTTCAATGGTTTTCTGGAACGGTCCGAGACTTTGTTCATAGGCTTCCATTTCCTCGCGCCGACGTTCCTTTTCGGCCTAGGATGGACGACCTGGCTTGCTGTACTTGGGTTTCTTCAGCGGCTCGTTCACCGCCTTCGGCTCAGGCTCGGGAGATTCGAGCTGAAGTTGCTCGGCCACCGGAGCTTCGCCTTTCTTTTGCTCCCGACGAGCCGCACGACGCTTGGAAGCTGATTCGCTAAATTGGCAATCCCACGCCTCGACCATGGAGGAATCCACAGCAAGATGGGTTCCGCTCACAAAGCCTTCTTCTAGGGCAGACGTGACTAGGCGATCCTGAAGTTGTTCCAGCATTCCCGTTTGCTCTAGGGCATGAATCAAACGAGAATAGGAAGCCTGGCTTGGAATGTTGTCCGAGCCCGTAAACCGGCACTGGACTCGAAATTCGTGGCTATGATTCAGTCGCCGGACCAAGGCGGAGATAAACTCAATGTTCTCCATTTTGGCAATCAGCAGCGAGTAGATCATGGCAGGTACGTTTAATTGTTCAGGCCGTCCGCGATGGCTCTTTTTCCCCAGTGCGGACAGAACAGGAGCTAAATGTAGGTGTTCAAAGATTTGGCTGTATTTATCTTCCGGACCCATCTGGAGCAATTCCTCAAAGGAAAACAGTTCTTCTTGTCGAATAGAATAGATAGGGATTACCTCTTTTCTTCTCGGGTGTTGGTTTCGTCGCCTATAACTTCGAGAATGTGGGGAGGTACTCCTTTTTCTGTGCTCAAAAAAGCCAGGTATAGCAAGGGTTTTGAATTATGAAATTGTCTCCTTCTTGCAAGATTTCTCTATAAATGTTACTGGCTTTAGAGCATGGGGCCCTTCTCTCGGCATATCAGCACCCATTGTATTCGCTTTTTCGCATACAATTCCTAAGTAGCTAAAAAGGCTGCCCTGATGTGGAACAACCCTCCACATCCAGGACAGCCTTTTGCGTGCAACAGCAACCAGGAGCATTATGCCGTATTCTCAATGAACCATTGGCCTAATTCGTTAACCGGCATCGGACGGCCGTAGTAGTAGCCCTGCATCACGCTGCAGCCCAGCGATTGCAGCAGTTCAATCTGCTCCGTAGTCTCCACGCCCTCAGCCACAACCTCCATGTTCAGATTGCTGGCAATGGCAATGATGTTGCTGATGATCGCTTTCTTGGAATGCATCTTGCTCTTGCGGATGAAGACCTGATCAATCTTCAGGGTATTCACTGGAATCTCATCCAGATTGCCAAGCGAAGAGAAACCGGTTCCGAAATCATCCAGGGACACCCGCACACCGAGATCCCGCAGCTTGGAGAGCTGGGCTACCGTCTCTTCCATATTGTTCATCGCAATCGACTCAGTAATCTCCAGTTCAAGGAAATGCGGCGCAAGGCCTGAACGCGACAACGCCTCTTCCACTACCTCATACAGGCTTCCGCCTTCAAACATCCGCGCCGACATATTAATCGAGACCGCTACACTGGCAACCTTCGCCTGATGCCAGAGCATATTCTGTCCGCACACCTCATGCAGCATCCAGTATGTAATAGGGACAATCAGGCCGGTCTCCTCGGCGATCGGAATGAACTCTCCCGGAGAGATGACGCCATGCTCCGGATGTCTCCAGCGCAGCAGCGCTTCAAGCCCCACGGTGACATTCAGCAGCGAATCCCATTTGGGCTGGTAGACCACCATGAATTCCGAGCGGGCCAGTGCCTTGCGCAGATCCTTCTCCAGTGACATCCGCCGGACCTGATGACGGTTCATCTCCAGATCGAACACACTGAATTTATTCTTGCCCGAATCCTTGGAGGTATATAGCGCCGTATCGGCTGCCTTCATTAGCGCCGAACGGTCGGTGCCGTGCGCCGGAGTCATGCTGATTCCAACACTCGCAGTTACGTACAATTCGTTACCTTCAATGCTGTAAGACTTCTTGAGCTCCTGAAGGATATGCTGTGCTACCTCCTCCGCCGCCACGGCGGTGCAATCCGGCAGCGCAATCAGGAATTCATCCCCGCCAAGCCGGAACACCTTCCCCTTCCCGCCCACGCAGCAGGTCAGCCTGGCAGACACCTCACACAGCAGCAAGTCTCCAATATCATGGCCCAGCGTATCATTAATCGATTTGAAGCGGTCCAGGTCAACAAAAAACACGGCGCCGGAGATCCCGCCGAAGAAATCATCCTTGAAGTAGCGCTCCAGACCATGCCGGTTCGGCAGCTCGGTGAGCGGGTCATGATAGGCCATGCGCTCCAATACATCCCTGTCCAGAAAAACAGTCCCGCCGGAGACTGCCAGCACGAACAGGGTAACCAGTGAAATCCCTGTCAGCAGAACCACATCGGTCTCCATCAGCATCGGGGCGGGCGCCTGCCAGCTGTAACTATGCAGGTCGCTCGCTCTCAGACTCGTATAATGCATACCGGTAACCGCCAGGGCGATGAATAGAGCCGAATACAGCTTCCAGCGGTTGAAGCCTGTATGATCCTTGAATCTGCGGAACATTAGAACTCCGATGTAGGAAGCAGCAAGGGCAATCAGTACCGATACAGCCTGATCCATTGCCCTGTAATGAATCTTGGCCTCCATCTCCATCGAGGACATTCCGGCATAATGCATGAACGAGATGCCGCTGCCGAGTATGCCGCCGCCCGCAAGAAGACGCCAGCTTCTCTGGCGGGGTGCCGTAACCAGTTGAAGGGTTGCATAGCAGGAGGACATAATAATAAGCAGGGACACGGCAGCCATCACCGGATGGTAGCTGACCTTGAACGGCAGGCGGCTGGCCATAATGCCGACAAAATGCATGGCCCAGATCCCGCCGCCAAGGACACAGGCACCTGAGAGCAGCCAGAGACGTCTGACCCGGCCCGCGGAATGGGAAACCTGTGAAATCAGATTAAGCGCGGAGTACGCTGCTGCGGCAGCTAGCGTATAGGATAGTAAAACGATCCAGATATTATAGTGGATTCCCATTTGATCCATAGTTGACCTCTTCACTGGTTATAGTATCAGCGTCGTTTCAGGGTCTATCTTAAGTTATAAATCAATATACGGATAGCGGATAAATGGAAGAGTATATAATGATTGCAGGTATTCTCTGAAAACTAACTTTAGCTGTATTTTACCTTGTAATCACCGGGCTGTCTAAGTAAATAATGGAACTTGGACCCTTTTTTGAACGCCGGCAAAAATTGTCCATATTTGTCCTCAGCCGCCTGCGCGGAGGGTTGGAAATCCGTTGTCCCGGGAGGTATCCGGCAGGAAGGCCCTGCGCCAGATCCAGGCATTTGCAGCTACCAGAATTACCATGTAGATGTATATTCCTGCAGGAATCAGGGTGAAGACATAGTGCACTCCGGCCAGCCCCCCAAGAATGAACAATTGTACAAAAGCACTGCCGGTGAATTCCTTCCGCTGCGCCGCCTCGTACTTCTCCGAGAACGGGAGCGCCTTCGGGAACGTAAGGAAGCAAATCACGGCATACAGCAGCAGAGCCAGCAGGACGACTGCCATATCTGCAATAATCCAGGAGCCCAAGAGAGCGGTGAACACTGCCGCCTCCAGCAGAAAGAGCGGCACCAGCAGCTTCACGACCGCTGCCTTCAGCATTCCCCGGTAGACCAGCCCCTTGCCCGGCAAAGGAATCACCTGATAGATCCATGCCCCCTTATAGCTGGCCGAGTAACGGACCATCTGCACGACCGTCATCAGCAGCAGCGCGCTGTAATAGATAAACAGGAAGGACTTGGAGCTTCTGATCCCGGCCAGATCGCCGCTCCACACCTGATTGAAGATGAAGATAAAGGGAAAGATCAGCGAGAAGCCGATGGTCGGATATACCCGGAGCTTGAACTCGCGTTCATTCTTCATCATCGACCAGGTGAAGCGGAAGAACATGGCCTCCGCTTTGTTCCGGCACACGGTCTCCGACAGCACACGGGCAAGCCGCCCGCTATCCCGGCCCTCTGCGCCATGCTCAGCCAGCTTCTGAAGGCTGCGTTCAAATACCGGCATCAGCCGGATGTAGGCGGCGAACATCACGGCAGGCACCACCACAGAGAGCGCTGTCAGAATAACCACGGACCGGCTTCCTGTTCCGCCGCCCAGCAGCTCGAACGGCGCCCCGAACCAGACCGGAGCCAGCAGAAAATGCCACCAGGCGGGAGTGAAATCCAGCCCCAGCTCCGATAGATTGAACATCCGGCTAACCAGCTGCGCGCCGACGGTTACCGCCACAGACAGGACAATCTGAACGTAGTTGATGATGTCCTTGAGCTTT
Source organism: Paenibacillus silagei (assembly GCF_017874735.1). GTDB lineage: Bacteria > Bacillota > Bacilli > Paenibacillales > Paenibacillaceae > Paenibacillus_AQ > Paenibacillus_AQ silagei. The sequence continues at coordinate 296,040 of NZ_JAGGLV010000001.1, forward strand.
TCCCCGTCAAAGAACCTCAGGATCAGCAGATAGATTAGCGCAGTGAACACCAGAATGAAGCCGTCCATCAGCAGAATCTCAGCTGCGTACACGAAGAAGAAGCCCGGCCCGTGCCGGAATAAAGAGAATAACAGCGAAGGTCCGGTGAAAGTCAGCGTTAAGGTCAGCAGATAGATCAGAATATGTAAGCTCTTGGCCATGTTCAGTGTACGGCGGTCCACCGGCTTGGAGAAGAGGATGTTCTTATCCCGCAAATCCAGCATCACCGTCGAGAAGTCGGAGATCAGCGTCGTGGTGATCAGGAACATCACTATACTGAACAGCAGACTCATCATCAGCATATGATGATCTCTGGGTGCGACCATAGCGATCAGCATCAGCCCCAGCAGCAGATAGAGCCACTGGACTCTGAAGGGCGAGCCCTCCATCTCCAGCTTGGAATTCTGCGACCCGGAGAACAGGGTAGGTGTCCGTCTGCCATCCATCGTCAGCTTGACCTGAAGAATGCGGCGCATGAGCGCATAATCGGCTCCCAGGCCCTTAAAGATCCACTGTATCCGGTCAAGCAGCTTCAGAATCAGGAATTCATTCATGCCCCGCACCCTCGCCTATCACAGCCACGAACTCGCTTGCAATATCCCTGTATTGATCGAACCCGGTCAGCTGATTGAAAATCTCCTCCAGCGACCCCTCCCGGCTCTGCTCCCGCAGCTGCGTGAAGGTTCCGTCCGCGACAATATCGCCTCCGTCCAGCAGGATGATCCGGCTGCTGATTCTCTCGACCACATCCATAATATGCGAGGAATAAAAGATGGTCTTGCCCCTGGCGGCAAGCGTGGCGAAGATCTCCTTGACCACCATGACACTATTGGCATCCAGCCCGCTGAGCGGCTCATCCAGGAACAGAATATCCGGGTCATGCAGCATGCTGGCAATCAGCAGCACCTTCTGCTTCATCCCCTTGGAGTAGGAGGCAATCCGCATATCATAGGCCTTCTCCATGCCCAGCAGCCCCATCAGCTTCCGCGCCTTGTCATCGGCATCCGCCTGCTTCAGTCCGTAGAGCTCACCGGTGAAGGTCAGATACTCCCGCGCTGTCAGGCTGTCATACAGCTCTGCTACCTCAGGCACGTAACCGATTCTTTTTTTGTAAGCCGTATCCCCGTCCGAGATATCCCTGCCAAAAATCCGTATGGTCCCGTTGTAACCCTCCACCAGACCGAGCATAATCTTGACTGTCGTGCTTTTACCGGCCCCGTTGGGTCCGATGTATCCGATAATCTGCCCGCGGTATACCTTCAGATCAATCCCCCGCAGCACCATCCGGTCACTATAATTCATCCACAAGCCCTCAATTGAAATCACCGGCTCTTCCGTTAAGCCCATTGACGTCTCTCTCCCTTCAGTAAGCATACTCTTCATCCCGCAAACAGAAATTACCATTCACCCTATTCTAGCAAATTTTAGCACTTGATTCCTGTGATTTATCGCAGCCGGAATTCTGCATCAACCCGGAAACAGCAAAAAGAGCAGCCCTTAGGCTACTCTTGGTGAATTTGCTATGCTACTGAGGAACGGTGCTATTGCGCCAGCAGATTATATATGACCCGGGCCGCCTCTGCTCTCGTGGACAGTGCAAGCGGCTGTAATCTGCCGTTGTCACCCTGGATCACTCCGCGTTCCGCAAGAGCCTGCAGGGCTTCTTGGGCATATCCGGCAATCTGTGGGGTATCGCTGTAAGCGGAAAGCGCTGCGCCTGTCGACTTCCCGGGAAGCTCTCCCAGCGTATTCAATGCGCGATACAGCAAGGTGAACAGCTCCTGCCGTGTAATCTGCTTATCCGGCTTGAACTGGTTATCCCCGGAGCCGGAGGCAATCTCCAGCTTCTTGGCAGCGGCCAGATAAGGGGTGTAATAGGCAGCTCCCGCATCGGTAAAGTTCGCTGCTCCTTCACTCTCCGGCGCTATTCCATACGCCTTGAGCAGCAGAACAATGAATTGGCCTCTGGTTACAGCAGCATTTGGGCTGTAGTTGTTGTCATCTGTACCGGAGGTTATTCCTCTGGCTGCCAGGAAGCTCACTGCGTTGTTATACCAGGCACTCTCCGGCACATCGGCAAAGCTCACTTTGTTATACCCGATAATGTACTGGGAGAAGTGAGGGGTAACGAAATTCACACTGGCTGCCGCCTGGCTATACCCGCCGCGAATCGTTTCCAGGCTGCCGGATTCCGTAATATAGTAGATAACCAAGGCATCGGCATCTTCAGCTTCCTTCAGAGTATACGGCACACTGATGCGGGCTTTACCGCCGCCGAACGACTTGATCTCACTCTCGCCTGCAGTCAGGGACAGATCATAGACCGGCCGGTTGCCGAGCACAGCCTGCCCCTCCTCGTTCAGCGAGACCCTGGCGATCCGGATATGGATATCTCCACCGTCTGCTGCGCCGCTGATGCTGGCTACGGACCGGGCATCGAGTGTAATGGTCCCCACATTCAGATAGCTCACTTTAATTTCAGCCTTCGTCCCCGAGGCCAAGGCATTGAAAGCACTTCTTGGCAAAATCAGCTCTGCGGTCTGCGTATCGCTCTTAGTCTCCACCTTAATCTCCAGGACGGCCTTCTTACCGGTGGCTTCGGCCTTTGTGAGACTCTCCACAAGCCTGGACAGCGTATCCGCTGTAAGGGACGCCGTAGTTACTCCGGTAGTATCATCAGTGGTGGCCGAAGCCGTTGCCAATACCGTCACCGTTGCCCCCACTGTTGTCGTAACAGGCTCGCTGCTGACAGGCGTGGCCGGTGTTGAGCCTGGTGCAGACCCTGGCGTTGTAGTGCCAGGGGAAGCCGGGGGATTGCCGCCGGAAGCTGGTACATACTCAGGCACAATGACGCTGGCTGCCGCCCCCGCCTTATAGCCTTCTTTGGCTGAATATCTGACCTCATACGTACCCGGAATCAGACCGGTGATCTCCGGGCCTGTTGCATACACGTAACTCGTAGCCGTAGACAGCTTATATTCCTGCGCTGCCGTGGTACCGGTAATCCGGCCGTCCTTATTCGCTGCCGATGTTGGAGCAATCCCGGCCAGTCCTGTTGGGGCTGCCTGCTCAGCCGTATAAGCCGGCACGGTTACATCCGCAGCGCGCCCCGCCTTATAGCCTTCTTTGGCTGCAAATCTTACATTGTATACACCTGGCACGAGTCCGGTAATCTCACCATCCGTCGCATAGACATAATCGGTGACTGTGGAGAGCTTGAACTCTAGTAGCGAGGTGGTGCCTGTGATCCGTCCATCCTTATTCTCGGGAGTGGTCGGTGCAATGCCTGCCAGTCCGGTCGGCGCCGCCTGCTCCCCGTAGGCAGGAACCTCAACCTCCGTTGCCGGGCTGGCGCTATAGCCCTCTCTGGCAGGGTATCTCACCAGATAGATCCCCGGGGTCAGTCCGGTGATCAACGAGCCTTCTACCTTAACGTATTCAGTGCCTTCAGCCAGCTTATATTCCTGTCCGGCCAACGTCCCTGTGATTTGCCCGTCAATATTCTCCTCTGTAGTAGGAGCTACCCCCGTCAGTCCGGAAGGTGCCGCCTGGGACTCAATATATTCCGGTACCACTACCTTCACTGGAGCTCCTGCCGGGTAAGAGATGGCTACTGCACCGCCATTGGATGTAATCGGCCCCTGATACCCCGGCTTGGAGGCGTAGCGGACAGTGTAGGTTCCCGGAGCGAGTCCGGTAATGGCATCGCCTGTTACAGGGGTGTATGCAGTTTCCCCCTCTCTTGTGTACTCCAATGCTCTGTTTGCTGTGCCTGCAATCTGCCCGTCAGTACCTCCCGCCGTAACAGGAGCTATTCCTGTCAATCCCACCGGCACGCTCTCCAGTCGCGAATACAAAGCCGACAAGGCCGTTACGGTATTGGAAAATCTGACGCCGGCCGGATACACGCCAGGATATCTGGTATCGACATAACCCGGCTGAATGTTCGTCCAGGAGTACATCAGCTCCACATGCCCCAGGATCGGAGCGCTGTTCCCGGCTTCATCCTTATTATTCTTGCTGTAAGTGAACAGATACGGAACCTGAAGCCGGTCGCCGCTAACCTTAACGCCGCTCGCATCGATATAGCTAATGACGGAAGGCTTCGCCGCCGTATTGTTCTCTGTCTTGATGTTGGTCAGATAGGTGTTGACCAGATCTACATACAGGTTCGCATAGGGATGTCCTGTTAGCCGGATCTGAAGCTCTTCATTGCCGTGCGGATTGGCCGGATAGGTACCACCGCTGTTATTATCCGGTTCGGCAACAGTCACCCCGGCATCCAGCTTGGTATCGAAGAAGTAAATTTTGTCCACCTGATATCTTTTGGCATACTCGTTAATGTATTTGATGACCGCTTGCGTATTCGGGCACCAGGACCCGCCGAACAGAATCGCAAAATTCCCGTCACTGGCCAAAATCTGCTTGAGCTGATGATAGGTTACATGCTCATAGACAAGGCTGCCGTCCCCTTCGGTGAAGATTGCCGGCTTGCCCGGATTCTCCCCCAGATAGTTGTTATTGAAGGCCGCCTTAATATAAGCTGACTCATCAATTGTGTTAAAGGAAGGCACTGACCGGAATACAGGCTCCAGAAGGGCTTTGTAGTCCGCAACCTTAACCGGGTCCAGCGTTCCTCCCGTCTGGAAATCACTCCAGGACCTGCTCTCATTCAGATAGGATACGATCGGAGCACTGTTGCCCTGGCTGTCTTTATGATCCTTGTTGTAGACGAACAGAAAAGGCGCTTCAAGCTTATTCGCAGTAATTACGGCTCCCGCTTTGTTTATGTAGCTGACATTGTGCTCGGGAATGCTTTTGTCGTACAAGGCAAGATTCTTCAAGTACTTATTGACCAGATCCACGTATTTATATGCATACTTATTATTTATGTCAGAAATATCCAGGTTATCGCCATCCAGCTTCGTATCAAAATTATAAATGGTGGATACACCGTACGCCTTGGCAGCCTCATTAATAAAGCCTATCTCCGCCTGAGTATGCTCGCTCCACGCTCCGCCCACCAGCACCGCGTAATTTCCTTCGCTCTCAAACAGATGGACGATGTCCTCATACGTCGCTGTCTTGAACACATGATTCTCGTCCTTCAAATTTCCGTAGACATTGTTGAAATAGTTATAATGGCTTACGCCGCCCTTAGAAGCTGCTTGAACTACGGCCTCCGTTTCCGGCACGGCCCGGTCTGCTGTTGCCTGGTGAACCGGGAGAACAAATAGAGAGGCTGCCAGCAGCAGCGGAACAATTTTTTTCAGCTTAATCAGTTTTGTCATTATGTGCACCTCGACTCGGATTGGGGTATGGTCTGTAACGGCCAGCGGACTTCAGAAGCAGGCTTGCCCGTCATGGGCAAACCTCTTCTGTGGCTGCCGGAGCCGGAGCAGCCTCCGCAGGGGCAGCTTCTGCCGGTGCAGGCGCAGGAGCGCTTACCGGTTGCTGCGGTGCAGAATTAGCTGTGTTAGCCGAAGGAGCAGGGGCTGCAGTAGCTTTGGCTTTGACCACCTCGGTTGTGGAGAATGTAACCGCCTTGGCTGGAGCCTGTGTCGCAGCAGGGGCCTGTGTTACAGCAGGGGCCTGTGTTACAGCAGGCGCTGCAGCAACCACCGGCTGTTGCGTGGCGGTAACAGCAGCCGGAGCGGCCGTAGGAACCGCTGCAACGGCTGCTTTAGGAGCAGGGGTGCTAATTACAGGAGCTGCTGTTGGAACGGCTGCTTGCGGCTTGGCGCCGGCACCCTGCACTTGAGCGGCTTGAACGACAGCGGCGGGGGTAGCCTTCGGCTGAGCCGCCGTCTTGTTCAATGCTGCGGCATCCTTCGGCTCTGCTGAAGCTGCGGCGGCTGGAGCCGCCACGGCAGGGGCTGCGCTGGCCTTAGTCTGCACGGCAGCAACCACAGCCGGTACTGCTGATGCCTCAGGCTGGACTGCTGCGGTCTGAGCCGCCTCAGCCGGAGGTGCTTCAGTCTGCACCGCTACAGCGGAAGAGCTCTCTGCAGGCTGGGCCTTCTGCACGGGTGCTACCGGTGGCTGGCTTGCCGCTGCGGCAGCGGCGGCCTTCTCCTGAACCGGCTCAGCCTCCGCTGTTTTTTTAGTGGCGGATACTGCGGCAAAGGTCAGTGCCGAGAAGACTACCGCTGCGGTAATAACGGATACCGTAAGCTTTTTCATAGATGAATCATTCCTTTCACTTCGCCCTTGGCTGATAGTTGGCATTGCCGATTACAGGACAACAGAACGCAAAAAGAGATTCAACAGCACGCATGGTTATGCGCTCCTGTTGAATCTCTGGCGGTCCAGTCGATCCCGAAATGGCTTGCAGATAAGTTCCATATTATTCATCCTGACATCCCTTGTCAATCACAAATTTATTTATCACATGTGTTTTATCGGAATTGATTTTAATTAACATATTTATACATTGACATTCATAAAATTACCATATACATTTAACCCCATAATTCCGACCAAAAAACTTTTATTAGGAGGCTTTAGAGCAGCATGAATAATATCGACAACAATCTATTAACAGCCATCGAGACGAACTGGCATGGCTTCGTGGTTTCTATTATCGTATTCGGTATCCTGTTCTTCATGGCCCGCAAGAGAATCGGCTTCGGCACCCGTGTTCTGGCAGGGCTGGGCATCGGACTGATTGCGGGAATATTTTTTCAATATTTTACGTTGGAGACTAAGGCCATCAGCACCTTCGGCAGCATCTATGTCAGTCTGATCCGTATGCTTGTTGTGCCGCTGGTGTTCATTCTGGTGCTGAACAGCATCTCCTCCTTAACTAACCTGGAATACCTGCGCAAAATCGGAATCAAGACCTTCGCCTGGTTCCTCGGCACCACCGGAATCGCCTCCATCATCGGCCTGTCCGTGGCTCTGCTGTTCAACCCGGGCAAAGGTATCCAGCAGACCGTTCCCGAGGACTTCACCGCCCGTGAAATTCCCACCTTCTCACAGGTGATCCTGGACCTTGTCCCTTCCAACCCGGTGAATGAAGCCGCTACCGGCAAGGTTGTGCCTCTGCTGATTTTTGCCATCTTCCTGGCAGTGGCCATTATTAAGGTCGGCTCCAAAAAGCCGGAGGCTGTGAAGCCTGTCCGCGATCTTATTGAATCCTTGACGACAGTGCTGCACCAGGTTGTAAAATTCGTCATCCGCCTGACGCCTTACGGCGTATTCGCATTGATTGCCGGAATTACGGCACGCTACGGCTGGGATACCCTCCAGGAGCTAGGCAGTGTCATCCTAACCTCTTATGCCGCACTGATCCTGCACTTTGTCCTGATCTTCGGCGGACTGGTGCTGCTCGTTGCCAAGGTGAACCCTCTCCGCTTCTTCCGCAAAATTTATCCGATGCTGACCGTGGCCTTCACCACCAGAAGCAGCTACGCCACCTTGCCGATCAATCTGGAGGTCATCACGAAACGGCTGCATGTCTCCCCGCGTATTGCCAGCTTCGTGGCTCCGCTCGGCGCGTCCGTCAACTTCAATGGCTGCGGCGGCGTATGGCCGGCCATTGTGGCTGTGTTCACCGCTCAGGTCTACGGGATTCAGCTTACCGGAACCGACTATATCACGCTGGTGCTGGTCAGCATTATCTCCTCTATTGGGGTAGCGGGAGTGCCTGGACCGGCTGTAATCTCCACCACCGTTGTATTGACCGCGCTAGGCTTGCCGCTTGAGGGTATAGCCATCGTTGCCGGGGTGGAAGCTCTTATCGACATGGGCCGCACCGCTGTGAATGCTACCGGGACTACCGTTACAGCTCTGCTGGTGGCGAATTCAGAGGGCGAATTCGACCGCGAAGCCTTCAACCGTGGGGATAAAGAGGATGATGAGCTCCTCCTGAACCCAATCTAAGCAAGCTCCCTCTATAAAAGCATAAGGACGCCAAAAAGCAGCGATTCCTCCATAACCGGAAGAATCGCTGCTTGGCGTTATTAACAGATGGAACAAATGATTACGTCATGCTGATCCGCTCACGCTTCCGGGCTGATGTAAGGCAGCTCTCGATCAGCCTCATATTCAGCACCGGGTCCTCTTCCGCAATCCAGGGCTTGCCCGTGAAGACCGCCGTGGCGAAATGGTCGGCCTGCTGGACGTAAGGGTTGGCTCCAAAGGCCTCGACACGCCGGGGCTCTCCGCCCCCGTACACGAAGAACTCCGCATCATCGAATCTCGCATTGAACGGCATCGGAATCTCGATCCGCCCCTGCGTACCGAGCACCTCCAGGAGCTGGCGGTTGTACGCCCACATCCCGCAGTCGAAGATCAGGCTCTTCCCGCCGGGAAACTCCACCAGCCCGGAGGCCATCATATCTACATTATCATGCTCCTGAGAGAACAGCGCGTGCACGGTTACCGCCTCCGGCTCTGTACCGAACAGCAGCCGCGCGGCCGTGAGCGGATAGCAGCCGACATCGTAGAGCGATCCGCCTCCCCAGGCAGCGTTGAAGCGGATGTTGGAGGTATCCGTAGCATCGTTGTAGGTGAACGTGCCGCGGATGGTACGTACCGCGCCGATCTCGCCGCTGGCGATAATCACCTGCAGCTCATTGATGCGCGGATGATGACGGTACATATAAGCCTCCGCCAGGTGAACGCCCGCCTTCCGGCAGGCCTCTACCATCTCGGCTGCTTCACGGCTGTTCAGCGCAATCGGCTTCTCGCATAGGATATGCTTACCCGCTTCAGCCGCGCGGATCACCCATTCACAGTGGAGATGATTAGGAAGCGGAATATAGACAGCGTCTACCTCCGGGTCCGCCAGCAGCTCCTCATAGCTGCCGTATGCCTGCTCAATGCCGAATTCGGCGGCTACGCTGCTGCTCTTCGTGAGTCCGCGGCTGGCCACCGCCCGGATCACCCCGGTCTCAGACTCCTGGATAGCCGGCATTACCGAACCTGTAGCGATCTGCGCACAGCCCATAATTCCCCAGCGAAGCTTCTCTGCCATAGTTATCACCTTCCTTATCTTAGTGTGACCCATATAACAGCTATACCCAGCACAAGGATTCTTGCCGCACTCATCAGCACGAAATTCTTCACCGCCAGAATGAAGGTTGTGCCTTTATGCTGCTCCTGATAGAAGCGTGCAATATTGCGGCGCAGCGGAATCAGGGTCAGCAGGAGCAGCAGGACCAGGACCGGATGGACCCCGAGCAGCACCAGCACAATCAGATCGGCAAAAGACACATAATAGAGCAGCTTCCACAGCAGCAGCGCATTCTCCCGTCCGATGTACACCGGCAGCGTGTATCTGCGGTTCTCGATATCATCCTCGATATCGCAGATATTGTTCGCCAGCATAATTCCCGCAATGCCCAGAATGGCCGGGACGGAGAACCAGAACAGATACAGCACCTCAAGGAAATTGATATGCAGGCTGATCCATTCGCCCTTCAGCAGCAGAGTGACCACCGCCTGATCCGAATGAATATAGGCCGAGATGAAAATAATGACGAACCCCATGAACAGCCCGGAGAACAGCTCGCCGAGCGGCATCCGCGAGATGGGGATCGGTCCGAAGGAGTACAGGATGCCGATCAGGAAGGAGAGTCCCCCGAGCAGGAATACCAGCAGTCCGGTCTGGAATACCAGAGCAATGCCCCCGCCTGCCGCCAGAACAAGGAGAATGACGATCAGCGCCACCACCGTAGACTCCTTCAGCTTGAAGCGGACAATCGGATTATGGGTCTCATACCCGTAGCCATGGGTTTTGGCGGCCTTTTTGAAATCATAGTAATTGTTGATCGCTGTTGTCGCCATATCAAAGCTTAAGAGGGACACCAGCATCAGCACGAAGCGCAGGATATAGAAGTCCTCGAACCGGTACAGGGCATACAGCGTTCCCAGCAGCAGCGGGAGCATACTGGCCACCTTCGTCGGCAGCTCGACAAACTTGAAGAAAGTTCTTATATTCACGGCCATTCATCCTTATCAGTCATATGAGCACGTTACTGTGCAGTGGTTGTAATGGTAACCGGCGACCATTCAGCGATAACCGTCTGTCCGTGCGCCGACACGCTGCCTTCCGGGGTCAGGTCCTTCTCCGTCATAATGCCCAGCGCGATGGTGAAGCTGTTAAATTTCACGGGCACATTGCGCTCGCGCCGAACCTCATTCCCATTCACATAGAAGACAGCCTCATTGTTGCCCCTGTGGTAGGTGATGGTGTACGTGTTGAATTCGCGCGGCTTGAAGTCCGTATCCTCCTTGAAAATACAGAAGTATTTGGTCCCTCCCGTCTCGGGTACGGTTACCCCGGGGAACGGAAGGATGCCGTACACACTGGCGTATTTGTCGTTGCCGGCGAAGAAATCAAGCGCAGCGCCTGTGGTGAAGTCCAGCAGATTCAGCGACACATAGCCGTCATACAGATCCCCTGGTGCAGTGCCCTGTGTGCGGGCGCGGATCTGGAGCTCGAAGCGGATTTCGCCTTCCTCCGGAATCTCTACCGGCTGAGCCGAATAGTACATATGCTTGGCATTATCCAGAATCTGCACCTGATCATGACGGCGGCTCAGCTGAGCCCGCACGTACAGATACTCATTACGTACAATCACCACCGCTTCCGGCTCACGATACGCCCAGAACGAGCCGTCCGGCAGCTTAAAGCCGCCCGTTTGCCAGACCTTCCCTTCCTCCAGAATGGTATGGAAATCCCCGATCACCGTTTGCTTGCCCTGTGTTGCAGGCATGCCTTCGTTCGCTGGCAGATGCTTGTCCATGAATTCTCCCGCTTTCTGTAGTGTAGTAGCCTATCCTTTTCTTATATTTTAAAATAGCCCCTGGATCAGCAGCGCTGCCGTCATGACCGCCCCGCAGCGTACCGATGCGCGCTGTGAGGCACCCATAAGCGGCAGATAAGCTTCAGAAGGATTCTCCGGCCGGAGGCTGCGGTAGATCCGTATCGGGGCAATGGCTGTAAGCAGAGCGAGCAGCGCGTATATCGGCAAGATATGAAGCAGTACACATACAATCAGCGAAGCATAGGAGATGTAGAGCAGTACCTGCGAGAAAATCAGCGCTCTGCGCTCCCCCCATACCACGACCAGTGTGCGTTTGCCGGCCTGCCGGTCGGCTCTCCAGTGCAGAAAGTGATGATTGAACAGCAGCAGGGTTGTGAGCAGGCCGCCCGGCAACGACAGCAGCACCGGCTTCAGGCTGAACGCTCCGGTCTGAACGAAGTATGCGCCAAGCACCGGCATTAATCCAAAGGCCAGGAAGATGGCTAGCTCGCTGTAGCCCTTGCCCCGGTATCCGAACCGCAGCGGCGGCGCCACATAGAAGTAAGCGATCAGCGCCCCTCCGGCTACAAACCACAGAATCTCCCAGCCGATGTACAAGCTGAGCAGCAGTCCGCAGCCAGCCGCAACAGCCAGCAGCCCCCAGGTCAGCAGGGCAAACAGGGACTCACGCATAACGCCCCCCGACAGGAACCCGGAGTTCGTGGAGATAGCACCAGGAGTATGCTGCGCCTCTGTATCGGTTCCGTTGCGGAAATCCCACAGGTCATTCACCATATTGGAGAATAAATGCGCTGCAGCCGCTCCAATGAACGTTATTACAAATAAAAACGGATGGAATACTCCCTGCCATACATAGGCCCCGGCTGTTCCCAGGACAACCGGTATGAGCATAACGGGGATTACTCCAAACCGTGAGGCTTTCTTAAATAGGGTCCACTTCTCCAGCATGCCAAGAAAAATCTCCTTTTATTATTATTTGATAATTATTATCATTAAATTATTATACATCAAAATTCGACACTTCGGGCAGATTTACGCTGCAAAATATTCCCTAATCGTGGTACACTATAACCGATGGTACTTATTTCCTATTAAATCTTAAATAATGAAGGGGATCAGATGAAACTCCGCAAAAAAATAATCATCTTCATTAGTTTTGTCGCTATCCTCGGCATTGGCGCCACCTATCTGATGCTTCATGTGATTCTGCTGAACCGCTTCGAGAAGCTGGACGAGGCAGAGCTGAAGCGCAACCTGAGCAAGGCTACCGCAGCTTATCATCAAGAGTTGGACAACCTGAGAACGGGACTCCTTGATGTTGCTGTCCGGGATGAAACCTACCGCTTCATAGAGAACGCAGCGGCTACCGGCTCTGCGGACTCCAGCAGTACGGCTGCCGCCTTCATCCGCAGCAGCCTTGAACCGGCTGCTTATCCAATGAATCATTTCGATATGATTGCCCTGCTTGATCTGGATGGACAACCGCTGTACGGCGGCTCCTACGACCTTCCGGCAGGAATAGTCACCCCGCTAACTGAGGAGCAACTGACGTTAATCAAGCTGATCCGAAGCCGTCTGCCTGTGCCGGGATCTCCCGGCAAGAGCCGGAGCGGCTTCGTTAATCTGGATAAAGGGACTATGCTAATTACCCTTACGCCTATTCTTAACAGCAGCAAGAACAAGCCGGTCATTGGAACGGCCATTGCCGGACGGATGCTGCACCAGGATGGAATCGCACAGATCTGGGAGGATACCCTGTCCACAATGGAGATGTCGCGCCTCACTACCCCGCTGCTTGCGGACAGCGGAGGGGAGCGCGTCTGGACCAGCCCCGCCCGGGGCGGGCAGATGTCCATCCACACCATACTGGACGACCTGTTCGAAGATCCCGGGATGGTCCTCACCCTGAAGGAGCCGCGCCAGTTCTACAACAGCGGGCTCAAGTCGCTCTCCACCTTCCGTATGTTCTATTTCATCTCCATTCTGCTAATGCTGGGTGCCAGCCTCCTCTTCGTGAACCGGTTCATTCTGAGAAGGATGTCCACTCTGGTACGCAACATCCGAATGATCGGCAGCAGCAAGGATCTCTCCATCCGGATTCCCAGCTCCGGCAAGGATGAATTCAGTGAAGTGGAGGTTGAATTCAACCGGATGATTGATTCACTGGAGCAGACCCAGGATGAGCTGCGGCAGCAATCGATGCTGGACCCGCTGACCCGTCTGCCCAACCGCTCGCTGTTTTTCGACAAATTGAATGAAGCGATTGCCGCCGTCAAGGGAAGTGACCGGCAGATCGTGCTGGTCTTCATTGATCTGGATCATTTCAAGACGGTGAACGATACCCTCGGCCATGACTTCGGAGATGCCATCCTGAAGGAGACCGCCTTCCGCATCACGCAGGTTGTCGGCAAGCATGATGTCGTCTCCCGGCTCGGCGGGGATGAATTCACCATTCTGCTCTATGATGTGCCTGATGAAGGCAGCATTGCCCGGCAGCTCTCAAGGATTCAGGAAGCCCTCTCCATGCCGCACCGGATCAAGGGGCATCTTCTATATAATACCGCCAGCATCGGCATCAGTATTTATCCGCAGAACGGGGAAGACGCCGATTATCTGGTCAAGCAGGCAGACCTGGCCATGTTCCATGTCAAGGAGACCGGCCGCAATAACATTTTCCAGTATTCAGAGGATCTGGAAGCAGGCATCCGGCGCAAAAAGGTACTGGCCCAGCAGCTCCTCTCCGCTGCCGCCGGGAACGAGTTCGAGCTGCACTATCAGCCGATTCTTGGCGCGGGACATTTACGGGTATCCAAGGTGGAGGCCCTGCTGCGCTGGCACAGCCCAGCCTATGGCCCCGTCTCCCCGGCCGAATTCATCCCGCTGGCAGAGAGCAGCGGCTCCATTGTTGGCATCGGCAGTTGGGTGCTGCGCCAGGTCTGCTCTGATATGCGCGATTTCCGCAGCCGGGGCCTTGAGCTCACCGCCGCAGTGAATATCTCCGCGCTGCAGCTCATGCAGCCGGGCCTGCTGGAGTTGCTCTTAGAGCTGCTCGATGAATATGAGCTGCCCGCTTCCAGCCTGGAGCTGGAGATCACGGAGAGCGTGCTCGTCTCCGGGGACGGCATCTTCCTGTCGCTGCAGCAGCTTCGGGCCCACGGGTTCCGGATCTCGCTGGATGATTTTGGCACCGGATTCTCCTCCCTCAGCTATCTGCGCCGCTTCCCGGTGGATGTGATCAAGATTGACCGCTCCTTCATCTCCGAGATGTCACGGGAGGCCCAGGGCGATGTGCTCGTCAAGGCGATTATCGAGCTGAGCCATAATCTGGGGCTGCGCGTAGTCTCGGAAGGCATTGAGCATAGAGAGCAATTCGATATGCTGCGGGAGCTGGGCAGCGACGAGCTTCAGGGCTACTATATCAGCAGGCCGCTTCAGGCCCAGGCACTGTATTCTTTTCTGGAGCAGGGTAATTATTACACCGGCCGTTAAGAGACTTCTTTTATAGGCAAGCTACTGGCGATATGATATGATAGGCAGGCTGATAACAGCACCCGACTTAGGGTGCTGTTATCCTATGCGAACACTTATGAAAATTGGAGGCTTTCATTGTTATGTCAGCGCAACCGCACACCGCACAGTCCGTCAAAATCGTTACCGCCGACCCCAGCGCCATCGGCTTATTCGGACTAGCCATCGTTACCCTGGTCGCTTCTTCACAAAAGCTCGAAATTACAACAGGTCTCAGCTACTGTATTCCATGGGCCATCTTCCTTGGAGCCTTCGCCCAGCTATTCGCATCCATCCAGGATGCCAAGCACAACAACACCTTCGGCATGACTGCCTTTGGCGCCTATGCGTTCTTCTGGTTCGGCATGGGGGCAAGCTGGCTGATCAAGCTCGGTGTGTTCGGTGCAGTGCTGGCAGAGGGCGTTGACCCCAAGCAGCTGGGATTTGTTTTTGCAGGATATCTTGTGTTCACCCTCTTCATGACGCTCGGCGCCGTTGAGGCAAACCGTGTACTGCTGATTATCTTCATCCTGATCGACTTCCTGTTCCTCGGACTCTCGATGGATGCCTTCGGCGTCGCTGCGGAATTCTTCCACAAGCTGGCTGCCGTATCGGAAATGGCTATCGGTATCGTATCGCTCTACGGCTGCGGCGCATCTGTGCTCAACGCCCACTTCGGACGTACCTTCCTGCCGATTGGTGCCCCGCTGGGCATCTTCAAAAAATAGCACCGGCTTCCAGCCGGGCAGGGCCATGCGCTTCTCTCCAAAGACTCGGATAAATGCTTACTGCCCTTTTATGCAGATGGTGTTTATCCGTTTTTGGATTCAGGCGGGTTTTGTTAGGAATTCCCTTGCGCAAACACGATAATAATGACATGCTATAGAGACCCAAACGACATTTATCGACATTTCCCTGCGGTCTAGGAACCGCTTATTATACACTTTGACATCTGCGGCTTTTATTTTTCCGGTATCGGGGGCAATCCATGGCTTTCCTTAGTAAAAAGCCTTTAAGCATCATCATCGGCTTCATCATCATCCTGCAGCTCTGCCTGTTCTATTATTATTCCGTATCCCTGGCCCGGGAATATAGAGCCGAGAAGGCGGATCTGGCCTCACAGGCGGTCATGCTGGCCTCGAACATCGAAGAGCGGGTGGCCATTGTGAAAGGGGTCAGCTCCTTTATCCAAACCGTCGGCTTCGATGCCGATCCTGCACTAATCCAGAGCTACCTGGTCACCGCACACGCCAAGAACACCAGCAATGTCACGAATATCATGATCGCTCCGGATGGTCTGATCCGCTACCTCTACCCGCTTGAAGGTAATTCGACACTGCTCGGCAGAAGCCTGCTGCTGGATTCCTCCCTGGCCTCTCCCGGCATGATCCAAGAAACGCTCCGCTCCCGCAGCATTACAATAGACGGTCCGCGCACACTTGCCCAGGGCGGCTATGGCATGGTGATCCGGCAGGCCATCTATAAGGATAACTCTCTGGAGGGCATCGTCTCCGTCACCGTAAAGATGGATAATATCGTTAACCAGCTTGTGTATAAGGACAGCAAAATATCTGTCACCACCAAGGATCATACCTTCCTGTTCGGCAATGAAGCCCATTCGAAGGACCCGCAGCTTACGGTTCCCGTGAACACCTATAATCAGCACTGGCTGATGGGTACTTCCATGCCCCCGCATAAGAAATGGCAGGTGCTGCTCAGCGTACTGTGGATCGATATTGCTTTTCTGCTGGTGATTGCCTTTATTCTATATATTTTCTGGTATCAGAGCCGCTTCAACCGTGAGCTGGAACGGGTGGTCAGCATCCGGACCCGGGACCTGCGTATTTCCAAGCGTCTCTATGAAAAGCTTGCGCACTACGACAGTCTGACGGAGATCCCCAACCGGCGGTTCTTCATGGACGAATTTGAGCGTCTGCTGCAGAGCTCGGAGCCCACACAGACCTATAGCTTATTCTTTTTCGACCTGAACCGGTTCAAGGAGATCAACGATACGCTCGGCCACTCTACGGGGGATCAGGTGATTAAGACCCTGGCCGGACGGCTCAAATCCGGGAGCCTGCCCTTCAAGCTGTTCGCCCGTACCGGCGGAGATGAATTCGTGATGATCTTCGCGGGTCTGCCGCACACGGATATTCCTGTGATCGCCGGGCGGATCAGCACGCTGATCTCACAGACCCTCCTGATCTCGGGAGCGCATCTGAGTCTGTCCACCAGCATTGGCATCTCCCTGTACCCCGAGCATTCGCAGAATACGGACGATCTGCTGAAATTCGCCGATATGTCGATGTATCAGGCCAAGTCGCAGGAGGACACCAATTACTTCATCTTCGACTGGGAGCTGCGCGAGAAGCTGGAGCAGAAGACGATGATCGCCAAATATCTGCACTCCGCCCTGGAACGGGAAGAATTCGTGCTTTATTATCAACCCCAGATCAACGCCATCACAGGCGAAATGATCGGCATAGAGGCGCTGATCCGCTGGAATCACCCCGAGAAGGGGCTGATTGGACCAGGGACGTTCATCACTGCCGTTGAAGAAGCCGGACTGATGATCCAGCTCACCGATTGGGTGCTGCGCGAGGTGTGCCGCCAGCTCTGCGAGTGGCGCAGCCTGGGGATGCCGCTGCTGCGGACCTCGATCAATATCTCCAACAGCTGGTTCTACAACCGTAACCTGATTGAGAATCTGTTCGCCGTGCTTGACGAGTACGGGCTGGATACCGGTGTGCTCGAATTCGAGATCACCGAGAGCACCGCACTACTAGAGGAGCATTATCCGCTGCTGCAGCAGATGCGTGATCACGGGATCATCGTCTCCATCGATGATTTCGGTACGAAATATTCGTCGCTGAATTACCTGAAGCATTTTCCCGTGAACAAAATCAAGATTGACCGCACCTTCATCACCGGCATCGGCGTCAGCTCCATAGATGAGACCATCATCAAATCCATCGTCTTCGTCGCCTCCCAGCTTGGCTATGACCTGATTGCCGAAGGGGTCGAGACGCAGGAGCAGCTGGCCTTCCTGGTGCAGCATAATTGCCCGCATATTCAGGGATTCCTGTTCTTCCCTCCGCTTCCTGCCGATGAGATCCGCAAGCTGTTCTCCTGAAGCTGTCCGGATGCTTTGCATGCGGGTATGGGGATCGTTATAATTAGCTTCATCCGATGTTAACCCGAAAGGATTCTGAGAACATGAATAGATTGACTACCGGCGAAATGGCCGGAACCGCCCTGTTTGCGCTGATCCTGGCCCTCCTGGCGTACCGGATTATCCGCGGCATGCCGAAGATGGCCGGAGACATTACCGCCTTCCGCAAACGGACCCTCGTCTGGACCCAGGTCGCCCTGGTGCTTACCGTCCTTCAGCTCAACTTCAAGGCCGGAGACTGGCGCTTCGGCATTATCCTCGGCCTGATCGTCCTGTTCACCGGCAGCATCTGGCTGTCCGCCCGCCGCTATGACAATGCCCGCCGGGCTGAGGCCGAGCAAGAAGAGGAGCAGTGAGGGACACGGTAACCCGGCCACCATTCGCCCCTCTCTCTATCCGGATTACGCAGATTATGTGAGCACAATGTATGCTGTTTTTCGCATACATTCGGCCATACGCGCTGTACCAGCTTATATTTACGTTTCAGGCTCCCGCCAGGGAGCCTTTTCTGTGTCTTCCGGCCGGGCAGCAGGCATACTTTCCCTCTCCCTAACCATACTAATGACATTCTATGGATACCGATGGAGGGCTGATGAATGGGCAAAAAACTGAATCTGCTGATGTTCAGCGGGGAGTATGACAAGGCGATGGCCGGGCTGATTTTGGCGAATGCGGCCAGGGATATTGAGGTGGAGGTTACGATGTTCTTCTCGTTCTGGGGGCTGTTTCTCGTCCGGGACCCGGAGACTATGACGCTAGAGGATAAGAGTATCTATGAGAAGCTGATGGATGTCATTACTCCCAAGGGACCGGAGGAGCTTCCGCTCTCGCGGATGAACTTCAGCGGGCTCGGCAAGCTGATGCTGGAGGAGATGATGGAGGATCAAGGAGCACCGAAGCTTATACATTTCCTGAAGGGCGCGCGCAAAAAGAACATCAAGTTCTACGCCTGTAAGCTCTCGGTGGAGATCATGGGCTTCAAGCCGGAGGAGCTGCTGCCCGAGGTGGAGATTATCGATGCCGCCGCGTATCTGAAGGATGCGCTGGAGAGCGATATCCAGCTCTTCATCTGATGGCTATGGGCTTTAACCTAATTACGCCACCGGGCATATACTGAGGCAGACGAAGACGGATTGGTTACCCCTGCGGGCATGCAGAGGCTGCGACTCATACGATATTTGCCTTGCGCAGCACCAGCGCCTGCCGGAATCCGTCTCAAATGATAGAGCATTCATTGCCTGGAGGGATTGTCCGTGCTGAGTATCCACCGCGCCGCTGCGGCAGACGCGCCGTCTTCACTGCAAGAGCATTTCGCGGCATTCCGTGAGCACACTGTCGGCAGCCGCCATTTGATCTCCACCCCCTACGGACGGCAGCCGCTGCTGTACGCCGACTGGACGGCCAGCGGCCGACTGTATGAGCCGATTGAGCGCAAAATACAAGAGACCTTCGGCCCCTATGTCAGCAATCCGCACACCGACTCCAACACCACCGGCCTGACCATGACCCTGGCTTATCATGAAGCACGGAGCATCATCCGGCAGCATGTGAACGCCGCCCCCGCAGATGCCCTGCTCTTCTGCGGCAACGGCACCACCGGCGCGGTGAACAAGCTGCTGCGGATTATGGGCCTGAAGCTGCCGGAATGGCTGAAGCAGGAAACCCTCTGCGCACCGGAGGAGCGCCCTGTTATCTTCATCAGTCATATGGAGCATCATTCCAATCTGCTGCCCTGGCAGGAAAGCTTCGGCGATGTGGTTACCGTTCCATCCGGGCCAGGAGGAGAGGTGGATCTGCAGCAGCTCGGGGAGCTGCTGACGATCTACCGGAACCGCCGCTTTAAGATCGGCTCCTTCACTGCCTGCTCCAATGTCACCGGCATGGAGACCCCGTATCATCAGCTCGCTGCGCTCATGCACCGGCATGGAGGGGTATGCTTCGTGGATTTTGCAGCCAGCGCCCCATATCAGGAGATCAATATGCATCCGGCAGCCCCGCAGGAGAAGCTGGACGCCATCTTCTTCTCGCCGCATAAATTCCTCGGCGGCCCGGGAACCGGTGGCGTGCTGCTGTTCGACACCGCGCTCTGCACCGGCCGGCTGCCGGATGAGCCCGGCGGCGGCACCGTGGTATGGGTGAACCGCTGGGGCGGACGCCGCTACATCGATGATGTTGAGGTCCGCGAAGACGGGGGCACCCCCGGCTTCCTGCAGGCGATCCGCACCGCCCTCTGCGTGAAGCTGAAAGAGCAGATGAACGGAACTGGACAATATATGATCGTCCGTGAACAAGAGCTATGCCTTAAGCTGCTCTCAGGGCTGGCGCAGATTCCCGGCTGCTCCGTGCTGGAGGGCGTACACCGTAAGCGGCATGGCATTGTCTCCTTCACGCTGAAGGAGATTCATTACAATCTCGCGGTACGGCTGCTGAATGACCGCTTCGGCATTCAGGCGCGTGGCGGCTGCTCCTGCGCCGGTCCGTACGGCCATCAGCTGCTCGGGCTGAACCCGGCGCAATCCCAGGCATTTATCCAGGCGATCCACGCCGGGGACCAGTCGCTGAAGCCGGGCTGGATCCGCCTGTCCCTGCACCCGATCATGACGGACCGGGAGGTGGAGCATATGGTCTTCGCCGTACAGTCTATCGTCAGCAATATTGGGGAATGGAGCAAGGATTACCGCTACAATGCTGTCACCAATAGCTGGCTTCATACCGGGGAGAGAGGCGTTACAGAGGACGGGGAGATTCGTGAATTATTTGTGCTGTAGCGGCGCTTGGCCGCGCAGCTCCCGCTCCCGCGCCAGCCGGGCGAACCTGGCTTCAATCGCTTTAACCCCCCACAGAGAAGCTCCGATAAACAGCAGCACATAGATGATTTCCGCCGGATGACGGATGAACCGCTGCACATCATTGCCGATGTAGGATACCGCAAATACCATAATAGCTTTGCCAGCACACAGCGCAATCAGGTATGAACGCAGCCGCATTCCGGCCAGACCCGCCGCCATATTAATCACCACGAACGGCCCCACCGGGAACAGGCTAAGCAGGAACACATAGCTGAACCCGCTCTGGCGGACCCAGGTCATCGCTTTGGCTACCTTGGGCCGCTTGGCCCATTTGGTGAGGTAGGGATGTCCGGCAATCTTGCGGATAATCAGGAAGGTGACCGTGCAGCCTGCGACCAGACCGATCCAGGAATACAGGAACCCCAGCCATAACCCGTACACCGCCCCGTTAAGCCCTACAATCGCTATAGTCGGCAGCGGAGGTACGAACGATTTCATGAAGGTAAGCCCCACACCCGGCAGCGGCCCGAACGAGCGGTATTGCTCCAGCAGCTGCAACAGGCGCTCCTCGGTCAGCCATGACATGATATCTATATAGAACATTTCTTCAGCGCTCCTCAAGTACTCTAGTGAGCTTCAATTATACAATACTTTCTGCTTCTCTGATGCCAATCGGACGCGGCTTTACTGTCTAATTTATGGACGATACCGTATCAGCGGGAAATAGAAGGATATGTAATCAACAGGCTGGACAAGCGCAAGCTGCCGGAGATATGATGAAATTATGAGAACATTTGATTATAGTCTGCTGGCCAAAAGAGTGCTCGCCCTGTTATGCATCGGCCTGCTCGCCGCAGTGGCGCTGATCCCCCTGCTCGGCTCCTCGTCTGCCTGCTACAGCCCAAGGTCAGGATGGGCCGATTTATCCTCCTGCACCTTCGATAATTCTGCCGTCTACCCGCTTGAAGGGAAATGGGAATTCTATTGGCAGGATCTGCTGGAACCGCTGGATACCTTATCCGGAACAGCAGAGGCACCGGCCTATATGTCCGTGCCCGGCGCTTGGGGCCGGGCATCGGAGGCTACCGGCTTCTCCCGCTACGGATATGCAACCTACCGTCTGCTGGTTCAGCTGCCGCCGGAGGTTCCCGCCTTCGCCCTCAAGGTGAGCAATATCCGCAATGCCAGCGAGGTATATGTAAATGGCGAGCGGCTGGGCGGAAGCGGAACGCCGGGGGAATCCCGGGAGACCACCAAGCCGCGCAATCATCCGTATTCCCTGATTTTTCACAGCAAGGATAACCTGGCGGAGATTCTGATACATACATCCAATTTCACTTATTCAAACGGAGGCATTGCGGAGCCTATCCGGATCGGCACTCCTGCTGCTATAGCTGCCATCGACCAGCGGAACCGGACCTACGATATATTGCTGGTAGCAGGCTTTGCTTTTATCGGCTGCTATTTCATCGGCCAGGGCTTGCAGCGCAAAGAGGACAAGTCTTCGCTCCAGCTGGCCGTCTACTGCTTCGTGATCGCCCTCTACATGCTGACTCACAGTGAGAAGCTGCTCTTCGAGTACCTTCCATCCCTCTCCTATGAAGGATTCAGCAAGCTGCAGGCGGTGTCGGGTGTAGTCGGGTTCTATTGCGTGTCCAGCTATACCCATTCTTTGTTTCCCGCACTGTATTCCCGGCTCTTCAAGCGGATCTGCTTCGTATATGCCTTGTGCTTCTGCACCATTGTACTGTTCACCACACTGCCTGTATATTCGCGGATTACAGGGGTGCTGCTGGCCTTCAGCTTCATCTCTGTCTGCTATACCTTCTATGTCATGGTCAAGGCTGCCTGGCTGAGGGAGACCGGTTCTAACTATCTACTGATCGGTGTGATTGCCGCAGTCATGTTCACCTTATCCTTAGCCAGCAATCTGTTCTTCGGTACCGAACTCTACGCTGTTCCGCCGGTAGCCGGTCCGATCTTCATTCTTGCCGAAGGGCTGTTCCTGTCTGCGCGCCACGCCCATGCCTACGAGACCATTAAGCAGCTGTCCCGGCAGCTGGAGCGCAAGGACAGGGATAAGGATGAGTTCCTGCTGAAGACCTCCGCCGAGCTGCGTACGCCGCTGAATGCCATCATTAACGTGGCTTTATCCATGCATGAGGGAGCCGGAGGACCGCTAAGCCCGTCCCAGCGGGAGGATATGCGGCTGATTCTCGGTACTGGCAGAAGGCTGGCCTTCCTGGTCAGGGATATTCTCGATTATGAGCAGATCAAGCGCCAGCGCATCACCCTGCAATGGGGGACTGTCGATGTCCAGGGGGTAGCAGCCATTGTCATTGAGGTCTTCCAGTTCCTGAACAAGAAGGGCAGCATCCGCATCAAAAATCACATCCCGCCGGGCCGCTTCCTGGTCCAAGCTGATGAACAGCGGCTGATGCAGATCCTCTATAGCCTGCTGGATAATGCACTGAAATTCACGGACCGCGGCAGCGTAGTCATCGAGGCCGCCTGGCAGGAGGAGTTCCTCTCCATTGCCGTCACCGATACCGGAAAGGGCATTCCCGAGGATCAGCTGGAATGTATCTTCCATGACTATGAGCAGCTGAGCGAGGCCGATTCCCTTGAGACCGGAGGCCTCGGGCTGAGCCTTGCGATCAGCCGTAAGCTGGTAGAGCTGCATGGCGGGAGCATCTCCGTCTCTTCCCGGGTTGGCCAGGGCAGCACATTCACCTTCACGCTTCCGGGCAACGAGGCGGAAGCCGCCGCTGCCGCCCAAGCCGGAGAACAGGCGCTCTTAAGACAAGCGTATACCCAGCCGGAAATGCTGGATGACCTCTGGAAATACCGGTCGGCTGACCCGCCGCAGTCCAGCGGACAAGCCATTCCCTATGCGCCGCGTATCCTGATCGTAGATGACGACTATGCCAGCCTGAAGGCTCTGACCAACCTGCTGTCGCTGGAGAATTACAGCATCGCAAGCCGCAGCAGCGGCAAGGAGGCGCTTGCACTGCTGGCTGTGGACCGTAATTTCGATCTCTGTATGATCGATGTTATGATGCCCGAGATGTCCGGCCTTGAGCTATGCAGGATCATCCGCCAGACTTACACCCCGCTGGACCTGCCGATCCTGATGGCTACAGCCGGGCAGCAGCTTCACTTCAACGAGGCGGCCTTCCGCGCCGGAGCCAATGATTTTATCCATAAGCCTTATATCTGGAGCGATCTTAAGGGACGGGTTAACACGCTGGTTCAGCTAAGGCGGTCTGTCTCCGAGCGGCTCAGCTCGGAGATCGCCATGCTGCGTGCGCAGATCAAGCCGCATTTTCTGTACAACGCTATTAATACAATCATCTGGATGAGTACGCGTGACACCGAGAAGACGCAGCTGCTGCTATACGATCTGAGCCATTTCCTGCGTGGCAGCTTCGACTTCAGCAACCAGGAGACCGCCATTCCATTCGAGAAGGAGCTGGAGCTGATCGAAGCCTATCTGTCACTGGAGCAGGCCCGGTTCGGGAAGCGGCTGAATGCCGAGTATCATATTGAGGTTAGTGAATTCCCGCTGCCGCCGCTGATTGTGCAGCCCATTGTAGAGAATGCTGTTCGTCACGGACTGATGGAGAAAATTGACGGAGGAACAGTGATCATCTCCACCCGGCAGGAGGGCGGTGATATCCTGATCACCGTCTCGGACAACGGAAAGGGAATGAGCGATGAACAGCTATCCTCGTGGATGAAGGACGACTACCGATCTTCGCATGGCGAAGGCACCGGAATCGGCCTGCGGAACATTAACCGCCGGCTGCTCACACAGTTCGGGCGTCCGCTGATTCTTTCCCGGGGAGCCAGCGGAGGTATAGATGTACTGATAACAATCCCATGGAAGGAGGAGATCTCCTGAGTATGAGCATCTCTGTAATGGTAATTGATGACGAATGGCCGGCACTGGATCAGATGAAGCGGCTTCTGCTCCAGTGTGAAGGAGTATCCTCTGTCCTGACGTACGATAACCCGCGCGAAGCCCTCGCTGCTGCTTCCGAACTGAAGCCGGATGTTCTATTCCTGGACATCCAGATGCCGGAGCTGTCCGGCCTCACTTTTGCCGAGAAGCTGTTGCCAGTATCTCCGGACACAGACATCGTATTCGTAACCGCCTACCGGAATTATGCTGTCGAAGCCTTCGACTTGTCTGCGATGGATTATCTGCTGAAGCCCGTTGATCCTTCGCGGCTGCTCAAGACCTGGAACAAGCTGCTCAGTAAGCGCCTATCGCCCGGGGCTGCCGGAGCAGCCGGAGCAACTGGAGCAGCCGGGAGGACAACTGCGTTCCGGCTCCTGGGGGATTATGAGCTAACCAGCCCTCAGGGCTTGGTGAAGTGGAGGACACATAAGGCCCAGGAATTATTTGCGTATCTGTGGATTCACAGGCAGGGCAGTGTCAGCGTCATTCTGAATGATGTGTTTCCGCAGTGGAATTACGAGAAAGGCAAGCAATATCTGCACACTACGGTCTACCAGATCCGCACCACCTTGAAGAAAGCCTCGCTGGAGGACAAGATTGAGCTGACCTTCGGCAGGGAGAACTACAGGCTGGAATCGAGGGGGATTGAGGGGGACATTGAGAAATTCCAGGAAGCTGCGGCGCTTGCGCTGCAAAGCAGCCAGCTAGAGGGTATGCAGCAGGCCGCCGCTCTGTACACCGGTGATCTGCTTCAGTCGCTGGACAGCCTCTGGGTGTATTCCGCCCGTGACAAATATCGCCGGCTGTACCTCAAGCTGCTGGAGCAGCTTACCCTGGGATTGGTGCAGGCTGCACGGCCACACGAGGCCGAAGATTACGCCATGCGCCTGACGGAGCTGGAGCCGCTGGAGGAGAGCTACGCCCTGCGGCTGATTGCGATCTATTACGAAACCGCCAAACCCCTGCGCGCCCAGCGCAAATTCACCCAGTTCAGTGAATCCTACATCGCAGAGACCGGCGACGCCTTGCCGGACTGGTTCGTCGACGAATACCGGCGGCTGGGTAAATAGCCGCCGGAGCATTGCCGGCGGATTTATTCTCCACGGGCGTTTGGCTCGGCGTAACGGACCAAGCAGCGCTTATTCGGGAAAAAAGTTAGCCATGACCCGAGGACGGAAGGTGGAATTAGCCTTATTGCACTTTGTACAACTAAAACGCCGGATTTATACCCACTTCCCGGTTTAGTTGTATTTCGTACATTTAAACAGCAGCCTTCTCTGGGTTTTCACCTCATTAGGCAGATTTAGTTGTATAGAATACAGTTAGAAGATATATTCATGCCTTTCCGCTGTTTTTAAATGTACATTCTGCAACTATCCCTTCACCCCAGGAATTATCCCGGCATTTTTTCGATATTTTACGCCATGGTTCGACGTTTATCAGTATTTTATCAGTGACAATTGTTACCATTGTTCATATACAAGATCATTCGTGCATAGGGATGCATCATTATGATGGCAATGGGGGATGTAACATGAATAAAAGGAATAGATTCAAGCGGGCAATCAGAGGGATGAAGGTACTGCCGCTTATGATGTCCATGATTCGTGAGGCTGCAGTGGATACCACCGCTCCTGCGATGTCTGTTGAGGTGACCACTGACAAAGAGGCCTATAATCCGGGGGATGAAGTTACCGTGCTGGTGCATTTAAAAGACTTCGCGCCAAATGACCTTGGCTACAGCTATCTTAACTTCATTATCCAATATGACAGCCAGGTATTTGATAACCTTGAATATACACAGCATTCGGTCTATACGGAAGGAAATTATACGGCTGGCAATGAGGTGGATAACCTGTTCCAGTTCAATTTCCAGAGTCCTGTGGATGGCAGTATCTATCTCGGAAAAAACACAAGTATGCGCGGCATTGATATTCAGGTTGAAGCGGGCAGCGGGCAGCAGGCGATTCCGGCAGTAGATCAGACTCTGGTCACGTTCAAGCTGAGGGTCAAAGAACTTACGCTTGCCTCCTCCTCAACGATCAGCCTGGCCAATGAATTCACCAGAATCCGCACCTCTGAAGCCGCGAATAGCATCTATCTCTACTCGCCCGATGTCACAGCGAACGCCCCGGCAAGGATCGAAATTACCCAATCTCCGTCCGTCTCCGTCTTCTCTGCACTGGAGTCCGTTAACCGTCTGACGTAGCAGTGTACCCTGCAACTGCGGCAGCTCCATCCACATACATATCCCTTACATAATTAGCTGCCGGCTATATTTCTTGTACTATGGTGTATATACATATCCTAATCTCACACTGTGCATCAAACGGATTGTGATTCAGGCCAAGGGCCGCGGCTACGGAACAATGGCGCTGAAGCTGCTGATCCATTGGGCATTCAATCACACGGATACGCACCGGCTGTGGCTCGACGTTAAGGATTACAATGTCAGAGCGCAGCATATCTATGAAGCGGCCGGCTTCAAAAAGGAAGGCACCCTCCGCGAATGTATACGGACGGAGGGTGGATTTGAATCGCTGACAATCATGTCGATCCTTCGTGAGGAATATAAGGGGAATGATTCACTGTAATGCGGGTTCACCGATGAATCTCAGCAGCAGCCTGCCTGCTTCCGCCCACAAGCAGCGTCGTCACATGCTTACGTGCGTCCGCTGTGAGCAGCAGCAGCTCCACCGGCCCGCCGGCCGGCTCCCTGCGGATGAAGGTAACCCTGGCACCGTCCAGATCCTCATAGATTCCGGCAACGTTATAGCCCAGCCCGACAAGATTGTCGATTTCCTGCCGTTCCCGGTCGAACTCTGCAAATGCTGACATCTCAGACCACTCCTCCACTGATTTCTGCCTGGGCCGGATGGGGAGCTTCGGCCTCGAAGCGCTTGCGGTGCAGGTATTTGCCTTGGCCTGCGGCACCGACGAATACTTTGTCCCGGATCACGAACTCTCCCCGGCTCAGCACAGAGACCGGCTCTCCCTTGACTTCCAGCCCCTCGAACGCATTATAGTCCACATTCATATGATGGGTCTCTGCCGACAGTGTCCGTTCCACTGCAGGATCGAAGATCACGATATCAGCATCGCTGCCCACGGCAATCGTACCCTTTTGCGGGAACAGGCCGAACAGCTTGGCGCTTGAGGTGGCGATGATATCCACGAATTTGTTGAGCGTGATCCGGCCCTTCTGCACCCCTTCGCAGTAGAGGACACTGAACCGGTCCTCGATGGTGGGTCCACCGTTCGGGATCTTCGAGAAATCCCCCCGTCCCAGCTCCTTCTGTCCCTTGAAGTTGAATGAGCACTGGTCGGAGCCGATGGTCTGCAGCGTCCCGCTCCAGAGGGCATCCCAGAGCACATCCTGGTTCCACTGTTCGCGCAGCGGAGGAGACCAGACATACTTGGCGCCTTCGAAGTCCGGCTTCGCCAGCGCCGACTGATCCAGCACCAGATACTGCGGGCAGGTCTCGCCGTAGACGCGCAGCCCTTTCTTGCGGGCCTCCGCAATTTTCCAGGCCGCCTCGGCGCAGGTGACATGCACCACATAGAGCTGTGAATCCGTCAGCCCGGTCAAATACGCCGCCCGGCCCGTCGCCTCGCCCTCCAGCTCAGGAGGACGGGTCAGCGCATGATAGAGCGGATCGGTATTTCCTGCGGCCAGCGCCTGGTCCACCAGATACTCGATGACATCCCCATTCTCGGCATGTACCATAACCAGCGCCCCTTCGCGCTTCGCCGCCTGAAGCGTCTTATACAGAACTCCGTCGTCGGCCTGGAAGGTGTTCTTGTAGGCCATGAACACCTTCAGCGAGGTGATGCCCTCCTGCTCGATAATCTGCGGCAGCTCGCTGAGCACCTTGTCATTCAGCTCTGATACCATCAGGTGGAAGCTGTAGTCGATGACCGCTTTATCCTGCGATTTGTGATGCCAGGTATCTACAGCCTGCTGGAGCGGCTGCCCCTTCGTGGTCAGGCAGAAATCGATGACCGTGGTGGTTCCGCCGTAAGCAGCGGCAATCGTGCCGGTCTTGAAGTCATCGGCGGTAACCGTACCGCCGAAGGGCATATCCAGATGGGTGTGGGGATCAATCCCTCCCGGAAAGACATAACAGCCGGAAGCATCAATGATCTCCGCTCCCGGCGCTTCCAGATTCAGGCCGATGCCGCTGATGATTCCATCCTCAATCAGGACATCCCCCGTATACGTATCTGCCGCTGTAACGATAATTCCGTGCTTGATGATCTTCTTCATATTATCCCACCTCCGCTTCCGAATAAGAACCGTTAACCCCGCTGATGATCCGGCTGCGCTGATTCCAGCTCATCGGGGCCGCTCCGCCCTCCAGCGCAATCATATCAATGGCTCCGTCTGCCGGGCAGACAATCGAACACAGATTGCAGCCCACACAATCCTCCTCACGCACTTGCAGAATCGCCTTGCCCTCCGCATTCGTCAGCATATCGATGCATTGATGAGAGGCGTCTTCACAGGCAATATGGCATTTATTGCAGTTGATACAGTTCTCCTCGTTGATCCGCGCAACGACTTGATAGTTAAGGTCAAGATCGCCCCAGTTGGAATACCTAGGCACCGACTTGCCAATCAGCTCGGTTACCGAAGCCAGCCCCTTCTCGTCCAGGTAATGGTTCAGACCGTCGATCATCTCCTCCACAATCCTGAAGCCATGATGCATAACCGCTGTGCAGACCTGAATACCTGTCGAGCCCATCAGCATGAATTCGACGACATCCTGCCAGGTGGAGATGCCGCCGATGCCGGAGATCGGTACGCCGACTTCACGGTCCCGGGCACATTCTGCCACCATGCTAAGGGCAATCGGCTTGACGGCCGGGCCGCAATAACCGCCGTGCGCTCCCTGGCCGCCGACATTCGGAATCGTATTCCAGCTGTGGATGTCCACCCCGGCCAGACTGTTGATGGTATTGATCAGGCTGATCGCAT
Source organism: Paenibacillus silagei (assembly GCF_017874735.1). Taxonomy (GTDB): domain Bacteria; phylum Bacillota; class Bacilli; order Paenibacillales; family Paenibacillaceae; genus Paenibacillus_AQ; species Paenibacillus_AQ silagei. The sequence goes on from NZ_JAGGLV010000001.1 coordinate 325,264, forward strand.
CCGCTCCGCCCTTGACGGCGTGCCGGGCCACCACGGTAATGTCGGTGATGTTCGGCGTCAGCTTCACAATGACCGGGGTGGTTGCCACCTCCTTGACCCAGGCGGTCTGCGCCTGCACCAAATCAGGCTGCTGGCCCGAAGCCGCGCCCATGCCGCGTTCAGCCATGCCGTGCGGACAGCCGAAGTTCAGCTCCAGACCGTCTACCCCGATAGCCTCCACGCGCTTCACAATCTCATGCCACTTCTCCCGCTTCGGCTCCACCATCAGGGAAGCAATGATCGTATGGTCCGGGAATCTCCGCTTCGTCTCATAGATTTCCTTCAGGTTGACCTCCAGTGGACGGTCGGTAATCAGCTCAATATTGTTGAAGCCCGCTACACGCTGGCCGCCAAAATGAACGGCGGCGAACCGGGCCGAGGTATTGATGACTGGCTCTCCGAGCGTCTTCCACACCGCGCCTCCCCAGCCTGCCTCGAACGCACGCTGCACCTGATAGCCTGTATTGGTAGGCGGCGCAGAGGCCAGCCAGAACGGATTCGGTGACTTGATGCCTGCAAAATCAATACTGAGATCTGCCATTGCCATTCCCTCCCCTTCTAAGAAATACGCTTTATACGGCAGAGCCGACTATGCCATCCTGACGGCCTGACCACTGCTTCACAATCGCATAGGCAGCATCCTTGCCCTGCTGCGCGGCAGAGACCACCATGGCCTCCCCCGTCCCTGCGCCGAAGACAATATCGCCGGCAGCATAAATCTGCGGATCAGAGGTACGGCCGGTCGCGGGATCAATCTCCACTACGCCCCGCTTATGCTTAAGCCCCAGCGCCTCAATGAGGTCCATCCGCCGCTTCTGGCCGATAGCCACCACTACAGCATCCACCGGGAGCAGGAATTCCGAGCCTGCCACCGGCACGGGAGAGGGGCGTCCATCCGGCCCGGCCTCACCGCTCAGCTCCATCCGCACACATTCCAGTGCCGCGACATTCCCCAGCTCATCCCCGACAATCCGCTTCGGCAGGGTCAGCCAATTGAATTCCACCCCCTCCTGCTTGGCGAATTCATATTCGAAATCATAAGCCGTCATCTCCCCGCGCGTCCGGCGGTAGATCATCTTCACATTCGCCGCGCCGAGCCGCACCGAGCAGGTAGCCGCATCAATGGCCGTATTGCCCGCACCAATGACAGCCACACGCTGTCCCATCAGCTCTAGGGTAGGAATCCCGGTCTTAGTGGTCTCCACCAGTTCGATCGCATCATAGACACCGGACAGCTTCTCGCCTTCAATCCCCAGCGGAGGGACGTAACCCATCCCGGCCGCCAGCACAATGGCATCATATCCGGCCTTAAGCTCTTCTATGGAAATATCCAAGCCTACCTTCATTCCCGTGCGGATCTCTACGCCCAGCCTCTCCACCTGCTCCACTTCCCAGAGCGAGATATCCTGCGGCAGCCGGAAGGAGACAATCCCGTGGGTATCCAGGCCTCCGGCCAGCGGCTTCGCCTCATAGATCACCACCTGGAAGCCTTCACGCGCCAGCTCTCTGGCCGCTGACAGACCTGCTGGTCCGCCGCCGATCACCGCTACTTTCTTGCCGTTAGACTCACCAGCCTGGAAAAGCTGGAGCCCGCTGCGGATCGCCCAATCCGTAGCGTATCGCTGCAATAGGCCAATCTCAATCGGCGCGGAAGTGCCGTTCAGCACACAGGCCCCCTCGCACAGCTCCTCCGTAGGACATACCCGTGCGCAGCTTGCGCCGACCGGATTAGCGTCCATGATGGTCTGCGCCGCCCCTCTGAGATTGTCGGTTGCGATTCTTTTGATGAAGGAAGGGATATTAATGCTGGTCGGACAGGCCTGGATACACGGCGCATCATAGCAGTACAGACAGCGGTTGGATTCTTCGATAGCTCCCTTGCGGGTAAGCCCCGGCTCTGCCTCGGCAAAATTACGCATGAACAGCTCAGGTGTAAATGTGGTTAACGGTGAAGATTGCTCCATCGGGTACCCCTCCTTCTGGCCAAAGTAGCTTCCACTCTCGGCTTCGATTTATGTTATATAATATAACATTATTACGATGATCGCCTTAATATTTTGCATACTTGTAAGAATTATTGTAGTAAAATAAACTTCAAGCCGATAAAATCGCTAATCGAACTCCAATCTGAGTTAAGTTTCCTGACATATTATATTCAAACTATAGTCAATTCGTTTTTTCGTTACATTAGACAGATTGTCTAATTTCAAAAGTCTATTTTTTACCTGTGAGAATGGCCTGAGAACTATGTTAACGAGGGGGAAGCTTATGGACTTTGAACTTGTATTTACGATCCGCGACGCGCTGAAGCGGCCGCTGTTCGCTGAAGCTGAGCTGATCGGGGGAAGAAACGGCCTGAACCGGGCAGTCCGCTGGGTGCATGTGCTGGAGAGCGCGAGCCTGGAGAGTCTGATTCACGGGGAAGAGATGATTCTGACTACCGGAATGAGCGCAAGCACGGATCTGGACGCCGCCCTGTCCTTCATGCAGAATCTGATTGATAAGAACGCCGCCTGCCTGTGCATTGAGCTGGGAGCCTACTTCAGTGCCATTCCGCAGGAGATGATCGCTCTTTCAAACCTGCATGATTTTCCGCTGATCCAATTCACCCGCACTGTACGGTTCGTCGACATTACACTCGATCTGCATTCTCTCATCATCAACCGCCATCACCGGATGCTGCAAGAGCTGGAGAGCATCTCCCGCGAATTCCACCGGCTGACCCTAACCTCCCAGGGGACCCTTAAGGTCCTGCAATTGTTATGTAAAAGCACCCGCACACAGATTCTCTATATGCACCTGCAAGGTAAACCTCTCTTCTTCCCGGCCCTCGCGCCCGAGGAGCAGCGCCCGCTGCTGGGCTTCTTCGAGACCTTCAGCGAAGAGATGGAAGGGGTACAGCCCGAGGCGGCCCCCTATATCCGCGAATACGGCCACAAGACCATCGCCGTGAAGCCCGTTGGAGCCTTGGATCAGACCTGGGCCTATATCCTGATGGTCTGTAATCACAAGCCGCAGGAATTCGACTGTCTGCTGCTCGATTCCGCCTCCTTATCCATCGCACAGGAGCTGCTGCGCACGCGGTACATGGAGGAGCGGAAGCTGTTCTCGGAGAATCTGTGGGTGGATGAGCTGGCCTCTGGACGCACTCAGGACGACAACCGGCTCAAGGGGCTGGTCGGCCCGGACTTCAACCTGGTCAATGAGCTGCCCTACCGGGTCTGTCTGATCGAGATTGAGAATCCCCGGGATGTCAAATGGAACAGCTCGGAGAATGACTGGGAATCCATCACCTTCCATCTTTCGCTCATTCTGCGCTCCATCTTCGAGAAGTATTCCCTCCGGCCGCTGATCACCCTGAAGAACAACCGGCTGACCGTCATTGCACTGGATATCCAGTCCAAGCTGCCCGGCAAGCTGCGCCTGCAGCAGGCGCTTGATTCCCTGCAGCATATCCGTGCGGATGAGAAACTGAAGGACCTGCAGCTCGTCATCGGAGTCAGCAAGTCCCACAAGGGCCTGAAGCATGCTCATGCCGGTTACCAGGAAGCTGTACAAGCGCTGTCCCTCTATTCCTGTTACCAGAAGCCGGTCCTGATGTATGAGGAGTTAGGCGTCTTCCAGCTGCTGCTGAGCCTGAACGACGGCAAGACGCTGGAGAATTTCATCCGCAGCTATATCGGCCCGCTGATTGACCATGATGAGGCGAAGGGCAGCGAACTGCTGCTGACGCTACGCGTCTACCTCGATCATGACGGGTCGAAGCAGATCGCCGCCCGCAGCCTCTTCATCGTCAGGCAATCCCTCTACTACCGGCTGGACAAAATCACCGAGCTGCTCGGCGAGGACTTCATGCTCCCGGAGAACCGGATCTCCATTCAGGTCGCCCTGCGCGCCTACCAGTTCCTGTACCCGGAGAAATTTACTCTGCCCAGCTCCCGTTCAGCACAGCTGTGAAGGTATCGATGATGAACTGCACATCCTCATCCGTCGAGGATAACGGCGGAGCGAAGGTGAGCACATTATTGAAGCCAGCCACCGTATCGCCGTTCTTGCCGATGATCAGCCCCTTGGCTTTGCAGCCGGCAATAATTCCCTTAACCACACTTAGCTCAGCAGGCACTCTGGTGGCCTTATCCGCCACCAGCTCAATCCCCAGAACCAGCCCGAAGCTGCGGATATCGCCAACCAGCTTATGCTCCAGAAGCCCAGCGAACCCGCCTTCCAGCCTGCGGCCCAGAATTCCGGCGCGTTCGACCAGCTGCTCCTGCTCCAGAATCTCCAGGTTGCGCAGGGCAAGCGCACAGGCGGCCGGATTGCCGCCGAAGGTGTTCACATGACGGAAGTGCCCGTAGTCATCGCTGTTATCCTTGAAGGCCTCATAGATCTCCTTGCGTACAGCAGTAGCCGATAACGGCAGGTAGCCGCTCGTCAGCCCCTTCGCCATCGTGACAATATCGGGCTTGATTCCGAAGTTGTGGTGTCCGAACTTGCGGCCGGACCGCCCGAAGCCGCAGATCACCTCGTCGATAATCAGCAATACGCCGTGGGTCCGGCAGATCTCCTGCACCCGGTCCATATAGACCTGATGCGGCACGATCACGCCCCCGCCGGTAATGACCGGCTCCATAATTACCGCCGCTACAGACTCTGCGCCTTCCCAGACAATCATATCCTCAATCGCCTGCGCGCACTGGAGGTTGAACGCCTCTTCGGTCATGCCGGCCGGACGGCGGTAGCTGTCCGGCGGCGCTACATGCAGGAACCCGCCGCCCAGCGGCTCGTACTTGTACTTGCGCTGCGCCTGCCCGGTCGCCGCCAGGGCGCCCAGCGAGCTTCCGTGATAGCCCCGGTAGCGGGCAATGAATTTATGGCGGTCAGGCTGGCCGGTCTGCTGCTGGTACTGGCGGGCGATTTTGAAGGCTGCTTCGTTCGCTTCCGATCCGCTGTTGGAGAAGAAGATGACATACTCATCCTCCAGCCACTCATTCAGCTTCTCGGCCAGCGCGATGGCCGGCATATGGCTCTGCGTCAGCGGGAAATACGGCAGGCTCAGCAGCTGGTTGTACGCCGCCTCCGCCAGCTCCTTGCGCCCGTACCCCACATTCACGCACCACAGGCCGGACATGCCGTCCAGGAATGTGTTGCCGTCGATATCGGTAACCCATGAACCGCTTGCGGAAGCGGCAATCATCGGCGGATGCTGCTCACTGTAAGGAGTCATATTATGCCACAAATACCGCTGGTCCTTCTTAACCGCCAGCTCACTTTCTTTGCCCAGACTCTGCACGGCACACTCTCCTCCTTGGCTTTCCTTCTTTTAGTAACGCGCGGTAATCATTTTCTTGCGGGTGTAGAACTCCACACCGTCACGGCCGTTCGCGTGCAGATCTCCATAGAACGATTTCTTGTACCCTGAGAAAGGGAAGAATGCCATCGGCGCAGGCACGCCCAGATTGACACCCAGCATCCCAGCATCGATCTCCTCGCGGAATTCACGGACCGCCCTGGCGCTGTCGGTATAGATGCACGCCCCGTTGGCGAAGGGCGACTCATTCGTGACCGCTATCGCCTCCGCCAGATCCTTCACCCGCACCACTGCCAGCAGCGGCGCAAAGATCTCGTCACGCCAGATCTTCATACCCGGCACCACATGATCGAAGATCGTCGGGCCCAGGAAATAGCCGTTGCCCGCAGCTGCAGCATCCTTGCGGCCATCCCGCACCAGCACCGCTTTCTCGTCAAGCCCAGCTTCAATGTAATCGATCGTCCGGTCTTTGTTCGCCTGCCGGATGACCGGGCCCAGGAACACGCCCTCCTCCTGGCCGTTCCCGATCTTCAATCCATCTGCGGCCGCAGCGATCCGGCCCACCAGCTCATCGGCAATGTCCTCCTGCACCACCGCTACAGCGCAGGCCATGCACCGTTCGCCCGCCGAGCCGAAGGCTGCGGACAGGATATTTTTCACCGCATGGTCCAGATCGGCATCCTTCAGCACGATCGAATGATTCTTCGCGCCGGCCAGCGCCTGCACCCGCTTGCCGTGCGCAGTCCCCTGCTTATAGACATATTCCGCCACCGGCTGCGAGCCGACGAAGGAGACCGCCTTCACCTCCTCATGCGCCAGCAGGCCATCCACCACCTCATGCGCCCCGTGCACCACATTCAGCACCCCCGGCGGGAAGCCCGCTTCTGCGAACAGCTCGGCCAGCCGGTTCACCAGCAGTGGTGTCCGCTCGGAGGGCTTCAGCACAAAGGTGTTGCCGCAGGCTACCGCCAGCGGGAACATCCAGCAGGGCACCATCATCGGGAAGTTGAACGGGGCGATGCCGCCCACAACTCCCAGGGGATAGCGGTACATGCCGGACTCTACGCCTGTCGCGATATCCGGCAGCTGGCTGCCCATCATCAGCGTGGGAGCGCCAGCGGCGAATTCCACGCATTCGATGCCGCGCTGCACCTCTCCCAGCGCTTCCTCCAGGCTTTTACCGTTCTCCAGCGTGATCAGCTCCGCCAGCTCCTTGCTGTGCTGTACCAGCAGCTGCTGGTACCGGAAGAAATAGCGGGCCCGGCGCGGGACGGCGACTCTTTTCCACTCGGAATAAGCTCTGGAAGCTGCCCGCACGGCTGCATCCAGCTCCTCCCGGCTAGAGATCGGCACATAGGCAATGATTTCGCCGGTCGCCGGGTTGAACACTTCCTCCTGCCGCCCGGAGGAGGACTCCACCCAAGCTCCATTTATATAGTTCTTCACCTTACTGGCCTGCCCCGTGAGCAGTGTCATCGTCCGCACCTCTTTTCCTGTGTTCGTCCGCTACCCTAGAAGAGATGACCGCCTTACCAGGCGGCCATCTGCTTCAGCTATGAAGGAATCCTGTTGCCTGTTATTTCGCCGCCATCTCCACAATCTCGTTCGTGTAAGCCTCCTCCACCTTGGAAGCCGTCTTGATGACCCCGAATTTCAGCGCGATATCGGCGGTCTGCTGGAAGGCGGCAGCATCCGTATAGCCCAGCTTGGAAGCATCGAAGCCCTCCGGCTGGATCAGCTTGGCAACCTCTGTCATCATCGTCAGCTGATGCTCCCGGGTTGTACTGCCCGCTTCCGCAAGCTTCATCACACTGTCCACAGCTGCTTCCGGACCAGCAATCGCATCCGCCCAGCCCTTCAGGGAAGCGCGGACGAACTTGGCCGCCGTCTCCTTGTTACCCTCCAGCCACTCCTTATTGGCGAACAGATTGTCTTCGAGCATCGCCACACCTTCGTCATTCATGTCGATAACACTGAGGTCCTCTGCCTTAATGCCCGACTCCAGCACCACCTGATATTCGTTATAGGTCATGGCCGAGGCCGCATCCAGCTCACCGCCGAGGAACTGGTCCATCGTGAAGCCCTGCTTGGTGAAGTTCAGATCCTTGCCTGAATCCAGCTTGTATTTATCAAAAAGCGCCAGAAGCTCAAACTCATTGCCGCCCATCCAGTTGCCCACCTTCTTGCCCTTCAGATCAGCCGGTGTAGTGATGCCTGCTTCCTTCTTGGATACCAGCACCAGCCCGCTCTTCTGGAAAATCTGGGCGATCTGCACCAGCGGCATCTCCTGCTCCTGGCTGGTCAGCAGACTCGCCACCCAGTCCACCCCGATATCGGCCGAACCGCCGGCCACCTGCTGCTCAGGCACGATATCCGGCCCGCCCGGCAGAATCTCAACCTTCAGGCCCTCCGCCGCATAATACCCTTTGTCCTGCGCCAGGAAGTACCCGGCGAATTGGGCCTGAGGCACCCATTTGAGTTGAAGCTTCACGGTAACCGGCTCAGCAGCCGGTTCTGTGGTTGCCGCAGCTTCCGGTGAAGCTGCCGCCGCATTCCCCGCAGTTGCTTCTGCTCCGGAGGGACTGGCGTTGTTGTTGCCGCCGCAGCCCGCAAGCAGCGAGATCAGCATTAGAGCCGCCGCAAGCCATAATCCTCCACGATATTTGCTCTGTTTGCCCTTCATCATAGCAACTCCCCCTACCAATCATTTTTTTGTAAGACGGCCTAACACAGTATGATTGCGTTCTTGTTGCCCTATGCAGGAATTACACGCTACGTTCGCCGGGAAGGGTGCCACTTGATAAACACCTTCTCCAGCCGCTCTACGACTAGGTAAAAGATTACTCCGGCAACCGCGGCAAGCACGATGCAGGACCAGCCCAGCGGCATCTTCGCCACCTTGATGGAATTCGAGAGCAGATAACCCAGCCCCCGCGAGGAGAAGAAGAACTCTCCGACAATCGCCCCGATCATGCTCGCTGTAGCGTTGATCTTCAAGGCGGTGAATACATAAGGCAGACTGTTCTGAATCCGCAGATGGCGGAATACCGCCCGTTTGCCTGCCGCATAGGAATGCATCAGGTCCAGCGCCAGCGGGTCCACAGCCGCCATGCCCTTGTAGGCATTGATCGCCATAGCCGCCATCGTGGTCGCGGTCACAATCGCCGCCCGCGAGCCGATGCCGTCCCCGAACCACAGGTTCATGATAGGGGCAAGCGCCACTATGGGCACGGCATTGAGTGCAGCTACCATCGTGAGACTGCCGCCGCCCCAGCGGGGCCAGGCCGTAGCAGCCAAGGCAATCAGGAAGCCGCAGCCGGAGCCGATCAGCATACCAAGAACGGCTTCAGTGAGGGTATACCCTGTATAAGAGAGCAGCAGACTGAGATTGTCCCGCATCGCTTCAGCGATGGCGGAGGGCAAGGGGAGCTGATATTTCTTCAGATCGAAGATGCGGTGAAAGATCTGGAGCTCCCACAGCAGCAGGAACAAAGCTCCGGCAAGCAGCGGCAGCACGAACCCGGGGTTCAGCCATTTCAGGAATTTCCATGGATCTCCGCCTCGATCCGCATCTGGCGTAATAACGTTGTTAGATGACGGGAATTCGCGAACCGTATTACTTTCCATTAGCGGCTGCCTCCTTGGGGACGGAATTCCGGTTGCCAGGGGGCTACCAGACGTTCCACCAGACTCATCAGCCAATAGCTGGCCATGCCCAGCAGAGCACCAACCAGTACCGTAGACCAGAACATATACGTATGGGAGGGTCCGTAATAGAGATTGCGGAGCATAATGACCCCGATCCCGCGCTGCGCACCCATGAGCTCAACCAGAATTGCGCCCGTTACAGCCAGCGGCGCTGCAATCTTCAGCCCGCTGAACAGCCCCGGCAGCGCTGCCGGGAAGCGCAGCTTCCAATATACAGCCCACGGTTTAGCGGCATAAGAGTGCATCAGCTCCAGGGCAGAGGGGTCCACACTCCGCAGACCGCGCAGCATATTCAGCGCCACCGGGAAGAAGGTGATATAGCCGGAGATGATGATCCGCGACAGCTGCTCATCCCGCATAATCCCGTATATAATCGGCGCCAGCCCCAGAATCGGAATCATCTGCGAAGCAACCGCATACGGGAAGGCAAGCTGCTCTATCGTCCGGGAGAGACTCATCAGCACGGCCAGCAGCACTCCAGAGAGCGCTCCGATCAGGAAGCCCACCCCGGCATTGCCGAAGGTAGCTCCCCCTTCACGGAAAAGGGTGCCGCTGTACTGCCACAGAGTAAGCGCCACCTCGTGGACATAAGGCAGCTTGGACTGGGCCAGCGGCGTCTTCGCCACATGCAGCAGCCACCAGGAGACCGCCTCCCACAGCACCAGCAGGCCGCAGATCCAGACAAACAGCGGTAGCGCGCGGTTCCGCATTAACGCACGGTTCAGCTTCATCACTACACCCCTTCGAAGCTGTCGCGGATACGGGCAATCAGCTCGAAGAACTCCGGACTGTTCCTCATGTCCGCCGTACGCGGACGGGGCAGCGGAATATCGACAACCGCCGAGAGCCTGCCCGGATGCGGAGACAGGACGAACACCCGGTCTGACAGAAAGATCGATTCGGGAATACTGTGGGTAACGAACACAATTGTGCTCTGTACCTTACTCCAGACGGAGAGCAGCTCTTCATTCAGCCGCTCGCGCGTGAATTCATCCAGCGCCGAGAACGGTTCATCCATGAGCAGGATTTCCGGCTCCATGGAGAGCGCCCGGGCAATGGCTACACGCTGCTGCATCCCCCCGCTGAGCTGCCAGGGATACTTATCGGCGAACCCCTGCAAGCCCACGAGATCAAGCAGCTCCAGCGCTTTGTCCTCACGGATCGATTTCTTGACGCCCAGCAGCTCCAGCGGCAGTGTAATATTATGCTTGACCTTCCGCCAGTCATACAGCACCGGACTCTGGAACACAATACCGTATTTCTGTGCCAGCCGGGCCTCCTTGGCGTTTTTGCCTGCCACCATAATATTTCCAGCCGTTGGTGTTATAAGATCTGCCATCAGCCTCAGAAGAGTAGTCTTTCCGCACCCGGAAGGACCCAGCAGGGAGACGAACTCCCCCTTGGCAATATCGAGACTTACCTGATGCAGGGCCAGCACATCTGCCGTCTCCGTCTGGTAACGCATTTCGACATGCTCCAGCTGTATTTCAGGAATTTTCGCTGCTACTAGTGACATCTCCAGTCCCCCTCCATCCCTGAATCTATTTAATGTTAATTAACATCACATTATTATCTTAACTACCGTCCTATTCCTCATCCCATGTAGGATTAATTAACATGTTACACGTTGCCTGCGAATCCCACATTAGACAAAGCGTAACATTGAGACTGTGAAATTCCGTCACTTTGTCTAGGGAGCCGCTTACAGTGTAAATAATAGAGCTGATTGCCGATAAAAACAGTAAGTAACTATAAGTGAAAACGGCGTTGCCATTGCATTTCATTTTGTGTCCAGGAGACTATTCACAATGTCCAATGCTTATCCCAATTCATGGAGGCGCTCCCCATGGCATCTCTGATTTCCAACTACATTATTATCGTTTCGATCTCCGGTGTGCTGAACGCCTTGCTCGCCCTGTTTGCTTTTTACAGGAAGACTGACTTCTCGGGCCTGCGCGCATTCATCGTCAGCTCCGCCGCCTCGGCGGTGTACACATTCGCCTTCGCGCTCGAACTCTCGGGGAACTCGATGGAACAGATTAAGTTCTGGATCAAGCTGGAGTATCTCGGAATGCCGTACATCGCGCCCTCCAGTCTGCTGATGATCATGCACTTCGTGGGCTTAGAGAAGCTAGTCTCCCGAAAACTGCTGGTCCTCCTCTACTCCATCCCGGTGATCTCCACGGTGCTTGTCTGGACCAACGACTCCCATCACCTGTTCTATAAGGCTATCTACTTCCGGGAAGGCGCGCCTGCACCGCTGGTGGATATCGTCATGGGACCCTGGTATATCGTGCAGGGCAGTCTGACCTTCGGCTGTATGCTGGCCGGTATGTGCCTGATCCTCTGGCGCTGGGGGCGGATGCGGCGGGCTTATCTGCGGCAGATGCTGATTATTTTTGTCGGACAATTCCTGCCTGCGCTGGGGGCCTTCCTCTATCTGATGGACCTGACTCCATACGGAACAGACCCTGTACCCGTTGTGATGAGCGTAACCTCGTCCCTGTATATATGGGCCATTCTGTCCAGAGGGATGCTGACCGCCGCACCGATTGCCCGCGAGAATCTGTTCGAGAGCATGCGCGACGGCGTACTGGTCATGGACCTCTCCGACAAGCTGGTGGATTATAACCGGGCCGCTGCCGAGATGCTTGAGGATCTGGATGCCTCCGCCATCGGCCGCCCGCTGGCCCAGCTCTTCCTGCCTGCCGGCAAGGAAGCTGTCGATTATGTAATGAATTCCAATCCGCAGATCTGCGAGGAGCAGGAGCTGGTATGGTATTCCGGCGGAGAAGTCTGCTATTATCAGGTCCGTTCCTCTCCAGTCCAGAAGCATGACGGCCATCTTGCCGGGCGGATGATCATGCTGATTGATGTTACCGAACGCACCCTGCTCCAGGAAAAGCTGCTGCAGCTCGCCACCATCGACAGCCTGACCGGCATCTACAACCGGACCCACTTCATGGAGCTGAGCCGGCAACGGCTGCAGGAAGCTGCCGGTTCCGCCGCCCCCTTCTCGGTCATCCTGCTGGATATCGATTTCTTCAAGAGCATTAACGACCGCTACGGGCACCATCACGGGGATATGGCCTTACAGCATGTAGTAAGCGTATGCCGCCAGCATGTCCGGGAGGGGGATGTCTTCGGACGGTACGGAGGTGAAGAATTCGTCTTAAGCTTGCCGGGAGCCCCCTTGAAGGAAGCAGCCCTGATCTCTGAGCGTATCCGCAGGGACATCGAGCAGAGCACCTTCTCCACCATCACAGGAACAATTAAAATCACAGCCAGCTTCGGCGTGACTGAAGCCTTCCGCCGTTCGATCTCACTGGAGGAGCTGCTCTCGGAAGCAGACCATGCCCTCTACTCCTCCAAGCGTAACGGCCGCAATAGCGTTCATCTGTATGGCGTCTCCTCCATCACCCGCTTCAAGCCCATGTGATGGAGGAGAAGCCTATCTTTTCCTGCCCCGCGCGTCACCTCACGCTTTCCCTCTGCATAACAAGTAGAAACGGCTTCGCCGTCCTTTCAAAGGACGGTACCGTTTCAGCGAGAAATAGAAGGATAATTTATAGCGTGAAACAAAAATTCTTATATTTGAATAAATGGCACCCGCCGGGTATATCCGCCTGCTCTTTTGGTGATACCAGCTTCCATAGCCCCTTTTCTCCAGTTCTTTCCTGTCCCTGCACTGATTTCCGTCATTCCTGTTCTCCTGTTGTTTGCATAGGCGGGTTTTCAGTTTAATAAGAGTTAGCCGATCCGTTCGGCAGAATTCAGGTTCATGCGACATGGAGGGGGTTCTATGATCAAGATCGGGCTGACCGGCTTCGGAGACCATGAGGAGCTGTACGGCAAAATCAAACCTGCCGACCGCCTGCCCGCCTACAGCGCCCATTTTCCCATTGTGGAAATTGACAGCTCCTTCTACGCGGTTCAGCCGGTCCGAAATTACGAGAAATGGGTCAACCAGACGCCGGAGGCGTTCCAGTTCATTGTGAAGGCTTATCAGGGAATGACCGGACATCTGCGGGGGAAAAAGAATTACTACGATACGCCGGAGGAGATGTACCGGGCCTTCCATACCTCTATCGCTCCTGTCCGCTCAGCGGGGAAGCTGGCGATGGCGCTGTTTCAATTTCCGCCCTGGTTCGACTGCACCAAGGACAATGTGGATTTCCTGCGCGAAGCGAAGGAGCGGCTGCTGGATGTGCCCGCTGCCATCGAATTCCGTAATGATTCCTGGTACAGCCCTGAGATGCGTGAGCGGACCCTCCGGTTCCTGGAGCAGGAAGGCTGGATTCATACGATAGCCGACGAGCCGCAGGCAGGTTCCGGCTCCATCCCGATTGTCCCTGTCGCCACCCGGCCGGACCTCACCTACGTACGGCTGCACGGGCGCAACACTACAGGCTGGAATCAGAGCAGCCACCCGGACTGGCGTAAGCTTCGCTATCTGTACCGTTACAGCACCGAAGAGTTAACGCAGTGGCGGGACCGGCTGCTGGAGCTTGAACAGACCTGTAAGAATATTTACGTGGTATTTAATAATAATTCTGCCGGGGATGCCACTCCTAATGCCCAAGAGCTGCAATCGCTGCTTGGGATCGACGGCGGACTGGCCCCGCGCCAACTGGACTTATTCAACTGATGTACAGAGGTCTACATAAATCTCTTCTACTCCCTGCTGAAGCATTTGATCACCGTCCCATTCGTCTTATATTTGTAGAGGAGGCCAAAGAATTATGAAGAGAAATCATACTATGATGCAATTTTTTGAATGGCATGTCGCGGCGGACGGAGAACACTGGAAACGCCTTGCCCAGATGGCCCCGGAACTGAAGGCGGCGGGCATTGATTCGGTATGGGTTCCCCCTGTTACCAAGGCCGTCTCGCCCGAAGATACCGGTTATGGAGTCTACGATCTGTATGACCTCGGTGAATTCGATCAAAAGGGTGATGTGCGCACGAAGTATGGAACCAAGCAGGAGTTAATCGACGCGATTGCCGAGTGCCTGAAGAACGGCATTGCGGTCTACGTGGATCTGGTCATGAATCATAAAGCCGGAGCGGATGAGACCGAGGTCTTCGAGGTTATTGAGGTGGACCCGAACGACCGCAACAAGGATATCTCCGAGCCGTTCGAGATTGAAGGCTGGACCAAATTCGATTTCCCGGGACGCGGCGAGGAATACTCCAGCTTCAAGTGGAATCACACCCACTTCAACGGAACCGATTTCGATGCCAAGGAAGGCCGCAACGGCGTATTCCGGATTGACGGCACGAATAAAGGCTGGAATGAGAATGTGGATACTGAATTCGGCAACTATGACTATCTGATGTTCGCCAACATTGATTACCTCAATGAAGATGTGAAGCAGGAGATGCTGAACTGGGGCAAGTGGCTGGTCGATACGCTGCAATGCAGCGGATACCGGCTGGATGCGATCAAGCATATCAACCACGAGTTCATCAAGGAATTCGCCATGGAGATGAAAAAGAAGCGCGGCGAGGACTTCTACATCGTCGGTGAATTCTGGAACTCCAATCTGGAGGCCTGCCGCGAATTCCTGAACACTGTCGATTACCAGATCGATCTGTTCGATGTCTCTCTCCATTACAAGCTGTACTCCGCCGCATTGGCAGGCCGGGATTTCGACCTGACGCATATCTTCGATGATACGCTCGTACAGACGCACCCCGCGAATGCCGTCACCTTCGTCGACAATCACGATTCCCAGCCTCATGAGGCCCTGGAATCCTGGGTGGGCGACTGGTTCAAGCAAAGCGCCTACGCCCTGATTCTGCTGCGGCGCGACGGATATCCCGTTGTCTTCTACGGGGATTATTACGGCATCGGCGGCCCTGCGCCGATGGAAGGCAAGAAGGACGCCATCGATCCTCTGCTCTGTGCCCGCTACACTAAAGCTTACGGTGATCAGGACGATTACTTCGACCATCCGAACACTATCGGCTGGGTCCGGCGCGGCGTTCAGGAGATCGAAGGCTCCGGCTGCGCTGTAGTCATCTCCAACGGAGACAACGGAGAGAAGCGGATGTTCGTGGGCGAAGCGCGCAGCGGAGAGGTATGGGAGGACTTCACCCATAACCGCGGGGAGTCCGTCACCATCGGCGAAGACGGCTGGGCCGTTTTCCCGGTGAACGGCGGCAGCGTCTCCGTCTGGGCACTGCCCGAGCCGAAGCCAGCCGATGCCTGCGCGGAGGAGTGAGCTTGTAGACACAAAGAATGCTGTCCCTGTTGATTACGGGGGCGGCATTTTTTAATAGGTGAGAAGTGACGCTTGTAGTGGAATCAAGGGTATCTGTCCACCTTATTTCATTCGCAGGCTCAGAGCAACTAACCTCCCATTTTATCCACATATTATTCACAAAAGAAATATATTACTCTATTTACACGCAAACAAGTTACTCATTGGCTCATTTGACACTCATCCGGCCAAACTCAGCGCCACCACTGGGATTTTTCCACAATGTTATCCACATTTTATCCACAGTACGTTCAACATCTGACGGATGCCTATAGAATTACTATTGTGAACAACGCGAAATAGGCGAATCCACGCCACAGGGGCTATGAATTCACCTATTTTTGCTGAGCAAGACACGGCTTGCAGTTAGCATTTGCACTTATTGGTCAGCAGCTTGCGGTTAAGGAGTTGTGGTTGTGTTGTCCCCGTCAGCCCAGACGCCTGTGTCATGGTTCAGAATACGTTCGATCGGATATACCTTCCATACCGCCGTTACTACAGCCGAACACAAGACTGCTTTGAGCAGGTCCCCCGGAAGAAACGGCCACATGCCTGCCGTCAGTGCCTTGGCGAGTGAATCCATGCCTGTGGAATAGGCCAGCCACCCTACACCGCCCGGATAAACTAACAGTGCCCCGAAGATAAAGTTAGCGGCCAGCAGCTTCACGAAGGTGTATTCGTCCTGCTTAATGCGTTCAGCGAAAAAGCCGATCAGCCAGGCCACGAACGGCCAGGAGAAAATATATCCTGCGGTAGGGCCAACCAGGACCGCCAATCCTCCGCTTCCGCCCATCACCTGGAATCCGGCAGCGGCGAGTCCGATCACGATCAGTACAGCAAGCGCCCCGTAACGGGCCCCAAGGATTGAACCAGCCAGCATTACCGCGAGGGTCTGCATGGTAATGGGTACCGTGGAGAAGGGCAGCGAGATTTTCAAATAACTCAGAGCTATCATGACGGCGGCGAATAAGGCACTGAATATCAGGCCGCGGGTGGTCCATTTCTTCATGGCCGAGAGGTTCCCCCTTTTTTTTAAAATATAAGAATTTATATGTTTCACGCTACAAATTATCCTTCTATTTCTCATCGAAACGGTACCATCCTTTAAAAAGATGGCAAAGCCGTTTCCACTTGGGATCACTATAACATCACCCTCCAGATACATCAATTCTGAAATCTTTGTTATAATGGGTAGCAATTGTTGACTAGAGCTGGACGGAAAGCAGGCATGAGGATGATCAGGGCGCATAATATAAGCTTGTCCGGGCGGGAGGGGCAGCATCGCCGAACGGTACTGCAAGGGATTAACATTCATATAGAGCCTGGGGAATGGGTAGCGCTGACAGGGGCCAACGGCTGCGGCAAAACCTCGCTAATCCGCTCCTTCAACGGACTGAACACCCCCTCCGGCGGCAGTCTGTCCGTGGCCGGACTGGATCTGCGCCTGCCGGAGAACCGTATGGCTGTTAAGCAGCACGTGCAGCTTGTGTTTCAGAATCCCGAAGCACAGACGGTTGGCTCCACCCCGTTCGAGGATATCGCCTTCGGGCTGGAGAACCGGGGACTGGAACGGGAGCGGATGATTGCACGAATCCATGAGATTCTACAGCAGGTAGGACTAAGCCATAAAGCGGAGGCAGAGGCATCTACACTATCCGGCGGAGAGCGCCAGCGTCTGGCGGTAGGCTGCTGCCTGGCACTGGAAGCTAAGATGATTATTTTCGATGAGGCTACCTCGATGCTGGACCCTGAGGGAAGATCGGATATTCTGGAGCTGGCCCAGGGGCTATGGCAGGCAGGGACTACCATCCTCTGGGTCACGCAGCGGATGGAGGAGCTGGCCGCAAGCCCGCGCATTGCGGTGCTGGGCAAGGGGCAATTGCTCTATGACGGCAGCCCGCGCAGCCTGTTCTATACCTCGGAGCTGCCGGAGAACCTCGGCTGGCTTCCTTCTCCGGCCGTCCGGGTCGGGAAGCTGCTGCAGAAGCAGGGCTGGCCGCTTCACCTGCTGCCGCTGACCGGACAGGATCTGGAGGAGCTGCTATGAGAATTCGTACGGAGCATCTTTTTTTCTGCTATGAAGGCGGCAGGCCAGCGGTTCAGGATATCTCTCTGGATATCCCTACAGGTACACTGACCGTCCTCTGCGGGGTGAACGGGAGCGGCAAGTCTACGCTGCTCCGTCTGCTCGCGGACCTTGCACAGCCCTCCTCCGGGCAGATACTTTACGATCACGGGAAGAAGACGGACTACAAGACTGCCGAAGCTGTGTCCATGGTATTCCAGCAGCCGGAGACCCAGCTGTTCGCGGGTACGGTACATAAGGATATCGAATACGGCCTGATGGAGCGCGGGGTGTCCAAGGAGAAGCGGACGGAGATCATCGCAGGCGCCCTGGCGAAGACCGGGCTGGCTTACGATGAATTCGCCGGGCGCTCTCCCTTTCTGCTTAGCGGGGGCGAGAAGCGGCGCGTATGTATTGCGGGTGCCCTGGCCGTACAGCCCGGGCTTCTGATTCTGGATGAGCCGACCGCAGGGCTGGACCCTCAGGCAGCGCAAGCACTGCTCGAAATGGTACAGCAGCTGCGCAGTAGCGGCCTGACCCTGATCATCGGCACCCATGATCTGGACAGCTTCCTGCCGGTTGCCGACAAGGTCATCGTGATGAAGCAGGGTGCTATCCATTATAACGGCCCTGCTCCGGCATTGACTGCCGATCCCGGCCTGCTGGCAGACGCCGGACTCACGCCCCCCGTCTATGCTTCTATGGGACGCAGAGCGGTGCAGCATGGCCTGCTGGAAGCAGTCCCGGACAATCTGGAGGAGCTGCTGATAGGGCTGGAAAAGCACCCGCTGCCTATGCCGCAGACGGACAGGTGGCCGGCAGGCACTGGCGCCTCTGCCCGCAGCAGCGCCATGTCACCCGGCAACCAGAATACCAAAACCAGCGAACAACACAGTGCGGAATACAGCTTAAAAGGCACCTGGAAGCGAGATCATTCTCCTCGATCCTCCAGAACAGAGCGGGTTCAGACGATAATCAGGCCTGGCAATCCAAGACTAGAACAGAACACCCCGCGCAGGCCCGGCTGGCAAGGACTTGATCCCCGGGCCAAATGGCTGGGGATGATTCTCGGCTCGCTGGTCCTGTTAGGGATGAACACTCTGCTCCCGCTGCTGCTTACCGCCGGTCTGCTGGCCGGGCTCGCGGCTTCGGCCCGCATCTCCTGGCGCCGGGCCTTCCGCTTCTTCCGCCCGTTCCTGCTGATGTTCCTGTTCCTCTGGCTCCTGTCCGGGCTTAGCTGGAGCTCTCCCGACTTCGCACTCGGGCCGCTCAGCTTAAGCTATGCAGGACTCGTGCGCGGGGGAATTAACGTGCTGCGCTTCCTGCTGTTAATTGCCCTGGGCTTCCTGTTCACCGAGACGACCACCGGCGCCCCCTTGCGCGAGGGTCTGGAATGGGGCATCGCTCCGCTGCGGACCCTAGGCATCCGCACCCGTAACTGGTCGCTTGCCGTATCCGTGACCCTGCAGTTCGTGCCGTGGATTCTCGGCAAGCTGGCCCAGCTGCAGCTTGCGCTGGGCTCACGCGGAAGGCGCGCCCGCGGGGTGGCCCGCTGGTCCCCGAGGCAGATCGCCCTAATCATCGTGCCTCTGCTGATTCTTGTCCTGGGCATGGGCGACGAGCTGGCGACAGCCGTAGAATCACGGGGGTATGATCCCGCCAAGCAGCGGACCCCGGTCTATCAGCTCCGCTGGAGCAGGCGTGATACACTGGCAGCGCTAGGTATCCTGGCAGTTGCAGCTATGCTGTGGTGGGTAGCGCGTATCAGCTGAGCGGGTACGGGACGATTCAGCGAACAAAATCACCATAGCGGATGGATGTGTAAGAACTTATACGGCTGCGCAGCAAATACAGTTAACCCCTTCTTACCTATCCGCTACTTGTGGGCATCCGGCGAAATCAGGGGCACTAGTGCCCCTGATTTTTGCTCCATTGGCCTTAATTCGTTTTACTCTCCTTCGCGTCAGCACATTGTATGCTGTTTTTGGCATACATTTGGCCCGTGCGTCTGCGTACCAGCACATTGTATGCTGTTTTTGGCATACATTCGGCCCGTTTGCCTGCGCGACAGCACATTGTATGCTGTTTTTGACATACATTTGGCCCGTTTGCCTGCGCGGCAGCACATTGTATGCTGTTTTTGACATACATTCGGCCCGTGCGCCTGCATGCAAGCACATTGTATGCTGTTTTTGGCATACATTTGGCCCGTGCGTCTGCATGCAAGCACTTTGTATGCTGTTTTTGACATACATTCGGCCCGCGACCCTCGAGTCAGCCCATGTCGCATACCTTCCAGCGTGAAGGTCTCACTTCCCCTCCTCCGGATGCCTGGAGACCAGCCTCACCAGATCCAGAGTCAAGAGAGGAAGAGTCACCGCAGCGGGATAGGCCAGATACCGCGGCTCCCATACCGGGTTGAACTTCTCCTTATACCGGCGCAGACCGGAGAAGCCATACCAGTGGCCTCCGCGCTCAAAAACCAGCCGGGCGAGCTTCTCCTCCCGCAGCGCTCCAAAGCGGCCCCCGACATTAGACAGCGGGGCAGACCCCAGATTGAAGCTTTTGTATCCGCGCGCTTTCGCCCATTCCAGCAGACACAGGAACAGGTAATCCATAGTCCCGTTCGGAGTATCCTTGTGATGGCGCATCAGATCCACCGAGACCGTCTTCTGCCCGTCATAACCAGGAGCCATGGAGGCAAAAGCCAGCAAATGGCCGTCTGCTCCACGCAGCAGTGCCAGCGGTGCGAGCTGGAGGTACGGCTCGCTGAACCAGCCCAGCGAGTAGCCTTTCTCCTTGCGCCCGGCCAGCCATTCCTCTGACAACAGGCGAAGCTCCTGCAGCAGCTCCTTCGAATGCTGGGCCTCTGTGATCTCGAAACGGTAACCCTCGCGCTCGAACCGCCCCTTCACATTACGCAGGCTGGCGTTCCGCGAACCGCTAATACTGAAGTCCGCCAGCGGAACCAGCGCTTCTTCCCCCAGCTTAAAGAACCGGTAGCCCTGCTCATGATAGAGCGGAAGATGCGCCGGGGTCACCTGATAGAAGACTACAGAGAGGCCATACAAATCAGCGGCCTGCCTGAACTCACTGATTCCGTTATTAAGCAGATTCATCGGCCCAAGCGGATCACCCAGTACCACCAGCTTGTCCCGGACTCTGGCGAAGGCGAACAGCACCTTGCCTTCCTGGGCCCAATAGAAGCTTTTGTCGCCAAGAAACAGCATATGGCTTAAGGTATTGCCCCAGCCCTCCGAGAGGAAGCGCTCCAGCCGCGCCATATCCTTATCCGCGAGAAGCATATCTGCCTTGTGCTGCGGCCTGAGGGCTACAACCATCGTCAGCAGCAGCCAAGAGAAAATCAGTCCGCCGGCCGCCGTGGCGGCCACATTACTGTGCTGCCGCAGCCATTCCGGCTGGATGCCGGGCGGGAGATGCTTCAGGAAGCCGTGATGGGTATAACTCGCCAGCCCGTAATAGCTGAGGGCTACAGCCGAAGTCAGGAGCAGCCACCATAAGGTACTTTTGGCGCTAAACGGAACGCTGACCCGGTAAAACCGGCTTCGTGAGATCCAGAGGATCATCGCCACCACCAGCAGGAACAGAGCCTCCTCGTAATCGAATCCCTTCGTGAATGCAAATACCGCCCCACCCAATAGGAGCAGGCTCGTCCAGACATAAGCCCTGCGGACACGCAGGGAGATTCCCCGCGACAGCAGAATCAGCATAAAGCCGATTAGCACGGACAGATGGTGCGAGATCTGCATCACTGGCAGCGAGAGGAGCTCCTCTGTCACCTTCAGCCTGTAGAGCAGCTCAGGCGTAGCTGCCGACAGCAGTAGAAGCAGACCGCTGGCCAAGACCAGCTTGCCGAGTGCCCATACGCCCAGATCGCTGAGGAAGGTATATTGACCGGGCCAGCCCCATATTTTCTGCCAGACCGTCAGGGGGGCTTCCACTCTGTCGCCGCTGCGTTCAGCGCCCTTCGTACCCGGCAGCCCGAACTCCAGCGCAGCCAGCACCAGTCCGAGCAGCCAAGGGATAATATAATAGAATAATCTGTAGATGACCAGAACTGCCATAGCATGGTCGCTCTTAATGCCAAGCTGGGTAAGCCCGAGCAGCGCAATCAGATCGAACGCGCCGATGCCGCCGGGAGCCATACTTAGAATTCCCGCTATCGCAGCCACTACATAGATACTGAAGACGGTGAGAAACGGAGCGCTCCCGAGCATCTCACCGGCAATGAACCAGAAGGTCAGCCCGGCGAACACCCACTCCAGGAAGGAGGCACCCACAGAAGCAACCACAGTAAGCCAGGCGGTTCTCCCCTCACCCCGGTTGACCCATTTGGCGAAGAGCGCAGAGCGCTGGAGGAGTACAAAGAACGGCAGATACAGTGCTATCCCCCAGACTGCAAAACCCAGCCAGCGATGCGCCTCCAGCAGCCGGTCCGCCGGCAGAAGTCCGGTTATCGTCCCCCACCCAAGCAGCGACAGCCCCGTAATCATCAGCGGTGACAGGAACACAATGGCCGGCGCGAGCAAGGATGCAGGCACACTGCTCCGCTTATAGAGCAGCGTTCTAAGGCCCGCGCCAGCCAGACCGGCGAACCCGATCATATTATTGAACGTATTGGCGATCCAGGCATAGCGGAAGGTCCGCAACCAGCCGATCTGCAGGCGGAAATGCCGCCGGATCAAGTAATCATAAGTACTCATGACCGCCACCGACAGCAGCGAAATTCCCAGCATCTGCATAATAGAGGGTACGGGAACGGATTTCAGATCACGGATAATTTTGCCTAAATGAATTTGCTTCAGCTCATGCTGCCCCTCCAGATAGACCAGACCGATAATCAGCAGCGGAAAAAGCGCACGCACCGCCTTAATCCGGTAGATGGATATCAGCAGCCGTACGAGCTTGAAGCGTTCCAATTTATTTTTGATTACAGTATGCATGACTTCACCTGTCCTCACTGCCGAACGCTCTTGTTGCCTGAACATATTCAGCCCTCTTCATACGAACCCATTATAACAAGATCCGCAACAGAACTCCCGTATAATGGTCACATGCCTATAAGAGTTAGACGGCGGGCGGAGGATAAGTCCCTGCATCAGATTTATATTTATCCGGTGATGGCGGGAAGCGTATACATCTATATTTTAAAAGCACCCGGACTGCGGTTAGTCCGGGTGCTTTTATCATCGTACCAAGGGTTGTCATCCCCTAACGGAGAGCCTGTCACCATGGCAATGGCGGCTCCCTTCAGAGACATGCTGTTCTCGCTCAGGCTATACTCGGATGTCGAATCTCCCTGCGCTGTCGGTGGTTGCGTTAGCAATCTCCTGAACGGATGCTGCTGTCAGCTTATGGTTACCGGCAGGCTTGTCCGGAGGCGCAGCAGCGCTCTGGGCAGAAGCGGAGCTGCCCGCAGCCTGTGACTTCTGGGTAATTTGTGCTTCGATTTGCTTGATCTGCTGTTCTAGCTGCTTGGTTTTGGTTTCTTTGGCTTGCTCGCTGTCCTTGCTTGCGCTTACTTTCTCAAGCTCAGCTTCCAGCTTCGCCTTCTGCTTCTCAAGTGCAGCGGTATCGCTGGCGCTGGAGGATGTATAAGATACAGATGATGAAGCGGCAACGGATGAGACATTCATGGGTGTCCCTCCTTTCACCTCTTCAATATATCCCTTTTCTCTACAATGAACGTTAAAATGCGCTGAAAGTTTGCTGAATATCCCTTCAACCCTTCCTGGCCCTCCGGTTCACCAGCATAACGCTCAGCAGGATGATGACCAGCCCGGCGATGGTATTGGCATAGACCTGCTCCTGCAGGAAGATTACGCCCCACAACAGGCCAAATACAGGCACGAGGAAGGTAACACTAACGGTCTTGACCGGGCCGATATTGGCAATCAACCGGAAATACAGCAGATACGCCACTGAGGTGCAGATCAGCGAGAGGCCGAGGACAGAATATACAGCGGCGGAAGAAGGCAGATGATCCGGGGCAAAAATCACCGCCAGCGGCAGCAGCACCACACTTGCGCCCAGCTGTTGTCCCGCAGCAAGCGCCAGCGGAGTGAGACCGGAGCCTACGCGTGATGCGTATAATCCTCCGAACGCATAGCAGAGCGCGGCTCCAAGAGAGTAACCTACGGATAAAAGAACCGTGCCGGTCAGCGGGAGCGGACTCCAGCCGACCAGCACACCCACACCTACCAGGCCTATGATCAGCCCGGCTGATTTGGCCGCCCCCGGCTTCTCCTTCCGGGTACCCCACGCCGCCAGTGCCGCGAACATCGGAGTTGTAGCATTCAGAATCGCCGCCAGGGAGGCGCTCAGATGCAGCTCAGCCATACAGATCAGCGTGAACGGAAGCGCCGCGTTAACCGCACCGAGCAGCAGGAAAGATCTCCAGTGCTTCAGGAGGCCCAGCCTGCGCCGGGTCAGCAGCGCATAGAGCAGCAGAGCAGCTCCGGCAATCGTAACGCGCAGCTCTGTCGTGAAGACCGGACCGAGCTCCGGCGAGGCAATCCGCATGAACAGGAAGGAAGCCCCCCAGGCAAAAGCAAGCAGCAACAGGGTAGCAAAGTCCTTGCGGCTCACAGCTTAACCTCTCTTCTGCACAGCAGCAGATAGGACAGAACCGACAGGAGGCCCGCTCCCGCGATGACCAGCGCCATCGGCAGGGCCGAGCCGCTGCCGCCAAGTCCGACCAGCGGAGCCGCGCAGCTCCCCAGCAGCAAGGGAAGCAGACCCAGAAGCGCAGAGGCGCTGCCAGCGGTCTCCCCCTGATCCTGCATCGCCAGCGAGAAGCTGGTCGTACCCACAAGACCTACACTTGCAACCACAGCGAACAGACAGATTAGGATCGGCAGCAGCCCGCCATCGGCGAGGAGGGTAATCAGCAGCAGAATACCTCCAGAGGTACTGAGCAGAAGGCCGCAGATCAGCAGCTTACGCTCACCCACTCTGGCCGACATCCGCCCGGCAATCTGCCCGGTCAGAATAATGCCGAGGCCATTCACGGCGAAAATCAGGCTGTACATTTGCGGGGATACCCCATAAATCGTCTGCAGAACAAAGGATGATCCCGAGATATAAGCGAACATGCCTGCCATAACAAAGCCCTGGGAGAGCGCGTAGCCCATGAATCCGGCATTGCCGAGCAGGATGCGGAAGGTACGCAGGGTCCCTCTGAGCCCGCTGCGGATACGCCGTTCCTTAGGCAGAGTCTCCGGCAGCCGCAACAGGATGACCGCCGCGAAGAGCAGCCCGCATACGAACAAGACGATAAATACCCCCTTCCAGTCCGTCACTCTCAGCAGTTGCCCCCCGATGACCGGCGCTGCAATCGGACCCAGTCCGTTGACAATCATCAGCAGCGAGAAGAACTTGGTTAATTCCGAGCCGCTGTACATATCGCGGACCGCCGCACGGGAGATTACCACCCCTACCGATCCGGCCAGGCCTTGAATGAAGCGCAGCACAATCAGCAGTCCGATGGACGGGCTGAACGCACAGAGCAGCGAGGATACCGCATAGATCATCATTCCGAACAACAGCGGAATCCGGCGCCCATGCACATCACTGAGCGGTCCGGCCACAAGCTGGCCCGAAGCCAGTCCCAGCAGGAAGAAGGTCAGGGTAAGTTGAACCATGGCGGGACTGGTATCGAAATAGAGACCAAGAGCAGGCAGGGCAGGCAGATACATATCAATCGACAGGGGACCAATGGTAGCGATGGCTCCCAGAATCACGGCAAGCTGCAGCCGCTGGCTTCTGGACGGCCCGCCCTCAGCCAGGCTTGTCACCGAATTTTGCTTCATCATGAACAGGATACATCCTTTCTTGCCCGTAACCTTTAGTAAGACGGCAGTGCCATTTATGTTCAGGTCCGTTAATATATTTCTCCATACTACCGATTACCGCCGGAATGTTCAATGAATTTCTAGTTGGAGGGAAAGTGCGGCAGCGGGTGGCCGGTGAAATTAGGGGGACTGATGCAGAGGGTGCAGATGAGTAGGTGCTGTCTGATAAAATCGGGTTTGATAGGCGGCTTGATTGGTGTGGCTTAGGAGGAGTGGCTCGGCAGGCCTGCATGGAAATCCTGCAGAAAATACAACAATGTTGCTCAAGTCGGGCGGCTTATCAGCAAATCCTGCACGAAATGCAACATTCGCAGTCCTAACTTGCCCCAAATCGCCAGAATTCCTGCAAAAGATGCAACAATGCGCCAGAGCCAGTAACAAATTTAGAAAAGTCCTGCACGAAGTGCAACAATGCAGCTAGATAGGCGCGGCCTGCGCGCAAATCCTGCACGAAGTGCAACATTCGCAGCCCGCACACCCCCAACTCTGCCCATTGTGTTCGGTTTTTCGCTTACATCCTGTCCGTCCCCTACCCACCGCCAGCACACAATAGACGATAAGCATCAATTCAAGTGCAACAAAAAACCGCCTGCCGTAGCCGCCAATCCTCTCGGTGATCGGCAGGCCCGCAGGCGGTTATCTCGGGTGGTGCTGTTGTTACTCCTCAGAATCTGTAAGAGCGGCCAGCCAATCTCTTGCCGCCTCCGCCTCGGCGGCGCTCAGGCGGTGCCCCTGATGGCCCCAGTGCGAGGTAACCTCTGCCCCGGCGCCGCTTAACAGTGCTTCCAGCTCCCGGGTCTCCTCGGAGCGGATAATCGGATCATTGGTCCCTGCCCCGATAAAGACCGGAACCCCTTGCAGCGAAGGAATCGCCAGGCCGCGCAGCGGAACCATCGGATGCAGCAGCACTGCCGCCCGGAAGAGGGCTCCGTAATGGAAGAGCAGGCTGCCTGCGATGTTCGCACCGTTGGAATAGCCGACAGCCACCAGATTACCGGCATCGAAGCCATATTTTGCAGCCGCTTCCTCCAGGAACTGCTTCACCTCATGGGTGCGGAAGATCAGATCCTCCTCATCGAAAATCCCCTCCGCCAGCCGCCGGAAAAAGCGGGGCATGCCATTCTCCAGTACGTTGCCGCGGATGCCCAGCACAGAGGCTCCGGGTGCCAGCAGCTCTGCCAGCGGCAGCAGATCACGCTCGTTGCCGCCTGTGCCGTGGAATAAAACCAGTGTTGGCTGGGTTAGGTCCGTACCTTGCTCAAATACATGAATCATACCGGCTTCACCTCCAGTTCACGGATTTCAAACGGGCTTAGATTCGCTTCAATCGCCGCACGCTGCGGCTCAAACCAAGCCGGAAGCATCAGCTTCTGCCCCAGCGCCTCAGGTGCTTCATCACGGGCAAAGCCCGGAGGATCGGTTGCAATCTCGAACAGAATTCCGCCTTCTTCCCGGAAGTAGATGGCATTGAAGTACTGGCGGTCCTGCACCGGAGTCGGCTGGTAGCCGTGACTCTGAACCCGGCGTCCCCACTCCAGCTGCTCTTTGTCATCTGCGGCCCGCCAAGCAATATGGTGAACGGTACCTGTACCGCCGCCGCCCTGCGGAACCGGAGTGGCCTTCAGATCAATAATATTGCCGATATTGCCTGAAGCTCTGTAGCGGATGTAGCCGTCCCCTTCAGCGATACGCTCCATTCCCAGGGTGCGGGAGAGTGTATCCGCTGTCCGGTCCGGGGCCGTGCTGTAGAGGAGAGCACCTCCGAAGCCTTTAACCGCATGCTCTACCGGAACGCCGCCGAACGACCAGGTGCTCAGCGCACCCTCTTCCCGCTCTACCAGTTCAATCCGCAGCCCATCAAAATCCGCGAAAGAGAGATACGACTCGCCAATCCGGGTAACCTTAGTCACAGGAATCTGGTAAGCGGCCAGCCGCTGCTCCCAGAATCCGAAAGAGCCGGCCGGTACAGCATAAGTGGTCACACCGACCTGTCCTCCGCCGATTCTGCCTTTGCGGCCATGAGCCCAAGGGAAGAAGGTGATGATCGTACCCGGCGCACCCTGCTCATTGCCGAAGTAGAGGTGGTAGACCTCGGGGGCGTCGAAATTGATGGTTTTTTTGACGAGCCGCAGGCCCAGAATTCCGGCATAGAAATCAGCATTACGCTGAGCGTCTCCAACAAAAGCGGTAACATGATGAATCCCTGCAGTATGCATAGTCATGAGTGAACCCTCCTGATAGTTGTGATGATGATGCGCTTATTTTAATTGAAGAATATTGCGTCTAGTGAAATCGAACCCGCGCCTGTCAGCGCTATACCTACAGCGACTACCAGCACCGTTAAAGGAAACTCAATCCCGTTCGCCGTGGACCAGAATCCGTTAGGAGCATGAACCTTCACAATGGCACCGAGCATCGTTGCCGCAATCAGCACCGCAGCCACCGGAGTCAGCAGACCCAGAGTGAACAGCAGGCCTCCGACCAGCTCCATCAGACCTGCCAGCACCGCCATACGCACGCCCGGCTTGATACCAATCGACTCCATCCAGCCGCCTGTTCCCTTCGGCCCATATCCGCCAAACCAGCCGAACAGCTTCTGTGCGCCATGCCCGATGAACACTACACCAATCACCAATCTCATCAACAATAAACCTACACTAACCATTTTAAACACTCTCCATTCTCTTGATTTTAATTATCTTAACCTTAAGATATTGGCTAAAAAAATTGCTGAGCTATTATTCTCTTCATTCATTCAGCTTGCTAACAAGC
Source organism: Paenibacillus silagei (assembly GCF_017874735.1). Classification (GTDB taxonomy): domain Bacteria; phylum Bacillota; class Bacilli; order Paenibacillales; family Paenibacillaceae; genus Paenibacillus_AQ; species Paenibacillus_AQ silagei. The sequence goes on from NZ_JAGGLV010000001.1 coordinate 353,296, forward strand.
AGACAACCTTACCGCCGCTGGGCTGCTACGGACTTCCTTCTATATGCCCTTGCCCAGCTTCTTCAGCAGCAGCGTCGCCTGAGTCTTCTCTTCGCTGTCCAGTCCGCCCATCAGGCTGTGTATAGAATCGACATGCTGCGGGAAAATATCATCAAACAGCTCCCGTCCCGCCTCCGTAATCTCGGCATACGTAACACGGCGGTCATCCTCGCAAGGAACGCGCTTCAGCAGTCCCCGCTTCTCCAGCTTGTCGATATTGTAGGTGATGCTGCCGCTGGTGACCAGGATCTTCTCGCCAATCTGCTGAAGTGGAATCCGGTTTCTATGATACAGCACCTCCAGCACCATGAACTCCGCCGAGGCCAGCCCGTGACTCTTCATATCCTTCACCGCCTGATCCATCAGGCTCTTGTACGCCTTCGACAGAACGACGAACAATTTCAGCGATGCTGCCTGCTCCTGCTCCAGCGTAGTATCTGTCTCTGTTCCTGCTGTCTTATTCTTGCTGCTCATTTTGGTACACCTCCTGACCGGCTGCATTTATCTTCAAGTTAATTATCTTTAAGTTAAGATAAATATACGTTATTGGAAGCAGTCTGTCAAGCGCGGGAGGTGAATTAATTTTCATTCCGCCCGGCGCAAGGAAGGATCGCTCTATGCTGCGGTCATGTGAAGCCTAATTCTTACAAAAAAGCTAACCTCTGCGGGTAAATCCCCCCCAACCCGCGCAACAATCACCCCCTCCAACTCCCGCAATAAGCAAGTGGAAAACTGTATCTTAGTTATTCTATTTTCGTAATTTATACGGAAGCAAGTGGAAAATCTACATCTAATAGAGCTGAATTTCGCCACTTTGGGCGGATCATCCTTAATTAAGTGCCTTTTATCCAGCTACTGTTTTAGCAGGGTTTATTCGTTCATCAGCAAGTGGAGAAAATTCATCTATCTCCCGCTCCGCATATTTGATTTGTTCTCTAAAACGGCGTAGACTTTCAAAAGGTGAGTATACACCGAAGCAAACGGCTCTTAGCAAGCAACTTATCGGTTATTCCTAATACTTCAAATGAATCCTATCCTAACTTATACCAAGGCTACAAAAGGAGGCTGATTATGGAATCGAAGGATCATCATCATTCCGGGGCCGCCGCGCGCAGTGCTGCGGCGGAAGAAGCCCCCGCGCCGCGCGTGCTGATCGTGACGGCAGTCGCGGCTGAGCGCGAGGCGGTCCTGCGCGGCCTCGCCGGCAGCCGCAGGTTCGACGTCATCGCGGCGGGCGCCGGCCCCGCTGCGGCTGCGTCGGGCACCGCCGCCGCCCTGGCAGCCGGCTCGTACGGCTGCGTCGTCAGCGCCGGGATCGGCGGCGGCTTCCCGGGACGCGCACCCGTAGGCTCGCTGGTCGTCGCCAGCGAGATGCGGGACGCGGCCCTCGGCGCAGAGACGCCGGAGGGCTTCCGCAGCGCTGCCGAGCTCGGCTTCGGCAGCGTGTCCGTGCCTGCGCCGGGCGGCACGGTACAGGCCCTTGCGGCCGCGCTGGCAGCGGCCGGCCTCACGGTAAGCACGGGCACCGTGCTTACCGTGTCGACCGCGACCGGCACCGCCGGGACGGCCGCGGCTCTGGCCGCGCGCCACCCGGAGGCGGCGGCGGAAGGGATGGAAGGCCACGGGGTCGCCGTGGCCGCCCAGGCGCTGGGAATCGCGGCGCTGGAGCTGCGCGCGATCTCGAACCCGGTCGGCCCGCGCGACCGGGCCGCGTGGAAGATCAATGAAGCGCTCGACGCTCTGGCAGCGGCGGCGGCTATTTTACGGGAGGTGCTGTAATGACACAAGAGCTTCATATTGCTTATTCCCCTTGTCCTAACGATACCTTTGTCTTTCATGCCTGGGCGCATGGCCTGATTCCCGGCGCACCCAAGCTGGATGTAATGTTTGCCGATATCGATATTACGAACGGGCTTGCAGCAGACGGCGCCGGGCCTGAAGTGCTCAAGATTTCCTACGCCGCCCTTCCTTGGGTGCTGGACAGGTACAAGCTGCTCCCTTGCGGCGGTGCGCTGGGACGGGGCTGCGGCCCGCTTGTACTAACCCGCAAAGGCGCAGGCGCCATCAAACATCCGCGCGAGCTGTCCGGCCGCAGAATTGCCGTCCCGAGCGAACGCTCTACGGCATACCTGCTGTTCCGTCTTTGGGTAGCACAGCAGGTGCAGGGCGGTCCGGCCGAGATCGTCGTTATGCCTTTTGATGAGATCATGCCTGCCGTACAGAAGGGAGAGATCGATGCCGGACTCGTCATCCACGAAGCCCGCTTCACTTACCCGTCTTACAATCTCAACCTGCTGACTGACCTCGGGAGCTGGTGGGAGAGCGATACCGGCTTGCCTATTCCGCTCGGTGCGATTATTGCCCGCCGCGATCTGGACCCTGAAGCCATTGCCGGCTGGATTCGCAGCTCACTCCAGTATGCCTGGGACCATCCTCTGGACTGCCAGGAATACGTGCTAAGCCACGCCCAGGAGCTATCGCCGGAAGTGGCCAAATCGCATATTGATCTGTACGTCAATGAATTCACGATGAGCCTTGGCGAGGACGGCTATGCGGCCATCTCTGCACTGCTGAACCGGGCTGCTGCCGAAGGGCTTGTACCTGCGGTTGATCCGGCGCTTTTGCGTTAGCAGGGGGGGAGCTTCATGACCCTCCGTTCCTTTTGAACAGCAGGCATGACTAACTTATCCTACACTTAGCTACCTATAGCGAGGAGGCCCTTCCTATGATTCCTTCAGGCAACAGCAAGGCTAATATCGACCGTTTTTTGGGGTACCAAAATGACTACGACCGTTACCGGCCGGAAGCGCCGCCGATGGTGATTGAACTGCTCACCAGTTACCTGGGCCACCGTCCTGCCCATGTTGCAGATATTGGCTGCGGCACCGGCCTGTCCACCTTTCTGTGGAAGGATGCCGCCAATGCAGTGACCGGAGTGGAGCCAAACCCGGATATGCTGGGCAAGGCTCAGGACAAGCTCCGTCTTCTCGGCAGCGGAGCGGATAACCTGTCTTTTGTGCAGGGCTACTCCAACCAGCTTCCTTTCGATACGGAGAGTGTGGACATTATCACCTGCTCCCAGTCGTTCCACTGGATGGACCCGGACAGCACTCTTCAGGAAATCGCCCGTTGTCTGCGGCCCGGCGGAGTCTTTGCCGCCTATGACTGTGACTGGCCTCTGGTGCTGCATCCCGCTATTGAAGCCCGTTACAACCGGCTGATTGCGGCTTCGGATGCCATGCTTGCGGAGCTTCAGCCCGGTGCCGACCAGGCCAGCAAATGGGACAAGGAAGGTCATTTGAACCGGATTAAAGCCAGCGGACGGTTTACGTACGCGAGAGAGATTGTTTTTCACAATATGGAGTCATGCGATGCACAGCGCTATATCGGGCTGGCCCTCAGCCAGGGCGGCCTCCAGTCCCTCCTGAAGCTCAGCCCGGCCTCACTTGAACAGGATATTGCCGAATTCTCGGCAGAGGTAGAGGAGTTCTTCCAGGGCCGGACCTTGCAGGTACCGGTTAGCTACCGGATGCGGACCGCTGTGAAGTAACATTTTGCTCGCTCCACATCTAGCCAAGCCTCCAAATTTACCCTATACTTAACATCAGCGAGACGAAGAACGTCCCGGTTACCCCTTTAGGGGAAGCCGGGGCGTTTTCTATTTTCCGGAGAGGATGAGGAGCATGACTTTTGAAGAAGCACATGAACAATTTATCAGCGGACACTTGAATTGCAGACCTGAGGGGGAACGAAGAGCACGCTTGGAAAGGGGGCATCGGCATGCCGAGGTGCTGTTCCTGAAGAATGTATGGTGGCCTTTGCGGGGACATTTTACCGGACTTCACCCGGAGTATGAGGTGATGGATTGGCGGGGACGATCTTATTTCGCTGACTTTGCTTGGCTGCCCGGATACGTAAAGCTGCTGATCGAAATCAAAGGCTATGCTTCGCATGTACGTGATATGGACCGCAACAAATACTGCGGCGAGCTGAACCGCGAGACCTTCCTGTACGCCATGGGCTATCATGTGATTTCCTTCGCATACGATGATGTTGAACAGCGTCCCGAGCTCTGCATAACCTTGCTGCGGATGGTGCTGGGCAGATATCAGCCTGCGGCAACCCCAGTATCGCGCGTACAGTTGATGGAGCAGGAGGTCATCCGGTTAACCGTTCATCTAGCCCGGCCTATTCGCCCGCAGGATGTAAAGCAGCATTTCTCAATTGATTACAGAACCGCTGTCCGCACCTTGCGAAGTCTGTCTGACAAGGGCTGGCTCGTACCGGTTCCCACCAGCAATCAGGAACGAACCGCACGATATGAGTTGAAGCGCGGTGTACTGGAATATTTTAATTAGCCTTCGGCAAATAATTGGAAAAACGCATCTTAATTTCGCTATTCCCAAGGAATACTCGACAACAAGTGGAAAAACAGCAACTGCTGCTCCTGGTTTTGCCGCTATAGAACGATCTGGGGAAATTTAAGTGCTGTTTTTCCAACTCTCTCCCCCACAACCCATTAATACTTATCAGCAGGTGGACAAAATCCAACTATTTTCCGTTTCCGCAGCCACAAAAACCCGATTCCACCAACATAGATTACTCCACAAGCATCGGCAACACCGTTCTTATCCTCTATCAAACCATCAGCCGCCAGCACCCCACTTTTTCAATCCTCGTCAGTCCCCATTCCTCCACACCGTTATAGTCCCGCTCCTATCCCCTATGCAACTCCCGCCACCCACTTCCACCTTACCCCCTGGCAAGCAAAAGCCCCCCGCCTACGCAATACGCGCATGCAGGGGGCTTCTGTACTCTTCCGGCGCTTACGCCAGCTACTTCTTATTCATCTTAAACATCAGGAACAGCTCATTATAGTGGGCAAGTATCCGCTTGCCGAGGTTGTCGTAGACCTCCAGCCGGTCGGTGAGCTCGGCGGGCGGGTAGAAGCGCTCGTCACCGGAGATGTCCTCCGGCAGCAGCTTCAGGCCGGGAACGTTCGGCGTGGAATAGCCGACGTATTCCGTATTCTGGGCCGCCACATCAGGCCGCAGCATGAAGTTGATGAACTTATGCGCGCCTTCGACATTGCCGGCGGTGCGTGGGATGACCATGTTGTCGAACCATTTGTTCGAGCCTTCCTCCGGCACGACAAAGTCCAGCTTGTCGTTGTCATCCATGATCTCCGAAGCGTCGCCGGACCAGACGATACCGACCGCCGCTTCTTCGTTGGCGAGCAGCATTTTGACCTCGTCACCCACAATGGCCTTCACATTTGGGGACAGCTTGTTCAGCTTCGCGAGCGCCTCCTGCAAATGCTCCTCCTTCGTGTCATTGACGGAATAGTGCAGGCTGTTCAGCGCCATGCCCATGACCTCACGGGCTCCGTCCACGAGGAAGATATTATTCTTCAGCCGCTTGTCCCATAAGGAATTCCAGCTGCTGAAATCGATGCCCTTCGTCATCTCCGGGTTGAAGATGATCCCCACCGTCCCCCAGAAATAAGGAACCGAATACTTGTTACCGGGATCGAAGGACAGATTCATGAACTTGGAATCGATGTTGGCGAGATTCGGCAGCTTGCTGTGATCCAGCGGCAGCAGCAGATTCTCTTCCCGCATCTTGGCGATCGCGTAGTCAGACGGGATTACGACATCGAAGATCGTACCCCCCTGCTCTACCTTGGTCAGCATCGCTTCATTGGAATCGAACGTCTGGTAGATGACCGTAATCCCGGTCTCCTCCTGGAATTGCTTCAGGAGATCGGGGTCCACATAGTCGCCCCAGTTATAGATAGTCAGCGTGTTGCCGCCAGAATAGCCCTGGGCCGAGTTCAGCCGGGAGGCCAGGAACATCAGTCCGAAGGCGACGATCAGAATCGCCAGGAACGTATTGACTAGCTGCTTCATCTAGGCACCCCCGCTTCGGCCACCGGCTCGGCAATCTGTGCCGCCGGGCGGCTTTTACGCTGGTTCAGGTAGTAATAACCGATGACCAGCAGAATTGTGAAGAGGAAAATCAGCGTCGACAGCGCGTTAATCGACAGCGAGACCCCCTGACGGGCACGGGAATAGATCTCCACCGACAGGGTGGAATAGCCATTGCCCGTGACGAAGAAGGTGACTGCGAAATCATCCAGGGAATAGGTCAGGGCCATGAAGAATCCGCTGAAGATTCCCGGCTTGATGATCGGCAGAATGACTTTTGTCAGCACATCCCGGCGCGTAGCGCCGAGATCACGCGCGGCATCCGTCAGGGTCGGGCTCATCTCCTGCAGATGCGGCAGGATCATAATGACCGCAATCGGAATGCTGAACGCCACATGCGAGAGCAGCACGGAGGTGAAACCGAGCTTGATCCCGACAATCGTGAACAGGATCAGGAAGGAGGCACCGATAATGACATCCGGGCTGACAATCAGCACATTGTTCAGCGAGAGCAGCGTGTTTTTGGCCCGGCGGCTGCGGACATGATGGATCGCCAGCGCACCGATTACCGCTATGATGGTCGCAATGGCCGATGACAGAAGGGCGATGACCAGTGTGTTAATCACAATAATCATCAGCCGGGTATCGGCAACTACCTCACGGTAATAATCCAGCGTGAAGCCTTCGAACTTGTGCATCGTACCGCCGCTGTTGAACGAGTAGTACATCAGATAGAAGATCGGCGCGTACAGCACCAGGAAGACCAGCACCAGATAGATATTGGCGATGCCGTTCTTGTTCTTAATCCTGCGTCTGTTCTTCATCCGCGCACCCCCTTCCGGGAGCCGCCGGTCAGAATCATGAACAGCGCCATAATGGCGATCAGGAACACCGCAACGGTGGAGCCCATACCCCAATCCTGTGTGACCAGGAAGTGCTGCTCAATCGCGGTGCCGAGCGTAATCACCCGGTTCCCGGCAATCAGACGCGTAATCATGAACAGCGACAGCGCCGGAATGAATACCGCCATGCAGCCGGAGCGTACACCCGAGATCGTCAGCGGAAAAACCACCCGCCGGAACGTTGTCCATCCCGATGCACCCAGATCGCGCGCGGCATCCACCAGCGACAGATTCATCTCATCCAGGGCACTGAAGATCGGCAGAATCATGAATGGAATGAAAATATAGACCGACACAAACACGAAGCTGAAGCCCGTGAACAGAATCTGCTGCTCGCCCAGACCCAATAAATCAAAGAAATTATTGACCGGACCGAAGGTGCCGAAGATCCCGATGAAGGCATAAGTCTTCAGCAGCAGGTTGATCCAGGTCGGCAGAATAATCAGCAGCAGCCAGAGCTGCTTGTGCTTCGTTCGCGTCAGCAGATAAGCGGCCGGATAAGCCACCAACAGCGAGAACAGCGTAATCAGAAAAGCGTACCAGAACGAATTCAGCATCATCCGCATATAGACCGGTGTGAAGAAATTGACGTAGTTATTCAGCGTCAGCTTCCCCTCCAGATCGAACAGGGAATAGTAGACCACCAGCAGCACCGGCGCAATGACAAACAGCGCGATCCACAGGTAGTACGGAATGAGGTAATACGACTTGCCCTTAGTCATCATGGCTCTCCACCTCGGCGTAAGCCTCCAGACGCTTGTCGAACTCCTCCTCCGTTTCACCGAACCGCATAACATGGATCGCTTCCGGGTCAAAATACAGCCCGATCTCGGAGCCCACCTCCGCCTTGCGGGTGGAATGGACGAGCCATTCATGGCCGGAGCCGTCATAGCAGCTGATCTCGTAGTGAACCCCGCGGAACAGCTGCGAATCCACACGCACCTTCAGCTTGCCCGCCTCAACTGTAGCAATCTCTAGATCCTCGGGACGGATGACAATCTCCACCGCTTCATTCGGCCGCAGACCGGCATCGACACATTCGAACCGGTGACCGTTGAATTCCACTACATAGTCCTCAATCATCACACCCGGTACAATGTTCGACTCTCCGATGAAGTCAGCCACGAACCGGTTAATCGGTTCATCGTAGATATCATTAGGCGTGCCGCTCTGCTCAATCTTGCCGCCGTTCATGACGAAGATCCAGTCGGACATCGCCAGCGCCTCTTCCTGGTCATGGGTGACGAAGATGAAGGTGATGCCCAGCCGTTGCTGCATCTCCCGCAGAATATACTGCATCTCCGTACGCAGCTTCAGATCAAGCGCCGAGAGCGGCTCGTCCAGCAGCAGCACCTGCGGCTCGTTGACAATGGCGCGTGCAATGGCGACACGCTGCCTCTGCCCGCCGGACATTTCATTAATGGCCCGCTGATCATAGCCGACCAGGTTGACGAAGCGCAGCGCTTCCTGCACCTTTTGCTGAATGACATCCTTCTTCATCTTCTTGATGCGCAGTCCAAACGCCACATTCTCGAATACGTTCAGATGCGGAAACAGCGCATAGTCCTGAAATACCGTATTGACCTGCCGCTCATTGGCGGGAATGTGGTTGATAATTTTGCCGTTCAGATAGATCGAACCTTCAGTCGGCTCCGCGAAGCCGGCGATAAGACGCAGAATGGTCGTTTTTCCGCAGCCCGAAGGGCCCAGCAGCGTGTAGAATTTACCGCGTTCAATTTCGAAGCTCACGCCTTTGAGTACAGCCTCTTCGTCGTCGTATTGCTTAATCACCTGGTCAAAAGAAATAATAGTGCCTTCCGGGGTAGCTATAGCTAACAACCTCCCTTACTTATGTAGTACAACCTATTTTACCCGCTTCTTACGGGAGACAATCCGGCAGCAGCATGCTTAGCACGGATAAGCGACAATTCTTGCCTTGGTTCGACAGACTTCAATATATATAGCATAAATGAATCCTGCAATATATGCGATAGCTTACATTGTGAAATCGCGCACAAAAACTTAACAAGTTCGTAAAATCTTGCCCGCCTCCAGCCTGTTTTGAGGTGCTATAATGAAAACGGATGAAAACCATAAAATTTTTCCTATTTACATGAAAGAAGATGACAAACATGAACGAGGGCTTACAGGAGCGCCTTGAAAAGTTCGGATTATCCTTATATATGATACGGATTACGCTCGCCGCTTCGCTCTCGTGGCTGGCTGTGCACATTATCTACGGGGACCATTACCTGTACTTCGCGCCGCTGGCGGCGATTCTGATTACCCAGAGCAGTGTCAAGGCCTCCCTTGAAAAAGGCGTCTACCGCATGACCGGCGTGGTTCTTGGCGGCATCGTCAGCCTGATCGTAGGCAAATTCTTCGATGTGGGTGCGCTGTCGATTCTGCTGATGCTGCTGATCGGCATCGGGGTGGCTACAGCCTGCCGGATCAATATCCAGGCCGTCTCCCAGGTGGGCGTCACCTCGGTTCTCGCACTTACCTTCTATCATGACCAATATATCGTCTGGAGAGTCGCCGAGACGCTGATCGGCGTGCTGATTGCCCTCATCATCAATATGATTATCGTGCCGCCCAAGAGCTTCGTCAAGGTCAAGGACCTGGCGCTGAAGGGCAGCCTGACCTTATCCGATGCCTTAACCGGATTCGCTGCAAGCGGCCGGGATGCCGCACAGGCCAAGGCTGCTCTTGAGAGCTCCGGCGAGCTGCTGAAGAAGAGCGACCGGCTGCAGAAGGAGATGCATTACACGCTGTCTCATTACCAGTGCCGCAAGGACATTGGCAAGCTGACACAGACGACCACCCATCTCATCAAGGTCCACTCCTATGTCAAAGCCATAAGCGAAGAGATCGCCCTGCTGCCGGCCCATTATGCCGCAGCCGACTGGATGCTGGAGGTTGTAACCGCAACGGCAGACTGTATCGCCCTGTACGGCACACGAACGCTATCGGATGCCGAATGCAGCGGACGGTCACTCCCCGAGAGTCTGAGAAGAGCCCGCGATGTGCAGCTCGCCTGGTTCTCGGAGCTGCAGGATCAGTGCCCGCTCGCCGCCTTCCGTGATCTCGGTGCGGTATTCTCCCACCTGAACCGGATTCTTGAAGAGATTGAACGCGCCGATTATGCGGCCCTTTCCACCGTACCACAGCATGTCAAGGCACAGCCTGCACGCGCCATCCAATTCATACAAAAAGGACTCTTCCACAAGCTATAAGCTTGGGAGAGTCCTTTTTTGTATTCTATCCAGGTCAGTCACTCCGCACCCCTCCGACTCTCAAGCTCCCCACAGAAGCGGTTGCCGTCTTGATTCAGAACGTTGCCGTTGATGTAACTTGTTGACGGGATGGGATGCGCGCGGGTAAAGTAGCTTGGATGGCAGACGTAAAGTAATAGTAGTTGGAAAAATGACACTTAATTCAGCCAACCTAACCGGTTTGACTGAAGCGGTTGGATAAAGTACACCTAATCCGCCGAATTCTATGGAATCCCTTAAAAGCGAGGAAAATAAGTGTTGTTTATCCATTTGCTGTTCCCATAGGAGGTATTCCACCAGCAGCAAATGGAGAAAATCCAACTAATTACTACATGTATGCCGGTGACGCAAAATGGGATATCCAAATTCCACCTTAGTATAACGCACGCAGAGGTGAACGCCGAAAGCGGCAGTTAATCGGCATGCAGAGCTGCACGCTGAAAGCGGTATTTATTCAGCAGGCAGGTATCTCCAGCCCCCGTAGGCTGTAACGTTCTCAGCTCCGGCGGCGGCATAGCCTTCGCAGATGAAGCCCGTCACTTCGCGCCCATCCGCGAGGGCCACCCGCCCGAGACCCAGCGGAGCCGGGATAAGCGCAGCGAACGCGCCCAGCGCTTCCACCGGCATCTGCCACAGCTCCAGCTCGACAGCACTTCCCCCTGAAGCCTGTCTCAGCAGCCCCGGCTTCGCTGGCACGGTAGGGAGCTTGACCAGCTCATAACAGGCAGCGGTCCGCGCCTCCTGCCAGAAGTGCGCGCCATGCTCCAGCATCTGCTTCTCCAGCGGGAAGCCGCGCATATGCAGCCCACAGACCGCAAGTGTAACCATGCCGGACGCTGGTGATTCGGCAGCAATAGCAGCGCCAGTAGCAGCACCAATACCTCCAGCCTCACCAACGTCAGCCCCAGCAGTACCACCTGCACCACTAGTACCTCCGCCAGCTTCCGGCTCCAGCGATTGGTGCTCTGCCAGAAGTTGGGCCTCGGCCCCGGCAGAACTCCCCCCACTCTCACCATCATCCCCCTCCGCCAGAAACCGCGCCCCGGCTCCGGCAAGCAGATGCTCACTGTCCGCCAGAGCGAACAGCGTAATGCCGAACGGCAGGTTCCCCGCCGCTTCCCCGGCGGGAATTGCCACCGCCGACAGGTCGAGCAGGTTGCAGTGATTGGTGTAGCGGCCCATATCGGAGTTGGCCCCTACCGGGTTCGCAGCCAACTGCTCCCGGGTCCAGGTTCCGCCGCAGGTCGGCAGGACCAGCACCGCATCCCGCAGCAGCAGCTCCGCTTCCCGCTTATACTGCTGCAAGCGGTGCATGGCCTGGAACAGGCTCGAAGCAGTGTGGCGCTCCGCGGCCCCGGAGGAGAGAATCGACTCCGTTACCGGCAGCACTGCTTCACGGTGACTCTCTACGAATCCGGCCAGATCCGCCCAGCGTTCGGCTACCCAGGGGCCGTCGTACAGGATGGCTGCCGCTTCGGAGAACAGCGTACAGTCCACCCGTTCAACCGGCAGCCCCAGCGCCTGAACCGCCGCTTCGGCCCGTTCCCAGGTCCGGCGGTATTCGTCCGCATGGGGCCCGTAGAAGTCCAGCGGCGCTTCCGGCAGCAGCAGCTTGCCCGGCAGAGCGGCAGCCTCCCGCTTCACGGAACGTGACCACGGATCGGCTGCCTCGAAGCCGCGTGCTGCGCGGTCCACCGTGAGTGCATCCTCCAGATTGTTCGCGAATACGGTGACACAATCCAGGCTGGCACACGCCGGCACTACGCCGCGCACCGGCCAGGCGCCCAGGCTGGGCTTGTAGCCGACCAGCCCGTTCAGTGCGGCCGGCACACGGCCCGAGCCGGCGGTATCAGTGCCCAGGCTGAATACCGCTTGGCCCCGGGCTACAGCAACCGCCGAACCGGCGCTGGAGCCGCCGCTGATGTATTCGGGACGCAGGGCATTATGCGTCTCGCCGTAAGGGCTGCGCACACCGACGAGTCCGGTGGCGAACTGGTCCAGATTGCTTTTGCCGACAGGGATCGCCCCCGCAGCCACCAATCTCGCCACGACCGCTGCGTCGGCTTCCGGCTGATAAGCGAATTCAGGACATGCCGCCGTCGTGGGCAGCCCCTTCACATCGATGTTATCCTTCACCGCGAATGGAATGCCCCACAAGGGATGCTCCTGCGGATTCAGCTCTTTGAGCGCTGCCAGGTAGGGAGCGATCTGCGCCACGGCGGGCGCTTCAATCCAGATGTTCATGTCCTTATCCCGCGCAGCGCGGCGGATGATCTCCCGGATAACCTCCTCCGGGTCCAGCGTGCCGCTCAAATACTGTTCCCGCAGCCAGCCGGCTGTCAGCTTCGCGGGCCATTCTGTTATTGCTGTCATCAGGCTTCATCTCCTTCTCTGCGTATCGGTGCCGGACCTGCGGCCCTTGCCCATCTCATGCAGCTTCAGCGCAAGCTGCAGCTCCAGCATATCGTCACCGTCATCCTGGCTTAATCCCAGCAGCTCACAGGCCCGGTCGATCCGGTAGGTGACCGTATTATAATGAGTGAACAGCTCGCCGGAGGTCCGCTTGACGTTGCGGTTGCATTTGAAATACAGCTGGAGCGTCTGGAGCAGCGAAGCATTATGCTTGCGGTCGTACTCCAGCAGCGGAGCAATATACTGATCCCTGTACTCGGTAATCTCCTCCAGCTCGGGCAGATGGTACAGCAGCCGGAAGACACCCAGCTTCCGGTAATCGACATAAGACCCGCTGTAGCCGCTGATTTGGCGGATGCGGGCGATTTTGCGGGAGGATTCATAGCTGAACCGCACCTGATCAGGGCCGTCCGCAAGATCGCCAATACAGAAGGCGCAGCTCCCGCTGACAACTATCCGGTTCATCTCGGCCAGCAGACGACCCAGCGTCTCCTCCAGCGGAAGCTCCGGCTGCTCCGGCACGGTCAGCACCAGCTCCCCTTCAAGGATGGTGAGCTTCACATGCTGAAGGTCTGCCCGGGCACGCACCCGCTTCACTACCTGCTGCAGCTGCTTAAGCTCCGGCTTATCCTCCAGCCATCCGATGGTTACAGCACGCAGCGGACGCTCCGGTAGCGGACAGCCGCAGGCTGCGCCACGCAGCTTCAGATCCTCGGCAGCGGCAATCCGCCCGCTGATCCAGTCCTGCAGGAACTGGTCCACATACTTCAGCTCCACCTCGCGGCGGGCCCCGGCATTGATCATCTCCAGTCCGACCAGTACACCGACCCGGTCAATCGTTAACTGATCCACTACCGATAGCTCGCTGTTCCACTCCAGCAGCACCAGCAGACATTGCTCTGCTCCCTTGTCATTGACAGCCGAGACATAAGCTCGGATACGCCGTTCTCCAACTGTGAGGAATGTAATGCCGAGACTGCCTTCCTGGCGAAGCTGTATCCAGGCCGGAAGCTGCTCCTCCAGCTGTAGCGCATCCGCCTGCGGAGAACAGAAGACCTGATCGGTATCATCCAGCAGGACGACCGGATTATGCAGCATCCCGTCCAGCGTCAGCAGGAAATCCTCAATCCCGTCGCCATGGAGAAGCTGCTTCGACAGCTTCTGGAACCGGCTCTGCAGCTGCGAGAGCTCCCGCGCCTCCTGCACCAGCACCCGCTCCATAATGTCGCGGACCACATCGGAGAAGGAGGTGGAGGCGGGCAGCTCGAAGATCGGGAAGCCCAGCTGATCCGCGAGTTCCAACGCCCTCGGCGGAATCTCATCGATATAACGTTTGGTTTTGATCCCGAGCGCGGACACTCCCTTCTGGTTCAGCTGGGGAATAATCTCTGCGATCAGCTCCGGCCGGTTATGAAAGGGGAAGCCGCTTGTAATCAGGAACTCCCCCGGACGCACCCAGTCAATGACATCGGGAACCTCCATTACATTGACCCGGTTAATATAACGCCCAAGGCCCCCGGCCCCAGCCAGCAGGGCCGCTTCCTTCAGGTCGGGAATCAGCAGGATATCGCTGCAGGTCAAACCGGTAATTACATTGCTGCCCATGGCTCCGCCGCCTTTACTATAGCTTGGAAGAATAGATATCCTCGATTAGTGTAGTGCCGAAGAAGCTGTTGGACGGCACCTCCGCCTCCGCCGGTACAAAAATACTGATCTGCTCCGAAGGAGAATCCCCTGTATTTCTAACAGAATGGACTACGCCCGCAGGCACATGGAACGTATCTCCGGCCCGGTAGCTGTACCACTCCCCGTCACATAGCAGCTTGACCTCTCCTACGGTAATATGAATGATTTCGACTACATCATGATAATGCGGCAAGACTTGGCCGCCGATCCCCAGCTTCTCCCACAGAATCGAGCTCATGCGGATGCCCAGGCGGTCCGCCTCCGTTGCCGAGACAATCTCCCGGTGATACAGCTCTATGTGATTCGGCATAAGCTCCCATGTCATATCTGCTGCTGCCAGCACTTTCGTTTCCTGTGTATGCATATTCGATTCCCCCATGATGGATAGTGATAATACATAGCTCCTGTCAAAAAGCTCTGCTACCTGCGGCGGAACACAGCCGCCACCGGTCCTCCGCCCTTCGGCCCCTGATGCTCGCCTCCGCCGGAGACGTAGATCATCGGGTCGCCGCCGACATAGGCCAGCACACCGCCGACTACAGCCCGCGCATGGCGGGTATGATTGATATCCGAGTCATCCAGCATGATATGGCGGCGTCCGCGGATGACGCCATCGGGATCGGCTTCCGCCTTGGCCAGCACCTGCACCAGCTCTTCACCGGGATAACGGTCCAGCAGGCCCTGAAGCGCAGCGCCATCCACAGCATCCTGCATCACGGCATGGTCGATGTGGTACGGGCCGTCCGCAGACAGTGAGTTCCCGAACACAATCACTTCGCAGCAGGACAGCTCACTGCCCGCCGAAGTGGAGGCTACCGCGCTGAATTGAGTCCAGTCCGTGCAGATCTCTTCTTCCTGCAAGGCCGCACGATCCACCTCACCCAGCGCTACCCCGGCACCCAGTGCAGAAGCTCCTCTGGAATAGCCCATCGATTTATAAGTATCCTCTGTGACGAGCGAACCCTCACGGCTGTGTGCCTCATAGATCTGCTCAGCGGTAAGCAGCGGACATTTGATCTGTACAAAATGCACATCCTCCGGTGAGGTGATGCCCGCATCCATGACCGCACGGGCCACGGCATCCGCCACGGCGTCCACCTGAGGGAGCCGTCCCAGTTCCTCCGGCCGGAAGCTCCGGGTTCTGGCGACTCCAATGGCGAGTGACTTCAGGCCATCAGTGACCACACCCGGCTCCTTCTGCCCGCTGCGGCTGATAACCGTGAAGTGCGGGCTGAGCACCCCTTCCGTACCGCCGGACATCACATAAGAGATGTCGGCAGCTCCTCCTTTTGCCGCTTCAGCAAAGAATCCTTTCAAGGCCATCACAGCATAACCCCGTGTAAAATCATTCACACAGCCGTTGCCCTCCGTCTTCCCCAGCACCGCGACCACTTCCTCCGGCCGGAACAGGCCTGCTTCCACCGCTGCGCCAAGGCCGGACATATCATGCGGCGCGCCTGCCGGGATTCGAATGACCGAGCAGTTCATCATAGATCATCGCTCCTTGTCCAGAAAATAACCCGTTTCTCCAGCAGCCCGATACACCAGAACAGCAGCAGGCCGCACAGCGCCGAAGCAATAATGGCCGAGAACATCACCGGCGTATCCATATGATAGGAAGAGACAAGCACTACATAACCGAGTCCCTTATTCGCTCCGACAAATTCGCCGACTATGGCACCGACTATCGCGAGCGAGGTGGAGATTTTGAGGGCAGAGAAGATATAAGGCAGACTCGTCGGCAGGCGCAACTTCCAAAAGATTTCGCTTTTCGTCCCTTTGTAGGTGGAGAACAGCTCCCAGGCTTCGTATTCAATCGCCTTAAGACCCTTGACGCTGTTCACCAGAATCGGGAAAAAACAGATCAGCATCGAAGCGATTACCTTCGAGGTATACCCGGTCCCCAGCCAGACGACCAGCAGCGGGGCCAGCGCCACCAGCGGCGTAGTCTTAAGGGCGATGGCCAGCGGGAACATCCCTTTCTCAATCGGCTTGGAATGAACAAAAATCACTGCGGTAGCCAGGCCGAGGATATTGGCGAGAATGAACCCGGTCAGCGCTTCGCCCAGCGTAACCAGCGTATGCGACCACAGCGAGCCATTGATAGCCGAGACTACCTGCGTAGGCGCAGGCAGCAGATACATCGGAACCGACAGGAGACGTACAGCCAGCTCCCACAGCAGCAGGAAGCCGAGCGCAAACGTGACCGGGTACAGGGTGTCTTTGATTTTGACCGTCATAGATGCTTCACCCGCTTTCTCAGTTCCTTGACAATCCGGTGGAATTCCGGCAGCTCCTCCATGCCCGCCTCACGCGGGGAGGGCAGCGTCACCGGAATGATATCCGTCACACCGGCAGGCCGGGGAGACATCATCACGACCCGGTCCGACAGCAGCGCGGATTCATGGATCGAATGGGTGACCATCACAATGCTGCTTAGACTGGTCTCCGGGCTTTCCCATAGCCGCAGCAGCTCGAAATT
Source organism: Paenibacillus silagei (assembly GCF_017874735.1). Taxonomy (GTDB): domain Bacteria; phylum Bacillota; class Bacilli; order Paenibacillales; family Paenibacillaceae; genus Paenibacillus_AQ; species Paenibacillus_AQ silagei. Next base: position 370,019 of record NZ_JAGGLV010000001.1, read on the forward strand.
AAGCTTCTCGCGTGTCAGCTCATCCAGCGCGCCGAACGGCTCATCCATCAGCAGCACCGTCGGATCGGCCGCCAGAGCCCGGGCAATCGCTGCCCGCTGCTGCATCCCGCCGCTGAGCTGATGCGGGAAGTGGCTCAGATAATCCTGGAGGCCGACCAGGCGCAGGGCACTTTCTGCTTTTTCACGTGCCTCGGCTTTGCTGAACTTCTTCTTCTCGCCCAGCTCCAGCGGCAGCATGACATTCTGCAGCGCGCTGAGCCACGGCATCAGGACAGGCTTCTGGAAGACCATGCCCAGGGACAGATCAGGTGAAGCATACGCCACCTCTCCACCGGCCTCCGGGCTTAACAGCCGCAGCATCAACCGGAGTGTTGTGGATTTCCCGCAGCCGCTCGGTCCGAGGATCGAAATGAACTCATTGCGGTATACATCAAGACTGACCTGATTCAGCACAGGCACGTTGCCGAAGGACAGAGAGCAATTGCGCAGGGAGAGCATGGTTTCCCGGGTACCGGGATGCTGCGCGGCGGCAGCATCCAACTGTTCTTTGATCGCTGTTGTCATTGTCGGTCCCCTCCTTATTTCAAAAACTCGTTGGTGAACAATCCGCCGATGTCCTGTTCCTTTTTCACAAATCCCAGCTCGACCAGATTCTTCTGCAATGTCTCCCAAGATGCCTCGTCCATTGAGCCCAGCGGGAGCTTCTCCGGATCAAGCAGCGGAATGCTGGCCTTCATCATATTGACCTCATGCTTCAGATCCAGCTTCTCGCCATACTTCAGACCAAATTCGGCTGCCTCCTCCGGATGCTTCACTGCATAATCCCAGCCCTGCATAGACGCCTGCACGAAGCTTGTGACCATCTCCGGGTCCTTCTTGATGATAGACTCCGTAGTGAACAAGGTATCGGCATAGAAATTGATGCCGTAGTCGTTCGGGTCGATAATATTCACTTCCTTGCCCTGCTCCTCTACAGCCAGCACTTCATTAATAACATAGCCGGGCCAGGCCTTGACCTGACCGGTTAACAGCGGACTCAGATCATATTTGACCGGCATCTCTTCGATTTGCGAAGGGGCGATACCCGCGCTTTTCTCCATGGCACGGAAGGTCAGCTCTTCATTGCCGCCCAGCTTAATGCCCACCTTTTGCCCGACCAGATCCTCCATCGTCTTGATCCCGGACTCTTTGAGCGTGAACATGACGAACGGGGTTTTGCGGTAGATCGCGGACAACGCTTTGACCGGGACGCCTTTCTCTCTGGCGATGACGATCTGGTCGGCACCGGTAACTCCGAACTCCTCACTGCCGGAAGCTACCATCTGCACAGCCGGGAAATCCGAGCCCCCCGGGCGGATCTCAACATCCAGCCCCGCATCTTTATAGAAGCCTTTTTCCACCGCGGTATAAAAGCCGGCAAACTGCGCCTGGTGAATCCACTTCAGCCGGAGCACCACCTTTTTCAGCTCGCCCGAGCCTTCCGCTCCCTGGCCTTCAGCCTTCCCGGCTTCCGTATTGTTACCGCAGGCGGTCAGGAGCAGCATTAGCGAGGTTAACAGCATCAGCGCTTTTGTTCTGGACTTGTTCCACATGGTTATTCCCCCGTTTATAAATGATTTAGTATTGCTCCAGCGCCTTCAGCACCGCTTGTGAATCACTTACACTGCCGAACACTCCGCCCTGCATTTGAACCATACTCAGCGCCGCCAGGTGATTCGCTTCATCCGTCGCTCCTGTACAATCTGCAAGGATCAGACACTCGTACCCGCGGTCATTGGCTTCCCTCATCGTGGTGTGTACACAGACATCGGTAGTAATACCGGTCAGAATCAGATGGGTAATTCCTTTATTCTTCAGGATCAGGTCCAGGTCTGTTGCGTAAAAGCTCCCTTTGCCCGGCTTGTCTATAATGTACTCTCCGTGGGCAGGCGCCAGCTCATCAATGATCTGCCAGCCGCGCTCCCCCCGCACGAGGATTCGTCCCGCCGGTCCTTCGGAGCCGATCTCGGCCCCGATCTGGCGGCTGCGCCACCGCTTGTTCGCCGGCAGATCCGACAGATCCGGCTTATGCCCCTCGCGGGTATGGATCACGGTGAAGCCTTCGATGTCCCGGATACGGGCCAGCAGCCGCTGAATGGGCTGGATCGCCCTCGCTGTTAATGAGAGGTCATAACCCATTCTCTCGACGTAACCGCCCTTGCCGCAAAAATCCGTCTGCATGTCGATAATCATCAGCGCTGTCTTCGCCGGGTCCACAGCCCCGTCATAAGGCCAGATGTAAGGTGTTGCTGCAATCTGCATGGTTTATGCTCCTCTCCTGATGTCGCTATCTCTATTAATGTCACATTAGTTAACATTAATTCGTGTTTCCTTGGTATGAGTTAGATTATATTACAATGAATTTGCGATGTCTTCGGTTTTATTACGAAATAATACACTGAATGTTTGTGTTTATTTACATAGTTAACATATACATAACATTAACACTCGCAAAACCGCTTATCAAAAAAGAACACTCTGAGTCTTACCAAGCCCAGGGTGTCCCAACAGTTGAATGCTCATACTTTCCTCCCCCTGCCTCTTCCATAAGCTGTAAGCGCTGGGAAACCAGTTTTTTTGTCGAAATAGAGCTGCATATTTCGAGTTTTTTGATAAATAGGCATAATATAGTTGAAAAATAGCTCTTTAAGTACTAGAATTAAGCTTGTTTGCAGAAGTTAATGACGCGTAAGAACTATTTATGACTCTTTTTGTCGATTACAGTCGACCATAACTCCCACCTCTACAGGATGTATATCATTGATCTATTTCTAAAGGCAAACTCCCCGAAAGGGCAGGACGCAAAGCTATGGGCCTAAGAACGCCGGAATCTGCGTTTACGGTTGCCAGGCTGCCAATAGAGACCACTTAAGCCAGCTATTCAGGAGGGAAAGCCTCCCAGGCTTGATGATGTTCTTTTTCTGTACGAATTGCCATTGATCATACGAAAAAGTGAGGTTACAACCATGCCGCAGCAGGATATCGAACCAAGCCGATATGAATTCGTAGAGTCCCTGATGCTCGAACGTAAAGGTCTCCTGGATTCATTCTCTGTGGAGGGCCGAGCTTCTGACGGGACAACTGGAGATAAGAATGGAATTATCCTCGTGCAGGACAACCAGATATTCATTACTCCCCCGCTCCCCGGAGGTGCTCCCGCCCGCATTTCTGCGGTCCACCCTGTTGTCCTGAAGATCAACTGGAAGACCGTTACAGAGCCAACCGAGGTGACCAGAGCGGATTATATCACTTGGGAGATCTGTGAGAAGCCGCAATATGAAATTACCGTATCGCCTGACAAGCTCAAGGTCCACTTCACTTTATACCGTGCAGAGAAGTACGCCTGGAATCTGGTCAACTGCCCCGCCGCCTTCGAAGCGGTCGTCCGTGCCCAGCCCAATCCGGCGATGCTGCTGTCCACGCTCACCATAGAACAGATTATCGCCTCACTGGACAACCGTTTTATTCTGCGCAACCTGAACATTCCCGCCCTGTACGCGGAGCTGGAGAACCCTACATATCTCCCCGTATGCATCGCTGAAGGCAGAGCCCCGCTGCCCGGCAAGGAAGCCCGGCTGGAATTCCTGCTGCCTGAGCATACACTGGAGGGGAACCGGATGCTTCAGGGACAGGGAGCCCGGGGCCAGAAGCCTGCGGAACCCTTGGAGTATCTCCGTTTCCCGGGAGCCCCCTTTGCCTTTGCAGGCGAAGTCTTCGCCCGCAAGCTGCCGCCGGAAGAAGGCATTCCCGGCCTCGACACAGACGGAAGGGTCCTGCCCCCTCCCCCGCCGCAGGATATCTACTTTGCTGCCGGTAATCATGCCAAGCTCCTTCCCTGTGGTAATATCGTAGCCCGGCACACCGGCAGGCCCCGTATCTGCGGGGGAAGCGGCAGCGTCCGGATATGTGACTTCCCTCCGGTCAGTCTTCTGGCCAGAGAGATGACAGATCCTGTGGGCGATGTTATGTTCGCAGGTGACATCATTGTACCGGGAGATCTGGAAGGACCTGTACGAATTGAAGCCCTCGGGAATGTGTACGTCTATGGCGATATCCGCCAATCTACAATTATAGCCACCGGCAGTATTTACGTTAGCGGCCAGGTCACCGGCAGCGGCCTGTACGCCGGGCACGCCGGGGTAATGCAGCATCGTCTGCACAGCCTCGCAAGCCTGCTGCGGACAGAGACGGACGGACTGCTTGAGGCGGCGCGCCAGCTGGCCAAGAATGTGGAATCCCGCCAGCAATCCGTGAATTACGGCCTGGTAGTCATGCTGCTGCTGGAGGATAAATACAGCCACTTGGGCAGCCTGATCCGTGATCTTCAGGCTGCGCTAAGCCGTATGAACGGGGCGTTCGGCTCCGGCACGGACCAGCTCTGGCAGATGCTTGAGGTATTCGCCCATCCGGGACAATTCACCGGGTACATCACGGACAGTGTCCTAAGCCGCTTCTCCAGGCTGCTGCTTAAGCTGGGTGAGGAGATTGAGCTGCTCCAGGAGGAGCATGCGGTGATTAATCTCGCCCGGTCACAGGACAGCCGCCTGGAGTCCGGCGGCAAGCTGCTTGTGCGTGATTCCTGCTAAGACTACTACTATATAAGGAGAAGTGAGAGCGTGCGATATAACCGTCTGGGCAATAGCGGCCTGCAGGTGTCCGCCCTGGGTCTTGGAACCAATTCCTTCGGCAAACGGGCAGATCAGGAGACCTCGGTCCGCATTCTGCACACCGCTATGGATCAGGGCATCAATTTCATCGATACCGCCAATATCTATGCCGGATCTGAATCGGAGCGGATCATCGGCCTTGCGCTTGAAGGCAAACGCCATAACGCAGTGCTGGCGACCAAAGCCGGATTGCCGAAGCATGAGGGACCCGGCGGCAGCGGCTCTTCGCGCCATCATCTGATGCAGGAGCTGGAGGGCAGCCTGCGCCGGCTGAAGACCGACTATGTGGATCTGTATCAGATTCACACCTTCGATCCCTACACACCGCTGGAGGAAACGTTGCGTACGCTGGATGATCTGATCTCCGCAGGCAAGGTGCGCTATATCGGAGCCTCCAATTATGCCGCCTGGGAGCTGATGAAGGCGCTTGGAATCAGCGAAGCCCGGCACTTCGCGAAATACATCTCTATCCAGTGCAGCTATTCGCTGGCTGACCGCACGCCCGAAGCGGAGCTGCTTCCGCTCTGCCTGGATCAGGGTCTGGGTATCATCCCATACTTCCCTCTGGCGGGCGGCATTCTTACCGGCAAATATACTGGCAGCAGCAAGGTCCCTGCCGGCTCCAGAGCAGAGACCGATCCGAACTTCCGCCACTTCCTTACCCCGGAGCGCATCTCGCTCGGGGAGCAGGTTCAGGCCATTGCGGAGCGACTGGGCACCTCACCTGCAGCTCTATCCCTGGCCTGGCTGATGAACCGGCCCGCCGTCTCCACGGTGATTGTCGGTGCAACTACAGTAGAGCAGGTACAACACAATCTGCAGAGTCTCTCCGCTTCACCGGATGCGGGAATACTTGAGCAGCTTGACCAGGCCAGCGCCGCCTTCCGCACCGGCGAGCCGTTTGCAGTCTACCGGCTGCCGTAAGCGCTGACGGTGACGTTCATATCCATACACAAAAGCGAGCCCCCGTATACGGAGACTCGCTTTTGTGTATTTTGGCTAATGCTGAAGCTGTATTGCATTATACCGCAGCAATGAACTGCTCCATGTCTTCCTGTACGGTAGTAATACCACCGATGCCGAAGGTATCTACCAGAACCTTAGCTACATTAGGCGACAGGAAGGCCGGAAGTGTAGGACCCAGGTGAATGTTCTTCACACCCAGATGCAGCAGGGCCAGCAGCACGATCACCGCCTTTTGCTCATACCAGGCAATGTTATAGGAGATCGGAAGATCGTTGATATCCGCAAGACCGAACACTTCCTTCAGCTTAAGCGCTATAACCACAAGAGAATAGGAGTCATTGCACTGGCCGGCATCAAGCACGCGGGGAATTCCGCCGATATCGCCAAGCGCCAGCTTGTTATATTTGTATTTGGCACAGCCTGCGGTAAGGATCACCGTATCACTCGGCAGCTCTGCCGCGAAATCGGTGTAATAATTCCGGCTCTTCATCCGTCCGTCGCACCCAGCCATGACGAAGAATTGCTTGATGGCGCCGCTCTCTACTGCTCCAACCACCTGATCCGCGACATTCATTACAGCCGCATGCGCGAAGCCGCCGATAATCTCGCCTGTCTCAATCTCCACCGGAGCGCTGCAGCTCTTGGCCTGCTCAATCAGCGCCGAGAAATCCTTCTCTCCGTCCGCGCCTGCCGCGATATGCTGAATTCCCGGATACCCGGTGTTGCCTGTCGTGTACAGCCGGTTTTTGTAGCTGTCCTTCGGCGGCACAATACAGTTCGTAGTCATCAGAATCGGACCATTGAAGCTGGCGAATTCCTCATTCTGCTTCCACCATGCATTGCCGTAGTTGCCTACGAAGTGGCTATACTTCTTGAAGGCCGGATAGTAGTGGGCTGGCAGCATCTCACTGTGCGTATACACATCCACTCCGGTACCCTCGGTCTGCTTCAGCAGCGCCTCCATATCCTTGAGGTCATGACCGCTGATCAGAATACCAGGGTTCGTGCCTACCCCAATATTGACTGTGGTAATCTCCGGATTGCCGTAGGCTGCGGTGTTCGCACGGTCAAGCAGCGCCATCACATCCACGCCGAACTTGCCGCATTCCAGCACCAGCGCTGTCAGCTCACCGCCGCTCAGATTGTCATCTAGCGCAGCTGCCAAGCCTTTTTCCATAAAAGCATGTGCTCCTGCTTCATAGAAGCCCAGTACCGCAGCATGCTCCATGTAAGCAGCCATTCCCTTCAGGCCATAGGTCAGCAGCTCGCGCAAAGAGCGGATATCCTCATGTTCTGTAGCTAGCACACCTACCGTTGCCGCCTTGTCCATCAGCTCTTCATCGGTCACTGCATTCCAGTTCGCCGCGTCATGCTCCGACAAATAGGCCATCACTCCGGCATCAGCCACTCTGCTGTGCCACAGATCCCGCAGGGCCAGTCCTTCCCGGATCTTCGCAGTGAAGTATTCCGGCACAAAGTTAGCATTGGTAATGGTAGCGAACAAGCTCTCTATCATAAATTTCTCCGTCACCGGATCAGTAATCCCCAGCTCACGCCCGCTGCGCGCGAAGATGGCAATGCCCTTGAGTGTATACACCAACAGATCCTGCAGATTCGCTACCTCACTGGTCTTGCCGCACACCCCCTGAATCGTACAACCGGTCCCCTTAGCTGCCTCCTGACACTGGAAACAAAACATTTCGCTCATTACCTGAATCACTCCTTATCATTAATGGAATCGCTCTGTGCCTCGCCTTTACAGTTACCAATAATTGTAGTAGACTTTCGTCTATCAATCGGTAACGAATGTTACCAATTACAACACATCGGGAGGAAAAGTATGAGACCGGAGCCTGCTTCGCTGCAATCCTGCCTGCTATTTCGCGGAAAGTCCGCAGATGAGATCGAACAGCTGCTGCATACACTGGCTTACTCTGTAAGTTCCTACCATAAGAATGCGATTATTCTGGCAGAGGGTGATCCGGCGGACCGGCTTGGTATTCTGCTCTCCGGCCGCATTGAGGTGCAGAAGACACACCCTACCGGCAGCAGTGTAACCATCGCCCACCTGAAGGAAGGGCAGACCATAGGCGAAGCTGTATTATTCCGCAGGAATAACACCGTGCCCGCCACCGTCACAGCCACTGGCCCCTGCAAGGTGATGTTCATCAGCAAGCAGGAGCTGCTGAGATTATTCGCGGCCGACACCGATATCCTCACCCGCTTCATCGAGAATCTGTCCGAGCGGCTGGTGCTCGTGAACCGGAAGATCGAGAACCTGTCCGCCGGGCCGCTGCGCCGCCGTATCGTAGACTTCCTGCTGGAGCAGGGAGAGCAGCAGGAGTCCGATCGGCTGAAGCTCCCCTTCAGCCGGAAGGAATGGGCCGAGCATATGAATACAGCCCGCCCCTCCTTGTCGCGGGAGCTGGGATTCCTGCGCGACCAGGGCTGGATCGAATTCAAGGGCAATGAAATCACCCTGCTGAACCGGAGCCGGATGCATGATTACATCCAGACTCTGCCCTCTTCGGCAGGCAATCTATAGAAACCGCAAATAACCAAGGAGGATACAAGCATGCCACCATACACTGCACAACAGATCGACCGGCTGCTGGCTGAGCATAGACAATGGTTCGCCAGCGGAGTCACGAGAACCCCCGGCTTCCGGCTGGAGCAGCTTCAGAAGCTGAAGGATGCCATCTCACGCAATGAAGCCCGGATTATCGCTGCACTGAACCAGGATCTGCATAAAAGCGAATTCGAGGCTTACGCCACAGAGATCGGATTCACGCTGGACAGCATCGGCTATATGATGAAGCATCTACGGCGCTGGATGAAGCCGGTGAAGGTAGGCTCACCGCTGCACCTGTTCCCGGCACGGAGCAGAATCATAGCCGAGCCTTACGGGACGGTGCTAATTATCGGGCCGTTCAACTACCCGTTCCAGCTGCTGATCGAGCCGTTAATCGGCGCCATTGCCGCCGGGAACTGCGCCGTACTGAAGCCCTCCGAGAGCACGCCCGCTACCTCCGCTGTCATTGAGGATATGATCCGAGAGACCTTTGATCCCGCCTATATCCGGGTAGTACAGGGTGAGAAGGAAACGACGAATCTGCTGATTCATGCGGCGTTCGATTATATTTTTTTCACCGGGAGTGTGCCTGTCGGCAGAATTGTCATGGAAGCGGCGGCGAAGAACCTGGTACCCGTCACCCTTGAGCTGGGCGGCAAAAGCCCAGTAATCGTAGACCGGAGCGCCGACCTGGAGACTGCAGCGAAGCGGATTGTCTGGGGGAAGCTGATCAATGTGGGACAGACCTGTATTGCGCCTGATTATCTGCTGGTCCATAGGGAGGTAGCAGCCGAGCTGATTGAGCGGATGAAGCGCTGCGTCACTGATTTCTATGGCACAGACATCCGGAAGAACACAGACTACGGACGGATCGTGAATGAACGCCAGCTGCGGCGGATCGGGGAGATGCTGGAGCGGGACCGCGATAAGCTGATTCTGGGCGGGACGGTCATTCCCGAGGAGCTATATATCGAGCCGTCTCTGATCTATCCGGCGGCCTGGAGTGACGCTTCCATGGAGGATGAGATCTTCGGGCCTGTGCTGCCGATTATGGAGTATACCCGGCTGGAGGAGGCCATCCAGAGCATCAACGCCCGTCCGAAGCCGCTCGCTCTCTATCTGTTCACCTGCGATAAGCAGGTGGAGCAACAGGTGATGACCGAGGTGTCCTTCGGCGGCGGCTGCATCAACGATACCATCTCCCATGTAGCCAGCACCCGGCTGCCGTTCGGCGGTGTCGGGAACTCCGGGATCGGCGGCTACCACGGCAAATACAGCTTCGACCTCTTCTCCCACCACAAAAGCATTGTTAAGCGAGGCACCCGTCTGGACCTCGGCATTGTCTACCCACCCTACGGCAGCAAGGTCAAGCTGGCGCGGAAGCTGCTGAAATAGCGCCGGGGCAGAAGCAAAAAGCACAAAGGAAACCTTTTTTATATAGAAGGAAGGTTTCCTTTGTGGTGTAGTATGGATTGACCCTCACCTCAACCCGCCATCCGCCCAGCCACCCAGCCCGCGACCTCTTTCTCCGGAATAGGCTTGCTGATATAGTAGCCCTGAATTTTGTCACAGCGGGTCCGCTCCAGAAAAGCAAGCTGCTCCGGGGTCTCTACTCCTTCAGCCGTAACGTTCAGTCCCATATCATGGCCGATGGTGACGATGGAGCTGGCCAGCGACCTATTGTTCGGGGTATCGATGCTGTCGATGAAGGACTTGTCGATCTTCAGGGTAGTAATCGGGAGCTGCTTCAGATAGCTGAGTGAGGAATAGCCCGTTCCGAAGTCATCCAGCGCAATGCCAATCCCCCTCTCCTTGAGCGCCTCCAGCTTGGAGCTGATCGCCTCGAAGGATTCCATGAAGATGGATTCTGTAATCTCCAGCTCCAGATACTCCGGCGCAAGTCCGGTATCCTCCAGCACGCTCAGCACCATCTCCGTGAAGTCATCCAGCATCAGCTGAATGACCGAGATATTAACCGAGATATGGTAGCCCTCATAGCCCTGATTCTGCAGATCCTTGGTGAACCGGCAGGCGGCGCGCAGCACCCACTCCCCTATGGGAACGATCAGGCGGCAGTCCTCGGCAATGCGGATGAAGGATAAGGGGGAGACGAAGCCGAGCACCGGGCTGTTCCAGCGGATCAGCGCCTCGAAGCCCCAGAGCTCACCTGTGCCGGTATCCACCAGCGGCTGGTAATGCAGCGATAGCTCATTATTGGAGACCGCGCTTCTTAAGTGATTCTCAATAATCATCCGTTCGTCAAAATACTGCTGCATCTCCTGCCCGTAGATCATATAGCTGCCCTTGCCCGCTTCTTTGGCCTTGTACATGGCAATGTCGGCATTCTTCAGGAGCTCCTCCGCACTCTTCCCGTTCTCCGGGTATTGGGCAATCCCGATACTGGCCGTGATATGCACCACACTTGCATGAAGCTGGAACGGCTCCATGAAGCCCTGTACCAGGGAATCCGCATAGCGGATAACCTCACCTGCCTCCGCCACATCCTTGAACAGAATCACAAACTCATCGCCGCCGAAGCGGAAATACTTACTGCGCCCGTCAGAGCGGCTAAGCAGCCGTTCCCCGACCTGCACCAGCAGCTCATCCCCGAAGGTATGGCCCATGGAGTCATTAATGTACTTGAAGTTATCGAGATCCAGGAAGAACAGCGCCGCATGGCCGCCGGAATGCTCTTCAATGAACTGCTCCAGCTCCTCGGATAACGACAGCCGGTTCGGCAGACCGCTAAGCACGTCATTATAAGCCAGCAGCCGGTATTTCTCCTCACTGGTCTGCAGCAGCGCCTGATTCTCCACCACCTTGTTATACTGCTCCAGCAACTCATCCTGTAGAGCTGTCAGCTCCTCATAGGTCGATTCCAGCTCCTGATAGCTCGTCTGCAGCTTACTCTCATAACCCTTGCGGTCCGTGACATCCACCATTGACCCGGCAAACCGGATATATCCGCCGCCCGCATTACGCAGCACCTTGCCCCGGGCCTGAAACCACTTGTATTCGCCTGCCTTGCTCCGCATCCGGTATTCAGCGTAGTAGTAAGAAGAACGCCCCTCCAGATGCTGGATGCGCAGCCGATTCTCCTGCTCGGCATCCTCCGGATGGAGAATATCCCGCCAGCCGCCGCGGCTCTCATTCAGCTCATCCCGGGCATATCCTAGCACCTCATACCAGCTGTCCGAGAAATAATAGATCATCGTAGACATATCAACGTCCCAGATTACCGCATCCGAGCCGTAGGTTGCCAGGCTGAAGCGTTCATTGCTTTTTTCCAGGTTGCTTCTAATCCTTCTGACCAGCTGCACATAGAATAACAACACCAGAATGAAGGTTACCAGCACTGCAAAGGCTGCCACGATGCTCAGCACCAGCACCTTGTACGTCTGATAGAAGGAGAACGGCTCGTTAATCACTTCACTGCCCTTCGGCAGCTTATCCGGTGATATCTTGAACCGCTGCAGCTCATTGTAATCAAACACCTTGCGTACATTACTGTCGGTCACCACCGGGATATCCCCGGCACGCTCCCCCTTCAGGATACGCAGCGCCAGATCGGCCGCCGTCTGCCCCTGCATTCTGCCGCTGATCAGGCTCCCGCCGAAGGCGCCATGATTCAATGCAAAATCATAGATATGATACACCGGAACACTGCTGCTCTTGCCCAGCTCGCTTGCGAACCTGTCGAACTCCACAATTCTTCCGGTAGAGTCACTATAATATGTAGTCATCAGCACAATACTGTCCGGGGACAGCGCCGATGCCGTAGCTTTGATCTGTTCCATGGACATGCGGTTCATCGGGAACAGCGCAAGCCCCGGATTCAAGGAGCTAATCTGATCCATCACCATCCGGCCGGTCGACAGCCCGCTCTCCGAATTATCGAAGACGACATACACCTTTTTCAGCAAAGGGTTAAGGTCCATGGCCATGCGGATGGTGGGCGCTGCATCGATTTTCTCAATAACGCCTGTCATGTTGCGCTTATCCGGTAGGCTGTCCACCCCCAGCTCGTTGACCCCGCTGAAAATAATCGGAGCATCGTTCAGAAGCTCATGGCGGTACTTCATCGCGAAGCTCAGCGCCGCATCGTCCGTTGTGATGATCGTATGAATAGGGATGTTCTGATATTTGAAGCGGATGGTTTCGTAGAAATGTTCGAGGTTCCCCTGCGTGGGGTACCTTTTCCAGTCCATATATTCAGTGTAGATGACGGGGGGATTAGCTGTGCCCTTGAGACGTTCCTCTATTCCGGCACTTTGGTCATCGGTCCAGGCAAAGCCCTTCTGATAGGAATGCAGCACCAGCACGTTCCGGGCGGGAAGCTCCTCGGCTGCAGCGAATGCAGCTCCTGCCGGGGCTGTTGTACACAGGAAGATCAACAGAGGCACAAGCAAGCTTCTTAACAACCTGAGATGAATATGATCTACACTCATTCGCACACTCCCGTTCATCTATCTCATAATCGGAATCTGACAAGTTGAAGGATAATGTATACATGGGGCTTCATTACGGGGACTGCTTTGATACAATTATAGGGGGAAAAGGTGTTTTTAGAAACAACAAAAAGCGACAGCAGGCGTCGATATTGGACAGAGCCGACCGCTCACGTTAGAATGAATCTGCAGTTGACTGCTCAGACAGGAGGCCAGGCCATGCCGACCATTAAAGACGTTGCGCTAAAGGCTGGCGTATCGGCAACCACCGTATCCCGGGTACTGAATAACAGGGGTTACTTAAGCGAGGAATTGAAGCACAAGGTTCACCAGGCGATGGAGGAGCTGAATTACCGGCCGAACGAACTGGCCCGCTCCCTTAGCCGCTCGAAATCCAACATCATCGGACTGATTATTCCGCATGTGTCTTTGCCTTTTTTCGGCGAATTGACCAGTCATATTGAAGAACATGCCTACCGGGAAGGCTATAAGCTGCTGCTCTGCAATTCGTGGCAGGACAAGCAGAAGGAACAGGAATACATCCACATGCTGCGCGCGAGCCGGGTAGACGGCATTATTATGGGCAGCCATACACTGGAGGTGGAAGCCTATCGGCAGATGAATCTGCCGCTGGTGACCTTCGACCGGCAGATCTCACCGGATATCCCTTATGTCTGCTCGGATAATTATGAGGGAGGCAAGCTGGCTACCACTCTTCTGATTCAAAAGGGCTGCCGGCACCTCGCCCATATCGGCGGGCATCCCAAGCTGAATATCTTATCCCATCTGCGGTGTGTGGCCTTCGAGGATATGGCGAAGCAGCACAATCTGGAGTATGTCACCCTCCATACCGACAACAACAGCTTCGACTTCGAAGCTTACGAGCAGCTGCTCGGGCAGCTCTTTGCGGAGCATCCTGAGGTGGACGGGATTTTTGCGGGCAGCGATATCATCGCCGCCTATGCCCTGAAGGCCTGCCGCACCAGAGGACGGCGCGTCCCGGAGGATGTGAAGATCGTCGGCTACGACGGCATCATGCTCCGCAGCCTGCTCGACCCGCCGATCACCACCATCCGCCAGCCAATGGAAGCGATCGGCAAGCTCGCCGTGGACCTGATCCTGCAGCAGGTGCAGGGCCACAGCGTAGCCGCTGCGCACATTCTGCCTGTGGAGCTGGAGGAGGGGGCTACTACTTGAGGGGACTGCTACTTGAAGGACCACTACCTGAGGGGGCTACTATTTGAGGAGGCTGCTATTTGAGCGGGTTGATACCTGGGAGGGCTACTACCTGGGAGGGCTACTACCTGTCAGGGCTACTACCTGTCAGGGCCACTACCTGAGGGGGCTACTACCCGGAAAGGCTGCCACTTAAAGTAGGTGGGGGCTGAGGGTTTGCTGGCTGTACCCGATAAAGGCGCGAGTGGTGAGGTACTTAACTGTATTCCGTACAACTAAATCATCCGATGTGCCGCCGAAAATCCACTTAGCTGTATTTCGTACAACTAAAATTCCAGCTGTGGCTGGTTATCACCCATTTGGGCAAATTTAGTTGTACAGACTACACTTAGAAGAGGAAATCCTGCCATTTTACGGTTTTTAATTGTACAGAATACATCTATCAACGAAAGTTCGCTTCGAACTAAACTCCAACCATCGCCGCATTTATGAATGTATTCACTTCTTTAGAGCTCATGCCCTGCTAGCCAAAAAGCCTCTGCATACCTGCAGAGGCTTTTTAAAAATCTCATAGTAAATGGTGTGTAATTATGAAGACAGCAACTTTTGAGTAAATAACGTTCTATTTCTCGCCAGCATATTGTATTCAGTTTTTCGCATACATTGAGCCAATGTGCCCTCTCGCCGCAATTTGTATTCGGTTTTCCGCATACATTCGGCCCACTAGCCCTCGCACTAGCACATTGTATTCGGTTTTCCGCATACATTGCGGCCGCGTGCCTTCTCGCAGCACAATGTGTTCGGTTTTCGGCATACATCTAGCCACGCGCCTGCTCCCTTACTATACGGACAACAAACTCGCTGCCCGATGCCCCCTCCGCCAGCGGCTAACGCGCGAACAGCTTAAGCAGCTTCCCGGCGTCCAGCTCCGCCGTAGTGGGCAGCACCAGGTCGGCCGCGCCAAGCTGCTCGGCCGACCCAATACCTACAGCCTTCATGCCCGCCGCCCGGATCGCGTCCACGCCTGCGGCTGCATCCTCCACGCCGATGCAGTTGCCCGGCGGAACACCCAGCCGCTCTGCCGCCTGCAGGAAGATCTCCGGATCGGGCTTGCCCTTCCGGAGCGCAGCCGGGTCGGCAACGGCCTGGAACCACCGGGCTGCGCCGAGGCGCTCCAGAATGAGCGGCGCATTCAGGCTGGCCGAGGCCAGCCCCACGGAGATTCCCCGCTCGCGCAGGGAATCGAGCAGCTCCCGGATCCCCGGCAGGAGGTCCGCCGGGGTGATACGGCCGATCATCTGCCGGTAATGATCGTTCTTCTGCTCCGCCAGCCGGAGCTTCCCGGCTTCAGGCAGCTTCGCAAGGGCGCTGCCCTCCAGCACGATCTCCAGCGACTCCACCCGGCTGACGCCCTTCAGCCGTTCATTCTTTTCCCGGCTGAAGGGGATACCCAGCTCATCCGCGAGGGCCTGCCAGGCAAGATAATGAGCTTCGGCGGAATCCGTAATCACGCCGTCGAGATCGAAGATTACAGCCTCCAGCCGCTGCGCCAGCGACAGCCTCACCGGCTCCTGCGGAAGCAGCTGCAGCGCCTGCTTCTTATGCCTGATCTCAAGCGCCGTCCCCTCCAGCAGCGTATACACTACCGCCTCACGTTCAACGGAGATTTCCAGCAGCTGACCGCCCACTGTAACCTTGAAGCGGTAGCTCTCCCACTGCTCCGGCAGGACAGGGGCAAAACCCAGTTCTCCCTGAGACAGCCGCATGCCGCTGAAGCCGTTCACCATCGACATCCAGGACCCGGCCATCGCTGCCATATGCAGCCCGTCCTTGGCATTGTGGTTGATATCGTCCAGATCCATCCGTACTGTGCGGCTGAAATAACGGTATGCCCCGGCCAGATCGCCGATCTCCGCAGACATAATACTGTGGATGCAAGGAGACAGCGAGGAGTCATGCGTCGTCAGCGGCTCATAATAATGGTAGTTGCGCAGCTTATCCGCCAGGCTGAACTTGTTTCCGAGCAGAAACAGAGCCATTACCAGATCGGCTTGCTTCAGCACCTGATGCCGGTAGATCACCAGCGGGTGGTAGTGAAGCAGCAGCGGATACTTATCCGCAGGCGTATGCTCGAAATCCCATTTTTGCTTACTCAGAAAGGTATCATCCTGGGCATAGATCCCGAGCTGCTCGTCAAAAGGAATAAACATCCGTGCTGCGGCCTCTCTCCAGCCCTCTGCCTCTTCGGGAGTTAACCTGATCGCCTGCCGCAGCCGTTCGTAATCCGCGGGATAGTCCCGCTGAAGCAGCAGAACTGTCTCATAGGCATACTGGAGCTGATCCTGCACCATGAGGTTGGTGTAAGCATTGTTATTGACAATCGCCGTGTATTCATCCGGCCCTGTTACTGCATCGATGCAGAAGGCCCCTCCGCGCGCGGGGTTATAGTGGCCCAGATCGGCCCAGAACCTTGAGGTCTCGAACAGCATCTCCGCACCCCGGCTAACCAGAAATTCCATATCGCCTGTGGCCTGGATATATTGCTTCAGGCCGTAGGCAATGTCCGCATTGATATGCGCCTGTGCAGTGCCTGCGGGGAAGTAGGCGGAGTTCTCCTCGCCGTCAATGGTCCGCCACGGGTACAGTGCCCCCTTCTGCGACATGACCGCTGCCCGCTCTCTGGCCTTGCCGAGCGTAGCATAACGGAATTCCAGCAGCGCACGGGCGATCTCCGGCTGCGTGAAGGTGAAGAACGGCAGCATGTACATCTCCGTATCCCAGAAATAATGCCCCTCATAGCCTTCGCCGGTCAGGCCCTTGGCTCCGATATTCGTTGCTCCGTCCCGGCCCACGGATTGCAGCAGCTGATAAGCATTGAAGCGGATGCCCTGCTGGAGTGCAAGATCACCGCTAATCTCAACATCCGCATGTGCCCAGAAGCTGTCCAGATACGCCTGCTGCTCCCCGGCCAGACCGGCGAAGCCCAGCTCCTTGGCCAGCGCCAAGACATCAGCACTCCTGCCGGCCAGCTCCTCCTCCCCGTAATCTCTGGAGGTATGATACGTTATATATTTGGTAAGCGTCACCGTCTCTCCGCTGCGGACAGCAGCGGCGTAACAGACGGAGATGCGCTGCCCGATCAATTGGTGGCTCATCTCCCGCCCGGACTTCGCCTGCAGCGCATGGCTGACAGCGGTCAACAGCGCAAACCGCGTGTGGCGGGTGCGCTGCTTCATCCACAGGTTCCCGGAGGCTTCGTCATAACCGGTATCCTCCAGCAGCAGGCTGGGCACCGCACTGCCCGCTCCCAGCCTTGGATCATCCGTCGCCTCCGGCCGCCGGATCTCGCCGTCCACCGCAGAATCGAACTTCAGTGTCCCGGAGAAGTTCAGCGCCGTCACCGCATAGTCGATAGCGGCCAGATGCTTATGCGTCAAGGCAACCATCCGGCGGATCACCAGCAGTACCCGGTGCCCGGCGGGAGATTCCCACTCCAGCTCCCGGTGCAGCATACCGCTGCGCATATCCAGCCGGCGCTTATACCGGTGTAGCTTCCCCTGATCCAGCCGGAACTCATGGCCTTCGATGCTGAGCCGGATGATACGGGCATCGCTGACATTCAGCATAGCCTGGTTGCGGGAGGGGTACCCGAAGGCTCCCTCAGGATAGACAACCGGCTCAGAATCAAAGAAGCCGTTCAGATAATTTCCGGCTACCGAAGCCCCCGCCTTGCCATGATAGCCTTCCTCGAAATTCCCGCGCATACCGATATAGCCGTTGCCTAGTGCAAAGACACTCTCGCTCCGCTGATTGTATTCATCCTCGTAGTGTTCCTCTTCAATACTCCACTCCCTGTAAGGGTATAAGGTGGAAGGATTCTCACAGGACTTCATCTTTATTTTCATCTCCGTACTTATCTCCGTACTTATCTCCGTACTTATCTCCGTATTTGTCTCCGGTCTCATCTTCGTATTCTCCTCCCGATTGCCGGCTTCTCTTGTCCCAGCCGCAGATCAGCCTTTGACTGAGCCGCCCATCAGACCCCGGACGAAATACTTTTGCAGCAGGAAGAAGATCGCCAGCGGCATCAGCATCGAGATAAAGGCTGCCGAGGTCAGCAGATGCCAGTCATTGCCGCGCGAGCCGACCAGATCGGCGATCTTCATCGACATGACCTGCACCGACGGCTGGTTCCCGATGAAGATCAGCGACACCAGATAATCATTCCATACCCAGAGGAACTGGAAGATCCCGATGGAAGCGAGCGCGGGCACGGAGAGCGGCAGAATCAGTCTGCTGAAAATAGTAAAGTGGCTGGCGCCGTCAATAAAAGCCGATTCAAACAGATCCTTCGGCAGCTGGCTGATGAAGTTGTACATGAAGTACGTAACCAGCGGCAGCCCGAAGGCCGTATGTGCCAGCCAGATTCCAAGATAACTGCCGTTCAGCCCAAGCGCCGTGTAATCCTTGAGGACCGGAATTAGCGCAACCTGAATCGGAATGACCAGCATCGCAATAATAATGACGAACAGCGTCTTGCGTCCGGGGAACCGTAACCAGGCGAAGGCATAGGCGGCAAAAGAGGCGATCAGCACCGGAATCACCGTCGCCGGAACAGCAATCGTCAGTGTATTCCAGAACGCCTGCGACAATCCGCTCCCCTTTTGCACCGTTTCACTGCCGTCCGCTTCCTTGAGTGTGTACTCCTTGCCGGACAGCACATTCTTATAGTTGTCGAGCGTGAGGTCAGGCACCGCCTGCCAGCCCTGCTCTTGCATATTCACCGTGCGTGCCCTGCGGTTCTCCCACATCAGGCGGCTGCCATCCGCCTTCACCCCTGCCTTGAGCTGTTCATCCGTATAGGTCTTGCCGTTCACCTCAATCGGCTCTCGCAGATCAACCTCCTTGGGAAGCTGCACCGTCTCGCCCGCTTTCCATTCCTGATGGGGGAACACCTTCCACCAGCCCGTCTGCAGAATATCCGCTGCGGGACGGAAGGAGGAGGCGAAGAGTCCGAAGGTCGGCAGAATCCAGAGGAAGCAGATGACGCCCAGAATCAGATTGACGGCCGTTTTGCTGCCCTTTTTTTTCTTGGTACCCACCATTAGAATCCCCCCTGCTTGCGAAACTGCCGCAGATTAATAAGGATAACAGGCAATACCGCGATCAGGAGCACGATAGCCAGCGTAGAGCCGTAGCCGAAGTTGCGGTACATGAAGAATTGTCGGTAGAACTGCGTCGCTACAACCTCTGTATCGTATTGACCGCCTGTCATCACCATGACAACGTCAAATATTTTCAGCGTAAAGACAATAATCGTGGTGGTCACCGTCAGAATCGTCGTAGAGATGTAAGGAATCATGATGCCAAAAAAGATCTTCACCTCACCCGCGCCATCCACCCGTGCAGCCTCCAGAATATCCTCGGGCACTCCTTTGATGGCCGCTGAGAAAATAACCATCGCAAACCCCGTCTGCATCCAGATCAGAATGATAATAAGGAAGAAGTTGTTCCATGGCTGCAGCATACTCGTCCACGCCTGCGGTTCACCGCCGAAATAAGTGACAATCGCATTCAGCAATCCAATCTGCTCATCGCCCGGCTGATAATAATAGACGAACTTCCAGATGACCCCGGCGGCAACAAAGGAAATGGCCATCGGCATGAAAATAATCGATTTGGCGATCCGCTCATAGCTGCTGCGGTCGGCAAGAATGGCAATCAGCAGCCCGAAGCAGACACAGGCCAGCGTGCCCACGAACACCCAGAGCAGGTTGTTGCGCAGAGCCGTAGCCATCAGACGGTCGCTGAAGATGGCGGCGTAATTGCTGAGTCCGACGAACTTCTCGGAGGAAGCGTTGAAGAAGCTTAAGTACAGCGTCCGCAGGGCAGGCAGAATCAGCAGCCAACCGAGAATAAGGACAGCCGGTCCGACAAAAACATATGGCAGCACCTTCCTGCGGACATGGTCCGGGTACTGCTCCACGGCCCAGGTCAAGGTGTAGTAGATCAGATATACGCCCAGCACGCCCCACAACACTGCGAGCACCGCTGTCAACAGCGGTTGAAGCGTTGAATCGCGGAAAAACAGGAAAATCAGCCCGTTGACCACAATATTCGCAAGCAAGACGCCCAGCGATAGCAGGACTGCCCTGCCGCTGATTCTCTGATTGGCCTGCGCCCCGGCGGCACCCGGTTCCGGCCTTATTTGTGCATCCATATCGGTTCCTCCTATAGGCTCTGTTAGAGCAGAGCCCTCTTCATAAGCACCCGTTACCACCAGCTGAGGGGCAGGCCTGATTGCTCAAGACCGCCCCTTCAACCTCTTGGTGTCTAAGTCCCGTGCTGCCTGCTTCTTAGTTCTTCCAGCCTGACTGAATCTGCTCCAGGGCCTGATCCAGCGTAGCCGTTCCGCTCACATAGTCAGTCATGCCCTTCCAGAAGGTACCTGCACCCACCTTGCCTGGCATCAGGTCCGAGCCATCGAAGCGCAGGGTCGAAGCATCCTGCACCAGCTTCGCCATCCGGCGGTCGGATTCGGACTGGTACCAATCCAGGGAAGCATCATTCATCGGGGCAATGACACCGCCGGATTGCACCCAGCTTTTGATCGATTCGCCAGTAGTGAAGAACTCCATTACAGCGCGTACTTCAGGGCGGTCATTGAACATAGCGTAGATGTCGCCTGCCACCAGGACCGGCTTGCCGTACTGCTCATCAATCGGCGGAAGATAGAACCAGTCATAGTCTGTATCCACCTTGGCCGTTTCCGGGAAGAAGCTGGTAATGAAGTTCCCCATCAGGTTGAACCAGGCTTTGGGCGGATTCTCGAACATCGGCTTCGGAGCATCGCCAAATGCAGTAGTGACAATGGATTTAGCACCGCCGTAGACATAATCCTTATTCATCCAGATCTTGGACATCACTTCCACCGCGTTCTTCACTTCCGGCGAGGTGAACGGAAGCTCACCGCTTACCCACTTGTCGTAATTCTCAGGCGTCGTGGTCCGCAGCATGATGTTCTCTACCCAGTCGGTTGCCGCCCAGCCGGTTGCCGCGCCGCTCTCGATGCCGATCGCCCAGGCAGGATCACCGTCTTTGGCGATTTGCTCCGTCAGGGCCATCATTTCATCCCAAGTCTGCGGAACCGTGTATCCCGCTTCGTCAAATTGCTTCTTCGGATACCAGACCAGGCTCTTCACATTGCTGCGGTTCCAGATCCCGGCCATAATCTTGCCATCCTTGCCGTCCATGGTGGACATATCCAGCCAGCTCTTATTGTAATTGGCCGTCAGCTTCGCCTGATCCAGCACCCCGGTCAGATCAATGACCTTGCCGGTCTTGGCAATAGAGGCCAGCAGGCCCGGCTGCGGGAAGTCCGCGATATCCGGCGCATTGCCGCCATCGACCCGGATATTAATCGTAGCTTCGAATTCCTTGGAGCCTTCGTATTGAATATCAATGCCGGTTTTCTCTTCAAATTCCTTAATGCTGCTCTCGAACTTCACCTGGTCCGCATCGACAAACGGGCCGAACATCGTGACCTTCGTGCCTTTGTATTCACCCTTCATCGCCAAGTCCAACGGGCTGCCTGCCGCAGCGGGATCAGGACTATCTGTTGATGCTGCGTTGTTATCTGCCGAAGGTGCTGCTGTTGGCGCTTCTGTAGCCGCCGGGGCCTGCGTTGGTGCAGCGTTGTTATTGCCGCCGCAGCCGCTAAGCATCATGGTGAAGGATAGACACAGCACCATCGCAAGTGACAGTTTACGTGCTGGAGCTTTCTTCATTGTTTCATACATCCCCTTTAATTGTTTTTAGAGACTGCATTGAACCAGCTTCATTACCGGAATCCGTTCCGGCAGAGCAGTAACCCACCTCCTTAACCTAATTCACGGACAACAGGCGCCCACACCCATTAACACCGCTAATTCAAACGTACATTCTCCATATCCCACAATAATGTATGCGCTTCCATTAGTCAGTTAGTACCTTCTTCAGTGGGTACGGTTCCTGAAACGGTTCCCGAAACGATTAGCTCACATTCCTCTAACGCGTCACTCTGAAAAGCTTTTCAGAAGAGTGTAAAGAAACCGTGCTGCCCTATCCCCAGGCAGCCGTGCTTCAGCCCGCAGGAACTACATCTCATTTCTCACGCGAGGATTCTCTTACGATTAGCTTATGCTCCATCTTCTCTTTCATGACAGCCACCTTGCCCGTGGTCAGCAATTCATGCAGCTTCTCGGCCGCCCGGTACCCCAGCTGATAGATAGGCTGTGCGATTGTTGTCAGCTTCGGAATGAACATCCCCGACATCCGCAGATTGTCGAAGCCGATGACCGACACTTGCCCGGGAACCAGAATATTGCGGTCCTTTAAGTAAGAGATCGTTCCCATGGCGAACTCATCCGCTACACAGAATACAGCTGTTAATTCCGGATATTCAGTGAACAGCTCGTGCGTTGCCTGATAGGCGTGTTCAAAGCGGTGGTTCGCGTACTTGATTTTCCCGATATTACGCTCCAGCCCCGATTCGCTCAAGGCTCTCACGAATCCCGCCATCCGCGGTGGTCCGGACACCGAATTATCATGATTGAAGCCGATCATCCCAATCTCTTGGTGCCCCAACTCAATCAGGAATTTCACAGCATCATACGCCGCCTGCTCATCATCCACCTCGACCGACGCTACCTCATACTCATCGGAATGGGAAGAGACCAGCACGAATGGGATTCGGCAGCCTATAAGCTTCTCATAATACTCAGGGTGCAGAATATCACTGGCGAACACAACACCATCCACCTGCTTCTCATGAAAAGTATCCATATAGGACAATGTCCGCTCCTTGTCACGGTCTGTATTGCAGATCATCAGACTGTAACCGAGCTTAATGCAGGCATCCTGCATTCCCCGGATCACCCCTGCGAAATACAGGTTCTCAATATCGGGAATGAGTAGCCCAAGAGTGAATGACTTCCTGTAAATTAACCCCCGTGCGAATGCATTAGGCTGATACTTGAGCTCTTCTATCGCTTCAATGACCCGGCTGCGCTTACTCTCCACGACCGTATCCGGGGCATTCATTACACGGGACACAGTGCTGATGGATACTCCGGCCATCTTGGCAACATCTCTGATTGTTGGCTTCATAGTCTGACTTCCTTCTTGATTCTTTTAGCCCGAAACGTGTGCCCTCCTTATCAGGATTGGCCTAGCCGCTTAAGTTAGAAAAGCTTTTCAAAGCGATTATAGCAAGGCTCCCTTAAATTGGCAAGCAAATTGTTATGCGCTTACATTTTTGTCCACTGAGCTCTTGCTGTACGGTTGTAACCGTCCAAATTCAGTCCAAATACTCCAAATTCATCCCTTCAGTAACTGGACCTTTCTCCCTTCACACTCCCTCTCCCCGTAATGCCGCTTACTTAAAGTGTGTAAATTATATTATTTCATGTTATAATTGGCGGGTATATTGATTCATGGCTGCAAATAATGCTACTGATGCGGAATGCATCTACTATAGGAGGGATTCATGTGAAGCAATTGCACGACATACCATTCTCCGTACTGGATTTAGCCCCTATCCGGGAGGGCGGAACGGCGGCGGATTCTTTTCATAACACCCTTGATTTGGCTCGTCATGCTGAGAAATGGGGGTATAACCGTTACTGGCTGGCAGAGCATCATAATATGACCGGCATTGCCAGCTCCGCCACCTCCGTTGTTATCGGACATGTCGCAGCCGGAACTAAGACCATCCGCGTGGGTTCAGGCGGCATCATGCTCTCCAACCACGCACCGCTGGTGATTGCTGAGCAATTCGGCACGCTGGAGTCTCTGTATCCGGGACGGATAGATCTGGGTCTGGGCAGAGCCCCCGGCTCCGACCAGGCAGCCGCCAGAGCACTGCGCCGCAGTCTCGGCAGCGATGGCAGTGAATTCCCTGAGCAGCTTAGCGAGCTGCGGGCGTATTTCGACCCCGAAGGATCAGGCTCCCGTCCGGCCGGTGTCCGCGCCGTGCCCGGTGAAGGACTGAATATCCCGATCTGGCTGCTTGGCTCCAGCGGCTTCAGCGCTCAGCTTGCGGGCCAGTTGGGTCTGCCTTTTGCTTTTGCCAGCCACTTTGCCCCGGATTATCTGCTGCCGGCCCTGCATCTGTACCGCACCAGCTTCAAGCCATCAGCAGTACTCGACAAGCCTTATGTTATGGTGGGTCTGGGAATTACGGCAGCGGATACGGTGGAGGAAGCGCGCAGACTTGCCACTTCCCAGCAGCAGCAATTCCTGAACATTATTCGTGGCCGCACCGGCAAGCTCCAGCCGCCTGTAGACAGTCTGGACGGAATCTGGACCTCCCAGGAGAAAGCACTGCTTATGAGCAAACAGCAATACTCCATTGCGGGCGACCAGGCCCTGATCGAAGAGCGGCTGCTCCAGATTCTCGAAGAGACGGGTGCCGATGAGTGGATTATCGCTTCACAGATCTATGATCACTCTGCCCGCCTGCATTCGTATGAGCTTGTGGCCGACCTGTTGAAGAAGTAATAAGGCCGTAGTAGCTCATCAGATTTAAAATAGTGGAGCAGAAGCAATTACCTTTCAAATTACATCTTTTCCAAGCGGGGATTGTTCTTCAGGGGCGTTTGGCTTAGCGTAACGGACTGAGGTGCTCTTATTTGGGAAGAAAGTCGCCAACTGGGCGAGTAACGGACTCCATGGGCCTTATCCTTTACACTTCGGCTCCAAAACGTCTCTTAGGGAGACAATAAGGCCGCCTGAGTCCGTTACGCTGCAAAAAGTGGCGTTTTCGTGGGGATAAGGTCTCTCCGGTCCGTTAGATTTCGGGGTGGAGTTTAACAAGCTTATCCACCCTTTTAAACCTGACACTGTACTAGTCTGATTACTGCCCAGTCTATATATTCAGCCCATTTAACTACCTATGGAGAACTCCATTGAGGTAGCTGAATGGGCTATTTTAGTCTTGCAGCAAAAGACAAATGTGTTCGGTGTAGAAATGATGGAGCCGAGCCTTTCCAGATCAAATTGTTCTTTATAAAATACAAAATCAACTAATATATAGAGAAATAATGAGTTAACAGCAGTAAAAATTAAATAAATGCCGTTATGTTATAATAAACGCCCCAATTCATTCACTTAAAGTATCTTTTTCGGTTTTTCTTTATGCCCATTTGAGATTATACTGTAATTAATATTCGTTATAACGAACGGCAGTGTATTTTTACCATTCCGCCTCATTCACGCACGTCAGGCACATCCAGATCCGTTCGCACTCATTCTGATTTATATCATCGCTTTAATTAGTAGTAGTTCTTCAAGAAACTACTTTATTCGACAAACTATGATTTAGAAGGGCGAACCGGGGCGGATTGTGGCTGGTGGCTGCCGAAGGTCTGCACAGGAAGGGGCGGGGAGAGTGAAGAAGAGACATACATCTATAATTGGCGCGTATATTTTGGCCGTTCTGGCAGGTGTAATCTGGCATGCCGGAGGGGTCAGCGCTGAGGATACGATCAAGCTCACTGTCAACTCACATACGACCAGTACGGCAACCATGAACAACATGCAGCCGGGAGATACGATGGCTTCGGATTATAAGATTATCAATGACGGAAATGATCCGTTCGATTATGCAGTAGCCTTTCAGTTCCGCTCCGGGGACGCAGATCTGTACAATATCCTGCAAATGACCCTGCAAAAAGAGGGAGTAATCCTCTACTCAGGGGTAATGAGCGAGGCCCCGGGGGTAGTGACCATCGGCTCGCTCGCCGGAGGGGAAGAGGAAGCGATCGAAATGAAGGTATTGTTCCCGCCGGAGGCAGGCAACGAGTTCCAGGAGAAGACGGTAAGTGTCGCCTTTGAATTCACTGCCACAGCAGAGCCTGCGCCTACAGCCGGGCCGACTTCTACACCTCAACCCACAGATACGCCAACGGCTGCAGTAACGCCTATGCCTACGTCAACGCCGGGGTCCACCAGCAGCCCTGGCAGTACGCCGCCTGCTGCAACAACAGTCCCTACAGCCTCACCGGCCGGCAGTGCATCGCCTGGCAGTTCAGCAGCGCCATCACAGGCACCGGCAACTGCTACGGCAGCACCGGATGGAGTGAGCGTAAGCGAGGAGCCTGTTCCGCTAGGGGCGGGAGAGGAAGACGGCGGCAACCGTCCGTCCGCGACTCCGGATTCCGGAGCCGCTGCACTTGGCAGCACACCAGCCCCTTCACCAGGGAAGGAGGTCAACCTCACTGATGATGCGCTTCCGCTGGGCGGGCCGGAGGAAGACGGCAGACTGCCCGACACAGCCAGCCCTTGGTACAATCTGATTGCGGCCAGCCTGGTTGTCGCCATGATTAGTGTGCTTGTACTCCGCAGGCTGGGCCAGAAGAAGTAACTTTATGTATATGTAAGGAGGAGAGAGCATGAAGATACGCAGCGGGTTCACTTTAGCCGTCAAGCTGATCTTCCTGCTCTCCTTGTGCGTTATGCTATATTCCGCCTTCCAGATCCTCAAAGCGCCCGCCGAAGCCCGCGAAGCCCTGAGTATCTGGGACAAAAAGAGGGAGGAAGCCCAGCTTCCCGTAAGTTCCGAAGAAGAAACGCCGCTTCCTGAAGGTATGATCAGCAGCGCAGAATCACCAACAGGCGACAAACTTGCTTATATAGCAGGAGAGGTAATCGGGGAGATCTATTTTCCGAAGCTTAAAAAGCGGGTCGCCATTCTGGAGGGAACCGGACGGGCGGAGCTTAAGCGGGGCGCCGGACACGATGAGGCAAGTGCCGCCCCGGGCGCCTCAGGCAACAGCGTGCTGGCCGGACACCGTGATACCGTCTTCCGCAGTCTCGGCGAGCTGGAGACCGGAGACCGGCTTGAGCTTGCTACAGCGGAAGGCACTTTTACCTATGAAGTCACCGGGAGCCGGATTGTTGACGGAGATACGCGGGGAGCGATTAAGCCCAGCAGAGACCCCGTACTCACCTTGATTACCTGTTACCCATTCTCTTATGTAGGCGCAGCGCCCGAGCGCTACCTGCTCTCGGCCAAGCTAGTCTCCAGCCAGCCTCCATCCCCTTTCACTCCTCACCCTCCGCCTAAAGTATGAGACCCGGGCCGGATCGTGATAATATAGACATACGAAGCTGAAGAGGAGATGACCCGCATTGAAGGAAGAATTAATTAGACGTTTTGTATCGTATGCTGAAATGGATACCCAATCCAGCGAGGACAGCGAGAGCTGCCCGTCCACTCCAGGCCAAATGGTACTGGCGCATAAGCTGGCAGAGGAGCTGCAGGAGCTGGGACTGACGGAGATTACGGTGGACGAGCATGCCTATGTCATGGCCTCGCTGCCCGCCAACACAGATAAAGAGGTTCCGGTGATTGGCTTCCTGGCCCATCTGGATACCGCTACGGATTTCACCGGCACGAATGTGAAGCCGCAGATTGTAGAGAACTATGACGGGCAGGATCTGGTGCTGAATGAAGCCCAGAATGTTATCATGTCCACGAAGAGCTTCCCGGAGCTGAGCGGTTACAAGGGGCATACGCTGATTACGACCGACGGCACCACCCTGCTGGGGGCAGACAACAAGGCAGGCATCGCTGAGATCATGACGGCTATGGCCCATCTGCTGGCGCATCCGGAGATTAAGCATGGCAAGATCCGGGTCGCTTTTACCCCCGATGAAGAAATCGGACGCGGCCCGCATAAGTTCGACGTTGCCGCCTTCGGTGCTTCCTATGCCTACACCGTGGACGGGGGCCCGCTTGGGGAGCTGGAATATGAGAGCTTCAATGCCGCAGCCGCCAAAATCACCTTCCACGGAGTCAATGTCCATCCCGGTACAGCCAAGGGCAAGATGATCCATTCGTCCAAAATCGCCATGGCCTTCCATCTCCGTCTGCCCGCCGGTGAAGCCCCTGAATTCACAGACGGCTACGAGGGGTTCTACCACCTGATCTCCATGCAAGGCAGTGCCGAGCACAGCAAGCTGCATTACATTATCCGCGACTTTGACCGCGGGCAGTTCGAGAACCGCAAATCGAATATCGCCGCAATTGTGGAGGAATTCAAATCTACATACGGAGCGGACAACATCATCCTGGAGATGAATGACCAATACTATAATATGCGCGAGAAAATCGAGCCCGTCCGGCATATCGTCGATATCGCCCGGGAAGCGATGGAGGGCCTCGGAATCACGCCGGTTATCCGTCCAATCCGCGGAGGGACTGACGGCTCACAGCTCTCTTATATGGGGCTGCCCACACCGAATATTTTCACCGGAGGCGAGAATTTCCACGGCAAATTTGAATACGCTTCTGTAGACGTAATGCTGAAGGCTGTACAGGTTATCGTTGAGATTGCCCGTCTGGCGGAACATAAAGCGTAAATAAGATTATATTAAAAACAGCAAAAACCCCGTGCCGCCCTGGAAACAGGGAGCACGGGGTTCTTATATTGCTTTGGTCACAGACCGTTATCCGTCTGCCGCTTTATTGCTTAACCGGCAGCCAGCCCGGTGTATGGATCAATGCTCTCCAGAGCGGGTCCGGAATCACAAGCTCTGCTTGGGCAGCCGGATCAAGCTCTGTCTTAATCTCATCGGCCCGGCCCCCGGCCAGCTTCTGCACCCAGTCCGGTTCAATCAGAAGCGGACGGCCCAGCGCCACCAGGCTGATGCCGCTGTCCAGACTCTTCAGGGCATCGGCGGCAGAGTAGAGCGAGCCTACGCCAATTACCGGAGCTTTGTCTCCCGCCCGGTCTACGATCTGCTCAATACGCGGACGGCTGTCCTCCGTTCCCCGGCGTGGCAGTGACCACAGCTCCATGAGGGAGGCGTGCAGGTAATCCAGCCCCTCCGCTGTCAGCGCATCGATTAGGGCAAACGTGTCAGCCATCGTAATCCCCGGCGTTTCCGGCTCTTCAGGCGAGAAGCGGTAGCCTACAAGGAACGCACCCTCTGCATGCTGCTTCACCGCAGCCTTGACACTGCGCAGAACGGCCAGCGGGAAGGCGAGACGCTTCTGCAGATCCCCGCCCCAGCGGTCTTCGCGTCTGTTGGAATGCGGCGAGAAGAACTGCTGCAGCAGATATCCGTTCGCACCGTGAATCTCGACGCCATCGAAGCCGGCTTCGATCGCCCGGCGCGTCGCTTCACCGAAATCAGCGATAATTCCGGTAATCTCTTCGTCTGTCAGCGGGCGCGGAACCGCACCCTGTCCGCCGCCCGGCAGCTCGGCCGGCACATCGCTTGCACTGACAGGCTGTCCGTCAACCAGCTGCTCCGGCGGGCATTGGCGTCCGCCATGGAAGATCTGGAGCACGGCCTTCGCTCCTTCGCCCTTGATGGCCTCCGCCAGCTCACGCAGGCTTGGAATCAGCCCGTCATGATCAGCTCCGAATTCACCCGGGAA
This sequence comes from Paenibacillus silagei, assembly GCF_017874735.1. Classification (GTDB taxonomy): domain Bacteria; phylum Bacillota; class Bacilli; order Paenibacillales; family Paenibacillaceae; genus Paenibacillus_AQ; species Paenibacillus_AQ silagei. The sequence continues at coordinate 399,314 of NZ_JAGGLV010000001.1, forward strand.
GCCCTTCCCGCCGCGTGAGACATAGACACACGCGGTAATGACCATCCCCGCCCCGCCCGAACGGCGGATATAATAATCCAGCTCCGGCCGGGAGACGGTTCCATCCTCATTGGAGGAGAAATTAGTCATCGGCGCCATGACCACACGGTTCTTCAGTTCAATCCCGTTCTTGAATTTGAACGTCTCCAGCAGCGGGCTATATTCTGTCTTCAGCATACCTATCAGCCTCCATTTATTTAAATCTTCACAAATGTTAGTATACAACTTAATTTTGCACAATACAAATAGAACGACTTCGTTTACAGTTGCTACCTATCACAGTGAGGTGCATCTTTCCAGATCACCTTGTCCCCGTAATTCTTGCCCCAGTCATACATCATGCGCAGCACCGGCATCAGAGTATGTCCATACTCTGTCAGGGAGTACTCTACCCGCGGAGGAACCTCCGCATATACCTGCCTGAATACCAGCTGATCCTCCTCCAGCTCGCGGAGCTGGTTGGTCAGCATTTTCTGGGTGATATGGGGGATCAGCTTCTTGAGTTCACTGAACCGCTTAGTCCCTTCCAGACCCAGGTGCCACAGTATAATCAGCTTCCACTTGCCGCCGATCACAGCGAGCGTAAGCTCCTTCTCGCAGTTGATCTCCTTCAGGTTGATACGGTCTTTAATTTCAGTCGCCAATATTTAGCCCCCTTCCGGCTATCATCATAATACAAATCCATCGCCCACCGCACATAAGCAGCAAAGGATGCCCTCCCGTCAAGGAAAGCATCCGTGTGATAGCTTTATTGTATTCCAAGCTCTATTCTATTCCAAATCGTATGCTATTCCAAATTGGCATGCTTGCCGAACATCCGGCCGGAGGTCTGCCCCGTCTGCTCCATGATCCGCAGAATAACTGCATCATAGAATACAAGCAGCGTCTGTTCAAACAAGGAGGCCATCGGCTGCAGCGTAGTATAGCCGCCGTCCGGCCGTTCCTTGGGAGCGCCAGGCAGCTTGACTGTATAATCTGCGAGACGTCCGATCGTCGAATCCGGCTGAATGGTTACGAGGACTACAGCTGCTCCGATTGCCTTGGCTTTCTCAGCCATGGAGACCAGTCCCTTCGTCTCGCCTGAGCCGGAACCCAGTACAAGCACATCGCCGGGGCCAATGCCCGGCGTTACTGTCTCTCCGACCACATAAGCTGTCCGCCCGGCCTGCATCAGCCGCATGGCGAAGGCCCGGCCCATCAGGCCGGAACGACCGGCACCGGCCACGAAGATCTGCCCTGCGCGCAGCAGCTCCTCCGTCAGCGCCTCACCTTCTCCGGCATTCAGCCCGGAGACAGAGCCCTCCAGCTCCTTCACAATTTCCTGTGCGTATTGCTGCGTGTCCATGGCTGCTTAAGCCTGGCTTACAAGGCGCTTCATTTCCGCAGCAGTTGCCTTCATGTCGGCTTCGCTAGTAATACCCCCGCCCACGATTACCAGATCAGGCTGCGCAGCAATCACTTCAGGCAGCGTACTCAGCTTAATGCCGCCGGCAATTGCAGTTTTGGCCCGGGTAACCACGCTCTTAATATCTCTCAGATCTGCGAAGGAATTCTTGCCCTCAGCCTGATGGTCATAGCCGGAATGCACGCAGACATAATCCACGCCCAGCGCATCCACTTCAGCGGCTCTGGCCTTGAGATCCTTCACGTTAATCAGATCGACCAGGATCTCTGCACCTGTCTTCTTCGCTTCCTCCACCGCACCGCGGATCGTTGAATCATCAGATACACCCAGCACAGTTACGATGCCCGCGCCTGCTTCCACTGCCTTCATGACCTCATATCCGCCAGCATCCATGATTTTGAGATCGGCCAGCACCGTAAGCGCCGGAAAAGCTTCCTTGATCGCTTTCACCGCATGCAGCCCCTCATTAATAACGACCGGTGTTCCAATCTCAACGATATCTATAGATTCGGCAACCTCTGCAACAACCGCCTTGGCTCCGGCAATATCCACCAGATCGAGTGCTAACTGTAATTTCATATGTGTAAGTTCTCCTTATCCGTAATATATTTTAGGAAGTGCTGCTTCTCAGTTTAGGGATATACTGCCGATTAGGGAAGTAGGCACTTTAAAGTGAGGTAGTCACCTGTAGGATACTATTGGGCGACGCCGGCGGATTTTCAGGCAGCATGTCTGAAATCCTACTGCATTTTCACAACAGCTGTGCTACCATACATTTGATTCAAAGATTCACAGCCGCAAGGAATCCTAATAAGAAGGTGTATGATGGAAACAAGTAAGCCCAAGACATTCAACTTAATGAAGCTGACCTGGCCGATCTTCCTGGAACTGTTCCTGTTCATGCTGATGGGCAGTATGGATACCTTCATGATCAGCTCGGTGTCCGATGATGCGGTCTCCGGTGTCGGCGCGGCCAATCAGATTATTGCCATAGCCATTCTGGCGCTTAGTGTCATCGGGAACGGCGCAGCGATCGTCGTGTCGCAATACCTCGGCTCCAAGCAGCCCAAGGAAGCCGCCCGAGTGATCGGCAATGCGGTGACCCTGAATCTTGCCGTAGGGATCGTACTTAGTACAGTGATGCTGCTGCTCGGAGGCCACCTGCTGCAGGCGCTGAACGTGAAGGGTGACATTCTCGCCTACGCCCGCTCGTATATCAACATTGTCGGAGGCGCGATCTTCCTGCAGGCCCTCATCAACGCGCTGGCCGCCACTATCCGGACCCATGGCTTCACCAAGCAGACGATGGCGGTATCGCTGCTGATGAACGTTATCCATGTCGGCGGTAACTATCTGCTGATCTTCGGCCATTTCGGACTGCCTGCGCTAGGCGTGGAGGGTGCGGCCGTGTCAACCGTAATCAGCCGCTCCATCGCTCTCTTGATCTTCTTCCTGCTGCTCTACCGGATTATGGAGGTACGCGTGAAATGGAGCTATTACGTTCACCTCTCCAAGAAATACGTGCTGCAGATTCTCAAAATCGGTATTCCGTCCGCATTCGAATCCGTAATGTACCAGTGCTGCCAGCTCGTCTTCACCCTGTACATCACCTATTTGGGGGCCGAGGCCATGGCAACCCGTCAGTATGCGGTTAATATCTCGAACTACATCTTCCTGTTCAGCGTAGCGGTGGCAATGGGGACCTCAATTATTGTGGGGCATCTTGTAGGTGCAAAACGGACGCAGGAGGCTTACTCACGGGTGTTCACCAGTGTGAAGTGGGCGCTGCTGGTCACAGTCATCATGGACCTGATCGTCATTCTGTTCCGCAAGCCGCTGCTGGGTCTGTTCACGGATAATGAGCTGATTATCGCTATGGGCGCCCAGGTCATCCTGCTCAGCTTCTTCCTGGAGACCGGACGGACCTGCAATCTGGTCATTATCAACTCGCTGCGCGCGTCGGGCGATGCCAAGTTCCCGGTCTACATGGGCATGATTTCCATGGTGTGCATGAGTCTGCCGCTGGGCTACTTCCTGGTGTTCACACTTGATCTGGGTCTGGCCGGGGTATGGCTGGCCACAGCGTTCGACGAATGGGTGCGGGCTGTTATTATGTACTTCCGCTGGAAGAGCCGAGCGTGGGAGAAGCATGGCCTGATCCAGCACGAACCGCCGGAAGCCGCTCCGGCCGCTCCGGCGCACTAATTCTGCGGCAGTACCTCAGGCCGGCTCGCCACACCAATAAGGGATGCTAATCAGCCACCGGAAATACGGCTGATTAGCATCCCTTTGTCATAAGCTTATCCCATGCTCAGTTCCCCTTGGCTACTGCAACCTTATGTCTGGCTGCGAACTGCTCCGGCGTGACTGCTTTGCCGAACAGCGCCTGGATCATATCCAGATGGACCTGGGCAGCATGCGGCTTCATCTGCACATCCGCGAACAGGGTAATACTGCTGGCATTGTTCAGTTCATTCAGCAGATCCACGTATAGCTGCGGCAGCTCCTCATTCGTGGTATCGACCTTGGTCGCCGGAATCACCCCCGCACTCGTCACTGAAGCCTCGCCCCATTTGAAGACGAAGTATTCGACAAAAGCCTTGGCCTCCTCCTTCACCCTGGACGATTCCGCTACGAACAGTCCGACACCCGGACCGCCTACCCAGTCGCCCGAATTCCCCTTCCCGCCTTCCACCGTAGGGAATTTGAAGAAGCCGACCTTGTCCTTGAAGGCCTGCGGAATCTCCGGGTTGGTCGTGAAGTTGGGCAACTCCCAGGTACCGGTCAGGTACATGGCCGCCTTTTCTTCCATGAATTCCGATTTGCCCTCATCATACGACAAGCCGTTAAAACCGTTGTTGAAGGCGTTCATATCGACGAGGTTCTGCACTTCCGCTGCTGCCTGCACCAGTCCGGGATCATCGAAATAGCCCGTCCCCTTCGTTGCCCGCTTGAGCGTCTCACTTCCGGCAATACGGTCCGCCAGATACATATACCACAGCGAGCCTGTCCACCGGTCCTTATTACCCAGCCCCACCGGAGGCACACCATGACTGGAGAGCGCTCTCACAACTGCCTTGAACTCCTCATATGTTGTTGGCACCTGAAGATTATATTGGGCGAAGATCTCTTTATTATAAAAGATCGGTGAGATGTTCATCTCCAGAGGCAGCGCATAGGTCTTGTTATCGACAACATAAGACTCTGTAGTGCTCTTCAGGAACTTATCCTTAAGCTGCCCGCCATGCAGGATGTCATCCAGCGGAGCAAATAATCCGCCTCTTACATAAGGCTCCATGAAGCCGGCTGCCCAGGTTATGCCTACATCGGGAAGGTCATTGGAAGCGGAGAGCACCTTGAGCTTGCTTTTATACTGCTCATTCTCCAGCACATCCTGCCTGATGATAATACCCGGATGCTCCTTCTCATATTCTGCGATAATCTGGCTGACCAGCTTATATTGCTGCGCGGAGAGTCCGGCGGGCCAGATGTGCATCATATGAATGGTTATTTTGGGGGAAGAGGCACCGGTAGCTGCAAGCTCACTATTATTCTCTCCCGCAGAGCCGCAGCCTGTCAGAACAAGCAGCCAGATGCAGGCCAGGAGCAGCCCCTTGGTCATGTGATTCCTTCGCATTGCCATTGCCTCCCCATCTCACATTGCAAAAGGCCGTAATTATCCATGTAATCGCTATCATTCAAATTCTAGCATCGTACTCTGAGGCAGATAAGGGCACATTTATTGGCTAAAATACCACATTTATTGGATTTCCTGCGCTCCGCCCTTCATCTGCTGACGGTACCGGCTCGGGCTTATCGCCTCCAAGGACTTGAAAACCTTAATGAAATATTTATCCGTCCGATACCCTACACGCTCTCCAATCTCCCCGACCGGCAGCGCGGTCTGGAGCAATAACTCCTTCGCCCGCTGAATCCGCAGACGGGACAGATATTCAGTGAAGGAGACCCCGGCCTGCTCCTTGAACAGCACGCTGAAATAGCTGGCATTCAGGTGAATCATCCCCGCTACCTCAGCCATCGTCAGCTGTTCGTGCAAATGCTGCTCCACATAGGCAATGGCCTCCTTAACCGGCTGCCCCATCCCGGCCTGCTCCGGGTCAATCTCCAGCAGCTTGTGATCCACCAGCTTCTCCAGCTTCACATGGCGCTGCTGCTCCTCCTCCCGCTTCAGCGCATCCTCGACCACTGTCAGCAGCTCGGACTTGTCCAGCGGCTTCAGCAGATAATTGACTGCCCCCAGCCGCATCGCCTGCTGCACATAATCGAACTCCGCATAGCCGGAGATGACAATGATCACCGGCTTCCGGGGAGCTTCCTGCAGCGAATGGATCAGATCCAGCCCGCTCACCTCCGGCATGCGCACATCTGTGATCAGCAGATGGACGCGCTCCTGCCGCAGCCGCTCGCGCGCTTCCACCCCGTTGTCGCAGGTCTCCACGATATACCGGCCTGCCGCCCATACTTCCAGCGTCTGCTTAATCCCCTGACGCGTTCTTGGTTCATCATCTACGATTAGAATCGTCTTGTTGCCCAGACTCATAGGTATCTCCTCCATTGCTTGGAATCTCAAACCTTATTACGGTCCCTTCAGACCGCCGGCTCTCTACGATCAGCCCCTCCGTCTTCATGCCCGCTTCCGCATAGTACAGCTTCAGCCGCCGCTGCACATTCACCAGCCCGACTCCGCTGCCCTTGGCAGAGACCGGGGGCCCGCCATCCAGCGCATCACGCAGCGCCAGCAGCGTGGCCTCATCCATACCCGGCCCGTTGTCCGACACCTCCACTGAGGTCCAACCCTTGCGGGAGGAGGGGGTGATGATTACTTCAATCACGCCCTTGCCGACGCGGCTCTCCACTCCATGCAGAATTGCGTTCTCGACAATCGGCTGAATCAGCAGCTTAGGTACCGGCACAGCAGCCTCATGCGGGTCAAGCCTGATGTCCCAGGACAGCCGCTCTCCCATCCGCATCTCCATAATCCGCAGATACCGCCTGATCTGCTCCACCTCTTCACTCAGCGTGACCCATTCATCCTTGTTGTGCGGGCTGCCCATAATGTAGCGGAATAGCCTGGACATCATGACCACTAATCCGGCCAGCTCCTCCTCTCCCTTCTCCTCCAGTGACCAGTTGAAGGCCTCCAGCGTATTGAACAGGAAATGGGGATTGATCTGCGCCTGCAAGGCTTTAAGCTCGGTCCGGCTCTGCAGGACCTCCTTCTCATAGACCACCCTGATCAAATCATTAATATTAGCCACCATACCGTTGTAGGTATTATTCAGCTCCCGGAGCTCCATGGTCGATACCTTCTGCGAATTGGGGGTCAGCACCCCCATACGGGATTTGCGCATCGCCCGGATCAGGTGAATAATCGGCCGGGTAATCATTGTCGACAACAGAAAGGATATAATCAGGAACAGCAGGGTTCCGATTCCGCCTGACACCAGCAGCACCGTCCGCAGCACGGACAGTCCCTTGGTGACATAGCTGACAGGTGTCAGCACCAGCAGCGTCCAGGAGGTCTTGTCCGAGCGCAGCTTGACCTGCACATACTCCTTGCCCCGGAAGCTCACCGTCTGATCCCCGCTCTCCAGCAGCGGCAGCAGATCCTCCTGCGGCGTTCCGCTGCTCCCGAGGAGCTGTCCTTCATCATTCACAAGCAGCACAGACTCCCCGCTGTCACTGCCGGAGAACGGATCGTCGAGCTGGAAGTAGCTGCGCTGGATGCGGGCCATCAGGTAGCCGCCCCGCGAGAACCAGCGGTCCATCAGGCTGACCTGGCGGATCGCCAGCAGGCTCTGATCATCATGCGGATCAACGCCGATCCAGACCAGCCGCCCCTTTTGGGCATTAGCCTCACTGATATGCTGCTCGTTAATCCTGCTCTCCAGGCTGCCTTCCTTAATCGGGAACAGCAGCCTGTAATCAGCGGTATATAGCTCCAGCGAGCCTACACTCGGCATGTACGCCTGATAGCTGGAGACAATTTGCAGCAGCGACTGGCGCTGATTGAAGGACACCTCATTGCCGTCCAGCTCCTCCAGCAGCAGCTGTTGAACGGTAGGATGATTGGCCACCTGCTCCATCAGACCGTCAATCTGGCCGGTCAGCGCGTCCAGCCTTCCGTTGGCCTGAACCGCCGTCTGCTGGATATGCCGCTCGGCATTATTTTTGAGCAGAATCGAGACACGGTCATACACAAATGCCCCGGACACCAGAATAATAATGAGCATCACCAGCAAAAAACCGATGAATATCTGATTGCGCAGTGTGTTGAGCTCTCTGAACCTCTGAAGCATCAGAATTCCCTCTTTCGTTGGCAGCGTTTCCAACTCTATTCTCCAAACCCCGGGAGTTTTGTCAAGATAAATCATTGCCCGCAGTGGAGAGACGGCTGCGAAGTCCCCAAGGATACCAGCAACAAAAAACCCTTAGCACAGTTCTCCCGGTTCGAGGAGCTGCCCTAAGGGCTTACACAGAAGACTACTTAGATGAACATTAACGGAGTGATCCATTCGAAATGCAGGGCCGCCCACAGCAGAGCCAGCAATACCGCGCCGATGCAGTAGCTTATCACCTTGCGGCGGGTTGGCTCCAGATAAATATCCAGCGGAATCAAGATCAGAATCAGACCAATCGCGATAATGTTAAGCATAGGCTTATGATAAAAAATCCCCGCTGCATTCAAGGCAACCGCAAGTAACGTCAGGAGCAGAAAATATTTTCTCATAGCTCCATCATCCCTGTATTATCCATTATTGTCAACCCGCTGATTCGCCGGCGTTTAAGAATGGCTTTACCGTCTTTTTCATGGATAGTACCGTTTTATAAAAGAGGTACTAAAGAAATTAACGAAAAGCAAAAAGAAACGGAGGGGAAATTTGGAACTGTAGGAGCGATAGCGTCCGCCTTTGTCACCGGATTTCCACCGCGATTAGCGGTTAAAATCAAGAAATCTGGTGACAACAGCGGCCGGAAGTCCAAATGTTCACCGCAGTGACGACCAAGCTTCGAGTTCAAACTTTAAATGCCTTTTATATATAGAGGTAAAAATCCAAAAAAAATAGCCCATTGCGGGCAAGAAACGGACAGCGGTATAGGGTTACTCTCCTCTAATTTCGTATAAACCGGTCAAAGAGCGACAGCCTTAGTGGATAGTCACACTCTTCTTAATAGCCTTCGCGTCCAAATTCTTATTAACGAGCGTAGGCAGCATCTTCATGCTCCGGGTCATGGGCGAATTACATTGCCAGCAGGTAGGCACATGTTGAAAGGCAAAGTTGTCGCGTATCCATCCGGTGCATTCTTCCTTGGTGCAGGACCAGATAGCCGTCTCTTCCTGCGGAAGATCTACCATTGCTTTTTTACGAAAATACATAAGTACCCCTCCTAATAGCTTGGTTAGTGCGTCCAACGGACTGTTATGGCAGAACGGAAGCTTGTTCTCTACTACATGGTCATAAAAAAAACTACCCTCAACTGGTGTTAAGGGCAGCTTATTTGTGGAATTACAGTTTTACAACGTTCTCAGCCTGTGGTCCACGAGCGCCTTGAGTTACGTTGAACTCAACGCGTTGGCCTTCGTCCAAAGACTTGAAGCCTTCGCCAGTGATTGCGGAGAAGTGTACGAATACGTCGCTTCCGCCTTCAACCTCGATAAAACCGAAACCTTTGTCTGCGTTGAACCATTTTACTGTACCTGTTTGCATGATATTACCTCCAAAGTTTATTTAACACATGTCCTTTTATTCCTACGTATTGTACGAACAAATAAAAATTCACACATTGGAAAAGGCTTCATACACAAATGCTAACCTTTTACAATATGTGAATTAAGGGTTAAATTTATGATTAACTTCATTGTAGCACACTATTTTCCCAAATGCAAAGGGTTACTGCCAATAACACAAAATAAATTTTAAATTTTAGAGAACCTTTGCCAGGGGCACGGCTTTGGGGGATCAGCCGCGCACCACCGGCTAAGGCTTCAGTCGATATATCCGGCCAATCCCTTGTCCATCAGGTAATCCATTTCCGCATCCAGAATGGTCTCCACCGTCAGCTCGTCCAGCTTCACATCGCGCTGCGCAGTCACATAGTCAACCAGATCATCATTATCGATATCAACCTCGCCTTTGGCATTGGCCTTGGCCTTATTAATGAACGTCTGCTCATGCTTCAGCACCAGCCGGATAACGGCCGGGTCCACCTTCGTCTGTGCAGACAATACCTCCACCAGTTCCTGCTCGTTCACTTCATTGCTCATCTTCGTTCGTCAGCTCCTTGGTATATATGAACCCTGATTGTACCACAAGTCCCCTTCAGGCGGGCAGCCTCATCTCCACCAGGGAAGAACCGGATATCCTGCGGCCCCCGCGGTTACAGTCTCCCCGATTCTCGGCGTGGCCAGCCGTACCCCTCTTAACGCCGCAGCAGCCGAGATCCGTTCTGCCGGATCAGTCCAGTCATGCATCGACAGGGTGAATGCGCCCCAATGGATGGGAATCAGCAGACCCCCCTGCACATCGATGTGCGCCTCGACAGTCTGTTCCGGCAGCATATGGATATCCGCCCAGCGCGGATCATATTGGCCGCATTCCATCAGCGTAAGATCGAAGGGTCCATGGGTACGTCCGATCTCGGCAAAATGCGGACCATACCCGCTGTCTCCGCTGAAGAAGACCTTGGTCTTCTCCCCTTGAATAATCCAGGAGCACCACAGCGTGGTGTTGCGGTCCAGCAGACTCCGCCCCGAGAAATGCCGCGCCGGAGCGCAGGTGAAGGTTATCCCCTCATAGGTAAGCGTATCTCCCCAGTCCTGCTCGCGGATCTTATCTGCGGCCACCCCCCAGCGGCGCAGATGAGCGCCGACACCCAGCGGTACAATGAACAGTCCTACCTTATCCTTCAGCTGGCGGATGGTTCCATAGTCCAGATGATCATAATGATCATGAGAGAGCAGAACCGCATCCAGCTGCGGCAGGAGGGCAGCCTCCAGCGGAAGCTGCTTGCTGTAGCGGCGGCCGCCGATGAACGGAAACGGGGACGGGGCACGGCCCAGCATAGGGTCGAGGAACAGGGTCAAGCCGTCCATCTCCAGCAGCACCGCTGAATGCCCGAACCAGGTAACCCGGGTGTCGCGGCCTGCTCCTATAGAGGACGGCAACAGCGGCTGCGGCTGAAGAGGCTCGGCAGGTCTGGAGTGGGGGTTACCCTTAATAAAGTCCTTCAGAATGGAGAGTCCGCTGCTTCCAGCCTTGTCACCGCTCAGTTCCGCAGTCTGGGGATAAGCAAATTTGCCCTTGCTGTAATGGGCGGAGCCGAGGTTACGGGCCCTCTCCTGCTCCCCGGCCCTGCGCCCGAACGCCGGATAGACAGTCATGATAAGATACGCAGCAGCAATAAGCAGGAGCAGTATAACGCAAATGGTAATCAGGGTCATGCAGTAATCCTTCTTTCTGCGGACTTATGCCGCATCTCCTATTTCGCCTGGCCCAGCTTGCGGGCTACGATAAGAATAAGCAATAGCGAGACCGCAATAATAATGGCATTGAAGCCCCAGCGGCCCTGAAGCCACCAGCTTGTGCCGGGCGGCTCTGCTGCCGTTACCGGTACCCGGGTCTCTGCGCCAAGCGCAGCCTGCACAAGCTTCTCCCCGCTGATCCGGTCTTTGAAATTAATAATATCATACTGCGGAGCGGTTGCCAGCGTGTTGCCATAGCGCAAGGAATACGGCGTCTTCTCCCCTCCCGCAAATACAAGCCGGTCTACCAGATATTCGATCTTAAGGTCCGTGATGGAGATGGGGGCATCGTCCAGATTGTAGATAACCACCCGCAGGGAATCAGAAGAGGCTGGCGTAACCGGCTGAATCTCCGTCCTGGAGATCCGGGTATCCTTGAAATCCAGCCGGTACAGCTCCCCGCTTCCGGTGACCGGGAGCTTGCTCCCGGCGCTATCATACAACTCATAGCGCCGCAGGAAATTCCCGGTGCTGCCGAGCATCACCTTCCCAATCTTCAGCCGGTCCGTGTTGCTTATTATGATCTCGGTACGGTTCTCCACCTGCGTAATCTCCGTCTGCGGTGTCTTCTGCCGCATGAATGCAGCCGTGCTCCACTCCCGGCTGCTGTCCACCAGCGTCAGGCCGGGGAACTCCAGCCCCTCCGGGTTGTTCTTCACTACAAGCCGGTAATAGCCGAACTTGTAGCTGCGCTCCAGCGTAATGCTATCCGCACTTAACCCGTTCGTGGCATACAGATCCCCTGTACCAAGCTGCTCCCAGGCCTGCCCGTCATAGCCGCCCCACACCTCCACATGCTTCAGGAAGGATTCTGCGGGCAATTCGAACACCAGTCGGTTCCCCTGAATATCGACATGCTCGGCAAGCGGCTTAATCTGATAATCCAACAGAGTATCCGTCCCTTTCACTGCCTTGTGGATCAGAGCTGAGGAGTAGACCGCACTATGCTCCTCCACCTTCTCTGCTCCGCTCTCCATATAATAGGGAACCGGAGCGCCGGTGCTGTCCTGTATACGCAGATCGCGCAAGTCCTCTGCCGCCGAGCGGTACACCGCTTCATCCAGATACAATTCATAGTACGGAACCGCCTCCGGGACGGAGATTTCACGTGAGAACTTCCATTGCCCGCCGCCCGTCTTCTCCGCTTCGCCGGATGCCGCTGCTGCACTGTGCGCCGGGAAAGCGGCGGGACCCAGCACAAGTCCGCCCAATACAGCGAGCAGCACAGCCGCCACTCTAGCTCTCTGTCCTGTCTTTCTCTTCGAGTGCATAAGCTTCCTCCATTCTGACCGATATCCGCTGGTAGAGGTAGGATATTCCCAGCAGGCAGAGTCCGAAGCTGAAATACGCGATGATCTTGCTGCCGGTGTTCAGCAGGGTCAAATCATAGAGCAGCAGCTTGCCGGTTGCCAGCAGGGATAGCGCCAGTCCGAAGCGGCGGATATAGAGGTATCTTTTCCAGAAGCCATACATAATGAACATCACGGCCAGCAGCAGATAGAGCAGACTAAAGGCCAGCCCGCCGTCACGCACCTGCATCTGCACCCCCAGGAACGCCGTAACCATCACCAGAAGATAGATGCCCATAGCTACCGGGTACAGCTCTATATTCTTGTAATCACGCAGCAGCGTTGTCCGCAACAGCCTTGCACTGCTGAACCATACGAACACATTGAACAGAACAAGCAGACCCAGCGCCACAACATCTGCGGCAGTGCTGCCGGACCATCCTTCCGGAAGACTGGGCAGACCGAACGTGATGCCGATACAGACCGCATAGGCGATCCCGTGCAGCACCAGTATCATGATGCCGACCACCTTGTCATACAGAACGTTCACCTTCGGCAGCGCATAAGCGAGTCCAGAGGTAAGCAGACCTGCCAGCAGCAGCTTGTAAAAGGCATTGTGCGCCATATCCCCCGGCACCATCCAGTCATACAGGCGCAAGGCTTCATACACCACATACCCGTAGAAATTGACGATAGCCGCATATTTGAACCAGACGGTAGCCTGCACCTCCGCAGGTGTGCTGCGGAGCAGCGTCTCCTGATTCGAATAACGGATGGCATACAATAAGGCTACAATCACCATACCCGCGGTAATAAATGTATACTTCAGATCGAAATAGGAGTTCGTGTAGTAGATTACCGCATTATAATCCGAGAGCTGCAGCAGAACGTCGAATCCGAAGAAGGTTAGCAGACAGAGGGAAAGGATGCCCCAGCCTGCACGTTCTACCATTTTGAAGCGGTACAAATGTCCGTAGACCGTAAGCGCCACGCCTTCCACCAGCCAGCCGATGGACCACCAGGCCGCTCCCAGCTGGAACGGAATCATCAGAATGGCGAAGGTCAGTGAGGTGACATAGAACAGCAGACGGCTCTCGCGTTCCTGCGGCATCTGTTTCTCCAGAAGGACACCAAGCCCCAGATACATGAGGCAGAAGGCCAGCGCCAGCGCGCCTGTGAAATCATCCAGCCCGGCATTCAGGAACAGAAGATACAGTGTCATGCAGCTAACGAGCGTGTTACAGCCCAGCAGGCCGAAGTCCAGCCAGTTAAGCTTCGTCTTGAACTTGAACGGATACCAGAGTGTAATCCCCAGATACATGGCGAAGGTCAGCACAGTGCAGAGAATGCCCGCAGCGTAGCTGTCTGCCAGATAAATCAGCACCAGGATAGACGGCGTGTTGAACAGGAAGCTGATGTAATTGACAACCACCCAGCGCTTGCGCAGAGAGATCAGCAGAATCAGCAGGTTCAGCACAAACAGATACCCCATCGCCGCATACACTGCACTGCCCTCCAGCCCGAAGGCTCCCATATAAGAGAAGAGCGGCAGATAACCCCCTACAAGCCCCATAGAACAGATCGTCCTTGACTCATAGCGCAGCGACAGCAGCACAGCGGACAGCGTGACCAGCACCGACAGGCCGATCCCGGCCCATAACCCGATAATCTCCAGCAGAAAATAACTGTAAAATATCGAGCCGTACAGCACCGACACCCCGCCGCCAATCAGACCCAGTGCGAAGGCTCCCCGCCCCTTGCGGAACAGCCACTCCCCGCCCGCCAGCATGACTGCCCCCAGCAGGAAGAAGGCACTGCCCTTCATATAATCATTGAACCAGGTGGAGTAGGTGTATCTGAACCCGGCGCCCACTGCCAGGATCAGCAGCAGAATCCCCAGGCGGTTGATCCAATTCAGACCGATCTTCATTTCGATCCGGTTCTGCTTGCGGCGGCGCAGCAGGGTCTCCTCATCAACCCCTTCAGCAGCCAAATCATCCAGCCCGCTGTCCATCGTCCCCCTGAGCGAACGCTCTGCTTCCCGCTGCCATTGCCTGCGCAGCAGGATACTCTCATTCAGCTTCGCCTGCACCTCATCCAATATATAAGTGATCTGGGTCTTCTCCTGGCCCAGCTCGCGGGCCCCGATATTGTACATCTCCTCTATCCGCCGCTTGGCGTCCTGCTCGAAGGACGTCAACCGGTCGAGGTACGCATGATCCCGTGAGGCAAAATAAGTCTGCAGCTTCTGCCGCGATACCCGCAGAATACCCAGCTTCTCATCCAGAATCTGCTCCGCCAGCGCAGTCCGCAGCTCCGAGTTGTCGCGCTCAAGCCTCGCGGCCTGCGCCTTCAGCTCCGCCAGGCTCTGCCTGTTTGCCCCATTTTCCCGTCTTAACACTTCGTTCTCGCGGACGAGATCACTGCTCTCGTATTCTTCAATTAAAGACTGATATGCCTTCAAAAGCCCGTCCTGCTGCTGCTGCACAGCCCTCATCCGATCTCTGAAATCCTCCATAGCCGCCCCCCAGTATCTGCTAATCGGCAAATTGTTAATATATTGATATTACTATATTTCTAATTACCACCACAGACCTTACAAAAACCACACCGCTTAGTTAAGATCCTGTCACATTTTTGTCTTGGCAGACGTTATAGGTTTATTATTATCTTAATATTCGAGAGATGGGGAGAATCGGACATTGAAACTGAACCTGCACAAACCGCAAACACGTTATATCCTCATCCTGCTGCTGCTGGTGGTGGTCTTCCTGCCTGTGCCTTTTAGACATAAAGCAATGACCAAGCTGAGCATTACCGGCCTTGATGGAGTCGAATTCAAGACAGATGCCTATGCACTGACAGCGGATCATAAGCTGATGGTGGATAAAGACCTCGCTGAACGTATTCTTAATGCGCGTATTGGCTGGGAAAAGGAGGCTCCGCTCCCCAAGGGTGTGTACTATAAGGATCATGTGGCGGTACTCATGTATCACCATCTGGCGGAAACGCCGTTAACGCTCTATCCCGGCGTATTACCCGCCGCACAGTTCGATGAGCAGATGCAGCTCCTGAAGCAGGAGGGCTTCCATGTCATTACGATGAAGCAATACCGCGAATTCATGCTGGACCGCGCGCCGGTTCCCGATAATGCAGTTCTATTGACGTTCGATGACGGCTATGAGAGCTTTTATAAGCTGGCGTTTCCCATTCTGCAAAAGTACGGCTACACCGCAGTGAACTTCATCATTGTCTCCGATGTGGATCACCCTAGTAAGCATCAGGTGCCCAAGCTGACCTGGGAGCAGATGCGGGAGATGAAGCGCGCCGGAATGGGCTTTTATAATCATACGTATAATTTGCATTATTATGCAGTGGTCGATGCAGAGGGCGGCACCCGCCCGGCGGCAAGCTCCCTGCTGTACATTCATGATGAGAACCGGAATGAACTGAATGAAGAATACTACAGAAGAGTAACCGGGGACCTGGCTCATGCAGAGCGCAGGCTGAAAGAAGAATTGGGCAACACGGATTCGGCTATAGCGTTCCCTTACGGTTCCTATAACGATAAGCTGCTGGAAATCTGCGATTCACTCGGCATCCGTCTGAAATTCAATATCGGGCTGGGCCTGAGCTCCAGAACCACACTGAACGCTCCACGGATTAATGAAGGGAACCGGACACTTCCCCCGGCGCTGTCCATCCAGCAGCTGAAGCAATTCGAGCCGCCGATGATCCTGACCGTGAACGGGAAGAAGGTTCTCCTAACCGGAACTCCGCCGGAGCTGCGGAACGGAAAGGTCATGGTTCCGCTGGATGCGCTATGCTCCGAGCTAGGCGTAGCGATGCATTATGACCGCAGCAGCGCGGTCCTGAAGCTGACGCCTACCCCTTAGCCGCCTGACGCACCATAGGCTCACGGCCTAAGGTTACCCGGTTCTTCCCCGTGGCCTTGGACAGGTACAGCGCCTCGTCCGCCTCGCGGTACAGGTCCTCGAAGGTCACATCTGCCTGATCCGTAAAAGCGATGCCGATGCTCACCGTAAGCTGGATGTGATGCCCCCCGTCCAGCTCCACGATGTGCTCGCCCATAGCGGTACGGAAGCTCTCCGCCTCCTTCAAGGCTGCGGCTTCGCTGCCGGCGAAGAAGCAGACGGCGAACTCTTCGCCGCCTACGCGCCCGGCAATTCCTTTGTCATGATATACCTGCATAATCTTGCCCGACAAATCCACCAGTGCCTGATCACCGGCCATGTGTCCGTATGTATCATTAATTAATTTGAAATCATCGATGTCGAACAGCAGCAAGGCCATGCCCGCGCCGATCTGTGCGGAGTAACTCTGCACCAGCCTCATGAAATGCCTGCGGTTGTACAGTCCGGTCAGATCATCCACCGTGGCCTGATGCAGCAGCTCCCGCTCATACCTCTTCTTCTCGCTAAGATCACTGAAGACCAGCAGCATTCCCGTACTCTTCGCCCGGACCTGCTCTGTGGCAATGAGCGCAACCCCATAGCAGGACCCGCTCCGGCCGGGAGGCTCGATTTCGAACTGTCCCTCCCTCCGCTGCGCATAACAGGCCGACAGCTGCCCGTGCTGCCTCAGCAGCGGCTGAATGCTTGTGCCCATCCAGGTCTCCGGCTTCTCCTCCAGCAGCTCGGAGAGCATAGCATCCGCCGCCTCATTGACATCCATTATGTAATCGTAGCGGTCTGTCAGGACGATGCCGTCCTTCATATTCTCGAAGATTTTATTCTTAGCCAGCGGATATAAGGACAATCTGGGATCGCGGAACAAGGTGAGGTAAGCGGCCACGATGGGCGGCAGGTAAGTGAAGGCCGTGAAGCCTGTAATCGTAATCTGCAGCAGCGGAAGCAGGAACACCGACAGGACCGGGACCAACAGACTGAATAACAGCAGCGCATTATGGCGGAAATAATACTTAGGCCCATTCAGGAGAGAGATGGCCAGCAGATATACAGCATACAGTCCGAATAACTGATCGTACGCGATGAGGATCATGCTGAGCACCGTGGGCTTCACTTCGATTCCGGTAACACCGGCCACCGTAGCCAGTCCGACCTCGCTGCGCATCAGATGATGGTAAGAGTCGGTGAAGATCAGCAGCACATCCACCGCCACCGGGATACAAAAATAAATAAGCCTCTTGGACAAACCCTCAGAGGAACGGGATACATACTCTTTAATAACCGCATAGGTGAAGATCGCACTCAAAAAAAGCGGGCCCTGCTGCACATTCTTCCACCATAGCTTCGCCTCGAAGGAATCCGTTAGAATCTCTCCGGCCGTAGCCGCGAAGATCATGCTGACCAGCAGCATCAATATCCATAAATAGCATCTTCCTGGTGTATGACGGTGCTTGTAAGAACCGATGCCCATGTAGAGACTTAGAACGCTGCCCATTACCAAGTAAAACGGATAACCCTGCATCCACGGCATGTCATATTTCTCCTATTTTTGAGATTGCTTTGCCTTATTATATCCTACTCTTTCGCACAAATGAATCATTCTGCCAAAAAATACTACCGGTACCTAAGGTTCCGGACAAAACAAAAGAGGATACTCCTTCACCATCTGCATGGATGCGGGAATATCCTCTATAGCAATACCATTATTTCTTCTGAGCGAGACGTTGTTTGAACTTGTCAACGCGGCCGCCAGTTTCGGTATCTCTTTGTTTACCTGTGTAGAACGGGTGGGATGCAGAGCTGGAGTCTACACGGATCACCGGGTAAGAGTTGCCGTCTTCCCATTCCATAGTTTCACCGGATGACTTGGTGGATGAGCTAAGGAATTTGTAGCCTACGCTAGCATCGAAGAAAATAACCTGGTTGAACTTAGGGTGTATGCCTTGTTTCATTGTAGTAACCTCCTTTCCGTACGGATACAACTTATGAAGAATTATTGAAGCCATCTCTTGGTCTATTTAAAAATCCGGTTAGACAAAGGGAGATGCGTAAATCTTCCGATTTTTACACGCCATACTATCATACGTGAAATGAGCCGCTGAGTCAAGAGCCTGTCCTAGAGGGATTTCACCATTCCGCCGTCGATCAGCAGGGACTGTCCGGTAATATAAGTATTGGCAAAAGAACCGAGGAATACCGCCGCCTTGCCGAACTCCTCCGGCGTGCCGGTTCTTCCCAGCGGAATCGCCTTCAGGGCTTCCTCCTGAATCTGCGCAAGTGTGATGCCCTGCGCGTCCGCCCGCTTGCCGTCAAGCTGGAGGATCCGGTCTGTGCCGATCCGTCCGGGGGCCAGGCTGTTGATCAGGATGCCCTCCGGGGCAAGCTCTGTAGCCAGGCTCTTGTTCAGCGCGCTCACCCCTGCGCGGAACACATTCGAGAGAATCAGCCCTGCGATGGGCTGCTTGATCGAGACCGAGCTGATGCTGACGATCCGCCCTCCCCCTGCACTGCGCATATGCGGCAGCGCCTCGCGGATCAGGCGGACCGCGCTCATCAGCGTAAGCTCGAAGCCGCCGCTCCAGTCAGCGTCGGCCATATCCCCGAAGCTGCCGCCCGGAGGCCCGCCGGCGTTCGTGACAAGCACCTCCAGGCCGCCGCCGAATCCGGCAGCCATCCGCACCGCCCGCGCAATCTCCTCCGGGCGGGTCACATCCAGCTCCGCTACGGCGACCTCCTGTCCCGTAGCCTCACGGATCGCCTGCCGCGCCGTCTCCAGCTGCGGCAGGCTCCGGCTCGCAATCGTCACCCTTGCCCCTTCACGGGCATACTCCAGGGCGGTCGCCAGCCCCAACCCCTTACTCGCTGCCGCAACGAGCACCGATTTCCCCTCAAGACCCAAATCCATCGTCCAGTCCTCCTGTCAGATTGGTTGCAGGACTTCCTGCTCCCACTCATTATACATCGTATTCCAGTTCCTTTTTGGCCTGGACGATGAAATCCAGCGGATTCTCGATGGTGTCCGCCGCATATTCCACTGCACCGATCTTCAGCCCCAGGGTGACCTTATACTTGCCGGAGAACTCCGAGTCATTCAGTTCCTGCAGCCGCTGTTTGATCCGCTCAATGACAATCTTGGCCCCTTCCCGGTCCGTGAAGAGCAGAAGGCCCCAGGTAGCATCCTCCTTGTCCAGCAGATACAGCGCATCATTGGTACGAATGCTCGACTGGCTGAGCTGGGAGACATCATAGATGGCTTCGGACAGCTGCTCTTCCGGGATCAGGCGGCGGATTTCATTCCAGTACTTCACCTTCACCACAAGCAGCGTCAGCGGGATTTTATAACGGACCGAGATTCCGGTGAACAGGCTGGCGTCCTTCTGAAAAGAAATGCTGTTGCGCAGATCCGTATTCTCATCCACCGCAGCCAGATTATTCGTGCGCTTCAGCAGCCGTTCATTCTCCGCCTGCAGCTCACGGGTGCTTGAGGTGAAGACCCACAGCACCACCGTAAGCAGCGGGGTCATAATCAGCCAGAAATACGTCTCTACACCGATCGATGCGCCCTGCGATACCGTCTGATAGACCACGAAGAAGCCGTAGCCGAAGACAAACGCCAGATTCAGCGTCAGTCCCGCCGTGACCGTGGTGAAATACGTGACCAGCGCCAGGATGAACGATACATTCAGAATAATAATGTTCTGGACGTAGTTATCCGGTGAGCCCGCGATATATACGATGCAGGCGAAGATCAGAACCAGAAAGGCCAGGAAGCCCAGATCCGAGGTTAGACTGCTGCGGTTACGTCTCACGCTTGATCACCACGTTTCTTCTTATGTTTGCGCAGCATCAGAATCAGCGCCACGACCACCAGCGTCACGATCATCACCGCTGCGGTCACGAAGCCCAGTACATCGCTGCGCTCCATCACCCGCGAGACCAGAGAGTCCGGCTTAGCGCCGGAGACCGTCTTGAAGCGGTAGGCATTCACCGTGCCGTCCTTATCCGCCACAACGCCGTCACCGTACACCCTCCACCTGTCCTTCTCGCTCCCGATCAGCTTGGAGACTACGAAGTAGCTCTCAGAGCTGACCGCAGTGACCGCAAGCAGGCCGCGTCCGCTCTCGTAAGGGGATTCCAGGAGCTGGAGCGTGCCGATGGCGGCTCCGTACTGCTCGTCGAGGGCGATTTTCTCATTGGAGAGGAGGGTTGACCCGTCCTTGTTATACTTGAAAAAGAGCTTGCCGTTGTTGTCACGGATCACCTTATTATTCTTATAGCTCCCGATCGCAATAATATTGTTGTCCTTCAGGTTATCCGCTCCTGCGTTATCGCTGTAAAAGTGGACATCACCGGTATTTCCTCCGGCAAACTGCCCGAGCATATTGAAGACATTCCCGAGGCTCCGGTAGGTGTAATCATCCCTCTCCTTCGGCAGCACTACCGCCACACGGTTGAAGATGCCGTCCCGCAGGAACGGATACGGGTAATTGCTCAGCAGGAGGTCGGTGCGGTCCTTCGTGTTCAGGCGCATGAGCGATTCCTTGCTGATATAAGCCCACGGCATCTCCTCTTTGTTCGGAGTACAGAGCATGCTCGCAAGCTCCAGATCGAAAGCCACCGTCACGGTGAAGTTGCCGGAGATATTCAGACTCTGCGGCACATTCAGATTCAGCACATCACCGTTGGCCAGCTCCTTCGTCAGCTTCTTGCTGCCGATGGGCGTATTATTGATGCTCACCGTCACCAGGGAACGGTTGAAGTCCAGATTCGCCGCATACCGGAAATCCAGGCTGATTCTGCCGTCATCCGCAATGGAGCGGTTGGACGGGAGAGAGACGAAATACGTCTGCTCCTGATGGTTGGGCCCGGTGAGCTTGTCCCCCGTCTCCGTGAACGTAATGTTCGAGCTGATGGCCGGCGCAGGGTTCACTACATCGGTAGCATTAGTAACCACCTTCAGATCCTTGCGGAGCTGGCTCATCAGCTCCCGGCTTGCCATCAGCCGTCCGGCCTTGATCAGCAGGCTCTCGTCCCTCGAGGTCACCACCAGTGTAGGCAGGGAATCCTTGTTCACCAGCTGAATGACCGCATGGGTGCCGAGGTCGTCCGCCGTACTCACCAGCTTCTTTATTCGTTCCGGCAGATGATCATACGTAGCTACCAGCACTACTGCACTCTTGTCCTTGACGGTATCTTCGCGATAAGGCAGCAGCGGAATGGTTCTGTCGTTCAGCGTGTTGCCTTTGGCGAATCCCGAGAGGGCGTAGGTAGCACTTTCCAGCTCTGCCCCGCTGGCATTCTGCGGCACGGCGAGCAGGCTTTGTTCATTTTTTACCGTATCCATTCCTGAGAATCTGGCACTGAAATCCTGAATGCCTCCAGTAATGGGCTTCGGTGTATAATTCACAGCAATGTTCGAGGTGTTGAACAGATGCAGCCAGCTGTCCTGCATATCATCGATATTACACAGTTCATAGCCGCCCGTCGTAGTTCTTAAGCTCCCTTGTATCCGCAGCGTATTGCTGCCCTTAGTCAGGAAGCCTTTGGGCGCCTCCACACTCAGGCTCTGCTGCCCGTTATTGTCCAGGGACGGCCGGAAGGAATAGAACGGAATGCCGTTCAGCGACAGCGTTACGCTCGACAGCTTATCCTCACTGATCTGTGAGGTCTGGAATTGCAGATTGATCATCACTTGATCCACATTCCAGTAATCCATGACTGTGAAGAACTGCTGCTGGGAGCTGGAGCCCCTCAGCGAGACATCGCTGGTGAACAGCGTCTCATACGTTGCTCCCGTTTCACCGGGAAGCACCGCCGCCTGTGCCGCAGGGATTTGAACCAGGAAGAGGGAGAGGCAGAGCAGCACTGTTAGGATCTGTTTTTTCATCATGTTCCGTATCTCCTGACATCTTATTTCTGGACCTCCGGCGCACTAGTACCGCTCGGTTTTGTACCACTTGGCTTCCCGTTTGAAGATAACGTCTTTGAAATAGTTGTACAGCCCGTAAGCGGCCACTACCATCCAGAGCTGGCAATACGAGACGTACATCAGCAGAATAATCCACAGGTTCGACAGGCTCATCTCACCCTTCTCCGTGGTCAGGGTAACGAAGATCCCCACCACGAACAGCACAATAGCGAGCAGCCACAGGAAGCTGCTGAGCCCGGCGATCGTGGTATGTACATACCCCATGGCATGCAGCACGAGCAGAATATCCGAGGTGACCAGCGAGATCAGCAGGAGGAAGTAGATCGAGACATAATACAGAATATCGAAGCGGATCTTCGCCGCCTTCGGGTCGATGAGGAGCGGAAGGTTCTTCACAATGACATAGATATTGCCCTTCGCCCAGCGTGTCCGCTGCTTGAACCATACCTTCACCGTCTGCGGCTCCTGCTCCCAGGTGACCGACTTCGGCTGGAACTTGATCCGGTAGCCCATCATATAAATGCGGAAGCTGATCTCTGTATCCTCGGCAATTGCCTTCACATCCCAGCCGCCGATGCTCTCGACAATGGTCCGGCGCATAATGAAGTTCGTTCCCGGGATCGTACAGAGCTTGAACAGCTTCCAGCGCCCTGCTTGCGCCATCCACTGGAAGGACAGAGTCTCGATATTAATGAACCGGGTCAGCAGGCTGGCATCCCGGTTGCGGGTTCTGAACTTGCCGATAACCGCCCCCAGGGAGGCATCATTCATAATCTCTGCCACCAGGTATTTCAGCGCCGTGCGCTCCGGCGTATTGTCGGCATCATAGATCGCAATCAGCTCCCCGCTACTGCGGGTGAAGCCGATGTTGAGCGCATTGGATTTCCCTTTGCCGCCTGTGACGGCGTCCGTATTGATAATGATCAGCTTACGCTGCGGATTACGCTGCTGGATAGCATCCAGCAGCTCAGCGCTGTTGTCTGACGAATTATCATTGATGACGATAATCTCATACCGGTCATGCGGGTAATCCAGTGCCAGCAGGGATTCCACGGTTTTGCTGATGACGACCCCCTCATTGTGAGCAGGAACCATAATCGTCACCATGGGATGCTCCCCGGTAATCTCAGGCAGCGGTTCGTTTTCCGTTTGAATGTAGTACAGATACCCCGCTATAATCAGCATCACATTCACCAGCAGCAGGGACCAGATACAGATGACCGCGATCACCATCAATACGTCTGAGATCGTCATAGTATTCTCCTAAACTCGCTATATTTTTCCCGGATTACTTGTTTAAATATTTCCTGCGGTACATTCTGTAGCCGATAGTGAGCAGGCCGCCGAACAAGAGCAACGCAGCCAGGATCACGATGATGAAGAATTGATTCTGCACGCTGAACAGCCTGTTGAAGCTTGTCGCCTGCTTCTCCTTGTACTGGAAATCAACGGCGACCTTCTGCGGGGTATAATCGACATCCAGTGTGTTGCCATCCAAGCGGATCACCCCGTCAGCAGATTCAAGAGTGTGCTTATCCGTGCGGACCGTATGCGCCTCCTGCTTATAGTCTGCGAAGGTATACCATTCCGCATTCAGATTCTGCAGAAGTTCCTCCAGCCCGCGCTCATCCTCCGGCAGGTCCAGCGTC
Source organism: Paenibacillus silagei (assembly GCF_017874735.1). Classification (GTDB taxonomy): domain Bacteria; phylum Bacillota; class Bacilli; order Paenibacillales; family Paenibacillaceae; genus Paenibacillus_AQ; species Paenibacillus_AQ silagei. The sequence continues at coordinate 423,098 of NZ_JAGGLV010000001.1, forward strand.
ACCGCCGTATTCAGCGGAAGCTCCGGCATCGCCTTTCCTGTTCTGCCAACTCCCTGCAGCAGCGCCGGGGGCAGACTGTACAGAGAAGAAGAGAAGGCCGCTGAGGTGTCTGTCTGCTCCATATAATGGGTCTCTCCGTCCGGGAAGAGCAACGCCGAATTGAAGAACCCCATGCCTGCGGCCGAATACTCCTTGTCATACGTCCAGTAGCTCTCGGCAGCAACGCCGAGCGGTGCCACGCCCCCCTCCGCCAGCACATTAATGAACTGATTCATCTTCCCGCGCAGGGACCGGTCATTCGAATTAATCGGCGGTCTGACTGCGGGGGCATTGACCACGATGCTGCCGTTGCGGGACTGCACAGCTCTGAGCGCCTCCAGATACCGCTTCATAGCGGGGAAATCCGTATTCGCGAATACCGGACGGACACTGGCGATGAAGGGAATACCGCTTCTATACAGGCGGTCTGCCATCTGCTCCAGCAGATTCAGATCCGAGAAGGGATAGATCTCCTTGATGACCAGATACATCTGCGGCTGTGCGGTATAGTGCAGCCAATCCTTCAGCACATAGGCCGCAGCTATGGCTGTGAAATCGCCCTGCTTCAGATAAGGCAGGTAAGCGGAGCGGCCGCTGCTTACCGCAAACGGCACCTGTGCTCCCGCATCCGATGAGGACCACGTTCCATAAGAACGCCCAGCATCGGAAGCTGTTATATAAGGCATCCCTTCGACCTCCACCGGGATTCCGGTGAATCCGCCGATGGAGAGGCTTGCGCCCGCTCTATGCCATACCCCGGTCTTCAGCCGCAGCGTCTGCTGCATCCGGGCAGGCGGTCTATATCCAACATGCAGCATAGCGCCCTTATACCCGGCTGCTTCCTGAAGGTAGGCTTGATTCGTAATCTCAAGCTCATCATTGTTAATCACAGTGATCACGCCGGAATAGCCCTTCATGCCGCCCGGCTCATAAGAGGAAATAGGCTTCAGCGTGACCTGTGCGCTGTAGGCGGCAAGCAGCCGTTGCAGCTCGGCCACATTCCCCTGCTGGCCTGAATTCTTCGCCAGACTGTCGAACAGCAGCAGAATCCGCTGCGCCGGAGCCGGAGAAGCGGCAGCGGATGCCGGACCGGCAGACGGCAGCAGATCGCCCGCCAATACAATGAACAGCAGAATGACGATTCCTCTGCGTCTCACATGCCCACCCCTTTATTCAGTGCCGGATATTCCTTGAGCGGCCGTGCAGACGGCGCAGACGGCACCGATCTGCGTGATGAGATTCCGCGGCCGATTACGCTCGCAGCCGTCTGGAAGATGATCAGGTCGAAGGCCAGGGTGAACAGGAATTCATGCTTGGCAATATCCGCGTCACCCGCCCCGATAATAGAGACTACGATACCCGACAGTCCGACCAGCATCGTTGCCAGAATCACCAGCAGACGCTGCATCCCCCGGAAATCCCGGGTACGGATGGACCGGACGAACGATGGCATATAGACCCCTATCGTTACGGCCATCCAGAGAAGAATGAAGGCGAAGGGACGAGGCGCCAGCTTCTCCTTAAGTGTGCTGTACAAGCTGAAGAAATGACTCTGCGCCCGGAACTCCTTGCCTGCGGACTGCTCATAGTTCCCCATAGCCGCCGGCTTAATTTTATAGGCACTCTCAGCAGCCGTATCCAGGATTGAGCCCAGCTCATTCGGGTGAGAAGCATAATAGGTCAGAATGGAGACGAAGCCGTAACGGCTGTAGAAATTTTTATCCAGCAGCTCGGATTTCACATCCACCGTCCCGTATTGGTCATAGTACGTATTCTCTTTGAGAATCGCGTACTGTTCATTGATCCCGAAGGAACCGAGCGCGGTCTCCGGATTCTTGGATTCCATCAGCACCCCGCGCGTCATCGCATGATACTGGTTAATATTCACGAACTCTTTGGAGATATTAAGATACGTTGCAATTCCGGCGAACATCATCAGACCGGCCGACAGCAGCGTGACCCAGCGGAACAGCTTGTCCCGGCGGATCAGCACCAGCGGAATCGAGAGCAGGGAAATGACCATCCCCACCGGAGCATTCTGCTGCTTGGAGGTGGTCAGGATCAGGGTACTGATCAGCAGGATCGCCAGCATGGCATAATCGTTGTATCTCTTCCGGTACAGCAGCAGCCAGGAGGCGAACACCAGAATCATGGTCACCATCACCAGGCTCTCGCCGAAGAAGGAGCTGAAGTAGTTGGTGTAGCCTGTATCCCCGAAAATGAAGACCGCAAGCGCCGCGACTGCCATCCCCCGCTTTGGTGACATTTTCAGCGTGATCGCTTCAACCAGCAAGTACACTGCGGCAACATACAGCAAGGTGTAGATTGCAGCCTGGAAGCGGATATCGAAGACCTCGCGGCTGAAAAACAGCTTGTTGACGAATATCGCCAGCTTGATAAACAGGGACTGGGAGGAGACCACCATCGTGCTGTTCTCGTTGAAATATTGAAAGATTCCGAACTGCTTCACGAAATAGCCGAAGTACTGGCTGTCATAGTCCGGAGCATTGAAATAAAGGCCGTTGCTATAGATAATCCGGTAAAAGTCTCCATTATCCGCCATGCCGATATAAGGGGAGGTAAACAGCGAAATAGCCGTCACCAGCAGCACGCAGAACGCGGCGGCAAAGGCCGGAGTAATCCGAAAGCCAGCCAACGTGATACCGGGCCGGGTCGATGTAAGCTCTAGGTTGTTTATCATTCCGATTCCCCTTTTTGGTTATATTATGGAGCCTTATAGGAGTAAGCCAGCAGTGCCATCAGGTTGTCAAAAGAGTAGGCCTGCCCGGAGGCAGGATCACCGAAGCCGCCATATAGCGAACTCAGAGGATCTGTCACCCTGAATTCATTCATCCGGTCCATACTGGACTGATAGAGCTCACCATCCTCCAACACAGCTCCAATCATGGCTGTGAGCGCGTAGACCGCTGTTGAACGAATATCATTAGCCGGCTTGCCCTCACGTGTATATTGTCCGAACAAGGTTCCCGCTGCGACCTGAGCTTTGATGTAGCTGATGCTTGCCGGCCGCTCGCGGCCGATCTCTGCCAGATGAAGAATTGTCAGCAGAGATTCTACCGAGTTGATGCCTTCAGAGCTGTACTGTCCGTTCTTGTAATCGAAGCGGGTCTCATAGAATGGAAAAGAATCGGACAAATATCCTTCCTCCAAAATACCGCTCATATTCTTCAACAAATTCTCTTGTAATTCGCTAGATATCGACAATTTCTGCAATACACTCAGATCAATATAACACAAAGTTACGAATCCGTTGACCATTTTCAAATAATTGTCATAGATGTCATAAATGTAACCTTTTTTAGTGTTGTTTTTATAGAAACGTTCTCCATATTTATCGGCTTCTCTGGTATATTCCGGCTGGTTAAATGCCTGCCCCGCCTCATATAGCGCTCCGATCATCCGCAGGTCATCCACCGCTGCATTCACGGGGTAACGCTTCTGCTGCCTGGGACTGTAGCGGTAGCTGAAGCCGCCCTCCATATCGAAGATTCTGCGGGCCGTCTTCCACTGCCGGTCGAACAGCTCCTGATTGCGGGTCCGGACCGCAGTCTCCATCAGGAGAGAAGCGGACTCGCTCAGAATCTCATGACCGGTAGCCACCTCTGCCGATTCAGAGGTTTCCTTCAGATTCGTATATACCCCGTCGGGTCCTGTAAGCTGCGTATTTATGAAATGGTATAATTCCTGCTGTTCCAGTGTAGGCTCAAGCTGCGGCGCTTCATCCGGCCGTGTAGTCCCTGCGGGAGAGACCGCCGGAGTATAGACGGGAGAGGATGGCGCCGGTCCGGCCTGATTGCCGCCGCAGGAGGTTAGCAGGAGCAGCGACATCCCCAGAACAGCAGCCTTGCTATATCTGCTTTCCAATCGATCACATCCTTAAATGACAACTACCAATTGATCCATACTAATATAACGGTAATTATTGTCACATTATTTACTGTTTGTCCGAACATTATGTGTCGCCTTCACATATTTCTCCTTTTCCGCCAAAAAAAAAGAGCCGCTCCAGGTCTTAACGACCGGAACAGCTCTTATGAATGCTTAGGTATTATCTCTAGCTCTCTTTAATTCTCCGGTACGTGGCCTCATCGGCGACGATGTAGAGTCTGGCGTCTGCCGGAATCGGCCGGTCAAGCTTGCGGTTAATGCCCAGGTCGCCCCGGTCGGACAGCAGAGTCGCCCCCTGGCGCAGCAGATCCTGAAAGGCCTCCCCATAGGTTGTCCAGCCGCTGCGGCGGGGAATCTCATAGATATCATCCCCGTGCTCGCGGCTGAGCAGCTGGGTGATCACCTCAGAATTGCCCTCCTGCAGCGCAGAGCGTACCGCCAGTCTGGAGATCGCATCATGGGAGAGCACGAACTCGTTCACCTGCACATGCTTGAAGTTCTTAATGTTCTTCTCCTGCATAATTTCTACGGTAGTATGTACCTGCGGAGCAATCCGCTCAATGCTGGAAGCAATCAGCAGCGACTTGCCGTCGCTTAAGGAAGCTTCGTCGATCCGGGTGTCGCTGAACACAATCGCTGCTCTGGCACTCCCGATATTCGCCTTCAGCAGAATGTCATCGCTTGCCGCATCGCCGCTGATGAAGTGGACCTGCTCCATGGCTTCCAGCGGATGCCGTCCGTTCTCATCGATAATGACCACTTTGCATTCCCTGTCGTAACACAGAATCTCATCTACTGCCGCCTGTGTCTTGCGGCTCCAGTTAATCAGCACGACATGATGTTGTCCGTGAAAGGTCAACGTTCCGGCTCCTCTCCTGCGCTGCATCTCGCCCATGGCCTCAACAACCTTGCCGATCACCAGACTGAGCAGACCGATGCCAAAGATATATAAGAAAATCGTAAACACCTTGCCGGTGACGGTAGCGGCAAAGTAATCGCCATACCCGACGGTAGCCATGGTGGTCATCACCCAATAAAAGGCGTTGAACCAGCTATGAAACGTGTCCGGCTCCAGCAGGAAGGCGATGGTTGCGCTGAGAAGAATGAAGGCCAGAATAATAAAGGCAATGGACTTCTTCTTGAGATGAAGCAGCTTGCCGGATAATTGGATTAGAAAATGCAATGCTCATCCCTGCCTCCCGGGTGAATTGAGCCGGCGGGCAGCAGCCTGCGCCGAGTCCCTTGCGGGGCACAGCCGCCGCCCGCCTGCCAATCGAGTCTACCTAAATAATCAGACTGCTGACCGCAAAGGCCGTCCCGATGAACACCATGCAGAGCATGACGCCGACCGCAACATTCCCCTTCTCCAGCTGCTCTGAAATCCGGAAGCCGGGAGTGAACAGCTCGAAGATCCAGTAAGAAGCGATCAGGCAGACATATCCCACCGCGAACCAGAGCATCATGAACCAGATGGAGGTATTGGTGTAGGCGGCCACACCAAGAATGACCGCCGTCGCCAGGAACTTGCCGCCGAACGCCAGCGCTACCGCAACATTCCCCTTCTTCAGCTCCTCCATATCCTTGAAGGGCGTCATGAGCGCGAAGATTACCATACCCAGCACTTGAAGCAGAACAATGGTCAGAATACTGACCACCAGATTAATTACGATCGTCATTTAGCCCACCCCCGAAATTTCGCATAGGCCGAATCATAGTCGGCGAAATCATGTACTTCCTCCAGCACCACTGAGACTTTCTTCTGCTTCTCCAGCGCGGTATAGCGCTTGTCGTCAATCGGCTGCTTGATCCGGTTGCCGGAAGGCAGCTCCAGCACTGCGAAATTTCTGGTCTTGCTTTGGTATTCCGTCTTGTACACCCCAACCAGGTCCACATCCGTTGTGATGGATACCTTGAGATTAGCCAGATCCTCTGTGGCCGCCTTCTGGTCGGCGTAAGACTTAAGTGTCGTCCAGGCGGACAGCTTGATCTCATTCTTCTGGTCAGCGTCCGTTATCAGCTCGGCATCCATGAACTGGAGCGTCCAGACGGTGTCGCCTGTAGCATAATTCCCGTCGTTCGGGAGCAGCTCATTATCCGGCAATATAGTCATATCGCTGCCGACCAGATCGCCAACCTTGCCCTCCACCACCCGGTAATCCCAGGGTACACGCGATACACTATCCGACGTATCAGTGCCGGTATGAAATACACTGCCGCTGTTCGCTGAGCATGCACTCAGCACCATAACCGCCAGCAGCAGCACTGTAGTCAGCAGGGTGCCCCGGGCTCTGCGCCCGGCAGCATGCCCCTCTCTATCCTTGAACATCTTCAAGCCCCCTCACTCCTAGCGCGATAAAATGACTGGCATTGCCTGTAATCGGCCCGCCGGCCCGGCCAAGCAGCCCGCAGGGCGTTCCGTTAATGACGAACATGCCGGTCAGCAGGTGCAGCTCACCCTCCGCCGTCATGATCCGGGCCATTTCTGCCCTTTTCTGATAGACCACGGGGAAGAGCTGGCTGCTGTCGTAGCCCTCCTCGTCCTCAATCTCAAGCGCGCCGCTGTCATCAAAGATCCGAACAGATCCGCCTTCGCGGCCGAATACGGATTTGGATACAAAGCTCTCTGAGAACACCGCCTTATTGTACGTCGGCAGGATGTACCGGGAGATGGCCTCGCGTTCCGGCTCCGTGAACAGCAGGCCAAGCTCATACATTCCCCAGACAGCGGCCATCAGCCCCTTGGACTGGAGGATGATGCTATGCGGTCCGTTGAACAGCTGGAGCTTCCCGCTCTCAATGGCATAGGCCAGAGCCTCGCCGCCTTCATCTACGGCCATCCACTCCTTCGGATACAGCGCGAACATCCGCTCTATGATCCGGTTCTCCCCGTCCTTGACCACACCCTCATCAATCGACAAATCCAGGCAATCGACACAGCGGACATCCAGTCCGCTATGCGCGGCCAGAGCCTCAATCGTTCCGCTGTCCTCCTCATGGCTGCCATAATCCACACAGGCTACCGTGTCGGGGCGCTCCACGCCCCAGGCTGCGGCAAGCTGCTGCTTCATGGCCGCATTCACGCTTCCGACGCCTGCTTCCGCGCAGATCCACGGCGTTGCAATGGAGGCCTCCACATAGCCGGTCGGAGTATCCGCATTCAGCTCCAGCAGCTTAATCGTGCCATCCCCTGCCACGGCAAAATCGAACCGGGCATACCGGCTGATCAGTCCCGGCTCCGGCAATGGACAGTCATCCAGCATCTGCCATAGCACCGGAGGAATCCCCAGGAGATCGTACAGGTCATGTCTGAGATGGACATAACGCACGGCCTTATCCAGAATCGCCCAGAGCGCGGCGGCGGCTTCCTTCAATTCCTGATAGGTCTCGCTGCGCATCACAGCCACCGCATCCAGCCAGTATTCCTCGTCCTCCAGATCGGCCCAGGTGAAGCCCAGCTCATGCAGCCGCTCAACCCGGGGAGCGCGCTCCAGACCGGACTGGTCTATATATTCGAATGCCTGCTCCGCCCGGATCATCCTCCGAACCCGCTCTTGCCGGAGCGCACCGAGCTTTTGCCCGAGCTTTTACTGGAGCCGGATTTGGATTTGCTCGAACCCAGCCCGCTGGAGGTACCGCCGATGCCGCCCGATTTGGAAGAGGTATTCCTTCTGGTAATGGAGCCGGTGGATGAAGTTGAGGTCTTCGGCTTCACCACCGAGCCGGCCACCGGCTTGTTCTGGAATCGTCCGCTATTATAGGAGGGCGGCTTATAGGTATTGCGTGTACCTCCATAATAAGTAGGCCGGTCATTGTACCAGCCTCTGGAAGAGTAGAACGAACCGCTATTGAAAAGCATGTGGTACAGAAGCACATCATCCCAGCCGAACCCTGAGTTATACCCGCCGTAGTTGTTAATTACTGTCGTGCCGCCGGAGGTTACAGCCCCCTGCCCTTCCTGGACCTTCTCTTCCTGGTCTTCCGGATATGGAATACTCCAGTCTACATTCTTGTCGAAATATTGCTTAACCTCCTCGGTAGACCAGGAGACCAGCTTAGGCTCCTCGCCGCCTGTGCCGCTTGCGCCTGCGCCTCCCGGAATAAATAAAGCGTTAGCCAGCAGCGCAATGCCGAGCGAGGTGGATAATACGCGGACCGGTTTGCCGTCCGGCGTGAACAGCCTGCTGATTGCGGGTTCTTTAGCATCTTCGTCTTTTGCCAACTTGGGGCCTCCTTTCCTGGTATTCATCCTTAACCTTCTGTACGCATAGGAACCAGCAGAAGCTCCAGCTTCCCATCATCCACATTCAGCCTTCCCTCTACCGCCTCGAATTCGCGGCCGCCAACGACAATATAATTGACATGCTCCAGCGCTGTAACCATATTCATGCTCCAGACGCGCTCTTCAATCATTTGCAGGTCGCCTTCAGGCAGCTTCTCGAACAGGATGACCTTCAACCCGTTATCCATTCCCACTCCATCTCCTCTTGAATATTCGTATGCTTCTGATACGCTGTCATTACGCTTTCGTTTCAACTCCCGCAGCCTTGAATATGTATACCACAGCATATAAATAATAATGACAACAAGCAGTTTTGCAGTGGCCGGCTACGGACTTACAATACCTTCTGGACCCAGCTGTCCATGACCTGGTCAGGGCGGATGCCCAGCTCATTCTCCAGGAGCTCCTTGTATTTATCGTAGTGTGTCCTGAATCCGATGAAATCCCCCAGGTCGGCGTAACTTCGCAGGATCAGCCTGCAGAGCTGGTCGGAATAAGGATCGGCTGCCTGCAGATCCAGCAGCCGCTCCAGCGCCAGCCGGGGACGCCCGGAGGACAGCTCATATTCGGCGGAATGCAGCGCCATGCGGATATACCGGACCTGCAGCTCCTTGCGCCGGATCTCTGCCCAGTCGTAATGATGCTCCTGCAGGTAGTCTCCACGGTACAGCTTCAATATCTTTTCCCGGCGCAGCCATTCCTCTTCTGACTCCACAGGTGTACCGGCATAGCCCAGCTCGAACTCCTCCACATCCAGCAGCACCTGCTCCTTGGTCAGCCTGTACCGTTCCTGCGAGAATTCGACGAGCACCTCCATGTCCCAAGCCTTCAGAAGCTTGCGGATATGGTATACCGTGGTATGCAGGTTCGTTACGGCCTTCTCGGGCTTGAAATCGGGCCAGACGAGATCCACAATGGTGTCCTTGAGTATCCACTGGCCGCGGTTATGCAGCAGCAGGGCGAAGACCTCCTGCGCCTTGCTTGTTCTCCACTGCATTTTGCGCCCCGGCTCCGTGCTGTCTGTGAATTCAAGCCGGTGGAAGCAGAGGATTGACAGCTCCTTGACAGGCGCCGCAGACGCCGGTGCAGGCGGCATCTTCACTTCAGCGCTCTCCTTGCCGACTTCCAGACGCTCAAGGGTTTTGTTTAACCGCTGGGAGGTCACCGGCTTCAGCAAATAATCCGCTGCATTGAGTTCAAAGGCTTCGATCGCATACTCGCTGTATGCGGTAATATAGACAATCCGGGTGTTCCGGTCCATACCGGCAATGTATTCACCTGCTTCCAGCCCGTTCATCTCCGGCATCCCGATATCCAGGAATACAATATCCGCCTTCTCCCGTTCCAGATGCGCAAGTCCCAGGCGTGCCGAGGTGAATTTCCCGGTGATTGTAAGACGCCCATCCTTCAGGAGCATACGCTCCAGATGCTGCAGCGCCGGCTTCTCATCGTCAATCAATATGGCCTTCATCAGTCGGACTCACCTCCTCTTCGTTCGTGGTTTTCAAATGCCTTTAGGTGGGGATGGTATAAGATATAGCGGTCCCCCTTCCCGGTACACTGTCGATATTAAGGCCGGCTCCGTACATCTTGAGCAGACGGTGCTGAATATTGCGCAGCCCTATGCCCCCCTCTGTCCGCTCTTCCGAGAGGACCTCCGCAATCTTCTCCGGAGTCATTCCTACACCGTCGTCCGTGACTGCTACCTTGAGGCAGCCGGGCAGCAGCTCAACTGTCAGCCGTACCGTCCCTCCGGCCTCCTTCTGCATCAGGCCATGATTAACGGCATTCTCCACAATAGGCTGGATGCTCAGCGGCGGAACCATCGCCATCACATCTTCCGGCACATCGAACTCGATGTTCAGCCGTTCGTCGAACCTCGCCTGCTCCAGCGCAAGATAGGATTTGACCAGTCCCAGCTCCTTCTCCATAGAAACCGTCTGTCCCCGGTTCTGGAAGTCGAAGCTGCTCCGCAGGTATTGGCTGAGGTCCAGCAGCAGCTCCGTGGCCTTGTCCGGGTCCTCCGGACAGACCGAGATAATGGCGTTCAGCGCATTATATAAGAAATGCGGCTTAATCTGTGCCTGCAGGAAGGCAATCTCCGACTGGACAGATACACGGATCGACTTGCGCATATCCAGCAGGGTCTGCATCCGTGCCTTGAATTCGCGCACCTCCACCGGCTTGCTCAGATAATCATTCGCTCCGGCCTCGAAGGCTGCGAGGATATCATCAGGACGGCTGCTCGCCATCAGCACCAGAATCGGTAACTCGGACAAAGTAAACCGTTCACGGATGGCCTTGCATAACAGAAGCCCGGGCATTTCCGGCATTACCCAGTCGGCAATCACCAGATCAAGCTCAGGATGCTGCTGGATGATCTGGATCGCCTCAGCGCCGCTGCTGGCGGTAATCACAGAATGGTTATCCAGCTGCAATACGCCTACCAGCACGCGGAGGTTAACGGGATCATTATCCACTACCAGAATGGAGCAGCAGTCTTCAGACGGCAGCTGCACAGGCTCTTCTCCGGGAAGCGGGTACGAAGGCGCCGTCTCCCAGCCGTGAAGCTCTCCGAATTCCTCCTCCAGCAGTGCATTGCTCCTCTGCAGGATCGGCTGGGTGAAGCAGAAGACGGAGCCGTGCCCCAGTTCGGAATGTACCTCAATCTCCCCGCCCGTCAGTTCCACCAGCCTCTGGGTAATGCTGAGGCCAAGCCCGTTCTCGCGGTAGACCTTACTGGCGGCAGGACCGCTTGGATCATTGGCATCGAAGATCGTACGCAGACGCTCAGGCGCGATACCCTGGCCAGTGTCTGTTATGATGATGGCAACATACTCTTCTTTAACCTCAGCAGACAGTGTTATCACGCCTCTGGGCGTATAATTCACTGCACTCGCGAGTAAATTATGCAGAATCTGAGCGAACCGCTGCTCATCCGTCTCCAGCAGCGGAAGCTGCTCCGGCAGACTCAGCCGGAATTCCAGCTGGCTGTTGCCGTAGACCTGACGGGTGACCGCCATAATGGAGGAAGCTGCCATGCGGAGATCGACGGCCTGCCGGCGCAGGAAGAGCGAGCCGTGATTCAGCTTCGCGAAGTCTGACATATCATGGATCAGGGCTGTAAGCCGCTTGCCCGTGGAGACAATCGTGAGCAGCTGATCCTGCTGGGCAGCGCTGATGGAGCCGGCCGTCCCCTGAGCCAGCACCTTGGCCATGTTGACAATCCCCTGCAGCGGCCTCCGCAGCTCCTGCGAGGTATCGGAGATGAAGTCATCCTTCAAGCCGTCAAGCGACAAAAGACGGCGTGAGAGCTGTTCCACTTCGCGGAAGGAAGCTGCGTATTGCCGGGTCATAAGGATCGCCTGCACGAACCCGAACAGGAGAATCTCGTAGGAGATGATGAAATAGCTGAAGGTCATGCCCATGAAGCTGACCAGATAATAGATAATGACCACGCTCAGGCTCTCGATACTGACCATCATCAGGAACATATTCTTCGGATTTCGCCGGGTGCCCTGGACCATGGAGTAGAGTACGAAGCCCAGGCTTACCGAGCCCCAGGTCAGCAGCAGAATCTCCAGATAGCTGAACAGATAAGCCGGGACGAATACAGCAATCAGCAGCAGGAATGCCGTAACCAGCCTGGAGGCCTTAATCATCCCAATGGACATCGGGTAGTTCACTGAATTGGCGACATAGTGCAGCAGATAATAATAGACCAGTGTAGAGGACGCAAGCTGCAGCTTGAGTATGATCTCGTAAGGGAAGCCGGGCAGCGCCGCCAGGATAAGCTTTTCGCCATGTGTAAAAATGTAGACAAAGGCCGCTATGCAGAACAAGCCCAGATACAAAGTGACCCCCCGGCTCTCCCTTACCTTGGAGAACATCAGCAGGAAGAGGGCTAGCACGAAGAATCCGATCAGGGCAGCCCCGTCTACAAACAGGGCAAATTCCCTGTGCTTCAAAATAGCAGCCTGATTACCGATCACAATCGGCTGAACGATCCCGCCTGAGGAGTAGCTGTAGTTAGCTGCCTGCACAATAATCTCCATGGTATCCCCGGTTACCGAGGCGAATCCCATAAAAGGCATGTTATTCTGTCTGCCCTCAGAGGCCGAGGCTGCCGGGGTTCCGCTGCTTCCAATCTCCTGCCCGTTCAGATAGACCTTGCCGGCACTGCGGATGTTGCTGGTGCGCAGGCCGTAGACCATGGCTTCCCCTTGGGTAATCTTCGCCTGGAGGCGGTATGTAGCATAGCCTTTGGCTCTGCGCCCGCCCTGTTCAGAGATATCGTCGTTCCACTTCCCCGGGACCTGAATCATCGTAGAGGCGGCGGGGACCTCCTTACCAGCGTTCACCGGATGGAAATCCTCAGGCGACAGCAGCACATCCCGGTACAGCTCCCACTCTCCATCCAGCTTCATAATCCCGTCGTGGCGGGCGTCCCAGGAGCGAAGGTCAATCACACCCTGCACCGCCTGCGGCCTGTCTCCCTTAATCTGATGTGTCTGGAGGACCGAGAGCAGCGGAACGATCAACACCAGCACCAGACTGCCGAGAATGCTCAGCCAATACTTTCTCATGTCCTCTGCCAGTCCCTTCTAGTTGTCATTGTATAAATTATACAACAGGCTCCGTTCATCTGAAGCAAAAAAAAGCCGAGTTCCATTTATTTCGGAATCGGCTGTTCATCTTATTAGAGCTACGCGGATGGAATATTTTACTTTGTTTCCGGAGCGGCTGCGGCAGGAACCGCACTCTCCTGGGTCTTCGACAAGAAGATATTTAGAATGATCGCTGTCAGCGACCCGGACACGATTCCGTTCTGCAGCAGCATCCGAGCGAATTCCGGCAGCTGGTCGAACATGGACGGAAGCACTGCAGAGCCGAGGCCCACCGCGATGCTGCAGGCAGCGATCAGCAGATTGCCGTCCTTGCGCAGATCCACATCGGACAGAATCGACATGCCGGAAGCAGCGACCGAGCCGAACATGACAATCATCGCCCCGCCCAGCACCGCATTCGGCACCACTGTAGTCAGTGCCGCCAGCTTAGGCAGCAGCCCGAGTACGACCATAATTCCGCCTGCTGCAAAAATAACATTCCGCGTCTTCACCCGCGTCAGCGACAGCAAGCCGACATTCTGGGAGAATGCGGTGTACGGGAAGGCATTGAACAGGCCGCCCAGCATGATGGCCAGTCCCTCGGAACGCAGGCCGTTCACGATCTGCTTCTGCTCCACCTGCTGGTCCGTCGCCTTACCAACGGCAAAGTAGACCCCGGTCGATTCGACCATAGACACGATATTCACGATAATCATTGTGAAGATTGCGGTGATGCTGAACTGCGGCCAGCCGAAGTAGAACGGCTGTGCAACGCTGACCCAGGAGGCTGTAGTCACGGTAGAGAAATGCACGATGCCCATGGCGTAGCCGATTACTGTACCCACTACAAGTCCTACCAGCACCGATACGGAACGCAGAAACCCTGTAGTCAGCCGGTTCACGGCCAGAATAACGAGCAGAGTAATCAGAGCCAGCAGCAGATTGCGGGGCTGCCCGAAGTCGGCGCTTCCCTGGCCGCCGGCCACATTATTCATCGCAACAGGAATCAGCGACAGCCCGATAATTGTGACTACCGAGCCGGTGACCACAGTCGGGAAGAACTTCAGCAGCTTCCCGTACACCGGGGCTGCCAGCACCACGAACAATCCGGAGATAATGATCGCGCCGTAAGCTGTCGCCAGATTGGAGCCTGAAGCGATGGCGATAATCGGGCTGACCGCCGTGAAGGTACAGCCGAGCACCACCGGCAGCCCGCTCCCGAAATATTTGCTGCCCATAATCTGCAGCAGGGTCGCCAGCCCGCAGGTGAACAGATCCGCTGCTATCAGATACGCCATTTGCGTACCGTTCAAATTAAGTGCTCCCCCGACAACCAGCGGTACAATGACCGCTCCGGCATACATCGCCAGTACATGCTGAAGCCCTAGGGCCAGTATCTTCTGTTTGCTTAACATCCTGCACGCTCCTTGATTAATCCTTCATTATCTATGAAATGAATCTCACCCGGCGACATGGAAGCAATCCGTGCCAGGGAATACACCGGAACTCCGCGCTGCTCCAGCAGACCGCGTCCCTCCTGGAAGCTCTTCTCAATGACACAGCCGACCCCGGCCAGCTGCGCCCCGGACTCTGCTACGATATCGCATAGCCCTACAAGCGCCGCGCCGGTAGCCAGGAAATCGTCAACGATCAATACGGTATCGTCCGGCCCGAGATATTTCTGTGAGATGCTGATCTGGTAGTCCTCTTGACGGGTGAAGGAGTGAACCGGTGCCGAATACACCGCTTCGGACAAGGTGACTGCCTTCTTCTTCTTGGCATAGATGAACGGCACGCCCAGCGCAATTCCCGCCGCCATGGCGAACTGGATGCCGCTGGCCTCCACAGTCAGCACCTTGGTGATCTGCCGGTCCCCGAAGACCGCTGCAAATTCCTTCCCGATCGCAAGCGCAAGCGCCGTGTCTACCTGATGGTTCAGAAATGAGTCCACTTTCAGTACAGTCTCCGATAGAATTAAGCCCTCTTGTCTAATGCGTTCTTCCAATACTTTCATTACAGCGGATCTTCCTCCTTAGAAATAAAAAAGACAGATAAAATAAAAAGGACAGATTCCCTGAGTGTTTCTCTCAAGTGAATCTGTCCTTCTGGGTTTTTGTCCCTTGGTGGTGTAACACATATACGTGTCCGCATCGCTTGGACCAGACTTTCCCTTGCCGCAGCACAAGAAACGGAACCCTAGATGCGCTATTTCACTCATAGTCGGATAATTACAGTGGCTATCCGGTAGAAACTTATGGGCCATATTCCCAAGATTATATGAGTTATATGAAATCTGTTATAAGAAATCTAATATGAAGCATGTCTGTTATCTTACACGCTCTACCCGCTGCTTACAAGCAAAATTTTAAGTAAATTGCGGTGATTTCGAAGTTTTCATGAAACCTCCTGCAAAAGCGGGCCCGCCTCCGGGAAGCCTTGTAAATTTTAGGTTTAAGGTGTTTTCTTCATGTCTTCTATATCACTGAAGCTCCATAAAAGCTATAATTATATAGCTAAACATTCTAACTGAACAAAGGCGGCGAACAATGAGAATAAAACAACAGGTTTGGTTAGCAACTTCAGCTACTATACTGCTGTTAGGCAGTATGATTACTATATCTTTCCTCTTTATGGAGGGCGGCTCGCGCCTGCTTGCAGCAGGATTAGGCGCAGGCGGCATTCTGGTTAGCATTAGCCTTCTTTACAGTATTCAGCGGAATATAGATCGCGGTCTAGGCCGGATCACGGAGATCTCAGAGGATATCGCAGCAGGCATTTTCAACCCTGATGCTGCGGCTGCTGTTCAGACGGATGAATTCGGGCAGCTGGCCGCTTCCTTTTTCGGGCTGGCGGCTGACCTTCACCATAGAACCGCCGATGAGCGCGAACTGCGGCTTAGAGCCGAAGAACAGGCCTGGATTAATACGCAGGTGTCTGAGATGGCACTGCTGCTTCAAGGCTCTGTCCAGCTGAGGACGGCCTCGCGTGTGTTCATCGGCAGGCTGGCTACCGCTGTCGGCGGAAGCTACGGGGCGGTCTATCTGAAGCAGGGCGGCCAGCTGAACTTCGCAGCCGGCTATGCCTTCGATGATTCCGCCGGACAACAGGAGTCCATACCGCTGGGCAGCGGCCTGGTCGGACAATGCGCACTCGATGGGCAGATGATTGTTCTGCAGGATCTTCCAGAGCATTATATCAAGGTCCGTTCCGGTCTGGGGGAGGCTGCGCCTGCCTCACTGATTATAGTTCCTATTAAGCATGAGCAGGAAATTGTTGCTGTCATGGAGCTGGCGGCACTACGCCCCTTCAGCTCCAAGGAGATGCAGCTGATTGAACGCACCGCACAGAATATGGGCGTGCTGATTAATACACTGGCGGATGTCGCCCGGATCGAAGATCTGCTGAGTGAGACTCAGCTGCAGAAGGAAGAACTGGAAGCCCAGACGGAAGAACTGACCGCCCAGACCCAGGAGCTGGAAGCTCAGACCGAAGAGCTGATGGCCCAGACAGAGGAGCTGCGCCTGCAGACCGACCAGTTACAGGACCAGAAGACTGAACTGGAGGCGCAGTCCGAGAGCCTGCTGACCTCCAATGAACAGCTTCAGACACAAATGAAGCTCACAGAGGCCCAGAAGGACGAGATTGAAGCCCAGACGGAGGAACTGCGGCAGCAGACGGAAGAGCTGCATGCCTCCAACCTGGAATTGCAGAATCAGATGGAGATCTCCCGCCGGCAAACCCTGGAGATCAAGGCACAGGCCGACGAGATCTCTGCGGCAAACCGCGATATGCAGAAGCAGCTTCAAATCACCGAAATGCAAAAATCCGAGATCGCAGATCAGGCCGAGGAGCTGCAAGCCCAGACGAGTGAATTGCTGGAGCAGAAGGAGCAGCTTCAGGCCCAGACAGAAGAGCTTCAGTCTCAGACGGAGGAGCTTCAGTCTCAGACAGAGGAGCTTCAGGCCCAGACAGATACATTGCAAACTCAGGCCGATGAACTGCTGATCCAGAAGGAGGAGCTGGCTGCCTCCCATGATCAGCTGCTGCTTCAAGTCGAGCTTACTGAGAAGCAGAAGGAGGAGATCCAGGCACAGGCGCAGGAGATCTTCATGGCCGCGCAGTACAAATCGGAATTCCTGGCCAATGTCTCCCATGAGCTGCGCACCCCGCTGAACAGCCTGCTGATCCTCTCGCAGATTCTTGCCGAGAACAAGGACGGCAATCTGGAAGCGAAGCAGCTGGAATACGTTCATACGATTTTCTCGGCAGGCAAGGATCTCCTGCAGCTGATCGATGAGATTCTTGATCTGGCGAAGCTTGAGGTCGGCAAAATGACTCCGGTCATCGAGCCGGTCTCCCCGCTGGATCTCAGCAATCATATCCACCGCCATTTCGAACAGCAGGCCAAGAAGAAGAACCTGCGGTTCGATGTCCATGCCGACAACCGGCTGCCGGATTATCTGATGACCGACGGTCACAGATTGCAGCAGGTCTTGAATAATCTGTTATCCAACGCCATCAAATTCACACCGGAGCAAGGCTCCGTCTCCCTGTCGATCCGCACCAGCGGCGAAGAGGCCATCTTCGCCGTCAGTGATACCGGTATCGGCATTGCCGCTTCCAAGCTGGAGAGCATCTTCGAAGCGTTCCAGCAGGCAGACGGCACCACCAGCCGCAAATACGGCGGCACCGGTCTGGGCCTCACGATCTGCCGGGAGCTGGCAACCCTCCTCGGAGGAAGAATTGAGGTGGATTCCGTGGAGGGCAAGGGCAGCACCTTCTCCCTGATTATTCCCGCTGTAGAACCGGGTGAGGATGCCCAGACCCTTGCTGCCGCAGCCTATTCAGCAGCAGCCTCTCCGGAGATTCCGCCTTCCGAGCCTATCCGCCGCGAGAATCCGGCCTTCCGCGAGTCCTTCGTGCCCGACATTTCTATCTCCAATCCGAAGCTGCTGCAATATGCGGAAATGGATGATGACCGCAGCAATTTGCTAAGCGGGGATATTACCCTGCTGATTATCGAGGAGGACGCCGAATTCGCCGCCCGGCTGCTGGAGCTGGCGCGCAGCCGGGGCTTCAAGGCCATCGTCGCCTTCCAGGGCGATCAGGGGCTTGCCCTGGCCCATGCCTACAAGCCTGATGCGATCCTGCTGGATCTGCATCTTCCCGTTCTGGACGGCTGGTCCATTATCAGCCGCCTGAAGAGCCGGCCGGAGCTGCGGCATATCCCTGTGCACGTCATCTCGACAGCCGAGGAGAACCAGCAGAGCTTGTCGATGGGCGCCTTATCCTTCTGGAAGAAGCCGAATGATTATGCAGAGCTGGAAGCAGCCTTTCTCCAGATTGAGACTTATATCCGCCGTCCGGTGAAGAGTCTGCTGATTGTCGAAGACAACAAGGTTCTGCGCGGCAGTCTTGTCGAATTCATCGCCCATCCCGATGTGAACATTATTGCAGTGGGCACCGGAAGAGAAGCGATGGAGCATCTGGCCAGCCATCATTTTGACTGTATGGTGCTGGACCTGGGTCTCTCGGATATTTCCGGCTTCGACCTGCTGGAGCAGGTCAAGACCAACCGCAAGCTGCAGACCCTGCCGGTGATTATTTATACAGGCAAGGATCTCAGCAAGACCGATGAGCAGCGCCTTAAGCACTACGCCGAGAGTATTGTGATCAAGAACGTGCGTTCAATGGAACGTCTCTATGACGATACGGCCCTCTACCTCCACCGCAAGCATGCAGACCTGCCTTTGGATAAGCAGCGCCTAATCGAGAACCTGCATAATCCGGAGTCCGCTTTTGCCGGGAAAAGCATTCTGCTTGTGGATGATGATATGCGTAACATTTTTGCGTTATCCAGTGTGCTGGAAGGTTATAATATGGAGATCAGCTTTGCCCAGAATGGCAGAGAAGCCCTGGAGCATCTGGAGACCCACCCGGGCGTAGAGCTGATATTCATGGATATTATGATGCCGGAGATGGATGGTTACGAGACGATGAAGCATATCCGGCTAAATCCAGACTATGATCAGATCGTCATTATTGCGCTGACCGCCCGCGCCTTGGAGGAAGACCGGGTCAAATGCCTCGAAGCTGGGGCGAGCGATTATATATCCAAACCGATTAATACCACACAGCTGGTGAGAGTGCTGAAATTATGGTTGATTCAATAGGAGGCAGCATGGAGTATCCGATTAATATTTTGGTTGTAGATGACCGGGCAGACGAGTTCCTGTCCATTCAGGCATTGCTGGCCGATTCACCCTACCGGCTGGTTCAAGCCCTCTCGGGCATGGATGCTCTGAAATGTCTGCTGGAGCAGGAATTCGCCCTGATCATTATGGATGTGCTCATGCCTGGCATGAACGGGTTTGAAACGGCGAAACGGATTAAGATGCGTCAGAAGTCACGGGATATCCCTATTATTTTCTTAACCTCGCTGACCTCGGAGCTGGAGAACTATATGTTGGCTTACTCGGCCGGGGCCATTGACTACCTGACCAAGCCGTTCCATCCGACCGTGTTAAAAAGCAAAATTGACGGCTTCGTCCGTCTCTACCAGACCCGTAAGGAGCTGCAGCTCAAAACGCAGGAGCTGGAGAAGGCCAACAGCATCCTGACCGAGCTGAAGGAGACGGCCGAGGTGGCGCTGCGGATCAAGAGCGGCTTCCTCGCCATGATGAGCCATGAGATCCGCACCCCACTGAACGGGATCATCGCCATGTCGGATGTGCTTCGTTCCTCCGAGCTGTCTGCTGACGACCAGGAGATGGCCGAAATCATTCATACCAGCGGTCACGCGCTTGTCTCTGTCATTACGCACATCCTGGACTTCACCAAGATCGAATCCGGTAAAATGGAGCTCGATTACGAGCTGTTCAATCTTCACTCCTGCATCAAAGAAACGGTCGATCTGTTCAGGGCTCTGGCGAAAGAACGCAGCCTGACCCTGGAGACCTCTATTGATCCTGACATTCCTGCCCTGCTTATCGGTGACCCCAACCGTCTGCGCCAGGTACTGAATAACCTGATCGGCAATGCCATCAAGTTCACGATCACCGGCGGCGTCAAAGTGCATGTCCATCTCCGGCAGGCTATGGATAAGCTGCTGGAGCTGGAATTCATTATTGAAGATACCGGTATTGGCATTCCAGAAGACAAGATGAAATATCTGTTCCAGCCGTTCACCCAGATCGGAGCCACCATCAACCGCAAGTTCGGCGGAACCGGCCTCGGGCTGTCCATCTGCAAAATGCTGGTCGACCTCATGGGCGGAACGATCTATGCCAAGCCGGGTCTAGTGGGCGGAGCTACCTTCATTTTCACCATCCAGGTCGCTGAAGGCCAGCCGGATTGAGGCTTCGCCCTATTGTTCAGCATGAAGCAGCCTTACTGTATACAAGAAGCTCCCCCTTCAGATCATGAAGAGGGAGCTTCTTTGTTATTGCTGTGGACTATTGTAGAATGGAATGGACCAACTGTGGAAGGGGATGAACTCTATAGATGGGAACCTCCAGATTCCCTTTGTTCCAGCGGAACTTCGTTCTGCAAGCGCGAAGTACAACTCATCATTGGGAAGGCACCGGCCCCCTTTCCTTAAAGACATTTCGGAATGGCCGAGCCTATTACAAAACAAAACTCGGCCATTATGCTGTTGAGCGAGAGGGCTACCTCCTGCTAAATGAAGGGGAGCAGTACGCTATAGCCATTGAGTCAGAAACCGAAGTCGACTCTTTTTGTGTATTTTTCAAGACTGGCTTTGCTGAAGAGGTTCATAGAGCCGTTCATCTAGGAATAGAGAAGTCCTTAGACGATCCATTTTCAGAAACAACGCACCCGTTGCAATTTCACACCAAATCATACCGCAATAGTCATCTGATAACTCCACTTCTCGAGAACTTCAAGAATTCCTTACCTGTACTCGGCAGCGAGAATCTCTGGGTCGATGAACAGTATCAAAGTCTAATTCAAGCACTGCTTAACGTCCATCAGAAGATGGCTCAAGAAATTAATACCGTCCCCGGCACGCGCCCGGCCACCAGAGAGGAGCTGTTCCGGCGGTTGACCGTAGCATACGAGTACTTACATGCTTATTACAACCAAAACGTGTCCCTTGAAGAAGTTTCAAAAATCGCTTGTCTTTCTAAAAACCATCTCATCCGCAACTTTCGCCACTTTTTCAAAAGAACGCCACACCAGTTCATCCTCGAAAAAAGGATACTTGAAGCGCAGCGTCTCCTTGCTCAAACGGAAAGCAGTGTAACCGAGATTAGCCTAAGTGTTGGCTTCGACAATGTCTCTTCCTTCAATAAGGTGTTTAAACAAAGAACGGGACTCTCACCCCGGATGTTTAGAAAAAAGTGATTTTGGAAAAGTAACGCTTCATCCGCACATGATACATTTACTGCGTGGAACATACAATATAACAAGGGAGCGATATTCACATGAATTCAGAATTTCAAATCAAAGGCATTGGGCAAATATCCATTCGTGTACATGACATGGAGGCTGCCACCCGATTCTATCAAGATACTCTAGGCCTAAATCTGTTATTTCAGATCCCAAACATGACTTTCCTGGAGTGTAACGGACTGCAGATGGTCTTGAGTATTGCTGAAGACCCGCGGTTCGATCATCCCAGCTCGGTGTTCTATTTCCAAGTAGACAATATACACGCATCGTACGAAACGTTAGTCGGGCGGAATGTACATTTCCTGGACAAGCCGCATAAAGTGGCTGAGATGGGTCAAACCGCAACCTGGATGACGTTCTTTCAGGACCCCGATCAAAATGTACATGCACTGATGAGTGAAGTACCTGTGTCTTAATAATTACTTCCAGGGGGGCACTATTGCCCCTCTATTCGGTTATTCGCATACATTCGGCTCGCGCACCCTATCCCCCCACCGCCGCAATCAGCACCGGCAGGACCAGGAAGGAGGCCAGCGTCGTCCAAACGATACAGCGTGAGACCAGCGCAGGCGAGCTGCCGAAGCGTTCGGCCAGGACGACGGAATTGACAGCCACCGGCATGGAAGCCAGGATCAGCAGCACCGAGAACAGGGTGCCTGTGATGTTCAGGGCGAGCAGCACCAGCGCGGCCAGCAGCGGAGCCAGCACCAGCCGGACGGTCAGCCCCGTCCAGAAGGCCAGCTGCACATTGCGCTCCGTGTGCGCGGCTCTGACCTTCACCATCTGTGCGCCGAGAATCGCCAGCACAACTGGCGAATACGCACCGGCGACCATTGACACTCCCGAAGCCAGCTCATGCGGCATATGCAGTCCAAGCGCCCTCAGCGCCAGCGCCAGGATGGCGGCGTAGATGGCCGGCAGCGAGAAGACTGACTTCAACGCGCTGCGCACGGAGAACTGTGACCGGGCGGCAAAATACACGCCGATCGTATTCACGATCACCATCTGGGCGATGACATAGACCGATGCCTTGTCCAGGCCCAGCTGGCCGAAGGCCAACAGCACCAGCGGCAGGCCATAATTGACGCTGTTCGTAAAGGTGGAGATGAGCGTAAGACCGGCGGCCTCCGGCGGAGCCAGCTTCAGCATTTTACCGATTAGGGTCGCCACACCCCACAGCAGAAACAGGTTCATGAGCGAGAAGGCCAGTGTCTTATAGACATCATCGAAGGAGATATCCGCCGTAGCCAGCGTGTCCAGAATAATAGCCGGACTGAGAAAATACAGATACAGCGTCAACAGAGGCTTCGTATCGAGCTGCTTATACCGTCCAAGCAGCGCTCCGGCGGCCACCGGAATGGACAGCGGTACGATGACCTCAACAAGTGTCGTGAGTACATTCTGAATCACAAGCCAGGACTCCTCTATGTAGTAGTTATTTTCTACTATAACCCTCCTTGGCAGGGAGCGTCTAAGACAAGGAAGCAATATCCTTGATAGCAATTGCCTATGACTCCCGCCGCGTGCAGACAAAATAACCCCACAAAGTGGAGCTTTAGCGTAGGTGTTGACTCAGGTACTTTGCGGGGACCCCAAAACATAAAAAAAATCCCGCACCCTTAAATGAAGGGCCACGGGATTCCGGTTAGGTCTTCCTTTTACAGCATTTTGATCTCAAGCAGCTCGTATTTGATGATCCCCATCGGGGCATTGACGCTGATGATATCGCCTACCTTTTTGCCGATCAGCTCTTTGCCGAGCGGGCTCTCGTAGGAAATCTTGTTGTCCAGCACATCGGCTTCCGCCGGGCCAACCACTCTATATTCAATCTTCTCCGAGTACTCCACATCGTTGAGGATAACGATGCAGCCTACGCTGACTGTACTCAGATCCATATTGCTGGCATCCACGATCTGCGCCTTGATCAGCATCTTCTCCAGAATCATAATGCGGGTCTCCATGAAGGATTGATCCTCCTTGGCGGAGTGGTATTCGCTGTTCTCCTTCAGATCGCCGTAGCTGATCGCCAGCTTAAGCCGGGCTGCAAGCTCCTTGCGCCCTGCTCCCTTCAGTTCCCTCAGCTCTTCCTCCAGCTTAGCCAAGCCTTCTTTGGTCAAAAATACTTCGTCATTATTAGACATGTATACAACTCCTATTATTTGCTCACTTTATAGTATTCTAACTCATAATCGCCCAACATGCGAAGAGAAAGCGCTATAACGCATTATTAAGGAGTATTTACGGCAGAGTCCCGGCTTCAAGCCTCTGCCTGCGGAGCAGGGGCCGCTGCAGGCTTGCCGCTGCCGCTTCTCAGGAGAAAGGTCAGCGGAATAGCCAGCAGCCCCACTGCCGTAGCGATCAGGAAAATATCCTGCACGCCCATCGTCATCCCCTGCGCCTTCAACAGAGAACCGGCTGCCCGGGCTGGCCCATCCGCCAGCTCCTGCTGGTGGGCCAGCGATCTGGAAGCGAGCAGCGAGCTGAATACGGCAATGGATAAGGCACCTGTAGCCTGGCGGACCCAGTTGGTCACGGAGGAGGCGTGGCCGGTGATGGCCCTTGGCACCGCCGACATTCCGGCATTGGTCACCGGCATAAAGGCCAGCGCAATGCCGACATTGCGCACCGCCATAAGCACCGCGACACGGGTATGGGTCACGGCCAGCGTGATGTGGGCAAGTTCCCAGGTTGAAGCGCTCAGCAGCAGAATGCCGCCCAGGATCAGCCAGAACGGTCCGATCCGGGAGTACAGCTTGCCGACCACCGGTGACAGTACAGCCATCACGATGGAGCCTGGCAATAGCACCAGCGCGGTCTTCAGCGGGGTAGACTGCTGGATATCCTGCAGGAAGACCGGGATCAGGAAGGTCCCCGAGTATAACGCAACGGTAATAATGCAGTTGATGATGAGGCTGTAGGTGAACCGGCTCTGCCGGAATACCTTCAGATTCAGCAGCGGCTCCTGGATCGACAGCTCCCTGCGGATGAAATACGTTAAGGCCGCCGCCCCAGCCAGCAGCAAGGTCAGGGTATTCCATGACGTCCAGCCCCAGGCGCCCCCTTTATTGAACGCCAGAATAATGAAGGCGCTGCTTAGAATGACTGTGACGAAGCCCGGCAGATCAAAGCTTCTGCTCCCGGTGTTCTGCCGCTGGAAGGGCAGGCACTTGAGAGCTACGCCAATGGCAATCAGGCCAATCGGCAGATTGATTACGAACAGCGATTTCCAGCCGAAATATCCGGTCAGCCAGCCGCCGAGTGTCGGGCCGAAGGCAGGCGCCAGCATCGAGGACAGGCTCCAGAGACTCATGGCGAAGGCCTGCTTTTCTTTTTCGATAAACTGATAAATCATCGTCATGGTGGTAGGGATGATCAGGCCGCCGAATATTCCCTGGATAATGCGGAAGGTAATCAGTGAATGAATATTCCAGGCCACCGTACACAGTGCCGAGAACAAGGTGAAGCCCGACAGGGCGAATACGTAGAGAAGCTTATAGCTCCATTTATCCCCGAAATAACCCACCACAGGTGCAATGACGCCGGTAGCCAGCAGATAGCCGGTAATCATCCACTGTACGGTGCTGATCCCGGCGTGGAAGTCCTTCAGGAAGACCGGGAACGCTACGTTAATGGTGGTTGTACTGAGAATAGCCATGAAATTGCCGAAAAAAATGGCCAGAATAATCAGCCAGAATGATGAATGTTTTGCCGCCGGACTGCTCAAGGGCGCTCTCTCCTCTATTTTGCGGTTCACCCCAATATAGGTGTATGATACAATTAATTTAATATATGTGTATTATACAACTATATGTTTGAAAGTCAATGTGACTTATTTCATGATTCTTTCATGATAAGGCGGCAATATCCGGTGATCTTAGCATAAGGCCGGTGTTATCACTTATACTAGGGAGACATATGACAAAGTAACCGGTAAAGGACGGAATCTAACTATGGCTGATAAACAGAAGGATAAGCACCTCGAAGCTCTGAACCAGGAGCTGATCACGCTGATCCGCCTCGGCTCGCTGGATAAGAAGCATGGCGGGCTGGACCGCTCCTCGTATACCCTGCTCCACCATCTGTCGATACACGACAAGGTAGGCGTTAAGGCGCTTGCCGAGCAATTCGGCCTCGACACCTCTACCATCAGCAGGCAGACAAGTGTCCTGGAGGCGAAGAACTATGTGGAACGGGTGCCTGATCCGCAGGATGGGCGCTCCAGCTATTTTCAGCTTACTGCGCTTGGTGCACAGACCTTCGCCGAGGCCCGGGACATCCGGCTTGCGCGCTACGGGGAGATCTTCGGGGATTGGTCCCCGGAGGACTGCGGACTCTTCAGCGGGCTGCTCGCCCGGCTTAACCGCACCCTGCAGCCAAAATAGCACGAAGAGGATTGACGGATGCTGGCGAAGCTGGTAGATTAAATTAATCATACAAAACAACTCGGAATTATATTTTAGCCAAAGGGGCCGGTCTGCATGAACTTTATTTTCTTTTCCCCGCATTTCCCCAAGAACAGCGCTGAATTCTGTACACATCTGCGGGAGCAGGGAGCCACGGTGCTTGGGATTGGCGATGCAGCCTATGACCAGCTGGAGGACAAGCTGAAATCGGCATTGACCGAGTACTATAGGGTAAGCAACCTCGAGAGCTACGAGGAGATTCTGCGGGCTGTCGGTTATTTCACCCATAAGTACGGCAAGATTGACCGCTTCGAGTCGCTGAATGAATACTGGCTGGAGCAGGATGCCGCGATCCGTACGGACTTCAACATCTACGGCACTAAGTCGGATTTCGTCCATAATCTGAAGCAGAAGTCCAAGATGAAGGAATTTTTCCGCAAAAGCGGGGTAAGCACCGTCCAGTTCTCCACCGGCACAACGCGTGAGAGCGTCGAGAGCTTCATCCAGAGCGCCGGCTTCCCGCTGGTGGTGAAGCCCGATCTCGGCTCCGGGGCCAGTAACACGTATAAGATCAATAACGAAGAGGAGCTCCAGCACTTTTTTGACACGAAGCCGGAGGATGTAGCCTTCATTATTGAGGAATTCATAGACGGGGTCATCCTCACCTATGACGGGCTGGTAGACAGGGACGGGAATGTACGCTTCGCGGTCAGCCACCTGTTCGAGAACAGTGTGATGGATGTCGTCAATACGGACAATCACCTCTACTACTTCTGTCTGCGGGAGATCAGTCCAGAGGTCGAGGAGGCGGGCCGGAGCATTTTGCAGGCTTTTGACATCCGGGAACGGTTCTTCCATATCGAGCTGTTCAAATCGCACAAGGATGGCCGGATCATTGCCCTGGAAGTAAATATGCGCCCGCCCGGCGCTTGGATGACTGATGCGATTAACTTCGCCTATGATGTGAATGTGTATAAGGAATGGGCCAGCATGGTTGTGCATAATGAGGTCGGCGGTCCATACGAAGGCAAATATTATACCGGCTATGCCAGCCGCAAGAATCATAAGCATTACGCTCACAGCCATGAGGACATCTACCATGCATTCGGAGGGAAGATCGTCAATTATGACGAGATTGAAGAGGTCTTCAGCAGAGCAATGGGCAACCGCGCTTATCAGTTCCGTTCACCCGAGCTTTCGGAGGTCAGAGACATTAGAGGCTATATTCAACAAGAAGAGGGATAGGATGTGTTAACGGATGAGGATAAGCTACCATAAGGAGTACAGCCACAACCTGGGCAGAGACATGGAGTATAAAATTTACGGCCACGCCGGCAAACCGATGCTCGTCTTCCCCACCTCGCTTGGACGCTTTTATCAATATGAGGATTCGGGCATGATCGATACGCTCTCGTCCTTCATTGAAGCGGGCAAGCTGCAGATCTGGGCCTGTGACAGTCTGGACGAGGAGACCTTCTTCTCCACTCACTGGAACAACGAGGACCGGATGCACCGTCATGAGCAGTATGACAAATATATCGCGCATGAGCTGATTCCCGGCATCCTCCATGAGAGCAAGCACAACAACGGCGGGACCGACCAGCGCATTCTGATCTCCGGCTGCTCGATGGGCGCTTATTACAGCGCCAGCTTCTTTTTCCGTTATCCGCACTATTTCGATACCTTGATCGCCCTGAGCGGCGTCTACTCCACCTACTACTTCTTCGGCGACTATATGAGCGGGAACGTCTATCTTAATTCACCGCTGCATTACCTGCCGGGCCTGACGGATGAGCATTATCTGAACCAGTACCGCAGCAGCACAATTATCGTCTGTGTCGGTCAAGGGGCGTATGAGGACGAGATGCTGCATGAGACCCGGCTGCTTCAGGAGGTGCTGGGGCAGAAGGGCATTCCGGCCCGGATCGACTACTGGGGCCATGATGTCAGCCATGACTGGCCATGGTGGAACAAGCAGATTCATTATTATGTGGAAGGCTGCCTGGGTTAATGAAGCTGGGGCTTGAACGCGAAACTTTTTGAATAAAATCATCCTACCGGATGAATGGGATTACCTGCGCGCCACCGTAATGTATGCTGTTTTTTACATACATTGCGCAGCGCGAGGGCTTCCGGGCTGATTGTAATCGGAAAACCGATTACATTGGGCGGCGCGAGGGCTTCCGGGGCGATTGTAATCGGAAAACCGATTACATTCGGGCCATATGCCGCTGTACCAGCCGATAGTACTCGTTTTTCAGCATACCTTTAACCGATGAAACTAAATTCACTCTTGCTCCTCGCGGCTACCCTTCAGCTACATTCAGCAACTAAGTACTCTGCGAATCATTCAACATGAGGAAACTATAATTTCCTATAGAAGCACAAAAAAGGAACTGCTGAAATCAGCAGTTCCTCTTTCTTAAGACCATTGCCGCCCTGTCCTATGCAGGAACATGCTCCGAACAGAATTGAAGCAGCGCGGCTTCCTCATCTTCTTCCATATCGAAATCGAGCAGCTGGCCTGACGAGGTCTCCAGCAGATCGTAGCTGACAATGCTTGTCTGCTCTTCTTCCACTTTGACAATCACGCGGGCGGACACGCCGTTCTCCACGTACAGCTCATCATCCTCCGGCACATCAATATTCACGACGAACTCATATCGCTTGCCGCTTAGGATATTAAATGGATCTCTTACGTTCTCCACGGTGTAGCTTGTAAATGTCAACAAGTTGCATTCCTCATTTCTCAATTCACTGCCAGATTATTGTAACACAGTATCTGCGGCTTTGCCTTTGGTCTTCTTGATCTGCTTGCTGCGCAGCTGTCCGCAGGCCGCATCAATATCGACGCCCTGCTCCAGCCGGGTGCTGACACTGACACCCTGCTTCTTCAGCGTATCGAAGAAGGCACGCACCGACTCCCGACTGCTCCGCTGATATTGGCTATGCTCATCCACGGGATTATACGGAATCAGGTTGACGTTCGCCAGCTGGCGGCGGTCTCCGATTAACTCGGCCAGCTCCAGCGCATGCTCCTCGCGGTCATTGATATCCTTAAGCAGGATATACTCCAGCGTGATTCTCCGGTTCGTCTTCTCCAGATAGTAATCAATCGCCGGCATTAACTTCTCTATAGGAATCGCCCGGTTAATCTTCATAATCTGTGTCCGCAGCTCATTATTCGGGGCATGCAGCGAGATCGCCAGATTGACCTGCATATTGGCGTCGGCGAATTCTCTGATTTTGTCCGCCAGACCGCTGGTGGATACTGTGATTCCTTTGCCGGCAATCGCCAGGCCCTTGTGATCCTTGATGGTAATCAGGAAGTTCAGCAGATGCCGGAAGTTATCGAACGGCTCGCCGATCCCCATAACTACGACATGGGTGACCTTCTGGCCCAGACCAGCCTGATCCAGATAATGCTGGACCTTCATAATCTGCTCCACGATCTCGCCGCTGGTCAGGTCCCGGCTCTTCGCCAGCAGCCCGCTTGCACAGAAGCTGCACCCGATATTACAGCCGACCTGAGTGGTGACACATACGGACAAGCCGTACTTCTGCCGCATCATCACTGTCTCAATCAGGTTGCCGTCCTGGAGGCGGAAGAGGAACTTCACCGTACCGTCGGCCGATTCCTGCTTGACATGCTCTTCCATCGTCTGAAACACATAATGCTTTTCCAACAGCTCTATGCATTCCTGATTCATTCCGTCCATCTCGGCGAAGCTGGTGATCCGCTTGCGGTACAGCCATTCCCAGACCGCAGCGGCCCGGGATTTCTTGTGGCCATGCTCCAGCAGCCATGCCGTCAATTGCTCCAAGGTCAATCCATAAATGGATTCTTTATTCATTTCATATCCTCTTTTCAAAACATTAAAGTTCAATCTATCTATTCTACCTTGACAGGGACATTAGCAGCAACAATACCTTATTGTCTCAAATTTCGTTTATTAAAACAAGAGGAAAACGCTGCGGAGTTGGGTGCTTGAAGCATGAAAAATAAAAAGCGCAGTCCGCAGGGACCACGCCTTTTCCATCAAACCTTATTTATACAGAACCTTCTCGACATTGTACTTCGCGCGAAGCTTGTTCACGATGTAGGTCTCATAAATCTCTCTGTCCACCGGATCTTCGACGAGGCAGACTTCGATGCGGGTAACCTCATCACGGTGGGGCTTCATCACGGATACATTATCCTCGAAATGCTTCTTGATCCGCGGTCTTAGCTTGCGGGCCTTGCCCACAAACAACAGCTCGTCCTGATCATTGTAGAACATGAAGATGCCGCCGGCTTCGCGGGTAATCAGGTGGAAATCGGTGAATCCGTAAATATGGCTCAGCTCAGGGTTAGCTTGCTTGTAAATAATAACTTCCGGTGACGGAATGGTAATGCTGATCATTAAGCTTCACTTCCTCATTGGATATAGAAATAAATAGTATCACAGAAAGGGTAACATGACTATTTCTATCTTGCGCAAATTGGCCCATAGGTTACTTGCGCTTCGGCTTCAATTCCGGCATGTTCAGCGTAAGCGCCATATTGCACAGCATCGAATTAGCCAGGAAGGTGCTCACCTTCACCTCAGGATGCGCAAACCCGGCAGCTATTGATCAATCACTCTTCATGGACTGATGGAAAGGGCAGCCCTTCACTTCTGCAGCCTCAGCGCCATGCTGCTGAGAATCAGCCTCCTTCTTCCGGTAGACGAAGCGCGGGCTTAGCTGCAAATCGCGCAGCTTGTTGTCATTCCAGATCGGTGTAGAGGAAGGCGACATCGGCGGAATCAGCCAGCCCCACTTGCCTGACACTTCCCGACCCTGCTGCTGCTCCTGTTCCTGGAAGCGGACGAACTGGTCTGCGGCTGTATGATGATCCACAATACTGACCCCTGCCTGCTTGAAGGAATGGAGGACCGCCCGGTTCAGTTCCAGTAGTGCCCGGTCTTTCCACAGCGAGGTGTTCGTAGAGCGGTCCAGGCCCAGAAGATCAGCCACCGCAGGCAGGCGGTTGTAGCGGTCCGTATCGCCGAAATTCCGCGAGCCGATCTCCGTCTCCATGTACCAGCCGTTAAATGGCGCTGCCGGATAACGGATGCCGCCGATCTCCAGGCACATGTCCGAGACAATCGGAACGGAATACCAGCGCAGGCCCAGCTCCGTGAATTGCGGGATCTCCGGGTGGCTGAGCGGCACCTCCTGTACAAGTCCTGCCGGGATAGGGAAGCAGCGGGGTTCCTCCCCGCCGATGCTGATTACGAGCGGCAGAATGTCGAAATCCCCGCCCGTGCCCTGCCAGCCCAGCTTGAGGCAGACGGCGGTGAATTCATCCGAAGCCGGATCACCGGCACGCGGATGCTCACCGTCCCCGGGATAACCGGCATAGCGGATGAGCTGATGATTCCAGATCCGGATAGCACGGCCTTGCTCCTCTTCACTGCGGAAGACGGTAATGACCGGCCGGATACGGCCGCCGTTATTCGCATGCTTCATATGATGCAGCAGCGCCTCAGCGACCTCCGCTACTGTCTCTGCTCTGCGGGCGTCAATCACATCTAGGGAATGCCAAAACAGTCTTCCGATGCAGCGGCTGTTATGACGCCAGGCCATCCTTGCCCCGTGCGCCAGCTCTTCTCCCGTGTGCCTGTATGTACCTGTGCGCTGCAACTCTTCGCGTATGTCCGCCAGACGCAGGTCCCGTTCATCCTCTGTTAACCCCAGTTCCTGATAGCAGGCCGTAATGAAAGACTCCGCCTGCCCGATCAACTCCTGAGTGTTATGCTGTGGAGCTGTGTGTTTCATCTTCTCTCTCCTATCCAAGCGTTGCCTGCTACAGTTCCCTCAGCGTATCATCTCTGCTCCAGCTCTGCCAGTCTGGAGATAATCCGTCTTTTGCGGTAGAGCATCCGCGCAGCCTCTGTGACCTCTTCCAGCGTCTTGCGGTTGAGGTATGCGCCGAAGAACATGCCTGCAACCGGAACGGTTTGGAGCAGCTTTTTCCAGCCCCAATTGTCGCGGTATACAGTTACTACCTCCTTCCAGCCCTGAATCCTTGATACGGTCTCCTGGGTCGCGGCGAGAATGTTGCCGTCCCCGCCTGCCTGCAGATTCAGCTCCTTCAGCAGCGTGCGCTTCCCCACTACATCGGAGGAGGCGAACTGCATCACCTTCACGGTGAAGATCCGCTCGGCCTTATCGGTCGGATCGTAGCCATAACACAAGCCGATCTCCTGAATCGCCTTCAAGGAGAGGCCCAAGACAGCCGGAATATCCGCAGCCAGTGTAAAAATCCCGCCGAAGCCGGTAGTCGCCCCCTGGGCCGTAGCCGTATTCCGGCTCCGCTCCGCGAGCTTCAGTGCCGCTGCATCCATGACAGCCAGCGGGAACGGCCCAGTAGAGGGGGCGCCCGCCGCCCGGCTTGTCTCTTCCATCAGCCTGCCCACCTTGCGCCCGGCCACCAGATAGTTACCGCCGTTCTGGATGTAGCCGCCCAGTTCATCGAGCAGCCGCCCTACCTTATCGTGGATAACCTTTGGCGTAATTGCATCTAGCAGCTTGAACGGCAACCGGGTAATCCGGTCCCAGATCATCAGCCTATTCTGCTCTTTCTCCCACCTGGTAATTTCCTTAAGCGCAGCATGCAGCATCTCCGGTGTCTCCGGAGGACTCCATGAATCAGTGTTATCCGCTTCCGGCATAGATATGTACCTCCTCTGAATGGTCTCGTCATTACCTTATAACCTATTTCCCGGCAAATGATTGCACAAGCTCCCCCCATTGCCCCTCGGGTACCATTAAAAGCAAACAGGCACCCCGGATCAACTCCGGGAATGCCTGTTCAACATAGCCTGTTCCAGGCTCTAATCCTGGGACTCGACAACCTGCCCATCCAGCGAAGACAATCTGCGCTTCTCTTCCTCCAGTCTCTCTTGGACCAGCTCTACCCCTTGTTTCCCGACCGAACCTTCCGGGGCATGGCGAACGGCTTCCTCAGCGTGCTCCAGGCTGTTCTCTGCCTGATCCATCATCTGCCCGGTCGGATGCCTCGAAGCCTGGGTTACAGCGTTGTGCAGCTTCGTCACCGCATCGTGCGCCTGATCGACCGTACTGTTGGTGCGCAGACTGGATTCATAATGCTTCATAAGATCCTTCCCCCTCCATCACAATGTCCGTTCTTCTGTAGGATGGATTAGGGAAGGAAATCTTATGCGGATTGTAGGCGCGGGGTTCACCCGGAACGAATATTTATCTGGTTGTGGCGGGCAGCAACTGGTGCTACGTGTGATTTGGGGGGACAGGCTGATTTCCGCAAATCTCAGTACTGGGGGCTGTATGCGCTTGGACGGGTGGAGGTCCCTTTTCGCACACTCTTGTCCCATGCGGACCGTACGGACGTTATTACTCTCAAAACCGTGGCCTTTCGCTCCATGTGGACTGGAGAGACCTTATCCCTCCATATGCAAGGCCGAATTGGGCCAAATGGGAGCAATAAAGGCTCTGGAGTCCGCATGGGTTCGAAAACAGGCTGGTTTCTGGAAATAACGGCGCTGGGGTCCGTACGTACCTGAGTGGCGGAGGGTATGAAGTTACATCGCTCAGGTCTGTGTGTACTGGAGTGGTGGTGGCTCTGGAAATAACGGCGCTGGGGTCCGTATGCGCCCGGGCTGGTGGAGGGTATGGTACCTTAAGCGGTGCCTACACCAGGAACATGGCGACAATGGTCATTGCCGTAAGGCCCAGCAGGACCGGCTTCAGATTGCGCCGGGCCAGCTCGAACGGGCTGACGCCGCAGATCGCAGCGGCAGGAATGAGCGCCCACGGGATCAGGGTGCCGCCGCCGACCCAGATGGCGGCCACCTGCCCAAGGGCGGTCAGCGTTGCCGCGCCGGAGTGGATCGCGGCGGCGAACAGCCCGGCAATCGAGCCGGCCAGCGAGATGCCGGAGAATCCGGAGCCGTCGAGGCCGGTAATCGCCCCGATTACCGTCAGCGTTACGGCTCCCACCACCCCGTTCAGCGGCACGTGATTCGCCAGGGCCACGCCCAAGTCGTTCACGATGCCGTGCGAGCCGTCCGGCAGCACCTTGCCGTACAGCTCAGTTAAGGCGGCGTCGCCCAGATAGAAGAAGGCGGCAATCGGGATGACCGGTCCGAAGACCTTGAAGCCGAAGGTAAATCCTTCGATAAGATAGGCGGTGATCTTCTCCAGGCCCTGCCCCTGGCCGCGATGGGCCAGCAGGGTAATGACAATCAGGATCAGCACGGCGGTTCCCCCGACCAGCGCGGTAGCATCTCCGCCTTGCAGGTGAAGCACGAACATGCCGATCACATCCAGCAGGAAGAGCAGCGGAATGGCGATCGCCAGCCCTTTGCGCAGACGGTCACTCATGAGCACTGGCTGGTCATCATCCGTCCCCGCATCAGCCAGCGGCTCTGCTGCTCCCGGGGAAGCGACCAGGCCGTCTCTCCAGGTGCCATTCTTCTGGTCGCGCTTCATCATCCAGAATGCGCTCACCGTCGTGACTATCCCCATCACAGCAACCAGGGGGATACTGGCTTGCATCACGCTAGACACTGGAAGACCGGCGGCATCCGCCGTCAGCTTCGGAGCGCCTTGAATAATATAATCGCCGGAGAGGGCGATCCCGTGCCCGAACAGGTTCATGGCTACCGCTGCGCCCAGCGCAGGCAGACCGACCCGGACCGCCACCGGCAGCAGAACCGCCCCGACCAGCGCTACCGCAGGGGACGGCCAGAAGAAGAACGAGGTCACCATCATAATCAGTCCGATTCCCCAGTAGGCCATCGCCGGTGTGCGCAGGAACCGGGTGAGCGGAGATACCATCGTCTCGTTGATGCCTGTTATAATCAGAATCCGGCTCATCGCCACGATAATGGAGATAATCATTATGGTGCCGAGCAGCTCCCTGGTTGCATAGACAAAAGAATTAAAGATCCCCGACACCGACCCGCTAAGCGTCGCCGTCGCCAGCAGCCCGAGCGCCAGAATCCCGGTCACACAGATCATTGTCGTATCACGCCGCTTGATCAGCAGCGCCAGAATGAACACAATAAACACCAGATACACCCAATGAATCGCAGTAAGCTGGATACCCATTAGCCATGCGCCCCCTTTCCACTTACAAATAGCAAGCAGGTGCTATATGCTATGCAGGAGGATAGGCCTTTGTTCGCCTCAGGGACGCGCAGAACCTCACAAAAAGACCCCTGCCTCCACCTCATATGGATTCAGGGATCTTATTTGCGGTTTACACTCTGTTACCGGTGCCTGCCTGCTCTTCTGGCCCGGAGGAACGCAAGCTGCTTCAGTCTGTCCTGATCGTATAAGCTGCCCGCGATTTCCGGTTGCCCGGTATGTAGATGGGTAATCTCCTGTACGGCTGCTGGTCTGGGGGCGGCAGGAAGAAGGGAGGAGGTTCCGTCCCTGTGAACGATCAGACTATGGCCGGGTGAGGAGTGCGGCTCGCGCACATACTCGTCAAGATAGCCATACACCTTACGCTGCATCACAGGATCTTTGCTCATCTGCTGCAGAATATTCGGAGCGATTATAAGCTCCCGCTGATCACTCCGGTCTCCTGCGCCGGTCTTCTCCCCCTTGCTGCCGTCTTTGGCTACCGCCATAATGCGGACGGACAGACTGTACCTTGCCTTGATTCTGCGTGCCTGTTCCTCAATTGCCGCTCCCACAGCTGCCATCATCTCCGGGAAGCTGAGCGAAGATGAACCGGCAGAAGTATGGTCCGCCTGTTGCGGTGAGCGGGTCAGCGAAGCGGCGTTGATTCGTGATATGGGAATATACATCGGACGCTCCTCTTTTCGCACGTAAAGTTCAGGACAACTCTTTATCGGCAAAAAGAGGAAAATTACTTATAAAGAAGCTATTCCTTAGCCAATGCGCCCGCTGCCGCATCCTCGCCGCCAAGCCGCCCGGAGGTGAAGGAGTAGCCCAGTCCAACGCCGTTGCCTACATAGGTATCATTGAAAAGCACCCCTTCGGACTCCACGCCCACGGCGTACAGCCCTTTGACCGGCAGACGCTTATCATTCAGCACCTGGAACTTGGTATTGACCAGCAGACCGCCTACTGAACAGAGGTTGTTGATCTCGGCAATAACGGCGTAATACGGCCCGCTGCTGCCCATAGGAACCAGATATTCCTTCGCCTTGCCGAACTCCGTATCGGTGCCCGTCTTCGCTGCTTCCTCATAGAGCTTGAACTCAGCGGTAAATACTTCAGGGTCCATCCCTGCATTCTTCGCCAGCTCCTCAAGTGTATTGCCCTTGAAGCCGTCGCCGTTCGCTACCATGGATTCGAAGACTTTATCGGCATCCTTCCATGGCTGCTCCAGCGTGAACTTGTCTGTATAGGAGGCATAGAATTCCGGCGGCATGCCCGGAAGCTTAGGTGCCTGAACCCCCTTCATCCCCTTGGCCTTAAGGGCATCCAGCTGCGCCTGCGAGACAATCACCAGATGATATGCTCCGTTAAAAGCACTGGTATTCGCTGCCGCAACCGCTGTAAGCGTCGCCGCTTCATCTCTGAATCTCGCGCCCGAAGGGCCGACATTCATCAGGGTTGGCAGGTAAGACAGCATCATCGGATAGCTGGCTTCAAACGGCTCATACTGCGTCTTCAGCTTGTCTGTAGCTCTGGCCAGCGTCTGGTGCAGCATCTGCCCGCCGAAGTTATCCGGCACCTTCGCGCCGATCTCCCAGGACATTTTCAGCCCTTCGCCGATGTTCTGCCCAAGCCCGCCATTGACGCCTTCGAAGCCGAAGGCTTCCTTAACCATCTCTTTATTCCCGGCATACCCGCCGGTAGCCATTACAACGCTTGCCCCTGCAATCTCCAGCGTTGTTCCGTCAGACTTCTTGGCCACGACTCCGGTCACCTCTCCATTAGCGCCAGTCATCAGCTTCTGCGCGGTGGCCTCCGTGATCACCTGTCCGCCGCCCTTCTCTACGGATGCTGCAAGCATCTTGCGCAGCAGCTCCTGGCGGGTCTCATAAGGAGGCAGCATATGGAGCTGTTCCCCGGCGAAGTTCAGGAAGGTGGTGGTGTAGCCCTTGCCGGTCAGCCAGTCATAGGTCTCGCCCGACTTCGTAACGTATTGGCGGATCGCCGCCGCATCCACACGCCAGTGATTGTTCACGATCCAGTCGGCAATCTCCTTCTCGACTTCTACTTTCAGCCCGCTGCTTAGCGCGGCCGAGGAGTTGTAGAATTTGCCCGCCCAGGACAGGTTGCTCGCGCCGCCGATCGTCGCTGTTTTCTCGATCAGGATCACCTTCGCGCCCTTATCCGCTGCCGATACCGCTGCCGACACACCGGACGCACCTGCACCAACCACGACCACATCTGCGGACAGCTGCTCGGTCTTGCCTTCTCCCGATTTCACTACAGCCTTTGTTTTAAAAGCCTCCACATTGCCGCCCGCCTGCTTAAGCGCATCCTCCACAGCGGTCAGAATCGCCTTGCTGGACTCGGACGCACCGCTGACGGCATCAATATTCAGGGTCTGGCCGGATAGAATCTCCTCCTTGACCTTGTTGATCGCCTCTACCCCAATTCCGGCGGTTTCGTTCTGGCTGACCACATTGATTCCGGTAATGACCGAATGATCGTCAAGAGTCACCTCAACCTGAATCTTGCCATCCTTGCCTTCAGCCTCTGCTTTATAGGTTCCCGCTTTGAAGTCTGCCGGTACAGCACTTGTATCCGCTGGCTGTGACGCCTGCGGCGAAGCGGACGGCTGCTCTGAAGCTGCCGGTGCGGCGGAATTGTTACCGCTGCAGCCGCTTAGTAGCGACAGGACCAATACCAGACATACGGTGATTAGGAACACTCGTTTTGTTGCTTGCTTACGCATCAATTTCTCCCCCTGTGTGGTTAATGCAGCCCCGTTTCTCTCTAATGGGACTGTTGACTACCGCACAAAGTGTAAACCTTGGTACTGTACCAAGGTCAATGAACAATATGTGAAACTTTTCTCAAAGTAAGATGAACGCTTACTCCGCTTCAACCGGAATATTAATCTCCAGATACGTTTTGCTACCGTTACCCGTGCGCTCGGTGAACAGGATTTTACCGCTGATATCTCCGCTAATCTTATAATTCCTTGCCTGCACATACTCTAGCATGAACCCGAAGGCCCCCCGCTCCAGGTAATCCTCATGGCCGCTGACAATGACGGCAGAGATGCAGGTAGCCGGCTCCAGAACCTCCACACTGTCATTCAGGCAGACCCCGAGCTTCATCTGATCCTCCGCAAGCAGGCCAAGTCCCCAGCTATACTCCAGCTCCCCTAGTCCACAGACGCATTCGCCTGCCTTATTCTCCACCCGGAAGGAATAAAAGGTGAACGGCAGCAGCTCCATCCATGCCTGGACCGTGTCTTTGAGATCCTCCTTTTGCAGCAAATGATTCTTGTTCGTCTGCTGAATCCGGTACATGCCCGGCACCTGCTTCATCTTGCACGTATATAGAGATGCGCTGACCTGCGCCAGCTCCGCCTGAATCTCCTGAATCTTGCCGAGCAGCAGCCTGCTGCGCCGGATCTCCTCCTCCAGCTGCATACCCGCGGCAGCAATCGACTCCATCACTTGCTCACACGGCGCGTCCTTAATCAATCCGGCTACATCTTGAAGCGGAATCTGCATGCTCCGGTACCATCTGCTCGTCAATAGATTCCGCGCATCCAAATCATTGAAATACCTGTAGTTATTATGATGATCCTTCATCGGCCGGACAATATCATGTTTCTCATATAAGCGCAGTGTATCTGCCGTCACTCCAAGAATGGATGCAAATTCACCGATCGAATACTTCATCAGCAGCCCCCCAGCTTACTTGATCGCATACGCTCATGCCTGTCGTTCATGTCATTAATGATAGAGGGTTTGACCAGGAGACATTGTGGGTTATGTCACACCGATTCTGTCTGAGCACTGAGCGGAGCTTTTCCTGTCGCAGGTGGCGGTGGCATGGTCTATACTTGAAGGATACGGAAAAATTTGACGAACGGAGGCGGCTGCCATGCCCGCACAGCTAATAGACAAGGTCGCCAGCCTGCCCTTGACGCCTGGCGTATACCTGATGAAGGACGGCCTGGGCCATGTGATTTATGTCGGCAAGGCGAAGCAGCTGAGGAAGCGGGTCCAATCTTATTTTTATAATAATAAGGGACATTCTCCCAAGGTGAAGCAGCTGGTTAAGCATATCCGTGATCTGGACTACCGGCTGACCGACACGGAGCTGGAGGCCTTCATGCTGGAATGCCAGCTGATCAAAGAGATCAAGCCGATGTATAACCGCAAAATGAAAAATCCACTCGCCTACAGCTACATTTCCATCGTGGACAAAGCACCTTACCGGCAGATTGAGATCGGCTACGAGCCAAGTACAGAGGCGGGCGGCCTTGTCTATGGCCCTTATACCAGCCGGAGTACGGTCGAGAGAGCGGTGCTGGGCATCAAAGAATCACAGCTCATTCTGTGCAGCAGCCCCCATTCCCGCAACTCACGGTGCCTGAACCACTCGCTGGGCTTATGCATCGGCATGTGCGGAGGCGGGGAGGCAGCTGTAGCACAGTATGAAGCAGTCATAGACGAGATCATCTGCCTGCTGGAAGGCAGGGACAGCCGGATTGTAGCCGGACTGGAAGCCCGCATGGAGGAAGCTGCGCTGCGGTTCGACTTCGAGACCGCCGCCAAATTCCGCGATTATCTGGGGGCGGTTCACTCGCTGCTGCAGAAGGAGCAAGTGATCGAATTCACCGGAGCCAACAAGAATATTATCGTGCTGGAGCCAGTAGACGAGCACTCCCATAAGCTGATCCTAATCAAGGGCAGCGTCATCCTCTTCCGCACCCTGCTGGCAACGAAAGCCCTGAATGAAGGGCAGCTCACCGGGATGATCGCTGCATCCGCCCGGGAGGTCTTCCACAGCAGCAGCCAGACCGCCGCTACGGAAGAGATGAGCCGCCACAAGATCGACGAGGCACAGATCATCTACAGCTACCTGAAGAGCAGCTCCAGCCATTATCTGCTCGTCCCGCCAGAGTGGCTGGAGGATGAGGGTGTGACGGGGTTAGAGGAAGGGATAGCGGAACTCGTTCAGTCTTCTGTCTTGGATATGTAGCAATTGATTCTGCATCCCCTTTAATACACCGCCTGCGGTGCAAACTGGCCGATGCCTTTTAACGTATAGTCATAGAACTCAAGAATCAGCTTATTCATCGTCTCAATACAGTAATACTTATCGATATCCGCCTGCCCGCGCTGCAGCATATTCGCAAGGATCGGGGAGAACAGCGGCAGATCGGTCAGGCTTAAGTGCTTGGCTCCCACAAAATGAACGGTATACGCATCCTTGAAGTTCGGATTGCCAGTGTTATTCGCTGCGTAAGCCGAGTTCTTCCCGAGCTGTCTCCACACATCGTCCGTGTATATGTTCAGCAGCGGTACACGGTAAGGCTCATCTTTGGCTGCCAGATCATTGATCTTCCTGTCATATACCAGTTCTGTGAAGAACGGGGCATCCAGATTCACAACAGCATCCACATCGCTGCGCTCCCGGCCAAGCGCGACGCTTGCCGCACCACCCATGGAGTGGCCGATTACGCCAATATGCTCCGTATCAATCAGTTGGTACACGGGGTCCTCGCTACTGGCGGCTTTCTCCAGGATATGATCGATTACCAGATTCATGTCTCCGGTCCGCAGCTTCATCCATTTTTGCGTAAGGCCGTACAGCTCCTCCATGGTGTAAATCCCGTCTTTGTTGGAATCGTTAACTTCCCGCATATAATCAGCATTAATCATAGTGACCTTCCCGTCCACGCTCTGTGTATAAAAGGAATGGTAAGGATGATCGACGGATGCCACAACATAGCCGTGACTGGCCAGCTCCGTGAAGGTTGAAGCGTTGCTCTCTCTAACCCCATAAGCACCATGAGAAAAGACTATCAGCGGATACTTCCCCTCAGCATGGACCGGATACCAGAATTTCACATTCACTCTCCGGCGCTCCCCCGTATCTGTGAACTCCTCCACTCGGTTAGGGTCCGTATAGGTGTACACAGCCGTTCTGACCTCATATTCCCCGGTCACTTCAGGTGCACGGTACTGCGGGAATAGAATAGGCGGGATAAGTGAGATTAGCAGCGCCACAGCGGTTAGCAGCCTTTTCCACACCCGGGTTGAACGTCTGGACGGTCTCACGCCTGTCTTCTTGCGGAGCAGATCAACCGAGCCTTTCAGCGCAAAAATAAACAGCAATGCCGCCAGCAATCCCCAACTAAAACCCCACTCGATCACAGGGGACAATGTCAGAATAACGAATACGATAAACAGGGTAATTCTAATCCAGCTTAAGAGCTTGATGCGGCTGTACATAGGGATAATTCTCCTTTTCGCGTGAGGTGATGAATTCATCATAAAAAACTGCGAAAAGGGTGTATACCCATTTACGGTAAGCTGTAGCTACAGGGCAATAAGATGCATAAAAGCGCGGCATTACCTACGGAATCACCCGCGAATGTCCTGCTTCACAGCCTTCAGTCTCTCATTAATCTGCTCCGCTTCCTTCTTATCCTTCTCATAGGACAGCAGACGGACAATGGCATAGACTACAGCGATTTGCAGGGCAAACAGAAGTGCAGCGGACACACTGGCTATAACTCCGATCAGGCTGGCAAGGGCAATCAACAGAATCTCCAGCAGGAGAAAATGAATCACAATTCTAACACGCATCGCCTGCTCGCTTACCTCGTTAGGAGCGTACAACATCATGCCTGTCAAGGCTCCAAGCAGGGAGAATCCCATAATTGTATAGATGGATATCAGATCAAAGGCGAGTTCCGGCATAAAAATCTGCCGCAGCACCGTAATGATAATGATGATGGATGCGAAGATAACCAGAAAATCGCGGATGATATCTTTAACAACCTCAGAACGCTTCATGCTGTGATCCCCCCCTTTATAATCCAAGTCTTTGTTTCAGTACGGGCACATACTGTCTTGAAATGACTACACGTTCCCCATTATCAAGCAGTGCTGTGAACCTGCCGCTGAGGGACGGACGCACACTTTCGATCTTGGAGATATTCAGAATCGTGGATTTGGAGGCGCGAAAACAGTTCTTGTCCCGGCACAGCTCCTCCAGCTCATACAGCTTCTGCTTCACTTCATGCACCTGATTCTCGCTGTAGACAAACACTTTGCCGTCCACGGCTTCGAAATAATAGACGTCACTGAGCTTGATGCGGCTGACCCGCTCTTCCTGGACTCCCAGGAGCACAAGGGTCTCTGCCTTAAGCTTATGTACAATCTCACTGATCTCTTCGTTTGCTTCATAGCATCTGATGATGATTTCCTCTTGCTGCTCCCTGCTGATATGCTCGATGGAAATTTTGATAGGATCACCTGCGTTAATTCAGATTTTAATGTACATGATACGGGAACCGCCACCAAGCAAGGACTGGAAATTCGGGTATTTTTGCATGGTACTAAAGTAACACATTATATAAATTAATGGAGTACAATCTTTAACTTTGATAAATTTGGGCCCTTATCAATATATATACAAACGAAAATAAAGCCTCCCCAAAAGACATGCTGCTTTATATGACTTTATTTGTAGTATAAAGTCGAATAGTGTAATAAATACAGAAGCGGACTATTCTGCCGCAGATCAAGTAATTATGCCAATGAATGATACGGGCGGTTTACCCTGGCTTTGTCATTATTACAGCACTAATAATCTTCAAAGTTATGCAATAGCAAGTTATGAGTCTATGAACTATAATTGGATTGGAGACAATAACTCACACGGCGAACCGCAAGGAGCTCATGTTTTTAAGAGCGGAATCTCACGGACCCAGCCTGGGTTTGTGATGGCAAAAAATGCCGTAGATCTGTTCGATCATTCTTACGCGAGTTTTAGACAGGCGCAATACTTAATGTTGGCTGAAGCTGGTTCATCAGGTTTTGCAGGAGCTATATTTCTTTGGAGTCCTGCAGGATGGATTCTTGCGGGAGGAGGAATGGCAGTTCTTGCAGGTGTAACTATTAATAATTTCAATACTGCAAAAAAAGATATGCAGAAGGCGTACACTTATATCACCCAAATTTAAAATTCACGAGTAAGGTTTGATCACCTATGTTTTTAAAGATATTTATAGTAATTGGTATTGCCTGGCTTATGTTTTATAGTGTATACTCGGCCTACAAAAAAGACCGTAGTCCTAAAAACACATCTTTGAGCTTTGTCATTACTTTTACCTTGTTCGGTGTTTCGCTTCTGTTGGCAGATAAGACTGATTATTCATATATACTGGTGTTAATCAGCATAGCTATTCTTATTCATAATATCAGTATCTTCTTCGGTAAACGGAGAAAGAAATAAAGCATACAAAAACCGTTCCATTAGGAGCGGTTTTTTGTATGCTTTATTAGTTTAATTCCCATTTAACATTGAAAAAACCGAAAATTATTGTGATAAAAGTATCGTTCCATCAACTAAATAATTGAGTGAAATTACATTAACGCCAAATAATTTTAAATGATGCTCAGGAGCATGTATTTATCAGAACAAAATCACCCTAACAGGTGAAGGATGCTGGCGCCTCATCGCATTCTGGTGGCAAATATCCAGCCCCTATGTTTTTTCTCTCTCACCGACCGCTTGCATAAAGCATTGTTGCACATTTTGCAGGATTTCTCTATTAAGGTTACAGAATGCGGGTACAATGTTGCATTATTTGCACAAATTCTGGTGCAGAAAGCAAGTTAGTGGCTGACTTTGTTGCACTTCGTGCAGGATTTCGGTATATACCGCTCCTGTTGGGCTGCATTGTTGCACTTCTTGCAGGATTTCTCAAAAAACGTTACTCGCTGGCAGCCTTGTGTACGCTTAGTTGTTATGATACCGCCC
Source organism: Paenibacillus silagei (assembly GCF_017874735.1). GTDB lineage: Bacteria > Bacillota > Bacilli > Paenibacillales > Paenibacillaceae > Paenibacillus_AQ > Paenibacillus_AQ silagei. The sequence continues at coordinate 466,705 of NZ_JAGGLV010000001.1, forward strand.
CCGCGGCACAACCAGCGGGGAACCGGAGACCGGGTCAGGAATGACCGCGCAATCCAGCCCGAAGATCTCTTTGACCCGCCCGCTGGTGATGACCTCTGCGGGTGAACCCTCCGCCACCAGCCTGCCGGAATGCAGTGCAAAGATATGGTCGGCATACCGGGCGGACAGGTTGATATCATGCAGGACCATCACAATGGTGGTTCCGTGCTTGCGGTTCAGATCGGTCAGCAGGTCCAGAATCTCCACCTGGTAGGTGATATCCAGGAAGGTGGTCGGCTCGTCCAGGAACAGGATGTCGGTCTGCTGAGCCAGGGCCATCGCAATCCAGACCCGCTGCTGCTGGCCGCCGGAGAGCTCATCGATATTACGGTTAGCGAATTCGGTAATATTCATAATCTCCATAGCTTCGGCCACGGCCTCGTAATCCTTCCGGGACCAGCCTCCAAGCAGGGACTGGTGGGGGAATCTGCCGCGTCCCACCAGATCGGCAACCGATATCCCTTCCGGCACAATCGGGGATTGCGGCAGCAGACCAATGACCCGCGCCAGCGCTTTGGCCGGAATCTGCGAGATCGGCTTGCCGTCCAGCGTCACCTGGCCTGCGGTGTGCTTGATCAGCCGGGCCATGGTTTTGAGCAGGGTGGATTTCCCGCAGCCGTTCGCTCCGATAATCACGCTGATCTGCCGATCGGGGATCACCAGGTCTACCCCATGAATAATCGTCTTATTCTCATAGCCTGCTACAACCTGTTCAGCTCCAAATACATGTGCCTTGTTCATTATAACTCTCCCTTTCGATTCATGCGGATTAACAGGAAGATCAGATAAGGCGCTCCGAGTAATCCGGTAATGATGCCTACAGGGAATCTGTACTCAAAAGCAAATTGTCCAATCAGATCGGACGCCAGGACCAGATTCACGCCGACCAGACCTGCGGGGATGATGCTGGAAGCGCCGGTACCCACTAGTCTTTTGGCAATCGGCCCTGACAGGAAGGAGACAAACGCAATAGGTCCGGTAGTAGCCGTAGCCATCGCCACCATGCAGACAGAGCTGACAATCAGTGCAATTCGGGTCCGGTCGGTGCGGACTCCAAGCGAGGTAGCCGACTGCTCCCCCAGCTCCAGAATACTCAGATGCTTACCCAGCAGGATGATGATTGGCGAACAGATCAGCACGATGATCACCAGCGGCGGAAGCTCGCGCATCTGTGAGCCGTTGAGACTGCCGGTCAGCCAGCGGACCGCTGAAGGGATGTCCTTCTCGGAGCCGATCAGCAGCAGGTAGGAGATCACGGCATCCAGCATCGCCTGAAGGCCGATACCGATCAGAATTAACCGCCCGATGGAGAAGGTTCTTCCCCTGGAGAGCACGTAGATCAGCAGCACTGTGGCAAGGCCAGCGATTACCGAAGCAACAGAGACTACAGCTCCGCTGGCTTGAAGGATAACGATACAGTATACCGCAGCCGCACTCGATCCTGAGGTAATGCCAATGACATTCGGATTCGCCAGCGGATTGCGCAGCATCGTCTGGAAGGTGTACCCGGCAATCCCGAAGGCGAATCCGGCAAAAAGACCCGCCAGCATCCGCGGCAGCCGGATAATATTTACGGCGAAGGAGACACCCTTCAGCTCTTCGCCGGAAAGTGCGCGGATGACCTCCGAAGCAGGATAGATGGTATTCCCGAGCAGCAGCATCGCGCAGCACAGTACACAGGCAAGTACGGCAAGCAGGCTGGTAACAATCAAGCCCCGGCGCTGTCTCTGACGTCTGCCCGCCATAATGAATTCAATCGTTTCATTTCTCATAAGGACCGCACTTTCGACTTCATCGCTAATAGAATCAGGATCGGTGCCCCTACAAAGGCTGTGACTACACCGACTTCAAGCTCTCCGGGGCTTCCAATCAGCCGGCCGCCTACATCGGAGACCGTGAGAATAATAGCCCCGGTGACCGCTGACATCGGGATCACGAACCGCAGGTCCGAGCCGAGGATCAGCCGGATTACGTGAGTGGACAAGAGGCCAATGAACCCGATAGGCCCGGCCAGTGCCGTCACTGCTCCGCATAATAATACCCCGGCCAGCGCTGCTATAAGCCGCAGTGTCCCTGTGCGGACCCCGAGTCCGGTCGCCACATCATCGCCCAGGGCCAGCGCATTCAGGGCCGGAGCTGTAATGAAGGCAATCAGCATGCCGATCAGCAGGAACGGAAGGAAGGTTGTAATGCCGCTCCAGGTCCCCGCACCCACGCTGCCCACCTGCCAGAACCGGAACTGGTCCATGACGTAAGCGCGTGGGATCATGATAGCGGTGACCAGAGAGGACAGAGCCGCGCTGATGGCAGCACCCGCCAGAACGAGCTTAATGGGCGTGGCTCCGCCACGCCCCATTGAGCCGATTCCGAATACGAACACCGCTGTAATTGCAGCTCCGGCTAAGGCTAACCATATATATTGGCCCGCAGTGCTTATGTTCAGGAAGGCAATTCCGCAGACCACGAACAAAGAGGCCCCCGTATTCACCCCGAGGATGCTGGGGTCGGCAATCGGGTTGCGGGTCACCTCCTGCATCAATGCTCCCGATACACCCAGCGCCCCGCCGCACATCAGGCTGAACACCGTCCGGGAGATCCGCTTGCGCACCACGTTTGCCCCATAGCTGTCCACTTCTGGACGGAAAAGCCCGTCCATCAGCTCATTCCAGCCTACATGACGGGCTCCCAGTACCAGTGAGGCAATGATGCACAGGACCAGCAGGACCATGCAGCTCACCAGCACCAGGATGAAATTCTTCGGCATATGCAATTTTAGCTTGTTATCGTCCGAGACCGGTGAACTCATCATTTTATTTTATCAATAGCTCCCCCAATTAAGGCAAGGTATTCATCAATCGTATACGCAATGGACAGTGGGTTCGGTGTTCCGGCAGCAACCAGCGGAGTATCACTGTCGATAAAAGCTACCGATCCCCGTTCAATGGCCGGGATTTTGCCGATCAGTGAATCTGCCTGAAGCGTCTTAAGCAATTCGTCATTGCCATAACCTACGATCAGATCTGCATCATACAGGGCTTCCACATTCTCGGAGCTTAAGCTGAGCGAGTAGCTGGTAGGGTCTGTAATCTGTTTGGTAATGCTCTCGGGATATATCATCCCCAGCTCATACAGAAATGCGACCCGGGAATCCACAGGTGTATAAATATGCAGTTTCGACAAATCCTCAGCGGAGAAATTGACCCAGACTACTTTTTTGCCGGCAATCTGCGGATATTTGCTCAGCTTGTCCTTAACCAGGGCTTCGGTGTCCTTGATGAGCTGCTCGCCTTCAGGCTTCATACCCATGCCTTCTGCGTTCAGGAGCACCTGCTCACGCCATGTCGTAGCCCAAGCAGCCGTCGGGTAAGCTACCACTGGAGCGATCTGGCTCAGGGTCTCATAATCTTCCTTCGTTAGGCCCGAGTACGCGGCCAGAATAACATCCGGGTTGGCGTCAGAGATTGCCTCGAAATCAAGACCATCGGTATCCTGGAACACATTCGGATCGGTTACATTCAGCTCCTTGAGCTTATCAGCGGTCCAAGGCAGCAGCCCGCTGCCATCCTGCACACCGAAGTTCGCAGCCGAGAAGCCTACAGGGACAACGCCCAGAGCCAGAGCCACATCATGGTTAGCCCACTGCACAGTAACTACGCGTTCCGGCTTGCTTTTAATTACAGCTTCACCAAGCGCATGCTTGATGGTAATCGGATAGGTCACAGCATCCTGCGCCGCTGGTGCTTCTGTGCTTGCCGCTTCGCTAGTTGCAGCTGCTGTCGGTGCCGGGGAAGGTGAAGCAGCTGAATTCGACTGGTTGGAGGAACAGCCTGCCAGCACTATAGTTAGCGCTAATGGAATAAATAATGTCTTGAAAGAGAACTTTTTGGTACGGTTCATGTGTGGACCCTTCCTTATCTGAATAGGTTTTTTTACGATAATGAGAATCATTATCGATAAATATATAGGTGTTTGGACAGGTTGTCAATGTAAAATCTGGATTCCGCGCTCAACAAAAGCCCGCAAGCGGCACTAGTTACAGTGAGCCGCTTGCGGGCTTGGTCTAATCCTGGCCTCATATAGAAGGTTAACTTCCGTTCACAAAATCACATGCTCTTAGTCAACGTAATAGACTGATCGGCGTTGCCCCATTGTACGTTCCAGCCCAGTAATTCGGTGATGAAACGAAGGGGAACTACGGTTCTGTTGTCGTCGTTCACAAAGACCTTGGCGCCGACGGATTTTCTCATGCCGTTGACTTCCATGAAGTCTTTGTTCATCCAGAATACCAGGGTGTCGCTGCCTGCTGTAATGGTAACCTGCTGCGCCTGCTTGTCCCATTTCACCTCTGCCCCGATGCCTTCACTCAGATAACGAAGCGGGATATAGGTCATTCCGCTCCAGATGAATGGCTTAGTATCCATTTGAGTTACTTGTCCGTTAATGTTCAGGACACCGCTGCCCACCTTCATCCAGACCTTCACCATGGAAGCAGGATCTGCTGGCGTTGAAGGTACTGGTGCTGCTGCATCCTGGAACTTGTCGTTGAACTGAGTAACAATTGCATTGCCCAGCGCTTGGCCTACCCCGAACATCGTCTTGTAGCCCTCGCGGTTCGTCTTGTACGATGCGTCATAGTTGCCCGCTGCATATTGCGTAAGCACCTGCTGCACTTGATTCTCGTGGGTGGTCAATGCGGATTGTCCCGCTGACTTCGGCAGGTTGCCTGCTGTAGCCGAATCAAGGAAGGCTGCGAATTCAGTGGTGAAGCCTGCGATACGCGCTTCGACTGCCGCTTTTGCCGCTGCATCATTGTTCTTCACTGCCGCTGTGAAATCAGCCTGGGCATTCACATGATTCGTGACCCAGATCTTCTCGAAGGCCGCTGCCCCGTCTGCACCATAGATAGAAGCAATTGCTGCCTTGAAGTCTGCTGTATTCATGGCTTCAGCTGCAAGCAGCGCACTGGAAGCCGCTCTTCCGTCATATTGCTCCTGCATTTGCAGGACGGACAGAGCAAAGTGTTCACCCGCTAACTGGTTGAGTGCGGATCTCAGATCAGCAGCTTTGGTATCTGCCTTGGTATTCTCGAATTTAGCAGGCATTTGCGTAGTAATCGCACTGGACAAGGCCTTGCTGATACTGAACATTTCTGCATAACCCTTACGGTAAGCTTCATACGCGCCTTTGTAATCACCGGCTGCATAATCCTCGAACACTTCCTGGACATGGTTCTCATGACTACGAATAACCTGCTTAGCTGCCGCTGCCGGAAGCTTGCCCTCTGTTGCCGTACCGAGGAAGTTCCCGAACTCGTCTACAAAGCCGCTTACTTTATCTTCTGCAGATTGGACGGCTGCGGTGTCCTTGTTCTTCGTCGCCTTCACCAGATCGTCGGTGTACTTGTTATGAGCGCGGAAAATCCGTTCAAATTCAGCTGCACCTGCATCACCGTACAGTGAAGCAATGGCGGGCTGCATATCGAGCGCGTTCTGATCAAGCGCCTGGTAGGCCGCTGCCGCATCCTTAGTACCGTCATAAGCCTTTGTCATTGCGGTTACGGCAAGGGTGAAATGCTCGGAGAGCAAATAATCCAGGCCCGCTCTCAGCTCGGCTGCCGGTGTATTCACCGAAGCCTTTATCATTGTGGCTGCCGGGGCTGCCTCCGCACCTGCCAGCGCAGGTATCATCAGGGTCAAGCTTAACATCGGAACGACTAATTTCTTCATCTTCATCTCAATTCACTCCTTAGGTTGGGGTAATATGTGGTGTTCACGTTGCCTGTCTGCCTGTTTGTCTGTACATACACTGAAACGCAGGGGATTCAGATTTGGATCACAATCCCGGCAAAAAAATAAACACCACCCCCAACCTTCGTCCCCCAACCCGCTTGTATCTCTAGCCGCGGCGCGGCTTACACCGCATTTTGCTCCCTCTGATCTACATCCGGCCCGCGCGTCTCCCGCTCAGATCATGCAAACGCAAAAAAGGCTGCCTGCCGGTTGCCGAACAACCGGTATAGGACAGCCTCTTCTCATAGCAGGCCCTGCCAGAGTATAACTGGCGGGCTTGTTCAACCAACAGTGATTAACCCAGCAACGCGCGTACGCCTTCGCTCAGCGGGGTAAGCGGACGGTTCAGCAGCTTCGCAAGGTCGCCGCTCTCGATATTCAGCGCGCCATCACGGATGGCTGCCTGAATGGCAACCACGATCGGCAGTGCCGCTTCCGGCACGCCTGCACCTGCCATAATCTTCGCATAGGCGGTGTCATCCACCTGCTGCACAGCAACCTCCTGGCCTAGAACCTCGCCGACCACTGCTGCCAGCTCTGCCTGGGTAAGCGGAGTACCGGACAATTCGTAGATGACACTCTCACGGCTCTCTCCAGCCAGAACAGCAGCCGCCGCTTCAGCATAATCACTGCGCGTAGCCCAGCCTACCTTGCCATCTTCGGCAGAGGTCAGCCATGGAGCGCCGGCCTTCACGGCCTGAATGGAGCCGACTTCGTTCTCCAGGTACCAGTTGTTGCGCAGGAAAGCATACGGAATGCCGGATTCACGGATGAACTCTTCTGTGGCACGGTGTACCGGTGCCAGGAACAGGGAGCTGTTATCGGCATCGCCTACACTGGTGTAGACGATGAAGCCTACACCTGCACGGACAGCTGCGTCTACAGCTGCCTTATGCTGGCGGATACGGGTGTCATTGTCGCCGTCAGCCGAGACGATCAGCAGGCGCTCCACTCCGGCAAAGGCGGTGTCCAGCGTCTCCGGCTGATCGAAATCACCATGACGGACATCGACCCCGCGCGCCTTCAGGGCTTCTGCCTTCTCCGGGTTTCTGACACTGGCTACAATATTCCCAGCGGGTACGGTCTTCAGCAGAGTCTCTGCTACGATGGAACCAAATTTGCCTGTTGCTCCTGTTAATGCGATTGTCATCTCATATTCCTCCATTTGGGTTCTTGTATTTCAATCTCAGCTATAAGCTCTCGTTGACATCGGTAATCATCACTCATGTAACCATTGTAGTTACAAGTTGGCCGGATGTCAAATAGATTGTTCAAGATTCACCCCACCGTCTTGAAATAGCGGTAGATCTGCTCCAGCTTCTTGCTATGCTTCCCCTTCTTGCTCTCCATGTTACCGAATTCGAAGAACTTCACCTTACGGATGCCCACGTAGTTGAACAGGGCTTTGCGCATCAGTATCTTATGCGAGTTCCCCAGCCACAGCAGCGGGTAGTGGGTCGGCCCCTTCATGCTGGAGATGCAGATCACGCTCTTCCCCTTGAGCAGCCCCTCCGGCAAAAGTCCGCCCTTATCCCGGTAGGCGAAGCCCGATGCAAACATCCGGTCGATGTAGCCCATCAGCATCGCTGGCGGGCGTCCCCACCAGATCGGATAGACCAGGACGATCTGATCGGCCCACAGCAGCTGCTCCCTGTACTCTGCCAGCTCCGGTTCCCGGTACATATCCCGTCTGCGCCGATTCTCATTGAACACCAGGACCGGATCGAATCCGGCCTCATACAGATCAAGCACCTTGACTTCCGTAATCTTCGCATTCTCCTTGCTGCCGCGCAGCACTTCCTCCAGGAAGGCGTAGCTCAGGCTCTTATGGTTCGGATGGGTGTAGATCACAAGTGTATTCATCAGTGGTATTCCCCTTTAGTTGTCATTTGATAACAAAAACATAGCACAGCCGCAAATTACTTGTCAAATGATAATTGTTTTTTGATAATCATTCTGGTATCGTGACCTCTGAGGTGATCTTATGGACAACAACCATCTATTCCAGAAATTCATAGCCTTCACTGCCGCCGTCCATCAAATAACGAACGATATTTCCAAAGATGTCAATTCGGACGGCTTAACGCCGCTGCAATATAAGATTGTTGAATACATCGCCGTCAGCCAGCCCGTTACGCTCAGCGAGATCAGCGACTGCATGAACATGTCGATGCCCAATACGAGCCGGGAGCTGAAGAAGCTCAGCGCAAAAGGGCTATGTACCCGCATCACCGACCCCGCTGACCGCCGCAAGCAGGGAATTACGCTCTCCGCCGCAGGCGAGGCGTTGATGAGTGAGGCCTTTGGACAGATCGCTGTCCGGTTCGAGCAGCGTATTGCGGCCCTGAGCGCTGAAGAACGCAAAGAGACCGAGCGGGCCCTCGATCTCTTGCAGCAGAAGGTATTTTATTTGAGCTGAGGATACATCCTATCTCCATATACGAACGGTTATTTCACAGCAACGCCCTTCGCGGGAATCTCCGCAGGGATCTCTTCCTTTCGCGGGATGAAGAAGGACAGAATCAGTGCAACCACTGCGGCTCCTGTGGTGACCATAGAAGCGACATTCATTCCATGAATTAAGCTATGGACATCGCCCGTCTGTTTCAGGCCGCCGCCGCTGTAGGTCATGATCGTCACAAGCAGCGCTGTCCCGATGGAACCGGCGACCGTCCGCAGCGTAGTGTTCACGGGAATGCCGTGGCGGATCAGAGCCGGCGGCAGGGAATTCATTCCACTGGTGACGACGGGCAGCAGGGTCAGGCTGACACCGACCATCCGCAGGGAGTAGCCCACCATCAGGAACGTATAGGACGTATGCTCCGTCAGATTGGAGAACAACAGTGCAGAGATGACCGTCAGGCTGATTCCGGTGATTACCATCGTTCTGGCACCTATTTTGTCAAAAATCTTCCCCGCGATAGGGGACATAATACAGATCAGAATCGCACCGGGAAGCAGCATCAGACCTGACTTCAGCGCGGAATAGCCAAGCATGGTCTGCATATAGAGCGGCAGCAGGAGCTGTGCGCTCAGCATGATAATCATCAGGATCATACTGATTACAGTAGCCAGGGTAAAAGAGGGACTGGTGAACACCCGCAGCTCCAGCAGCGGGTTCTCCATCGTCAACTGCCGCCACACGAACAGGCAGAGCGCGATGAACCCGACCGCGAGGGAGATCAGCACCTCCGTACTCCCCCAACCTTTGCTGCCGGAGACACTGAATCCGTACAGCACACCGCCGAAGCCGAGCGAGGATAATGTCATGGAGAGTGCATCCACCTTGCTTTTCACCTGCGGGGTGACGTTCTTCACCAGAAACAGTCCAAGCATCGTGAGCAGCAGCGAGCAAGGGGCCAGAATATAGAACAGCAAGCGCCAGGAATGACTCTCCACGAGCCAGCCGTTCAGTACAGGTCCGATCGCCGGAGCGAAGTTAATTGCCAGCCCGATCAGCCCCATCGTGAACCCGCGCCGGGCAACCGGGATCAGAATGAACGTCAGGGTCTGCACCAGGGGAAGCATAATGCCCACTCCGACCGCCTGGATGATCCGTCCCGTAAGCAACAGACCGAAGCCGGGGGAGACCGCACACAGAAGCGTCCCCGCAGTCAGCATCCCCATCGCAAAGACGAATACCTGCTTGGTGGTGAAGCGCTGAATAAGATAAGCTGTAATCGGAACTACAATTCCCGTAACCAGTGCAAAAGCGGTCGTTAACCACTGCACAGTGCTCGCAGACAACCGGAACTCACCCATAATGTTCGGCAGCGCCGTATTCAGCGAGGATTGATTCAATAGCCCTGCCATTGTCCCGATAATTAGAATAGCCATGATAAGAATAGTGCCTTTTGGTGCCTTCTCCATTTCTGTTCCCTCCACTAATTAAAATCTGCAATAATAAAACTCTGCAATTCCACCCGACTTAGGTCTGGTCGGCATACCTCCACCAGACAAGCGTGCCTATGAGGCCAACAGTGCCGGTGAGAAACGGAAGCAAACGGCTAACCAGCTCCAAATGTGCGCTCTCCTCTCCTGAGGCACCGCTGAGCAATCCGGGAATGGCCCACGGAATATACTCTACAATGCCCAGCGCCCCGCCGAACTGAGCGATCACAATGGTAAGCAGGACGATGCCCAGGGGATACAGGAAACCGCGCCCGATACAAGCCATCCACGCTACAGGGATGCTCAGAACAACCACCATGAGACAGATCTGTGCGTACCCGCTGAAGCCCTGAACAATGACCTCCAGACTCCATCCGTCCAAGCCGGTAAGCCATGCCGTGATGCACCCAGCTATGAACATGAACAAGGATAGAACTTCACATAATAACGTAGAAACAACAATCTTCGCAGCGGCCACCCCATACCGGGATAGCGGCAGGGCCAGCAGATCCTTCACCGTGCGGTCGGAGTATTCCCGGCCGAAGCTCCAGCTGTACACGAACCCGAAGCCGATCAGGCCTCCCATGGAGACGACAATGCCCAGCTCCTTCAGAAACCCTGCCACATTGATCTCACCCTCAAAGGCGCTCTGGGAGCCAATGGTCCCGGAGAACACCAGCCCGATCATTACCGGCACCAGGAGGCTGACCACAAGCGAGATCACGAACAGCCTGGAACGGCGAAGCTTCAAGACCTCCACCCACAGGGCCGATAGCCATTGATTCATGGTCTTACTCCTCCTTCAGATCCAATGACTCTTAGAAAATAATGCTCCAAATCCTCTTCCTCCACCTGAATCAGCGTAGGCGGCATATCCGCATACACCAGCAGCTTGGAGATGTAATCCGGGTTCGTTACGGCACGTTCCTCCTGAAGCCGCAGTGTGCCCTCTGCATTCTGCTGCACCACATAGCCTGCCTGAGTAAGTCTGCTGCGGGCACTTGCCGGATCGCGGGTCTCCACCCGCAGACTCCTGCGGAGCAAGGGATGAAGATCCTTCACATCCGTCTCTTGCAGCAGCTTCCCTTGATGCACGATGCCAATTCTGCTCGTCAGCCTGGAGACTTCGCCAAGAATATGGCTGGAGATAAAAATCGTCACTCCCTGATCTGCCGCAAGCTCCCGGAGCAGTTCCCGCACCTCCACAATCCCCGCCGGGTCCAGCCCGTTCGTCGGCTCATCCAGAATCAGCACCTGCGGATGATGCAGCATGGCCTTGGCGAGGCCCAGCCGCTGCCCGTTACCGAGGGAGAGCGTCCCGGCTTTGCGGTCCCGGTAAGCGGTAAGCTGGAGCCTGTCGATAATACTGTCAATGGCAGAGCGGTCCGGGATACCCCGCAGCCTGCGGATAATCTCCAGGTTCTCACGGACCGTAAGCTCAGGATAGGAGTAGGGAGTTTCGACCATGTACCCTACCTCCGCCCACAGCTTATGGCTGCCCGCATCGACCCGCCGTCCGAACAGGTAGGCCGACCCGGAATTGGGGCGGATCATGCCCAGGAGCATACGGATGGTTGTAGTCTTGCCTGCTCCGTTCAGCCCAAGGAATCCGTAGATTTCGCCCGGGTTCACCTCGATCGACAGCCGATCCACAGCATGATGACTGCCGAAATGCTTGGTTAATCCTTCTGTCTGAATAATTGCGGCCATCAACCTCACTCCTATACTTTTAAAACTAACTAGTTGTTTATATTTAGTCCAAAAAACAGCCGCCCTTACAATAAAGACGGCTCCATGACGCCATGGATAATAAATTGCACAATCTGCTGTGTGGTCTGTTCTCTAATCTGCGGAGAGTCCGGGCTGCCGAACAAGTGCTCATACCTTGAAGACGACTGCAGTGTCATAGCAATCACGTTCATGATCAGCAGCGGAAAGAGCGCGGGGTCCAGATCCTGACGAAGGATACCGTTCCTCTGGGCGGCCAGGGCAATTTCATGCATCTGAGGATCATCTTCCGGACGATAGGTAATCTGATTCCAGGTCTTCCAGCCCTCCGCAGCTTCCCAGAAGAGGATTCTCAGGTAACTCCGGTGCTCCAGCAGGAAGGAGACGGTCTGACGGGTCCAGTACTCCAAGAAAGTCTTGAATGCTGACGCGTCCTGTAGTACCTGCTCATCCTTCAGCAATTCGCTGATGAACGAGCCTGTGATCTGTTCGCCAATCTGATCCGCCCGCTTAACCACTTCCGTATATAGCCCTAGCTTATCGCCATAATACTGATAGATCAGGCTTTTGTTATACCCGGATGCTTTCGCAATGGCATCGATCCGTGCTGCGGAGTAACCGGATTCGGCAAAAATCTCCTCCGCTGCATCCAGAATAATCGCCCGGGTGCGGGCGGCGTCGTATATTTTGGTGCTGCGTTTGCCCCCTGTTGTGGTTATGGTTTCCGCCTCCTTATTTCTAACTAACTGGTTGGATTATAATCTGTATTCTGGCGGACGTCAAGCGCAACTCCTGCAGCCTTGTCTGATACTCGTTACCAACAATTGGCACAAAACCAATTCACACCAATCGCGTCTAACTGGAGAGAGTTAAATCTATCCATAAGGTGATGAATCCATGACAACAAGAACGACTATGCTGCTGTCTCTGCTTGGACTGGCCCTGTTATTACCAGACCGCGTCCATGCAGATGCAGCCCCCTCACCCCAGCCCATCTCCATCTACCTGGACGGGCAGCAGCTCCAGCCGGAGACCCAGCCGCTGAACATCAGCGGGACTGTACTGGTTCCTATGCGTGGGCTGTTCGAAGCCCAAGGGGCCGAGCTCTCCTGGGACAATGCAAGCAAGACGGTAACTGCCGTCAAAGGCGGCACTGCACTCACCTATACCTTAGGCTCGTCCACAGCTCTGCTGAACGGGAAGACCGCTCAGCTGGCAGTACCGGGACAACTGTCGCAAGGCTACAGTATGATTCCTCTGCGCTTCGTTAGTGAAGCACTGGGCAGCCAAGTAACCTGGGAGCCGGCTTCGGGCTCCGTCCTTATCTCCTCGGCATCCGCCTATGAGACCTCGGTCACCTGGGGAGTCAACCTGCGCAGCACCCCGGATGCCGGGAGCAGCACCACTAGCCTGGGCCTGCTGCCCGCCGGCAGCAAGGTTCATGTCATCCGTGAGGTTGATGCCCTCTGGCTGGAGGTGCGGACCGCAGATCATGTGAGAGGATATGTATCTTCCAAGCCGAAATTCACCGATTACAGAAGCCCCTCCCTGCTGCAGAAGCAAGGGGAAGCCCTGATTGCCTCAGGTAAAAAATACCTGAATACCCCTTATGAATTCGGCGCTTCTCCTGACCAGACAGATACGTTCGACTGTTCTTCTTTTGTGAAGCGTGTATTCGGGGATACGCTTGGGATTGAGCTTCCCCGCGTCTCTTATGATCAGGCACAGGAAGGCCGGAAGGTTGGCGTGGGCGAGCTGCGCACCGGAGATCTGCTGTTCTTCACCGCCAGGGGTCTCGACATCGGACATGTAGCCATCTATGCCGGAAATAACCGGATCCTGCATACCTACTCCAAAGAGCAGGGTGTACATATGGAAGATTTCAGCAGTAAGTGGAAGCAGCGGTTTGTTACCGCGCGGCGGATTCTATAACGGGGAGAGAGAATTCGGCCATCCCCTGTAAGAGTTGGATTTTCTACACTTGCTGATAAGCAGATACCCCCTTCAAGAGCAACGGTTGGAAAAAAGGCACTTAATCTTACCAAACGTAGCTGATTCCGTACGATTCGGTGAATTAGGTGTACTTTTTCCAACTACTCCCTCATGTGATCCCATTCCGTCAGAAATAAGTGCCTTATTTCCATCTCTTCCGGTCCTGCTTCATGCTATGCCTTGCGCACAAACTCCGATTTCAGCTTCATTGCGCCGAACCCGTCGATTTTGCAATCGATATCATGGTCGCCTTCCACCAACCGGATGTTCTTCACCTTGGTGCCTATCTTCAGAACGGACGAGCTGCCTTTGACCTTGAGATCCTTAATCACCGTTACAGTGTCCCCGTCAGCCAGTACATTTCCGTTAGCATCCTTAATAACCTTCTCTTCCTCGCCGCCTGCACTTCCAGCATCCAAAGACCATTCATGTCCGCATTCCGGACAGACCAGAAGCGCTCCGTCCTCATAGGTGTACACAGAGCTGCACTGCGGGCAATTAGGCAATTTATTCATGATTTCATTTCTCCATTCCTGCTTAAGCATGTGTTATAGGGATAAGTCTGTCTAAGTTTAACATATAACTTGATTAAACTCAGTTATTAAATTAATATCTAATTAGATTATTATTTAATAATAAGGAGGGATTATTATGATTCAGTTAGAAGCTGTTACCGACCCGCTGTCTCAGGAGAGTCTTGAGATACAAGCCTCCATCCTGAACTCACAGCCTGAATTCAATCTGATGGTGGAGCATAAGTCATACCTCGAACCGCTGGAGCTGCAAGAAGAGAACCGTAAGAACCTCGCCATGGGTGAGAAAATGCTGTACATCAAGTTCCGTGATCGCGTCGCCGGCCTACTCACTTATCTCCCAGACTACGGCCCGGATCACTATCCCTGGATTGGCCTCCTTGTGATTCACCGGCAATATAGTCGGCAAGGGTTAGGGAATGCTGCTGTGCATGAACTGGAGAGAAAATTCCAGCAACAGGGTACACAAGCCGTCAGACTGGCTGTCCAGCTCGAGAATAAGGCCGGGGAGATGTTCTGGACTCTGAACGGATATGGCCGGATCAGAAGTGCTACCGATAACCATGGTAACCAGGTGGATGTCTACGAGAAGCGGTTTGGATGAACAGTGAAAGTGGTAATAATTAGAAAATAGCTTGTATATGTTATAAATTATCGTGGAGGAGTGAATGAGGACATGAATGAATCGGAATCGGAGCACAGCAGCAGCCAGTCTGCCGCAGACACCAGGGAGCATCCAGCGCTTGCCGCCGAGGCAGTAGACGCGATCGAGAACCTGTCCGGTGTCCATCCCGGATACCGCCGCGCCCATGCGGCGGGAGTCTGCTGCCGCGGCTTCTTCCGGCCGAGCGGACTGGGGAAGGAGTTCACGGAGGCGGAGCACCTTCAGGAGCAGCAGGTGAATGCCATCATCCGCTTCTCGGGCAGCTCGACTGATCCGGCACTTGCGGACCTGCTATCCCCTGCCAAGGGGATGGCTGTCCAGTTCATCCTCCCGGATGGCGGGGTTACGAATCTGGTTGGAGTGACCGTACCTGTCTTTTTTGCGCGGACCCCGGAGTCCTTCATCGACATTATACAGACGGCCCACCGGCTGCGGACCGGGACACTTGGACCGATTGAGCTGATGAAGGAAATTGTCAGCCACTTCAGCGAGAGCAAAGACGCTCTGCTCGCGGTACGGCGGCTCAAGCCGCCTGCCAGCTACGCCGAATGTCATTACCACTGCATACATGCTTATGTGCTGGTCAATGCAGAAGGCAGGCAGCAGCCTGTCCGGTTCGAATGGGTTCCCGAGACGGGCGTGCGCACACTGACGCTGGAAGAGGCTGCGCAGCAGCCGGACCGCTATCTGGAGGATGAGCTGGAGCTGCGCTTCAAGGATGAACCAGCTATCTTCCAACTGGTCGCTGTTCTTGGAGAGGAAGGCGATGCTACGGATGATCCTACCCGTGCCTGGCCGGAGGACCGCCGCAGAATCGATCTCGGGCGGCTGCATATTTCAGAGATCTACCCCGATCCGACATATCTGCTCATGGACCCTACGATCCTTACAACCGGTATGCTCCTCTCGGATGATCCGATTCTTAAGTTCCGCAGTGCGGCCTACGCCGAATCTTATGGGCGGCGGATCGAAGGAAGATAGCTTCTGCCCTGTGGCAGCTATACACCGGCCCAGCGCCAAAGGGACACTGCGCCCTTTGGCGCTTTTGATTCAAACGCTATACTTAGTTGGTTAATGGATATTAATCCGGTTACAAGAGAGAGGAGTGCAGTATGCAGCAGGCCATGGTCATCATGAACCCGTCGTCCGGCAAGGCAGAGGCGCGGGATTATATTAGAGCAGCGGAAGAGGTACTGCAAGGCGCAGGGTATCAGGTTACCATCCAGGAGACCGCAGGGGAAGGAGATGCAACCGCCTTCTGCCTCCAGGCCTGCGCCGAGTGCTATGATCTGGTGGTTGCCATTGGAGGAGACGGAACGCTCCACGAGACGATGAACGGCCTCACAGATCAGCAGCACCGCCCTACACTTGGCATTGTGCCAATGGGCACCGTCAATGATTTTGCCCGCGCGCTACAGATTCCGCTTGTCCCTGAAGAGGCAATTCAGAGCCTGGCTTCGCCCCGGACCCGAAGAGTCGATATGGGCCGGCTGAATGACCGGCTGTTCGTCAATGTGGTGGCCGCAGGCTCTCTGGCAGGCTCCCTCTCCTCGGTTAGCTCCGAAGACAAGAGCCGGCTCGGGTTCCTTGCTTATCTAAAAGAGGGCATTAAGGAGCTGGCCAGCAATACTGCACATACCCTGACGATTACTCACGACGGTGAGATCTGGGAAGGCTCCTCCCCGCTGTTCATTGCTGCACTGACGAATTCCGTGGGCGGCTTCGAGAAGCTTGCCCCTGCTGCCGCCGTAGATGACGGCCTGCTCCATTGCTTCATCGTCAAGGACTTGCACCTGCTGAATTCCGTTACTGTCAGCATCTCCCTGCTGCTCGGCAATCTGCGGAATCATAAGGATGTCATCTACTTTACAGCCAAGGAGGTCTCCGTCCGCTCCACCGAGCCGGTACAGACGAATGTGGACGGCGAGCAAGGTCCGCCGCTGCCGATCCGCTTAAGCACAATTCCGCGCCACATTCAGGTCGTGGTGCCGGAGGACTGAGCAGCTCGGGCGCCTCAGGTGCTCCAGGCTACAGAATACAGTCATCCGGGAGAAGCCTCTTCCTTAGCTGATTCCGTGCAGCTCTGCGAAGTCCTCACCGAGTGTCCATTCCAGACGTCTGACCCATTCACGCTGCACCTCCTTGGGCGCGATCTGCAGGCGGTGCAGGATATTCCATACCCTGTACAGACTCGCCGCCTTCATCTGCTGCGGCGTGAAGGATAACGGGTTAACAGACAGATAGCCCTGCATGAAGGCAGTATTGAGCAGCACGGATTGTACGGGATAATGGTGCTTCGTGAACCAGCAGACCCAGGCTACATCATTCAGCGGGCTGCCCCATTCCGCCCATTCCCAGTCCAGCACATGCAGCAGATCATCGGCTTCACAGAGCAGATTATGTACTCCGTAATCGCCATGGGTCAGGACCCACGGAAGCTCCCCGGCCTCCGCCGCAGACAGAAAGTGAAGCGACTGTCTGCCGAGAGCGGCGGGAACGAATTCCAGCTTCTGAACCACCTGACTCAGTGCAGACCTGTTGCTGAGCCGGATCTCTGTCTCTTGCGGCTGATAAGGGCGGGAATGAATCTGGGCAGCCAGCAGCTGCCCCATTCTGCTGTAGATCCGCTCGGCTCTTGTCCAGTCCCTGGCATCCAGAACGGACTGGGCGTTCCCGCCCTGCATGCAGTCCATGATGATGATGCGCTTCCCGTCCATCTCTGTCACCTCATGCACCACCGGGGTATCACAGCTTCCCTGCACCAGCCGCATTACATGAACCTCATTGAGCGTATCTTTATTGGACAGATTTGTTATTTTGGCTACAAGCGGCGGCTCGGCCCCCGCCATCAGATAGGTTAGATTCGTATATCCCCCTGTCAGCCGTTCCAGCCGGCAGGCATATCTTGCTTCCAGACCTCTGATGATGTTCTCAATCATGATATGAATCCCTCTCTTTTCCCTTCAGTAGACCCTATGCCAAGTGGAAACGACTTTGCCATCCCTTTAGGGACGGCACCGTTTCAGCGAGAAATAGAAGGATAAGTTATCGTGTGCAACATATAAATCCTTATATTTCAAGAATATCACATGCTCCATTTCATTACAGATTAAGCTATTCTGCACAAGCAGATCTATGCTGCGGCCCTCACTGTACGTATGACAAAGAGACCGGCGGGAGAATCCCGGCCAGTCTGCTTGAGCCATGCCTCATAGCGGTCTCCTGCACAGCCAATGCCTGCCCTGGAAGGGGCTTATGCTTGTGGCCTGGACGGGACGTACAGCTTGTGGATCAACACCATTTGACCTATATGATAGGCATTATGAGTTGCCGCATTGCTGATGATCTCCCACCATGCAGCCGGTACCGGGAACCCGTTCACCTGCTCCTCCAGCCCTTCCTCAGACAGCAGGCTCTGCCAGTTCAAGAGCGCCTGCAGCAGCCTTCCGCTCAGCTCACTAAACGCAATATCTGCCGGAAGCCTGAAGCTGAGGTTATTATCCTTAACCGGAGGCACAGCGTCCATATGCCCCTTGCGGTACCGGCTCTGCCAGGCTTCATTCCAGTACAGCAAATGCTGGGTAAGCTCAGCTATGCTGCTGACTCCTTCACCGGGCTTCCAGAACGCTTCCTCCTCGGTCACGTTCTCCACAGCCTGCATATAGGGAAGATGCCAGCTGGGGTCGTTGGCCCCGGCCAGCAATTGATTGGCAAGCACATCCTTGGCATGAACCATTGCCTCACTCTCCTCTTCTTCGCATTCATTTATATTTGAAGTGAAGTCCCCTTCCCTACCGGGAACGAGGACTTCTCTACCTGCTGGAGGGCTTGTATTCGCTCAGCTTGCCGTAATAGACCAGATGCAGCCGGTCGCTCTGCCGGAAGTCATCCGGGGTGACGAGCGCAGGCAGCTTGTTCCACAGCTTAATGCCGGAGCGCTCCAGAATCTCGGCAACGAACTGCGAGCAGAAATACGAGTTGCTGAACTCCACCGGCTCCTTCAGTGCAATGCCGATGACACCGAGGATGTTGTAAAGATACTTCTGGCGGCTGCGGATGAAGACCTGGAGCACCCGCTTCATTTTCTCAACCTCACGGTCCGTGACCTGAAGCTCGTAGATGACGCAGGTCGTCTCCGGGTATTTGCTGTAGGTGCCTGTGCGGATATCCTCCTTCACGAACCCGCCGTTCAGCGGATTGGCCGGATGCTTCCTTCCAAAGCTATATAGCTCTGAGAGCTCCCGGTTAAACGAGATCGACGCATGGTTATACGGCGCTTTGGTATAGCCCTGAATGAGCTTCGTGAACAGCGTTCCCGTATTGGTGAGCATGATGTACACCGATGGATCTGCTGACATTTACAATATTTCCCCTTATCAAGTCGGTTGTTTTGCTTCATAATAAGCTGGACGCTCTGTCTATTTTAGCATAAAATTCCTATATTGAAATGATACCCCGAGACAAGTTGGTGATTGTAATGAACCGTTCTTTATTCACACTAGTTCTGATCTTTGCAGCTCTATCGGTGATCCATGTGCTGTATCTTGTAGTCAGCAAATTACAGAAGGACAAAGATTATACCGGAATAGGCTTCCGTATCAAAACTTGGTGGGGCATGCTGTTCATCTTCTGCCTGGCTACCCTGTCCAATTCTGTCGTGTCCCTGCTGTCCCTGATGGTCCTGAGCTTCTTCGCCCTCAAGGAATACTTCTCCATGATCCGCACCCGAAAAGCAGACCGCAGGCTGTTCCTCTGGGCTTATCTGTCCATTCCGCTGCAATTCTACTGGATCTACATCGAATGGTACGGGATGTTCATTATCTTCATTCCAGTCTATGTGTTCCTGCTGCTGCCGATTCCCCGGCTGATTAACAAGGGAACACTCGGCTTCCTGCGCGGTGTCAGCGCGGTGCAGTGGGGACTGATGCTGATGGTCTTCGGGCTTAGCCATCTGGCCTATTTCCAGTTCGCCACGCCGGAATACGGCGCAGGGCTGGTTCTCTTCCTGGTGGTGCTGACCCAGCTCAATGATGCCGTGCATTATCTGGCCTCGCTCTACATCGGCAAGCACCGGATCGTCCCGACCGCGAATCCCCATCTGACCTGGGAGGGCTTCATCTGCGCTTTCGCGGTGACGACAGCCGTCTCTTACCTGATCTATTCTCATCTTACACCGCTGAATCCGGCCTTTGGCTATCTCTCCGGTATGCTGATCAGTCTCAGCGGCTTCTTCGGCAGCCTGACAGTCTCCGTCCTGAAGCGGGATCTGCTGATCGGGGACGATGACAAATTCGCTGCCCTTAAGCAAAGCTATCTGAGCCGCGTAGACAGTCTTGCCTACACCGCACCGGTATTCTTCCATGTCATCCGCTACTATTTCGACTTCATGTAGCCGCTGATCGCAATCGTTATCGCCTCCAGACAAGTAGTATGGGATTACCTGCGCGCCAGCACAATGTATGCTGTTTTTCACATACATTTGGTCCATGCACCTGCGTAGTAGCCAAAATGTATGCTGTTTTTCGCATACATTGAGCCCATGCACCTGCGTGGTAGCCCAATGTATGCTGTTTTTCACATACATTTGGTCCATGCGCCTGCGTGGTAGGCCAATGTATGCTGTTTTTCACATACATTTGGTCCATGCACCTGCGTAGTAGCCCAATGTATGCTGTTTTTCGCATACATTGAGGCCACAATTAAAGAGCACTTATCACAACAGAAGTAAATGATAATATCCTAGACAAGTACAAAAACAGAGACTATCCGCTAATGGATAGTCTCTGCTCTGCTGGACCGCTTAATTCGTGCTTGTACCTGCACTGTCTGGAACTGTAGTGCCTGCATCGGCTGGCTTCGTGGTGCCTGCATCGGCTGGCTTCGTAGTACCAGCGTCCGTAGGCGGCGTTCCTCCTGTTCCGCCTGGTCCGCCTCCGGCTCTGTTGCCTCTGCCGCCGCCGAAGCCTCCGCCTCCCGGCCCGCCCATCCCGCTTCCGCCTGTGGTTACACCCGATGCATTCACCCAAGTCACCGTACTGGTGATGTCAAAAGCAACGAATTTGCTGCCCCCGCTGTACGTCCCGCCGGTATACAGTCCATCCGCAGCTGTTCCAGTTGAGCTGCCTCCGGTATAGACGGTATAAGAGCCGTCCGTAAGCTCTGGAGCGCTGACCACTACGGTCTGGAAGCTCTTCGCCGGAGCGAAGGTCAGAATGGCCTTCCCTTCAGCGTCTTCCAGGTGAACCATCGTTCCGGCCTGTTGAGTAGCTGCGAACTCCACGCTTACCGAATACTGGCCGGAGTCCTCTCCCGGAGCCTGTGCCATGCCGGAAGCGCCTGCGGCTACCAGGAATCCGCCTGTGATGTTGAAGGCTCCGTCATAATCCAAGGCGCCGTTGCCCGAGTTCTCGGGGCCATTCACAATAACGGTGCCTCCGGTCATAGTCACCGAGCCGTTGGAGTCCAGGCCATCGCCTGCGGCATCTACAATCAAGGTGCCGCCGCTGATGGTCAGCAGGTTGCTGCCGGTGCTGCTGAACGAATCCTGAGCCTGCGTTCCTGCTGCCGTATTAGTATCGTTACCTCCGGCCACATTTACGCCATCGTCTGTAGCTGTCACATGGATCTCACCGCCGGATATGGTGATGTCCGCCCCTTCTATCCCTTCATAGCTCCGCGTAATATTGACGGTGCCGCCCGATATCGAGACCAGAGCATCGGCGTGAATCCCGTCATCCCCTGTAGCGATCTGGAATTCCCCATCCGTTACAGAGAGGCTGCTGTTGCTGTGCAGCGCATCATCTGCGGCATCCACTGTGAAGCTTCCGCCGTTCACCGTCAGGTCGCCGCCTGCCTTAATCCCTTTGGCGCTGACGGATTCTGTCTCCTCCGCTGCTGTGGTGTCCGTCTCCGCCGCTGCTGCGGTGCCGCTCTCCGCTGCTTGGGGCTGGTCAGCAGCCGGCGCAGCATCCATCGCAGGCAGCGTACCCCCTTCTTCCCCGGGAGCAGGGAAGGCTCCACCCTCCGGACGCTGGCCGAAGCCGCCGCCCATTCCCGGGCCTCCCTGATCGCCGGTCTTCACTTCGGCATTCGCATAGCCGCCGCCAGTCACCAGTGTATACGTCCCGCCGTCGATGACAGCAGCGGTCTCCGCCTGAATCCCGTCATTACCGGCCGTAATGTCGAAGGTTCCGGCGGCAATAGCGATGAAGCCCTTGGCGGCATCCTTGTCATTCGTTGATTTGATGCCGTCGCCTTCTGCATGAATTGTAATACTACCGTCCTGTATAGCTACCAGGTCCTTACCGACAATACCGTCATCTGCTGCCTGCACTTCGATGGTGCCGGACATGATTTTCAGATCATCCTTGCCGGTGATGCCGTCGTTATAGTTGCCGGTTACCGTCAGCTTGCCGGTGCCGTTAACCGTCAGGTCTGCTTTGCTGAAGACCGCCGCGCTTGGCTCATCCTCAGCCCCGTCTCCGAATACATAGGCGGCTCCATCCGTCACACTGTTATCCGTCCCTTCCTGCAAGGTGATGACCACTTTGCCGGCTTCCTTGATGTAGACCGGAGCATTATCGCTGTCCGTCAGATGAGCGCCATTCAGCACCAGCCTTACGGTCCCTTTGGCCTGCTCATCTACGATAATCTGGCCGTCACTCAGTGTGCCGCTAAGCACATAAGTGCCTGCTTCCGTAATGGTTACTGTGCCTTCTTGCGCTGTGGCGCCTGCACCGTCTACCACAGCAGCAGTGCCAGCCAGAGTTATAGCAGTCGAATCTGCTGCCGTCCAGGCGGTTACAGCATCCTCTTCCTCCCAAGTCACAAGATCCGCCGCCTTCACACTTGCCAGCTGCACAGCGGCAGAGGAACTGTTCTGCACAGCCGCAACTGATATACCCGCGTTGTTACTTGTATCTGATGGCGTAGCAGCTTTTGCACTGCATGCCGACATGACTGCGGCGCATAGCAGCACCAGTCCTATTTTACCAGCTGTTAATCTGTTCTTCATCAGTCATCATTCCCTTCCTGTAGCGGATTAGTATTCATTCATGACAGGTGCCATGGTTAGTGAGAGATCGAGGTTCCCGTTACGTGTGCGGATGGCGTCCAGCAGCTCCTTCTGGCTCGTCTGCTCATCAATCGTTACTGCGTAGACCAGCTCATACAGGCTGCCCAGCTCCGTGGTTCTGATCTTCTTCAGCTCGTAGGCGACATTGAAGGTATTGAAGACCTCCGCGAAGGCCTCCTCATAGCCCAGGTTCTCAGGGATCGTTACCTTCAGTGTCTTGTGCATCGACTTCTTAAGTCCAAAGCCTGTACGGTTAAGCACGACCATCAGAGCGCAGAGGATAAGGGTGAAAAAGACCGCGTAACCAAAGGCCCCTACCCCGCAGGCCAGCCCGGAGGCCATGGTGAACAGGACAAAAGTGATATCCTTCGGATCGCCGGGGGCGCTGCGGAACCGGATGATCGAGAAGGCGCCCGCCAGGCTGAAGGCCCGGGCCACATTGCTGCCAATGAGCAGAATAATGATAGCAACAATCACCGGCAGCAGAACCATGGTCAGTGTGAAGCTCTGCGAGTATCCGGCGGGGCTCGTCTTCATGTAGGTGAAGCTGATCAGCCCGCCGAGGATAATGGCGATGACGATGGTTAAGGCAGCATTCGTGAACGTTAGTTCCGAAGTAGACTCCGCTACGGCAAAAATCGAATCAAGCATATAGAACACTCTCTCTTTCTGATTGGCTGTTTCGCAGCATCTTTTTATATTCGTTGCCGTATTTGGAGAAGCTGGTGCGGTACATCTGATGCTCCGACAGCATCCTGGCCAGCCAGACCGGTATGGTCTTCTCGGCCTTCACTTCCATCAGCCATTGCTCCGGCTCCAGCAGCTCCTCGCCATAGACGCCGTGCTCCATCTTCAGATCATACCGGCGGCAGCGGATGTTGGTGTCGAAGGTGATGCGCAGGTCCCTGTTATTTTTACAGAACATGGCTTTGCGGTCATAGGACAAATACAGCTTCGGCTCCAGCTCATAGCGGGTCAGCAAGTACTTGATCTCCCCGATCACCTGCTTGTTCATATAGCTCTCGAATTCAGGCTGTCTGCCGCTCTCGATGAACGCATAGGCCTCTTTCAGCGTCAGTGAGGTTCTCCTCTTGTTGACCAGACCCAGCACCTTCTTCTTGATCTCCAGATAGACTCTGGTGTCGCCTTCAGGAATGCCGTAGGCTCTGATGCGGAGCTTCTCCTTGTATTTCGGCTTCGCCAGGCTGCTGCGGATCAGTGAATTCTGAGGGGTGTCGTAGTACAGATTGGTGATAGAATAAAATTCGTGCTGCTTGTTGTAAGCATCGGGCTCCATATATTCCAGCAGTTCGTAATAGAGCTTCAGATAAGATTCGTGGTCGAACAGATACTTGTTCTCGTAGCGGTTGAAGACCTCGATCGCCATAGGGTTCAGATCCTTTCGGGTGAGTATTGGGTGCGCTTGCTTATGAATGTATCTTAGCCCCCGAACCTTTAATGAATCTTAAATGGATTAAGGTTGATTAAAGGTACCCTTGATATAATGGCACCAGCAGCAAGTACATTACTTAGGAAGAGGATGAGCCATCCCATGAGAATATTAATTGTAGAAGACGAGGTCCATCTGGCGGAGGCCCTAACCCAAATCCTCAAAAAACACAATTATTCGGTAGACGCGGTGCATGACGGCAGAGCCGGTCTCGATTATGCGCAGAGCGGGATCTATGACCTGCTGCTGCTGGATATTATGATGCCGGAGCTGGATGGAATCAGCGTGCTGAAGGAGCTGCGCAGGGACGGAGTCTCCACACCGGTCATTATGCTTACCGCAAAAGGGGAGATCACCGATATGGTGACCGGACTCGATCATGGTGCAGACGATTATATCGCCAAGCCGTTCGCTTCGGAGGAGCTGCTGGCCCGTATCCGGGCTGCGCTGCGGCGTAAGGGCGAGGTGATTCCTGACGATGCCCTGAAGTTCGGGGATCTGGAGCTGAATACCGCCAACCCGAAGCTGACGGTGAAGGGACGGGAGATGAAGCTAAATCTCAAGGAGACGGAGCTGCTGGAGCTGCTGATCCTAAGGAAGCAGGCGGTCACCTCGAAGGAGCAGATCATTGAGAAGCTGTGGGGGTTCGATTCTGATGCGGAGCATAACAACGTGGAGGTCTATATTTCTTTTTTGCGTAAAAAGCTGGCCTTCCTGAACTCGGAGGTGCGCATCAGCACGATTAGGGGCGTAGGGTACGTGCTGGAGGGGAGTGCCTGATGTTCAATAAACTCCGAACCCGGTTCCTGATTGTCAATCTGGTCACCATCTCCATCATCATGCTGGTGGCCTTCGCCGCCATCTACATCTTCACGTACCGCAATGTGCAGGGAGACATCTATATGGCGCTCCACCGGATTGCGGACATGCAGCAGCGGGGTCCGGGAGATGGACAAAGTCCGCCTGGGGCAGGAGGCGGCGGGGGCAGAGGGACAATGCCCATGGATAAGGGGCCGATCGACCCTTACCAGCCGGAGCGCTCCGTCTCCTTCACGGTGCAGACCGATGCCAGCGGCACGATGACCGGCAAAGAATCGAAGTTCACGATGGACGATGACCTCTATAGCGCCGCGTTGAAGGAGGCTCTTAGCCTGGGCAAGGACACCGGCCGGTTCACGATGGACGGCAGCCGCTGGATCTTCATGGTCAAGCCGGCAAGCAGCGGGAAGCAGTTTGTCTTCATGGACATCACGGCCCAGCAGCAGATCCTGACGAACCTGATCTATACCTTCGCGGCTGTCGGCCTGCTGACGCTGGTCATCCTCTACTTCACCAGCCGCTACTTTGCGGGGCGCTCGATTGCGCCGGTGCGGGAGGCTTTTGACAAGCAGAAGCAGTTCATTGCCGACGCCTCCCATGAGCTGAAGACGCCGCTGACGATTATTAACACCAACGCGGATGTACTGCTGGCGAACAGTGAGGATACGATCCGCAATCAGGCAAAATGGCTGCAGTATATCAAGTCCGAAACCGAGCGGATGAACCGGCTGGTGGGCGATTTGCTGTACCTGACGGAGATGGATGACGCCCGGACCGCGAAGCTCCACAGCAGGTTCAACATGAGCGAAGCGGTAGAGAATATTATTCTGACCATGGAGGCCGTTCTCTTCGAGAAGAATATCTCCTTCGACTATGACATCCAGCCGGAGCTTACCGTGCCGGGCAACAGCGAGCAGATCAAGCAGGTGGTAATGATTCTGCTGGATAACGCTGTGAAATATACGAATCCTAAGGGCGCTGTCCATATCTCCCTTCATAAGCAGAACAGCGATGTCCTTCTCTCCGTCTCGAATACAGGGGAAGGCATCGCTGCGGAGCATCTGGCGCGGATTTTTGACCGCTTTTACCGTACGGATACCTCCAGAGCACGCAAGCAGGGCGGCTACGGGCTGGGTCTGGCTATTGCCAGGTCCATTGTGGACCAGCATCAAGGAAGGATTTACGTAAAAAGTGTGGTTGGAGCGTCCACGACGTTCTATGTACAACTGCCCAGAATGGCGTAAAGTCTATAAGTCCATAAACCAGCCACTTCCTTACGGGAAGCGTGTTGATTTATGGACTATCCTTAAAGGTAGGGGTTCCTTGTTAACCCCGCTGCCGGCATTGTGCACTCTTCTGCCTCCGCCCCGCTGGTGCGGGCCGGGTCTTCAGCGGCACTGTCGTCTGTCTTCAGCAATCTACCACTTCATGTGAGAAAGGTGTGATCCTATTGCATGCTACAGGACCAAATCCCAATGACATCCATCCGAATCCACAGATCAAGCAAGTCCGTTTCATCAAAAATACGCTGACCCGCTCCAACATCATCGCCGGAGACTTCTCCTACTATGATGATCCTGACGAGTCGGTATCCTTCGAGAGCCGTGTTACCCATCACTATGAGTTCATCGGGGACAAGCTGATGATCGGCAAGTTCTGCGCCATCGCCCGCGGCACCGAATTCATTATGAACGGTGCCAACCACCGGATGGGCTCGGTGACCACCTATCCCTTCAACATTATGGGCGGCGGCTGGGAGCTGGCAACGCCTGAGCTGGCGGACCTGCCCTACAAAGGCGATACTGTCATCGGAAACGATGTCTGGATCGGCCAGAATGCCACCATTATGCCGGGCGTGACGATTGGTGACGGCGCGATCATCGCCGCCAATGCTACCGTCACCAAGGATGTTCCTGCATACCATATTGCCGGGGGCAATCCTGCCCGGATTCTGCGGCAGCGCTTCGATGACGAGCTCATCGCCCTGCTGCTGGAGCTGAAGTGGTGGGACTGGAGTCCAGAGAAGATCACCGCCCATCTGGAGGCGCTGTGCAGCAGTGATCTGGAGCAGATCCGGGCTCTGGCAGGCCGAAGCTGAACCAGAATAAGGGGGTGCCCGTCAGCCATGCGATAGCTGGCTGAGGCACCCCCTTCAATGTTGTAGCTTTAATTGATTTCCAGATAATCAAGATAAGCATCCCAAGTCCCGTCATCGGCGGTAACCACCAGCTCAATCACCTGATTGCCGGTTCCATGGCTGACATTGCTGATCGTATAGACCGCAGGGCTGCTTCCGCCATAGTAGAAGGTCCCCTTCGTCACCCCGCCGATCTTGAGGTCCACCCTGGCCATATTGGCGTTATTGGAGGCCCCGCGCAGGGAGAAATTATGGGTGCCGCTGGTGAAATTCTGGGTGTACTTCACGGAATCATTGTTTGCATACAGAGCGACTCCGGTGAACGGGGAACTGATATTCGAGGTGTATTGACCGGCCTTGGTCATGTTCTCCGCCTCTACCTTTGTTACAGCGGGACCAGGACCATTGCCGCCGTCAGGCGCAACCGCCCTGCCCGTGCTTGGCGAGATCATGCCTGAGCATAGGCCGCGGTTCTTGAGATTCTGTGCAATCTGCGGTACTGCCTGGAGTGTGGTCTGGTATTGGTCATGCATCAGGATGACATCCCCATTCTTCATCGTGCCCACAGCGGCCACGATCTGGGCGGTTCCCGCTCCGTTCCAGTCTTGGGAGTCCACGTTCCAGAGTATTTCGGTAAGGCCGTTCTGGGCCTCGATGGACTTGAGAGTCGCGTTAGTCGCCCCGTACGGCGGACGGAACAGCTTCGGAGCTGTGCCGGTAATGGATTGCAGCGTCTGCTGGGTGTTCGTAATCTCCGATGTAATCTGGGAGGTACCCACCTGGGTCAGATTCGCATGCGACCAGGAATGGTTGCCAATCCACATCCCTGCGTTCTTCTGGGCCAGGACGAGCGAAGGATTGTTCTGCGCATTCTGCCCGACATTGAAGAACGTGGCGCGCAGGCCATTCTGCTGCAAGGCATTCAGCAGGTTCGTCGTGTTGCTTGGATTCGGCCCGTCATCATACGTTAGAGCTACATAGCCGGCCGTGCAATCGGCGGCAAACACCTTCTCCCCGCCCGCTGCAAGAGACCCCATAAATAAAGACACGACAAGCGACCCGATAGCTGCCCATTGTATTGCTTTGCTTCTAAACATTCTTTTAATCTCCTCTCGGCTTGAATATTTTCCTGACTGTACCCGTTAAGGCTGTAACTGTATGTATACGCTCCGATGAAGTCAAACGCTTACATTAGTAATTATAACAATTATTCCCTTTTTAAGCTAGATGTGATTCTTGTAATTTGTGCTAAACAATTGGAAAAATGTATCTTAAATTAGCGGTTTGGGAGAGATGTACGGTAATAAGTGGATTTACAACACCTATCGCTTACTCTTTTTGCTGCTTTGGGTTAATCGGGAAGATTTAAGTGCTGTTTATCCAACTGCTATTGTCACAGAGGGGATTCGCTGACCAGCAAGTGTACTTAATCCAACTGCTATCTCGATCCCCATAGCCACCAAGTTTATATCATAAGTGCATTGGTGCATATAGAGTGACTCCAGCGGCAGGTCTATCCTACTTTATTCAAAAAAATTTCCATAATTTAGACCCGTCCGGGATGAATAGGTTTTCATTTTACCCGTATGATATAAAGTTCGACTTTATCATGAATCATATTACGAGGAGGAAGATGAATGACCTTTGGTTTCAGGACACTGGGGACAATGCTTTTAGCTTTAACACTGCTTGCAGGTACAGCCGCTATTGCCGGACAGCCGGTGAAGGCTGAGGGGGCAGCGAAGCTTTTTTATCACACCTCGGGCAGCCGGATTGTAGATTCGCAGGGGAACCCGGCCGTGTTCAACGGACTCAACTGGTTTGGATTCGAGACGCCGAACTATTCCCCGCACGGATTATGGTCGCGTTCCATGGATGATGTGCTCGATCAGGTCCGCGCAGAAGGGTACAACTTGATTCGCCTGCCGTTCAGCAGTCAAATGTTCGATCCGGCTTCCCAGGCCAACAGCATTGATTATGCCAAAAACCCGGACCTGGCCGGTCTGACTCCCATCGAAATTATGGATACCTTAATCGAAAAAGCCGGCCAGCGCGGCATTCAAATCTTCCTGGACCGGCACCGTCCCGATTCCGGCGGGCAGTCGACGCTCTGGTATACCGCTGCATATCCTGAATCCCGCTGGATCAGTGACTGGGTGATGCTGGCTGCACGGTATGCGAATAATCCTACGGTAATCGGTGCCGACCTGCATAATGAGCCTCATGGCCCGGCAAGCTGGGGGACCGGTGATCTCAGCACAGACTGGCGGCTCGCGGCCCAGCGGGCTGGGAATGCCATCCTTGCGGTGAATCCGCACTGGCTGATCATCGTCGAAGGGATCGAGCAGAATGTGCAGGGTAACACAAGCAAGTACTGGTGGGGCGGCAACCTTACTGGGGTGCGGAATTATCCGGTAACGCTTACCGTGCCGAATCAAGTGGTGTATTCTCCGCATGATTACGGTCCCGGGGTGGCGGAGCAACCGTGGTTCAGCGATCCGGCTTTTCCGGCGAACCTGCCTGCTATATGGGATCAGACCTGGGGTTATATCAGCAAAGAGAACATTGCCCCTCTAATCATGGGTGAATTCGGAGGCCGCAGCGTGGACACCCTCTCGGTTGAAGGGAAGTGGCAGAATAAACTAGTCGATTACATCGGCACGAATGATCTCTACTGGACCTACTGGACACTGAACCCCAACAGCGGGGATACCGGCGGTCTGCTGCAGGATGACTGGGCAACCTGGAACCGGCCGAAGCAGCTCATGCTGAACCGGATTATGAAGACGGTCACCTTCCCTCCTATTGAACAACCTGGAGGCCCCGGGACAGGACCTGTAACCGCCACTCCGCTCTACCGCAGTGATGAGACCGGCAACAACGTGGGCTCCATCCGGGCAAGTCTTCAGCTGAAGAGTACTTCCACCGTCCCTGTCCCGCTCAGCCAATTCACAATCCGTTACTGGTTCACCCAGGACGGCAGCTCCGCGCATACCATGGAGATTGACTATGCCGTCGTCGGCAAAAATAATATCCAGACCACCATCGTCCCGCTCACGGTTCCGGTCCCGAACGCTGATGCCTACGCTGAAATCTCCTTCAAGGACGGGGCAGGCAGCCTGGCAGCTTCCGGCTCGACCGGAGAGATCCAGTTCCGTATTCACAAGGATAACTATGCGAATTATAGCCAGGCCAACGATTACTCCTTCCGGCCGCTGCTGACCAGCTTCACGGCCAATGACCGGATCACTGTATACCATAATGGAACGCTGATCTATGGCGTAGAGCCGTAAACAAGCGGAAACGGCTACGAGGCTGTCCCAAAAGCAGGTTTTCTACGGCGGAAGACATTTCTCTTCATTCTTAAAACCACAAAAAGTGAGCAGAGCAGCGATTCCCCCATTCGGAGGATCGCTGCTCTGCGTGTTTGGTCATTGGGGGCTCATGGGAAACCCGCCCGTGATCAGCGGCATTACCCGCTCCGCCAGTTCGGAGGAAGACTCTGATCTTCCCTCCAGATTCCAGCGGTAGGTTACGCCATATAAGGACCAGCTTAGCAGGGTGGCGGCAGTTGCAAGCGGCTTCGAATCTGTAGCCGCAGCTGATCCGGAGATCAGCTGCAGGATAAGTTTCTCGAGATGCAGCTTAATATTCTCCTCAAGCAAGAGAGCTACAGAATCATATCTTTTGAAACAGCGGTGGCTGTTTTCATGATAATTACATAATGCTACTATCAGCTCTTGAAGGGTTTTCTCAGTCAACGGTCCTTTTGCATCGACTTTATGGAGGACCATATTCGTAAAGGCATCTAACAAAAAGGCTTCGAACAGCGCATATTTATCCTGGAAATGTGCATAAAAGGTGGTCCTGTTAATCGTAGCTGCTTTGGTAATGTCGCCGACGGTTATCGAGTTGAAGTCCATGATATTCAATTGCCGGACGAAGGCATCCAGAATTAATTGACGGGTCCGAATCACCCGCGGGTCGTTCGGATTGGGGGGATGTATGCCAGCCATCCAAAGAGCGCCCCTTTCAGAAGAGATTATAATCCTCTTAATTATAAACATGTGCTCTGTACACAACAAATAGGATCTGCCAATACCACAGTTTTTCCGGCTTTTAGCTTAAGCAACAACTTGGGCAGTTTGTTGGTTGAAGGGAGGATTGGAGCTTGTTACTATTGCATTCATACCCCGCTTTGAGAATAATCATTCAACTACAGGAGGCGTTAACCATGGCTAAACAACAGGAGCAAATCCATTCACTGGAGACCTTATTTGAACCGTACACGGTTCAACAATTAACTATACCCAACCGGATTGTAATGTCACCGATGGCGCGTGCTTTTTCACCGGAGGGAGTACCGGGTGAGGATATGGCAGCGTATTACCGCCGCCGTGCTGAGAATGGGGTGGGGCTAATCATCACCGTTGGTATGATTGACCATCCGGCAGCAAGCAGTGATCCGGGACTGGCTAATCTCTTTGGTGAGGCCGCTCTGAACGGCTGGCGTGAAGTCGTTAGACAGGTTCATGAGGCCGGCGGTATCATTTTTCCGCAGTTGGCACATATGGGAATGATTCGGCCCATGGGTTCCCAGCCTCACCCGGATGCACCATCAATCGGACCATCAGGACTCGACATGCAGGGGAACAAGATAAGCGAGCCGATGACAGAAGAAGAAATTGCCGGGGTCATTCAGGCCTATGCCGATGCGGCAGTGAATGTACAGCAAGCTGGCTTCGACGGAATAGAGCTCTCCGGCGGTCACGGCTTGTTGATTGACCAGTTCTTCTGGGAAATAACCAATCAGCGGACGGACCGCTATGGCGGCGATTTCCTGAAGCGTACCCGGTTTGCAGCCGAAGTTATCCAGGCCGTCCGCGCTGTAGTCGGACCGGATTATCCGATTTCCATCCGGTTGTCCCAGTGGAAGATGGCGGATTACACGGCGAAGCTGGTGGATACACCGGAGCAGCTGGAGCAATTCCTGGATGTGCTGGTACAGGCAGGGGTGGATATTTTCCACATCTCGACCCGCAGGTTCTGGGACCCGGAATTCGCGGGCTCGAAGCTGGGTCTCGCCGGATGGGTGAAGAAGCTTACCGGGAAGCCGACGATTGCCGTTGGTTCCGTAGGCATGGACAATGATCCCGCTGAAGGCGGGGATGCAGACCATCAAGGGATGGAGGAGCTGCTGAAGCGGCTGGACCACCAGGAGTTCGATCTGGTAGCGGTTGGACGCGCACTTCTGGGTGATCCGGCATGGGCGAAGAAAATCCGTGAGGGCAGGTTGGAGGAAATTCAAGCCTTTACTCCAGAGGCGGCGGCCCAGTTGTACTGAATCATAGATAATCTCCAAGAACCGCTCTACTACCCTTTCTCTGCCAAATAAAACGCACGGGAATGAGAAATTCTCTCTGTATCCGTGCGTTTTTTTGATTTTTAACCCAGGTCACTCTGCCTGTTCCCCCAGCCTGGCCCGCATCTCCGCATAGGCCTCCGGGGTGCCGACATCCTCTATCGTACCCTCCGTATAGTAGGCCCGCAGCTCCTGACGGGAATGCAGCCATTCGGGAAAATAACTCGGCGCATCCGGGTTGCCCCCCTCAGCCAGATAACGGGAGAACAGCGGCAGCGTAGACCGTTTGTAGATGTACAGCGCGAATACGCCAATGTTCGAACGCGGCGCCTGCGGCTTTTCCTCAAGCGACAAGACCCGATTCTGCGAATCCAGCTCAGCCACACCGATACTGCGCAGCTCTGCCGGATCATCTACCGTCCGCACCAGAATACAGTCGGTATTCACCTTGTGAAAATAATCCAAATACCCCGCAAGGCCAAAGCCCAGCACATTATCGCCTGCCAGCACCAGCAGATCCTCCTGCGGCTGCTCCCGCTCCAGCACAAACTGGATATCGCCAATCGCGCCTAACCGGCCCTCAGGAGAAGAAGTGCCATCGTTCAGCACCCGAACCGGCTTCAAGCCCTGATACTGCTGCTGCCACTGTTCAAAAGCATGAAAAAAGCGGTCATTCGTCACAATGAGAATCTCCGAGATCTCCTCCAGCACCTCCAGACGGGCGGCCAGCAGATCCAGAATTGTCTTGTTCCCTTGCACCGGCAGCAGCGGCTTGGGCGTGTCTAGCGTTAACGGATACAGGCGGGTCGCATACCCCGCAGCTAAGATTAATGCGATCATCTTCGATCCGCTCCTCTGTCCGGTGTAGATGCTGCGAATAAGGCTCTGGACAGCAGAACCATGGTTTGTTTGTATACGGTATGGGCGGCATCGGCATCGCCAAGGAACCCGCCCATATACAGGTGAATTACACCGTGCAGCGATGACCATATGGCGGCGACAAGAGCCCCGGTCTCTTCCTGGTCCGAAATCAGTCCCTGCTGCTGGGCGGTAATGATTAGAACTTGTAATTGGCGTATGGCGGTCAGTGTTCCCTGCATACTCTCCGCATCCGGCTTGAACTCGGCAAAAGCTCCTCCAAACATCAGCTTGTAGTAGCTGCTGTGCTCTTGTCCGAACTGCCAGAAGGCTTCGCCTAGATCCAGCAAATGCTGCAAGAGATCAGATGAAACCGGCACTTCTTCAAACCGCTGGGCCAGTATTTTGCAGCCCTCCAGATATAATTGCTGGGCCAAACCCTCTTTATTGACGAACAAACTATAGATGATTTTGGTGGAACAGCCCATCCTTTGCGATACTTTACGGACAGTAACGGCCTCCGGCCCCTCTTCCTGGAGAATGGCAGCGGCCGCATCCACCACAAGCTTACGGAGATTCTCCGTATTTTGCAGACGGGCTTCCTGATATGTTTTTAATACCCGCCCCGTGGAGGGTGCAGGTTTGTCTTCGCTACGGATAAGAATCACCTTCATTCGGTTATCATGTTATTAACCAGCAACAGAGTTGCCGGGTTCTAACAGGAATTCTAAACATTTGAACATAGGTTGTCAATTGAACCCTCATGCGAAAAAAACAGATTGACACAGCAGTATTCTTTTGGTTACTATGATTCATATAAGAAACAGTGTTACCAATTGTGTTAACGCCGCCGAACACGGACGTATACGGCTGAGAAAGAACTTATGCCACTACGAACGAACTTATGCCCTCTAGGATCGGTCATATTTTTTTCGCAATTCGGTAACGTTGTTTCCATTATAAAACACCGTTGTAGAAGGAGCAAAAACTATGAATATTAAAGGAAAATGGTCGTTAATCACCGGAGCCTCTTCGGGAATCGGCGAACAGTTCGCCAGACAACTCGCCAAGAAAGGCAGCCATCTGGTGCTTGTAGCCAGATCCAAAGGCAAACTGGATGCGCTCGCAGCCGAATTGACCCGAAGCCATGGAATACAGTGTCGGGTAATTCCCCAGGATCTATCGCTTCAAGGTGCTGCCGGAGAGCTGTATCAGACCTGCCAGCAGCTAGGCCTGAGCATCGATCTCCTAATTAACAATGCGGGCTTCGCCACCCACGGACTGTTCGAGCAGGTCTCTGGGGAGCGCCAGCATGATGAGGTGATGCTGAACGTCGCCGCTGTAGTGGATATGACTCATTTATTCCTTCCCGCAATGCTCCACAATGGGTCAGGCGCCGTTATCAATGTCTCGTCTACGGCAGGCTTTCAGCCGCTGCCTTATATGGCCGTCTATGGGGCGACCAAAGCTTTTGTCTTGTCCTTTACCGATGCCCTCTACTGGGAGAATCGTGATCGCGGTGTGCAATTCTTCGCCCTGTGCCCAGGCTCAACAGAGACGGATTTCTTCAACGTAGTGGGTACGGAGGATGCTTCCGTCGGCGGCGCGAAGGACTCGCCTGAGCGGGTAGTGGCAATTACACTGCGCGCTATGGCCCGAGGAAAACAGTACATTGTCCCCGGATTCCGCAATTACCTGGGCGCCCAGATCTCCCGCTTCATGACCCGCAGACAAAGCCTGCGGCTGGTCGGCAGCATGCTTCGCCCTGCCCCGAAGGAGCATAATGGACAGCCGTCATAATCCTGAAGGAACATTGTATGGTATCACCGCTGCCCTAAGTCATGTATCCAGCCGCAACTTTTAGGCAACCCAAACAGCAGCTCATCCCGGCAGGAGGGCTGCTCTTGGGGTTGGAATTACCGCTACGTACGTGGACGGTACGCTACACCGTCGATCTGGACCTTCAGTCCATCCGGGCCGCCCACATGCGCGAACTCGGTGGAGATCGTTTTGCGGGCAGGGTACTTGCCTTCGAATCTGCGCTTGAACACCTCTTCCATAACCGGAATATCCCACACATCCCGCAGCAGAATGTCCACCTTCACCACATCAGTTAGGGTAAGACCTACCTGACCCAGACGACCGCTCATATCATTCAGCGCACCGTCCACCTGCTCCTCCACTGTCCCGCCAACATTACCTACACAGAAGCTCAGGAAAATGAAGTCCCCCGCCTCTACAAAACCGGAGTATGCATATTCCTCATTCACATCATGTCTAACGATCTCGCCCATTCTGGTTCTTGTCTCCTTTTTACCTGAGATAAACCCAGTATAGCAGGAAAAAATATACATCTGTATGACATAATTTGACCTTAGACTCCAAAACGCGTAGTTTCAGGAAGCTCCAAAGCAGCCTGCTCCAGACACTCTGCCAGTACCTCACGGTACCGCCGTTCCTCTTCTACCGTCACTTTCCCACGCAGCAATTCGAATAGTGCAAGACAGCGCTTGAAATTCCCATCATGTCCGGACTGGTGGGCCAGCCTTAAAGATTGCATCGTCCAGTCCAGCGCCTCGGGGAGTCTGACCGCCCGTTTATGATAGAGAGCCAAATAATAACAATAGTTGAAATAATGCGAGAGATTGCCTGCATCCTCGTAGTCCCCAAATCCGGCGCTCTGCTCCGCGAATGTATGCAGCAGATCGTCCACATCTAACCTATTACTGCACCGCAGCCTGCACAATAGTTCCTAACCCCGGCAACAACTCTTCAGGATTATCCTGCAAGAACTGAGTATACCCCTCCAGAAACTCCGTCCTGCCAGACAAAATCTCCACGATATACAGGTTAACACATGCCAAACCTCTGAACTCCTCGGCAATTGCCTCCCCTTCTACCCCCAAGTCCTCCATCCAGCCAAGCTCGGCATAGCGGTATATCGTCTCTCTAGCCTCGTCATACTTCCGCTGCTTCTGATAGGCAATGCCCTGCATCAGGTGACTGAACCCGAAGTAATACACAAGCGGACGCTGCGTGTCCACAAGTGGTACCGGAAGCCCTTTAGCCTTGTGATACTGCCGTT
The DNA here is from genome assembly GCF_017874735.1 of Paenibacillus silagei. GTDB lineage: Bacteria > Bacillota > Bacilli > Paenibacillales > Paenibacillaceae > Paenibacillus_AQ > Paenibacillus_AQ silagei. The sequence goes on from NZ_JAGGLV010000001.1 coordinate 503,126, forward strand.
CCTCATAGATACACTGCGCATAGCTGTACAGAATACCTGACGTATTCAGCATCTTGTCCCAATCCTCTAAGCGATACGCCATGTCCAGCATTTCAACGATAATGTCCGGATGAAGTAATTTCAGGATAGAAGGGCGCATGGGTGGGGCCTCCTTTATTATCCATTTTAAGTTAATTGTATAGCTGAATGTACATTTGGTCAATACAATTAGTACTTTTAAGTACAATTTAATATTCATTAAGTTTGAGTTTAGTTATCTGTAATGGTTAGCGCGCCTCTTCTAACCTTAAGTGGAGGTGATACCATGAATTTACCAGAAAGTGTAGGAAATCGGATACGTGAACTCAGAAAGGCCAAAGGATGGACACAAGAGCAACTAGCTGAGGCAGCGTCACTGCACTACAGTTACATAGGTGGTGTTGAACGGGGAGACCGTAACATTTCTTTGGAGACACTGGAGAAAATAATAGCTGCCTTCCAAGTTCCAGCAATAGAAATTTTTCGCTTTGAGGATGAAAGTGACCGCCGCAAGGTGTTAGATGAACATATGATTTTGATTAGTGATAGGAGTATTGAAGAAATAGTTGCCCTCACTAAAATAAATCGGGAAGTGATTGTTACACTAGATATCTCTGGAAGAAAGGATACTAACTAAATTAAGCCTTACTTCTAAGAGGTGAGCCAAGATGCCAGACGAGTCCAAAACAGAGCTTGTAAAAAGAATCGGAGAACGCATTCGAAGATTACGCAAAGAAATGAACCTCTCGCAAGAGCAACTTGCAGAACGGTCAGGTCTACATACCAATTATGTGGGTCAAATTGAACGCGGAGAAAAGAACCTCACGCTTGAAACTTTGGAGAAGGTCGTTACTGGGTTAAACATATCGCTAGAGGAACTGTTCCGCTATATTGGACCCATGGAGCAAAAGGATGCTCTTAGTCAGATTATAGAGTTGCTGGTTGAGCGCCCCTCAGAAGATCATAAAATGGCACTTAGTATACTAAAATCGGTTTTAGAGTGGGAAGAGAAGAAAAATGACCTTTGAGAACGCTACGCTATGACAGACTTACGAAATACGGTCGGAGACCGAATGCGCGCTATAAGGAAGGCCCAAGGATTAACACAACAGCAATTAGCCGAGCTATCCAACTTGGACGATGCGTACATAGGAGCAGTTGAGCGTGGAGAACGTAATTTTTCTATTGATACACTGGAGAAGATCGTAACCGCATTACAAATTCAACCCGGCGAGTTATTTCTCCATTCTCAGGGTCTTAACGAGACTGAAGCTGCGCAGCGGAAAGCCCTTGATGAATATGCGGTTATTGTCAGCGGGTTGAGCGTGAAGCAAATCAGCACTTTGCAGAGGATTGTTGGCGAGGTAAAAGGAGCTTTTGAGGCATAAGGATTCCTGAGGTGATCCCATGAATCTACCAGAAAGTGTAGGAGCTCGGATACGCGAGCTTAGAAAAGCAAAAGGATGGACCCAGGAACAGCTGGCGGAAGCTGCATCACTTCACTATAGCTATATTAGGTGGGGTTGAACGAGGAGACCGTAAACAGATGAGTCCCAATTACGCTTGTAAAAGAACCGGAGAGTGTATATCTTACATTCTCCGGAGTAACGACAATCCCAGAACTGAAAACTTTTAAATAGAATCTAATTAACAAGTATTTAGTTTAAGGTCCGCAAATGGTGAAACAAGTTGAATTCTCAAAACAATCCTTAGTCCAATTATCAATCTCTGACACTAATTGCTGAGTCAATGCTGATTTTGAAGAATACACAATTTGTCTGATGATCTGCCAATCGGAGCTGCTTACTTCTGTTGGGCCATAATAGTTAAAATCCCCTAATGAATGAATTAAGACCTCAACCAGCCCTGTCTCCCCTAAACATTCTTCTGTTATAAATATTGAGCTATCCAACCAGTGAGACTTAATCAAGCGACCTTGCATCAGTTCAAATACGTCGTGTCCAGTCAGTTCATTCTTTGTTAAGGTCAGCTTAGGGTTACACATCATTGTTCCTCTGGAATATCCACAATAATATAGTTTTCCTTCAGCTTAGGCTGAGGAACCTCGGCTTCTTTATAAATAACCTCATTCCAATTCTCCTTATTAATCAAACCATACCCCGTGGAAGTAATATGAGGCATCCAGCGAAAGCTTGCGAAGGTCGTAGCTGTAAAATCCGGTAAGGAACCATCCTGCTGCGTAAAAGAGCGGCCTATGAAATAAAGGTTCTCTTGCTTGCCGGCCTTGTCGCCAGTGAAAGCCTGCCACTTAAGGTAAGCTGTGTTCTTCGTCAACTGATAATAACGGATTACATTATTGTTGACCTCGATGAACCGGTCCTTTGTAGTTGCCGGAAAATAATATTGGAGACTGGCGGTTTCCAGAGAGGGTTCAAAGTCCTCCTTGAGCTGTGAAACTCTGGGAAGATTAATCGCAGCATTTCTTGCCGTGCTTAACTCGCTGCTCTTCACATCAGCCAACAATTTCGCGCTTGGTTTTGACACAAATGCCGTTTGGGTGTCTGGATTCCAAATTACTGAACCGTCCAACGCTTCGGCAACAAAACGTAAAGGGATCATGGTTTTGCCATTATGAATAAATGGAGCAGCGCTTAAGGAAACGGAGGCTCCATTTTTCAGTGCTGTTGTATTATTTATGGTCAACTGCAGACTTGTGCCGCTCCCCTTCACGGTCACTTGCTTCGTCGCATTATTCCAGGCAAACGTTAACCCGCCTAAGCTTTGGAGTGAAGTCAGGCTAAAAAATACCTGATTCTTCTTGTTAAGAATGTCTTTGGCCTCTAAATCGTTATTATTCACAACTACTTGTGTTCCTTTGGGACTCTTGCCTGCTGCAGACGCCTTATGTGCTACCGGTGCCAGAAGCGCAGCACATAGAACAATAGATGAACATAGGATCAACTTCCTCATCATACAACCTCCTGAATTTTACATTCTATATATGAGAGACGCAAAAAAATCCAAAAAGTTCCTCGAAAATACCCTTATAACAATACGGGACCGCCCTATAATACAGGCAGTCCCGTTATTGTCTTATCCAATCTAGTCCAGCTCAGCACGCGAGAACAGATCGCGGATGAGCACATCATCCTCGCAAGCCAGCTTGAAGGCAGTGGCGAAGGCAACCAGCGCCTCACCGTCGGAGGAATAGGCGCAGTACATACCTGCCTCCGGGTCGAAGTGGATAATACCGGCCAGCTCGGGCATCTTTTCCTCCAGGAATACCGCTGCCAGCGAGCCCCAATCATATCCATTGCCCTCGAAGCCCTCCTCCTCACGTGCAGCGAATACCTCTGTCTTATAATTGCCAACGCTCAGAATGACCGACTTGCCGCCGTTATCCTGCTCCACGATTATAAAAGGCTTCAGATCTACAGCTCCCCCTATTTCTGCTTCCTTCAGCTTCTCAAGCAATTGATCCTTCGCTGTATCCGTGAACCGGAGCGTCCCCTCAGTCTCCACGATCATTTCCTGCTTAACCCGGTCATCCAGCCAGTCCGAGATGAAGCCCGGGGCATATCCGCCTGTGCTGAATTCACCGCCGAACGCGATCATTTTGGAATAAATCTCAAGATACTGGTCACGGCCCGTATTCGGGTAAGCGCTGGTATAGAGCCAGAACTGGAGATCATACATCAGGGTGGATTCTTCGTCCACATGAAGTGAGAAATGGCCCTTCTTCTCTACAATGCGGGTGCATATCTTGCGGATAACGCCCTCTATATCGTCCACTTCCGTAACCTTGTCGCACAGCTCCTGAAGCAGCGGAGAGAATGGAGCGGACGCTACCTTCTCTAAATCCTCCTGCTTATCCTCCTCCGAAGTATCGTAGACCTCCTCATTCACCAGCCCGCGAATGAAAGTCTCAAAATCCGGGGCCAGGAACGTAATCTCATAGTTGCTCTCCTGGTCCACATGAATCACCTCAGGTTCCCCTTCCGGGCCGCAGTGACGGTAATCCAGCATGATCACATCATGTCCAGCGGAAGGACAGTCGCCGAAGACCACGCCGATATCGGGGTAACCCCACTCCTCAATCATGAAGCGGCTGCCCAACTCCCCGCAGAGGGAATAGAGTTTGTCGCGGCCGATCCCGGCAATTCCCGAAATGGCGACATGATTTTCTGACCAGGAAGTGGGTTCATTCACCGGAAAACACGTATTGCGGGGAATCCCGCCGTTATGCTGCTTCATCATGGCGATGTAAGAGGCCGGCAGCTTATAACCCACTTCCTGCTCCACAGAGGCAATCAGCTCGTCACTGGGCAGCGGGGACACATACTCCTTCAAGGCATAGTCACTGTCCTCCCAGAAATCCGCGCAATAGTCGAGGAATGCACCAAGGTCTCTACCGCCACCCTCTCTATTCACCTTCAAGGCCTCCAGCGCTTCGGCGCGTCTTGCCTGCTCTCTTGTCTCACGCTGGGCGCCTTCCCGGCTCCACTCCAGCATTCTTGCGGTATCCCCGTCTCCCGGCTCCAGCTCCTCCGCACGTTCAAAGGCATGCACAGCCTGCTCATACTGCTTCAGGTGATAGTAGGAATACCCTATGCGGAATTGCCACAGCGGATCCTCCCCGCCTTCCTTGGAGATGCTGAGCAGCTGCTCCAGCGCCTGCCCATATTCACCCAGGTTATTGTAGGCTCTGCCTAATTGGCCGATACACTCATAATCTCTTGCATCCGGCGGAATCTCAAGAATACGGTCTACAATCTGCTGATATTCATCTTCTTCATGCCAACGCTTCACCTGTTCCAGCAACGCCTCATCCATGCCTTTAGCCTCCCTAATTGGACACTGCAAAACAAGCCTGTCCCCTATTCCGAAGGACTGCTTCTTGTCAGTATATTCGCTATTACCCATTCACCGGAAAATCAGGAGATTAAACAGGTCTCCGGCTACGAAGACTGACCCCCCAGCTCAAAAAAGAGGCTGCCCAGCATTGCGCAAAGCATAGAAATTCTTAACTTCGAACAAACAGCCGGGAATCATCCTCCCGGCTGTTCAGCTTCAAGTCTATTCATTTCCGCTCGCCTGCCCGCTAACCCTGCTTAATCGGCGCTGCGAGAATCATCTTCCCGCGCGGGGTAACGCCCGCACCATCCGGCTCCAGTGTAACGGCTATGGTATCATAGGCCTTCGGGTCAAAGGAATAATACAGTGCCCCGTTTCCGTCCTGTGAGATGAAGGTGCCCGCATTCACCGGCTTGTCCCCCTTGATCAGCCATACCTGATAGACCTCCGTGCCAGTAAGCTCGGGTAGCTCTTCTGCCTGAAGTACAAGATGGGTGCCGGTAGGGTCTGCGACAATTGTTGCTGTACCCTTGGCGGTAATCCCTTCTCCCGCCGGACTAAGTGCTACTGCCTCATTCACCTTAAGCCCCTGGAGCGGTCCGGTGCCGGAGGCCAGCTGCTGCTTCAGCTCAGACACATTTCCGCGCAGCTGGCCGGTGTAGACGACCAGGAGCAGTACAGCCACAGCCAGTCCAAGGCTCAGGTACCCCCAGAAGCGGGTTCTCTTGGGCTCCGGGATGTTTAATTGGGGCAAGCCCTGCTCTGCTGGAGGAGTCCTCGCTGGCTCTTGCTCCGCAGCCCGCTCTGCATCAGGCTGAATATTCAGCAGGCGGGACTCCGGCCGGGCTGCCGGTGCGCCCGCATTCCCGGACTCCAGCACCCGTGACAGGATGCGCTCCTTCATGCCGGAGGGCGGGTCTACCGGCTCAGAGGCAAGCGGAAGATGGTCCAGTACCTGCCGGTATTCCTCTACCAGCTCTCTGCATTCCGCGCATTCTGCCGCATGAGCAGCGAATTGCTGCATTTCCTCCGCCGTCAATGCGCCCAGCGTATATAATTCGGCCAATTCACAGAGTTCCTCATTGTGTTCACTCATGCGCATGATCCCTCCTTCCCCAGTGCCGTAACGATTTGTGAAGCTGCTTCATCGCCAGCCGGACTCTTCCCTTGACCGTGCCCAGCGGGATTGCCGCAAGCTGTGCTACCTCCTGCTGGGTGTAGCCCTGGTAATAGATCATATCCATTACCTGTTGCTGGTCGCGGCTTAATCCCAGCAGCGCCTCTCTGATCTGTTCCCCCGCCATCTGCAGCTCAACGAGATCCTCGGTGAGCGCGCTGTGGTCCTGAACCTGCTCCAAATTCCCGGAATCGGCGGATTGCCGCGGCAGCCTGGCGTCCCGCTTACGGAGATAATCGATCGCCAGATTGCGGGTCACCGCGAACATCCAGGTGAGCAGCTTGCCTTTGCCGAAGTCAATCTGCCCCGCATTCTTCCACAGGCGCAGGAACAGCTCCTGCATAACCTCCTCGGCAGCCATCGAATCCTTCACGATCTGGTAAGCAAAGCTATAAATGACCCGTTCATACCGGTCATAGAGCAGTTCGAGGGCATTCGAGTCTTTCTGTGCAATAAGCAGAATTAACTGCTTATCGTCAGCTGTATCATTCAATTGCCATCCCCCATTCAACAGAAAATATAGTACTGCCAGTGATTCCATGCTGACAAACCTGCGTCCACTGAGTATAACCGCTTTGCACAACCGTCTCAACCTGCCGGCCTGACGGCTGCGAGCATCCGGCAGCCGTTATTGAAGCCTTGCCCGCTTCCATATATGATAGCTATATCATATCCACAAAGGGAGGATCATTACCGTGGCCGTACTGATGAATGAACAGATTAAGGCAGCCGAGGTCGAGCTGACCGGGCTGAAGGGCGAGAAGCTCGGCACCGTATCCAGAAGCGAGGCGCTGTCCAAGGCCAGAGCCGCAGGGGCCGACCTGGTCTGCACCTCGCTGATGAGCAGCCCGCCGCCCTGCAGCCTGGTCGCCAAAGGCAAAGGCAAGGCGGCTGCGCAAGCGGCCCGCAAGAGCGATACCAGCCGCCCGCAACAAGGCGGCGGAAGCAGCCGGGAGAAGGTGAAGGAGCTGCGCTTCACCGCCCATATTGAAGAGCATGACTACGACACGAAGCTGCGTCAGGCGGACAAGCATCTGCGCTCCGGCAAGCCGGTGCAGCTCGTTGTAAAGTCCTCCGGCGCCAAGGAGGCCGCCGCTGCGAAGGCTGTGCTGGAGCGGCTCGTGGCCGATCTGAAGGAGGCCGGAACCAAGGCCTCCGGGCTGCAGACCAGCGGCAAAGGCGCACAGGTTAGAGTTAATCCACGGGCGAATTAGCTGCATCCATTAGAAGCATAGTAGAGCACCAGAGTAACATTTGTGATAGCTACTTTAACCAACCGCTTGCTAAGCGTATGCCATGCCCTGATTAGGTGCAAGCGGTATGCTTTAATTGTACTTCGTACAGCTAAATCATCAGATGTACCGCCAAATGTACAGTTAGCTGTATTTCCTACAACTAAATCGCCCAATTTACCCGGATCTCCCCCATTCGAGCAGATTTAGTTGTACAAACTACAGTTAGAAGAGGAAAATCATCCTTATCGGGGTTTTTAAATGCACGGAATACAACTATCTCTGAATGTTCAATTCGAACGTGCCAGATTCCGCCGATCAATCAAAACTACTGCATTCTATACAGCTGCATCCATCACGCATAAACGGGTGCCATCCCCCTCAGGGACGGCACCCGTTATTTGTTCCAGCTAAATTTGTTCCAGTTCCTCCAAGTCACCTTTAAGCCGCTCCACAAACCACTCCTTCCTCAGCACATGCAGCAGTTCCCCATTGCAATCCTCATAATCGCCGGTCAATCCGGCCAGCTCCTGCTCCACCCGGAAGCCCAGCTTCCGGAGCACCCCGAGCGACGCGGTGTTGCGCGGATCTGCCTTGGCATATAATTGCTCCAGTCCGATCACACCGAAGGTGTAGTCCGCCATCGCCGCAGCAGCTTCGGTAGCATAACCCCGGCCCCAGTGTTCGCGCCCGATCAGATAATACAGCTCCGCATCCGGCGCCATGAACTCCAGCACGCCGGTCCCGCACCAGCCGATCAGCCGGCCGGTAGCCTTATCGCAGACGGCGAACGAATATTTGAACGGCAGCTCGAACGGCGTATGATAGCTGAACATCAGCCAGCGGAACATCCCCTCATACTCATGCATGGACATGACCTCCATATGCATGAAGGCCAGCACCTCCGGGTTCTGCATCAGCCCGAACGAAGCCATAAGATCACTTTCCATATAGGGACGGATGATTAACCGCTCCGTTTCGAGCCTCATCCTGGACAGTACCGGATTCATAATACGCATACCCTCACCTTCAAGTTCTATCTGCCCCCAGCATAGTTCAGGCACAGGATCGTCCACAAGGTAAAAGATAGTTTAATCCGTTTGCCCCCTGCCGTTATTCCACAGCGTACGGAAGGACGGGCAGTCCCGGATCAGGGAATCGAAATCCCCTTCCCCCGCCAGTCTGCCTTGCTCCATGACCAGAATCTGGTCCACGCCGCTGATGAAATTCAGCCGGTGCGCGATAATAATGACCGTCTTATGCCTGAACTCCGCGAACACCGTCTCCATCAGGCTGCGCTCCGTAATATTATCCAGGGCCGATACCGGCTCATCGAGGATGATCAGATTCCGCTTTTGCAGGATCGCCCGGGCAAAAGCCAACCGCTGCCGCTCTCCGCCCGACAGCTTCAGCCCGCGCTCCCCAACCCGCGTCTCCAGCTTCTCCGGCAGCTCCAGTACCTTCTCCTTCAGATGAACCTTGTCCAGCACTGCATACAGCTCCTCATCCGGGACCTGCTGCTCAAACACCATGTTGCCCCGGATAGTGGTGTCGAAGATCGGACTGTCCTGCGACAGATATGAGATGTGATCATAGTAGCTGTCCAGACTCAGCTCATCAATATCCGTGCCGTCTACCAGCAACTGTCCGCCGCTTTTTTTGAGCAGGCCTGTAATCAGCTTAATGACTGTTGACTTACCGCTGCCGCTTAAGCCCACCAGGGCAACCGAGGTTCCGGGCGCGACTGAGAAAGACAGCCGGTCCAGCACCTGCACCTCTCCATAGCTGAACGATACCTCCTTGAATTCGATGCTGCCCTGTAGCTGCGCAAGCGCCTTGCCCTGCTCCAGATTCCGGTCCTCGGGGGCATTCAGGAATGCCTCGAACCGCTGATAGGTCACCCTGTTCAGCTTATAGCCGACGAATAATACGTTGAAGATGGCGATTGGCGTATAGATTTTCTCAATGAACATGAACAGCGCGACCATGACCCCGACAGAAGCCTGCCCGGAGACCACATTCTTCACGCCGTACAACAACACAATCACCTTAATGACCGTAATGAATAATTCGAATAAGGCGAAGAAGGATTCATGAATCATCTGCAGCTTCGCGCTCTGCCTGATAATCTGCTGTGCCGCCTTGTTCAGTCTGCCGATCTCCTGCGCGTACTTCTTGTTGGTGCGGAAGACGACCAGCTCCATGAAGCCGCGGACCCCATACCGGGACATAGCCTCCTGCTGCATAAGCACCGATTCCTTGATCCGGTAGAGAACTTTGAGCAGAACATTCGTTAACAGGAAGATGACCACGTACCCGCCCGCAATCACCAGCATAATTCTGAGGTCATAGTAGCTGATGAAGAGCAGGCTGAAGAGGATGGTGGGCAGCAGCTCATGCAGCGTCTTCAGGATAAAAGAGAACAGAATGCTGTTCCCGGCCGCCGCGCCGTTCTCAATCACCTTGATCATCTGGCCTGTGCCCATGTTCTGATAGGCGGAATAATCCATTCTGGAAATTTTGGATAAGGCCATAATCTTCAGTCTTTCCGTGATGCTGTTCGATAGATAGGCGCTGGGATATTCATCCGCATAATTCAGCAGGACATTCAGGCCGAGCAGTATCCCGTAGAAGATAACCCCATATAGGATTTCACGGTAGCCCGTTCCCGCCACCGCCTGATCCAGAATCCGCTGAAAGACAACAATGCCCAGACTGCTTAAGAGCTGAATGGCGAAGCCGAGACCTATATACAGAGCGGCCCACCCTCTGAGGTGGACAAGACATTTTTTTAACATGATCACAATCTCCAATCTTATTCATAAGAGTATGGCAAAAAAGCCGGGAACTCTCCTCGCCACTCCGCGCCAAAGACTCCTGCCTCAGCAGTGTAGTCTTCAAGCGGAATAACTCAGTGTCCCGGCTCACAAAGAATGACCTTCCAGGCACCGTTCAAGAATCCAGTTAGCTGTGACCAAGAGGACAGACCTCCCCCTTGGTGGCTGGTACGCGTTCTACCCAGCCCGATAACTAGTTCCTTGCGACGGTACGGAATGGCATCCATTTCACCTCTTTGATAAGATTGACTTTCATTGTATGCCTCGGCCAGACCGGCCGTCAAGCCCTAGTGCTTCGTTTCTTTTGCCGCATCCGAATCCGCATCGGGACTGGCATCTGAAGCGGAATCCGCTTCGGCAGCTTCTTCTGCATCCTCGCTCTCCTCGTCCGCAGCGGCCAGCGCCGCCTTCTCACTGCGGCTCCATTCCAGGAATTCGAGGGTATCCTGATCCTCAGGGTCCAGCTTGTTCGCCTTCTTGAACGCCTTGATCGCCTGATCGTACTCGTCCAGATAATAGTGGGCGTAGCCGACACGGAAATGCCACAGCGGGTCTTTTTTACCCTGATCTGCCGCTTTGTTGAACCATTTAAGCGCTTCCCGGTAGCGGCCCAGATTGTTGAGCGCCCGGCCCAGATGTACCGCCAGCTCTTCATCGATCAGCGGTGTCGGCACCTCTTTGATGCGGGATACGATTTCTTCATATTCGTCCGCCTCATGCCAAGCGTTCAATTGCGCGATTAATTCTTCTCTCATTGCCCATAGCCTCCCGGTTAATAGTTCCAAGTTCTCTTAGAGATACTTTATCATTTTCACACCAAGTTTCCCACTGTTGCCGTGCGCTAGGCCGGGATAATGATCCGGAAGACAGTTCCCTTGCCCTTCTCGCTGGTGACCTCAATACGCCCCTTGAGCTTGTTAATCGTGTTATAGGCCATGACCATTCCGAGCCCTGTCCCGTCTGCCTTGGTGGAGTAATACGGCTTGCCCAGCCGCGAGATCTCATCCTTGGTCATTCCGACACCGGTGTCGCGGATGGTAATGATAATATTCTGTCCGCTCGCGAAGACAGCAATAGACAGGACCGCATCGTCCACCCCATCCATCGCTTCAATCGCATTCTTGTACAGATTAATCAGGCATTGCTGCATCTCATTACTGTCATAATGGGTGCTAAGCGGGTTGTTGAAGCTGAATTCAACCGCAACCTTGTGGATCGTGGCATACGGCAGGATCACATTCTTGGTGTATTCACATTCAGCCATCAGGTTGGAGTAGACCCGGCTCTCCGACTGCGGCTTGGCAAAAGACAGATAATCGCTGATAATCTTCTCCGCCCGGTTCAGCTCCAGCAGTGACAGCTCAACATACCCCTTCTCCTCCGGGGAGAGGTTCTTGGAGAGATTCAGCAGCTGCAGGAAGCCGCTGGTCACGGTTAACGGATTGCGCATCTCATGGGAGACACTGGCCGCCAGCTCACTGACCACATTCAGCCGCTCCGACTGCATAATCCGCTCACGGTTCCTGAGATTCGCCAGGATCTGCTCCAGCAGGATCATTAGGATCGCCATGACCACCGCGTGCGTAGTTAAGGCATAGAAGGCAAGCGTCCAGAACTGGGTATCCAGCTTATTCATGATCTGGCCCAGAATGATCAGATAACAGCCCATCGTCAGGACCGCGATAGAGGTAGCCCACAAGATCCGTCCCTTGGGCTTAGAACGGAGAAATCTGGCGCTTATGGAAGGAACCAGAATGAGGACTGCTGTCGAAAAAAGTAAAGATTGGACGGTTCCCTCACCGCCTATGTAGAAACGGTACACATTCAGAATCACATATAAGGGCAGGGTATGTTTGTACCCTCCATACAAGGCCGCAATCACAAACGGAACATACCGCAAGTCAAAGATGAACCCGGTCTCCAGCCGGATCGGCTTGGCGATACACAGGATCATGGTGGCGGCGATGAGCAGTACAAGAATCTTATGATTGTAGGCGTGGGGCCTGTTCTCGAAGAAAATCAGAAATATCAGCACCGGAAACAGCATAAACAAAAAATTGAGCAGCAGCGTCTCAAACAAGGCTAACTTCCTTTCGGTTCTAATGCTGGTGTCAAGAGATACGTTTGTATTCTGAGCACTATACTTAGAACATTACGCTAACCTGATATTAGAAGTAAAGGAATTATTGTATGCGTTTTTTCTCCCGGAATTCAAGGAACCCCGCGAGAAGTGTCGAATACGTATGCTTTGAAGGCATGATGCACAGCATTGCATAACTACAGCAACCGAAGGAGCGGGTATCGATGGCTTTTACCATTAATAATCTGAAGGACAATTCCAACGTAATCATTAAAGAGCAGCTAGGCGGCTTCAGCATCATCGAATACAAAGAGGATCTCAGCACCACTACCCGGTATGAAGCAGAGACCAACTTCTTCATGAGCAAGAGCAATATGCGCAACAAGCAGCTGATGATTGAGCTGAATAACAATGAGGTGATGCTGAGCGCCGGAGCCATGCAGTATATGATCGGCAATATCGAGATGACCTCCGGCATCAAAGGCGTAGGAGGACTAATGCGTAATATGCTGTCCGGGGCGGCAACCGGAACCAGTGCAGTCAAACCGCTCTACAAGGGAACCGGAACCATCCTGCTGGAGACCACCTACAAATACCTCTGGCTGATTGATGTGGACAACGACCATATCGTAATCGATGACGGCATGTTCCTGGCTTGTGAGACTACGCTCGACATCTCCGTTGCGGCACGCAAAAACATCTCCTCTGCCGTCCTCGGCGGTGAAGGGCTGTTCAACCTTAGCGCGCGCGGCAAAGGGATTCTTGCCCTCGAAGCTCCCATTCCTTCCGAGGAAGCTGTCGTGGTCGAGCTGCAGAATGATGTGCTGAAGGTGGACGGGAACTTCGCTCTCATGTGGTCCAACTCTCTGGACTTCACGGTCGAGAAATCAGGCAAGACCCGTCTGGGCTCCGCCGCCTCAGGCGAAGGCCTGGTCAACGTGTACCGGGGAACCGGCATGGTCTGGCTGGCCCCGCTCATGAATTACAGAAACAGTTTGCTTCAGGGCACGCCTACTTCTTAATAATGCTGGGGTACCGTCCCACCCGCATGAACCCAATCGAAAGGAGGCCCTGTCTTTATGTCCATTCAAGCTGTGCTGTTTGATTTCGATGGAACTCTGGCAGACACCCTGCCGTTATCCTTTCGTGCCTTCCAGGCTGTATTTAAGCAATACGACCAGAGAGAGGTCACCCGCGATGAGCTTGTCGCGATGTTCGGTCCCACCGAGGAAGGCATCATCGGCGGAAATTTCACAGATCCGGCTTCGGTTCCACAAGCAATAGAGGATTATTATTCAATATATAAGCAGGGGCATTTCGAAGAATTCCAGAATAATGAGCACATCCTTGGATTACTTCAAGCCTTGAAGGCTCAGGGAATGAAGCTTGGAGTCATTACCGGTAAAAGCAGACGGGCCTATCACATATCGGCCGGAGCGCTGGATCTGGAGCGTTTCTTCGATATCTCGATTACCGGCGATGATGTGGCAAAGCCAAAACCTGATCCCGAAGGTATACATTCGGCATTGCGAACACTGGGCATTGAACCATCCCAGGCCATATTCGTAGGGGACAGCAATGCGGATATTCTCGCAGGCAAGGCTGCCGGAATGAAGACCTACGCTGTCCGCTGGCTACCCACCTTCCAAAGTCAGGCTTATGATCTTGCGCCGGACGGCATTCTGGAGAATGTTGCGGAGTTCCAGCGGCTTCTCCAATTGAATAACATTATACCAATGACCTACCATTCCAAGCAGCAGGCAGCGGACATTAAAGCGTTGGAGCAGCAGTGCAGCCAGGCCGATTCTATCCAATTAAGCTCAGACCTGGAGCATCTCGTCAAGGAAGACGGCGACCATGCCCTGCTCTGCTACCGCGAGGATCAGATCATTGGCCTGCTTAGCTGGTTCGCTGCGGACAGTGATTATGCGCAGATCAATGCCATGGTCCATCCGGATTACCGCCGGCAAGGTGTGTTCCGCAGCCTTGTGAAACGTGCCAGAGCAGACATTGAGCCTCTTGGCGTACACCGGCTCAGCTACAAAATTCCCGCCGGCTCGCAGACAGGACTATTGGCGGCGCAGGCCCTGGGCGGGGATTTTGACCGGTCAGAATACGCCATGTCCTACGCCGGTATGAATTCCGCCAGCCCGCTTCCTTCAGAGCTAATCCTGCTTCCCGCTGCGCCAGAGGATTTCGAATTCACGGTCTCCTGCTCCTCCCAGGCCTTCGGAGAACCGGAAGACGATACGCGCAAGTACTTCACACAGACGGATGAGCCAGAGCGGATAACGTATATCGCTTGGACAGGGAGTGAACGAATCGGCCTGATCCGGGTCAACTATATCAATGAGGATACGGCTTTTATTCATAATTTCTGTATCCTGCCTTCCTATCAGGGGAAGGGGGCTGGCGAAAAGGTACTAAGACAGACCGTCGGTATCCTGTCGCAGAAGCCCTACCCGGTTATTCGCCTAAGTGTTGTCACCGGGAATGTCCGGGCGCTGAATCTCTATCTCCGTGCCGGATTTAAGATTAATTCAGAGTATAAATATTACAGCGGCAGCCTGTACCTTGAACCGTAATTGCAGCTTTAACTACAGTCAGCACATGCCAAAAAAGATCCTCTTTCTGATTGAGAAAGGGGATCTTTTGCACGCGGGCACATATATCTTATATCGCATCTATGACTTCTGCTTACCCGCCAGCTGCTCCTGTGCCAGACGCACCATCTCACGAACCATGGAGCCTCCGATGCGGCCGCCAATCTGTCCCGCCGACTCAGTCGTCAGCTTGCCGTTATTTCCGGCCTGCAGCGGAATGCCCAGTTCCTTCGCCACCTCGTATTTCACATCGTCCGGGTGATTCGGATCTACGTGATATCCTTCCTGCCTCATAACCTCCGCTTTGAATGTCTGCATTCCCTGGGCGGAACCTGGTACAGCATATTTTCTGCTTCTTCTCGCCATTTAAGGACACACTCCCTTGCTGTCTTTCCCCTAAGTTGCCCAGGAGTGTGGACCTTCATTCCCTGTCGTCCTTTAAGACTGCATCCCGTCCTCAATCCGCTGCATGAATTCTTCCACCGCGCTGTAGCCCAGCTGCTTGAGATACCAGTTGTTCGCAGCCGCTTCAATCAAACCGGCTACATCGCGGCCCGGCTGAAGCTGGACCTCGATATGCGGGATTTGCACCCCGAGATATTCGGTGAACTGGGGCACCAGCTCCAGCTCATTGTTGAGCGAATTCTCCTGCCAGGGGGCAAGCTCGATATCGAGCACGATCCGCGTCTCATCCTGGAACGCCCGCCGCCCATACTGCCGTACGACGTTGATCAGGCCGATGCTGCGCAGGGCCAGGAATTCACGTGTGGTCTCATTATGGGTCCCGAGGAGAGTCGCCGGACCCAGCTTCTTCAGCACCACAATATCATCAGCCACGAAGCGGTGGCCCCTGCGGATCAGCGTATGCGCCGTCTCGCTCTTGCCGATCCCCGACTTGCCCCGCAGCAGAATTCCTATTCCCGATACGTTAACGCATACCCCGTGGATAGACAGTTCGGGCGCCAGCGTCTTCACCAGGAAGCTGTCCAGCTTGGCGATGAACTCGGTGGTCACCTCCGGCGTCCGCAGCAGCGGAATGCCTTCCTGGTCACAGAACAGCGTCAGGTAAGGAATCTCCTGCTGGCCGCTGGTCACGATGAAGCAGGGCGGATGGTATTTGACGATGTTGCCGATATGCAGCATCCGCTCCTCTACACTCAGCGTTAACAGGTAGTTGATCTCTTTACGTCCAAGGACCTGCACCCGCTCCATCGGAAAAAAATCAAAATAACCGACAAACTCCAGACCCGGTCTGTGCGTCCTTGGACGGGTGATGTTCCGGTCCATCCGGCCCGCTCCGGCGAGCACCTCCAGATGGAATTTCTCTACAAGACTCTGCACGCTGATAGATTTCATGTGATCCCCTCACAATCCAATATTTTCCGATAGATTTATCTAAAAATCTTGTAATCTGCACACGCTAATTATATATTAAAAACAATATATAAGACCTAAGACCCACAAAAATCAATAAATACTATTAAAATCAAGAAGGTGTAACATATTGGCTTTAGCTTCTTGGATTGACCTGATTATGTGCTTCCTTCTGTTCCTGCTGCTCATCTATATCGTGGCTACGGTCACCATTACCAAGCTGCACAAGGTCTATTTAGGGTTCCATTTCTCCATGCTGATCTGGCCCTACTGCCAGTTTGCCATAAGAACCGTGGATGATCCTCTCTATCAGCTCTTTTATGTGAAGCTTGCCTTCGTGGATGCTTCTCTGCTGGGCCTGGGCTGGATCTTCTTCACGATTCTGCTTGCGGGACAATCCCAGTTCCTTAACAGAAAAATAGTGTCCGCGCTGGTCATCCCTGCAGTACTGACCTCCCTTGGAGTGGTGCTCAATCCTTATGGATGGTTCGTCCGTCCGGTGAACGGAGGGTATGTGGAGCGCATCTACGGACCTATTTTCTGGATCAGCATGACCTTTCTTGTCATTAACGCCCTCGTGTCCATGTATGTCATCTACGTGGCTCTGACCTCTAATCAGGCTGCACGGGTCAAGAATCAGGTTATGTATATGCTCAAAGGCATTACAGCCCTATGCGTCTTCCTTATGATCGATGTGCTTCTCAATGTCATTCTGGATGACTATCTGCCGGTAATTCCGGGCTTCACTTCGCTGGGTATCGTGGTGTCGGCTACGTTCTTTGTGATTACGATCCACCAGGACAAAGTATTCGATATCGTAACTATCGCCCATCAGGATATTATCAATACCATGGAATACGGAATTCTCGTGCTGGATGACCAGGAGCAAGTGGTAGAGATCAATCATGCCCTGCATCCCTATATCCCGCTTGTGACGGGTGCGGCGTTCAACATGAGCAGCTATCTGCCGGATGACCCTGCCATGAAGATCGAGTCCTTCCTTGAGAAATACCATGAGCATCCGCTGGAGACGGCCGAGCTGGAAATTCTGCATCCCCTTATCCAAATGGTTGTCAGTATTCATGCAGCACCCATTATGGTGAGCGGCAGCCGGGTCGGACGGATTGTCACCTTCCAGAATGTTACCGAGATCCGGCGTCTCATCGATGAGACGAACCAGCAGAATGCCATCCTGAAGGAACGCAACGACTCGCTGGTGAAGGTACAGGAGGAGCTGTTCCAGACGAACGGTAAGCTGAGGAAGCTGGCCATCACCGACAGCCTGACCGGCTGCTACAACAGGCATTATCTGATGCAGCAATTGGAGCAGGAGGCGCTGCGGGTCAGCGACACCCGGACACCTTCGACTATTATACTGATCGACATCGATTTTTTCAAAAAAATCAACGACCAGCACGGCCATCTGGCCGGAGATATGGTCCTGTGTAACACAGTGGAGCTGCTGCAGCGCAGCCTGCGGCCCTCCGATATTCTGGCCCGCTACGGCGGAGAGGAATTCATTATCTATTTGCCGGATACGAATGGAGCCGAGGCGCGCCGTCTGGCCAAGCAGCTGAAATCCGAGGTTGAGCACAATACTATCCACATCGATTATATCGATGAGCCTGTCTCCATCACCATCAGCATGGGACTGCTCAGCATCGCTGAATTCAAGATCCCGCCTGCCATCGAGGCGAACACCTACTTGAACGACCTGTTCAAGTCTGCCGACAAAGCCCTGTACGCCGCCAAGCATCAGGGCCGGAATCAGATTGTTGCGGCGGAGGTTTAATTGGATGTTATCTTATCCTTGTATCATGAGCACTAGCCGCATAGGCAGTGCTTTTTTTTGCGTTTATTTATGATTTTGATTATTTTATTTTTGCTGGAACCTTTTTGACTAAGCCGCCGTCTATGATCACAAATAAACCACAAACTACTCTTACGAGGTGACTGGACATGAAGAATACATTCAAGATGATAACCCTATCCGCAGCCGCCGCTCTGGCGCTCAGCTTCACAGGACAACAATTCGCCTCGGCCGCAGCCTTCAAGGATATCCATAACGTGCAGGATAAAGACAAAATTATTGCCCTTCAGAACAGCGGCCTGATCAAAGGCATTAGTGCAGATCTGTTCGGCCCGAACCTTAGCATCACAGCAGCCCAGGGGGTGCAGATGATCGTGAGTGCGCTTGATCTGAATCTGAATGCGATCCGGTTCGTGAAGGAGCCGCATGCCACCGACTATTTCAAGAATGCCCATGACTCCGCCTGGTACGCACAGGCGCTGATTATTGCCGGTGTGCATGGTCTGGACCTGCCTGCCGATCTGAAGCCTGGTGAGAAGCTGACCCGCGAAGAATTCACCTACCAGCTTATTGATGCGATGGAGAACACGAACCGCCTGCCGATGATTAAACCGGTGGTAGTGGAGTACGCCGACCAGGATCAGGTGAAGGTGGAATACTCCGGTGCCCTGCAGCGTGCGCTGAATTACGGTGTCCTGAAGCTGGATGGCAGCGGCAAGCTTAACCCGAAGCAGGAGATCACCCGCGCCGAAGCGGCAGTCGCCATCAGCAATGCGCTCGCTTATCTGAAGGCCCATCCAGCCCCTGCTGCCGCGGATGAGGTCCTGACCGCAGAACAAGCTGTGCAGGTGATTAAAGAAGCAGTCGGTCCTGAAGCCGGCCTGCAGATCAAGATTACTCCGGCGGCCAGCATGTCACGTGAAGCCTTCACGTATCTGTTAATCCATACCTTACAGACCAGCGGGCAACTGCCGATGATTAATGTCATTCCAGAAGACGTGAAGGACGGCGATCAGATCGACATCCTGAACTCGGGAGCTATCCAGACCGCCCTTGCCCTTGGCTTCGTGGAGCTGGATGCCGACGGGAACTTCAATCCGAAGGCGGCAATTACCCGCCCTGAGGCTGCTTCCATCGCCGGAAATGCCGTGAATTATCTGAAGGCCCATCCGGCACCCGGTGCTGTAAGCAAGACAATCACCGCAACCGAGGCCGTCCAGTTCATCAAGGACGCTGCCGGACCTGAGGCGAATCTGCAGATCAAAATCGATCCGAATATGAGCGTAACCCGCGAATCTTTCACGTATCTGCTCATTAACACGCTCCAGACCAACGGCCAACTGCCGATGATCAAGCTGATCCCGGTGGAGATCAAGGATAATGACAAGATCAATATCCAGAACTCGGGAGCCATTCAGACCGCGCTTGCCCTC
Source organism: Paenibacillus silagei (assembly GCF_017874735.1). Classification (GTDB taxonomy): domain Bacteria; phylum Bacillota; class Bacilli; order Paenibacillales; family Paenibacillaceae; genus Paenibacillus_AQ; species Paenibacillus_AQ silagei. The sequence goes on from NZ_JAGGLV010000001.1 coordinate 522,505, forward strand.
AAGATCGTGAAGCTGGATCAAGACGGAAGCTTCCGTCCCCAGGACGGCGTCACCAGCGCTGACGCAGCGGCAATGGTCAGCCAGGTGAAGGCCATCCTGAGCGGAAAGTCTGCGAAGTAAGCAACATATGCGATTTATCTTACCCCTTCTGCAAACATGCGGGAGGGGTTTGTGCTTTGTTTTACAGCAGCAGCACCATCAGATCCTCGTCCAGATACTCGTCTTGGATGGGGAGCAGAGGCTGGCAGGAATGGCAACCTTGTTCCGGGAGAGCAGGCCCAAGATTCAGCACAAAGCTAATGTCTATGCAGTATATGTAGATCCGGCTGCCCGCAAACATGGCGTGGGCCGCGCGCTGATGCTGGAGCTGATTGCGCGGGCGAAGGGCGCGCCGGGGCTGGAGCAGCTTACGCTGACCGTAACCTCAAGTAATCTGTCTGCCAAAAGGCTCTACGAATCCCTTGGATTCGTCTGCTACGGCACAGAGCCAAGGGCGATGAAGCTTGACCAGGGTGAAATGCTCATCGGAGGAATCCAGCCTAATCCGGGTAGTCTCGATAGACAGCTTCGCTTCCGATTCATAAGAGCTAAGGAAAGCTTCCGGGTGCTGCTGCAGCGACTGCAAACGAAGCTCCCGGTAGCTTTCGGCGTCCGAGGGGGCCAGTGTTCTGATGTACATTTCCTTCCTCCCTTACAATATGGATGCAATAAATTGACAAAAGGCAAGTATTTGGTTATATTTAGGTTTGTAAAATTATATTTTGCACAATGAAAATCCATGAGACACTAACGTCACAGATTCACATTACTTAAATTCCTATCACTTGAAAAGAGGGACTTCTTATGATGACTGTAAGTTTGATTCTTGTTGCCTTAGTAGCACTAGAGCATGTGTACATACTTGTACTGGAGATGTTCCTGTGGACCACTCCGAGAGCACAGAAGGCGTTCGGATTGACCCCCGCCTTCGCACAGGAGACGAAATCGCTGGCAGCCAATCAGGGCTTATATAACGGCTTCCTTGCAGCCGGTCTAATCTGGGGGCTACTGCATCCAAGCGCTGACTTCGGGTACCAGCTGCAATTGTTCTTCCTGATCTGCGTGGCGGTTGCGGCCATCTACGGCGGACTTACCTCCAAGCGATCCATCCTGCTGATGCAAGGCCTCCCGGCCTTTCTGGCGCTGGCGGCCACATTGATCGCACATCTGTAAAATTCGCGGACCGATGCAGGCAGCTTCCTCTCAAGCCTTACAGCTTCTGCGCGAACTCGTTCAACTGCTCAGACATTGCCCGGATCTCCTCAATGAAGCTGGAGATCTCATGCGTGGAAGCCGCCTGCTCCTGCCCGACGGACGCAATCTGGCCTATGGCTTGACTGATCCCTTGCATAGCCGACTGAATCTCACTCAGGGTATCCCTGATCCGCTGCGCCGATTGCTCGGTTTCCTTCGAGAATCTGCGGATCTCCTTAGCCACAACGTCGAAGCCCCGGCCCCGCTCCCCGGCATGGGCGGCTTCAATCGCCGCGTTAATGCCAAGCAGGTTCGTCTGGTCGGCCACCTTCCTCAGCACCGCCAGAACCTCACTGCTTTTACGGACACTATAAGCCGTTGCATCCGATTGAATCAGCAGCTTCTGCGAATAATCGGCAAGCAGGCCTGAGCCGTCCGCGACCTGGCTAATCCGCGCATTGGCCTGATTCAGGGACAGCGCCATCCGGTCCGCGATCTCCCGCAGCTCCGTCTGCCTGCGTACCTGAATACATACCGCCCCACAGACCTCCTCATCCTCCCCATGTACCGGCAGAACCGTACCCACAAATTCATACCCGTAATATTCCCTGGGGACATTAGCCACCGAGTATTCATCCTGCTTCAGCGCATGATACAGAGGCTCGTCTGCCTGAATGATCTGCCCTGCCCGGATGCCCAGATCAATGGAATCACCGGGGTAATAGGCAAGGAACTTCTCTGTGTCGCAGATGGCAATTGAGATATCGTAAGGAAATGCAGCTTTCAGAATGGGTGCCAGATTCATTAGTTCTTCAAGGGAGCGGACGATGTTTTTCATAGATGCGGTTCTCCTTCTATTTCAGGTAGCTTCACGGTACAGTGAAATCTTGAGTTAAGTTCGACATTTTGCGACAAACCTCCTTTATTCAAAAATGAATAATTAAAAAATGATTTATAAGCACAGCATCAGCCTGACGTTGAAGGATGCGGGTGCTTCAAGCGGTATCCCCATTTTCTCGCCTGCCTGCTGGCGTGACCATTGTGGTCGGTTTTTCGACCACATTGGGCCCGTGCGCCTTCGGTGTGACCAGTGTGGTCGGTTTTTCAACCAAAAAAGCCGGAACCCGTCAGTCTATTGCTGACAGGCTTCGGCTTTCCTTCGCTCATTGCGGCTTAACTCTATTGTACTCCTGCCCCTATTGCATCCTTCAACCGGTCCAGCTGCAGCAAGTGATGGCGGTAGTGCATCTCGATCAGCAGATACCATTCTGCTGCATTCAAAGGGCCGAAGCGGGGATGAGGGACAGTGCTGTGCTCAGGTGCCTGCGCAAGCTTCGGCAGGGTCTCCCGCATACGGTCCATCACGGTGTGCAGACCCTGGATCAGCTGCTCCTTGCTCTCCGGCTGTACCGGCGTATACTGCGGTGACGGCGGAACATGAACGCGTACAGGCGGGAAGCTGCCCCCGGCAAAAATCGCTTTACCATCCGGGGTCATCTCTGCTTCATTCCCCGCCGCTTCCCCGTTCCCGGCCAGACACTGATCGATATTACGGAGCTGCATGTACAGCGCCGATTGTATCAAATGCTGGACCATCTGCCCGAGAGACCACTCTCCCTCGGCAGGCTGCCGCAGCAGCTGCTCCATACTGAAGATATCTAATTCCATAAGATAGTGATGGGCAGTCTTCTCAAACTGCTGTAAGGCTTCTGTTGTCTTCATATTCATATTCATATTCTTATTCATAATATTCAGGCAGCTCCTTTATTCTTAAGGTCTGTTCTGAATATACACAACTTCTCCTGACAACGTTATGTCAGTAGCGTTCCAGCATTCTCGCCGCTTCCTCCCGCACAAGCCTCCGCAAGGCTTCCGGCTCCAGGACAACCGCCCCCGCTCCCCAGCCAAGCACCCATTGCAGCAGGTCCTCGGGCTGGCGCACGCGGAAGGTCATAAGCCTGCCGTCTGCCCGGTCCTCCACTGCCTCCAGATAAAAGTTACCCGATTCAGCCGCCTTGCCCGCGATCTCCGGCTGAACCAAAATGCACACGCGTACATGGCGGTCATCCTCCGGCTGGTACTCGTGCAGATCGAAATCCGCAGGCACTTCGAACCGGTCACCCAGAACGGTAAGCCCGCTCATTCTGGATAACCGGAAATGACGGATCTCCTGCCGCAGCCAGCACCAGGCGACCAGGGTCCAGGCGCCTCTGTTCAGGACAAGTCCATACGGCGAAGCGGTTCGGACACTCCGGTGACTTCCGTCAGCTTCCTGTCTGCCCTTCGTATACCCGAAGCTGATCTTCCGCTGCTCCAGAATCGCGCGGCGGATCTGCTCCATGTACTCCTTCTCCTGTCCTTGCAGCTTATCTTTACTGGTATTCAGCAGCAGGATGCTCTGGCGGAGCCGGGCGGTATTCTCCTTGACATCCTCCGGGAGAACCGCTTCAATCTTCCTCCCTGCTGCGGAGGCCTGGTTACCATACTGAGTGTCGAACCGCTGCTCCACGAAATCCGTCCCGATCAGCAGGGTCACTGCCTCCTCGGCGGTGAAGCTGACCGGGGGGAGGAAATACCCTTTTACCAGTGAATATCCCTGACCCGTAGCTCCTACCACCGGCACTCCGGCTTCACTAAGCGCCTGGATATCGCGGTAGATGGTTCTTACGCTAGTCTCGAAGACGGACGCCAGATCCTCTGCCCGTACGACCCCTTTGCGCTGCAGCTCCAGTACGATGGCTAACATGCGGTCTGTCTTGTTCATGCGGCGGCTGCACCCTCTTCATCCTGAAATCAGTTTATGTATTGATTATACTGATTTCCTGTTCACTTTTCTCCTTACGGCTTCTAATGGAATACAGAACGAACAGCAGGATGAACCAGAGCGGGGTGAACAGCAGCGCCGGACGGGTCTCGGCAGCAAAGAGCATGATCACAAGAATGGCGACGAACAGCGTCAGGACGGCATAGTTAATTACCGGGGTGAACGGCGCTTTAAATTTGGAAGCGGCATGTAAGTCCGGGCGGTTCCTTTTATACTTGATATGGCAGACCAGCACAACGCCCCAGACCCAGATGAAGCAAATGGCGCTGATCGTAGTCACGATGCCGAAGGCCTGACCCGGAATAAGCTTGCTGAGCAGTGCCCCGGCAGAGATCACCAGCGTGGAGAGGAATAAGGAATTCGCAGGCACATGATTCCGGTTCAGCTTGCCAAGCTGAGGCGAGGCCTGATTCCGTCTGCTCAGATTGTAGAGAATCCGGCTGGTCGAGAACATCCCGCTGTTGCAGGCGGAGGCTGCCGAGGTTAAGACCACGAAATTGATAATCCCCGCAGCAACCGGAATCCCGACCAGACTGAAGGTGCGCACGAACGGACTTTCAGCCGCGCTAAGCTGGGTCCAGGGATTAATGCACAGCAGCACGAAGAGCGCGCCGACATAGAAGAAGAGAATCCGCAGCGGAATTTTGTTGATCGCGGACGGGATGTTTTTCTCAGGATTAGCCGTCTCCGCTGCCGATACCCCCACCAGCTCCACGCCGACATAGGCGAATACCACCATCTGAAAAGAGAACAGGAAGCCCTTCACCCCGTTCGGGAACACGCCCCCGTGCTCCCAGAGATTGCGGACCGACACTGAGCCTGCATCTGTCTTGAACTGGGTTACCAGCAGGACAATCCCCAGGCCAATCAGAGCCAGAATCGTAACCACCTTGATCAGAGCAAACCAGAATTCGAGTTCGCCGAAGCTTTTGACCGTGAGCAGATTGAGTCCGAGCAGAATGATCAGGCAGATCACGGCCGGTACCCACTGCGGAATATCGAACCAGTACTGCACATAGACGCCCACCGCAATCACATCGGCCATCGCCGTCATAATCCAGCAGAACCAGTAGGTCCAGCCCGTAATGAACGCCGCCCGCGGCCCCAGGTAATCCTCAGCAATGTCTGTAAAAGACTGATACCCCGCCTTGGAGAGCAGCAGCTCCCCCAGCGCCCGCATCACAAAAAACACGGCAATCCCCACGATCAGATACGTGAGCATGATGGAGGGCCCGGCCTGCTGAATAGCTTTGCCCGATCCCAGGAATAAACCTGTGCCAATCGTACCTCCGATGGCGATAAGCTGGACGTGCCGGTTTGCAAGCTCTCTTTTTAATTCTGTCTGTGCCATACCTGTTTCCCCCTTAGTGTATATGACGCTGTCCTGCCGGGTAACGCAAAAAGGAGACTGGATATCATCCAATCTCCCGGTTCATAAGAAGTTCCAAATAAGCTTCTGCAGCAGCGGCTAATCCGCACGGCAAAAAACAAATTCGGTACTCTTCTGTCCTTTTGCCTGAGATTGTGAACCCTTCGGCGCTGCGGTTCCCCGCAGTCTCTCCAGAAGCTGCTCCTGCTGTAGTGTGATCCACAGCAATCATAGCTTGCTAATATTTAATTTTATGAAGCTGGCCTCATGTAAATATTTTTCAATTCTATGCACAGTCCAGACTTCTGTCAATATCATTTGTTACTCTCGTGGTCATCGCCGGGTGTCCTGCACTGCTTCATTGCCCGTTATTTAACCGTAATTTTGGTTTCAAGGTCTTTATAATAAGTTTTAGCCCATTGGCCCTGCTTGTCTTTGAACATCTTCCCGCTGGCATCTTTGGAATACGTAAAAGGCTTAACGCTAATGGACTTTGGAACGGCTGGGAATGCACTATAGTTCTGTTCCTCGGTACCGCTTGTTTTAACCTTCTCAAACGGCTTGCCCCACGGCGAGACCACATTCCCCTTCTCATCCACAAGATCATATAGCATTCTTTCCGGGTTGTTCACTTTGGACTTGGCCGCTGCCGGAACTTCCCCCTTAAAGGTCACCTGCAGAGACATCGTTAACGCGGTCATCTCGAAGGAATTCACCGTATAATTGAATTTGTTGTTCTTCTTGGAGACGCCCGGCTTCAGGCTTAACAGGGTCCCCAGCTTGTTCACTTGAACTTTGAAAATAAACGGCTCCTTCACCCCGTTGGCGTATGCCTTCAGCGTCAGGTCGAATTTATCCGGGATTTGCTGCTTCATCGCTCCCTTACTCAAATAGATCAAGGCTGTGTCCGTATCTTCCAAATTGGGAATGATGGAAGTATCAAACAGCAGCTTTTTCCCATTGATCAACACGTCCACATTCCTGGTCTGGTCCATGAAAGAACCGTTCTTGCCCACCGTCCCTCCCTCCTGCCGGATACCTGCGACAAGCTCGTTATTGTCATAGATCAGATCGGTTAGAGTCAGGGTCACCCCTTCCTGGGTCACGGTCTGATTCGGGGCAGCAGCAAGCCCCTTCTGGACAAGCGCCTTCAGCACGGTGCTGTCACTGACCGCAAACACGCTGCCAGCCTTAGCATCCTTATTGACATTGACTGCCGCCGCTACGGGTACAGTGAATCCCCCGCCGACAACTGTCCCTCCTAGTACAGCGGTTACTGCTGTTGCTATCATTGCTTTCTTCATCGTATTTAAGCTGATCGAGTACATAGTTTCTCTCCTTTGCTGATTAAGAATATACAGGTATAACGTTCCCCTGCTGCTATTTTGTGACAGGAGCGCAGAATAACATCCTACGTGCACAAAGTCATTTTTGAATAAACAGGGTCATTTGCAAGAGAGAATTCGGTTCATCCGCTCTACTATAATAAATTCATCCAGAACAAGTAGAGTGAGGTTAGAACTTATGGCAAATCCCGCACCACAAGCTATGAACACCAAGCTAGCGACACAGCCCCAGGGCCGTTTCGGCCGTCTGCTGCACAATATCGTGCGATACCGGGTGCTGCTGCTGATGCTGCTGCCCACCTCGATTATCTTTTTCATCAACTGCTATATTCCGATGTTCGGATTATTCATTGCCTTCAAGAACATCAACTACATTGACGGCATTATGGGCAGTCCTTGGGCCGGGCTCGACAACTTCCGGTTCCTGTTCGCCACCTCTGACGCCTTGCGCGTGACCATCAACACCGTGGGGTACAATGTGGTCTTCATTATCTCAGGACTCATCCTCTCGGTCTCACTGGCCATTGCGATCAATGAGGTGCGTAACAAGCTGGCTTCGAAGTTCTTCCAGACCGTCATGATTATGCCGAACTTCCTGTCCATGGTTGTAGTCAGCTTCATCGTCTATGCCTTCCTGCACCCGGAGTATGGCTTCCTGGTCAAGCATATTCTGCCAATGTTCGGCTACTCCTCGGTGAATGCCTATATGCATCCTAACGCATGGCCTTACATTCTGTGGATCACCAAAATGTGGCACTCCATCGGGATCGGCAGCGTCATCTACCTTGCAGCCATCACCGGCATCAGCGAAGAGCTGTACGAAGCCGCGGTGATGGACGGCGCCAGCAAATGGCAGCAGATCACCAAGATTACCCTGCCGCTGCTCACGCCGATCATGGTCATTCTCACGATTCTTAACATGGGCGGCATCTTCCGCTCTGACTTCGGGCTGTTCTACCATGTGACCCTGGACTCCGGTGCGCTGCGCTCGACTACGGACGTCATCGACACCTATGTCTACCGGGGCCTGATCCAGCTCAACGACCTGGGGATGTCCTCAGCGGCGAATTTCTATCAATCTGTCGTCGGCTTCTTCCTGGTCATCGGCGCGAACGCTCTCGCCCGGAAGCTGAACCGCGATACGGCGCTTTTCTAGAAACGGAGGATTCTAATGACTACTGCATCCCGAAGCAACCCTTATACCAAAGGCTCCACTACCGCCCAGATTATTCTGAATGTGTTCTTCATCGCCTTCAGCCTGGCATGTATTCTGCCGATCCTACTCATTGTCGCCATCTCCTTAACCAACGAGAAGGCCTTGACGCTGCAGGGTTACAAATTCTGGCCCGATCATATCGACGCATCCGCGTACCAATATCTGTTCAAGCATTCGGAGACACTGGTTAAGGCGTATGGCGTCAGCCTGACCGTTACCATTATCGGGACTGTTTTGGCCGTGCTGCTGATTGCGCTATATGCGTACCCGCTTTACCGGAAGGATTTCCCCTTTAAAAAAACATTCAACTTCTACCTGCTGATCACCATGCTGTTCTCGGGAGGGCTTGTCCCCTTCTATCTGCTGTACGTGAACTATCTCGATCTGAAGGACTCGCTGGTTGCGCTGATCCTGCCCGGCCTGTCCAATGCCTTCTATATCTTCATTACCCGCACTTTCTTCCAGCAGACGATCCCGGAGGAGATGATTGAATCCGGCAAGCTTGACGGGGCCTCGGAGTGGCGGATATTCTTCCAGCTTGTGCTTCCGATCTCCCTGCCTGTTCTGGCTACGATCGGTCTGTTCACTACGCTGATGTATTGGAATGACTGGTTCAACTCCATGCTATTCATTAATGACACCGACAAGTTCTCCCTGCAATACGTCATGATTCAGATGATCCGCCAGGCGGAATTCTTCAAAACCCAGCTTGCCGGCAGCGGGGTCGCCCTGATGGTACAGGAATCCGTTCCGACCGAAAGTCTGCGGATGGCTATGGTCGTGCTGTCGATTGGTCCGATTCTGTTCATCTATCCGTTCTTCCAGAAGTACTTCACCAAGGGCCTTACTATAGGGGCAATCAAAGGTTAAGCGGTCTAGCTCTGGCGTAAATGCCGGTTAGAATATATGATCTAATTATCATTCGAGGAGGTTCATACAAATGAGAACAACAAGAAGCTCAGGCACGGTGCTTGCCGCTCTGACTGCCGTGATACTGGGCATTACCGGATGCGGCGGGGGCAATTCAGGTGCATCCGCCCCGTCCAAGGCAGAATCGACAGCAGCAGCCACAACGGCTGGCACGGAAGGCAGCACGAGTCCTGATACCTCAACGTTCCGGAAGCTGAAAGTTTACACGGTCGGGAATTTCCCGCAGAATGATACCAAGGCGGTTGTAGATGAGATCAATAAGTATCTCAAAGAGAAAATCAACGCCGAGATTGACTTCCAGGGACTCCCTTGGTCCTCCTGGGCCGAGAAGATGGCACTGGCTTACCAGTCCGGTGAACAGGTCGATCTGACCTTCGCCCCCAACTGGGCAGACTTCGCCAATAACGTAGCCAAGGGCGCGTTCCTTCCGCTGGATGATCTGTTAGCCAAATATGGCCAAGGCATCAAGGAGACCCTTGATCCCCGCTTCCTGGACGGCGGAACCGTAGACGGCAAAATCTATGCGATTCCTACCAATAAAGAAATCGGTGAGAGCCATACCATTATGTTCCGCAAGGATCTGGTAGATAAATACGGATTCGATGTGAACTCGATTGAGACGCTGGAGGACCTGGAGCCATGGCTGCAGACGATCAAGGAGAAGGAACCGGCTATTGCGCCGATCTGGCTCTCCGGCAGCGGCTCCGATACCCTGGGCTACTTCGACAAGACCAGAGAGAGCATGAAGGAGAACTTCCGTTATGAGCTGGTGGCCGGCGCTCCTGCCGGAATCGTACTGGATACCAAGACTGATAAGATGGTGATCAGCTCCATGGAGTCCGACACCGCAATCTACCGGATGAAGCTCTACGGCGACTGGTTCAGCAAAGGCTACATCAATAAAGATGCCGCAACGACCAAAACCAGTACTGAAGACGCTTTCAAGGCCGGTAAGACCTGGATGAAATTCGGTTCAGACAAACCGGATTCCGACAAGGAAGATTCCATCGCTACCGGCATTGAGCTGGTGAAGCTGAAGGGGAATGAACCCGAGATCAGTACAGCCAGCGTCAGCAACTCCATGATGGCCATCGGACGCACCTCGATTGATCCCGAGCGGACCATGATGCTGCTGAACCTTCTGCATACCGACCCGGTGCTGGTCAACCTCATTGACTTCGGTGTAGAAGGACGGCAATATGTGAAGGTGGAAGGCAAAGAGAACTTCATCAAGCTGCCTGACGGCATTGCTACCCGTGCCGATACCGGCTGGGCGCCGGGCATTGAATGGATGTTCGGTAACCAGACCATAACCTATCTGTGGGAAGGCGAAAGCGCCGACAAGTGGGAGAAATTCAAGGCTTATAACGAGAGCGCCCATAAGGTGAAGTCCTTCGGCTTCAACTTCAATACCGACGCTGTCAAAACACAGGTCTCCGTGGTCAGCAACATTATCAAGGAATTCCGCCCGCTGCTGGAAACGGGCAGCCTCGGAGTAGACAAAGTGCTGACGGAATACAATAATAAGCTGAAGGCTAACGGCATTGAAGAGATCCGCGCCGAGGTTCAGAAGCAATACGATGCCTGGAAGGCCAAACAATCCTAAACAAACAAGTGGAAACGACTATGCCGTCCTTTTAAGGACGGCACCCGTTTCAGCGAGAAATATAAGGATAAGTTGTCGTGTGGAACATACAAATTCTTATATTTTAAGCTAAGGGGAAGGACGGCTGCCGTCCTTCCCCTTTCCTGCCGCTCAGCGTGTAAATGTACCTAAGGATAAGGGGGAAGACTGTGAAACTATCATTGCGATTCAAAGTGAGTGCCCTTGTCCTGCTGCTGGTCACGCCGCTGTTCCTCTTTCTCTCCTACACCAACCTCTATTCCACCAACATTGTCCGGGAGAAGGTTGCGAAGTCCGCTTCGGACACGTTGACCCTGCACTTAGGTACACTCGATGAGCTGCTGGAGCAGACCAGCCATTATCTGCTGCGTACCGCAGGTGAAAACATGTTGCTGGAGCTCTATTCCGATAGCGGTCCCGACAGCGTCAATTATTATCTGTCCATCCGCAAGCTGATGGACCAGTGGTACAGCGATGTCAGCTACTACACCATTATCCGAAGTGTCTTCGTCTACCATCAGGACCGGGATGAGCTCTTCTTAAGCAGCCAGAGAGAGTATTACCAGGAGAAGGAGGTCATTGCCTCCGGGCTCTCCTCGCGGCTGAAGTCGCCTAATCTCCAAGGTTCCCTGAAGTGGGAGACCGTGACCCTCGGCGGAGAGCCGGTGTTATTCAAGGTGCTGCCGGACAAGAGCGGACGGCTTCTCATGGGGGTACTAGTCAGCATCGATTCTCTGGCCCAGCCCCTGACCCAACTGGAGTCTACCGGGGGCAGCGGACAGGTCGGCATGATCGACAATGACGGTAAATTACTCTGGGGCCAGTTCGCCAGTGAAGATCTTGCGCTCATCCGCAGCCGGCTTAATCAGCCCAACCCTCGTGCGGATGCCTCGATTCGCCTGAGTAACGGCAATTCGTATCTGCTGATTGACAAGCCATCCCAATATTCCAATCTGAATGTCTTTTTCCTGCTCGACGAGAAATCCATTCTGGACGAGCTGCCGATCTTCCAGCAGATCATCAAGGTGATTCCCTTCGTCATTATTATTATTATGGCGATCCTCCTCGCGCTGCTAAGCCGGCTGGTGTTCAAACCGATCCAGCATCTAACCAGTGGGATGCGGATTCTGGGGAAGGGACAGCTGGAATACCGGCTGAAGGATGGCAACAGCAGGGAGTTCCAGATCATTAACCGGCAATTCAACCAGATGGCGGAGCAGATCGGCAATCTCAAGATTGATGTGTACGAGGAGCAGATGAAGGTGCAGCAGGCCGAGCTGAAGCATCTTCAGGCGCAGATCAATCCCCATTTTTTCATGAATTCCTTGAATATCGTCTTTCATCTGGTAGAGCTGAAGCAGTATGCGTTAATCAAAAAGATGATCGGACATCTGGTCTCCCACTTCCGCTTCATCATGAATACCAACGACGCCTGGCTTCCGCTGCGCAGCGAGCTGGGTCATATTCAGAACTATATTGAGATCCAGATGGTTATGTATCCGAACAAGCTGTCTTATGAAGTGCTGCTTCCGCAGGAGCTGGAGTCTACGCTGATTCCGCCGCTGCTGATCCAGCCCTTCGTCGAGAATGCCATCAAGCATGGCTTCATCAACAATTCGAAGCCCTTCAATGTCGGCATCACAGTCAGTGAAGAAGCGGGAGAGAGCGGCGATTCCTGCATTGCCATTCAGATCCGCGATTCCGGGCCGGGCTTCTCCGCGGCTCAGCTCGACAGGCTCAATCATGGCGTATATGAGCGTAAGCCGACAGACCGCCATCTGGGAATATGGAACGTATACAGACGCATGCTGATGTTCTATAACAACCGGGCACGGCTTACCTTCCACAATGCTCCAGACGGAGGCGCGGTTGTGGAAATTAGACTACCCGTTCAAAAGGAGCTGTGACGTTCAATGTACAGAGTTCTAATCGTTGACGACCAATACTTCGCCTTGCTCGGCCTTCAGCAGGGGGTAGATTGGAGCGCGCTTAGCGTGTCAGATGTCTGTCTGGCGGAGAACGTAGACCAGGCGATTGCCGTTCTTCAGCAGCAGCCCGTAGACCTGCTGATCTGCGATATTGAAATGCCGGGCAGAAGCGGCCTGGAGCTGCTGGCCTGGGTGAAGCAATCCGCTCCCGGCACGCTGACGATTATGCTGACCTGCCATGCGGATTTCGAGTATGCCCAGCGCGCGATTTATCACGGAGCCTTCCATTACCTGCTCAAGCCTGTAGACTATGAGGAATTGATGAAAATCTCCCGTGAGGCGCTATTCGAGATCAGCAAGCAGAGAGAGCAGCAGCAGTTCGAGGCCCTGATCCAGAAGTACCGGAGACAGTGGGAGCATCAGCTCCCCCTGCTGGTGGAACGGTTCTGGCAGGATATTCTCAGCCAGCGGGCGGCGCCCGTGCTGGAATCGCTCACCCTTCCGGCGAACACCTACAATCTGGATCTGCAGCCTGGAGACCGCTACTTCCTCGCTCTGCTGGGGTTGGAGCAGTGGAAGGAGAACCTTAGCGCACGGGATGAGACGATTATGGAATATGCACTGCGCAACATGGCCGATGAGCTGCTGCTAAGCGGGCTGGAAGGCACTGTGCTGCAGGATCAGGTCGGCCATAATCTGGCGGTCATCTACGTGCGTGGCGATATGAACGCCGTCCGGCATACGCTGGAGCAGAATGGCCGCACCTTCCTGGATACCTGCGGACGGCTCCTGCATTGCTCCCTGTCGATCTACATCAGCGCGGGTGTCCCTCTGTCTGGAATCATGAGCGCTTACACGGATGTCACGGAGCGGGAACAACGCAACCTGAATCGTTCGCGTCAGGTGTTCGGACCGGAGGATCAGGCATATAGTCGAGATCAGCCGCTTGCGCCGGTGCCTCAGGCAGCGCCTATGCATATCTTTGGAGAGTGGGCGACCCTCCTGGAGCTTGGCGAGCTGGAGGAGCTGGAGCGCCGCGTGACGCTGTGGTTCTCGGGCATCGGGCCCGGCCGCTGGACAAGTGAGCTGCACCGCCAGCTTATCCACGGCATCCTGTTCATTGTACACACCGTTCTCGCCAAAAAAGGCTTATCCGCACACGCCTCAGCGGAGCTGAAGCCCTTGATGGATAAGGAGAATTATCCGAAGCAGTCCGCTTCGCTCCAGCATTGGGCGCTGGAATGCCTGCGAGCCGTAATGCACTTATTGCAGACCAGCAATAACGTATCCTCGGCCACGGTCACCAAGATCCGGCAGTATATCCGCTCGCGTCTGAGCGAAGAGATCACCCGCGACGAACTCGCGGCCTATGTCTACTTGAACCCGGCCTACTTGTCGCGGCTGTTCAAGAAGGAGACCGGGCTGTCAATCTCCGATGTGATTATTCAGGAACGGCTGCAGAAGGCCAAGCAGTTGTTGGAGGAGACAGAGCTGAAGATCACCGATATCGCCGAGCAGGTCGGATACACCAGCCTCGGCAGCTTCTCCAACCTGTTCAAGCGGATTGTCGGCGCCACACCGCAGCAATACCGTGCGCGGAATAAGAAGTGAGCGGGGCGGGCGGGGACGTTAGGGACACCAGGAATACTAGGCATACGAAGCGCTGCGCTGGCACACTCAGCAGACTGACCGCTGCACCTGCACATTGTGATCGGTTTTCCGATTACATTAGAGACGATTGCCCCGCGCCTGTACATTGTGTTCGGTTTAATACGAAAATAAAAGTCGGGATGCGACTGATGCACCCGACTTATTTTCATTCCTGGGGGTGACAAGGCCTCTGTCTTGTCATGCCTGTTTTTTCGCATACATTGGGCACACGCTTCCCGGCGGGGCGGGCAGATGTCTCTTGCATACCGCCGCCGCGCCCACTATACCTGCCAAACAAAAAGAGCGAGAGGGCTATGTGCCCCTTCGCTCTTTTTAACATGCACTCGCTGTTAACTTTTACAAGTTACTCTAATTACTTAATAATTACATATTCCAGGCCAACCAGCTTCGCATAGGTAACGATCTGATCGGTCGTCAGGTTCAGCGATACAACGGTGTGGTGTCCGCCGCCGTTCTCGATCCAGGCTCTGACTCCGTCCTGGAAGTTAGGCTTCACCTGCCACAGTACACGGGCTACCGGCAGATTCGGAGCCGGAACGGTTGGCTCGAACGCGGTAACTTCGTTGATCAGCAGCTTGTAATGAGTGCCGAAGTCGGCCATCGATACCACGACACCTTCGCCTGCCTTGCCGTCGAAGACGAGGCGGGCCGGGTCTTCACGGTCGCCGATCCCCAGCGGAGATACGATGATCTTCGGCTGATTGCTGGCCAGGCTCGGGTCTACCTCCAGCATGTGGGACTGGAGAATCGCTTCCTGTCCGGCAGCCATTTCGTAAGTGTAATCCTCCATGAACCCGGTATTCAGGTTGTGGCTCATCACCTTCATCAGGCGGTCCAGGGCCGCAGTCTTCCAGTCCCCTTCACCGGCGAAGCCGTAGCCTTGGGCCATCAGGCGCTGAACAGCCAGACCCGGAAGCTGCTTCATGCCGTGCAGGTCCTCGAAGTTAGAGGTGAAGGCATTGTAGCCGCCTGCATCCAAGAAGCGCTTAAGGGCAATCTCGTAGCTCGCCTGCACCTTCACACTGGCTTCCCAATCTTCCTTGCTGTACGTGCCATAATCAACGGCATACAGCTTGGTATATTCTGCGAACAGGGCATCGATCTCTTCCTGCTTCACTTCATTCACATAGGCTACCAGATCGCCGATGCCGAAGTAGTCTACGGTCCAGCCGAACTGGATCTGGGCTTCTACCTTGTCGCCTTCGGTAACGCCGACGTTGCGCATGTTGTCGCCGAAACGGGCAACCTTGATGTTGAAGCTTTCGTTATAAGCTACAGCAACGTCCATCCACTCAGCAATCTGCTTCTGGACTTCCGGACGTTCCCAGTATCCTACAACGACCTTATTCTGCTTCTTCAGACGGGCATTGATGAAGCCATACTCACGGTCGCCATGGGCAGCCTGGTTCAGGTTCATGAAGTCCATGTCAATCGTTGCCCAAGGGATGCTCTCATTGTACTGGGTAGCCAGGTGCAGCAGCGGCTTCTGCAGCAGCTTCGTGCCGCGAATCCACATTTTGGCCGGGGAGAAGGTGTGCATCCAGGTGATTACACCGGCAACCTCGTCACGGTAGTTCACTTCTTTCATAATGGAGGTGATTTTGTCTGCGCTAACGGCCAGATCCTGCAGAACTAGCGGATAAGGAAGCACCCCGCTGTTGTTGAGCGCATCGGTCATTTCCTGGGCGTGAGCCTTCACTTCACCCAGCGCTTCATCTCCATACAGGTGCTGCGATCCTACGACGAACCAGAATTGCTTGTCGCTTACTGTTGACATATCATTCATCCTCTTCTCTATTAGTTTGGTAAAAGTCGTTACTTCTGTCCGTAATACGCATCCTTGCCGTGCTTGCGCAGATAATGCTTGTCCAGAATCCGCTGCGGCAGCTCCTCGGCGAAGGTGTTCAGCTGGCGGGCGAAGTGGTTCATCTTGGACACTTCCTCCAGCACCACACTGTTCATGACAGCGGCGTGGGCATCCTTGCCCCACGTGAACGGCGCGTGGCCCTTCAGCAGAACGCCGGGAATCGCCATCACATCCAGCCCCCGCTGTTCAAAAGTCTCAATGATCACATGCCCGGTCTCTGCTTCATAACCGCGGTCAATCTCTTCCTGGGTCAGGAACCGGGTGCACGGTACAGAACCATAGAAGGTGTCTGCATGTGTCGTCCCCATAACCGGAACATCCAGTCCGGCCTGAGCCCAGATGGTTGCCCACGTGGAATGCGTATGCACGATGCCGCCGATCTCGGCGTAATGCTTGTAGAGTACAGCGTGGGTCGCTGTATCCGAGGAAGGCCGCATCTCTCCCTCCACCACATTGCCATCGAAGTCCACAACGACCATATCGCTCGGCTTCATCTTGTCATAGCTGACTCCGCTCGGCTTGATGACGAACAGACTGCTCGCCCGGTCCACCGCGCTCACATTGCCCCAGGTGTATTTGACCAGCCCGTGCTTAGGCAGCTCCAGATTGGCCTCGTACACCTCTTCCTTCAGTTGCTCCAGCATGTGTTAATTTCCTCCGTTCTCTACGAGATGATCTACAGCGGCCTGCTCAATCGCCAGACCCGCCGTGTAGCGTTCCATGAACAATTCAAAGCCCTTCACATCCGCCGCAACCGGATGAATGGTCTCGCCTTCGATATCCTTGAAGACCTTCTGGTCGAGGAAATCATCCAGACGCTCCTGCTGCGCTCTGTTCTTCATATAAGAAGCCAGAATCGCCATGCCCCACGCGCCGCCTTCTCCGGCTGTTGCCATCACGGAGACCGGAACATTCATCGCAGCAGCCACGATTCTCTGTCCGACAACAGGCGTCTTGAACAAGCCGCCATGCGCCAGAATGCTGTCGATGGACACCTGCTCCTTCAAGGTCAGAATATCCATCCCGATCTTCAGCGCGCCAAAAGCGGAGAACAAATGCGTCCGCATAAAGTTGCCCAGCGTGAATCGGCTCTCAGGCGAGCGGACAAACAGCGGCCGTCCCTTCTCCAGCCCGGTGATGTTCTCACCCGAGAAATAGCCGTAGCTTAGCAGTCCGCCGCCATCAGCATCCGCCTCCAACGCTTTATTAAACAGAACACTGAAGAGCTGGGCCGGATCAGCCTTGAAGCCCATCGCCTCCGAGAATTCCCGGAACAAGCCGACCCAGGCATTGATATCGCTGGAGCAGTTGTTGGCATGCACCATCCCTACCGGACTGCCATCGGGGGTAGTCACCATGTCAATCTCAGGGTATACCGCTGTAAGGTCCTTCTCCAGCACGATCATGGCGAACACGGAGGTGCCTACAGAGATATTACCGGTCCGTTTGCGCACACTGTTCGTAGCGACCATTCCTGTTCCGGCATCGCCCTCTGGAGGACAGAGCGGAATGCCTGCCAGCAGGTCCCCGGACTCATCCAGCAGTCTCGCTCCGGCTTCCGTTAACACCCCTGCCTGCTCGCCTGCTGCGTAGACCTTGGGCAGAAGATCACTCAGCTTCCAAGGGTAATTCTTAGCGGCAATCAGCTCATCGAACTGGCTGACCATGGCCGGGTGGTAATCCTGTGAAGCTTCATCTATAGGGAAGACCCCGGAGGCATCGCCAATCCCGATCGCCTTGCTGCCGGTCAGCAGCCAATGGATATATCCGCCCAGCGTCGTTACGAATGTCGCCTGCGGAACATGCTCTTCCCCGTTCAGAATCGCCTGATACAGGTGGGCAATGGTCCAGCGCTCCGGAATATTGAACTGGAACAGCTCTGTTAATTCCTTGGCCGCCGCACCGGTTGTAGCATTACGCCAGGTCCGGAACGGAACCAGCAGCTCGCCCGCGCTGTCAAAGGCCATATATCCATGCATCATTGCTGAGAATCCGATCGAACCGACAGTAGTAAGCGTAACCCCGTATTTCTGTGCAACCTCCTGCTTCATCTCGCGGTAAGCCGCTTGCAGCCCCTTGATGATATCGGTGAGGGGATACGTCCAGTACCCGCCTTCCAGCAGGTTCTCCCACTCGTAGCTTCCGGATGCAACCGCCCTGAATCCCTGATCAATCAGGACGGCCTTGATACGTGTGGACCCAAATTCGATACCCAGTGATGTCTCTCCCTTAAGTATCGCTTGCTTGATGTTCTGATCCATGCCCACGTTACTCCTCTCTGAACCAAACTGTGTTACTTACGAATCTAAAGAATGCGCTTCCTTTATGAACAGGTTTAGTATATTTTTTGTTCGTACATTTGTCAACAATAGATATAAGATATACCTACAAATTTACCGGAAAATCACCCGTATTTTACGCAAATCATGATATATAGTAGACATCCGGGGATATAAAGCTTATATTCAAGCTATAATATGTACGTACAACTACAATAATTTCTCCACTCCATATAAGAACAACTATGAAAGAAGTGACCCGTGTGCGAACCAAGTACCAGATCATATTCGATGAACTCAAAAGCAACATCCTGTCCGGCACCTACAGTGTAGGCGAGCAAATTCCTACGGAGTCGGCGCTGCAGGAGATGTACGGCGTCAGCCGCCAGACCGTGCGGAAGGCCATTCTGGAGCTATCCAATGAGGGGTTTCTGCGCAGCGAAAAGGGCTCGGGCACCTATGTCAGCCACCAGTTCCGGTCCAAATCCGGGAATGGCGCGGGCAAACGGACTATCGGCGTAATAACAACCTACCTTTCCGATTATATTTTCCCATCTATTATCCGGGGCATTGAAGGCAGGCTGAATGAAGACAATTATTCGCTGCTGCTTGCCAGCACCAATAACGATGTCGCCCAGGAGAAGAAAGCGCTGGAGATGATGCTGTCCTACGGGGTAGACGGGCTGATCATTGAGCCAACCAAAAGCAACCTGTACAATCCGAACATCGCTTACTACTTGTCGTTCAAGGAGCAGGACGTCCCGTTCATCATGATTAACGCTTATTATGAGGAGCTGGAGGTGCCGTTCTTCTGCCTGGATGACGTACAGTCGAGTTATCTGGCGACCCGGGAGCTGATTGCGAAGGGCCATACCCAGATCGGGATTATCGCCAAAATGGACGATCTCCAGGGCAAATACCGCATGAAGGGCTATATCAAGGCACTCGGCGAGGCCAAGCTGCGCTTCCACCCGGAGCAGGTCCTCTCCTTCGATACCGAATCGAAGCTGGCGCTGTCGGCCAATCTGGAGCAATTCCTGACAGATAACAGAGAGGTGCTGACCGCTATCGTCTGCTATAACGATGAAGTGGGCCTGGAAGTGGTCAAGGTGTGCCGCGAACTGGGGATCTCCATTCCTGGAGAGCTGTCGATTATCGGGCAGGACAATTCCTATATCGCCAAGAATGCAGGGATCAAGCTGACGACGCTGACCCACCCGCAGGAGAGAATGGGCCGTGACGCCGCCGAATGGGTCATTAAGAAGCTTCAGGGTAAAAAAGATCTGAAGAACAGCAACTACTATCTGCCCGAGCTGGTAGAGGGGGAGACGGTGCGGGTGCTGGAGCCGGCTCCAGTGGAATAGGAAGTCCGCCCGGGAATATGCAGACAAAAGACAAACAGCCCTAACCGCTTCATGACCGTTACAGGCCGTGAAGCGGCAGGGCTGTTCAGTATTCTGCTGATTCAGGGGACTGATTTAGTCCAGCAGAGTAGAGATGCTTATGCTTTCAATCTTAGCGCCCTTGACGTGGAACAGCATATAATCCACATAGTTGCTTGGGGCGAACCGGAAGTCATCCTCTTCCTCAGGTGCACCGTCTCCGGTCAGCTTGCCTTCGGGATAGGCTTTTTTGAGCGTATCCAGGCTGTCTCCGACCTTGATATTACGGACCGTAGTGTACTTCGGATCAGTGATCTTCATGTTGAAGATGTAGAACTGCTTGCCGTCACCCGAATCAATGGTCTTAATCTCAAGGCCCGGGAAGGTATACGTGTTCTCTGTTCTGCCGATCAGGGTATCCATATTTTTACCGTCATCCAAGGAATAAGTGTGCGATTTCTTCGCCGTTGCCTTGCCAAGCATACTCTCCAGCTTAGCATCATCCACAATGTCAGAGAGGGCGATGGTCTGGTCCTTATAGACAAAAGCCAGCTCCTTCAGAACCACATTCCCTTCCTTCTCAATGGTTCCCTCCTTGATTGCCTCCGGGCTGCCCGCTGAAGCCGCAGGGGTTGGCTCGGCCGCAGCAGCTTCAGTCGCCCCAGGGGTAGCCTCTGGTGCCGCCGTGGCCACCGCTTCAGTGGTAGGCTCTGCCGAAGGAGTGGCCGCCGGAGCGGCCGAATCGGATTGGCATCCGGCCAGAAGTGTCATTAATAATACTGCGGGCAGCAGCAGCGCTGCCGGTTTTTTAAATGTTCCCATAAGTAATCCCTCCATGAATGTACGCGATGGACGCGTTGTTTGTTTGGTATGAGGTTAGTATACGAAAAGCATTTATTAGTGTAATAACAGAGTTGTATCAGTCTTGTAACGCCTGTTCACAGGAGCGGCAGACGGATGTAGACCGTGGTTCCCGCGCCGAGCTGGCTCTCTATATCCAGGTGCCCGCCGAACTTCTCAGCGATCTCCTTACATATGGACAGCCCCAGCCCCGTTCCGCCTGCCCCGCCTGCATTGCTTGCCCGGTAGAACCGCTCCTGCACACGGGTAAGCTCATCCGCGCTGATTCCAATGCCCTGATCGCTGATCCGCACGACAGCTTCCTGCTCCCGGACCAAAGTTTCAATGCTTACCCGGGTACCGGGACCGGAGTATTTGATCGCGTTGTCCAGCACATTCGCGATGGCATGGGACATCAGCACCTGATTGACATTGACGAAGGCCGGCGGCCCCTGCCGGATCGTAAGCTCTATCCCCTTACTGTCCGCCTTGGCCCTCAATCCAGCGGCTCCCCCTGCGGCCAGCTGTGCCAGGTCCGTCTTCTCGGCATCGATTCCATCCTGCCCTGCCTTATCGAAGCGCGACAGCATGAGCAGCTCATTGACCAGCCGGGTCAGGCGGTCCGATTCATTCACCAGATGGAAGTAGATCCGCTGCAGCTCCTCATCCTCGTCCTCACCTTCGTACAAATATTGAGAGAACCCCTTGATCGCAGCAAGCGGCGTTTTCAGCTCATGGGATACGTTCGAGACAAACTGCTTCTGATACTGGATATAGTCGCTGAGCTGAATGCCCATCCGGTTCAGGCCCGCAGCCAGCATGCCCAGCTCATCCTTCCGATTCAGGTGAACCTCGCGGAACTGCTGCTTGGAGAAGCTCTCCGTAGCACCCAGCAGATATTTAATCGGCTTCGTCGTATTCCGGGCAATGAACAGACTGGAGAGCGTAATCAGAATAATGAATCCCCCTGCACCGGCGAACAGGATATAGCGGATCTGGTCCATCATCGTATAGAAATAAGAGACATCCTCCACGAACTCGTACACATAGCTATTCTGATAATACTTGTCTTGGATCGGAACCGCGAAGTAGAGCAGATGATCCTCGGAGACCGTATACGCATAATTGCCCTTAAGGGCATTCTGGATATTCCCGGGGAAAATGACGGGGGTCTTGTTATTGATCACAATCCCGTCAACGGCGAGTCCCAGCAGCTTCTGGCTGCTGTCGTAGATACGCACCTCCTTGACGGAGGCTTTTAACGTCTCCAGCGCGCTTCTCGCCACCTCCTCCATCTGCCCCGCATCTACCTCCTGTTCGTGCCTGGAGAGCACCTCCCTGAAGGACATCTCACCAAGATCGGCCTTCTCCATCATTTGCTTCTCTATGGTTACGAAGCTGAAATAGTCAATCGCCTTATTAATCGAAATAATGATAACGGCAAAGGACAGCACCGAGAATAGCAAATACATTAGCACCAGCCGGGTCGCGTATTTCAGGCGGAGCCACCTCCCAGCTGATAACCGAAGCCGTAGACGGTGCGGATATATTTCGGATTCTCGGCATCATCCTCCAGCTTCTTTCTTAAGCGCATGATCGTCATATCCACGCTGCGGCTGTCGCCCATGAAGTCATAGCCCCAGACAATCTCCAGCAGCTCATCCCGGGTATAGATTTTGTCCGGGCGCTTCAGCAGGGTCTCCAGAATCCGGAATTCCTTGGCTGTCAGAGCCACCGGAACGCCGCCTTTCTGCACCACCCGGGTCTCCAGATCGAAGGTCAGCTCCTCATGAGTGATCCGGGTATCTTCAGCTTCTGCGGGCAGACCGCTGTTCTGGGCTCTCCGGAGCACCACCTTGATCCGCGCCAGCAGCTCCCGGTTATCGAACGGCTTGGTCATGTAATCCTCGGCCCCCAGCTCAAGCCCCAGCACCTTATCGATAATCTCATTCTTGGCCGACAGCATAATGACGGGAACGGCCTGCCGCTTGGTGATCTCCTTACACAGGTCATAGCCTGAGCAATCGGGCAGCATCAGATCCAGTACCACCAGATCCGGCTGAAAAGCATCCAGGGCCTCTAGTCCCGCACTCCCGTTCTCCGCTGTCCGCACCTCATAATTCTCTCTGCGGAGCACCAGTTCGATCAGATCTCTAAGGGCAGCTTCATCATCGATTACGAGAATTTTGTTCATCCGATCCCTCCTCCTATACTTAATATTAACACCGGCAAAGGACGTTAATCTCCCCGCAGCGCAGATCACCTGTTATCACTGCCCGTGAACCCGTCGCCAGCCCATTGTGTTCGGTTTCTCGCATACATTCGGTCCACGCACCCTGGTGTACCCGGAGCCTTTGCTGTTGCCGGACCGCTAGCTATATCCTTTCCAAAAATAAACCTTCGGCAGGCGGTTCACCTATCGCATTTTCCAACATACCTTGAATAAACCAACTAGAAAGGGGACAAATCAATGTATCTGCTCTGGGTAATCATCGTAGGGGGACTCATCGGCTGGCTAAGCGGCAATCTAATCGGGCGTGATGTTCCGGGAGGCGTACTGGGCAATGTAATCGCCGGG
This sequence comes from Paenibacillus silagei, assembly GCF_017874735.1. Taxonomy (GTDB): domain Bacteria; phylum Bacillota; class Bacilli; order Paenibacillales; family Paenibacillaceae; genus Paenibacillus_AQ; species Paenibacillus_AQ silagei. The sequence goes on from NZ_JAGGLV010000001.1 coordinate 545,592, forward strand.
TTCATCGGTTCCTGGCTGGGCTCCGAGCTGCTTGGTCCAAGAGGCCCTGTAGTAGGTGGCTTCCACATTGCTCCGGCCATTATCGGCTCCATCGTTGCGCTATTGATCTTCTTTGCCCTGGCCCGCGGCGGCGCCTTCCGGCGTCGTTAATCCTTCCCGCCGGCTGCTGCAAAGTCAACACAGAGCCCCTCCTGTTCAACCAGGCAGGGGCTCTGCCATGTCATCCTTACAGAATCCTTAGAATCTGCCCTTAGAGTAGAGGGAGAGAAAGGATGATATACTATGCAGGAACATATTCTGGAAATACAGGATCTATGTAAAAGCTTCAAACGCCAGACAGCCGTAAACAACGTATCGTTAACTGTTGCACGTAATTCGGTCTACGGGCTGCTCGGTCCGAACGGTGCAGGCAAATCGACCCTGCTCAAAATGATTACCGGCATGCTGCGGCCCGATTCCGGGACAATCCGCTTCCAGGGCCAGGAATGGACCCGGAAGGACTTAAGCCGGATCGGCGTATTAATTGAAGCACCTCCGCTGTACGATAATCTGACCGCCCGGGAGAATCTGAAGGTACGCACGCTGGCCCTCGGACTGCCGCAGTCGCGTATCGAAGAGGTGCTTGCCGTTGTCGATCTGACCGCAACCCGGAAGAAGCGGGCCGGACAATTCTCCATGGGGATGAAGCAGCGGCTCGGCATCGCCATTGCGCTCCTCAACCAGCCGGAGCTGCTGATTCTGGACGAGCCGACGAACGGGCTGGACCCGATCGGGATTCAGGAGCTGCGGGAGCTGATCCGCTCCTTCCCGCAGCAGGGAATCACCGTCATCCTGTCCAGCCACCTGCTCTCCGAGGTGGAGCAGACAGCCGACCATATTGGCATCATTGCGGGCGGCGTACTGGGCTATCAGGATCCAATCTCCCCGGGCCAGGACCTGGAGGCGTTGTTCATGCAGGTTGCTGCGGCCCACCGGAGGGACGGTGCGGTTCATGCTTAATGTCATACAGGCCGAACGCCTGAAATGGCGGCGGACCTTCATTCCCAAGCTGACTTGGCTTGCCCCGGCGGTTGCGCTTCTGCTGTGTGCGGTGCTCATGGGCGGCAGCCTGTTCCAGAGCGGCTCCTACAACTGGTGGTACACCCTGTTCCTGCCCGGTGCGCTGAGCCTGGCCTGTTCGCTGGCGCTGCTCAAGGATGCCAAGCTGAAATACCGCAGCCTGCTGGCCCTGCCCTTTACACCGGGTACGCTCTGGACCAGCAAAATCCTTGCCTGCACCGGCTGGCTGCTCACAACTCTAGCTGTGTTCCTGATCGGCGTGACCGCCGGGGGCCTGCTGTTCGGCCAGTCCATTCCACTGTGGAACGGCCTGGCGGGCAGCGTGCTGATCTTCCTCACCTTCCTGTGGCAGATTCCGCTGTGCCTGTTCCTGGCTGCCCGATTCGGCTTATTCGCAGCGATTCTGCTGAACCTGTTCGGCACCGTACTGGGTGTAGTCGAATTTGACAGGGGCGGCTTGTGGGATTACATTCCGTATACCATTACCTTCAGGCTCATGTGTCCGGTGCTGTCCATCCTGCCGAATGGCCTGCCGGTCCCGGCAGACAGCCCGCTGCGCAGCACGGATATGATTCTTCCGGGTACCCTGGTCTCCCTTGGATGGTTCGCGCTCCTGTTCCTGCTGACCACCCTATGGTTCCGTAAACAGGAGGCGAAGTAGCATGAGTACATTGCCGGGTCTGCTCAGAGCTGATCTGCTCAAAACACGGCGCACCCCGTTTCTCCTGACCCATCTGCTGACTCCGCTGATCGGGGCTGCCCTATTCATGGCTTACTATTCCATTTCCTCTGCCAGCGAAGGGGTTAAGGTGATGGCGTTCATACAGGCGGTCGCCTGTGCGTTTCCTACCCTCATCGGGCTGCTCTGTGCGATGGCAGCAGAGCAGGAGGCCGCCGCCGGAGGATTCCAGGGAATGCTGGCCTTGCCTGCGGCAAGAAGCACCACCTATGCAAGCAAGCTGCTGCTCCTGCTGGGCTCCAGCCTGGGGGCTGTCCTGCTGATCTTTGTCCTGTTCAGCCTGGGCTTTGCCGGAATGCTGGGGCAGGACCGGCACGGCATACTCTTTTATCTGACCGGGGCCGTGATCCTGTTCGCAAGCAACATCCTGCTCTATCTGGTTCACTTCGCTGTCAGCCTGCGGTTCGGCCGGGGCGTCTCCATCGGCATAGGAATCACGGGGAGCCTGCTCGCCGCCCTGATGCTGACTGGTCTTGGCGATATCCTGTGGCCGTATATCCCCTTCGCCTGGGGCGGACGTTTCCTCTCCCTGCTGGAAATTCAGCATTCGGGACTCCGGCTGCCCCGGGCTGAAACGGGACTGGCCAGCGGCATATCCATCTGTACAGGAGCAACAATAGCCGCTGGCCTCCTCAGTATGTTATGGTTCAACAAATGGGAGGGCCGCTCTGCGGATAACTAGCCTCCTAATCTGTAAATGAAGGAAACAATGACTATGGCCAAAATACTTGTGGTAGACGACGAACCCGCTATCCTCTCCCTGATTCATAACGCGCTGAGCACAGACCAGCATCTGGTGACCACCATTTCCAATCCGGCGGAGGTGCACAGCACCGATCTGGGGGCATATAATTTGATTCTGCTGGATGTGATGATGCCGGGAGTGGATGGCTTCACGCTCTGCCGGGAGATCCGCACGGCGGTGGATTGTCCCATTCTTTTTTTGACGGCAAAGACGCTGGAAAGTGACCTGATGTACGGACTCGGACTGGGGGCGGATGACTATATTACGAAGCCCTTCGGCATCGGCGCGCTGCGCGCGCGGATTCAGGCCCATCTCCGGCGGGAAGGCCGGGAGCGGCGCAATATGCTGTACCTGGATCCCGTGCGCCTGAACCTCTCCGGTAAGGAGCTGTATATACGCGAGAATAAGGTTCCGCTGACCAAAAGCGAATATGAAATCTGCGAATTCCTGGCCCGCCACCGCGGACAGGTCTTCTCCAAGGACCATATCTATGAAGGGGTCTTCGGGATGGACGGGGACAGTGACAGCAGTGCGATTACCGAGCATATCAAAAATATCCGCGCTAAGCTGGCCCGGCACGGGCTGGAGGCCATAGAAACCATCTGGGGGATCGGATACAAGTGGAAGCTGTGAAACAACGTAAAGCCGTGCGACTGCGTACTTTTTTCCTAAAATACCTGCTGCTGCTTAGTCTGGGCACCATTCTGCTGCTGGGAGGACTGCTCGGTGTATTCGCGCTGGCGTTCGCCCGGGGGGCGCTGCTGCCTGCCAACTATGAGGAGAAGGCAATTGCCCAGTTCAAGCAGCAGTTAGCTGCTGATGTAACAGATACGGTTCCCCGGGTCCCCGACCGGCTGAACTACACCGTATTCACCTTGGACGGGAAGCCGCTGGCCGGCAACCTGACGGCTAAGGAGGCGGAGCAAGCCTGGAGAATAATCCGGGAGGGGAACAACAGAAGCGCCTACTACTATACCACCGCCGAGCATGGGCAGGAGCTATGGATCTTCCGCTATGTCCTGACACCGCAGTATGCTTCTCCAGTGCTGCGCAGCGCGCTGCCGAATCCCCAGCTCCTGGGCCCCTTGCTCTTCGTGCTCGGATTCCTCGTGATGGCCGCCCTGCTCGCGGCCCGGTTCGGCCGGAAGCTCTCGGAGCGGATGGCCGGACTGCAGGAAGCGACCGAGAACATCCGGCGCGAGAATCTGGAGTTCGCCGTCCATCCCAGCGGCATTGTGGAGATTGATGAGGTACTGGGCTCGCTGGACCGGATGAAGGATGCCCTGCAGACTTCACTGGAGAAGCAGTGGGAGCTGGAGCGCTCCCGCAGAGAGCAGATCTCCGCGCTGGCCCACGACATCAAGACGCCGCTGACCATTATCCGGGGCAACGCCGAGCTGCTGCAGGAGATTGTAGAGACGGAGCCGCAGCGTGAATACAGCGGCTATATCCGCCGCAGCGCTGAAGACATTGAAGCCTTCGTGCAGGAAGTCATTGATCTGTCCAACCAGCAGGCCGGCTCCTCCCGCCAGAAGGTGCTGGTCCCGGCAGCAGAGATCATAGCTGAGCTGGAGCTGCAGATGAATGCCCTCAAGGCAGGCAGGAACCTGAAGACCTCTATCCGGCAGGAGAAGCTGCCGGAATACCTGTTCATTCACAAGGAGCTGCTGCTGCGGGGCATGATGAACGTGATTACCAATGCCGCCGAGCATACCCCGCCCGGGGGCAGCATTGCCCTGCTTGTCCAGAGCGGGCCGGATGCGGTTCAGTTCACGGTTACCGACACCGGCAGCGGCTTCTCGGCGGCCGACCTCCGGGAGGCCACCAGCCAGTTCTACCGGGGCGACCCGAGCCGCAGCTCCGGGAATCATCACGGAATGGGGCTCTATATTGCACGCTCTGTGGCCGAGCAGCACGGAGGCTCGCTGAGCCTCAGCAACGACTCCATCTCCGGCGGCGCCAAAGTCACGATGCGCATTGCCAATCCGGAGCGTCTGATTACCCCGTCTGCGACTTCATAGAAATCTTCATCTCAAGCGGTTTTTGTGATTATTTTAATAGACAAATCCACTCAATTCACTGTTACGTTCCTTCTCTATCCGTAGTAGAATGAAGAGGTACCGCTAATCTTCTGCTCAAAGGAGAAGTCTATGGAGATCCAAATTCTGATTGTTGAAGATGATGCGGTATGGAGAAGCATGCTCGCCCGGTTCCTGAATAGCGAACCCGGTCTGCAGGTTATTCACACTACAGCTACCAAAGAAGAGGCGCTCGCCTTTTGTACAAGCCATACAGTAGATGTGGTGCTGATGGATCTCAACCTGACGGAGCATCATCTGGACGGCCTCCAGGCTACGCTGGAGCTGAGCCTGACGGGCAACGAGGCCCGGGTGATTGTACTCACCTCCCTTGCGGATGAGCGGACGATTCTGGATGCTTTTACGGCCGGTGCCATTCAATATGTAAGTAAATCGGATTTCCGCCTCATCCCGGGCACGATCCGGGAAGCGATGCGCTCCCGTTCTCCCCAGTCTGTTCTGGTCAGGGAATTCCTGCGGCTCAAAGAAGCCGAACAATATAACCGCCTGACGTTAGCCGAGAAGGAAATTATCTCGCTTAGCGAAGCAGGCAACGGCAGACAGGCCATGATGCGCTCGCTCCGCAAATCGGAAGGGACGCTGAAGAATCAAATTACCAGTATACTCCGCAAATTCAACTCCAAATCCCTGAAGGAGGTCGTCCGGGCTATCAAGAGCAGAGGATTAACCGACAGAGAGCTTGAGCTATGATCCCCGCCTTGTTCATAACTCTGTTAGTAGCTTCGGTGGTTCTCTGGCTCAATTCGGGCAACGCCTCGTTCCGCTGGTTCAGTATTGCTCTGTTTGCGTCCAGCAGCAGCATTATCACCTATCTGCTTAGCGCAGCCTATCCGCAGACCAAGTACGATGTATGGATTAATACACTATATGCCGTTTCCGATGCTACAATTGCCTATACGTTCGGCATGTTTGGTGCTGTATATTCGGATTTGCTGCACAGGCGGCAGCGGCGGATGTACGGCTTTATTCTTATCATTGCGGCGTTAGCGGGAATTGCTGCTACCCCGCTCACGCCCGGCCGGCTCATCAATTACAGCGGCAGAAATGAATTGCCTATGCTGCTGTTCATCGGCTGTGCGTTAGGAATCAGCGCCGTGCTGCTTATTCTGGCGAATCTCCGTGAGAAGCACCCGTTCAAGCGCCGCGAGCGGATGCTGACGAACATGCTGGCGCTGCCGGTGATGATGTATATTATAGTGAGCTATGCCTTTTATATGCGGGGGATTGACCTGTTTCAATTCAACCACCTCGTTAGCATAGGCTTCCTGTCCGTGTTCCTGCTGATCGGTCTGACAAGGGGCATCCTTGGAGTCCGGTTCAAGGTGGAGATGCTGAAGATAGACGCGTCCCTGCACACCTTGAAGGGAGGCTCCCATCTGCTGAACCATACCATTAAGAATGAGATCGGCAAAATAGACATCCTGCTCCATCAGATCCGGCGGGAGCTTCAGAGCGGTGAGCAGACTGGCGGCGGCCACCGGGAAACTCTCGGAATGGTCGCTTCGGCTGCCGAATCCATCGGCCATGTGCAAAATATGATGGGCAAGATCAACGAGTCCGTACAAGCCATTGACATTCAGGCTCAGACAATGAATCCTGCGCCTGTATTAGAATCTTGTCTTGCAGCCTTTGCAAGGGTAGCTCCGCCGGAGATTCACCTCCATCATTCCCTGCATCCCGTCCAGGACGTATACTTCGATCCCCTTCATCTGAAGGAGATGCTGACCAATCTGCTGAACAATGCGGCCGAGGCCATAGAGCATCAAGGAGCGATTACCGTCCGGTTGTCGGAGACCTCCCGGGAAGCGGTCATCTCCATTCAGGATAGCGGCAAAGGGATTCCGCAGACGGCACTCCCGTATATCTTCGATCCCTTCTACTCCACCAAGAAGATGACCGCTCATTATGGTCTGGGCCTGTATTACTGCAAGAATGTGATGATGAAGCTTGACGGCTCCATCCGTGTAGAGAGTGAACCGGGGCAGGGCACCTGCTTTTACCTGTATCTCCGAAAAATAAAGCGCTCCTCCATATAACGAATTCCTCTGCCCGTAGGTCCTATAAAAGATAGGCGTTACGGGCTTTTTTTGCCCAATGATACAATGAATTATATCGAAATATAGGGAATCGCGTCGAATGATGTCATTTCACTGCGAACCCGGTTCATTCTATTCATGTACAAAAAGGGGAGTTGCGAAAATGCAAGAACTGAAGAAAACACGCAAGAAGCTGTACATCAGCGCGGCTGTATCCGCTTGTCTGGTGCTTGGCGCAGTTCCATCCGCTTATGCCGGACCCGGCAGTCTGCTGGACAACAGGATCGGTAATGAGCTTGAGGCAGAATTCAACGTAACGGCAGTAAATGCCGAGGATACCGTTGTTCTATCCTGGGATTCTTCAGCTCTGAAGCTGGACAAGAAGGCCTATGATCTGACCAAGGATACTTCCAAGGAGATTGAATACTTCATCAGTCCTGGCGCGGAGAATGACGACAATCTGAAGGTCAGCGTACTGCTGGAGATTCCAACCGCCGCTGCGGGTGCCGTAGAGCTGGACAACCGCCCAGAATCTTTTGTGGAAGGCAACTATACCTATTACTACATTGATAAAGGCCTCGAAGTCAATGTCGGCGATGCTGCGGATTCCAATGAATTCGATATTACCTTCAAGGCTGTATCCCCGCAGAACGCTCCGTTTACAGCCAAGCTGCTCGCTGTTAAAGAGGTGAAGCCGGCGCAGAAGACAACCTTTAGCGGAAATCTGCAAGAGCCGAATCCTTATCAGCATAGAGATATGATCATGTACCTGAGTTCAGCGCCGGCAACAGCCGCTTCAACGGGTACGTTCGTTATTAATATCGGTGAAATGACTCCGAATTTCAGCGATGGCCAGTATGATGGATTCCTGTATACCGATAAAAAAGGCATCCCGCTGCTGGCAGAATATTATGATGCAGCCGCCCACACCTTCACGATTCCGGTAGAATTGGCAGCAGGCGATTCCTTAGAGGTATTCCGGCTGAACTACCCTACGTATTCTCTGACACCTAATTCACAGATGACAGCGAAGTTCGACCAGGACGGCGAAGAAACCGTCTATACGTTCAGCGATGAAGTGAAGGTAACCTACAACACGACCATGATTCCCTAACGAATGGAATGACACAGGATTGGAATGGTGATCATGAAAAAAGCAAGGATTGTACTCTATACCGTCTCCCTGTTCCTCATCCTGCTTGCCTGCACGACTGCGGTATTAGCGTCTGAGGGCAACCGCCCTCCATCCGGGCTGGCGAATGTCGTCTCTAATGAACTGGAGATGGCATTCACGGTTACGCAGCCAGAAGTTAAACCTACAACTGCACCAGAAGCTACAACTGCACCTACTGCCACGCCAACTGCTTCACCTGAACCTGCCAGTACGCCTACAGCAACACCTCAACCTACGAGTGTGCCTACGGCTACACCTCAACCTTCAAGCGCACCGGACGCAGGTGCAGTAAGCCCAGGCGGAAGTGAGCTGCTGACGGTTATCGTCGACAATGGAGACGGCACTACGATCTCCGGCGCGGCGGTGCGGCGGACCAGAGATGCTGCCGGACGCATTACCGACCAGGTGACCTTTGATGCGCAGCAGGCCGCCGCAAGTGTGGCGGGCGCCAAGGCTGCCGGACGGAATGCGGCAAGAATCGTCATCCCGGACGCCGAGGATAAGGTGTCCGAGCTGAGGCTGCAGATTCCGGCAGCGGCTCTGGATGTACTATTCAAGGGCGGTCTGGAGCTGGAGATTTACTCGGATAATGCGGCAATTACGATTCCCAATGCATCGTTATCCGGGATCACGGAGGACCTGTACTTCCGGCTTGTGCCGATCAAGGATGCGGCACAGCGCGCTGAAGTTGAGGAGCGGGCCAGAGTGGAACGTGTGGTCAGGGAAGCCGTGAGCGGCGAGGAGGTTCAGGTTGTCGCACGCCCGATGACCATCGAGACTAATCTGAGCAGCCGGGCTGTTGAAATCACGCTGCCGCTTAAGGGGGTTCAGCTGCCTGCAGACGGTAGAGAGCGGACGGCCTTCCTGGCTAAGCTGGCTGTCTTCATCGAGCATAGCGACGGCGACCGCGAATTGATCAGACCTGATTTCGTCCAGTACAAGCAGGGATTATCCGGCCTGTCCTTCGGCATCAACAAATTCAGTACGTTTACGATTCTCAAGCTGGAAGGCCTCGGGGCCGCTGCCCGGCATGATGCCTATATTCTGGGCTATCCGGACGGGACGTTCCGGCCTGAACGGGAAATTACCCGTGGAGAGCTGGCCGCAATCCTTCAGCGGCTGAAGGCGGAAGGGGCGGCTCCGAAGGCCCCTGCTGCTGCGGCACTGGCCGATATTACCGGCAGACGCTGGTCTGATGCGGCGGTGCAATACGCAGCAGCGGCCGGTCTGATCCAAGGTTACCCGGATGGAACCTTCAAGTCAGAGGCTGCTGTCAGCAGAGCCGAATTTGCCGCTATTGCCAGCCGCTGGCTGAACCTGCCGGCCGGCGATGGTTCAACCTTCGCAGATACGGCTACGCACTGGGCGGGTACGGAGATCGGAGCGCTTCTGCAGAAGAAGCTCATAACCGGTTACCCTGACGGTACCTTCCGTCCAAACCAGCCGCTGACACGTGCGGAAGCCGTTACGATCATCAATACTATTCTGCAGCGGAACAGCGAGAGCTGGAGCAAGTCTTCCTGGAGTGATGTGCCGGCTGCACATTGGGCCTTCCAGGCCATTCAGGAAGCTTCCGCAGCGCATGAGTATGCGGGCAAACCGTAATATTTAAAAAGATGTAGTCACAACAAATAGAGAAGCATCTCTTCCGTACGTTGAGGAAATGCTTCTCTATTTATGTTCGGTAACACAAGATTTTTTATCCGGATGAAAACAAGAATTAGGCCGTTTATGCTCAGGCGGCATGCATCCCCAGCTTTCTTTTCAGCTCCGGGTAGATTTGGCCGTACAGCTTCCGCCGCAGTACCGAATGGTACAAGGCCAGCACCAGCGTCACCACGATCAGCGCGGCAGGTACGATATACAGCACCGGATGATCCACGAAATAGCCGAACACATCATAACCCCGGTTAATATACCTGCCGTAGATCGCGGCGATGGCAACCACCAGCAGCACCGGCAGGGCGAACAGACCGGACAGGATGTTGACCTTCTTCATCTTTTTGTAGGTGGATTGAAACGCGCTCTCACCCTGGGCTTCTTCGAGCAGCATGACCTGCTTATCGAAGGAGTCGCTTTTGCGCACCGGCATCTTGGATTGTGTAATGTAGTTGTGCAGCACATCCAGCTCGTGGCTGAATTCCATTGTTCTTAATATTGCTCTTCCTGCGTTCATTGATGGTTCCTCCTGTAGTTTATCAGTATGGGATCGCCGTGACTCCAGAGAAGTTTTGGGCTTCCGGCCGCTGTTGTCCCCAGATTTCTTGATTTAAACTGCTGTTCGCAGTAGAAATCAATATATAATTCTATCTCCAATATTGGACTTAGGCTTCTCCCCAGTTCCGCTGGTACAAGCGGCGGGAGGGTGTGTGTTCCGTATGCTCTGTGTACAGGTTGGTCGCGGTTATAAGCGCAGCCACCTTGTCCAGGAAGACCGCCTTCGGCAACTCCTGGCCAAGAATCACCTCGTAGACCTGCTGCAACTCGGCCAGGGTGAATTGCTCAGGCATTAAGAGCAGCGCGATTCCGGTTCTTTCCGTCTCCTGACGCAGCCGTTCAATGGCATAGGCAATGATCTTGGCGTGATCAAAAGCCAGTCCGTCATTGGACAAGACGGCATATTGCACCGATCTGGCCGACGGTGTCACCGTCACCGTCTGTTCGATCACTGCTGCCAGCTCCTGCCCGCCCGCTTCCAGCCGAAGCTCATAGGTACATGTGCGGATGCAGCCTTGCTCCAGCAGCTCTTTGTGCTCCTGCCGGAGCTGGTAGCGTACCTTGAACCAGGCCGCAGCCTCGGCATCATCCCCTGCCTCTAATTGGATACGGCGGCTGTTGACCAGCGCCATATAGCTGCTGCTGATCACCCAGGTACGGGGATCGCGCCCGGGGTCAGAGAAGGTGCGAAGCTGCTCCAGATATACACCTGTAACACCGGTCTCCTCCTCCAGCTCGCGTGCGGCCGCCTGATCCGTGGTCTCGTCCGGCTGGACGAAGCCGCCCGGCAGCGCCCACTTTCCCAAGCAAGGATGCCCGCCTCTGCGGATCAGCAGGAGGTGCAGCTCCTTCGCCGTAGCCCCGGGTTCATAGTCTGCCGCTGTATCCGTGGCGGTGAAGATCACCATATCCGCCGCCACGGAAGGCCGTTCATAGTCCCCGGCCCGGTACTGCTCCAGGAATTCACGCTCTGTAAGTCCGTTAGCATCTCTCAATTCCACATTCTCCGCCTCCTTATGTCTCTGGTTCAATGCTCCAGCTCTCCGAAATAATTCCCGTACGGCTTGAATTTTGCCAGTACACTGTCTACCTTGCTTATACGTTCCTTAAGCGTGCCCCTAAGGGTTATATAGGGAATCCGCCTCTCCTTCAGATCTGCGATAATCTGCTGGTGGAACACATGCCGCTTCTGATCCCCGCTGCGGTCCCACGTATCGTCATACGGAATATCATCGTCGCACAGGAAGAACATGTCATAGCGCTGCGCGTTCTCCAGGGCCAGCCGGGTCAGCAGCTCAGGTGCCTTCCCATGGTAATCCAGCGCATACATATAGGTGGTAATCGCATTCGTATCGACGAATAAATACCTATTGGCGTCAAGCAGTGCCCGCTCTTCCTGCTCTAGATGCCCCACCGCGATCTCGTCAAAAGCCTCCAGCCCAATCCGGCGGTCCACCTGATGCTCCGTCCAGTAGTCCCGCCCGTATTCGCTGGCGAATACGGTGCCGTACCTTCGGGCAAGCGCTTCGGTGATCGTAGACTTGCCGGTAGACATCGCCCCTACAAATACGACCTTGGTAATTAGATCGCGGTACACTAGCCCGCTGACATAACCCCGGTATTGGTAAGGGTCCGAGCGGACCATCGTGGCCGATACCGGAACCTGCACCCTCGCCTCATCCACCCGCCGGTCAATAGCACCCAGCGCCAGACTCATATGCTCTCCATAGAATTCACTCGAATAAAAATGGGTCACCTGCTCGCCCTTCAGCAGCCCGAGAATATACTGCTCCTCCCGGATCTCATGCTCCCTGTCATCCGAGTATCCACCCGGGCCATCCCAGGCCTCGATGACCCGGACCGCAGGATAGAGCCTGAGAATCCAGTTCGCCCGGATCTGCAGCGGTACCGGAGAGACCTTGGTCTCATAGATCACCACAATCAGCTCGTCAACCTCCCGCAGCGCCGTCTCGAACATGAACTGGTGCCCTTTATGCAGCGGGGCGAACTTCCCGAGTGTTAATCCAAGTGTTTTCATGACAGCGCCTCCCTAGCCCCTTTGTTCCAGTTGTAGTAGCCGTAGACCGCATTGATCAGATAGGCGCTCCACATGACAATCATCAGCAGACCCTCCCCGCTGCCTTCCAGCGTCCGGATCACCCAGAGCAGCACGGTGAACATATTCAGCACAATATAGACCAGCCACTGCTCCTTGAAACGACGCACCATCAGAATCGTTGCCACTACCGATAACACGGTAGTCAGGGCGTCGATGTAAGGTGAATTCTGCGCGGGAATGAACGATAAGCCGAAGCCCAGCAGCAGCGCTCCCGCCACACAGACTGCAACGGTGAGCAGGATGCCCCTCGTTTCCATTTGGCGTATGGACAGCTTGCCGCCGTGCATGTTTCTTTTCCACATATAAAAGCCTACAATATTCATGGGCACAAAGAATAACAGATTCAGCATAACCTCGCCGAATAATCCGTTGATATAGGCCAAATAAGCATATCCGAACGTATTATACATCCCGAATCCATAGCTCGCCAGCTTCCCCTTCGCCGTCAGCACCACGCATAGTACCCCGGTGATGAAGACCGTGAACCCGAAGAGCGAATCCTTGGACATCACCGTAAAAACAACCGCGATCAGCGTAAATATCACCAGCCAGGCGAGTTCAAACCCGCTCCAGTTGCCGGGTGCCTTCTTCATGCTCATCCCTCCGCTTCCTCTGTATCCTGCAAAACAAATTACTTATTAACTAATTGATAATTACATTTTGTTAATATCAAGATAACAGAATTTATAACGGGATGCAAGCCCGATTTTCCACAACCTATGAGCTAACAGTCTTCGGCCGCCTGCTGAGAACCAATCATTTGGAGGATTAGATAACGGCGGTATTAGGAAGCTATTAAAACCTCCTTCACACGTACAAGTCAGCCTATAAGCTGGCTGTTTTTGACGCCCTTCTACTTTTCTTCCATTTGTTGTTGCCTAAACCTCTTTATGCAAATATGATAGATTCATACACTCCAAGATCTTACATATTATCCACCACATTAGCGATCATATAAGGAGGAACGGCAGCAATGTTCAAGACAAGGATCATGAAACGAAGCTTCATCTTATTTGCCATTCTGTTATTGGTATTCTCTTCTCTTCAGCTCAGGCCCGCTCTAGCTCAGGAAGACACGGGCGGCAGGCAGGAAACAACGTACACAGGAGAGGGGTACGAGGTAATCTACACAATTTCCTCCCAGTGGGAAGGCGCCTTTAACGCAGATGTTACGATCAGGAATACGGGTAACCGGACGCTGGAGAACTGGAGTATTGGTTTTACATCCCCTTATGAGATTACGAATATCTGGAACGGACAAGTACAGTCCTACGAGAACGGAGTTTATACCATCAAGAATGCAGGCAGCAATCAGGACATTCCGGTGGGTGGCAGTGTGAATTTCGGCTTCACGGCTTCATTTGAAGGAGAGCTTCAGCTGCCTGTAGCATTTGAGATGCCGGGTGCGGAACAGATCGTACCGGCGGGGCAATACGAAACAAGCTTCAAGGTAACAAGTGATTGGGAGAGCGCTTTTAACGGTGAGATTGCCATTAAGAATACATCGCAGTCAACCATAGAGGATTGGACGCTGGAGTTCGATTATGACGGGAACCTGGACCGGTTCTGGACGGCTGAAATTACCGGGCATACCGGCAATCATTACGTTATACATAATGCGGGCTATAATGCCAATATTCAGCCGGGCGAGACTCTGATCCTGGGCTTCTCCGGGAACCCGGGGAATGTGTCAAGCGAACCTTCGGGCTATCAACTGACGCAATTCTCAACCCGGAAAGTGACACCGGAGCCTGAGCCGGGCGGGGTCTCCGTGCAGCTTGATACGTACAGTCTCCAGCTTCAGAACAGTCCGGAAGGTGATTATTACTTCCTGAACTCCAAGATGGACAAGCTGACCGGAACGCTGAGCGGGGCATCACAGGTCAAGGCATTCACTTATGAGATTACGGATAAAAATAAAGCAGTCCTCCAGCAAGGGACAATCCCTGTAAGTGCGGCGTGGTCTGCGGAAGGAATCGGGCTTGGCATCGGATACAATCTGCTGAAGCTGCGCGCACAAGTTCAAGATGGGACTGAAGTGACCCAAGAGTATATTATCGTGAACTTCGACGAGAGCAATCTGGATAACCTCGGGATTGACCGGGAGAAGGACAGCGATAATGACGGAATTAGCGATTACTATGAGGAGCATTATGGCCTCTCCGCTACCAGCAAGGATACCGACGGCGACGGGTTAAGCGACCGGGATGAGCTGCTCGTGCTGAAGCTGAATCCGCTTGAACCGGACAGTGATAAGAACGGGACTGCTGACGGTGATGAAGACTACGACAAGGATGGATTAACCAACCTGGAGGAGCTGATGCTGGGCACCAGCCTCATCAGTGAGGACAGTGACGGCGATGGCCTGACGGACGGCGAAGAGGTCCATAAGCACAAGACCGATCCCCTGAAGGCCGACACCGATGGCGACGGACTCTCTGACGCCTGGGAACTCAAGATCGGAAGCGACCCGCTTGTGCCTGAGACGAAGTTCGCAAGAACGCTCAAGGCAGAAGAAGCAGGGGGCCAGGCTGTGCCAAGTGTGGCCGTGGAAGGGATCACTGCGGAGCAGGTAGACAGCTTGTCTGTCCAGCCGGTCCAAGATGGCATTCTTAATGATATAACCATCCCCGGGTATATTGACCAGGGCTATAATTTCTCCATTAATGGAAGCTTTGAGAAGGCGACAATCTCCTTTGAGTTTGATAAAAGCTTACTGAGTCAGGCAGGCTTTGTGCCGCGGATCTACTATTACAATGAGGAGTCGCAGCTATTCGAAGAACTGCCGGATCAGCGGGTCGCCGGGAATGTGGTCTCGGCCGAGACGGCTCATTTCTCCAGGTACATTCTGCTGAATAAGACGGTATACGACCAGGTCTGGCAGTATAAGTTCCTGTATGATGAGGGGCAGGAGCATTATGCCGGGATGGATGTCGCCTTTGTCATTGATTCCTCGGGCAGTATGTCAGACAATGACCGGAACAATGTGAGAATCAGCGTTACCCGGCAGTTTATTGATCTGCTGACGGACAGTGACCGCGGGGCTGTGGTTGATTTTGACAACTATGCTACGGTATTATCCGGCTTCACTTCAGACAAGGCCGTGCTGAGTCAGGCTGCGGGGCGAATTGATGCGAACGGCGGAACAACTCTGAGCAGCGGGATTGCCAGTGCGATTAGTCTGTTCACCGCCGGCGGCAGAACGGATGTCCTGAAGTACATTATTATGCTTACCGACGGGGAAGGCTCTTATGACACCGCACTGACCAAGCGGGCTGCCGACCAGGGCATCGTCATATATACAGTGGGCCTGGGGAGCAGTATCTCGACCAGTGTGCTGACCAGCATGGCTCAGGGCACCGGCGGCAGCTATTATCATGCAAGTAATGCCAGCCAATTGTATGGGATCTTCGATACCATTGCCGAGACTTCCGATCTGTATAAGGATACAGACCAGGATGGCATCAGCGATTATCATGAGAAGGAGATGCAGGCCGGAAGACTGCGTGTTGGTACTGGCGGTGCGGCAATAAGGTTGAATTATCTGGATGCAGACAGCGATAACGACGGGCTTAAGGACGGGCAAGAGATCCGTATTGTTAAATCCGGCGACAAGGTCTACGCCTATTTGTACTCCAATCCCAACCTGGCCGATACGGACGGCGACGGCTTGAACGATGCGGTGGACAGCAGAAGACTGATTCCAGATGTAAGGGAGGCCCTGATCCTTCAATCTGATAACAGAGAAGGAATTCTTAAGAAAGCACCGCAGGGAACTTCCCCAGTCTCCGATGACCTGACGTTCAATGACTACACTTATTTTGAGTTACTCAAGCTGGACCCGGTATTCTCGGTGGCCAGAATTACGCCCGAGTCCATGATCTGGGGCGAGATGGCTCTTCTGTTCGTTGTCGGCAAAATAGGTGCAACGGATGATATGAAATTCGTTCTTGGCGATCTGATCTCAACGTTCAAATACAGCAAAACCATTAATGAGGGAACCTCGGTAACCCTTGGCGACACCTTCGATACCAGCAAATATATCAAGTATCATAACAGCCAGCTGGATAATGCCGTCATCACGGACGCCAGCACCCAGAACTATGTACAATTAATCAAGAATTTTGTTGTGCAGGAGCTGCGCAGTAATAACGGTGATCTGTCCAGACTAAAATTTGATCCGAACAGCAACCGGAATGTGGTGTATAGTTACGTGAATCAATTCCCGACCAGCCCGTATCCGGTATTTACGGAGAAAAGCAATCTGTCGTTATCTCTGGCTATCCATGCCTTCCATGGTCATAATATTACCATTAAGGACTTCAACAACAACGGAGGTCAATTCAGCGGCAAGCTGGTGTTCCATTTCTACGATCATTTCGGCCTGGATGCTGATGATGAGATTAATAATCCGGGATTTGTGGACTGGTTCACTTTGCAGCACTACGAACGGTTCAACGGCAAATATGTACCTTTCATTACAACGATTGACTACGAGCTGCCTTTTAGCGGCTCCGTTAACTAATTTCAATGGATCAGGCAGGTGAAGCTATTGAGTCGCAGGACACGAGTCTTACTTGGCATTACCATTATACTGTTGCTTGCAGCGGCGGGCTTCATCATCATGTACGACCCCTCCATGGCGAAATATAATATTTTCCGGGAGCACCGCGCGCAGTTTGATGCTGTGAAGTCGGAGACCCTGCTGCTGATGGACAGCCTGGATGAGCAGAGCGATATCGGGAATACCTTCATCTACTCCAATAATCGTAATACCACCTCTCCGTTCCATGACAGTGTGAATACAGAATTGCAAGACAAGATCCGGCAGATCGCTGCATGGTCTGGGGACAGCCTGGACTTCGTGCGTTACAGCAGGCAGGACGGAAAGCCGCTCCTCAGGTTCATATTCGACTGGGAAAGGGAGCATGGCGCGACCTATCATATCGTGTATTGCGCAAGTCAGAGCATGGTGGAGCAGGCCTATGCAGCAGAGCCGGTTAAGTATAAGCTGACTCCACTTGCAGACGGCTGGTACGGGATCGAGATAGAATAGTTTTTAGAAGAAGGGGTGTCCCACGCCATATCATGGCTGAGACACCCCTTTCTTTTGAACAAACCGGTTGCCCGCTCTGCTCACACCACATATTCGGCCATAATCTGCTCGATGTGGTACGGAGTCACTCCCTGGTCTACCGAGAATACGGTATCGGCCTGCTGTGGGGATGCGGCCAGTTCACCTCGGGCCTTGGCGTGCAGCGTGAACAGATCATACAGATCGAGCTTCTTCAAGGAGGTCATCGCCTTCCCGATGATCACCATCCCCTTCTGGTTCCCTTCCACGTTATTCACATGGAACGGATCTCTGGTCAGGGACAAATCTGTCCAGATCACGGTCCGCTCCACCAGATCGAGTATCACAGGAATGGCGAGTTGGGTATCCGCCGTGACATCAATCTTGTTCGACACCGTGGCTGGCTCATAGATTTCACCGGACCCCGGCTTCTTCCGCATCATCCACCCCGTGAAGCACTCCGGCAGATTGCAGTACGGCTGTCCTGTGAAGGAATGTAGAGTCGCCACTACATACCTTCCGCCATACTCAACAATAGAAGGAATATGCAGATCAATGAACTCACTGGCCCCGTAAGGCGCCGTTACAATATCCCCGCTATGGACAGCATGATATTGTGCCGAGCGCAGATTCGTATAAGAGATATGTTCGACATAATTCCAATTCTTATCATACATCACTGCGGACAGGTCAATATCCACGCGGCCTGTGGAGGTACCGTCCATCTTCCCTTCCTTCCACCAGCAGAAGAAACGGACCGTGTTCCCTTCTTCCAGCGGAATCCGGCTTCCCCGTACCAGAGTATGCAGTGCTTTGCTGGCTGACCGCTGGGAGAACGGCACAAGATAGTCCTTCAGACGCTCATCCACATATACTTTTCCCAAGGAGGGCCGGACAGCGAACCGTGCCACCAGCGTCTGCTCGCAGAGATCCACAATATCCCGGCAGTCTTCTTCACTGATCTCCGGCAGAGTATTAGGAGTGGCCCAGGCTTTGGCGACATTTCCCTTGGGAAAAAACACCCTAAGCTCCGGCAGCTCCCGCTGTCGCGCGAAGTAGCTCTTCACCTGCAGCAGCACCGGGGTCGATACCTGGTCTGCCACTTCTGCGAAGGCCATCACCACGTACTCCGGCTCGCGGGTCATCCGCAGCAGCTTCGCCAATCTTCGTGCGAATTCACCCGGACGCTTCGCCAGCAGATCCAGCGCCGTCCACATCTGGTGATACTGAAGGGCAAGCTCCACACTTCCGTTAAAGGTCGTGAAGGCTTTGTTGTTGCGCAGGATATCAAAAGCTTCCTCACAGCGCTTATACCGCTGTTTATATTCAGATGGATGCAGGATCTCGCCAAGACGAATCCAGCGCTCCCTGTACCTTAGCATATCCTCGGTGATCGTCTGACACCGCTCCAAGAGCCCCAGCAGCAGCCGGCGTTCACTACGCTTGAACTTGCGGAAGCGGGTGGCCGCTGCCAGACTGACATCGCCCTCCGACCAGGCCACCGCCAGCCGCAGCACATCGGTTGCTGTCATGAAATAGGGGCTTATTGTGGCTACATCCGCCTTATCATGCCTAAGCAGCGAGGCTGCCACGAATCCGGCATTCTCCTTGAACGGGATCTCCTGCGGCAGGAGTTCATCCAGTTCTTCGTTGGCTGTATTCGCAATCACAGCATCGATATCCTTCTGATCCTCTGCCGAGATCGAGCCTCTGGCCTCCATCAGCTGGCGGATTAGGGTGCGGAACTCCGTGATGCTCCCCAGGTCAATGACCTTCAGCTTTACCTGTTCCTCAAGGGGCGTTCGCTGCACGGAATCAGCATATGGAAGCTCCCAGGTGTAATAATGGAACATCGCATTGAAATACAGCTCCGCTTCATCCTCCTGCATGACCTGCTCCGGGAACCCTGGATACATCGGTGCATAATGCACATGCGCGCCAACCATCCGTCTTACATCGGCAATCAGCGGATAATACAGCTGCTCGAAGGCCTCGCGGGGCAGCTTCTGGACCGCCCGGAACAAGGCAGGCGACAGGGTATATCCAAGCCCCTGCAGATTGCGGAGGGCTGCGGCCAAGTACCCCTTCGGTAGCTTCTTCGTGTCAGCAGCATCAGGTGTATGTTTCAGCATTATTTTGCCTGCTCTACGCAGGTAGATTCGGTTAATTTGCATAGTAAAAGTGTCCAGGAGAGCCGTATCCCTACTCGGTTTCAGTCCATGGGTAGAAGGAAGGAATACAATAGCCTGGACGCCTCCTCTCTGAGTAAGCATCCTTCAGGAGAGCTGCGGCCCTAATTCATCCAATTGAGTAGAAGGAAGGACCGCAATAGCCTGAAGATCTCCCGGCGATCTTGCCGCCGTTTGATGAATCCATCATCGCACACGGTCCAGCGGGCCAACAGGGCGGAAGTATTACGACAGAGGGAAATTTTAACTTATAGCTCGTCCCGCACCTTTTCGCACCTTGTATTTTTGTTTTTCTTGAGGGTATGTTATCATTCATAAAGTAAGTTAAATTTTAAATGTTTAGGAGGGATACCTGATGAAAAAGAGATCTATTCAACATCTGTCTGCTGGAATCGGGTATTCGACTGCTGTTTTTTTCTAGAATTCATGTAGACGGGATAGGTCTGTCCAATATGAAGTAATACTATAAAAAACAGCCCATTTAAAAGGAGACTTATAAGCAATGAGCCTAAATAACAATGTCATTCAAAGATATAATCCTGAGAATATAGCCAAACCGGTTGGAAGCTACAGCCATGTCACTAAGATCAGCAGAGACGCTGAGATGTATGTCTTTTCCGGTCAAATCGGGATCGATCAGAACAACAATATTCCCGCAGATTTCAATCAGCAAGTAACCAATACGATAAGTAATATTGTCGACATCCTGTCTTCACAGCAGCTAACCCCGGATCATGTCATCAAAATCAACATCTGGGCGACGGAGGAAATCGATTGGGATCATTTCTATTCCATCTGGAATGAAGTGTTCGGCCCTACGCCTCCCTCCATGACCGTTGCCTATATCCAAGGATTAGGCCTGCCTGAATTGAAGATCGAATTGGATGTTTGGGCCGCTGGTTAGAGCGTAGCGTAAATTAATACACCCAAAACAAGCCCTAGAAGTATTCTAGAGGCTTGTTTTGGGTGTCAGAACCATTCCCTGTTTCCTTTGCTTTGCCCAGAAGCTCCTTAAAAGTAAAACATGTCTTCAAACTTTTTATCCAGTGCAATACATAGAATCAAAGCCAATTTTGCGGTGGGATTAAACTGTCCCGTTTCTATAGAACTTATCGTATTCCGTGATACACCCACCATTTCGGCCAATTGCGCCTGCGACAGATTAAGTTCACTTCGCGCTTCCCGCAGTTTATTTTTTAACACCAAATGCTCTGTCATCTTAATTTGTCACCCCGTTAAGATAGAGCACTAGAAAGGCAATACATACGATACATCCTATAACCGTTTTGAGTAAATCAATTTTTTTATGAGTCAAAGTATATATCCCCATACTTTCACTGCCCAGATAACCAAAAAACATCGTTACTAATGCATAGGTTGTTTCCAGATGGTTGTTATATAAATTAAACACAGCTAAAATGACAAACAGTATTAACATTCCCGTGACGCCGCTTTTTCTTCCTTTATGAAAAACAAATTCTCTGCCCTCGTCTTTTTTTTCTTCTCTGCTTTTCTCCAATATCTCTTCTTTATTCACAAAAATCCTCCTCCCGGATTGGCAAATCAACGCCAATAAAACTTGGCATGATTATTATAACGCGCCAAGTTTTATTGTCAAACCTAAAAAATCATAAATACAAAATTTTGTTGTTCGTGATTTCCCAAATTATATTTTTTTCCAATTAAGTGTAACTTTCCCCTTATGTCCTTCGTTTTTAAAGTTGAATCGAATCTTTTATTATTTACGCTTCTCAGAAAATATTATTTTAAATTTTACATAGGGGTAACAAAAGACAAGAGAAATATAGAAACAAATGTTCCCACTAGCACCCAATGCTTCTTAAAAGATAACTTCATGGTGCGCAATTGTCATTTATGGGTACGACACATTTGGAGGAAATGACTGGATTCAACATATGAACCCAAGTGGGGGTACAAAAACCTCCATGCTATACACCAACGTTAAAGGTGGCTCCAGCTACGATAGAACTTGGAGATGGGGACTTCATGGCTTCAACAAATATATTTAAGGAGGGATTTGCATGAGGAAAAAGATATTCCTGGCAAGTGTTGCCTCATTTTTGTTACTTCTACATTTACTCTCACCTATACAGGCCCAAGGCGTTGCAGAAGATGTGGTTTTTTTTGCCAATACAGAGGGCTTGAGCTTAATTAAAGAAGGGTTGTCTAAGGACCCCGAAGGATACGGTTATACCAATGAAACAGAGATAGGTGAAATTACTGTCGGTGAAGGAATGCAGATTCATTTCATTGATGGCGCAAAATTGATGGAAGCTTCTGACAGTCTACTTGAAACAGTAACTCCTCAGGAATCGTGGGAATTTCTTATTTTGTCGAATGGGGTACCCAAATCCAAGATGGTCATTCAAAAAGATTCAAACGGTTCTTATCAGGTTAACGAGTTCGGGGGAAATCCTGAAACCTTGGCTTATGCCATTCAAGCTCTGCAAACTGAGGGGAATGTGAGTGAGCCTACCCTTATCCGTGAGCGGGACGAATATATCGCTGCTTTCAAAAAAGATAATCAGGAGCTCATTATTGCCCCACAGCAGACCTCATCAACAGAATCAAAAGGATTAGGCAGCAATTCAGAACCTCAGCCACCGGAGCATTTAATAGATGTACTGCAATCCTTACAAAACGATTCATCAGAGGACGCCAAAGATGGTTCGGGAACTGTTGCTTCTGCATACAAAAATGATGATAGTAATCACTTACTACGACCTATTATGATAAGCGCTCTAATTGCACTAGCAGTCGTATTCATAATGTGGATCTACCTCAGAAGACGGAAGTCATCCAATCCAATATAAGAAAAACAGGCTGCTTTCCATCATTGGACAGCAGCCTGTTCTTTAATCTGCACTATCACTCCTCCTCCCCCTTCTTCGCCGCAGGCCGATCATACACCACAGCATAATTCTGGCTGCCCAGTAGTATCCGTTTGCCCTGGAACTCATCGTAAATATTCACCCGCACCGTTGCGCCGGTAAGGGACTTGTACGCTTTGTTGTTCAGCGGGAAGGACAAGCTGCCCGTGGCTCCCGCACCAACCGGTCCGTCTCCCAGAGGCAGAAGCTGCTCCGACGGCTGCCCGAACGGATCAATCAGCTCGGCCACCAGCTTATGCTCATTCGCCTCAGCAACATACTGCTCACTTCGGGTTAACCGGTAGTTCATCTGTACCTCTATGGACTCCCTGTCTTCAGGCATCGTGGCGGTCACCTGGTTCACGGACAGGGAGTACGGGAACAGGTCCAGCTTCTGAAGGGACGGCTGCGGAGCAGGATTGGCCGGACTCAGCCCCAGGCCCACGGTCTGGATGTAAGCGGTCGGCACTGCGCCGGGTGCGGTCAGCTTGCCTTCGGCGATGCCTTCCCCGAGGAAGAGGGTTAGATCCGACGCATTGATCTCCGGAGGAAGCTTGCTCCAGACGGTGACGAGACTCTTCTCTTTGGGGTTCAGGGCCGCGGAGGACTGCGAGATTACCGCCTCAAAATACTGTCGATCCGGGGTCCGGTAATAGCCTACCAGTTGCGCCGGCTGGGTCTTACGTAATTCCTCGTTGATCATCACCAGCTCGGTGTAGATCAGCTTGGAATCCGTGCCCGGATAGATCCGGCTCTGCCGCTCCAGAATCTCTGCCTTCTTCCCGGCCAGCTCCAGGCGGAAGGGTTCACCGGCCGCTACGGTTCTTAAGGTATTCTCCACCTGGCTGGTGAACAGCGTGAGGAAATTCGCCTGGGTCTCTTCCGAAGGAAACTGGAGGATCACCTTCAGCTTCGTCAGATTATAAGAATAGGGAAGGTTCCCCGTAATATACAGAACCGCTGTCTCCTGCGGGGCCAATTGGCTCTTGGAGCCTTCGATCACCATCTGCGAACTGCCGCTGATATCGAGATCCCCCGCCTTCAGCAGCGCTGTTAGCGCCGGGAGCTGCACATTCGTGGACCCTGAATTGCGGAGGCTGATCTTGGTCACGACCTGATCCCGGTCCGACCACGGCAGGCGTTCCACCGATTCCAGCTTCACCACGAAGGTACCCAGACTGTTCTGCACGGGGTACTCAGTCGCCAGCAGATGATTCGGCTGCAAGGAGTAGGGAATCTGATAGTAAGCCGCCGGGAAGGCGATCCGGCCCTCTTCGGCCGGCTCGTTCATCTGCAGCTGGAGCACTCCCTGATTAAGCTTCAGGGGCAGCTCTGCACTGAGTTCGACTACCCGCTCCTCCAGCGGCTTCAGACTCAGACCGGCCAGTGCCTTATTGCTGACCGGATAGCTGTACCCTTCGGCAGTCGTCAGGCTGAAGGGGTAGGCCGGAATCGTCACCGCTTGGTTGCCTGTGTTGCGAACCCGGAATTTCAGGCTCCATTTCGCCAGGTGATCCTCCGAATACACCGCCGCGCTTGCGAGCTGCGTCTCAATTGTATTGTTAGCAACCTTAAGCTTCGCGACGGCATTAGCGGGTACGGTGAAGTTGGGCGACTGTGCAGCAGGCAGCTTATACTCGGCCACAGGCAGGTTCAGCTGCAGCGCGCTGTCTTCCTGGACGAACTGCAAGGACATATTATCCGTCTTCGTATAGGAGGGAATGTCCGCCAGATATTGCACGGTCCGTTTCTCCTTGGGCTGAATCTGGTAATCGGCAGGGGCGGCATTCAGTTCAAATCTGGAGCCTCCCGAGGATATCAGATATCCCTTCAGGCCCGTTTCCTTAAGCACCTTGGTACCCGAATTGGCGAAGCTGATGCCCACCCTGGCATACACTTTTCCGTTAGCCTTAACGATCTGCAGGCTCTCGGCCTTACTGATCACCGGCACACCCGCCAGGACCAGCTTTTTGCTCTGCCCTCTGGCGGTGGCTACCGAGTAGGAACCCGGAATCGTGAACGTCCCCAGCTTCTTCTGGTAATTCACCTGGCTGAAGTCCCAGCCGAACAGGGCGATTCGGACTCCGGTTATTTTGGCAGCCTTACCCGCATTGACATAATACGTGACCGACTGGCTGCTATTAGCCGGAATGGATTTGACGGCAGCACTGTCTGTCACTGGCTTGCCTTGAATCACAGCGCCGCTTGAAGTGGTGACCTTGGCGAAATAATCGATCAGGCTTACATTGCTGCCCGTTCCGTTGTAGTAATTCAAGGTGTACGTGAGTATATTCCCGCTCTCCTGAGGCTGTAGCGCAGCGTTCAGCAGCTTCACACTCACGCCGCTTTTCAAGGAGACCGCCCCCAGTCCCTCCAGCGTGGACACGGCGGCTGTAGCCGCCTTTCCCGCTGAAGGCCCGGCCGCCGCATAGGCTCCGAAGGCGATGGACTGGCTGAGAACTGCCAGGCTTAGCATGGCGACAGCAAATTTTCTAGTGGTATGATTCATAATTCTCTCCTCCCTTAACTTCGCTTAAGCTTGCGGCAGCCGGACCTCGAACCTCGTCCGCAGCTCATTGCTCTCTACAGATAGGCTCCCGTCATGCTGCTCTACAATATTGCGTGCAATGAACAGTCCCAGGCCGGTCCCGCCCTCCTGATGTGTCCGTGCCCGGTCCCCCGAGTAATACATCTCGAAGATATGCGGCTGCTCCTCCGGCGGAATGGGATTTCCGTAATTGATGACCTCAACCGCTACTGCACCTGAATCAGGGCGGCTGTTAATATCAACATAACCGCCTTCCTGCCCGTAACGGGCGGCATTGGTCAGCAGATTGCCTAATACGCGCACCAGCAGATCCCCGTCCCCGTAGATCATTAGGCCAGGAGTCACATTCAGCCGGGAGGTCAGGCCATTATGCTCGAATAACGGGTACATCTCCTCGTTCAATTGCCGCAGCAATTCGGTAATATCCAGATATGTCTTCACCACAGGCAGTGTGCCATGGTTCATCCTGGTGATCTCGAACAGCCCGTCAATCAGCTTCTCCAGCCGCTGGGACTTGGTGAAGGCAATCGTCGCATAATGTCTGATCGTCTCCACTGGTAATTGCTCATCCCTCAGAATCAGATCCAAATATCCGAGAACAGACGTCAGCGGTGTACGCAGATCATGCGCCAGATTGACGACTAGCTGGTCCTTGCTGCTCTCAGCGAAATCACCTCTTTGTACGGCCTCCTGCAGCTTGGCTCCGGCCACATTCAGATCCTCTGCGATGGCGCTGAACTCATCCCTGGAGGCAATCCGCACCTGATTCTGGAAATCTCCGCCCGCCAGATGATGAATCCCCTTGGAAATCTCGTTAAGGTAGCGGATGTACGGCTTGGTGAACATGAAGAATAAGATCAGCATGATTGGAATGAACAGCATCAGAGACACATTGAAGTCTCCGATCCTGTAGATGAACCGGCGGATTTCCGCCTCCGGGTCCTCCCACTTCACCCCGGCGTAATAGAGCTGAAGCAGCTTGAAGATCCCGTAGGTGATCCCGGCAGAGAGCAGCATGCTTACGCCCAGTAACTGAACCAGTCTGGTTCTGAAGCCCCGGCTTCTCTTAGGCATTGAACGTGTACCCGACACCCCAGATGGTCTTGATGAACCGTTCCTTGTTCTGATCCTCTCCCAGCTTCCTGCGCAGGGTGCGGATATGTACCATCACTGTATTCCCGCTCTCATAGTACGCCTCGCCCCATACCTGCTGAAAGATACTCTCTGCACTGAACACCTGCTTCGGGTGGCTCGCCAGCAGATAGAGGATGTCGAATTCCTTCGGCGTAAGGTCAATCTCTTCTCCATACAGCGTAACGGTGTGCTGGTCAAGGGCGATGATCAGCCCGCCCAGCTCCAGAACCGAAGTCAAATGGGCACCCGGAGGCTGGCTGAACTGCAAGGAACGCCGCAGCTGGGAATTGACACGTGCCAGCAGCTCC
The DNA here is from genome assembly GCF_017874735.1 of Paenibacillus silagei. Lineage (GTDB taxonomy): Bacteria > Bacillota > Bacilli > Paenibacillales > Paenibacillaceae > Paenibacillus_AQ > Paenibacillus_AQ silagei. The sequence goes on from NZ_JAGGLV010000001.1 coordinate 571,924, forward strand.
ATAGGGTTGAAGGGCTTAATCATATAATCGTCCGCGCCCATGACAAGGCCGGTAATCTTATCGAAGTCAGAAGTCTTGGCACTGAGGAAAATAATCGGCAGATTATGCTTCACCCGCACCTGGCGGGTGACCTCGTATCCGTCCAGCTTCGGCATCATAATATCCAGGATGGCCAAATCAATGGATTGGGACTGAATAGCACGCACGGCCGCTTGGCCGTCGAATACCTGAATGCAGTGATACCCTTCCTTCTGCAGATGCAAGGCAATCAGGTCGGCAATCTCCTTCTCGTCCTCTGCGACTAGAATCGTGGTTCGCTTCATACCGGGACCTCCCAGGCCTTGATCTATTCGTTGAGGTACGTAGTCGCCTTGTTCTGAATCAGCTTGGCCACATCCTCTGCCGTCTTCTGTCCGCTGAAGAAGGAGACCGCCTCTTCTCCCGCGATGTTCAGAATTTTGACATCCAGCATGGCGAAGTTATCCGCAGTATTCATCCTCTCTCTGAATACCTTGAATTGCTCGTCAGGCACACTTGCAGACTTGCCGTCTGGAAGCTTATACGTCCCGCCCTTCACTTCCTGCTGAAGCTCGCCAAGCTGCTTGTCGTTTACCGACTTCAGCAGGGAGAAGCCTTCTTCACGCTGCAGGTTCTGCACTTCCTCTGACAGCAGGAATTCCATGAACTTCCAAGCCTGTTCTGCCACCGGCGATTTGGCCTGGATCGAGAAGGTGGAGACCGGAATAATCCGCATGGTGCCGGAATTTCCGCTATGCGGCTTATCCAGCAGCTGCGGATTGGTAAAGTAAGCATACGGAACATTGACGAAATCAGCCGGGGTTTGCAGAACGGCGGAATAGAACAATTGATTATCGGCTTCCCCCGAGCCGGCGCTCATCACTCCATCGTCATACATCTCTTTAATCTGCCGCATCATAAATATGAAGGCAGGGGAATCGAATTTGGCTTTGCGCGCCGCAGCGTCTACGAACTGGTTATAGCCGTCCACGACCATCTCCTGAAGCAGCATCTCCGGCGGATACTCCTGGAGCGCGAAGCGGTGCCCGGACCCTGCCTTCTGCCCGGCTTCAATCACCGGTTTGGCAATACTGCTGAATTGCTGCCAGGTCCAGCTCTTATCGTCCACATTCGCATTCTTAAGCGCATCCCCGTCTCCAATGAAAGCTCTCAGATTGTACCCGGAAGGAATGAGATAGGTGCCCCCGTTCAGCTTCAGGGCGTTCAGCACATTAAGCTCCAGATTCTCCTGCTTCAGCGTTTGTGACTGCTTCAGGTAATCATCCATGTTCAGGAATAGCTGCTTGTTCAAGTAATCACTGACCGGCAGAGTGCTGGTCTCGTAAATATCGGCGCCTTTGCCCGAGAGCAGTGCCGTTCCGGTGCTTTTGATGTATTTCTCATAATCCTGCGCTTTTTCACCGATCGCCTTGTAAGCCTGCACCTGCAAGTCAATATCAGGGTAGGCTTGTTCAAACTTCTTCTCCAGCGCACGGTAGAACTCACTGTCCTGCCTAACCGATAATGTCAGAACGGTCTTGCCGTCTGTGCTTGGAGCTTCCGCGCTGCTCCCCGAACTGCATGCGGTCATCATCGTCGCAAAAGCAAGAATCATTCCCAGAAAGCCCATCTTCTTCTTCATCTTCATTCTCAAATACCTCCCAATAATTATTCGTAGAAAATGCCTTACTCCTATGGCTACTGCAGACGTACACGGTTCCCGTCCTGCAGGGGCTCGCTGCTCTCCAGAATAATCAGCTCATCCTCATACAGGTTATCCGTCTGGATGATGCTGTCTATGCCATTGGTTGTACTGGAGCGGATCGTAACCTCGCGGGCGATAAAGGTATTGCCCAGCGCCCCCCTCTGCTCCTCGATCTTATAGATATAGCTTCCCTCACCCAATTGGTGGATAACCTTATTGGATACGAGGAGTCCCTCCTCCCGGGAAGGCTTCTTCAGCTTAATCTGAACCTGCTCACCCCCCTTAAGCGACTCTTCATTCAGCACAATGAAGACATTCTTCTGCGCAATTTGCTCCACCCTGCCGTTCTCCTCAGCGGATGCGCTGTCGGTACGCGCCTGAGCGTCCTTGATCTCTGCAACCTTACCCTGCAAGGAACGGGCCTGCTGGCCCTGTGCCGGATGAACCTGCACCTCAAGCTGCTCCCCTAAGGTAACCCCGAGGCTGGATAACAGCTCCGCGTCCGCCGTAAAGCCGAACTGATACCCCTTAATGCTGCTCGACAGGACCAGATCCGCTTCCCCCGCTGACAGCATTCCTGCAATGGCATTCACCCGGGTGACCACCCCGTCGAAGGGTGCCGTAAGCTGCTGCTGCGCCGTTAACCGCTCTCTCAATCCGGCAATTTTCCGCGCCTGGGTGACCTGATCGACCTTGCCCGCTTCAATCTCGCGCCGGGCCTTGCGAATCTGAAGCTCATCGCCTTCCGTGTACGTCTGAATGAATTGATCCTGCAGCGTCTGCTGCGCGATCTTTTGCTTATCGAGCACCGCGACTTCATCCTTCAGCTCCGCTTCGGCGGCCTGGCTGTCATAGCGGATCAGTGTTTGCCCCTTCGTGACCCGGTCCCCCTCCTTCACAAGAACCTGCCGGACCTTCCAGCCGCTGGCATTCAGGAGCTTCGCTTCACTCACGGGCGTAAGCTTCCCGCTGCCCTCCAGCGTGAATTCGAGGCTCTTGGTCTGCGGCTTGACCGTGGTCACCTTGGGCAGGGTCAACGACTGCAGCGTATTGCTGAAGAAGGTGAAGAAGAGTAACACGCCCAAGAGCAGAAGGAAGGCTGTTCTGATGTTTTTTTTGCGCGTGCGGTCTGCGGGCACTCCTGTAGTCTTCATATTCCGTCTATCTCCTCCTGCCATTAAAATCCCTCACACACGAACATCAGCCCTTAATTCCTGACAGTTGAATCCCTTCGATGAAGTACGTCTCCGCATACAGAAATAGCAGAACCATCGGTGCCATGTAGATCATAGATGCGGCGAACGCCAGGCCCTTCTCGCTGCTGACATTCGATAAGTAGACGGATAAGGGCTGTCTGAGCGGGTCGTCCAGGAAAATAAGCGGCTGCTCCACCATATTCCAATAATCGACGAATAACAGAATCGTCAGAGCGGCCAGGCCCGGCTGGACCATCGGAACAATAATCGTATAGAAAATCCGCAAGTGTCCGGCCCCATCCATCTTAGCCGCTTCAATATAGGCATACGGGATATCCAGCATGAACTGCCTGAGCATGAATACTCCGAAGGCGGCAAAAATTCCGGGCAAGATAATGGCCCCTGGGCTATTTAATAACCCCAGCCGGTCAGCCATAATATAATTGGGCACCAGCGTGACCTGAAACGGCATCAGCATCGTCAGAACATAGACCAGGAACAGGAATTCCCGCCCCCGGAATCTCAGCTTGGAGAACGCATAGGCCGCGAGCGCGGCGATCACCGTCTGTCCGGCAATGATCGGCACCACCAGGAATACTGAATTCCAGAACATCGACAGGTACATCGGGCTGTCCATCAGCACCTTGCCATACTGCTCCAGGGAGACCTGATCCGGCAGCCATTTCAGATTGGCGAACGGATCGCTCCTGCCTTGAATGACAGGATTCATCTGTCCGATGGGGCCGTAATTGATCCCGATTTCGCGGCTGCTCATGAACGAATTGATGAGGGTCACCCCGATCGGGAACAGCATCAGGAGGGCAACCGCCCCCATCAGGACGGTTAACGTCAGCTTTTGTATGACTTTACCAACTGCCAAGACCTCTTTCACCTCTATTCCATATACCGCCGGTAGCGGCGTTCCATAGCGAACAATCCCAGCACGATGATCAGAATGCCGCCGACCATCAGGGTGGATGCAGCCGTCATCTTCTGGAGGTCGAGCGACAGGAACATGTTGTTCATATAATGCTGAAGCATATAGATACTGTCATGCGGGTAAGCTCCGGCAATCAGATACGTCTCCCGGAAGACCTTGAAGGAATTAATGACCGACATAATGACGACAAAAAACATCGTAGAGGTTAAATACACCAGCGTAATGCTCCGGAACTGCCTTAGACGGCCGGCCCCCTCAATCTGGGCGGTCTCGTAATAATCCTTCGGAATCTGCTGCAAGCCGGCCAGGAACAGGATCACGTTATACCCGATGTTTTTCCAGACATACATCAGCATGATTACATTCCGCGCAGCCTCCGTCTTCATCCAGTCCACCCGCGTCCGGCCGAAGCCGCTCAGCCAGGCATTAAGCACCCCGTTCCAGTCGAACAGGATCTGCCAGACCAAGATAATCGAGGCTACAGGCACGACCAGCGGGAGTACGTACGCAGTTCTCAGCCATTTCTGAAAATACAATTTCCTGTGCAGCAACAGCGCTAGTCCCAGCGACAGCACAATCAGCAGGGGAACACTCACCATACTGAAGTAGAGGGTATTAGAGGCCGCCTTCCGGAAGGATTCGCCCGCAATGACCTCCCGGTAATTATCCAGTCCCACATAGTGGCCCCCCACCGTGCGGTCCATGAAGGAGTAGAACAAGCCCATGCCGAACGGAATCAGATAAAACAGGGCAAACCCCGCCGCACTGGGCGCCAGGAATAACCATGCAATTGTTGAATCTTTACGGGCCCAATTCTTCAAGTCGCTCCCTCCCTGTAATCAAGAATAGGCACAACTGTTTAAGAAGAAGTCGGGTAAAGATTAAAAGTTTCTTAAATTCTCAGCGCAGCAGCACATTCGGCCTGATCGCCCTCCCGCCAGCAGCAAAAAAAGCCGCAAACGGATGCTTCATCCATTCGCAGCTATATTCGTGTAGCGCAAACTCACTACTTCACCGGCTGTACCTCCATGACCTTATCCTTGAACCGATACGTTACGGCAACATTCTCTATGATCTCTGTGTCCCGGTAGGACAGGGAGCCCTCAAACGCTAACGTATCATTGTCCTTCCATGCCAGTTGGTCGGCATAGCTGTAATTCTCATGATCACTGCGCGTCCATGCCTCCAGCTTGCGCTGCGCGCCATGTCTGATCCTCGCCGACTCTACCAGCTCCGGGCTAATGGTTCCCTTCTCCACATCCAGGATTTGCACAAATTCACTCTTGTTAGAGCTGGTGACCACCGCAAGGAGCTTGCGGTCCGGGGACGGGAGGATTTCCTTAATGTACATCGAAGGGGCGGCGAAGCTGAAATACGGCTCCAGCACATCGTCCTTAATCCGCCACAGCACATTCTGGGTGCCATAATCCGAGTAATTGTTGAATAAGGCGAATATGATGCTCCCGTCGGCCATTTTGTGGAGATAGGGGCTGCGGTAGCTTTTGGACAGAACATCGATGGCAAAAGCCGCCGACTCCGCAATCCGCGGAGAATCGTCCGTCAGGAACGGCTGCAGCTTCTTCAGCGCCTGCTCACGCGCCTGCGGATCATTGAAGCTCTCCACCAGCCGGTTCACCGCAATGTAGACATGCTCATCGTTGCCGCTGGCTAACGCCTGCAGGAATTTGTCGGCCTCATACTTCACGGGAGGGGCCAGCTCCATGTCCTCTGCTGTCAGGTAACGGATGTAAGGCTCTGCCGCTTTGTTCTTCGTGTATTCTGTAGCGAGCAGTGCGGTAGCCGTTGAACTGTAGACGATCAGGCACGCGACCAGTACGATCCACCTTTTGGAGAACCGGCTTCTCCTGACTCTTCCCTTTGCTCCACTGTGTTCAGCCGCTTCAATGAGCGCATCATCAATCTGCCCGATCTCCCGGTATAGCTCTTCCCGTCTCATAGACGCACGCCCCCCTGCTCCAGATGTACTCTAAGCTTCTGTCTGACCCGGAATAAGCGGGACTTCACCTTGCTGGTGCCCATATTGAACCTGCTGGCAAGTGCCTCCACCGAATCCGAATACCAATATCGCCTGATAAAAAGCAGCCGCGCCTCCTCCTCCAGCCCGTACAGAAATTCATTGATCAACCGCGCGGTTTCACAGGCGGCATACTCGGTCTCCACCGTCTCTGCTGCGGGCAGGCAGTCCTCCAGCTCCTCCAGAATCACCTCAAGCTGGCGGCTCCGCTTCTTGGCCGTATTGTACCCATGTTTGTCGAGCGCGATATTGCGGGTGATCCGCCCCAGAAATACCTTTAGCCTGCGGGGCTGGTTAGGCGGGATAGCGTTCCATGCGGCCAGATAGGTGTCGTTCTCACACTCTTCCATATCGGAGGGGCTGGCGACAATATTCCTGGCGATTGCCCGGCAATACGCGCCGTATTTGCTCCGGGTTTCGGCAATGGCCTGCTGCGAGCGCTGCAAATATAGCTGGATAATTCCCTGATCTTCCATCTGCTAGTTTCTCCTTTGGCATCCTCTTATCTATATAGTAGAGAATTCCGGGCACCGGTTGCACTTATACGCTAATTATTTCAACAAAAAAATCCTGGCGCATAAGCATCACTGCTTACACACCAGGGTAGGTATAGCAATCTATAGGTTAACCGAGGACCGGCGGGTCCTGCTCAGTGGTGCTGTCTTCCTCCGCGTCTGCCGGTTTCGGGATGACCTTAAGGTCCACAATCAGGACATCCGTCAGCTCCGTATCTGCCCAGCCTGTGCCGTCCCACACCTGCTTGCGGTAGATAACCGTTATCTGGTAATCACCTACGGCAGCTGGAACATATTCAGCCTGATAGACCTCATCCGTTACGGTGAAGACGCCTGCCATACCATCCTCTGTGGAGCTCCAGGCTTCCGGATAATAACGCTCATCTCCGGGGGCAACAGGTGCCAGGCTCTGGTTATGGCCTTCAGCCGTCAGAGTAAGTGTCTCTCCTGCAAGCGGGCTGCCCGGGCTAACGCTGAGCCGGTTGCCTTCAGGCGTAACCGCTTCATACACATCTTGGGTTACCGTCTTAAGCGCATTGGCCGTCACCTTGTGTATCCCTGTAACGCGGGCATTATCGAACACCGCATTCTGAGAGGTTGTTCGGAAGCCGATCTTCCCTGCAGTTAATTCCGTTTGCGGGTTCGTCCATTCGAGCTTCAACTGGCCGTCCACAAAGCCTAGAATTCTATTCCCTTTGATGACCGCCTTCAGGGTATACCACTGGCCCGCAGCCGCATCGGCGAAAAGGGTGCTGGACACGGGGGTCAGCGTTCCGCCAACCGCCTTGAACAGCTCCAGCTTCTTGTCGTTGACATTGATCCGGTACATGTAATAGTTATTGGCGTCCTGCACCCGGAAAAGAATGCCGGCATTGGCATTCGCGATGGGAACCTTCACCTTGGCTTCCATAGCAATATCTTGCCATGAATCCCCGGCTGTAATGAGCCCTGTAGAATTTCCCTTCGTCTGGATCAGGGCTTTGGTGCTGCCGTCTGTAGTTACACTCCAGGTTCCGCTGGCAGCCGTCCAGCCCGTCGTATTCCCATCCTCAAAGTTATCCGTGAACCGGACAGAATTAGGATTGGCATCAATCGGGGGCTCGTCCACATCGGTAACCTGAATCGTGAAGCTTTTCTCCAAAGACAAGCCGTTCGCATCTATGCTCTTCACCCGGATGCTGTAGCTGCTCTTCGCTTCATAATCCGGCGTGGTGCGGAGAATCAGCCTGTCTCCCTGCGGGGCAATGGAGAAGCTGCTGTTATCGGCGTCGCCTTGCCCGGAAACCAACGCGTAAGTAAAGGTCTGGCCCGCATCCGGATGGGCTGTAGTGAAGGTACCCACTAGACCGCCTGGAGTAGTCAGCTCCGGCACCTGGGTAGCGCTGAGAGTGATATCCGTGGGCGGATTATGAATGGCGGTCACCTTGGCGTCATCATACCAGACCCCGGCTGAAGTGGTGCGGAAGCCGATTCCGCCCGAGGTTAATTCATTGACCGGATTGGTCCATGTCGTCTTCAGCGCTCCATCCACATACCCTTTGATGGTATTACCCTGGACCGTCGCCTTAAGGGTATACCATTGATTCTTGACAGGCACGAACGAGGTCGTCGAGACCTGCGTCAACGTTCCGGCTACAGCCTTGTAGAGCTCCAGCTGGCTTGTGCTGGCATTGATCCGGTACATATAGAAGTTGTTCTGATCCTGCACCCGGAAGACAATGCCTGCGTTCTCGCTTCCATTAATGAGAGGCAGTCTGGCTCTGGCTTCATACGTGTAATCCGTCCAGGACGCACCGGCCTTGGCGGTAATCAGCGCCGTTGTAGTCTGGCTAGTGGACAGCACCCGGTTCCCCGTCTGGTCAGTTACCGCCCAACTATTGGCACCTGAAGCTACGGTCCAATCCGGGAGCAGCCCGGAGGTGAAGTGATCGCTGAACCAGGCCTGATCCGTATTCGCGAAGACGACCCCGCTTACATTCTCATTCTTGATGCTCACCTTCAGATCACTGAGGGTTTTCGCCAGCGTTCCTTTGACCACTACATTTTCAAAAGTCACTCCGTTCACCATCCCGCCTCTGGTGGGGTTGCCCTGAATCGGGGAATCTCCTCCCGTAGCGCGGACATTGATGTTTCTCAGAATGACATTGCTTACATCGCCGGATGTGCTTGTGGAGACGCGCAGCCAGTAATTGCCGAACTGGTTGATGCCTACCCGTTCAATATCAATATTCTCGAAGGTCACATCCTTGGCCCACCCTTCGACCGGGAGCGGATTCTCTGTATACGCATGATCCACCAGCAGCGCCCGCGCGCTCTGATAGACATACGAATTGCGGATGGTTACGCCAATCTGCGGCGTGCATATGCCCATGCCCAGCTTGAAGGCGGCGCAGCGCGTCCAGGCGAAGCAGTCCTCGAACACCACATTCTCCAGATGCTCGATCGCTCCCGGCCAGTCCTTGGACATCCCTTTTTGCGGCCAGGTCTTGGTGGAGAAGGTGTCGTCATCCGAGATGGCAAGGGCGTGCTTCACCAACACGTTCTGGCTCTCGTTAATATCGATGGCATCATCCTCAAGCGTGAACAAGTCCTGGTATCCCTTATAGTTGGTGATGGTCACGTTATCCGAGCGGACCACCAGGAACGCCCAGAAGCCGCCGTCCCGCAGGGTTAACCCGTCGAACTTGAAGTTGCTGGTTGCCATCGGCACCACCAGGTTATTGATGAACCCCTCTCCCTGCTTATGGGTTGCAGGCGGGTTGGTCATCTTGCGTTTGCGCATTTCTATCCCTTTGCCGTCAATCGTTCCGCGTCCGCGCATGGTGATATTCACGGAATTGGTAGCGGTGCGGATAAAATAGGTTCCATCCGAGATCGAATCCTTGCGGAAGTCATTCCGGTAGTCCTCGCCCCGGCCTGTGCCGACGATGACTGCACCCCCGGCCAGGTAGAACGTAACATTGCTTTTCAGGGTCAGGTTGCTGCTCTTATATACGCCCGCCGGAATATACACGATACCGCCTCCGGCCTGATTGGCAGCATCAATCGCCTGCTGGATGGCACCCGAGGTGATCGTTGCGCCCGTCTTGTCAGCGTTGTATGGTGCAGCGGTCACATTGTAGATTCCCGGGCCGGAGGACGCGGGGATGTCTGTCTCCAGCGGATCGGCGGCGATCACGAGTCTTTTGCGGCGCTTGTCCGGGTCCTTCTCATTCGGGTCTTCGTTCGCAGGTGCATTAATATCCACGATCACATAGGTAGAGGCCGACAGGGTGAAGGTCAGCTTGTTGCCGTTGACCGTTCCTGTGATGTTCTTGGCCAGCGGGCTGATCGAATACGAGGTAATCGGCTTGTCTGCCGTTACCTCAAGGGTGACCGTTCCTTCAAAGGAGAATTGGGCGTAGTCATAATCAGGCAAATACTTGACGACGGGGACCGCCTCATTGTTCACCTTCAACGAGTAAACAGAAGACGGAGTATAGATAGACGGCATCGGGTAATTCTGGATGGTTGCAGGGCCAGCGGCGGCCACCTGCTGAACCGGTTCCGTTCCCGGTTCCGGTTCAGCCGCACCGGCGGTCTGTGGCGGGATGAATCCCGTGAATGCGACGGCAAGCACCAGCAGCAATCTCATTACTTTGCGAGTAAGCATAAATACCTCCTCCAGATCAATTTGGCTCCAGGCAACCGCTTTCAATTTCCAGCAGCATACATAGAGTCATTCCCTACTATAATCCCGGGCCAAAAAGAAAGGAGGGTGGCAAACCCACTCTCCAGGGACACAATTATACTGTTCTGCACCATCTGTTAACCTTAGATGTAATGCATTAGATGATTTAGATGAATGCTTCGAAACGCCCCTCTGCATTCACTGTCGCTGTCCGCGGATCCGTCTGGCCGATTCCCTTCAGGAACCCCTTCCACTCGGTCCTCATAGGCGGAGCCTGAACATTCTGGAGAGCTGTGCTTACGTCCGTGGAAGTGCTGCTGCCGGCTTTGCGTGCGAGCTGAACCTCCAGCAGCCGGATCTGCCGCTGCAGCTGCTCGCGGCGGTAGGGTACGGCCTCGGTGCCCGGTGCCGCGTTCACTCGGTCCAGCTCCAGCATCAGCCGGTCCCGCTGCTTCTCCAGGGAACTGACATCGCTCTGTGTGCCGCCGTAGGCCATGATGACCTGTACCGGACTGATTCCTGATACACTCTGTCCTATCATGATCCATCCCTCCAGTCCTTGGCTCCTGCCGCAATCCAGATGATTGTACATGTAACATTGCCGTGCCTGGGTTGCCGTAGCTCCAGTTATTGGCTTCTATATTTGTCTATTACCCCGCTTCTTCCGGTATGACTACAGCGTAGCCGCTAAATGGATCTAAAATCTATCAAAAAATCCCAAAAGATAATTTACATAATATGCTAAATATGGTATCCTAATGTTGGATGCGCTTACATTGAATGTCGGGAAAGGAGGGCTCTGCTTTATAGAGGGACCTAAGAGGACGGATGAATCAGGTTTGACCTAATCTATTTAAACTAAGGAGGATATGTGAAATGAAGAAGATTATGACCCGTATTGCCGCTTTGGCTCTGACGGCAGCGCTGATGCTGCCGGCTATGTCTTATGCATCACCTGTAGTCGAGGAGCAGGATCTGAGCCTCTCTGCGGATGCCGCCGCTGCAGCTGTAACCAGTACCATCACGCCTGCTCCGCAAGGCTATGACGGATACCGTAATAATATTCCCCACGGCAACGTACAGCAGATTTCTTATTATTCGACTACTGTAGGCAAGTCAAGAAACGCGATGGTGTACACCCCTCCGGGTTATACCCCTTCCAAGACCTACAACGTTCTCTACCTGCTGCACGGCATCGGCGGGGATCAGAACGAATGGCTGAACGGGATGAATCCGCGGAACATTCTGGACAACCTGTACTCCCAGAACAAGCTGGAGCCGATGATTGTCGTATTCCCGAATGGCCGCGCCATGGCGGATGACCGTCCGATCGGCGATATTTATGCACCGGACAAGGTAGCCGCCTTCGAGCGGTTTGAATTTGACCTGATTAATGATCTCATTCCTTACGTTGACTCTCACTTCCCGGTATACAAAAACAAGCAAAACCGCGCCCTCGCCGGCTTATCCATGGGCGGCGGACAAACGTTGAACTTCGGCCTGAAGCATTTGGACAAGTTCTCCTGGATCGGCGCGTTCTCCTCTGCTCCGAATACGAAATCGGCCTCACAGCTGATCACCAATCCGGCGCAGACGGCCAGCCAGCTGAAGCTGCTCTGGATCTCCTGCGGCGCTTCGGACGGCCTGCTCTATGTCAGCCAGAATTTCCATAACAGCCTGACCAGCATGAATGTTCCGCATCTGTGGTATCTGGATGTAGGCGGACATGAAGGCAAGGTCTGGAGCAGCGGACTGTATCAGTTCTCGCAGCGGATCTTCAAGTAACTCCCGTCATAGCCTGCCCTCCCCCGATCCGTTAAGGTAGGGGGAGGGCAGTTGTGCTTAATAAGGCCCGGCCAACGATAAGGAGGGCAATATGGTGAGTGCGATAACGGATTACTATGATTCCTATGATGAGGAGGGAAGGCTGTCCAGGGATAACGGTCATCAGATCGAATGGATCACAACGATGGCGCACTTCAAGAAGCTGTATAAGCAGGAATCTTACATTCTTGACGGCTGCGCAGGGACAGGGAATTACTCTTTTCCACTGGCAGAATTGGGGCATAAGGTTGTAGCCGGAGATCTCGTTCCTCATAATGTAGACATCATCAGAGAGAAGCAGCGCATACGCCCGGTGTTGGCTGATATGTATACAGGAAACATCACGGATTTATCCCGTTTTGACAGCGAAATTTTTGATGTTGTTTTGAACATGGGAGCCTTTTATCATATCGGCAATGAAGACCGGCAGCTTGCCATGGCCGAATGCCTTCGCGTGCTGAAACCAGGAGGGCTGCTTGCGGTCTCCTATATTAACAATGCAGCAGTTTCGTTATTAGGCGTAGGCGATAGACTAGGAAATATGGAAGATGTACTTACCTGGCATGCCAACCAAACGAAAGATGGTCTATTCCTACATATGTCTCCCTCTGAAATGGAACACATGGCAGCTGCCTATCACACAGAGATCGTGGCCCATATTGGAACAGACGGGGTCGGTTATTTGTTTGCTAAGCAAATCAATGAGGCACAGCAAGAAGATTTTGAACGCTGGCTTCAGTTTCATCTGCAGACCTGTGAGGACAAGAATCTGCTCGGGTATAGTTTGCATGCACTGGCCATTCTGCGCAAAGGATAAAAAACGGACCCGCCCAGTTGACGATTTACGCTACCATTCACGACCGCACATGGGCACATCCGATCAACTTCCAGTGCCGGCAGATTGTATTCGGTTTTTCGATTACAATTGGTCCGTGCGCCCACGCAACGCCAAATGTATTCGGTTTTTCGATTACATCTGGCCCACGTGCCCATGCAATGCCGAATGTGATCGGTTTTTCGCCTACATTGGGCTCACGCGCCCACGTAACGCCCAATGTGTTCGGTTTTTCGCCTACATTGAGCTCACGCGCCCACGCAACGCCCAATGTGTTCGGTTTTTCGCCTACATTGGGCTCACGCGCCCACGCAACGCCCAATGTGTTCGGTTTTTCGATTACATTTTGGCAGATGCATTCTCCCAGCAAGCAAAAGAAGGCTGCACGCTCATCGCGTGCAGCCCTTCTCCGGCCCTCTTATGGCGTGTCAACACGTAGCCACTCTGCTGGAGTCTTCTTGATGAAATGCTTCTCGATCGAAGCAAGCACGGCATCATTTCCCGGTAATGCGGCCCGTTCGATGGCTTCATTCACCGGCAGCCATTCATAATCACTATGTTCATGATTAAGAATGACATCCTGCGTCTCATCCACGTATCCCACGAACACTGGGGCGACGTAGATATAGTTCTCTTTTGCCGAATAGATCTGGTCGAAGGTATTGGAGGTGTAGAGAGCGACCCGGGTAATCCCCGTCTCTTCCCGAATCTCCCTTAATGCAGCCTCCCACGCTAGTTCCCCTTCTTCAATGCCCCCGCCGATATAGCACCAGGCATCCCTGAGTACCGAACCGGCCCGCTTCAGTAACAGGACATGATGACCAGAGGGTGTATTCTTCAGCAATACTACGGCAATTCCTGTACAGCGTATGGGTACTTCAACGTTCGTCTTCATCATGCCCGATACTCTCTCCTATTCGTCCTTTACTCTATCCAAGCTCGGTATAGATCTGGAATGTCACCCCGAACTTGTCCGTCAAATCGCCGAAGCCCGGGCTGAACGGCTCCTCCCGAAACGGCATATTAACCTCCCCGCCCTCCTGCAGCGCATCAAAAATTCTCCGTGACTCCTCCACGCTGTCCGTAGTAACGCAGACCGTTACCCGCTTCCCGCTCTCAATCGGCGTACCGCCGGGAGCATCTGAGAACATCAGCTCCGTGCCGCCCACCTGTACCTTGGCATGGGCCACCAGACTCCGTACCTCATCCGGGAACGTGTCCGGGAGATCCGGCATATCACCATACGTCAGGATGGAAAGGACCTCAGCCCCCATAACCTGTCCATAGAACTGAATAGCCTCCTGCGTGCGCCCCTCCAGGGTGATGTAGGGAGTAAGTTTGACTGACATTGTGTGTTCCTCCTTGAGTTCGAATTGGAATTACCTGTGTGATTCATTAGTATAGACGTTCCGGCCGCGGCAGAATCATCGGTGTTCCGGCAATCCGAAGCAAATAAATAATTCAGCATCTATAAAATGATGAACATGCGCGATCTTCCCCCCGCTCAGCTCAAGCACATGAATCGCCCACGGGACAAGCAATCCGTCTTCTCCAGAGGGAACATACTGGGCAAATGCGGGCCGGTTCCCGTTCACCCGGACAGGCATCATCCGTGATCCCACACAGTGGCTGCGTGTGATCTGGTAGAAGGCCGCGAGATTCGCGCCGCCTTGCACCCACATTGTAAATGGCGGCATCGACAGGCTGCCATTCTCCTGGAATAAGGCCAACAACGCATTAATATTGTATTGTTCAAAAGCCTCCACGTACAGGGTAATCAGCCCTTCGTCCACTTCGTCATCGTCAGCCTGCAGTGCCTCGGACCGGAGCTGTGCCTTGGCCATGGTTGCCCGTGCCCGCTGCACCGCGCTGTTCACCGCGGCCACGGTCATCTCCAGTGCCCCGGCGGTCTCGGCTGCCGACCACCGGAACACCTCCTGCAGAATCAGCACGGCACGCTGCCGGGGCGGCAGCAGCTGCAGCAGCGCAATGAAGGACAGCCGGAGGGTCTCTCTGCTGACCAGAATATTACCAGGATCATCCACATAGCCCGGAGCGGGCCAGATCCAGGAATGCTGAGGCAGGCTCTCCCTAGGCTCCGTAACCACAGCAGCCGGTTCCGAGAGATCCATCGGCAGCGCCCGCCGCTTGGCGCTTCTCAGCCGGTCAAGACAGACATTGGTAGCAATCCGGTACACCCAAGCCCGGAGGGAGGCCTGCTGCCTCATCTGCTCCTGATGCTTCCAGGCCCGGATTATGGTATCCTGGACGGCATCCTCAGCCTCGAAGATGGAGCCCATCATCCGGTAACAATACCCGATTAGCTCGGAGCGCATGTCCTCCAGCCCGTTCAGGATCTCATGGGTCTCATCGGTCTCATGGTTATAATTCACTTCAGACAGTCTCTCCTTCATGATCCGTCCAGCTCTCCCTCCATAAACTGTATGAGGTAGTGTTCAGGCTGCGCAACAAATTCCGGGAAGCTGCACAAATCTGCATACGTCTGATGCTCCACATCGTAACAGCCAAGCTGCCCCTTCTTCTGCGGATTCCAGACCAGCACCAGACCGGAGTAATTATCGATATCGGCAGACAGCCGCAGCAGCTTGCGCCTCCCGGCCTTCATCTCTATCGTGTCAGTGAAGCTGAAGAAGTCGATGTACCCGATCTTATATTCATTAGGGGCCAGCGTCAGGCGCAGCTCGTCCCCAGTAAGGAATTGGACCAGTTCATCCGGCAGTTTATATTTGGCCAGCTCGTATTTCTTGTTCTCCACATTATGAACATCCGGCGGTTCCAACGCTTTCAGGTATTCCGCCATAGCGGCATGCTTGCTGCTGACCGCAATCGTATACGGCCGCTCACCGTCCTTCTCCGTCATCATAAGGTCCGCACCGCGTTCCACCAGGAAACGGACCATGTTTATATTCCCCATCCGGGCAGCCACTGTCAGCGGCGTCGCCCCGTAAGGATAGACCATATCCGGCTTGTTGTAGTTGATGTCCACTCCCTGATCCAGCAGATAGGTAAGCGTCTTCAGATCATGGTCCGAGGCGGCTTGCCGCAGCACGGCACCGGCATGTTGCCGGATGTCCAGACCCAGCTCATGGATCAGCGGGATATTCTTTTTGTTGCCATAGTAGGCTTGTGAATAAGCACCCGATCCCGTCCGGCTGAGCAGGTCCAGCTTCGCGCCGTGTGCAGCAAGGTATCTGACCATCTCCTCCTTCCCATAACGGACTGCCCGCAGAAAAGCCGGATTCTGAGGTACATTCAGCTTCGCGCCATGCTCCACCAGCAGCTTCACCACCTCGGTCTGCTGCGTGATAATCGCCAGGTCGAGCGGGCTGACTGTGGTATGCTTGCTAAGCTCTAGCCCCGCTTCAATATCCCAGCCCGCAGCAATGGCAGCCTGCAGGGCCGGAACATCCCCCTGATAGATCTGCATCGCCCGCTCCGGCAGCACCTCGAATTTCCCTATGTCCTTCAGGACAATCATCCGCACTCCTCCTTATTCTTCACTCCTATGAATACAGCACGCATCCCTTAGACAGAAGCCACTCTTTCATCTTGGCAGATACCTGCCCGGCAGCCTGCTCATAGAAGATGGCTACCTCCTGCCCACCCGCCAGATTCAGGCGGATATAGCCCCCCAGCTCCCGGTAGAACAGGTAGCAGACGTAAGGATTCTCAATGAAGAGATCCGGCGGATGGTCCGTCCGGCACAGGTCAGCCAGCTCCGTGAGCGCCAGCTGGCCCGCTCCCGGCGGCATCCGCAGGAAGAGATGTTCGCGCGTCCCGGTCCACGGCTCATAATAGACGCTCTCCTCTTGGCTCCGCCCATACATCCGGAGGTAGATGCCGTCCAGGATCAGGGCATAGCTCTCTTCCTTCTCCTGTTCCCCGGATGGCAGCGGGATTGCTTGAATCTGTTCTGCATGACGAGGCAGCCATAGCAGCCCGTCCACCTTGGGATGAACCGCCAAGAAATCACCGTCCACAGTGGTCCCGATAGCGGTACACTCGCCGATCTGCTGCTCCGTTATAGGGCTATCCTGATCATGCTCCCATAATCCGTATTCGGCAAACGGCCGCAGCACCTCTGTGTCAGGGGTCTGCACATTCATCCAGCCCCGATACGTTCCTTCGCCGTACTGCTGCAAGAACCGGATATAGGCTGGAGGATACAGACCTGAACTCTCCGCTTCAAGCATGTGCCTGTGATGCTCTGACAGCCCCTTGGGCTCAGATACGATATACATTCATCATTCCCCCGGTTTCCTGCGTGAGTTATTCATCAATAACCTTATTCTGCCGCTTCCTCCAGCCAGGCCCGCATCGCCGGAGCTTCCGCCCGGTTCAGCCGCAGGGCAATGTCCGTATTCCCCTCATCCGGCGGCATTACTTCGGCAAGCACACATACGTCCTCCCTGGGCTGATTGAGCGCGAACAGACCCTCAGCATCCATCATCCGCATCGCCAGCTCCATGGCCCCCAGTCTCATAATGAACTCATCGTTCCATGCCTCATCCTCAAGCTCCGTAATAGACGGACGTGCCTGGAATAACCGCTTGACCTCATCGAAATACTCATCTCCGAAGCAGCAATACGGCGAATCGGCATAAGACCATTTAATCAGCTCGGCGATCTCTGCTGCCGGTGTGCTGCCGCCCTCTGCCTGTCTGGCCGCCTCCTGCTCCAGGGCCTCCCGTGACCAGGCGGAGAGGCTTGGTGCATGTCCCTCGCCCGTTGTATATAACGTACAGTAATAATAATGCTCCCCATTCGCAAAAAGCGCGCGGAACGACCTCCGGGCCGCCTCCGCAATCTCCGCCGCCAGCCGCTCCACTTCCTTCTGTGCCGCATTCATGGCTACTTCCTCTCGTCGATCAGCTGTTCCAGGAATCCGGCGAACGTTGGGGCATACTCCTCAATCAGATCATTCATGAGGTCATAGCGCATGACCGAGAACTCCCCCTGTTCATCCGGGGAAGAGGTGTCGAAGTAATACAGATCATCGCTGTCCGGCACAAACAGGTCCATTCGATGTGGAAACCGGGATACCCACCATTCCTCCGCCAGATTCAGCCTGTGGATATACAGCAGATCCCAGTCGGTATACTCCCTATCCTCAGGAGCAACCAGCGTCAGAATTTGACCGTCCCCCAGGCTCCCACCTCCATAACGGGCCAGCCACCAGCGGTAAGACGGCGGCAGCTTGAAGCCTAATTCCGCCTCGGCTTCAGCAATCCAGCTCTCCTCGGCCCCATGGCCGGGAAACCACCTTATAGCGGAAGGCTTGCTCAATTTCTCTGTCAGACGCTCATACATAGGTATGCTCCTCTCTCCCACATAGAGGGATGATTATAGATTATCAGGATGAACAGCAGCTGGCGCATCGTCATTCATGCGCAGCAGGATATACTCAATCTCCTCCAGCGGCAGCTTCAAGGTCCGGCTAACCTCATGGAGTCCCATCTCCCGGGAGAGGAGGAGGCGTGCCTGATGGATTTTCCCTTCCAGCCAGTTATTCGCCAGCATCCAGCATTTCACCCGTTCCATCAGCTCCGCTTGGGCAGTCTTACCGGCATGCTTGGTATATTTGGCAATGGGCTCTGCCAGATAGCTGTACAGGTGAATGCCCAAGGCCTCGCGCTGCTCATTCTTGGACATACGCTGGTACACTTCATAGCTGAGGCTGATATCCAAATAGAGGGTATGATCCCCGCTGTCAAAGCGTCTGAACGTTCTCCGTCCATAGCTATCAGGCAATACCCGGAACACCACAAAGATATCATAGGGAAATTCCCATGTATTCGCCAGTTCCTCTAACGGAATCAATTCATCTCTGAGTACACCCACACATGTTCCATGGGTATCCAGCGTAAAACCCAGTTGCATATTAGCACCCCTCCCCCGCTTAAGACACGCTTGAACTATTCCCCCCTTCTATAGGCATCTGCCAGCTGGACCAGATACCAGACGGCCGCACCGGTCAGAGCTGCGAACAGCAGATTAATACAGCCGAATACAAGAAATAACTTGGCTTTGCCCGGCCCGATCCGTACAGCAGCAACGAGCTGGAGAATCGCAGGGAGCAGGAACATCAGCCAGGAGACGGTGATCAGCTTTTCGGTCTTGAAGCTCCACCATACCGCACAGCATGATAGAGCTAGCACTCCCCAGGTACAGATCAACTTCAGCGCCATCTGTTCCCCTCCCTTTCATAGATAATCCAATAGATCAGCTTCGCCCTGGCTGCCCATGGATCACGAGTCCATATTGTCTGACCATCCACGAGTCGCTTAAGTCTTCAGCCGCAGCACGGCTTATGCGTACAGAGGGCTTCTGTTCCTCCATCGCCTCCGGGTCTTGCGCGGAGAAGCGGAGAGGCTTGGTCATTTTTTGAATAGAGCCGGTAACTTCCTTGTACAGGGCATAGCTCAGCGGCTTGTGCTCCCGGACATCCTCATAGAGATAATACTCTCCTTGCTCATCCTGAGCATTGACGCGGTGCCCCTTAGGGCAGGAGATCAGAATACAAGGCAGCTCATTCTCTGCCCATTGCCCGTGATAGGGAATAGAAACCCCCTCATTTCTCGCAAAAAAACCAAAGCTCTCCGTATCCGGCAGAACCGCCATCGAATAGATGAAGAAGGGGCGCACCCCGCTCTCTTTTTCCGTGGCTGTATAATATTGATAGAAGGCGCGATACGCCTCCACCACCTGATTCTGATCATGCTCTGTATGGGTATAATTGGTTAAATAGTACCGCACCTGCGTTGGCTCCAGAAGCTCTACGACTCTCTTAAGCTCCTCGGGTGTGATGAAGAAGCGCAGCTTGTAGAATCCGCTGTTTTTTAGCATCTTCTTCTACCATTCATAGGTAACAAAGCGTGCTCTGAGCGTCTCTTCATACGGTAACCATTCCGCATCGCTCCATAGAGACATTCCAGTAATTTCGGACAGCCGCTCCACCGCTTGCTCCGGGCTGGTAAGGCTGATGAATCCGCCGAAGTTCTCCTCCTCCGCTTGCATGCCGAGCACCCGCTGGATATATTCGTCTGCTGTACGCTCTTCCCGCAGCTGTTCATACTCCTCCCGGGTCCACGGCTCACAGAAGATTCGTTCGGCCTGGATCTCCCCCTGTTCAAAGAACGACAGCTCGAAGATCTCCTCATTCATGTATGCCACCGTCATCACCGGCTCCTGTAGAAGCCCGGACAACGTTCTGCCAACCTTTTTCACCGTACCCCATACGAAATAATCGTGAAGCACGCTGATCCAGCCCTCATTACTTTGGCTTACATAGATAACGGCCTTACGCTCCGGTGCCTCAGGATAACCCAATACTTTACCATGCTTGTGGATTAGCTCCTGTAAGGCTTGAAGGGTCTTCTCCAGGTCACCTGACTTGATATGCAGATTTGCAAACGATCTTCCCACGGGTGGATGGCCTCCTTTAATGGCTTGTCTATAGTTACTTGGCATACTAACATATAAACTAGATTTCATTTATTTTACCAAATTAATTTGAACCTCCACACCCTTAAAAGAGTGGGATTCTTAGCTAGTTAGCGAGCGCATACGTTTCCGCTTTGCCCTACTGCTAAGTTAAGGGCGAGTTCATTCGCCCATCCTAGATCAGAGCTTATAGCTATCTAGGCTGGCAGACTGTTACCATCTGCCACAGGTTGACGCATGATGTTGATGGCACCGACCCGATCTCGATGTGCTGTGTAACCGCAGTCGCACTGATACGTTCGATCCTTTGCTTTGTTCCGCTCTCCACAAGAGGGACAGCTTTGCGAGGTGTATGCCGGATTCACTTCAACCACTTGGATTCCAACGAGTGCCGCCTTATACCCGATGAACATTTGCAACTGATAGAACGACCATTGATGCAGATTCTTAGCGTTTTTACGACTTGTTCTTGTCGTCTTACGGATATTCGTCAGCTTCTCTAGCTTGATGACAGACACCTTTTCTTGAATCGCCATATTCACGATCTGGCGGCTGATTTTGTGATTCTGATCTTTCATATAACGACTTTCCTTGTCGTTCTGTTTACGGATTGCGGATAGCTTTTTAAGCTTTCCTAATTTGCGGCGATAGCTACGGTACTTACGGCGAACAAACTTGTTTTTACGTCCATTTCCGCAAAATTTGGTCTTGCCACTAGAGGTTACGACAACAGCAGGAACTTTCAAGCCTAAATCAATCCCCATCACTTCATGACCATCGGCTTGCTCAGTGGGGCGTTCGATTGAAATTTGAACAAACCATTTCGCTGATTTTTGGACCACACGCAGAAGTCCAAGCTTCCCATTCGAAAGCATGTCCCGCTCCCGATCCGAAAGAAGCGCAGGGACCACAAGACGTTGTACTTTTCCATCCAGGATCACGGGGAAAGAAATATAGTTGCCCCAAATCGTATAATTTTGATTGTTCACGTAGTACACCCTCTTTTGGAGAAGAGGTCGCTTCTTCGTTTTCTTGAACCGCTGAAATAGGCTTTTGGCGTCTCGAATCACTTGATTCTTTACGGCAGAGGGTAGATTGGCATGAACGGTTTTTGAAGTTAGTTTCGGAAACGTTCCAGACCTTTCAGCTTGCTCCGTTAATTCGTTCACGGTTCGGATGTATTCGTTGCCCATATCCAGCAATACAGACGGTTGGGTTGGAAAAATGCGGATTTGAATCGTTACGGTTTGCAGGGTCTCACCCCCTTGTTTTTTGTTCCTCAACATATCGTTTGATCGTTTCGCTTGACACGTTCCCTGCGGTACTGACAAAGTAGGAACGAGTCCAGAGGGAAGGCAAGTGGTTCAAGTGCTTAAATTGTTCACGGAGGCGCCGGGAAGTGATTCTTTTCAGTTTCGCCATAAGTTCTGCGGGAGCATCGGTTGGCAGTGCGTTTAGAAAAATATGCACATGATCAGGCATGACTTCCATTGCGAGTAGCTGCCAATCATGTTCGGTACATATCTCCATTACAATTTGCTTAAACTGAATCTCCACTTGATCGACTAATATTTTACGTCTGTACCTAGGGCAAAAAACAAAATGATAGTTAATGAATGATACGGTTGTTTTGGTATTTCTGTAGGATTGTCTCATACCTAAATTGTAACAGTTAATTATTTTAACTGCTACAAAAACATGAGCTCATTTAATACAATTTTTACAACATAAGGATGTCCTTTAAACAAAGACGATTCATCCCACCCCTAAAGGAGTGGGCTTTCCCGACCAATTTCTGTAAGGAGGATCTACCTTGAATAAGAAATTCCTCATAGCCAGATGGCAGGACGACCAGCTCTCTGAAGTGAACCTCCGTCTAGCCGCTATTTCCGGTAAACATAATCTCCATCAAAAAGACCGCTCCTTTCCCATCTCCCCTTATGGACAGACGGAAACAGGGCTCAAGGATTACCGGGGAGTTACCCTGACCGAGAGCATACAGTACCTCACTCTACAGGATATTGATTTCTCTTATTCACGCTTCGAGGATTCTGCAAGCCCCAACACCTCATCGCTGACTCATTGTCGCCTGGACGGGGTAAGACTCGACAACAGATTCGTGACCCATACCTTTGGCCACTGTTCCTTCCGGGGAGCGAAGCTGAATGGTGCCAGAATGGGCAAGGCGTTCCATGATTGTGATTTTACAGGCTGCAACTTAAGCAAAGTGATCGCAAATGATGTGTCCTTCACCCGCTGCCGCTTTGATGGCGCCAACTTCCGTAGTGCCTTATTGTTGTATTGCCGGTTCGAGGAATGCAGCTTTGAGGGAGCGCTGTTTCAAAACGGCTCGATCGCCGGAAGCCGCTTTGCGGGAGAGGCCCGCTTGCTCCCTGAGTGGGGGAATACGGTAATGGATCATGTTAAATTTGAGGAGTGATGCAGCCTGCAATAGATCCGCATGTAACCATCCCGATTAGCCATAATAATACAGATTCTCTCATCCCACCCAAAGGAGCAGTTGATCTTGAAAAAGCTATGGCTAATGGTGTTCACCCTCACGCTCGTATTCAATCTGGCACAAGCCGGAGGAACGGTGCAGGCCCAAGCGGCAGGCGGCGGTAAAAAGGAGGCAGCCTGCTGGAGCACGCAGAAGGTGCAGCTGAGAAGCGAGATGCAGCAGGTGTGGATCGACCACACCATATGGACGCACAACTATATTGTCAGCGCCCTCTACAATAACCCGGATCAGAAAGAAGTGTTGGCACGGCTGCTAAGGAACCAGGAGGACATCGGTAATGTCTTTAAGCCTTATTACGGGGAGGCGAACGGCAACAAGCTGGCCGGACTGCTCAAGGAGCATATTCAGATCGCCGGACAGATTGTCGCGGCTGCCCAGAAAGGCAATGCGGCAGATGTGCAGAAGCTGCAGGCGGATTGGCACAGGAACGCCGATGAGATTGCCCGCTTCCTGAGCGGACTGAATCCGAACTGGTCCTCCAAAGGAGTGCAGGACATGCTGTACGAGCATCTTCAGCTCGTCACGGACATCGTGCTTGATATCCTCAAAGGAGACTACGCCGCTTCCATTGCTGCCACCGATAAAAACGAGGTCCACATGATTCATTTTGCCGACCTGCTTACGGAAGGCATTGTGAAGCAGTTCCCGGAGAAATTTCAGCGAAAATAGACTGACTGTCCTGTAAATGGACGAACATAGCGGACACAAAAAAGGCTTTTCATCTTCCCGTAAGGGATCGTGAAAAGCCTTTAGGCGCCGCTCCCCGGTACCATTGTGGTCGGTTTTTCGATTACATTTCGCCTGCGAGCCGTCCCCGGTCCCATTGTGATCGGTTTTTCGATTACATTTGGCCTTCGCGCCAATCCCGGTCCCATTGTAGTCGGTTTTTCGATTACATTTGGCCTTTGCGCCAATCCCGGTCCCATTGTAGTCGGTTTTTCGATTACATTTGGCCTTCGCGCACCCACGCCCTGCTCAATTACAAGCATAATTCCTAACAACAAACAGGCTTTTCTGCTCCCATTGGAAGAGGGATTGCGAAAAGCCTGTTTCGGTGTACTTAGTAGATCTTCCCCAGCAGTGCGATCACTTCATCAAGCGTAAGGCCAAAAGACTTGTAATACTGAATGTCGCCCTCCATCTGCTTCAAGACCATCTCGTTACGAATCCGCAGCATCTCATCCGGTGAGAATTCGGCGACAAAACAGCCTTTGCCGGTTACCGTGTGGATCAAGCCGTTCCGCTCCAGTTCCTCCCAGGCCTTCTTCACCGTGATGACACTGACATGCAGCTCCAGGGCAGCCTGCCGGATGGGGGGTAAGCAATAGCCGCTTTCCAGCTCGCCACCAAGAATCTGTGCGCTGATCTGTTCATGCAGCTGCTGGTAGATCGGCTTGTCGGAGGTGCTGGAGATCGTTACGTTCATAAGATCTCCACTTTCAGGAATCTTCGTACCGCAATCCGGTAGGCCATCAGGGTGAAGGCTGCGAAAATGAGGATGCCCCCGATCAGAATCGAGAACTGAAGTGCCGCATTGCCGGTCCCGGAGCCGTAGAAAATGCCGTGCATCCAGCTATTCTGAATTCCGGCCCATTGGACCAGGCCCGCGAACAGGATCGCCGCAGCCGTCGATGCAGTCGTAGCCGCGCCATACTTATATGCCGTCTTGTAGTACATAGTGATAAATATAAGGTTGAACACCGCCAGCATAATGAAGCACAAGCCCCAGAAGCCCATATAAGGCGGAAAGAAAATGTAAGTCATCTGCGGATACAGGCGGAACGTAAAGATACTGAAGATCATGGCAATGAGCAGATGCATAAGCTCAAGAATAACAATCACAGCTATTCTGGACTTCACGATGTCCGGTTTGGTCACAGGCATCATCGTGCTGAATATGAGATCATTCTGACTCTTAAATCCGCCGAACATGTTCGGTACGGTGATGAAGCAGAAATACAGCGGAACCAGGAAGTAGACCCACCCCGGAATGAGCATCAGACCGCCTAAAATTAAAGGTAATATGAAGAACCAGGGGTTAACGCCTAGCTTCAAATCCTTCAGCACCAAATTATACATATACACCCTCCTTTTTCGCAAAGTAGATCATGATGTCGTCGAGAGTCGGGATGGCCGTGTTAAGCGACCAAGCGGGATCGATATCTCGGGCATGAATCAATCCGGTGAAGCCGAAG
Source organism: Paenibacillus silagei (assembly GCF_017874735.1). Lineage (GTDB taxonomy): Bacteria > Bacillota > Bacilli > Paenibacillales > Paenibacillaceae > Paenibacillus_AQ > Paenibacillus_AQ silagei. Next base: position 596,842 of record NZ_JAGGLV010000001.1, read on the forward strand.
GAGTTGATTTTGCAGGAGATCAGCTTCCCCTTCACTTCGTTAAGCTGCGACTCGCTGCCGCTAAGTAACCGGTACGACTCCTTGAACTCGTTCTTCTCGCTACTTGCCACAATCTGCCCTTGCTCAATGAAGGTGATATAATCCGCACAGCGCTCGAGGTCAGAGGTAATATGCGTGGAGAACAGAATGCTGATCTCGCCGCCCATGATAAGCTCCTGGAAAATATCCAGCAGATCGTCTCTGGAGACCGGATCGAGTCCGCTGGTCGGCTCATCCAGAATCAGCAGCCTGGCGCCATGCGATAAGGCTAGAGTCAGGCTGTACTTCACCTTCATCCCGGTGGACAGCTCCGCTATTTTTTTATTCTCATCCAGCTTGAACCGGTTCAGATAGCTGTAATACGTCTCGTCACTCCAGTTCTTATAGAACTTCTTCGTAATACCCGTCAGCGTCTTAAGCCTGCTGCGTGTATAGAAATCGATATCGCCGAAGGCGCAGCCGATGTCCTGCTTCAATTCTGTTTCATGTTCAGCGATGTTCTTGCCCAGAATGCTGATCTCGCCGCTGTCGGCCTGAACCATATTCAGGATCGATTTGATCGTGGTGGTCTTGCCCGCACCGTTGACCCCGATGAAGCCCATGATATAACCCTGCTCCAATTGAAAAGAGACGTCTTTGATCTGAAAATTAGGATATTTTTTATTTAAATTCCGGATATCTAAAGCCAGCATAACTAACCCCCTCAACAAATTGTGTATTCCGTGTATACACAATGTATCATGGGGGTTATGAAAAAGTCAATCCTATGCGGCTGTAGAGGGTGAGGACTCCTTCGGCTTGCGCCGGAAGAACGGCTTACCTTTGGACCAGTTAATGAACGGCTGTTCTATGGCGTAATACGAAATAGTGGCCGCTGCGTAAGAGATGACCACAACAGACATACTGATACCCAGCCAGCGCCACACATCCCTGACCCCGGAGTAATGGAAATCCTGAATGCCGTACTTCTCGATTAAGGTAATGAACAGATAGTGCCATATGTAGAGGCCGAAGGACACTTTGGCCGTATACCGGAACAAGCGGTTATCCAGCACACGCCCGGCGAACCGGCTGAACGGTGCCGAGAACAGCACGATTCCGAACAATATGGCATAGACCGGGAATAGATACGGCTGCTGCTGGAGACTGAAGTCGAATTCGCCCGCGTGGCGCATCCGCCAGATCAGGAGACCGGCAAGACCCAGAGCAAGTACTGCGGCGGCATCGAACACGCCGAGCCTGCTGAGCCGTTCCACTCTGGAGCGGCGCTGCAGCAAGGCATTCGTGATCCCCGCCGCCAGAATCCCGATGGTGAAGTGGCCGAAGAAGCCGACCGGATTGTATCTCGGCATCCAGAATTTCGCGCCGCCGACCTGGCCATAGTCCCAGCCCCGGCCCTGCTCGCTTGGAGTAAACCAATGATGAATGAGGGCATTGGCGGCAAGCACCAACCCAAATACGGCGACCCAGAACAGGATCGCCTTACTGAAGGAATGCCGCTTGCCGAGCAGGAATAACACCGCCATGAAGAGTGGCATCAGCAGGTAGCAGAATACCTCGAAGCTGATCGACCAGAGCGGCCCGTTCAAGTCGGAGGGGAAGAACGTGGTGTAGTGGAAGCCCGATGTGAAGGTGAAGGCTGTGACAATACGCCGCCCTAAGTACTCCATCGGAATATCCAGCCTCCAGGTCAGGAACAGACACACCAGCAGGGACACATAGAAGCCGGGCATGATTCTCGCGGCACGGCGCAGCGTGTACGTCCGCAGGCTTGGATATGGATCGTTATTCAGATACGCACTCCAGAAGGGGAACGACAGCAGGAAGCCGCTTAGCAGAAAAAACAAGCTGACCCCGCTGTTCCCCAGAAGCAGCACGGATTGCAGCTCCTGGAGCCAGGGTTTTTGTGCGGGCATGATCAGCTTTTGCGACAAGTGATGCAGGATGACTGACAGGCAGGCGATCGCACGAACGCCATCCGCTCCAGATAACCGGGTATTGCTCAGACGAAGGTTTGACATCAGCTCAACTTCCTCTTTTCATGAGTGATTCCTGAACGGATGGCCGCCAGCAACACAACCACCATAGCCATAAATTCACTACTCTATTCGCTTAGGCGATATACACCGGTATCAGGTACTCCTATCTTTCAATGCATGATGGATAAATCCTTCCACTCTTCCGCATTCTTCCAAAATATTTCAGAGCTTGCCCCGGCTGGCCAGCACATTATCAAGGAATTGCACGGCATCACTGTTGAACTTCCACCCAATGCCGAACTTATCCACGATCATCCCGAAGCATGAAGACCATGGTGTGCTGGAGAGCGGCATGATAACTGTTCCTCCCTGGGACAGCTGATTATAGTACTCTTCGAGCTTCTGCTTGTCCTCAATGACGAGACTGATCATGAGGTTGTTCCCCTTCACCAGTTCGCCTGTAACCTGCTGCATAGAGGGTAACAGGTCGGACATCATAATTGTCCCGCCCTCGAATGCTAGAGAAGACTCCATAATCATCGCTAACTCATTGGCCGGCAGGGGATAGTTCGGGTCCTGCGGAATATCTCCGAATGTAACCTTCTTCACTGTAGTGGCCTGCAAAGCCTCCGCATAGAATTCAATCGCTTCTCCGGCAACACCATCGAAATTAATATAGGCAATAGCTGACATAAAGCATAACCTCCTCCTTAAGATAAATGTAGTATAATACACGATAGGTGACGGCTGTATGTCACCGTTTCACACTTCACTTAAGAAAGAGGGAACCGGATGGACAAGGTGGAGCGGCTGATTACCATCATCATGATTCTGCTCAAAAAAGATATTGTGCCCAGCTCAGAGTTCGCACAATTATTCGGCGTGTCCAAACGGACGATTCTCCGCGATATGGAAGCGCTCAGCCTGGCGCACATTCCTATATACGCCACACCCGGCGTGCAGGGCGGCTACGGCATTATGGAAGAATACAAGATGGACAAGCGGCTGCTGAGCAGCTCCGATCTGGAGAATATACTGGCTGCGCTCGGCGGGCTGGAGCAAATTCTGATCAGCGAAGACGTTGCCATGACGCTACGAAAAATAGAAGCGATGGTTAGCCCGCTCGCTTCTAAGGGATCGGTTCAGCTGTCCTTCTATGGCTGGGAGGGACGCGCGGAGCTTGCCGGAGCCATGAAGCTCTGTCAGGAGGCCATCGCCGGGAGCTGGCTGCTCTCTTTTGACTATACCGATAGAACAGGTACTCCCACAACACGGACAGTGGAGCCGTATCAGCTTCATTTCAGTGAATCGAGCTGGTATCTGAAGGGCTTCTGCCTGGAGCGGATGGGCGCGCGGATGTTCAAGCTCTCCCGGATGGAGCAGCTGGAGCGGATGAAACAGACCTTCAGCCCCAGAGCGGATATGCTGAATCAGGCACGGGAGGCTGAAGTTCCGCCGCAGTTAACCGAAGTGAAGGCGCTGATCTCGCCGGGGATTAAGGATCAATTCATTGAACGTTATGGCCGCAAGAGCATCGAAGCCTATAACGCGGAACAACTGCTGGCTACGTTCTATATTCCGCAGCACCCGATCGGATATCAATTCCTGGTAGGCTTCGGCACCCATCTGGAGATTATGGAGCCGAAGGACTACCGTGAAGAATTCCGTAAGTACCTGCTTGAAATGATGAGCCGGTATACGTAAAAGTCGCTATGCAGAGGAGCCGGCTGTCATGAGGCTGGATTTCCCACGCACTGTTCAACGGTAATGAGGATGCGCTTCGCCCGGTGACCACAGCGGCCAGCAGCAGATCATAGTTAAGTTATCTCCGTGCAGCTCCGCAGTCAAGGTACCGTTCATCTTGTTCATGAGGCTTTTGGCAATAGACAGGCCCAATCCTGAGCCTTGCCCTGACCGGGTACGGTCCACCGTATAGAAGCGGTCGAACAGCAGCCTTACATCCATGTCGGATAGGTCCCTCGCTTCGTTCACAATGCGGAGCTCTGCTGTCGTCTCCCGCCGCTTGAAACAGATGGACACCTGGCCGGTAGCGTGCTTCAACGTATTGATAAGCAGGTTCTCAACGACCCTCCGCACGGCCGATTCGTCAGCATATACTGCTACCGGTTCCTTTGGAAGCCGGATGTCCGGCGTCAGTCCCCGCTCATTGAATGAATCGTAGAAACCGACCAGTGTGTCCGATAACAGAACGGTCATTACAATCCGCTCGGTTTTAAGCTGATGATCCGCAGATTCAATCAAGGACAGCTCGAAAAAATCGTTCAACAGCGCCTGAAGCCGCTTTGTCCGGTTCTTGACAACATCAAGGTATTCGCGCTTCTCCTCAGGCGTAATCGGTTCAACTTCCAGCAATTGAATATAGCCAAAGATTGAGGTTAGCGGAGTACGGATGTCATGGGACATATTGGAGATTGCCTGACGCAGCTCATTCTCCGTCCGTCTCCGGTTAGCTTCCGCTTCAACGACCAGATCGGACTGGCGGTTAATCTGGCCTGCAAGCGATTCGAGCCGCTTGTCAAATAGGTTCACCTCCAGCTTTTTACCGGTGGTCCGTTCATTATAACGGCGAAGCTGTCCGGTCATCCGTCCCAGCTCCCGCCTTAGTACCAAGAGATGGGCCAGCAGGAGAGCCGCCGCTGTGACGGATATAAGCGTTAGGATGAACAAGACTCTCCGCTCCCCTCTTCCTTTACTTAATTTCCTTCTTCCGAAACACAAGAACTCCCAGTAGCCCGGAGACGACAATGGTCAGCAGGGGCACAAGCAGGAGAGCAGGCACATCCCCGCCGTCTATCCGGGTCTTGCCGATGTCTCCCAGCAGCTTGAATACCGAGTAATCGTACACTGTAGTGAACACAGGGATATATTCCCCCAAGCCTCCTAGTATCGTATTGATCATCAGGAAGAAGACCATCAGGAAGCTGATTGTCTTGCCGCTCTCGGTGAACATTGCTGTGAATAATGCCCCGATCGCTGCGTAGGCAGCAGTGTACAACAGCGTGAATCTAAGGACCCGGGGGAGGAAAAAGGCATCCACGCCTTCCGGCAACTGGCCGAAGCCTGAGAGCATTGATACTTCAGCCAAGCTGACTAACGGGAATATCAAAGAAATCATCATGGCTCCCGCTGAGAATCCAATAAGCTTGGCTGCGTACAGCCGCCCCCGGTCATTGCCTGACGATGCAACCGTCTTCATCACGCCTGTCGTATATTCGCTGGCGATGAAGAATCCCGCCAATGCGGCGATGCTGAATTTGATGATATAACCATTGCTTGCCACAAATTTAATCAGAAATTCAGCACCGGTGAACTGCGGCTTGCCGCCAGACTTATTATCGATATAGTAGAGCAGAGGATATGCCAGAGAGAGTGCGGCGATGATGAGCACCAGCACATGGAACGACCGGTCCTTGCGCAGCTTGAACAGCTCGGCTCTGATGAGGTTATACATTCCCGGCACCTCCGATCCGCTTCATGAAATAGCTCTCCAGGTCTTCACCCATCGGCATGAGCTGCTCAATGGTAAGACCTGCGGAGAATAGCGCCGTAGATACCTTGCCGGATTGCTCCCTATATCCGTACAGCTTAATGGCTCCATCCGGCATCACCTCGAAGTCTGTAGTGCCCAGCTCGTTCTGAATCACCATGGCCGCCCTGTCCGGCTGATCCGCTTTGATATGCACATACTGCTGGCATTTATCGTTCAATTCCCGGGCCGTAAGCTGCTCCAGCAGCTTGCCGTGATGGATAATGCCATAGTGGCTGGCAAGCAAATGCAGCTCACTCAGAACATGACTGGAGATCAGAATGGTTAACCCCCGTTCATGATTGAGCCGCTTCAGCAGTTCGCGCATTTCGATAACACTCATCGGATCAAGCCCATTGGTCGGCTCGTCCAGAATCAGAAATTCCGAGTCGCTTAGCATGGCAATGGCAAGGCCCAGCCGCTGCTTCATGCCCAGTGAGAAATTCTTCACCTTCTTCCGGCCTGTCCCCTGTAGACCAACCAATTCGAGCATTCTGCTGATGCAATCTTTGCCGGGAATGCCCCGGAGGAGACGGTTCACCTCCAGATTCTCGCTGGCTGTCATATGCGGGAACAACGAGGGACCTTCAATAATCAGCCCCATCCGCTTACGGGCCTCAGTCAGCTCCCGTTCCGTACCGGTACCGAATAACTCAATCGTTCCTTCCGATGGAAAGGCAAGTCCGGCGACAATACGCATCAGCGTCGATTTGCCGGCTCCATTCTGCCCAATAAAGCCATAGATCGAGCCTTTTCGGATCGATACATTCACTTTATCCAGCGCTACACTGCCTTTGAATCGCTTGCTTAATTGATTCGTTTGCAATACATATTCACTCATTGCTGTCTTGGCCCCCCTTATGTGATAGACCAAGTATAGAAATCAAAGCTTAAGAAGGGCTAAAGCCGATCCTTAAGAATGTCTTAAGTCTTCAGCCGGTAGCCCATTCCCCATACCGTCTCTATAAATTCGCTTCCGGGTGCCGCCTTGGCCAGCTTGCTCCGCAAATTACTCATGTGGACGTTCACCGTGTTATCGTCACCGAAATAGGGCTCCTTCCATACACTCTCGTAAAGATTGGCCTTAGTGAATACCTTATGAGGTTCCGATAGCAGCAATTTGAGAATTTCATACTCCCGCGCAGTCAGAGCTGCCTCTGTCCCCTCTGCCGTCACAACTTGAGAATCACAGTCAAGCACAAGTCCGTTGTGCTGCAGAATGCGGGCTACAGCTGGTGGCATAATCTGTGTTAACCGGCGCAGATGGGAGTCAATTCGTGCAGATACCTCCTCAATATCAAAGGGCTTCGTAATGAAGTCATCCGCACCTCCGCGCAGCGCCGACACCTTGGTCTGCTGCTCCCCCTTCGCCGAGATGATAAGCACGGGCATACCCCCGCGCAAGCGAATCCACTTCAGCAGCTCCTCGCCTGTCATTCCCGGAAGCATCAGATCGAGCAGAACCATGCTCCATTCCCGCTGCTCCAGGTAGAGCAATGCCTCTGTACCAGAGAAGGCAGGCTGGGGCTGATATCCGCTCTTTCTGATAATGCTGCACAGCAGCCGGCTAATGTCACTGTCGTCTTCAGCAACAAGAATAGTTATTGGCTTGTCCATCCGTTCTCCTCTTGTCATTCATAATCCGCAGCTCATCCTATATTTTGAATTCTTTAGCCTATATGATAGACCATTGCTGCTGTAAGTTCCAGAGTATGTGCGTGACAGAATACATTACCTATTCACCAGCCCCTTGAGGTTACTCCAGCTCCTTAAGAAATTCCCCAATCCGATCCATATAGCCTGGAACTGTAATGTGGCGCGGAGCGAAGAGGCTGATCATGAGCGCTCTGAAGCTGGAATCCGCCGTCTTCTTGCTCAGCATCGAATGCTCAGCCTCCGGGAAGACCGCCACGCTCAGCAGCTCCGGCCGGACGAGCTTGCGGTACACCTGCTCTGTCTCCTGCCAGTCTACATGAATATCCTGCTGGCCCAGCAGCAACAGCACCGGGGAATGGAATTGCTTAAGATCCTCCCCGGCATCCGACAGGTAATTCTTGCTGACAAAGGTCCACCGCTCCCGCGTCATCGGGTCATCTTCCTTCACTACAGCCAGATAGTCTTCATAGCTCGCCTTCCGCGCCAAAAGCTCCAGAACCTCGTTGTTAGATGCCACTTCCGCTTGAATCTCCGCTTCCGATTTCCCTTCCTGCAGCATTTGCTGCCGGGTATGATAGGCACCCTGGCGCAGCCAGTTAATAGCCGGGGAGACCAGGATGCTGAAGGCGAGCGGCTCCTTGCCCGCCAGCTTGGGAATCACCCAGCCTGCCTGACTGGCGCCCCACACCCCGATCCGGTCCGGATCGATGTCCGGCTGCTTCCGGGCCCATGCGATAGCCTCGCGGGCTTCCTCCACCCGGTCATCTATACTCTGATCCAGCCAATCGCCTGCGGAACCGCCGATCCCTCTTTTATCAAGAGACAAGGAGGCATACCCCAGACTGGCCAACCGCTCCCATAGCGGCTTATATCCGTCATCATGCGAGGCATTAATCGGCCCGTCTCCATGAATGAAGAGGACTAATCCCAGCTTGCCGGAAGCTGCTGAAGACCCCTTGGGCAGCACCAGCGTACCCGTCAGCTCGCCCTCAGGCGACGCAATCCGGATGGCCCGCTCAGTCATCTCAAAGCGGTTCTGCTGCACAATGTATATCCCCGCACCGCCAAGGAGTAGCACTATAATTAGCAGAGAAATCCATAGTTTCTTCGTTGTCTTCATTTCTTCATCTGCCTCTCTTCTGAACCATGTATTCCCAGCGCAATTCATTGAACAATAAGTACAGGGTATAACGAGTCTCCCGGGCTTCCGTGTGGAAAGACCACTTCCCGTATAGCTGACGGGCATGCAGATTACCGGCTGATACATGCAGGCTAAGTCTATTCAGTCCCGGGTCGGTATCTACAAGCTTCTGTGCCCACTCTACAAGCAGCCTTCCTACCCCCTTGTTCTGATGCTCCGGGTGAACTGCGAGGTCGGTAATATAACACTCGCCTGCTGCCGGGGTATGGTCTAGTACATAGAGGCCGATCAGCATTCTGATCATGCCCCGTTTGCCTAATAGCTGTGAGGTTCCCGGTAACGGAGGCGTCTGCCTTTTCCCCAAAAGGCGGGCTTCAGGTGTACACTTAACCGCGATGCTGCCAATCACCTCACCCTGCTGCACAGCTACCATCCTGTGTGTATAGGGATCAGCAGGAGCATACTGAAGCAGCAACTCAAAGCACCCTGCCAGCTCTGCCTTCTTCAGCCTAATCCGGTTCTGGAATTTCCCTTGAAAAGCTTGAGCCAGCAGCCCCCCCACCGCACGATTATACCTCGCCTCCATAGGTTCGATAGTTACTGGTGCTGTGCTTATTGACGTTGTACCTGTTGGCATCGTTCTCATACGGAACCTCGCCCTTCCACGGGTGCAGCCGGGCCGATGCAGGCCCTCAGCTCATAATGCAGCTTGTCTTGAACGAACAGGGAGAGATAAGAACGTTCAATGACCACCAGCGGTCCCGCGAGAGGAATCGCTTGTGCAGCAGCATGCTCCAGCAACCGGCCGGTCCACTGCTCCAGCTCCTCCTCGCGGGCCACACATTGCAGAGTCAGATACTCCCCATCCGGTAAAATAACGCCGCCCGCCTCCGGCTGCTCCAGACACAAGGTCACAGCGCCCGGCTCCTCCAGCACATAATAAATATCCGATTCGAACAGATCAGGTATCCCTGCCGCATGCTCCGCAAGCAGCGCTGCACTCAGCTTCCTGTGTGAATCCAGCTTCATCACCTGCATAAGACTTGTAGCCTTACACTTCTTGATCTGAAAGGTCTCAGGCGAGGTGCTGTAGCTCTGTTGTTCCTCCAGCATTTTACGGATGAACTGCCGAAGCTCCCGGAGGCGGCGCAGCTCTTGCTCAATCCCCTCCAGAGAATGCTCCAGCAGCCCGCGATGCTGCTCCGGACTATAGCCCATACATTCATTAATCGACTGAACAGGCACCTCAAGCTTGCGGAGCAGCAGGATATGCGCGAGCTGATACACTTGATCCATACTGTACATTCTGTACTGATTCTCACCGGTATAAGCGGGCTGCAGAACACCCTTCTCTTCAAAATACCGGATCTGGTGAACCGATACATTCATCAGCTTGGCCAGTTCACTAATTGTTATTTCATTTCTCATCTAATCACTCCCCGGACTGCGGCTTGGAATATCCCTACGATACACCCTGGGTCAGACCTAAGGTCAAGGGGAGGATTCGAGATCCCGGGCCAGACGGATAAAAGCCTCAATTGCCGGGGAGAGCCACTTCTCCTCATGCCAGAACATTTGGGTGGCAAAAGATACTGCGGTCAAATCCCACGGCAGGGAGATCAGCTCCCCCCGCTTCAATTCTTCGCTTACGGCCATTTCAGGCAGGATGGCGATACCCATGCCCAGCTTCGCACATTGTTTGATGGCTTCTGCGCTGTGAAACTCAAGTTCCGTAATGCCCGCCATCCCCTTCTGCGACAGGCTGCGCTCGAAGAAGCTGCGGTAGGAGCACCCTTGCTCCGTCAGTAAGAACGTTTCACCGTGGAAATCCTCGATAGCCAGCGCCGGACGCGACGCCAGCGGATGATCGGGAGCAGCCAGAAGGCAGAAGCGTTCCTCCCTTATTTTTTCTCCGCAAAAGCCGCTCTCGCCCTTCACTTCATCCAGCATGAAGATAACATCGACATCCCCGTCCCGCAGACTCTGTCTGAGGCTTGGACTCACGAGCGGCAGGAAGATTAAGCGGACTCCGGGATGAAGCTGCCGGAACTTCTGCAACACAGCGGGGAGCCGGTAGGTGCATAATGTCTCATCTGCGCTAATCACGATGGTGCCTGTCAGCTCGCCGGGCTGCTTGAGCGCGTGCTGCGCCTCCTCCACCATACACAGGATGTTATCCGCATAACGCAGGAACGTTTTTCCGGTATCGGTTAACGTCACATTTTTGCCGAGCCGGTCCACCAGCTTCACTCCTAATTCTTCCTCCAGGGCCTTCATTTGCATCGTAACCGTTGAGGGAACGTAGTTCTGCGCTTCGGCGGCGCGGGCGAAATTGAGCGTGGAAGCCAGCGTATAAAAGGTTTTAAGTTGGCGCAATTCCATCTGTTGTCACTCCTTCGTTCAAAAAAAATGAACGTTCCATTCAGAAACGTTTCTTTGACTTAACCTTAGCAGCATCGTAGAGTGATGACAAGAACGGCGGCCGATTCCGTTATGAATGTACAAGGATATGAAACCACAAGGAGCGAATGAACTTGAATAACCGATTGACGATATATATTCTGGCACTTGCCGTTTTTCTGATCGGGACGATTGAATATATTATTACCGGCGTCATTGAGATGATGGCGGCAGATCTTAGCGTATCCACCTCCGAAGTGGGGCTAATGGTGACTGTCTTCGCGCTGTCCGCAGCGATTATTGCACCGGTTCTCATTGCACTCACCCTCAATATGGACCGCAAAAAGCTGCTGATGACCGCCCTCGGCGTGTTCATTGCCAGCAACGGGCTGATGCTTCTGAACCTGCCTTATGAAGCTATGCTGGGGGTACGGGTTATCCAAGGGGCAAGCGGGGGCATAGCTACCGTAGTCGCTATGGCTGTAGCTACACGGCTCGTGGAGAAGGAGCGCAGAGGCAATGCGATTGGCATTATTCTGATGGGACTGAGCAGCTCGCTGGTTCTGGGTGTTCCGGCCGGCACTTTTTTCAGTGAACACTTTGGGTGGAGGGCTCTGTTCATCATCGTCGGGGGGCTGAGCCTTGTTCCGCTGTTCATCATCTCTGCCAAGGTCCCTGCCATCAAGGAAAAAGAAGCCGTCACCCTCAGGATGCAGCTGTCTGTGCTGAAGGATTCCAGAATTGTTACTGCTCTGGTGATCACCTTACTATATGTAGGGGGTTACGCTACACTCTTCACTTATATTACCCCTTACCTGCAGGCCGCATCCTCACTGTCTGTGACCGAAATCAGCGGGGTGCTCTTCCTGGCGGGAGTCTGCAGCTTCATGGGCTCCAAGTTAGGCGGGCAATTGGCTGATTCCAAAGGATCGAAGTTCACCATAATTACAGGACTTCTGTTACAGGCAGCCACGCTCCTCCTGTTCGCGCTGGCAGGCGTTCATGTGATCGTCCTCCTCCTGATCCTGATGATCTTCATGCTGGGGACCTGGAGCATCTCCCCCGCGCAACAGCTCCTGCTGGTCACCCTGGTTCCCCGGAACCCGGATATGGCCCTGAGCGTCAATACTTCCTTCATCCAGTTCGGATTCGCGCTGGGATCGGGCCTAGGCGGCTATGTGATCAGCCGTACCTCTGTGCTCCACCTGAACTGGGCGGGTCTCGCCGCTGTAGCGGTGGCTCTGATTCTGGCCATCCGGCTGTTCAAGACTCATAAGGCTTGATCGCCCTTGAAGTACTCAGAGATGGACACAGGAAGACAAAGAGGCTATCCCAAGGGATGGCCTCTTTGCATGTATATAAGAGCTGGCAGGCTGGTGGTTAGCCGTACGCTCTCTATTGCTACAAATGGTTGACCGCGGCTGGCGGCTCATGCCCATCTGTTCCATTCGTCAGTCCCAGCGTGTGCGCTGCGGAAGCATGAATGTCGTTCAATAGCTTCGGGTTAGCGGACAGGGACATGCCGTAGGCAGGAATCATCTGCTTGATCTTCGGCTCCCAGGCCTTGATCTGCTGCGGGAAGCACTTGGTGATTACCTCCAGCATGACAGAGACGGCCGTTGACGCCCCTGGCGAGGCTCCCAGCAATGCGGCGATGGAGCCGTCCGCGCTGCTGATCACTTCCGTTCCGAATTGAAGCATGCCTTTACCGGCTGCTGTATCTTTAATAATCTGCACCCGCTGGCCTGCCACCACCAGCTCCCAATCCTCGCTGCTGGCATCCGGGATGAACTCCCGCAGCGCTTCCATGCGCTGTTCTTTGGACAGCATGACCTGCCCGATCAGATACTTGGTCAATGACAGGTTCTTCGCTCCTGCTGCAAGCATCGTAACCAGATTATCCGGCTTGACCGAGGTAATCAGATCGAACATGGAGCCGTATTTCAGGAACTTGGGCGAGAAGCCGGCAAACGGCCCGAAGAACAGGGATTCCTGCTTATCGATCACCCGGGTATCCAGATGTGGAACAGACATCGGAGGCGCACCCACCGCAGCCTTACCGTACACCTTGGCATGATGCTGGGCTACAATCTCCGGCTTCTTGCAGACCATGAACAGTCCGCTTACCGGGAATCCGCCAATCTTTTTACCTTCCGGGATGCCGGATTTCTGCAGCAGATGCAGGCTTCCTCCCCCGCCGCCGATGAAGACGAATTTGGCGTTATGACGCTCTGTTACGCCGCTGGCGAGATTCTTCACCTTCAGCTCCCAGGAGCCGTCCTGCGCGCGTTTCAGGTCATCCACCTGATGATTATACCTAATATCGGTGTTATTACTCTGCAAGTGGTTGAACAGCATACGGGTCAGGGCGCCGAAGTTCACATCCGTTCCCGAATCGATTTTGGTAGCCGCTATCGGCTGGTCCAGCTTCCGGTTCTTCATCATCAGCGGAATCCATTCCATCAGCCGCCTTGGATCATCGGAGAATTCCATGCCTTGAAATAGCGGACTATTTGAAAGCGCTTCATATCGTTTTTGTAAAAATGCAACGTCCTTCTGTCCTTCCACAAAGCTCATATGTGGCACAGGTACAATGAAATCCTGCGGATTGTGTATTCGTTTCTGGCTCACCAGATAGGACCAGAATTGCTTGGAGAACTGAAATTCCTCGTTCACCTTAATCGCCTTGCTGATGTCGATCGATCCGTCCGGCTGCTCTGTAGTATAGTTAAGCTCGCAGAGTGAAGAATGCCCCGTTCCCGCATTGTTCCATTCCCCCGAACTTTCCTCCCCGGCACCCGCACGCCGCTCAAACACGGTTATTTGCCAATCCGGTACTAATTCCTTTAACAGTGAACCAAGTGTTGCACTCATGATTCCAGCACCAATTAAAATAACGTCTGTTTTTGTTTGTTGGTTGCTCATATTATACCGTCCTTCTACCCTACGATTTGCAGGAAGGATGCAGGCACTCCTGCTTAGGCGCCATAGCAAGCCAGCGCGGACCAAGTCACACACCGTTTGGATCAATCCTGATCCTAGTTTATCACTAATGAAACTAAATTTTAAGATTTATCTTAATTTTTATAAACTTTTTAATTAATAATCACGGGCCGCATCGAACCAGCCCTGCGCCGCTTCCTCTGTTATAGGCTGGCCGAGCTGGTGCTCTGACTGGCTGAGCTGCCATACCGCTTCGCCCAGGTCTTCCCTCTCGGTAGTCTCGATGCCCTTCAGCGAATTGAAGCGCAGGGTGAAGGCGGTAATGGCTGCTTCCGCCTCTTCAAGATTGCGGGCCTCCGCCATAGCTGCTTGTGCAGCATCGTAGGCTTCGTTCGCCAGCTTGGCCAGACGCTTCGGCCAGGCGGAGAACGGGCGGCCGTATTCGCTCTGCCACCACTCCGGCTTCCTAAGCCGGCTTATGGAGGCATAATCATCCCAGGGGCGGACCTTGGCGCGCGCCTTCATCTGCTGCCGCAGACGTTTGCCTACGGCCTCCTCGACATTGTAGGCGATGAACCGGTCCAGCAGCGGCCACGTATCCAGCGAAGGCAGACCGTCAAGCTCCGGCATGAAGCGCAGCTCCAGGCTGGTCAGCCCGGTAAGGCGGGCAAGCGCTTCCAGATCGCAGAAGCTTCCCCACAGGCTGAGCGACTCCAGGTTCGGGAATTGCTCCAGGCCATCCAGCGAGATGGGCTGGCCCAGCGGCGGGCTATTCAGCGTCAGGTTGGTCACACCCTGCAGCTCATCCAGATCCGGCAACCGGTACGGCGCATCACTGCTGCGCCGGCTCATATCCGGTACTAAGGCCAACGTAGTCGGCAGATGGCCGGAGGCCGAGATGCGGGTCAGATCGCCGGACAGGCTCAGGTTGTACAGCTTCTCCGGCAGGACCAGGCTAAGTTGTCCTGCTGCCTTAGGCCCCAGCTTAGGTCCCAGCTTAATACCCAGGTTATAGATATCCGCCCGGCTACCGTCCAACGATACAGCCTCCGGCAGCACCGGGGTCCAGCTTATACTCTCAATCGGCCGCCGTTCCGCCCACTCCAGGAAGCCCGTGTCACCGCCGGTATAGCTTATATATCGCGGCCATGGCGAGCCGGCCGGGGTGGCGAAGGGTTCGAAGACGGACCAGTTGATGCGCTCATCCGCAGCGACCAGCACCTCTGCCTGTGGCTTCGACTCCATGGGGCCGATCGATAAGCTGCCCATACCGGGCTTGCGGTCAAGCGTGTGGCTACCGGGCCCCGTCAGATCAAGGACATACCGTCCGGGTTCTGTAATCGGAGCCGGGGGAAGAGCTTGGTTATCTGTGGACATTTGCTTCATCCTTTCTGCTTGATCCTACCTGTATTCTCGATACTACTAATATTCTCTATACTACCTTTGTTTGCTATATTAACTCAACCATACGATATCCTGGCGGTCACAGCAACTTTGCGGCCCTCTATCCTGTACATATCCTATGCCACCTGCAGTCTCATCCAATTGTAATCGATTTTTCGATTACATTTGGCCCATGCGCCCCCACCAGGCCCATTGTAATCGGTTTTCCACTTACATTTCCGTCCATGCCCCTCTCGTGGCGCATTGTAATCGGTTTTTCGATTACATTTCCGTCCATGCCCCCCTCGCGGCGCATTGTAATCGGTTTTTCGATTACATTTGGCCCACGCGCCCCCACCCGGCGCATTGTAATCGGTTTTCCACTTACATTTCCGTCATGCCCTCCTCGCGGCGCATTGTAATCGGTTTTTCGATTACATTTGGCCCACACGCCCCCACCCGGCCCATTGTAATCGGTTTTCCACTTACATTTCCGTCCGCGTGCCCCTGCCCGGCCCATTGTATTCGGTTTTCCGATTACATTCGCCCATGCTATAACGCGAACAAGCCCGGGCCGTTACCGGCCCGAGCGCTCATTCTCTATTTAGTTTGCCGTGCAGCAATCACACGCTCTGCCCTTCATTCGTCCCTGCCTTGTACATACTCTCTGCTTCAACCGGATTCTCTTTGGCTGTCAGATGCTGCGGAGTGATCCGGTACACTTGTACGGGCCCGCCGTACACAGCCGACCGATATTTCTCGACATGCTGCTTGGACAGAGGCCGGTTATAGTATCCGGGCACATACTTGTTCATCATCTCCTGCAGGACCTGCGTAGCCTCATCCAGATCCGTCACCGGCTCTGCCTGCCCGAAGACCATCACGCTCATATAGGCAGTATCCGTCTTGGCGGGCACGGGATTCGTGATTGTCCCATACTCCTCACAGACTGTGAAGCATACCTCTGAGTTCTCACTCATCACCTGATTGCGTCTTCCATCCCCGGCCCCGTGGATATACAGCTTCCCGTCCATCCACACATAGTTAAGCGGCACAACATACGGGAGATTACCATCCGCTAATCCCAGAAACCCAATTCTCGCCTGCTTCAAAAACTGTTCAATCCTCGCCTCATCCTTACATTCCCTGACCTTGTAACGAACCGGATTCATATCGAACCCTCTCCTTCCCGCGTCCTCCGCGTATACGTTATTCGGTAGTATATCAGCTATTGGATTGTGCTAAAATATCCAAAGAACATAGTTTCGACCAATCCATAATTTAGGCACTGCACCGAAACAACAAACGGGAGGGGACTTCTCACAATGTTCGTCAACCGCAACGACCCAAGTCCGATCTGGCAGCAACTGCTGAATCAGGCCATTCACAATATTACGCAAGGCATCTGGGAGCCAGGCGAGCTGCTGCTCCCTTCCCGTGAGCTCGCCGAGCAGCTCGGGGTCTCCCGCTCCACGGTGCAGCTCGTCTATGAGGAACTGCTCAGCAGAGGGTACACCGTAACCTCCCGGCGGGGCGGAACACGGGTAAGCCAATGGAATCCTGTCACCCAGACAACCCGGGAGACCATACCGGAAGGCCCCGTTCCTCCCTCAATTCCCCTGCTGAACTCAGCGGTAGATCAGCTGCAAGACTGGTTCGGAGGCCATCTGCCTCAGGAGGTGAAGATCGATTTCACCCCCCACGAGCCTTATGTGGATAGGGCCTTCCAGAACCACTGGCGGCAATCTCTGCTTCACGCCTCTGCCGCAATGGACGTATCCGATTGGTCCTACGGCAATCCCTATGGTCTCCTGCCGCTCAGGGAACAGATTCAGCGTTACTTGCTGCTTGAGCGGGGCATACGGATTGAGCTCAATCAGATTCTATTGACCTCAGGAGCGCAGCACAGCCTTGACCTGATTGCCCAATCCCTGCTCACGGAAGGAGATACCGTCTCTGTGGAAGATCCCGGCTTCCCTGCGGCCTGGATGGCGATGAATTACCGGCGGATGCACGTAGCCCCTGTCCCGGTAGACGGACATGGCCTTGTGGTTGACCAGCTTCACCCGGAATCGCGTCTGGTCTTCGTAACTCCATCGCACCAGTGCGCCATAGGCTCCGTGATGTCAGAGCCGCGCAGGCAGCAGTTGCTGCATCAGGCCGTGCAGGAGCAGCTATGGATTATAGAAGACGGCTATGACAGTGAATTCCGCTACCGTGGCGACCCGCTGCCCACGCTCTATAGCCAGGCGCCGAATAATACCCTGTATATGATGAGCTTCTCTAAAATGATCGCCCCGGCCATCCGTATCTCGGCGATTGTCGGCCCGGCGCGGGCCATTGCCCAGCTGGCCCGCGTACAGGAGCTGACCTACCGCCACCTTCCGGTGATGGACCAGCTCACCTTGACCCATTTTATTCAAAAAGGGCACTTCATGCGCCATATGCGCAGAGTCCGCAATGTGTACCGCCGCAGACATGAGGCCATCACCAAGGCGATAACCGCAAGCGGTCTAGCCGAGCGGTTCACCCTGAGCGGAGCAGAGACGGGACTGCATGTCTTCCTTGAGGCAGAATCAGACTACGATGAGGAAGCCGTGACCCGGTTAGCCCTGGAGCAGGGAATCCGGGTATATCCGCTTGCACACTACTGTCTGGAGAGCCGCAGGAAGGGTTGGGTGCTGGGGTTCGCCAAGGTGGATGAGACCTTGATTGAGCAGGGGATTCACCGGCTGGCCGGGCTGTTATTATAAGCCCCTGCTTATGGTCCCGGATGATCTGCTCTCCTTGCGCCCAAACTGCACATAATAAACCATGCTCACCGCAATAACCAGAACAGCAAGCACCGCGAAAATATTACTAAACACAAAGGAAGCCTCATTTCCAGGTATAGGATTGAACGCCGCTGCCGGGGCACCGGAGTCGAGCACCTTGCCCAGGACCGCCGTCGATGTAGCGGCTGAGATGAAGGTGAGCATGGAGAACAGCCCCATCCCCACTCCTGTCTGCTCTGGGGTCAACGTCCGCGAAACCGTATTTGACATAGCAATCTGCATGAACGACTGGCCCAGCACACAGAACACCAGCGAGATCGAGACCAGGACCGATGATCCTCCAGCTACGGAAGACAAACACAGGAAGCCTATCCCCAGAAGCGAGGCCGCCGTATACACGAGCCGAGGATTCCCGTGCTCATCTGCCAGCTTGCCGCCCTTACGGCCCAGAACCGTGGTAACGATAGCTGCCGGCAGCATGATGATCCCGACATAGGCGGGAGACAGACCGTTTACAAGTGTCAGCATCTGCGGGATGAGATATGGAGAGCTGAAGCTGATTCCTGTAATGCAGAAGGTAATCATCAGGATGATCGAATACTGCCTGTTGCGGAAAATATCGGGATGGATAAACGGAGCCGCAGCGGAGCGGATACGCAGAATAAACAGGAGGAGCATCAGAACCGCTGCCAGCGCAAACGGGAAGCTCCCGCTCGTTAATGCCAATAAAGTTGCCGTTACCGCCCCAGCCAGCAATATCCCGCCAAGCCAGTCCATCGGACCCGCCTTTCCTGATTCATCATCCTGCAGATATTTGCGGTAGACCGGCAGTGTCAGCAGCGACAGCAACGGAATGAGGAACAGAATCCGCCAGCTCCAGGCGCTGATGACCATACCGGCAATAATCGGCCCCAGCGCGGTACCCAAGGCTATCCCAATGGCAGACGTACCCAGCGCACGGCCTCTTTTCTCGGGAGAAAAGTAACGGATCGGGATGATCATGGCCATAGCAGGGATCACGGAAGCCCCGGCTGCCTGAATTACACGACCCGCAATAATCATCCAGTATTCGGTGGCGGCAACGCCAGCCATAGACCCGAGGACAAAGAGCAGTAATCCATACGTCAGTAAGTCCTTCAGCCGGTACTTCTCCGTCAATTTGCCAAAAGTAACCGCACCGACAGCATATACAATCATATAACTGGTAATGACCCAGCTTACCTGTGATGGAGATAATTCAAATTGCTTACTGATCGTAGGCAGCACAATATTGAACATATTCGCATTCATTGATGAAATCACCAGGATAAAAACGAGCGCGCGCATTAACACATTCCCTTTGGTATTAGGCGTTACAGCATGGTTCTGCATAGGTAGTGCTCCTCTCTCCATATATCAATTCAATTATGTTAGTCAGTACTTACTGTCATTTTATCCAAAAAACAACTAGGGCGTGAAAGCCCTAGTAAAGGTCTGGACACTTGCCGTAATGAATTCCTCCAGCGACACCGAAGTGAAATTCCCCTCATCGTCCAGATTGTTCAGGAATGCGCCATAATTCATCACCATAAATTGCACAGCCTGCACTCTGGGATTCCCGGGAATCAGCTTCCCCCGCTCGGTCATGGCCTTGAAATAATCCGTCAGATTCCGCATCAGCTGCTCCGGGGCGGTTCTGCTATACTCCTTAAGACCGGGGAGTTGATCCCCTTCTTTGATAAATATCATATTCATCTTCCGGTTGCGGTTCATAATCTCATGATACGTCCGGCTGACCAGCAGCAGATCGGTATGAAGATCCCATATAATGCTTTCATTGAACAGCCTGGCCATATCTTCGGTATAATGAAACCGGTCGAAGGCCCGCTCCAGCAGGTTCAGCTTGGTTCCGAACTGGCGGAACAGCGTCTTCTCGCTTAAGCCTGCCGCCGCCGCAATCTCCTGGGTGGTCACACTCTTGTAGCCCTTCTCTGCGAACAGATCAATGGCAGCGGTCAGGAGTTTATCACTGGTACTTAGCGATTTGCTCTCCATCATCATATTCCTCATTTCAAAAGTTGACTGTCAGTACTAACTGACATAATAGACTAAGAATACACCCTGCTCCCGAATTTAGCAAGGTGTATCGTACTGCCCGCTACCCGCTTAAGCCGTTTCCAGCTCAATACGCTTGTCCTATTCTAACAGCGAGGTAACGCCCAGTGCAGCAAATAGGAGCAAGCCCAGCCCCAGCAGAATGCCTCCCATCAGCGAATACCGTACCTCCCGCTGAAACGATGCGGTGCCTGGGCCTCCAGGTGCCGGCGGGCCGGGCTGGGCTACCGCGCCTTCCAGACGGGTACGCCTGCCCGTGCGCCGCCGTTGATAGCCAATAATGAGTAATACAATCCCCAGCAGACTCAAGAAGCTGCCAGGGTAGACGAATGCCATCCACAGGTTGTCCATAGTACACCTCCCTGTCCGTGATCTTGATCTATACTTAACCAAGTCACAGTACGCCAAACAGGGAGATGCCGCCAGGCTAGAAGCCCTCAAATTTCAGCTTTTGAAAATTACTTTAACTAATCGCTTGCTGAGGGTTTACCGCGCCGCGATTAAGGTAAAGGGAGAGGCTTAATTGCAATCTGTACAACTAAAACGCCGGATGTGTCGCCAAATCTCTGTTTAGCTGTATTTCGTGCACTTAAAATGCCTCTATACCTGGATTTTTGCCCATTCGGGCAACTGTAGTTGTACAAACTACAGTTAGAAGAGGAAAGCCTTCCATTTCACTGTTTTTAGTTGCACCGAATACATTTATCTCTCATGGTTCACTACGAACTGAATGCATCCTTTACTCCATGGGGTTCTTTACTTGCTAAAGGTGGCTTCCTTCCAGAATTAGAAGCAGGTGAACGAGCTAACCCGGTTCAAATCAACGCCGTAGTATCCCCAGAAGAAGCCATTCCATCTGAAGCCTGCGACCGAACTTCTGCCCACGAATACCGGGTAGAACCAGAACTGCTCACCATTATTCAGCCAGATATAAGTGTTGCGGAACAGGCATCCTCTGATGCCCCCGGGGTCAACTGCATAAGCCGTGACCGCTGGTGCTTGCGGTACGAATTGCGGCGGTGGCGCCGTCGGTGCGGCTACTCCTCCCGGCGCACCCCCGGGCGTCCCCGGAAATCCTCCGGGTCCTCCGCCTGGAATCCCTGGAATCCCCGGCCCTCCCGGCAAGCCTGGTCCACCCGGAAATCCCGGTATCCCCGGAAATCCTCCGCCGCCTCCCGGCACTGGTATAAATCCCATATTTATCGCTCCTCTCCGCTTCATTAGGCATAATCATCATATGCATTCGCGGAGAAGATGCCTGGGCGGATGCCCAGGTGCAATGGGCTTTTAACAGCATCCCGCCTAGCGGAGGGTAATCGGTGTTACAGCTCCTTTTGTACGCGGCCCTAATAATCCCGGACAATGCTTATAGATGGTGTACATCCCCGTCTTCCTCCTCCTCATGGATCATCAGACTATATCGTAAGAGCGGAACTCATCAATGAACTCCTCCAGCCAGTCTTCCGTATAATCCAGCGCCCCGCTATCACTGATGAACTCGACATCAAGTCCCATCACCCACAACCGGCGGGCAATCATAAACAGATCAATTGCAGATTCATCTTGTTCGGAGAAGTCTCTGACCGAGCGGTAGCCCGACATTAACGCCTGCCACAGCGGTTCCTTCTTCTCCTGAGGCAGGCGTTTTCTATGCCGGACCTGGGCCAAGTCGTAGGCGCGCCAACCTTGTGCCGCCCATTCAAAATCATAATGCGTGAACGCATCGCCCTCCTGGAAGGCATTGTTATTCCCGTGCAAATCTCCGTGGCAGATGCCCCAGTCCAGGCCCGGACTAGCAGCGTTGATCCGCTCCGTTAAAGCACCGGCGAACTCGCGCAGGTACGCTGCAGAGCGGTGTCCCTCACCGAGATAATCCACAATACGGTCCAGCGGCTGGAAGATCAGAGCGCGGGTATCCAGATCCGGTCTAGGCAAATCTAAGGAGACCCTGTCCATGGCAGCATGCAATTCAGCAGCGGATTTTCCGAAGGAAGCACATGATTCCTCATCATGCAGCACGTTCTCAGTGCCTGTCAGATAGCTGTAAATCACGGCAACTCGCGGGCCCTCCGGCGCATCGATGACCGTATATAAGCTGCTGTTCTTTTGAGGGAGGGGAACGGAAACCTTTGTATTTACTGCGCTTAGTTGGTGTTCCAGCTGAGTCAGGAGGGACAATTCATAGACAACATCACTTTCAGCTATCGATTGGCGGTAGATCCGAAGAATATAAGTGCCTCTGCCGGTACGGATTCTGTAAGTATCGTTCAAGCCGCGTAACCAGAACAAGCAATCTCGCCAATCTCCAATGTCGTACAGAGGACTAAGGCAATATTCCAAATACTTTGGATCTAGAACGGAACGCATGGCCGTCGGTTTTTTATACATTTTGCTCTCCCCTAGCTTGCTGCTCCAGCCGGACAACGGTCTCCTCGAACGTTTTGACCGGGCTGTAGCCGAGCTCGTTTTTTATTTTGTCGCAGCTATACGCCGTTCTTATGGGGTCTCCGCCCGGTATAATGAACTTCTTGTTCAGGGCAAGACCGATACGCATCGTAAAATCTTTTTCCGGATAATTTCCGTCAATTGCGTTATAGCACTGGTTCCCAGCCGCAGGCTGCGTCGCTGCCAGTACACACATCTCAGCCAGGTTGTCCGCATGCACCCAGGGCGTTAAGTCCTCTGGATGAATCCAGTCCACTTCCCCGGAATCAGCAAGCTTAGTGATCAGTCGGTCGCCCCAGTGCGAGTTGGATTCGGAGCAGATCACTCCAGGACGCAGGATCACACTTGTCAAACCGTTAGCCCTTGCAGCTTGTACGATCCGTTCCGATTCACATTTGGTTGAAATGTATACCTCCCCGTGGCCGAAGGCAAGACTGCTAGCCTCATCCAGCTCCACCTCTCCATCAAAATGACCATAGACCGATACCGTAGAAATATGCACGAAGCGTTCCACTCCCGCAGATACAGCACCGTCAACCAGACTCTGAACCCCCTGAATATTGGATGCCTCGGCAATCGCCCGGTCCTCCCCCAGATACGCCGCTGCATGAATGATAACGTTCACATTTTGAAGTGCGTCCTGGATGACGGCTCTATCAGTCAAGTCTCCAATGACGGGTGTAATGCTGAGCTCTTCACATAGCGCAATCTGGTCCGCATTTCGGATAAGTCCTTTGACCTCTGCTCCCTCGGTAACACATCTTCTGGCAATTTTATCTCCTGCCGTGCCCGTAACGCCTGTTACGAGAACGACTTTATCACGAAGTCTCATTGAGATCCCCCTCTAGTACATAGTTTCTTTTATCGCCTTCTTATCTATTTTGCCTACGGATGTTCTGACAAGTGACTGAGTAATCACTAAGCGGGTAGGCAACTTATATTCGGCTATCGATTGACCGCAGAATTGTTGCAAATCCTCTAGAGCGAGTGTCTGCTTATCCTTAAGTACAACTACCGCTGTGACTTCTTCACCTTCATCCGGCAAGGGCGTTCCTATAACAGCAGCCTCAAGAATAGAAGGATGTACGCTTATTGCCTGCTCCACTTCAGCACAGTAGACATTAGAAGCCCCTACTATAATCATGTCTTTCTTCCGGTCCGCAATGTATAAATAACCGTCTTCGTCCAGTCTGCCGAGATCCCCTGTATGGAGCCATCCATTTCGGATGGTTTTGTCCGTCTCTTCCGGATTGTTCCAGTAACCAAGCATGATCTGTTCACTTCGGCATATGATTTCGCCAATCTCGCCTTGCTCTACTTCTTGCCCTGAGTCATTGACTATACGCACCTCAAAAGGCTTCTGGCCCCAGCGCTCCATATGGGATGGATTCCCGACCGACTGCAGCCGATGCAGCTTCCCCTCTGCAAGGCACTCTTGTACAGATAAAAAGCTGATAAATTGACCGCTCTCTGTCTGTGAATACACCTCGGATATCTGCGCGTTAGGGAATACTTCCAGAGCTTGCTGCAAGGTCTTCTCACTGATCGGAGCACCTCCGCAGGATATGCCTGCCACGGACCCGACTTCTCTGGAACGGTTACCTGCCAAGGCAGTAATATCCCTAAATAGGAGCCCGACGGTTCCCAGAAATCTGATTTGCTCATGCTCAATAATATCTATAACCTCGTTAGCCTGCTGCGGATAGGAGTCCGGATAAATGAGACAGCCCCCTTCATAAAGAGTTGTCCAAAGGATAAATTGTCCGGTAAGATGGGCTTGATTGGGAACAAGCGATTTTTTGGCCGGATTATGCCCTCCGCCTCTTGCTGGATTCATGAAAGCCCACTTTCTGATCGCCCGATGGGAGTGCATCACTCCCTTGGAGCGTCCCGTTGTGCCCCCGGTATAAATCAGAAGAGCAATGTCATCCGGCTGTGCTGTGTACCATGCTGTTAATGGAGAGGAAGTCGCGATTAAATCTTCTAAGGACAGGCCGCCGTTGACCGGCTTGAACGTGATGGTAAAAGCTATACTCGGCGCTGAAAGAGAAGAGGCTATTCTCGGATGATCAGCATCATACACGATAGCCGTTGGGGCAGCATCTTCAAGGATCTGATTCATCTCTCTAGAGGCCAGACCTGGAAAGATTGTAACTGGAATGGCACCTATAGCAATTACAGCACATTCTGCAATCACAAGATATGGACAAGGATCACCTGCAAGCGCCACCCGTTCACCGGGTCCTATTCCCAAGTTCTTCAGACCTTCCGCCACACAGCTCACCTGATGCAGTAATTGTTGATAGGTCAGATACTCATTTCTGTACTTTGTAGCATAGTAATCTGGCTGTAACCGGGCCACATGAGGCAAAATTTCTGAAAGAAGCATACGTATATCCTCCAAGAATGTTTATCCTGCTATTTGCTGATCCGCCCCATCCGCTCAGCCCAAATAATCATCCGGCAGGTGCAGCTCCCGCAAGCAAGCGGTGAATTTCTCCCTGAAATTAGGATTCCCTTTGTATTCCGGCCAGATCGCTTTATAGTAAGGCAGCAGCCTCTCATGCGGAATAACGTCCCAATGTAAAATGGTGCTGCGCAACACCTCTGTTCCTCCAGTGCGGAACATCTGTTCAATGATCTCCCAGTTCTCCTGCTTGTTCCGGCAATCTCTCACGGCATAGACCGCAGTCGTCTGCATAGCCAGGCTGGCATGGCACAGGAAGGGTGCAAAGTCGCGGAAGTTCATAGCATCGCAGTCTTTTAGAATATAACCGGCATAACGCAGAGTTTCCGCATCGTCAACGTGCTCAAGCCTCTGCCGGATCAGCGGAATGAATTCGGTCCGATCCACATTCTTGCCGTAAGTATTTAGAATGGTTAAGGCGTGCAGCGCTCCCTCAGGGTCATCCGACTGCAGCAGCTTCAGCAGATAGGGTCTGCCCGCCGCAAAGGACGTTTTGCAGAGCAGCGAGATGGCTGTTTTGGAATCCCGGGGGCTATGCTCCGTCACATGCTTCAGGAATTCCAGGGTCGACGGGGCGATTCGCTTGAACTTGAACATGGCCTCCAGCGCCTTGGCCTGCAGCTTCCCGTCAGGAGTGTTCCGATACAGCTGAATAAGCGTATTCTCGTCACCCGGAAGCCGGCTGCCAAACCATGCGTTGTCATAATCCAGAATAATCTCATCCAGCCAGCGCTCGTACCAGTCCAGGAAGTTATCTTCATAGACGAAGAAGAACGGGCGGTCAGGGAAAAATTCCGAGGTATACACAATCCTCCCCCGGTGCTCCCCTTCCAGAACGAGATACATATCATATTCGCAGCCCTGGGTGCCGATACACAGCATTCCGCCAAGCGCCTTGTTTCTCGCTTCCTCGTACTCTTCATCCGAGATGTCCCGCTCGCCCGTCAGAGGCTCCGTCAATAGATTCCATTCCTCTGCGGTCATTCCGGGATGAAGCGCCGCCCGGCCCTGGAGTGCCGGAAGCTCGGTATAGGAGGTAGCCTGTGCAAGCGGATAGATTCCGTAATACGGCCCAGCCCCGCCGTTCCCGATCTCTGCCAGGAATCCGGCAAACGGCTCAGGAAGCTTGATCCCATATTGGGCCTCCCAGTCCGCCAGCTCGCCTGCCGTAAGCATCTCTGCAAGCTTGTATTGATGCGAAGAGGCACCGAATTCCGCGAACTCCGCATCCTTGCGCAGGGCCTGCCTCAGCTTCGTCCTGATCCGCGCAAGCTGCGCAGCCTGCTTTTCTAATTCCATGATGATCCCTCCTGCATATTCAAAGAATGTCACATAATGGCCTGGGCGATTGTCTTCCATCATATCACACCCTGCATATGTTCCAGGCTCCTCGTTTATTAGACAAAAATAAGCCCGCCGTCACGATGAAGTGACAGGCGGGCTTATACCCAGGCAACACTTATTGGACCGCGTTAGACAGCTCTGTGAAAATAACCCCCAGGGCAAATGCGCCAGCATCCGGGTGGCCGATGCTGCGCTCACCTACTGTCCCGGCCCGGCCCATCCGCGCAACGATGGATTTCGTACGCTCCGCCCCCGCGACAGCGGCTTCAGCCCCCTTGGCGAAGGCCTCCTTCAAGGATAACTGCTGCTGCGCGCTGTTCTTCCAGGCTTCGGCACAAGGAATCAGCGCATCGATCAGCGTCTTATCACCCACGACTGCCCCGCGACCGAAGGAGCGTTCACCGGTAGCCTGGATGCCCTGAGCCGCCGCGTCCAGCATCCCGGCCATCTCCAGCGTATTCAGCGAGGTCCGGCCTGTAGCATATTTGCCTGCTGAGCGGAAGGCTGAGCCCCAGATTGGACCGGAAGCTCCGCCGCAATGCTCCATAATGATCAGAGAGCAGGCCTGAAGGAAGCTTCCGATATCCGTAGCGTGATCCTGCACAAGCTCCTTCCATTCCCGCTTCAATTGCTTGAAGCCCTTGGCGACACTCATCCCGAAGTCTCCATCACCGGCATGGGCATCCAGCTCACAGAAGGGAGCCTCATTCGCGATAATAATCTCGCTCATCTTATCCACCAGATAGATGATGTTCGTAAGCCGCAGCCGTTCGTCACGGAGGACAGCGAAGTCCGGATCTGTCTCGGCCGTCAGGCTCACCTCAGCCTGAGCCTCCTGCTGCGGAAGAGGGCTGACGTATTGCACCGGCGCAAGCTCACCCGTTAACCGGAGTGCCGGAGTATCGCAAGGCTCAGCAAGCCATCTGCGCAGCTCATCATCCAGCTTCATCAGGCTGATGGAAGCACCGGCCATATCTATACTGGTCATATAGCTGCCTACAAGAGATTGGCGGATGATGATCCCCCGTTCTCCCAGACTACGGATCACGGAGTGATTGAGCAGGTACAGCTCCTGCAGAGGCGTTGCGCCGAAGCCGTTGACGAGCACCACTACCTCTCCGCCGTCCGGCTGATCCAGGTTCAGACTGGCCAGCAGGGCAGAGATCATACGTTCCGCCAGCTCATCGGCGGTCAGCAGCTTTTCTCTGCGGATGCCCGGCTCCCCATGAATGCCGACCCCATACTCCATCTCATCCTCCTGAAGCTGGAAGGTAGGCGTACCCTTGGCAGGAACGGTACAGGAGGTAAAAGCAAAACCAAGACTGCGCACATGAGCAGCCGCATGCTGCGCGGCCTGCTTCACCTCGGCCAGCGGCAGTCCGGCCTCGGCAGCCGCCCCGGCAACCTTATGCACCAGAATCGTGCCAGCAACCCCTCGGCGTCCCACCGTATACAGGCTGTCTTCTACTGCAATATCATCATCAACCTTCACATAGTCCACAGCGAGGCCGTCCTCAGCCGCCAGATAAGCCGCATTCTGGAAGTTCATCATATCGCCGCTGTAATTCTTGATGATCAGCAGAGCGCCCTTATGGCCGGTATGGTTGCGGATCGCCTGGTAGACCTGAATCTGTGACGGGGAGGCGAAGACATCCCCGCAGACTGCGGCATCCAGCATTCCCGGCCCGACCAGCCCGGCATGCGCGGGCTCATGGCCGCTGCCCCCGCCGCTGATCAGCGTTACCTTGTCAGGATTCGGCGCAGACCTGGAGACAATTTTGTATTTGCTGTCGAATGTCAGCTGCGGATGAGCCATCACCAGTCCACTGCACATCTCACGGACGAGATTGGCCGGATCGTTGATTATCTTTTTCATACGCGCTGCTCCTTACTCTTCTTGAAGGCTTCGCCCAGCTTGTCAGCGACAGCAATGGCAGCGGCAACCGCTTCAGCGGTAACCGGGAACGGCATCGAATGAATCGACTCCTCCGGGATACACGCCTTGCGGGCCACTTCCAGCAGCTCCTCATGGGAGATGGAAGCGACACCAATATCGGCCAGGCATACGGGAAGGCCCACAGAGTGGCAGAAGGACAACACCTGATCGATCTCTGCCTGCTGCGCATTCTCCAGAACGAGCTGTGCAATCGTGCTGAAGGCCACCTTCTCGCCATGGTAATAATGATGGGTGCCTTCAAGCGCCGTCAGGCCGTTATGGATGGCATGTGCGGCAGCCAGACCGCTGCTCTCGAACCCGAGCCCCGACAGCAGGATGTTCGTTTCGATAATATTCTCCAGCGCCGGTGTCACCACGTTCTGATCGCAAGCCAGCTTGGCTAAGACGCCATCCTCCAGCAGTGTATCGTAGCATAAGCGGGCAAGGGCCAGCGCGGCTTTGGTACCTTTGGCCTCCGTAATCACGCCTGCATGCACTCCGCAAGGAAGCCCCGCATTGACATTGGAATAGGATGCCGCAGTAGCCCTGGCCTCGAAGTAGGTGGAGAGGGCATCGCCCATCCCGGATACCAGGAAGCGGGTAGGAGCCTGCGCAATAACAGTCGTATCAATCAGCACCACCGAAGGACTGGCTTTGAAGTAAGCATAATCCTCGAAAGCGCCTTCAGAAGTGTAAATCACAGCGGAATGGCTGGTGGGTGCATCGGTGGCCGCAATGGTAGGAACGATAATCAGCGCATCGCCTTCTGCCACACATTTGGCCGTGTCGATCGCTTTGCCTCCGCCAAGACCGATTGTACAAGCACACTTGTGCTCACGGGCCAGCTCCTGTAGTCTGGAAATCTCCTGCCGGGAGCATTCGCCCTGGAAATCCCCCTTCACGAGGGTAATGCCGAATTGACTGCTGGTGGCATCGAGCTTGGCCTGCACACGCTTCACATCATCCGGGTGCGCAATCAGCAGAGCCGATGTGCCGAAAGTACTGACGAAGTATCCCAATTGAAGCAGCTCATCCTCACCTTGTGTGTATTTAGCCGGGCTGATAAAGGTTCTTCTCATTCTTTCATTCCTCCTCGAGTCGTATGTCCCCATTATAGACAAGTGGATGGAGGGACGCATGGGACAAAGCAAACGAATTAATATGCTGCAAAATAGTATTATTATGTTCTCAGCATCTGAATTATAATTATCTTGTTCTCATTGTCACTGTAAATGGAAGGAGTGAGCCGGATGCAATCCAAATTCGATTTGAAATATATCATTGATATGGATGAATGGGGCAAGCTTCAGGAATCATTGTCCCTGGTGACGCGCATGGCTATCATTATGGTCGATTATAAAGGCGTGCCGGTTACAGCACATAGCCGCTGCCAAGCCTTCTGCCAGACCGTGCGCAGCGACAAGGAATTCTCAGCCTATTGTCAAAAATGTGACGCGCGCGGAGGTCTGGAGGCTGTGCGGCTGAGCCGGCCCTATATCTACCGCTGCCACTTCGATATTCTCGACATTGCTATCCCTATCATTGTCGATAATCAGTACATCGGTGCGCTGATGGCCGGACAGATCCGGCTGGCGGAGGGAAGCGGCCCGAATCTGGAGCAGATTGTGTCCCGTCCGCACCAGGACGCCATGACGGAGGATCGGGCCCGCAAGTACGAACTGCTGCCCGTCATGAAGTATGAGGAGGTCGTAGCCACCGCCGATATGCTCTATCATTTGTGCAACTATGTGGTCAAGGAATCGATCCTTAAGCATGAGCTGCTGGAGAGGAACGGGCTCTATGAGGCCTTGAACCCGCAGGAGTCCAAGCTCCAGCTTGAGTTGCCGCCTCTGCCCTTAGAGCTGCCTCCGGCTCCTAAGACTCCGGTCACTTCGGGAAGCGCATACAAGACGGAATGCATAAGTCCTACGCTTCAGCCTGCCTTGGACTATATGCTAAGCCACCGGGAGGAGAATTTCTCTCTGAGATCGCTCGCGCAGCTATGCCATATCAGCCCGAGTTACTTCAGCCGCCTGTTCACCAGGGAGATGGGCGAGCATTTCTCCCTATATGTCGCCCGCATGAAGGTCGGGCGGGCGAAGGAGCTGCTGGGAACAACTGATTGGTCAGTCAACGAGATCAGCAATCACTTGAATTTTTGCGATGCCGGTTATTTCATTAAGATCTTCAAGAAATACGAGTCGGCAACTCCCCTGTCCTACCGTGCTTCTCTCCTAACAAATCGAATATAATAGATGTACACTATTCGAGCAGGAGGTTATCTGATGAAGCTGAACGAACAAGGTGTGCTTATCATTGAAGAGGATGATATACACGACATGTACTTTTTTCTGGTCCATGACGGGTTGACATTCAAGGATTCTTTCGAGATTGGGCTGGAAAGGCATAAGATTGAGCTGTACCCCGGCAGCGTATCTGCTATTGTTCCCCCGCAGGCCATGCCCGAGGACTATGGCTACCCGGAAGAAGACCTTCCCCGTATAGTGGAGGGGATTTATTCAGCCGTCCGGGAGTATGATCCGGGCTTCGGAGTGTGGTAACATCCCTGCTGCCTGTCTACAGCATCAAGGGATAACCAGGCCGTTCTTGAACGCCAGCTTCACATCATTCTCACGGACATAGGCGGAATAGTCCCATGATTCTCCCTCCTGCAGCCGCTTGTATGTCTGATGAATATTCCGGCGCCAAGGCGACGGCCGGCTGTTGAAATAATTCGTAAAGAAGCGCTGCGCCTGCTCTTGTGTGCCGAAGCACAGCAGATAGGCCAGCGGACTGGATTCAGCATCGCAGATGCCGGGGAATCCTGCGCCGCAGGCGGCAAGCTGCTCCAGTGCGCGGGGACGGTCTGCGAACAGCTCGAACAGGGGCAGGACACGTTCCCCAATCAGCTGACCGATCTCCTGCCGGGAGGAATCCAGTTGTGAGGGGGCGACCTGCCAGACGATAGCGCTTGACGATTTCTGCGGCCTGCGCAGCGAGCCGAACAGAACGGTATCGTCCCCTCTGCCGGTTTGTCCGGCAAGCCATTTTTTGACGGACTTGCTGGCAATCCGCAGGTTCACGGTCATCCGTACATCGGTGCGGGTGTTGTAAGACTGCGGTTGGAAAGAGAGCTCGAATACGGTATCTTTGTCGGCCGCTGTTTTTTTCCATACCGTACCCGCCTTATTGGATTTGAAGCCCTCTGCCTGGATGAACTGCTGCCCGGTCTGCTGGCAGGCCTGAAGGAATTGAGCTTTGGGATCAAGCTTACGGTTAGAAGGGCTTTCAGACCAGACCTCCCATTGGGCAAAACGGTCATCCAGCATGGGCTTCAGGCGGTCGTAATTCTCCCAGCTGTTCTCTACATGATAGATGCTTGGATATTCATGGCCTTGTTCAGCCGCCAGGCGGTTGAACACCTCACAGTAATCATTGAGATACCTTCCATACTGTGCGGCGAACGCCGATTGACCGTCATAATAATCGGCGGCGAAGGCATTGCCGCGCTCGTCCAGATCCTCATCCCAGAACTTCCCGTCACAGTACTCCAGCAGGTATTCCAGCCCTGTGAGCTCACGGCGTTTCAGCCGCTTCAGCGCCTCCGCCGACTCCTCAAGGTGAATTTCCCCCGCCATACCGCGGCCCAAGGCCCAGGCCAGAAACATGCCGATATGAATCCCGCCATTCTCTTCCGGCAGATCTGCAGGATAATCTCCCCCGGAATGCCAATCGATCCGGTCATATGCCATACGGGTCTCCTTTCGGCCAGCAGCTCTAGCTCCCGGCTTCCCTTTTTAATAAAAATTGATACACTTCATCACCCGCTAAATCCCACTCTACTTTGCTTTCTGGAATCTGAGCAAGCGGGGTGGTTAGCAGTGGATGGTCTACTGAAACGTTATTGAGTCCCTCGGCCTGTCTCATATTTTGGATGAGCCGGATTTCATAAGGGATGTAATTCAAGCATAGAATTTCTGCGAATTTATGGGGAAGATCCAGTGAGCTGTGGATATGGTAATCGCTGATTTCACTCATCAGGCTGCTCAGCAGCTCTTCATCGGTGGTGTAGCAATGGTCGAGAACTCTCCGGTACACATGCTGCTCCGGCAGCACCGAATACAGCTTCTGATTGATCTGCTCCGTGACGAATAAGTCATGTAACAACGCCATGAACAAATGATGTGTCTCGTTGCGGGTATAGCGCTGCGCATCCTCTTCAAAAATCATCTGGAAATAATCCCTGGCCAATTGTGCCAGCTCCTTCATATCCCATAGCAAGGCCAGCCCTATAATACTGCCTATCGTTCTTGAAGAGACCTCTTTATATTTGAACAGCCTCCGCAGAATATGCTTCTCCCAATACAGAAACCGGGTAACATACTTCCATCCTTCCTGTTCCCCGTTCAGAATCAGGCTTTTCGGATAATCTCCGCCATGTACACCAATTCCAAGCGTCAGGTTTCTGGCGATGGTCTCTTTGTATCCGTCTTTGATATCGTCCTGGATACTTTCCTTAATTAACGTATACCATTCTCTGAGTTCATCTTCGGATACGGTTCTCTTCTGGAGGGTACGAATCTCTTTGTTGAACGCATTTATTAATTTGCTGTGCTCCATCTGCTCACTCCCTGTAAAGGATCGTTAATCCAGGCGGCCCTTACGGGTGCCGGATTTGTCATCAAGGATGGAATTCAGTACAATGATCAGCATCGGAAGGTACTACCATAGATTATGATATACAGAAGGTGACACCGCAATGGAAAGTGGAGATTTGAGGATTTTTCAGGCTGTTGCCCGTGAGGGTACGATTACGAAGGCTGCGCAAGCCTTGAACTATGTTCAGTCCAATGTGACCAGCCGGATTCAGTTCCTGGAGGCCGAGCTGAAGGTCCCGCTGTTCCACCGGTCCAACCGGGGAATGAAGTTAACGCCTGCGGGTGAGAACCTGCTGGAATACGCGAATGCCATACTAATGCTAATGGACGAGGCTGTCCAATCAACACAATACTCGGAGCACCCGGCCGGCCCGCTGCGGATCGGCTCTATTGAGACGACAGCGGTTATTCATCTCACATCCATGATCGCTGACTACCATTCCCGCTACCCCGATGTCCATCTGTCGCTCATAACGGGTGAAACGCATGATCTTCTGCACAAGGTGCTTGATCATAAATTAGATGGTGCTTTCGTCTATGGACCGGTTGACCAGCCGGATATCGGGCATGTTGCGGCTTACGAGGAGGAACTGGTGCTCATTGCTGAACCGGGGGAGAGCGAACTCCAAAAACTACTGCACAAGCCCATGTTGTTCTTCGACGTTGGCTGCACGCACCGGGTTAAAGCGGAGCGCTTCCTGCGCGAGAGCGGGATGCACTCGGTTCAGATCCGGGAATTCGGCACGCTTGAAATGATTCTGAACGGAGTATCTGCCGGACTCGGCGTATCCCTGCTGCCGAAGTCCTCGATCCGCAAGGCAGAAGAGGCCGGACGAATTATCTCCCACCGCCTCCCCGAAGAATACCGGAAGCTAGAGGTATGGTTGATATAC
This sequence comes from Paenibacillus silagei, assembly GCF_017874735.1. Classification (GTDB taxonomy): domain Bacteria; phylum Bacillota; class Bacilli; order Paenibacillales; family Paenibacillaceae; genus Paenibacillus_AQ; species Paenibacillus_AQ silagei. The sequence continues at coordinate 630,541 of NZ_JAGGLV010000001.1, forward strand.
CGCCGCAACTCCGTGCTTTCCAGTGCAATGTCCAGGTTTTTGGAGATGGTGGGGCAGAGATAGATAATGATAAAAACCATATCCGGCCCACACGCCTCTGCCGCACCGAATGTGATCGGTTTTTCGACCATATCCGGCCCACACGCCTCTGCCGCACCTAATGTGATCGGTTTTTCGACCATATCCGGCCCACATGCCTCTGCCGACCGAATGGGGTCGGTTTTTCGACCATATCCGGCCCACACGCCTCTGCCGCACCGAATGTGATCGGTTTTTCGATCATATCCGGCCCACACGCCTCTGCCGCACCTAATGTGATCGGTTTTTCGATCATATCCAACCAACACACCTCTGCCGCACCTAATGTGATCGGTTTTTCGACCATATCCGGCCCACACGCCTCTGCCGCACCGAATGTGGTCGGTTTTTCGACCATATCCGGCCCACACGCCTCTGCCGCACCGAATGTGATCGGTTTTTCGACCATATCCGGCTGTTCGGTGAAATCAGCGAAGTCATTCCTATGACTGAACCAGAATATAGTCATCCTGCCGATGCTCCAAGACACTTACCCCCAACTTTATGCACAACTTGTCCACATCGGACGAAAGTCATAATCTCCTAATCAATAAAAAAGATCAGAACCTATTCTCTCAGGTTCTGATCTTCTCGCATCTTACAATCTATCTACTCGAATCCGACATCATCCAGGCCAGGAATTCCCCGAACGAATCGGCTACCTTCTCAACCTCTTCAAATTCAGGCTCAGCTCCACGGACAATAGCCCCGCTGTCTGTCGTTAAGTCAATGGCGTAGAAGGAATATCCGTCCCCCACAGACATTACGATGGGCATGTGATGATCCCACCAGGCCGTGATCTCGGACTGCCAAGCTGGATCACCCGCTGCTGCCTCCACACTAAGCATTTCAAATTCATTCCACCGGAATTCGGTTTCCGCGCTATGATTGAACTCAGCCTCACAATTAAACCAGGTTTGCTCATCCGGTGCAACGCAGGTCTCAACTACCTTTAGAAATTCTAAATACTCATCGGGCAGTCCTTTATATCTGGAAGTAATGCCGCTATTCAAATGCAGCTGAGCACCGGACTTTCTCCTTATCTCCCAGCCGTTTGCCTCCGCCCAAGTGATAAAATCCCCAATATGAGTTTTTCCTTTTCCATTATCCATTGCCAATTGATACACCTGCCCATCCGCTTACGAAATGGAAACTCCTACACTAATATACCATTTCCGCAGGTCACTTATTTCAAAAATCCGCTAGAATCATTCCTTTACCTTAAGCTGCCACGTTGCCTCCCTGCCTTCCCACTGCTTACCGTTAGCCACATAGTACTCTCTTTCCACCGACCCATCTGTTTTGGTAAAACTAATGGCAAATACCTGACCTTCTGCGATTTGCATCGGGTATTGATCATACGGAAGAACATTACCCGTCTGTGTCAGCTTGCTGGCATCTTCGTAAGCATCTTCTAATCGCCAAAACTCCCAGTAAACATAATCCCTGAATCCACTCATGTCCTGCTTCCCGTAATACGATGCTGTATACTTTTTACCCTGCATGGTGATTTCATCTACTCTGACTGGTTCAATATCCTTAACCATCCAGCTTATGTCCTCCGTATGCAGGTTACTGCCATATTGCTTCTGCAACTGATTCGCCATGCAAGGGACCGATTGAGTAATAAGTTCCATTTCATTGACTCCGGTATGCGCTGCCCCGTAAATGCCCATGATGCTCTCGTTGCCCAGCTTTTCAAATTCTCGGATGAAATTCTCAGCCATCTTATTCTCCCGGTATACACCATCATAACTGCTGTAATATCTCTGCCCTTGTTGAATCGCTTCGGTTGTTAAGGTGTACATCTCCGATCCGGTCAAATCGTTGGCCTTAAGATAAGACAAGAACCGCTCGCCGGTAGTATCAGGTCCATGCCCAATATCTGTTCCGTGGAAAATAGTATCAGGACATCCGCTTTTTATTGTTCGAAAAAAAGTCTTCGTATAGGGAACGTGACCCTGAGTCCCTTCCCAATCCTGATAAAGCTCCTCCAAAATGTCGTCATTGTCCGACTGCATCCACAGGTTCAAGTATTCGGCAGCGTAATAGGACTGCTCCACAAATAAGTGTCTCATGCCCTTGTTGTGGTAATAATCAGACCAAGCTTCATATTCCTTGTCCATAATCTTGGCAACCCCATGGGATTCGCCATACAGATAAATCTGGCCAGTCGCTTTGGTCGTTAGCGGGGTTGCAGCAGGCGTTGCCTGGGCCAATTGGGCAGGAGGTGCCGATGGACTGGCTGGTTGTGCAGACGGACTTGCTGTTTCACCCGCAGAAGAGTTGCCGCTGCAGGCTGTCAGGCTGCTGATCAGAAGTATCGCCATTAGGGCAAGCAGCAGAGGGCGAGCATACCTTATTCGCGTCTGAGCCGCTACGCCGCTGTATGTATTGGGACTTTTTACATCCAAAAGAAATATCACCCTTTCATCATTAACTCCTACAAGTTAATCACAAATTATGGATGCTCTCAGTGCTGTATGTCATGGGTAGAGTTACAATGCTTTTCTTCTATGGAAATCAGTAAAGCACCTACCCTATGAAGCAGCAGGTGCTTGGCAAGCGGTTAAGACTTCCGCACAGGCCGGACATACTTGAAGTACCGATCCGGGTTGAAATAGAAGTAGATGATCCGGCCGGGGGTAGAGTCGAAGCAGTAGCCAGTGCCTGTATAGTCAAAAGCAGCCATCGCCTGCTCCATCCGTTCCTCGACACTGCGGTTCTCCTGCTCATAATCGAATGGCCCGTGCTCGAATACGATATACTCGGCCTCGGGGACATCCGCCATCAGCATCTGCGCGGGGAATTCACCTTCATACTCATAAGGGAGACGCACACCATAACACTCTGTACGCGGAAATCCCCAATCGCAGAGCCTGCCGTCCGGGTCATTCATATACGCCATAATCTGGCCGTTGCCGCTGTTCGTATCGCTTCCGCCGTCATCATCCAGTTTCCCCTTGATACTGTCCAGCAAGCCGGTGATGGTTTCGCAGTCCTGCCCTGGAATCAGGCTCTGCTTCTGCCAGAAATCCCAGTACCCGTTGCTCTCGTAATTCTTAATGTGCAGGAATTTGTGCGCCGGAATGGTTACGAAATAAATCTTAACCTCTTCTGTAGATTTGATCATCCCAACCTCTCCTAGTCCGAAAAAGTAGCGGTCAAACGGGTTGATTTTGGTCCGCAGGACAACAGGATACGGGTGTCTCCGGTACTCGCTTGGGGCCACACCATAGGTCACCTTGAACGCGCGCGTAAAAGCTTCATGGGAGGAGAATCCATAGTCGAGCGCAATATCCAGAATGCTTTTTCCGCTGTCCCGCACCTCCTTCAGTGCAAAAGCCAGCTTCCGGTGGCGAAGGTAATCCCTAAGCTGCATCCCGGATATCTCTTTGAATTTCCTCGTAGTATGAAACTCCGAATAACCCAGCTTGTCAGCAAGAGATTGCAGCGTTATGGCCTCACTGTTATGCTGCTTAATGCTTTGGTCCATATCATCGACAATGGTCTGGATCTGCCTGTGCCACTCGTACACCGTCCGCTCACCCCCTCGTTCCAACCGCTCTATGTTCATTCTAGAATACTGGAAAAGGCATTTCTTGATTCTACTTGCGGCATGGGATCAGCCTCATCTCTGTAAGATGATCCAGATTGATCTCGATCCTCAGCTCATCATGCTCATTCATCGCGATTAATGTCCGGTCTTCAATACTTAATTGCTTGATAGGATTGGTGACATCCGAGAAAATAGCCCAAACCATATTGCCGCCCGCATCGGTGCAGGCAATGAAGCCCTCATTCCCCATCTGCCCGTCCCCGCCGTAGATTGTACCGCCCTCATAATCCAGACTCGTCCATGCATCAACAATGGTCCAAGGATCATCGTTATACTTCACAATGCTCTCAATCGTTGTGTCACACAAGGGGGAACAGCGCATTGTACGCTGACGGGTATTCGGGTCGTAACAGGTCTCAATATTCAGAATCGTAATGCTGCCATCTGCCCAAGCAATACAATTGATCCCGGGCAGCTCACACTCCTCCGTCCAATGCTTCAGGATTAAGTTACTCATGGCTCTATCCTTCCGTTTCGCTGATTTCCTGTACATATACCATTTCTGTTAACCGCCCCGTTTTCCCTTCTCCGGTTTCCCTTCTCAAGGGTAAACGACCATCCTAATTAATCAAGTGATTTCAGTCCATAAATGCGGTAAGGGATGAGGCTGTATCTGTAGCGAAAAAACAGGGGTAAGTGTATTCTGTGCAACTAAAAACAGTGAAACGGAAGTCCATCTTCTTCTAATTGTAGTCTGTACAACTAAATTTGCCTGGATGGGCAAAAATCCAGAACTAGAGGCATTTTAATTGCACGAAATACATCTAAAAAGAGATTTGGCGGCACATCCGGCGATTTAGTTGTACAAATTGCAATTAGGACTACCCCTACTAGGTCCGATTTATGTACAAAAAAGCTGGAGGCGCTCAAGGGGCCTCCCAGCTTTTAGTTTCTATTTCGCTTTTGCCCCAAGAGTCTCCAGCATACGCTGCAGCCGCTCACTTGTCTCTGTTGAAGCTGTGTAGATCATTACCTTCAGGTCCGGATTACCCGGAGGCTGCAGGGTCACATGCTCAAACTCCATCTCGCCGAATCGGGGATCATATCTCTGTTTGTGGTGGTCTGCTATAGCCTGAACCTCATGAAGCGGCCAGATCTCGCGAAAGATCTGACTGTTCTGCATGAACTCTTCGATGAGCTGCTTAAACCTCGCATCATCAGGGAAGCGCGCGTAATCCGCACGGAACTGGGCAATCAGGACTTTGGCTCCAGTTCCCCAACCCTCTACGGATGGCCCCAGCCCTGTCAAAAGATATCTGACCCAGTTGATTCTCTCCGGCACCGCATCCGCACACGAAGGTAACCGGAACACAAGCTCAGCCGCCTGATTCCACATCAGCATATCCCAATATCTCCCCAGCACAAATGCCGGATGCGGACCTAGCACCTGGATCATCCGTTCAATGCCCGCAGGAATGTGCATATCCGCTTCCCTGTCCTGTTGTACCGGTCTGGCAAGAAGATGCAGATGCTGGCGTTCATCCTCTGTTAACCGCAAGGCTCTGGCTATATTATTAAGGACTTCCTCCGATGGATTGACACTCCGCCCTTGCTCCAGGGAGGTGTACCACGAGGTTCCGATATGGGCAAGCTGGGCTACTTCTTCCCGGCGCAGCCCTGTAATCCGCCGCCGTCCATAAGATTTCAGCCCCACATCCTCCGGCGTAAGGCGTTCCCGGCGCGTACGCAGAAATTCACCCAATGATATTTTGGAAGAAACGTTCTCCATAGAATAGAATCGCCTCCTTATCCTGACACTCCCAATCATACGATAAAGGCAGGAAGGATGCTATTCGCGCGTCCCATTATACTCCTCCTATGACTTAACAACTTAGGAGGATCTGAGGATGAAGATTTTTGTAACTGGAGCAACAGGTAAGGTAGGAAGCCGTCTGGTTCCGCGTCTGCTCCAGCGCGGCCATCAGGTTAAACTCTTGGTCAGGGATACTGCCAGGGTGGAGGAGCTTCGCCAGCAAGGGGCTGAATGCGTAGAAGGCGATCTTCTGCAGCCGGAAGGATATCTTGAAGCACTGCGGGACATTGGCGTTGTGGTTCACTTAGCCGCCCAGTTCCGCGGCGTGGATGAGCAGACCACCCGAATAGCCAATATTGACGGCGCTGTGGCCCTGGCCCGTGCAGCGCTGGATGCGGATGTGCCAAGGTTCGTATTCGCAAGCACCAACCACGTCTACGGACCGGGAGGTCATTCGCGGCCCAGCCGGGAGGAGGATGACCTCCGGCCTGCTTTTGCCTATCCCCAGAGTAAGGCGGAAGCTGAAGCGGCGCTGCTGGCACTTCACCGTGAACAGGGCTTAGGGCTGCGTATTGTACGTTTTCCCTTCGTCTACGGTGAGCGCGACCCCCATATCGCGGAGGTACTGCCTTATTTCAGCCAATGGAATCCGGCCAGACGCATCCATATGGCCCATCATGCGGATATCAGCCAGGCGCTGATGCTCGCCGCCTTCACGCCGGGCATCGACGGACGCATCTATAATGTGGCTGATGATGCACCGATCTCCGTGGCCGAGATGCTTCAGCTTCATCAGGCCGAACCCGCGCCTGAAGCTCTGCAGCAGCCATATGATCCATGGGACATGATTGTCGATACCTCGCGGATCAGAGACGAACTGCATTACCGCCCGATCTATCCGTCGTTCTATACAGCAAGAGATGCAGGGGCGTTATGATCTAACCCGCCTGCACCTCTGTTATTACCTGCCAGCAAACCGTTTCATTGCATCCTCCGTCACCGGCTGAAAAAGGTTCACCAGGTTGCCGTCGGGATCACGGAACAGCATCGAGCGGTTCCCCCACGGCATCGTGGTTGGCTCCTGTACCCAATCCTCAACAGCTGGCTTCAAGCGTGCATACTCCGCTTCAACATCGTCAACGCGGAACTCCATAATAACCGTGCGGTTACTTCCCGCCACTACAGCATCTGCGCCGAATAGCTGTGCTGTCTTGGAGTGGCCGATGGCCAGAGTACATGTGGGCATAACGAATTCCGCAAATACAGGAGCGGGCCGCTCTGCCGTCACCCCTGTCACTTGCTCATAGAACTCAACCAGACGATCGATGTCGTCAGTAATGATGCGTATCGAAGCGAAATTCATAAGTGTTCATCCTCTCTTGAATGTGTACATGTCTAATGATAAAAAAACGCTACTGACAACGTTATGTCAGTAGCGTTTTTAATGTAGACGAAAAACCGATCACATTCGGCTGACGAAAGGTTATCCGCTCCAAATGTAATCGAAAAACCGATCACATTCAGCGGGTGCAAGGCTATCGGGCCGATGTCAGTAGCCTCTGTATCTCCTGTCCCTGTACCCTTAGCCTATTCTCAGGGCAATATTCCCGAGCTGCTCCGCGCGTTCCATCCGCTGAAGGGCAAGCGGGGTCTCCGCTAATGAATACACGCTATCCATGATAGGGTGTATCTGATGCTGCTCCATGAACCGAAGCATCGCGGTGAACTCTTCATGGCTGCCCATGGATGTTCCAAGCAACTGAAGCTGCGGGAAGAAGATCGCTCTGGCCGGAATGGTGAGATCATCGCCCGAGCTTGCGCCGAACATGACGATTCTCCCGCCCGGCTTGATGACCTCGAAGTATTGCCCGAATGTGGCTGGACCTACACTATCCAGGATCAGGTCTACAGGATAGTTCCCGAGTTCTTCCCTCCAACGGGTGTTGCTGTCTATAACCTGAGTAACCGGTAATTGCAGGGCCTCTGCACGCTTCGCTTCACTTCTGGACGTAACTGTAACCCGCGCCCCTGCCGCTGCCGCCATAAGAGCAGCAAACGTAGCCACTCCGCCGCCAATGCCCGGAATCAGTACATGGTCGCCCCGCTTCAGGCCCCCTCTAGTGAATAACGCCCGATACGCAGTAAGTGCCGCTAGGGGTAAAACACCCGCCTCTTCCCAGGACAGATACGCTGGCTTAGGCACAACATTCTCCTCAGGCACAATCACATATTCCGCAAAAGTCCCGTCAGCAGGATACCCTAATATGTCAGGAACCACAGGCACCTCAACCGCCCGATTCCATCCGAGACATGGATTAATAATGACTTCCATCCCCTGAGCCAGGCCGCTTACCCCTTCACCCGTCTCTTCAATAACACCAGCCCCGTCTGAACCAAGCACGCAAGGATGAAGCGGACCCGGTGCACCTTCTGTAGCAGAAGCAGCAGCTATAATGAATAAATCCCGGTGATTGAGTCCGGCTGTCTTTAACCTTACCTTGACCTGTCCCTGTTCAGGACGCTTGTCCGGATGCTCCGTATATTGCAGACCCTGCGGTCCAAGTGTAATTGCCTTCATCTTCGTATCCTCCTATTACACTGTAGTGGCTTCATACAAATTGTAGGCTGTTACAGCGGTTAGGTAAAATGACTAGAAGAGAAGGTGAGTATCATAAATAATGATAGCTGCAAGCGGCTTTCACTTCACATTCCTTGCATTCTGTTTGTAGAGTCCTCATAATGTCCTGCCAGTCTTAACTTCAAGGTGGTTCTAACGCTTGGCGATAAAGCCTCCACCTGTAAAATATTCATTATTAGTTCTTTATTCGATACATCCTTGTGCATAGCTTCGTTGACCATTTTAATAGAGATTTTAGAAGAATGGGTCTTAAAGCAAACGAATTGGCTCTCAATGCTTACCCACCCCTCCTGCAAGACACGCATAAGAAAACCGGTTTTTCCCAGATCCTGGAAAATAAGCGGCAGTTGAGGGCACCCAAACTTTTTAGCCAGTTTATGACATGGAGGGCGAGGCTGCGTAACCTCCAGCAACGCTTCCCCCCACATAAAAATATCGCCGATATTTACCTCTGATTCCCTCATACCCTGTACAGTAAGATTTTCCCCGAAGGATCCAAAAGGGAGCTCCCTGCAAAGCACCTTTTCCCAGTCAGTGTAATATTCCTCCGGATAAGCGCAAATCGCTTTGTGTGGTCCGCCATGCCTAATCTTATTCGCCTGTTCGTCACCTTGCAGGCCTAGGTCGGATAAGAAAACCCTATCATTTGTTGGCTTCTTTGTAATCGCAGACAATATGTGTTTTCCTTCATGTTCAATCGATTCAGCTTTTCCAATGTTCACAGAACATATCCGCATCCTGATTCCACCCCTCAAACTGCTGTCTTCGTCTGCAGCTCCTGTTGCATTAGAGCGAATTTCTGATTCTCTGCGTTACGGATTAGCTGATAGATCGCCACTCCACAAAGAACTAACAGACTAGCGATAAGCGAAAACATCAGCCCCCCACCAAAGTGCTCAAAGATCAGTCCGAAGCAAATCGGGCCGAGGATTTTAGGGATTTGCATATATAAACCAAAGATAGAGTTATATCTCCCTCGCATCCCTGCAGGGGCAGCAATGGAAACATATTTTTGCAAGTGGATGATGCCTATGATTTCACCTACGGTAAAAATCAGCTCCGTGACCACCAATACAAAGAATGAGGCAGCAAATCCATAACCCAGACATACAATTGCAAACAGCAGATAACTTATCAAAATCATAGACTGTGGTGATTTATTTTCAGTCTTCTTTGGCAACCAGACCATAAGCAGAATGACAACAACGGAATTAATCGTCATCAGGCCGGCAAAGATGGTAGATGCATTAGAAAAGTTTGTCTTCAGATGCAGAGGAAGAGTAGTTTCCACTTGAGAGTACAGCAATCCCACAGGAAGCGCGAATAAGGTCAGCAGGTACAATAATTTATGTTCACGGTATAGAAGTCTGCTCGAGCGGGCTTTTTCAGGCTTATCGGAATGCAGGCTCTCCTCCGGCCGTGTCTCCGGCACCTTCCACCAAATGAGCAAAGCAAACAAAATAAAAGAAGCCGAACAAACCACAAAGATAACATTCTGATTCAATAGATACACGGCCAAGCCCAGCAAGGGCCCCAGTGCACCACCAACATTGACTGCACCATGAATAAGGGCAAAAGCCTCCGCCCGTTTCTCCTCAGGAACAACGTCAGAAATCTGGGCATTTGCTGCTGGAAGAAACATCGGCATCCCCATACCCCCAAGTACAGAGATCAGAATCAGCATCCACAGGGATTCAGCAAATATAAAACCAAACATGGATAAAGCCTGAATAGCTAATGATACAAGCATGACCGGCTTACGCCCATAGTGGTCAGCAAGCCCTCCGCCCCAAAAACTCAGCAAAATTCCCGCCAGCGGTTGAAGACCTACTACCAGAAGGGGCATCAATACTGTTCCACCAAGCTTATCCGAGATATAAAAAATGAGAAAAGGCCGGATCATAAATGTAGTTAATGCACATAGGCCGGTTCCAAATACCCTAATCCATAATATGGGGTCATGCCGTCTAAAATAGGAAAACGCAAGCCGCATGAAAGAATCAACCTCTCTTCATTCTCATTCTATTCAACAATCCCCATATGTCCGTTACTCTCATGTGACAACTCCCAGGTGCGCAGTTCATAATTCTCTTTGCCTGAAAGGACATACGGATCACGTTCTGCGATGCTTACCGCTTCTTCTCTGGACGATGCACGGATAATGACCATACCGCCTGCATAATCCGTAAACGGCCCGCATAATACCAGCTTCCCTTCCCGGTCAAGTTCCCGTAAATGGTTCACATGGGCACGAATAAGTTCAAGACTCATTTTTTCATTTGTTGCATGACTGAGCAAAATAACATACCGAATGTCTTCATCTCTGGTAACATAGCTCATTTGTACATTCTCCTTTTCATGTTAGACTGTGATGCGATCTGCAGACTCTGGTACAGAATGCAGCCAACAATGCGTGTCATCAGCTAAATAATCGTGATACAGGCCATAAGCAACTCCGCGGCATCCCCCACATTTTTCCCGGATTCCACATTGACCGCAATTTCCGCTCAGGTTGCTCCGGTCACGTAATTGCTGGATAACCTCAGAGCTGTCCCAAATCTCTTTCAGGGACCGTTCATGCACATTTCCTAACTTTACCGGAAGCATAACACAGGGAGTAACCCAGCCATCTGCAGAAATATACCCTTGTGCCATTCCGGCTTGGCAGCCTCTGAAGCCCTCCTGGCAGGCTAGAGCGGGATCAACCAAGGCCATTTGCGCCAAATGGCTGCTGAACTTCATACGTCCTTTGAGCTGCTCCCTCTTATGCACCCACAGCTCGGCCAAAGATCTCCATTGCTCGGGGAGCAAATCCATGCTTTGACTTCCCCTGCCAACAGGTACAAACTGTGACAGATTGAACAAATGGACCCCTTTGGCCAGAGCAAATTCAATAACCTGCTCCGTATGATGCATATTTTCTTTGTGGGGAGTGAAGCAGATATGTGTCTGAAGTCCAGACTCCAGAGAAGCATCAATGGCACGTTCCACACGATTAAACAGGCCCTTCAGCCCTCGCACTTCATCATGCGTCTGGCCTATCCCATCAAGGCTAATCTGGATGCGTTGAAGTCCTAAGGTCCTCAATGCCTTCGCTCTCTCTAGATTCAGACCCCAGCCGTTGGTCCCCAGACCGACCTGCATATTATGATGAACAGCATGTCTAATAATCTGGTCAATATCTGGCCGAAACAGCGGCTCCCCTCCGGACAAGGCTAAATCAATACATCCTATTTCCGCCAGTTCGTCAATTAACTGCAAAGCGCGTGTCTGATCCAATTCTCCCGGGAGACAGGTTCCAGAGCTTGACGAGCAATGTATGCAGTGAGCATTACACAAATTTGTAACCGCCCAGACCATATGTACAGGATAGCTGAACCATTTCTCTACCATATTTTGACCAGCCCCGTTTCTTGTGTTTATCCGTAGATTTCAAAGAACTCTCTGCCGCTAAAGTACTGTTCTATTATATTTTGAAGATCATCTATACTAATCTGATCAATGAGTGCCAGGAGTTCACTTAGAGGAACCATACGTTTATGACGCATCCAAGCCTGCGCAATGGAAACCGAACGGCTGTGGGATCCAGAAGCATCCAGAGCCATTTGTGTTTTAACTTTTTGCTTGGCTCGGTTATATTCGCGTGGCGTAATCATTCCGGCCTTTATCTGCTGCAGCTCCACCAGCATCTTTTCTCGAATCCACTCCAACTGAGGTGCGCTTGTCAGACCATAGATTTTGAACAGCCCTTTGCCGCCTAATACGGTGTATACACAGGTGATCTGCTGTGCAAATCCAGGTGCGACGATCTTATTGTAGAGCCTTGAGCCGATATAATTATCGTCCCCTAATAAGGTACATAACAAATGGACAGCGTAATGTTCTTTATCTTCTAACGGCGGCAGACTCCAGGCCCATAAGGAGTAACATAACTCTGAATGCTTTTGCGTAAGGTTGACCACTTCAGGTTGTGCAATTAGCGGCTGTTCAAGCTCAACCGGAATTATAGACTCATCCCAATCCTCTAAGGCTTGCAGGCAGGAATCCAGTCCGATGCACTTCTCAAGCCTACCTGAAATCACCAGCAAGATATTCGATGGAATGTAATGCCGTTTGTGAAATTCCCTCAGGTCCGGAGCCTTCAGTTGCAGGATATCTTCATCATGACCAATCAGCAGCTTACCAAGACGTCCCGGATACACTGATTGATGGAGAGCATGGGTCAGTCTGCTCCTCGGTTCCTCCAATTGTCTTGATAATTCCCTGCGGATAATATTCTGTTCCAGATTGAAATCCTCTTCCCGTAATAGAGGCTGACGAATCATGTCCATTAACGGAAGAAATGCATCTGACAATACCTCAGGGGTGGAACGGCTGTAGAAGCAAGTATATTCCCAGGTGGTAAAGGCATTCATAGTTCCTGTTAGTTGAGTGAACTCGGGACTCATCGTTCCCTTTGGATAGAGCAGAGAACCTCTAAAGAGCAGATGCTCCAGCGCATGTGCTATGCCTATCTCTTCCAGAGACTCATGCCCCGCCCCGCTTAACACAAAAAATCCGACTGTCACACTCGCCATTGAGGGCATATCCTCTGTGATTATGTTCAGTCCATTTGGATATTTCCACTCTGAGTAAGCCATAATGTCCCCCTATTGATCCAATACTAACGCTGAAGCTGATACCGGCCCCAAAGTTACCAGCCCCATTGCTGCAGCCGGAGCAACATTCATTAGAGCGGATTGAATTGCCTTCGGAGTAACCGCACTTATTGCCTCTTCCATGGCCGTCAACGTCCCGGGGTACCCCGGATACCAAGAAGCGGTCAACAATGTGTTCATTCTGGAAGCTGTGCTCTCGGACCTTAGTACCATCTGGTTTAACAGCTGGTTCTTGGCGGCATTAACCTCTTCCCTGCTAATACCTTTATTCCTGATATGTTTTATTTCCCCCGCGATAGCAGAGGCTGCCCAGGACACAAAATTGGGTCCGGTGGCCAAATAAAAGGTTAGAAGTCCAGTATCCCTGAAAGACATTAAGCTGCTTCGCACTTGATAGGCCAATCCTTTTTTCTGACGGATACTCTCAAAAAGTCTGGAGCCGTCTCCTCCACCCAGCGCCTGTGATAACACAGCAAATGCAAAAAAATCAGGGTGGCTGCATGATACACAGGGCAACGCCGCTCCCAGATGAACCAGTCTGCCTTCCTGTTCGATGGAATGCACACAGGATTGCCAGGACGGAGATTCTTCCTGAGGAACAACAGGTGAATTCTGTACATCGCCAGCTTCAACAATTTCGTCCAGCAGCTTCCCCATTCTATCCTTTGGAATGCCTCCAACCACAGCAACCACACAATTATTTGGCGCATAAAGACGTTCATATACGTTCTGTATCTTAGGCAAATCTAACTTGTCCATATCTTCAACTAGTCCAACTGTTGACCGTCCAATGGTTGTACCCCCGGACATTTTCTCCCGCAAAACATCCATTACGTACGCATTCGGTTCCTGACGGCGTTTACTGGCAAGCGTTACCGTGTACTCCTTGCTGGCCGCAAACGTATTAGTGCATAAATCAAACTCCAGAATATCATGCAAAAACAGTTTGAAGACCGGCTCAAATTGATTACAAAGCACTGTAGTCCAGTGACGTGTCCATTCTATATTGGATGAGGTTTTCAAATTAGCCCCGAAATCGGCTAAAATATCATGGATATCCTCTTGCTTCTGTTCCCGCCGCCATATCCAATCTTCAAGGATCCGTGAGCTGCCTATTTCATCTTCTGCTTCCAGCCTTGCACCCGCACCCGAAAGCAGACCTATCGATACTGTATTCAAGCCAGCTAACGGGAGATGAATAATTTTCAATCCACTGCTTAACCTCCGGCAGGTTGCTCCGCCCTGATCCATTAGCTACCTCCTTGTAAAAAGAACCTCTGGCAGCGCCCGAGGCTCCTTGCTTGTTAAATTACTCTCCAGGCAATAACAGATAATTCCCCTAAATCTACAATATCCAGTTCCTGAATGGCTGCCAGTAAATCAGCGTCCTCCATTTCCGCCATATTGTCACGGGCGATGTTCCACAACATATCTCTGGTTGCTTCCATTTCCTCACCTCCTCTCTATTGAACTGGTCAGGCTGCCTGAAGCAAACCCCGTTTCAATAGCTTGTGAAGTAATTTGTTCACTTCCACTCGCCCCTGGTCACACTTAAAGGCTGGAATGGATTCTTCAACAAGCTCTGTAATCTCATCAATTCGGGCAGGCTGCTCACACAGCTTTAGTATGGTATAGGCCAGACGTGACAACACATGAAGTTCATCTGTTGCCGGGTTGTACACCACATACTTGCTATTTTCTTCTTTACGGGTAACAATATTTGATGCGAGTGTTAGTACCGTATCTGAAGTGAAATTCGGCATCTTATCCTCTCCTTCTAAACTTGAACTGTTTCAGGAACTACCCAACAATAAGGATCACCCATTGAAGCATCGTTATGGTAGGCTAATGCCGCTGAGCGGCATCCTCCGCAGATGAACTTATGCTCACAAGTGCCGCAATTCCCTTCGTTTCTTGTTGTCCTGTCACGAATATTTGCTAGGACCGGCGAATGTCTCCAGATGTCCTGGAAGCTCTGCTCACGCAAGTTGCCTGCCGTAAGCGGTAAAGTTACACAAGGGGTGACATCACCGTTAACAGTTATACGAGCGGTAACATAGCCTGCACCGCAGCCTATATATTGTGATGCCTGCTCTGGCGGCAGCATCAGTGCAACTCGGCAGTCATGCCAATATATCTTCAGCTTTCCGGCGTATTCCTGCTGCATGGAGATCCACTCCACAATTACATCGCGGAGCTCATTAGGCGTAAGCGCCAATGCCTGATCTCCCCGTCCTGTGGGAATAAACTCAGATAAATTTACTCCGTTTGCACCAAGCCGGGCTGCCAGTTCTACGACACTTCGGCCATCCCTGAAATTAAGCCGTGTCGGCGTATACCCGACAGTAACATTAATCCCATGCTTCACTAATGTTTCGATAGCACTAACAGCCTTATCATATAGCCCTTTGACACCGCGTACCTGCTCATGAACTTCCGCTGTCGCTCCATCAATACTGACGCAGATGCCGGAAACCCCGGATTCAATGATCCGGCGGCACATCTCATCATTAATCACAGCTCCGTTAGTGCCGATTGAAACCATCATCCCTTTTGACGAAGCGCGGGAGGCAATGTCCATCCAATCGGGCCTGAGCAGAGCTTCTCCCCCTGAGAGTCCAAGCAGAAGGACGCCGGCTTCTGCTAATTGATCAACTACATTAAGAGCCTCTGCTGTATCCAGTTCTTCAGGATGCCGGCGGCCGGCGCCTGAATAGCAATGCACACAACTGGCGTTGCATAAAAGTGTAATCTCCCAGACCAGATAGAACGGAGCTTTGAACTGATCCTGTATTGCTGCAATAGTACTCATATTCCCCTCCCTCACCGGGGGACATTTGCTCCCGGCTTTCAATATATGCCACTAAATATGCTACAAAAATAACATATACTAGAAGTGGAGTAATCGTACAATTGAAGTATTTTTATAACAATTTTGAAATTACACAGCAAAAAGGATCACCTCCTCAGTCAATGACCGGGAGATGATCCTTTTCTATTACTCATTATTTCCCCTGTAAGCGGCTCGAAAAAAAAGAGAAACTGCTTCCTTTTGGTTGTGTACTCCAAGCTTACTCAAAAGATTGCGGATATGAGTCCGTACCGTAGTATATGAAATGTATAATTCTAAAGAAATCTGCTGCGTTGAATGGCCTCTGGATAATAGGTCCAGCACCTTATTTTCTTGGGGAGTCAGCTTCTCTGTCAGAGAAAACATCGAGGTCTGTTCGAGGGTCACCCAAATTAACCGCTTATCGTAGTTGCTGACACGAATATCCTTCATGAAAGGAACCCGGATTGAGCCACATTGAACAAATACCTTGCGTGATCCGTTGCAATTGTCCATGTGTTTTGTAGCACTTAGAACCTGGCAGGTTTTACAGAGACTGTTCCCGGTACAATCACTGAAGAGATCAAGCGAACGGCAGGTCTTGCCTACAGCTTGTGTGGCTGAAATACCAAGCAGCATTTCAAGCTCTGTGCTCCATTGTATAACTCGCCCAGTCTCATCAATGATAAAGTAGCAGTCAGAAGTGCGCCTGATCCAACTCATATCCTCTACATTAGTTACGAAAGACTCTTTGAGCTCTTCCATCTTTCACCCCATTACTCGAAAGTGACTCGAATAGTTATTAGTGAAGTTCATCTAGATGCAGATTCCAGTAAAGAAATATTTATAGAATTATTTTCAATTTATTTGATTATAGCATTGCACTACGGACTGTCAATTCTTCATTTTCCTACTATACGATGAACTCCGGCCCTAAGAGAATTGCCAGAACCCTGCTACCGGATGCTTGATCCCGGCCATCCCGAGTTGGGCGTAAATATAAAGCTCCCCATATCCGAAGGGATAACTGGCATCCTCTTGAAGCAAGGTCTCAGGGTATCCGTCCTCATCTACTCAAGGGACGGGACTTAACGCCCCTGCAAGAGCGGGAAACGCCCAACAGTAATAATGACCGCCAGTACTATAAAGATGATGTTGATCCACACATTCGGTTCGCCCCGCAATAGATGGAAGACCAGACCGGAGCCTGCGGCAGCAGCCAGACCCATAGCGGCGAGCGGGGTAAGCTGCGGCTGGATGCGAAGAGCCATCGGCAAAATTAACCCCAAGACCCCCAGCAGCTCAGCGATGCCGATTCCCATAACCAGCCCCTGCGGCACATCATTCACCCAGCTCCAGGCCGCCCGGGCCGAGTCCAACTGAAATGCCTTCAGCCAACCCGAATACAAGAACCCCGCACCTAGAACAATCTGTAAGACCCATAACACGATATTCATATACAATGTCACTCCTTCTCATATGTTTACGCAAGCCGCATCCGGGTCCCCTCCACCCGGGCAGGCGGTTCTTCTTGCGCTACAGAAACCTTAGCTGCATAATAATATGAAGGGTTTCCCATGAGAAGTAGACACTTTAATTAAACCTAGTTACTTCAAAGATACCTTACGTGAATCAAGGGGGCAGCGATATGACCTACTGCAAATTCGAATCCGCATTAGAAATCTTCGTGGGGAAATGGAAGCCTGTCATTCTGCTGCGCCTGTTCAATAACGGAGCTATGAGATTCAGCGAATTACAGCGGGCCATTCCTGAGATCACCAAAAAAATGCTCACACAGCAGTTGCGTGAGCTGGAATACCATAATATTGTCCACCGTGAGATTTACCACCAGATCCCGCCGAAGGTGGAGTACTCCATCACGGAATACGGACGAAGCTTGTCCGGCATCATGCAGGCCATGAATGATTGGGGAGTCACCCACATTGAGCATCTGAACCAGTTATATGGTGCTGAACGTGTAGGTGAACTAGAAACTGACCAGCAAAACTAAAGGCACCCAAGCGGGTGCCTTCTGCTTTTTTAAGTGATCTCATTTCCCTCAGACTATAAGCTCTTCCCGTTGGAGGCGATAACCTCCTTGTACCAGTCGAAGCTCTTCTTCTTGATTCTGCGCAGCGTGCCGTTCCCCTCATTATCTTTATCGACATAGATATAACCGTACCGCTTCTTCATCTCGCCTGTTGAGGCACTTACAATATCGATCGGTCCCCAGCTCAGGAAGCCCAGCAGTTCAACACCGTCTTCAATCGCTTTGCCCGCTTCAATCATGTGGTCCCGCAGGTAGGAGATCCGGTAATCATCATGGATGCTCTGATCTTCTTCTACCGTATCCACAGCGCCGAACCCGTTCTCCACAATGAACAGCGGCTTCTGATACCGGTCATAGAGCTGGTTCAGCGTGAATCTCAGGCCAGTGGGATCGATCTGCCAGCCCCACTCGGACGCTTTCAGATAAGGGTTCTTGACTCCCATAGCCAGGTTGCCCGATACCATCTCCAGACCATCCGGATTCGCGCTGGCGCAGCGGCTCTTGTAATAGCTGAAGCTGATGTAATCGACGGTATGCTGCTTTAGCAGTTGTTCATCCTCTGCCGTCAGATCCAGCTCGATATCATACTCCTTGAACCACCGTTTCACATAAGTAGGGTAGTATCCTCTGGCCATAACATCGGTAAAAAAGTAGACCTGTCTGTCCATCTCCATGGCTGTGAGAATATCATCGGGATGGCAGGTATGCGGATAGTACGGTCCTGCAGCGATCATACAGCCCATCTGCGAGCCCGGAATAATCTCATGGCAGGCCTTCGCCGCAAGTGCGCTGGCTACATGCTGGTAGTGCGCCATCTGGTAAATGATCTGCTTCTTGTTCTCGCCTTCCTCAATGACCGTTCCTCCACCGACGAAGGGAATATGGAGCAGCACATTGATCTCGTTGAAGGCAATCCAGTATTTCACCTTGTCCTTGTAGCGCTTGAATACGGTAATCGCATATCGCTCAAAAAACTCAATCAGCTTGCGGTTTCTCCACCCGCCGTAATCCTTAACAAGTCCAAGCGGCATCTCGTAATGAGACAGCGTCACAACCGGCTCAATATTATACTTTCGCATACAATCAAATAACTGGTCGTAATACTGCAAGCCAGCTTCATTGGGAGTCTCTTCGTCCCCGTTCGGGAATATTCTCGTCCAGGCAATAGAGGTACGAAGCGCCTTGAAGCCCATCTCAGCAAATAAAGCGATGTCCTCCTCATATCTATGATAGAAATCTATAGCGTCATGGTAAGGATTCTTTTTATCGGGATGCTCATAGGGCGGGTTAAAGATCCCATTGGCCAGAATGTCAGCAATCGATAACCCTTTACCGTTCTCCTGATAGGCACCTTCCACCTGATTAGCCGCAATCGCGCCCCCCCATAAAAAGCCTTCCGGGAATTGCATGTCTGTCTGTTTCATTCTGTTCTCTTCCCTTCTATTGGTTTATACATTAAGTTTCAGCAGAGTATCCTTTTCTTTCACGGTGGACGGGCTGACCGCAGTAATGTCTGTGTAGTCACCCGTATTAGAGATGATGACCGGAGTAATGATCTCGAAGCCCTCTTGAATAATGCTGTCCCTATCGAATTCAAGAATCAGATCGCCGACATTTACCCGGTCGCCTTGATTCACATGGAGCGTGAAGTGTTTGCCGCCCAGCTTGACCGTATCAATCCCGACGTGAATCAGAACCTCTGCCCCATCGTCGCTGGTAAGAAGGACAGCATGTTTCTTTTTGAAGGCTACCGACACCACACCATTAATTGGAGAAACCACACGGCCCTCGCTAGGCAGAATGGCAACACCTTTACCCATCGTCTCCTGCGAAAAGGCAGGATCGCTGACTTCGCTTAAGCTTTTAACCTCGCCTGCAATGGGCGCATAGATTTGTTCATTTTGCAGCTTTTTGGCAGATACAGGTTCACTCGCAGACGGCTCAGGAAGGTCCGTATTGTTCTCTTCCACCGGTGCCTCTGTAACATCCTTGAAGCCCAGAACATAAGCGACAATAGCAGCAACGGCAAAGCTGACAACCACCGCCAGAACCATCAGGGAGAATTTATGTCCAATGTACAGCGGCAAGGACGGCAAGCCGACTTTTCCCAGCGCATAGGCTGCTACCTGGAAGATACTTAAGATGAATGCACCTGCCGCACTACCGATCAGCCCGGCAATAAACGGCTTTTTCAATTTGAGGTTCACACCATAAATCGCTGGCTCAGAGATCCCCATCAGCGCACTGATCGTTGACGCCCCGGACAAGGATTTCAGGCTGCCATTCTTGGTTCTCAGGAATACGGCGAATACCGCACCGGCCTGCGCGATATTAGCAACGGTCATAATCGGCATAATATAGTCGAAGCCGTTCTGGGCAATCGCCTGGAAGACAAGCGGAATGAGGCCGTAATGCAGTCCGGTGATGACCATCAGCGAGAACGTGGCTCCAAGCAGCGTACCGGCGATTACACCGAAGTGCTCATAGAAATACATGTAGCCATCGGCAATGGCATTACCCGCATAAATTCCTAATGGACCAATCACGATTAATGCGATAGGTGCCACAATCAACAGGATCAGCATCGGTTCCAGGATGGTCTTCAGTACATTCGGTACAATTTTGCGGACAAAACGTTCTACATAAGACATGATCCATACGGTTGCAATAATAGGAATAACAGAGGAAGAGTAGGACACCAGCTTAACCGGCAATCCCAGGAAGCTCATCGACGTGATCCCGTCGGCCATAAACTTGGCAAAGTTAGGATGGAGCAGCACGCCCCCTATCACAACAGCCAGATACGGATTAACATTGAATTTCTTGGCAGAGCTGAAGGCGAGCAGCATCGGCAGGAAATAGAATACGGCATCTGAAATAATATTCAGAATTTTGTAGAGATCCGTAGTCGCTGCTGTGGCATTGAACATGACGATTATAGCCAACAGCGCCTTGATCATCCCTGCTCCCGCTATAGCCGGAACAAGAGGATTGAATATCCCGGGTAATATATCTGCAAAAAACTTGCCAATCGAAGCTTTAATTCCGAGCTTCTGCCCTTTGTTGTTACCTTGTTGTTCAGCGTTCTCTTTGGCAGAGCCAGCATTATTTTTGGCAATCTTGCTTAACTCCCCGTACACCTTGGACACATCGTTCCCGATAATGACCTGAAATTGCCCGCCGTTAATGTTAACATCCATCACTCCAGGCAGCTCCTTTAGCTTTATTCGGTCCGCGGCCCCATTATCCCGCAGATTGAAGCGAAGTCTGGTCATACAATGGGTATAATCCTGTATGTTGTCTTCCCCGCCTACTAATTTTAGTATTTCTTTCGCCAGCTTTTGTTGATCCATGGTACAGCTCACTCCTCTTCATTTATAAGAAAATATAAGAAAAACCTAAACCGGCCAAAGAATACCCCCGGAAAAACAGAGGGATAATCCAAGTCCAGTTTAGGTTTTGCCTGCTCCGCAGTAGCAACCCCAAACAAGGGTTATTTTAGATGGACGACTCTTTCAATATGAATCGTTAAATACATGACTTCTTCATTGGTCAGTGTGCAATTGTATGTTTTTCGGATATAATCTTGAATCTTCCGTCCACACAAGAAGGAGTCCTTATACTGCCGCTTGACCATCTCATATAACTCACTATCGGTATTCTCAATATGTGTGCCATTTAATATTCTTCGGGCGAAGAATTTGAGATGGGTGACGAACCTGTAATACGTTAGCGACTCTTCGTCGTAATCGATTTTGAAATGGTACTTCACAATATTGAGAATTTCATGCACAATCTTAGTGATTTTAACTACATTCGGGATCTCTTCATTCATATGCGCGTTCACCAGATGGAGCGCAATATGAGCGGCCTCGTCTTCCGGGAACTGGATTCCCAGCTCCTCATGGATCAGTAACAGCGCTTTCTCACCAATCTCGAATTCATCCTTGTAGAATTTCTTGACCTCCCACAGCAACACATTCTTGATATGGTGTCCCTGCCTGGAGCGTTCGATAGCCGAATGGATATGGTCGGTCAGACTAACATAGATGCTGTCGTGCAGTCTCTTCCCCAGATTCATTTTGGCGAGATTAATAATACGCTCCGAAATCTCCATATGCGTAAGCGGAATCTCGGATAGAAGCGTCTTCATTTTGTCGGATATACTCTCATTATCCATGAAGACCTTCTCAATTTTATCTTCTTCAATGAGGTCGCCCGGCTTCTTCTTGAACGCAATCCCCCTGCCTATTACCACCACTTCTTTATTCTGGTCATTCATAGTAATGATGGCATTATTATTCAACACTTTTGCAATTCTCATAATAACCACCTTTGTCACAAAATAAAAAAAGGCAAGACCACAAACTTCGCCATATAAATATAGCTCTGTTAATGGTATTGCCTACATACGTAGTAACAATCCGTTATCTATTTAATTATGGACCGATTATATCATGGATTTTTGGGTTCAACAAGACTTTCTTGCAACCCTTTTCATGGAAAATGTTACGCTTCCGTGGAAGCATTCAGCCGCCGCGGATCAATAATAGAATGCTCGATCTCTTCGATGTAGGAATCAAAGGCCTCCACGCCTTCACTTAAGATTAATACAGCCTCCTGCGCCGTGACTGGTAGCGCCCATAGGATCTCAACCCTCTCGCTCCCGACCTGAATCTCCTCCAGCTCTTCACTTTCTCCCCTCAGCTCATCCAGCAACAGGGCAGTAGTTGTCCAGTTAGCCGGGGCCAGCGGACTCTCTTCCATCACTCTAGGTATCCGTGAATCACCTGCACCCTCTATATGATGGGCGATAAGATCACAGAGATAGGTAAATATCCGGTCCACAGACTCTCCGCCTAAGTCAGAGGTCAGAGCCATCATCCACTCCGTACCCACAGCTTGTCCATTCGGGCGGTGAGCTGCGGATAACCCGACTGTTGCGAACCTCGCCACTGTAGTCTCATCATCAGCCGGAAAATAGTAAACTTCAACATGGACGGCTGTATCGGGCTTGCTCAAGATGATCCGGCATTCCGGCATCTGCCAATCCCGCATGTATGCACCTAAGATCACTGTTCTGCGGATATCGAAGGAGAGCTCCCTCTCTTTGCTTGATTCCATAAAGATAGCCATCACCTTCCCTCTTTTGATTAGGATATGGTTACTAGGGTAAGTATCTGTTTCACAAAGTTATCAATCACTACCCTGTCCGGACGGGATTTCAGGAACACGGTAAGTCCTATTAACGAAATGACCAGCGTCTGCGCCAGATTCTTGGCATTTATCCCTGCATCCAGCTCCCCTGACTGTATACCCCGTTCAAGCGTTTCCTGGAAAATCACCGAGAGATACATCTGATGTTCCCTGGTCAGAATCTCGAACTTCTCATCATGGGCAGCCAGCTCCACCATTGAATTGATGCAGAAGCACCCCGTGCTCGGGCTTTTCTCATATTCTTTGGACACCACATCTTCAAAAAAAGTACGGAATGCTTCTTTCACTGAAGAATGCTTGTGCAGACTGCCCCGGACATAGGCGGCATGGGAACTCGTATATTTTCGTAGGGCAGCTTCAAATAGGCCCTTCTTGTCTCCAAAGGCAGAGTATAGGCTTGGACGCTGAATGCCCATTCTTGCGGTCAAGTCGCTTAAGGAGGCCGCTTCGAACCCTTTTTCCCAAAATACATCCATAGCTGCCTCTAGCGCCTTATCCTGATCAAATTCACGCGGCCGGGCCATTGAACTCCCTCATTTCATATCGAATGGTATATTACGATTGTATTTGCCGCAGATCCTCCTGTCAATCAGACCATTCTATATATCTTCCACCCCAGTTCCCCTTGACAGTTAATTTTGCTTGGCGTTATATTTATCAAGGATTATTACATACCGATCGGTATATTATTAAATCGAGATATCCAAGGAGGCGTTATGTTTGGCGGGCTTTGTGAAA
Organism: Paenibacillus silagei; assembly: GCF_017874735.1. GTDB lineage: Bacteria > Bacillota > Bacilli > Paenibacillales > Paenibacillaceae > Paenibacillus_AQ > Paenibacillus_AQ silagei. The sequence goes on from NZ_JAGGLV010000001.1 coordinate 654,122, forward strand.
GAACCGAAATTTAATGACGTAGCAGCAGAACCAGTATCTGCATCTTTAATGACCCGTAAGGTTGCGCTCTTATTTGCCATCACCTGCGGACTGGCGGTAGCCAACATTTATTACGCCCAGCCCTTACTGGACGCGATCTCCAGCGAATTCGGGATTACGCATTCTTCCGTCGGCATCGTGATTACAGTGACTCAGATTTGTTACGCCATCGGACTACTGTTGCTGGTGCCGCTGGGTGATCTGCTGGGTCGGCGCTGGCTGATTGCCGGACAGATGCTGGTATCCGTGCTGGCTTTGGTTGTTGTGGGCACTGCCCCCACCAGCATGGTGTTATTCATAGGCATTGCTACGGTTGGATTACTTGCGGTAGTGACCCAGACACTCGTTGCGTTCGCAGCAACTCTGGCTGCCCCGGACGAACGCGGGCGCACGGTCGGTGTGGTGACCAGCGGAATTGTCATTGGGATTCTACTGGCGCGGACATTCGCCGGCGCGTTAACGGATCTGGCCGGTTGGCGTTCGGTCTACCTTGTCTCCGCAGGACTCACGTTAATCATGGGAGGTGTATTGTTCAGGGTGCTGCCGCAGTCTGAGCCCCGGAGAGAATCCTTATCCTATCCGCAGCTTCTCCGTTCACTGTTCACGCTGTTCGCAGAGGAACGGCTGCTGCGAGTCCGTGCTGTGTTATGCCTGCTGATTTTCACCGCGTTCAGTATCTTGTGGACTTCCCTGGTGCTGCCTCTCAGTGCTCCGCCGCTGTCCCTGTCACATACCGCGATTGGAGCGTTTGGTCTCGCCGGAGTTACCGGGGCGTTAGCAGCAGCGCGGGCAGGCCGTCTGGCCGATCGGGGTTTGGGGCAAAAGACCACCGGCGTGGCGTTGACTCTGCTGCTTCTTTCATGGCTGCCAATCAGTTATACTCCGCATTCGCTGCTCGCGTTAATCATTGGGATTATCCTTCTTGACCTGGCCGTACAAGCCGTACACGTCACCAACCAGAGCATGATCCTTCATCTGCGCCCGGAAGCCCGCAGCAGGCTTACTGCCGGTTATATGGTCTTCTATTCGATTGGCAGCGCCACCGGATCGATTGCATCTACCAGTATGTATGCATACTCGGGCTGGAACGGAGTGTGTCTGCTCGGTGCAATGGCCAGTGCTCTGGCTCTGATATTCTGGGCGTTAACCCGTCATATGAAATGAACAATCTAACGGCTTCATATTCCCTTAGTGAGGTTTGTCAAAATCTTAAATTTCCATTATTGTTATCCTTATCTTACATTTGACGTTATGGATGCAGAAATGGAGGCCCGGAATTTCTTGAGACCACGGTTATTAACACGTTCCTTCTATTATCTATGGACGACCCAGACGGCGGCGAATGCTGCCGATGTCTTGTATATTATGGCCCTGACAGTGCTGGTGCTGGACCGGACGGATTCCCTTGTCTCGGCGGCCCTGATGCCGCTGATGCGCAGCTCGGCCCAGATGGTGAGCGGCTTCATTGCGCCGCTGCTCATCAACCGGATCAAGCTGCCCTCACTGCTGCTGATCTCACAGACAGGCCAGTTCCTGCTGTTTGTGCTGCTGGCTCTGTATCTGCAGCTTAACGGTGCGGCTGCTTCACTCACACTTGTCTTTGCTCTGGTCTTCGTCATGTCCTTCCTCGACGGCTGGACCGTTCCGGCCCGCAATGCGCTGGTGCCGCGGCTCGTAACGCGGGAGGAGGGGCTGCTTCAAGCCAACGGTCTGATCAGCGTTAGCGATCAGGTCGTTCAGTTTGCGGGCTGGGGACTGAGCGGCCTATTGGTCGCATTCCTTGGGCCCAGCCCGGCGCTGCTGCTGACAGCGGCCATCTATGGGCTGGCGGCCGCATTTTCGCTTGGAGTGAGAGAGCCAGCAGAAGCAATGGCTCAGATGCAGGGGCAGCCGGCGGGCTTGGAGCCGGTACCCCCATCCGCTTCGAAGTGGAAGACCTTGACCGAAGGCTGGCAAGTCATCTGGCGTATGCCCCGCCTGCGGATGCTGACCTTCATGGACATTATCGACATGCTGGGCGGCTCGGTCTGGGTCGGTGCATTCACACTGGCCTTCGTCCAGGTTGCGCTGAAGCAAGGCGAAGAGTGGTGGGGCTTCATTAACGCAGCCTATTTCGCAGGAACGGTCGGCGGCGGGCTGCTGGTCCTGTCGGCAGTGCGTCTCATCGGCAACCGTTATCTGGGGGCGATGCTCATCGGTATGGCAGGCTACGGCTTCCTCACCATGGTGTACGCTCTGACTACCCAGCCATATATAGCGCTGGTGCTTGTCCTGCTGATGGGACCGTTCGCGGAGCTGTCGGTGATTAACCGGCGTACCCTCATCCAGCGCAGCACCAGTAAGCAGATGCTGCCTAAGGTGCTGTCGGCGCAAGCCTCGCTGCTGCATCTGGTGTTCTGCATCTCGCTGCTGGTCATGGCGGGACTGGCCGAACGGTTCGGGATCGTCAACCTGTATCTGCTGGCGGCGGTTTTGACATCGCTGGCTTTGGTGGTCGGCTTGCTCGGCCGCCGGGCATTCAGGGACGAACCTGCGCCATCATCGCCTAGCCGCCCAAGCCTTTAATTGTATATCTGTCTGGTATGAAATATCATACAATTAGGCACATGGAAGATTAGAAGGAGAGATTTGGGATGCAGCATAATAACTCTGTGGTAGATGAACAAGTATGAGCGAATTCCTGAAATTAATGAAGGATGCAAGGTTCAGAAGAACCATGCGGATGATTTTCAAGTTCGCCTGGGATTTCTGGTGGCTGGGCAAGCTGAAGTTCTTGATGTCAAGGCGGCGCTTTGCAGCGAAGCAACGGGCCTTATACCGCAAGCAGGCAGCGTATTTCACGACAACCGCCATGGATATGGGCGGGCTAATTATCAAGCTTGGGCAGCATGTGAGTGCGCAGGTGGATATGCTGCCGAAGGAAGTGATCGATGAATTGTCCAAGCTGCAGGATTCTGTAGAATTTGTAGATTTCTCTGAGATCCAGCAGAAGGTAGAGCGTGAACTCGGGGTATCCATCAGCAAGATGTATGCTGAGTTCAGCGCGACTCCTATTGCAGCAGCTTCCTTCGGACAGGTCCACCGGGCCACCCTGAAGACAGGTGAGCAAGTCGCCGTGAAGGTGATGCGGCCCGGGGTCGAGGACATTATCGCGATTGATTGGAAATCCATTCAGGTCGCTATTTCGTTATTGAAGCGCCAGAAGCTGATTACTGACTTCATGGACCTTGATGCGGTGTATGATGAGTTTCATGACACCATTATGGAGGAACTCGATTATCAGCAAGAAGGGCGTAATGCCGAAGAATTCAAGCAGCAGCTAGCCCACCGGAAGGATCTCGTGATTCCACACATTCATTGGTCTTGTACTACATCGCAGGTGCTGACCATGGAATTTATGGAGGGTGTCAAAATCAATGATTTTGCCAAACTCGACGCTTGGGGTGTGGACCGGACCCAACTGGCGACATCGCTGATTGAAATCTTCGTGGAACAGATTCTATTGAACGGGCTTTTTCACGCTGACCCCCACCCTGGCAATGTGCTCGTGCAGCCTGACGGCACCATCGCTTTGATTGATTTTGGAATGGTCGGGCGGATCGCCCGTGATATGAAGACCCAGATGGTAGCCCTTCTGCTGGCCGTATATTTAAAAGACGCCCACGGTGCCATCGATGCCCTGAACCGGTTGAGATTTTTAAGACGCAATGTAGATCTGGAGGTCTTCTCCAGGAATCTTACGTTATTATTCGAACAAATCAACGGCGATACGTTCGATCTGAGTTTTGTGACGTCAGGCGACAATGTGGAAGAACTGCGTAATTTCCTCTACTCCCAGCCTTTTCAATTACCTGCCAATACCACATTCCTGGGCAAAGCCATAGGCACCGTGTACGGCCTCTGTACCGGACTGGACCCGGACCTTGATCTGGTCGGGACGGTTAAGCCTTATGTGGAACAGGTGGTGCGCAGGGATCTGCGGGGAAGTGTCATCTCCAAAGTTGTAGAGGATGGCAAGAATATGCTCAAAGACATCCTTCCAACGACCAAGAAGTTCATGTCTGCAATCGATAAAATGGATAGCGGAGGCTTAAGGGTCAAGCTGGCGAGCTCCCTCGAGCAAAAATTAATCGAGACGCAGAATAAAAATACACAGCGGTTAATTGCCACCATCATTGGCGCAGTATTACTTCTGGCCGGGGTCAACCTGTGGAATGAAGTGAATCCCATCGTCTCTTATGTACTCGGCACCCTGGGCCTGCTCGTTATGCTGAGCCAACTCCGAACGAGACAAGGCCGCCGGGACGAAAGACATGCCAGACAAATCAACGCTATGCGTGAACGTAGCCGGTTGGAGAAGCCGAAGTCTAAATCGCGTGGATAACGAAATGTGGATAACATTAACGCTGCGAACGAAACTAAACTGTACAAGTGGAAACGGCATTGCCGTCCTTTTAAAGGACGGTACCGTTTCAGCTTCATCCTTCCGGCCGATCTCATCGTTGTTATTCATTACTGCTGAGCGGAACGTGAAAAGTTACCGTTGTCCCTGCATCCAGCGCGCTTGTGATATGAAGGCCTGTTCCGAAATGCCGCTTCAAGCGCTGATCCGTATTGATTAATCCGACGCCGGAACTACTGCTTTTACGCCTTTCCAATAATTGCTGCAATTGAACCTCATCCATTCCGACCCCATCATCTTTAACTGTGATCTCTGCCCGGGTCTCCACGAAGGAAATACGTATGACAATGCTGCCTCCACGCTTGCGCTTCATGATTCCATGTTTAATTGCATTCTCAACGAGAGGCTGAATCGTAAGAAACGGGACTTTGATGCACCTGTGATCATCAATCTCCCAAATCACCTGCAGCCTCTCTTCAAACCGCACCTGTTCAATATATAAATAAGAACGCACTAAACTCAGCTCTTCTGCAACCGGAACAAGACTTTCAATGTTCTGGAATTTAAATTTGTTTCGCAGATAATTAGTGAATTCATCAAGCAAATCACGCATCTTCTCCAGATTAATATCCGTTAATGCTGATATAGCATTCAAAGCATTAAACAAGAAATGAGGCTTAATTTGGGCTTGCAGCCATACAGTTTCTAGTCGCAGCTGTTCCCGAATGGATTGCTTAATCGTCGTTAGCGCCTGTATCCGCAATTTAAGTTCTATGGCTTCTACCGGCTTCGTCACATAATCGTTTGCTCCCGCCAGGAAACCGCTATGTATATCCTGTGGCTGGCTTCTTGCAGTAAGAAGCAGAACAGGAAGCTCTGTGAAGGTAAATCGCTCACGAATCCTTCGTGTCAGTTCATATCCGGACATCATCGGCATCATGATATCAGAGATTACCACATCCCATTCCTTCGTACCCAGAATAGCCAACGCCTGTCTGGCACTGGTTACCATGGTTGTATCATATTCGTCTGGTGGCAGTATGGCTTCAAGCACTTGAAGGTTAACAGGATCATCATCAATAATTAATAGAACCGGACGGTCGGAATCCATCTTGAAGAACGTTGCCGGTGTCTCATCACTCAGGGGGGGGGCGCCGTCCATGATCATTGGAACAGGTTCTTGAATTGCCACAGCAGATATGGGTAACGGTTCAAAAGATTTCGCCGGCGCACTCTCCGCCTCCGCTTCCAAGCCTGCCAGTTGTAAAGAGAAGCTGAATTGCGAACCTTCTCCTTTAATGGAGGTTACATCCAATGTACCCCCATGAAGCTCCGCCAGTTGTTTGCTTATACTCAGCCCTAACCCGAAGCCGCCTTCAATCATGGTCTCCGTTGTGTTGGCTTGCTCGTATGGATGGAATAGGCATTTAAGCATGCCCTCATCCATTCCAATTCCGGTGTCAGCAACAACGATATAAGCCCTCCCGTCGTTTACATAAGCCGAAATCAAAATAACTCCATCATTTGTGTATTTCACAGCATTATGAAGTAAATTGAAGAGGATCTGAATAATCCGGTTCTCATCTGCATGGACCAGAGGAAAATCTTCAGGAATTTGATTTGTAATTTGTATAGATTTCACCTCTGCATTCAATTGCAGCATATCAAGGACTCCCGTCACGATCGGCTGGATCGGTATAACCTTTTTGCTGATACGGGGATTGCCTTCCCGCAGGCTCATCACATCAATCAAATCGTTTAATATCAAGGTTAGCCGGTGCCCTACAGAAGAAACAGTTTCAAGCTCTTTGATGCTTCTTGCCTGCATTACATGCTGTTCCCGTTTCATAACAGATTGTGATAGGTTGAGCATGCTGTGCAGCGGATTTTTGAACTCATGTGAAACATTCGCCAGGAATTGATCCTTATGATCATTCATTCTTTGCAAGGTTGTTGCTAGCTCATTCGTGTTTTCGTACATTTTAAAATAATTCCTAAACCATACTGAGGCCAAACACCCCATTGAAATAATCAAATCAAACGGATAATAGAGAAGATTATAACCGCCCTCCCGCCAGAAGAGCATCCAGATCACATGATGGATCAACGCAAGGATGGAGAACAACAATAACAGATTCCCTCTCATATCCTTGACCACTGTTCTACAGATCGCAATCGTTGCAACGACTCCAGCAGTACCGCCTAGCAGATTATACACAGGGAAGATGCTGGTTAACTGATATGTATCCAACAATAGCGTAATCCCTGCGGTCCCCAAGATCAGTGCCCTAAATACAGGATATATTCTGTGCCAAAGAGCTAGTTCGCGATGATTCGTACACTCCAATAATGCATAGGCTCCAACTAAAAAAGCTACATTGGATAGCCGGAAATCCCATACGTTGCCGATATAAATGATTTGATGGAACAGCTTCTCATCACTGCTTAACGCACCGCTTAGTGTGAAAGAGAATGTCAGTAAAGAGAAATACAGCAACTTTGTCTGCCTGTTACCCAATACAAATAATATAAACGCATAGGCAGAATGGATCAGAAAGATAACCGTTGTCAGAACCTGCATAGATACCGAAAGTTTCATCTCCTGGGTAATTGCTTCTTCTGTCCCGAATTTAATAGACCGGACAATGCCACCGCTCCGGCTATCCACATAATTGGACGCTTGAATTACCAATTCGATTACACCATCTTTGTCGGCCCTAAAGGTTGTAGAATACGGAAGATTCTTAGCGATAGAGGCTTCTTCCGAATCCGCTACCCGCCCGGATTTAGCCAGTAACCGGCCGTTTACGTATACTTCCGACGAAGTGCGTATACTTGGCACACGAATACTATAGTTGAGATCCTGCTGCGGATTCACATATATTCGTAAGCGGTACGAGCCAAATCCATATGGAGTAGAGGTCCCGGGATGCACAGCTTGATTCCATCCCCCTGGAACTTGAATCATCCTTGGCTCACTCAAGGCCAAGCCCTGCTGCTTTTTGCCATCCTTGAACCAATGTGAGGAATACAATTCCCATTCCCCGTCAAGCAAAACAATCTGCCCGTCTTCTGCATTCCAATTACGCAAATGGAGTTCCCCGTTTTTTATCGAATCCTGTTGTAAACCGCCAAACAACTCCATCCATAATAAGCGTGTGCCTGATAGAACAACTAATAGTAACCCCAGGAATAAAAAGATGTACTTCATTTTCATTTGGTGATTCCATGAAAAATTAGCCAAGAGTATCCCTCTCCTACTCATTTCTTCTTCTTTATCTATCGGCTTCATGTAGTTTTTTGCTAAGAAATTTTGTAGCACAAAAAACTCGCAAAAGCCCATTTACGCACCCTCCCGACCTACCCTGCTCTATGGTCGGTTTGCTGGTAAATAAAGCTTCTGCGAGTTTTGGATCATAATGACTGGTTTTCAAGCCATACTGAGGGAGTAAGGGTTAAGAGCTTGTTTTAACCATTATGTCCAGCTTATTAACGTAAGGGGTGAGCGCCTCCAATAACTTCTCTTGCTTTTGAATTTCTTCTGTCGACAGCCGATCCATATGAACACTTCCGTCTGGATCAGTTACCTTGGCATCATAGCTTTTTAACTGATTTATTATGGGTTCAAGCTCCCTATACTCCTGTTCTGTAAGCCTCTGTTCAGCCTTCTCAAGCAAGCTATCCCAGAAAGCGCCACGATCTGTGCCAGATGCCTTTGTCTTGGATTTATCCGTTTCGTTCATTTCCTTGAAATACGGTTCAAGCTCCACCAGTAATTTCTGGTAAGCCTTCTGTTCTTCTGCATCAAGCTGTTCTATGTGAAAAATCCCCTTGGAATCTGCCGCCAGCAGATTGTAATCGCCTAATTCCTTCAATAAGGACATAACCTTGGCAGCTTCTTCCTCGCTAAAATTATGCTTCAACCTCTGCAGCTTAGCCTCTAACTCCTCATATTTCTGCTGGCTTAGGCCAATCGTAGCTGCTGCTTCTTTCGAACCATACATACTATTCGCCAGATAATGATATCCGGCAAACGCTCCAGTAGGAATTAATAAAGTAGCTGCCAAAACGCCTGCTACGATCCACTTCTTTTTCATTCGTCTTCCCCCTTGTCCGGTTACGGTCTGATTTAGTATTCTCTCCTTCAGTTCCGGTGGGGCATTTAAATTTCTGGCCTCTTCCTGCAGAACTGTTCGCAGCTTTTCATTGAAATTCATGCAGATCCTCCACCTTTCCCTTAAAAAGAGTCTGATTCTCTGGCTTCTGACGAAGCTTGCGCAGTGCAGCATGAATACGGGATTTCACGGTACCCAGAGGGATCTCAAGGATTGCAGCACTTTCTTCCTGCGATAATTCATTTAAATAATGCAGAATAATCACCTGCTTCAGCTTATACGGAAGACTATCTACGCTAGCAAGCAAGGAGTGGTTGGAGATCTTGTCCACAACCTTATTTGTGAATTCAGGCTCCACCACCAAATTGACCTGCTCTGCCTTCTTAAGAACTCGGAGATGCGTCCATCTCTTTCTCCGGTAGGCATGAATTTGTCGCACTGCTATTCCCATAAGCCAGGGTCTAAAGGGACGACTGATGTCAAAATGGCCAAGAGATCTGCGCATTTGAATATAAATCTCCTGAACGATATCATCCACCTCAGTTGTTTCGCGAACGAGGAAATGAACGGTTTGATATACATCCCTAATCGTAGCTTCATATAGCTCACTAAATGCTTCACGACTGCCGGCTAGCGTAAGCATAATGAGCTGAGAATATTCTTTTGGATGCTCCATTCATCACCCCTCCCTTCGGTCTTACACTATATATTGGGGAATAAAGAATATTTCGTTCGATTTTTCTTTGGAAAAATACAGAATAAACCGATCAAAGTCCACTAAGGATTTTGATCGGTTTAATGTTGTCTGCCTAACATTCACATTCCCCGTTAGTTGAGCAACAAGCTCTCGAAATGTATTATCAGTGAATCCAACGGATTCCCGATTTTCACATTTAACTCTTGCTCAACTTTAACGGCTGATTCCACCATAGATAATTGTGCAACAGAAATTTTCTTGTTTTTTTCTGATGCAAGTATCCCCTTTATGTACTTTGATAATTCTTCAACGTATTGCTCATTTTTACCTTGCATGATTAGCTCAAATGTATTCTCTATGACACGTGCCTCAATATGAATTGGCTTATCCTGTATAGAAGCAAATTCATTAAGCCTGCTCATTGTCCCTGCGACGGTTGCTGGATTAGTGAATAATAGAACCTGTGGTTCTGTAATACTGCAGACCGAACTAAAGAAAGGCTCATCAATTTTTATTATAGGAATAGATGTATGAAGCCGGTTTTCTTCAAGAAGAGCAATATAATTAGTACATGTGATAAGAATAGCCTCAACACTTGCTTGTGATATCCATTCTATTTGTTCGATGACTTTATTTTTGGCTTGTCCTTCATCGAAATTTTTATCTGATGTAATTCTACTCATCAAACCAGGATCCACAAAATGAACCAATTCCAACCCATCAGAGGTAAGAGCGTTTTGAATATACTGGATATTTGAATAGTGGGCGTGTAAACACGCAATCTTTTTCTTCATGATTTTATCTCCTTTAACCCGTACTTTGAGCAGTCCCGCTCCTTAATGATATCAGGTTTCTCCAAAAAACTGCCCGTTCTTATTTCAATGGCTTCCGTCTTTATTACTACCGGGTAACTCACTCTAGTTGCCAACGCAAAAAACACCTCCAAGGATCTCTCTATCTTACGACAGAGCTCATTCTCTTGAAGGTGTTTTGTTCACTCTGGGATATAAGGAAGATCCAGTGTCTTCGGAACATTGATCACATGCAGCTCTGTATACGTACGGATGCCCTCTGCGCCGTATTCACGGCCAATCCCGGACTGCTTGAAGCCACCGAACGGGAACCGGACATCGAGCCCTTGCACAGCAGCTGTATTGATCATGGTCGTTCCCGCTTCGAGCTGACGTGCGACCAAGACGGCCTCCTCTTCCCGCCCCCAGACCGAGCTCGTCAATCCATAGATGCTCTCATTGTGCAGATGAATCACCTGCTCTACATCGTCGAATGGCAGAATTGGAACGGTAGGACCAAACTGCTCCTCCACCACAATCGGATCATGGTAATCGCAGTCCAGAACAAGCGTCGGCTGTAGGTAGTATCCTTGTTCAAACTGCTGTTGGTCCAGAATCTGGCCGAGCGGAATGACCTTAGCTCCGCGCTGGCGTGCATCTTCAATCAGACCCTGCACGTAATTCTTCTGCTTCAGGTTATTCACCGGACCTACTGTCGTATTGGCATCAAAGGGATCACCGATGCGAATCCAGCGGTTAGCCGCCTCAATATATTTTTCAACAAAAGCATCATAGATAGAACGGTGAACATATACACGTTTGGCGATCATGCAGATTTGGCCTGTGGTCAGGAAGTTGGAGATGACAATCCGGCGCATGGCCCGCTCATCTTGAACATCAAAGCTATCCAGGAAGATCGCCGCATCATTGCCGCCCAGCTCCAGCGTCATATCCTTAATCGTTTCCGAAGCTGCTTTGATGATGTGCTTGGCAGTTGCGGTTCCGCCTGTGAAGGCGATTTTGGCGACAAGAGGATTACTAGTCAGCTCAACGCCTACATCTGCATCCCCATGAACGACATTGATGACACCCGCCGGGAACTCGCCTGCGATCAGCTCTGCTACCTTCGCCGCCGCCAGTGGCGCAAACGGACTCGGTTTGAGCACAATCGTATTGCCCGCAAGTAAGGCAGGAGCAATTTTAATCGTAGATAACGCAATCGGATAATTCCATGGACTGATCGCTGCCACCACACCCATTGGATCATAGGACAGGATGGTTGTACCATGGTCATGCTCCTGGACCTCTTCCTGTAGGACGGATGCAGCTTCATTACAAGCGAACTCCATCCACATTAACGAGACATAAATCTCACCATGGGCATCATACAGGGGCTTGCCATGCTCTCTGGACAGCAGATGGACAATTTCCGGCTCAGCTGCTCTGATCTTCTCTATTGCCTTACGCATCCGGGTAATACGTTCATCAATCGAGGTCTTCTTCCATATTTTAAAAGCTTCTGCCGCCGCTTCAATCGCTTCCACCGCTTGTTCCTTCGTAGTGACAGGGAAATAGCCTACGATTTCAGCCGGGTTCGCCGGATTCTCTTTGGCTGACTGCGAAAGGGAGGGCACATGGTGACCATTAATGAAGGCCTCCACAACAACGGTCTCTTGGTCTGCCTTCCACACTTCTTCGGCAATTTCCTTCACATAACGAAGCTTGCGCCACTGTTGTTCTTCCGTAAGAATATTGCCTTCCTCTGTAGAGGAGAAGCCGCATTGCGGGCTCAAGCACAACTGCTCAAGGGGCACATAGGTTGCTGCTTCGGCAATCCGGGCTTTAATGTACTCTTTATCTTCTAGTTCGCCTGTTTTGGATGTGAGCAGACCCAGCACGATTTTCAAATCCGGCCGGTTCACATATTTCAGTGGCTCGAAGCTGCCTGAACGCTCATCATCAAATTCCAGGAATAAGCCATCTACGTCTAAGCCTCCAAAAATGACCTCAGAAGCATAATCATAACCGCCGCTTGAGAAGTAGTTGGATTTATAGTTGCCCCGGCAAATATGCATAGTCACCACTAAGTCTGCCGGTTTATGAGCCAAGGTTTCGTTAATCATGCGCTGCATGATCTTGAGCTCTTCCGCCGGTTCCAGCCCCTTTGCCCGCAACTTATCGTGACCCGCTTCTGAGAAAAGGTCTGCCCATGCTGTATCATCCAGTTGCAAGTACCGGCATCCGGCATCATAGAACGCTTGAATGGCTTTTTGGTACGCCGCAATCGTATCTTGAAGGAATTGCTCCCGGTCGTTATAACTATTGGCCCCAGGCTCCAGCCGGTAGATCAGCATGTTGGGACTTGGAATGGTTTGCTTCGCTACGGCGTCACCTGCATGCTTCAGCAAAAACTCAAAATGCTCCACAAAGGGATGGCTCGAGAAATCAACCTTACCCACCACACGAATGCCGCCCTTGCGGGTCTGCATATTATGGAACTTGGGTCCGTCGATCTCCTCATACAGCTCTACGCCGTCTAGGCCGCCCAGAAAGTCAAAATGCCACCAGCTTCTGCGGAATTCCCCATCCGTCACTGCGAATACGCCATTCTCCTTCTGCTGCTCAATAATCCGGATAATCTCTTGATCTTCCACCGCTCTTAGTGCCTCATATGTGATGTTGCCTGCTTTATATTGTTCACGCGCCTGGCTTAAGTTCGCAGGACGCAGGAAGCTGCCTACATGATCATTGCGAAAGGGTATCATCGCTACATCTCCTTACAACTTTTTAGTGTACTGAGTATAGCATGAGGGCAAAGAATGCAGGTTATATGAAAAAGGCATGATTGGTCATAGCTTTTCGCGATAACCTATTTATAATCATTTAAAGGTCCTTGATCCATGATCACTTCTACCATATTGGAGTCCCCTACCTTAAGAATCGGCCTATACTCTGAATTTGGACTACTGTAAAGCTCTAATGGACTTATCATTACGCCAGCTGGCGTATTATGAAGTATCCCGGGTACACAGGTATAGATCGTATCATTATTATTTGCATTCTTGGCGGAGATCGTAACTGAGGTTCCATTATGATTATCTATACTCATGGACACCTTATATCTGTAAAATGAACCGGTTCCATTGGATTGCGCTGAATAAACTACAGGAACAACCGCAAGAACATCATCTCTTAGTCTTAACTTGATGACCTCTGTCTTCTTTGATTTTTTACCTCTCCCCACATCGCCCATATGCTCAACTGTCCCTTTACCATAATTTTTGAGGGGAGGTGTTCCCGTTGCACCAAACATAGCTACATCAATCTGCTTTCCATCCTTTGTATAGACTAAAGCATAAATGTCATAATCCGTTCCAGTCTCCCAAGATACCGTAGCCGTAATTTCTGGTGTTTTCTCAATGATAACCGGCTTCTGCCCTTTATCGAGATTGATCTTACCCTTTACCTTCTCAAGGTTGATGGACATAGCCGAACCAGGTTCCTTTGATACAGGCTCTTGAATGATCTGAGGTTTAGAATGCTCACTTGGCTCATCCGCTTCTACTTCAACACCATAGTTTTTGCATAACCCTTCAAGCCCGGAATCAAATCCGCGCCAGATTGATTTTACCTTGGTCTGCCCGTTCCTTAGATATAATTCAAGCACTACAATTCCATTCTCGTTCGTGAAACTGGATGGGGATAAGTGAATAATCGTATTTTGCGTACATATCTCTGCTGCCAGATTCTTCACATTCGCGAATCCTGTGCTGTTATCCTCTGTCAGAGTTACAGCTATTTTGGTTATACCTTCAGGGACCTTATCCATGTCGAAATTCAGCTTATAAACTTTGGTATTACCGGCTTGCTCGGCTGGTAAAAGCGTGGCTACACCTGAGGAACTTGTGGGCTGATTATAAAAGATGATTCCGCTATCTCCTTGCACCTTATCAGCATCCGTTAAGAGGAAGGCTGTTAAAGAAACGTCTACCAGAGTAGAGATTTCGTGGCTAATCGTAATGCTACCTTTTGCGGCACTTAAAGTTATATTTGCTCCCATTTGCAGAAATTGATTCACTCCAACCACTCCAATCCATTTAATGGCTCGTGCTGTCTCAATAATATTAACACAGGGAGGAAATACTTGGGATATAAAACTATAAAGGGCCCCGTTGAGTTAACCGGCACGTTATAATACTCCCCTAATCGCGTCCCGTCAAGAAATAATTTGAGAATGAGCGGCATAGCGAGGGAGACCCCCTTATGTTATTAAAATAGGAATGGATTTCCGAGTATGCAGAGTGATATCGCTTTTTCCATTTGAGACGGTGTCACGTAAAATAGTCTTCAGATTAATGAGAAATACGGAAGGGAGATCTGTATGAATAGCGTGGACAAAATCAGATTTTTACTCTTTTTCGGGGAAGAGCCCGAGGCAGATTGTTACGGGTATATGGAACGGAATCAGGATGGCCATAGAATCGCCCTCTACAATAGTAATGGTGAGGAGATCGATATGTATGGCGGACATCAATTTGTCAGGGTACAGGCGCTTGGCAAATTTGATGATGAAGACCGCGATAATTTCTACTCCTTATTAGAAGGTGATGGTGTAGGATAATCTGCACAATCAGACAGGTGAAGATTTGGTAATGAATATTCTCTGGAGGTGGAAGATGAACGAACAGGTTCAAGAGACAAGCAGAATGAAGAGTGGGGCGATGCTAGCCGCCCTGCTCATCGGTGCGTTTATTGCGTTCCTTAACGAAAATTTACTTACTAATACTTTTCCCGGATTAATGCGTGAGTTCAACGTTACCGCTTCAACCATACAATGGTTATCTACCGGTTATATGCTGATGATCGGCATACTGGTGCCGGTGACCGCATTGCTGCAGCAATGGTTCACGACTCGCCGGATGTTTATGTCCGCAATGACGTTATTTTTAGCAGGTACCTGCTTGTGTGCAGTCTCCCCTGGATTCGAAGTCTTGCTGATAGGCAGGGTTGTTCAGGCTTGCGGGACAGGATTATTGATTCCGCTGATGATGAATACAATTCTTGCCCTTTATCCTCCAGAACGCAGGGGGGCTGCCATGGGTCTCATGGGGCTTGTCATCATGGTCGCCCCTGTCATCGGACCGGCTTTGTCAGGTTTGGTTATCGATACCTTGGAGTGGCGGTGGCTGTTCTACATGGTGATTCCTGTCGTGTTGTTTTCAATTATTTATGCATTCATAAATTTAAAGAATGTTACAGAAATAACAAAACCACGGGTCGATCTTCTATCCATTGTGATGTCAACCATCGGGTTTGGTTTTATCACCTACGGTTTTAGCCAGACCGGTGTCGGGGCTAGTCCTGGGAGTTACAGTTTGATTGCTATAGGCGGGCTCTTCTTGCTCTTACTTATTTGGCGGCAACTCAAAATTAAAGAGCCTTTGATTGATCTTTCCGTATTCCGGTATCCCGCTTTTTCTTTGGTAGCTGTATTGATAGTGGTGCTCATGATGGTTTTATTCGCCACCACGACATTGCTGCCGATCTATATGCAGGATGTGATGCAGTTAACGGCCTTCGGGACAGGGTTACTTCTGATGCCAGGCTGTATTTTGAACGCAATACTGATGCCTGTAACGGGAAAATTGTTCGATAAATTCGGGCCGAGATTCGTCATAATGCCCGGACTGCTCATGATCGCCCTATCACTGTGGCTGTTTGCCGGTATCGATAGCGATACAACCCGAGGCTCCGTTCTGTTCAATCATGTCCTATTATTCTTAGGCATATCGTTTGTCGTCATGCCGGCTCAGACAGCAGGAATGAATCAGCTTCCGCGTCACCTGGTCCCCCACGGCACAGCCATCTACAATACGCTCCAACAGATTGCCGGGGGAATTGGCATCGCTTTGTTCGTAGGCATCATGTCATCCAGAGCCAATCGTTATCTTCACCATTCACCTGATCCCGCTGCGATTCAAGATAGAGCACACAGTATTGTTGCCGGTTTGCAAACGGTTTTTGGGATTGAATGTATTCTCACAATTCTTGTTTTGGTGCCAAGTTGGTTTATCACTGGCCGTCAGCAACAGAAATAAGGGAAGACCCATTGAAGGACCTACCAGTAGCGTACCTGCAATCGGCATCCATAAAAACTTCATTCTCTTTCTGGTGCCTTCTAACAAAATGAATCCCATAAGCACGATCGCTGTAACCAAAACATCCATCCATGCAAAAGCTCCGATACGCCATGCTGCCACATTTCCGGTCGAATCAAAAAGGGACCTTCCCTACAATGTCTATGCATCATTCGTCCAAGTTTGCAGTAGAGGGGTTTTCTGAGTCCGTATCTTATGAATCGGCATCCCAAAATATCCAAGTAAAGTTGATTGAACCCGGTGCTATTCATACGGACTTTGGTGGAAGATCCATGGAATTCTTTTACGCCTCGCCTCCAGAAATCGTTGCCGAAACCATATACCAAAACCTCCATTATGAATTGATTGAAATGTTTTGAAGGATAATGAATTGATTGAACGAATACATTAACCAAGAAATATATGAAAGGAAATAATCATGAAAATAATAACTTTATGTGGCTCTACAAAGTTTAAAGAGGCCTTCGAACAGGCCAATGCATTCCTAACCCTTCAAGGAAATATTGTAATTAGCCTCGCCTTCTTTGAGCAAAGTGAAGGATTTGAAATCACTGAAAAACAAGCTGAACTCCTTGGAAATCTCCATTTTAGAAAAATCGATATTTCTGATGAAATATTTGTAGTAGATGTGAATGGTTACATTGGAAGTAGCACAAGAAGAGAGATTGAATATGCCAAAGAAAAAGGGAAAGCCATTCGTTACTACTCTAATGGTGAGATTTCTTCAAATGTATTGCGAACGATGAAACCTAATGAGCTTATTTAACTTACTTGTAATATGGCTGCCCCGCCAATTAAACAGGAAATCTTATTGAGATTTACATCCGGTCTGAAAATGCGCCTTGCCCTCTAGCACATCACCCAAAAACTTTTGGGATGCATTCAACTTGGCTTCTAACTCCTGGATTTCTTTGATTTTCTCCTTTACCAATGCTTCCTTCTTAATATACGAGCTCTCATTGATCAGTAAAACTATGTCCTGGATCGTTAAACCTAAAGTGAGTAGCATTCTCACATCCTGCAAATAGGTGACCACTCCTTCATCGTATACGCGGTAATTATTTTCATCCCTCGAAATAAACTGTTCAGGAATCAACTGTTTACGTTCATAGAAGCGCAAGGTGGATATGGGTAATTCCGTCAGCCTGGAAACTTCATTCGCTCTCATATTCTGCTCCTTCTAAATCAATCATTCATTTATATTTGCTATAAACCAAGGTTCATAGTTCAAAATAAAAATATGATAACCCGGGGCAGCGCTACTGTCAAAATAATGGGTTACATCAGAAGGAGTGCATTTATGCTGGAATCTATTCAAAATAATGATTTTGTCAACATTCTAACCGGCCGCCGTTCCATACGACAGTACGATGAGGACGTCAAAATTTCGGAGGAAGAGCTGCACGCTATGATTCAAGAAGCAAGCCTTGCGCCCTCTTCTGCGAATATGCAGCCATGGCGTATAATCGTGGTTCACTCCCCTGAAGGGAAAGACAAGCTTCGGCCTCTGGTCCAGTTCAATACGCGGCAAAATGATACATCTGCGGCGATGCTCATCATTTTGGGAGATACGCAGAGCGATTTATATGTAGAGAAAATCTATGATACTGCTGTGGAGCAAGGAAAAATGCCCAAAGACATACGCGACAAGCAGGTTGCGCAAATTCTGGGCATGTATCCGCAAATACCTAGAGAATTAAAGATCGAAATTGCCAAAATCGATGCAAGTTTATTCGCGATGCAACTGATGCTGGTAGCCCGTGCCCATGGGTATGATACCAATCCGATGGCAGGCTTTGAACGCGACCAGGTCGTTAGCGCCTTTGATCTGGATGTCAACAGGTATGTTCCAGTCATGATCTTATCCATTGGCAAGGCCAAAGATGAGGGCCATGAGTCCGTGCGGCTGGGTAGCGAGGAAATCACCTTTTGGCGCTGATGTGAATGTATGAACCTCACCGGTTCTGTGCTCCCCACTCGCACAGCTGCTCCAACACAGGTAGCAAGGTCTGCCCTTTCGGTGTCAGCGAATACTCCACTTTGGGCGGAATCTGCGGATACTCCACGCGCTTCACCAGCCCGTCAGCCTCCAATTCCTTAAGCTGCGCGCTGAGAACCTTGTATGTCACCGCTCCGAGCTGTCTCTGCATTTCATTGAATCGAATCGAGGGTTTGGCGGACAGCACATACAGAATCGCCATCTTCCACTTCCCGCCGATCACCGACATCGTATAACCGAATGGTGTGTCTTGGATCACCGTCTCTTTGCCCTTCAAATCTGAAATGCCCATGTTCACGCTATCCTTTCGGATAGTAGCCCACTTCTTTGTGCGTACTATCCCTTTATTTTTGCTCAGTCTATAATAGCTTTACTTTGAAGTAAAGGGGCTAAAGCAATGACAACCATTCGAACATACAACCATACCCTCTGGGATCACGGGATTTCGCAGGGGTACCTTGTCGACAACACGCTGTATATCTCGGGACAGTTCTCCCATGATGCGGAGGGCAGCTTCGTTGGAGCAGGCGATATTCAGGCACAGATGACACAAACGCTGAAGAATTTGGATACCGTGTTACAAGAGTTCGGAGCGACCAAGGATAATCTGGCTTACGTGGAGCTGTATCTGACGAATGCGCAGGAGCACGGGGAAACCGCGATCGGACTGTTCAAAAAGTATGTCGGAGAGCATCGGCCGGCGGGGAGCATGATCGGGGTGACTTACCTGGCATTCCCGGAACAGTGGGTAGAGGTACGGGCTGTGGCGCATGTTGGTTAAGAAAAAGAGAGAGGGTTCAACTAAACAACGCTACTGGCAGAGTAATGTCAGTAGCGTTTTAGAATTTGCGGAATCTCTCCATCAGAGTAGTAGCGGATGGCCTTACCCGGTTCATAGGAATATCCTTCCTGAGCCGTTTTAGATGTTTTTCAGGTAACCGGTACACTGTTCGAATTCTTGCTGAAGCTTGGTTAACCACTTGCCCAGTTACGGAAAATCCAACTCATCATCGATGATACGGAATATCTCCCTACTCCGCACCGGATAACGGGCATCCAGTTCCTCCCACTTCCGCTTCGGTAAAATCAAAAATTCGTGCGTATCCGAAAAATATGAGGCCTCAAAAAGCCGGATTTCGTATTTGTCCCGGATCAGCTCCTGAAAGCCGCGAATCGTGATGTAGCGGTCATCTCCGCTAAAGGTAAGCGCAATCGAATGCATTTGTCCATTGTAGGTAACATCCAGTCCTTTGTCCGTAGGCGTCACCTCGACCGTTTCATCGGGAAGCTGTTTACCGAACAAGCGGACGATCTCCTCGTCCTCCTCTCCCCAATCTACAATGACGCTGTTCGCAAAAACAAATTGCTGCAGCTGTTGATCATCTCCTTCGAATAGCAATGTCAGCTCGCTGTCGCTTGGCATCCTCATCCCCGTATCCTCCTTGTGTTCACTTAATGATCAGGCCCAAACCAAATGCTCTACAACTTGGTAGAATCTTATTTTTGCATAATCAATCTCTGATACACCATAGGATGAAAAAAATAATTTGACCCATTGCTCGCCGAAGTTTCTGATAATGCTCTTCTCAGCTACTGCCAAATCATAATAACGGTCCGCAATCCCGCAATTTCCCAGATCGATAAATCCACTTATAGAGTCATTAGCAATAATGATGTTTGGCAGGCTGTAGTCACCATGTGTGAATACTAAATCTTCTTTGAGTTCCCGAGAATAATTGTTGACTTCAAGCAGCAACTTTTCAACATTGTCCTCACCAAATCTTCTTTGCAGCTCCGTTGAGTCAAATTTGTTCCCTCTACTAAACCTGTACTGGATAGTGCTCATCAACTGTTCAAATGAATGATCAAAAGGACAACCTTCAATTGAAACTTCATGAATTCTCCGAAGACCTTGTGCCAATAAAGAGATCATCTTTTCTGTATTTGAAGAAAATTGCTTATTGGAAGCTTCGACGCCTGGCAATTCAAGTGTTAATAAATACTCATAATTCCCGATTACACCGAAATCAAGAACCTCCGGAACAGGTAACTTATTGTATAACCACAATAACCTTTGGGCTTGTCTTTCTAAAGATTCGGCCTTACCGACTTCCTGAATTTTCAAATACTTATTTAATCCACTTTTACTCTGAATATAATAAGTCCTCGCCGTATTTACCCAAATCAATGAAGCTGCGTCATCTCCAACCAACTTAAGGAATTCAAAGGGTACTGCATCTTTTTCTCCAAAACTCATAATGTTCACCTCTATGGCTCAATCAATATCGTTTCAAAATACATATCATATTCCTGCAAACTTAGGCAAGTATTGCAGGGTATTTCAATGATAGCTGCTGTATAGTAATTAGTGAAAGGCAGGTGAGTATATGGATTGGTTAAACAGATTTAACAGCGCAATTGATTATATAGAAAGTAACCTTGATAACGAAATTAACTATTCTTATGCTGCAAAAATTGCTTGCTGCTCCGAGTTCCACTTTTCGCGAATGTTCTCATCTTTAGCCAATGTTACCCTCGCTGAATATATTCGTCGTAGAAGGCTTACTAAGGCGGCTTTTGAAGTACAGAAACATAGTGCAAAGATTACTGATATTTCTATGAAATACGGATATAGTTCCCCTGATGCTTTTACAAGAGCCTTTCGCCAATTGCATGGCGTTACACCTGCATCCGTTCGTGAAAGCAATGTTCAGTTGAAAGCATATCCTCGCATGTCCTTTCAGATTACCATAAAAGGAGTCACTGAGATGGAGTATCGAATTGAAAATATTGATTGTAACCTCCGTTTTGCAGTTAAAAGGGAAACGGTAAAAACTGAAGATGCTTTTAATACGGTTCCGCAATTGTGGGCCACAGCACAATCAAATGGATTTCTTCAAAAGCTGATAGACATGTCCTGGGAAAATCCAAAGTGCCAACTTGAAGGGTTACTTGGTATCTTTGGTAAAGACGCGGCAATTAAAGAGGATACCTTTGATTTACTCATGGGGTGTAGGTATGACGGAAATATACCGAACGATATGGAAGAACTCATTCTTCCTCCCTCTGTATTTGCTGTTTTCCCCAACGATAACGTTAATGCTGGGCAGCGCTTATATACAGAATGGCTTCCTACATCTGGATACGAGCTTGCCAATCTCCCTTGTATAGAGAATTTTTTGGCTCCAGGAGACAAAATAGAGCAGGAATTATGGGTTCCCATCATTGCCAAGTAGCAACGAAGGTACCCTATCTATAAACGTTATATCCTCAATATCATGTCTTACAGTGGAATGACCCTCTTGAATCCCTCTGCCCACACTTAATAACATAATGTCTTCATAATGCTGGGGAATATTGAGCTCTTCGAAAAGAGCAGCTTTATCATAACCTGACATCGTGATGGTCTGGTAACCTTTTTCGTTCAAAATAAGGACTAAGGCCATTGCAGCCAGACTGCCATCGCGGACCAGCTCTTTTAAATAATCTTGATTAGACATGTTTCGATAATAACCAATGGCTGCATTTGTTAAATACGTTTTAGTCTCTTGAGTGAAATAACCTTTCTCCAAAGCCTTGTCTTGAATAGCATAGATATTCTCAGCATGAAAAGTACGGTAATCCCCCAAGATCAAAATCAAATAGCTTGAGGTTTCAACCTGCTCCTGGTTATATGCAAGTGGTTTAACTTTGGCGCGCAACTCCTTATCTTCGATGAGTAAATAACGTGTACTCTGAATGTTATTTCCATTGGGTGATTTGGCAGCCAGTTCAATCGAATCAAGTATTTCCTTTCTTTCAATCGTATAGTTTGGATCATAATGTCTGACTGATTTCCTTTTTAGAATAATATCTTGCAGACTCATTTTAACGCCTCCCATATCTTAGATTTGTTATAATCATATTATCTGGAGCGTATACAATTGAAAATACTGCACTTTATAGTCACTAGGTTACTTCAAAGTAAGGAGGATCTCATGAATACAATAAATACAGGATTTGATGTGGTACAAAATATCATTAGTGGTAAATGGAAAAGCATTATTCTGTATCAATTAGGATATGAGCAAAAGCGTACAAAAGACTTACTCAAGATTTGTGAAGGCGTCTCACATAAAGTTTTAAACGAACAATTAAAGCAAATGCAGCAGGATGGATTAGTGCATCGCGCGGTACATGCAGACGAGGTTCCCATTAGAGTAGAATACTCAATATCAGACTATGGCCGGACATTCCTTCCATTATTAAAAGAAATGTGTGATGCTGGCGATAACCATCTTAAAAGAGAGGGGATCACCGCAGGTAATAATACAATCTGTGAACATTCTAAATCACTGTGATCGATAACCATGAAACCCTTTTAAGACCTTACGTAAATGAAAATAAATGAAAACAGCACCATACTCTTCACTAATGAAGAACATGGCGCTGTTAATATTTCGCAGTTATGCGACTGAAGAGGCATTGGTAGCTAGATTTAGTATCATCTTTGGGTTACCTATGTTCCTCATCTGATTGTCCGCTACTTTAATTCGAAGACCATCAAGTCACGGCCGACTGTGATCGGACCGGCGTAAATTCCGGCCATCCCCTCGATATACGCTTCCTCGGCCGCCTTATTCGCCACCGGGGCAGGAATATGATGCGTGAGCAAGAGATGCTTGACTCCAGCCCGTTGCGCGATTCCCGCTGCTTCCAGCGTCGTCGTATGATACTTCGCGGGATTTGACAGCGCCTTCCCGTGCTTCGGATATTGCCTGATTAGGGCGTCAAGCCACGACTTGTTGTACGCTTCGTGAACAAGCAGATCTGCCCCGGCCGCATGCTTCTCCGTGTTGGCCACCGGAATTGTATCACCGGAGATAACAACCGTCTTGCCGTTATACTCGAACTTGTAAGCGATAGCCGGATAGACCGGGCGATGGTCCACTTCGAAGGCGGTAATTCGGATGCCGTCCTTATCATAGATAACACCTTCGTTGCATTCCGTATACTCGATTAGTGAGCCCGCTTCATCCGACAGGTTATAGCTGATTCTTAGATTGACGTCGAACTCAAAGGACTCCCGCATTTTGCCGATGATCGTCTTCGTCGTCTCTGGTCCGTATACCTGCATGGGCACTGAACGACCTTCGAAGACATGCTCTGCGGTAATATGTGTGCGCCAGCTCGTGATGAACAAGTCGAAGAATCCGCCGTTATGATCATAATGGTGATGGGTGAACAGGACATCCGATATCCGCTGAGGCATGATCCCCGCTTTGATCAGTTGGTCCACCGTAGAGCCCCCGCAATCGACGAGGAATGTCTTGTCTCCCGCGAGCACCGCTGCTCCGGGCTTCGCTCGCCCATAGAAGGCACGGGGAGAACCCGTCCCAAGCAGAACGACGGTCAGGTCCGGGTGGTAGTCTGGCCTCAGATTCATTTGTGGCTGGATATACATCGCTGTCAGTCCTCTCCTCTACGTTTTATTTGCCTTCTTGTATCTCCTTCAACAGCGACAGATCGTACAGGCCTGCCAGATCCAATCCCTCTGCTCCGACTCCCTTGATATAACCGGCATCCACCGCAACCTGCGCCATTATCTTCAAGGCATCTTGGTCGATGTTCATCGTCAGATGTAAATGGGCCAGCGTGGCCTTGATCAATTCAGCGTCCAGGCCCTTGCCCGTCAGTTCCTTTAACTCATCGCTGACGAGAGAATACGTATCATCAGGACTATCCTTAATGAACTTGATAGCGTCCTCGTTGGCCAGAAGAACGGATTTGGCCAGATCCCTATGATCCTTCAAGAAGCCGTCGCCAGATACGATAATCGTAAGTGGATAATTCCCCTTGTTCGGCGGAATCTGATCCCAGTCCATGACGATATCACCGATGCCTTCGTTCATGATCTGAGTACCCCACGGCTCCGGCAATAGCGCCGCATCTACCTGACCTTGCTTCATGGCTGTCAGTGTATCCGCTGGAGCCATTGCAATAAGCTGAACTCCGCTCTTGTCTGCCGACACCTGTAGACCCTGCTCCTGAAGAAGCAGACGCAGAGAGATTTCGTTCGTGCTCCCCTTGGTCGGGATGGCAACCAGCTTGCCAGCCATTTCCTTGACACTTGTTACACCGGAGCCCTTCCTCGCCACCAGTACGGCGCCGCCGTTATTTGCTCCTGACAGAATCCTGATATTCTTGCTCCTTATATATTGGTTGATTACCGGGCTTGGCCCGACGTAGCCGATGTCGATCTGGCCTGTCGCCATTGCGGTCGAGAAGTCAGAGCCGTTGCTAAAGCCCTGAACTTCGATCTTCACATTAGCGCCAAGACGCTCTTGCAGATAACCCTTCTTGATCGCTACGAAGGCCGGGGCATGGGTCACGTTCTTGAGCACGCCGAGCTTCACCGTAATGGGATTGTCCGACTTGGAGCTGCTGTTACTCCCCAGGCCAGGGGTGCCGCAGCCGGACAACAGAGTCAGAATCAAAACGATCATAAGACTCGAATAAGCCACTTTTCTATACATGCATCTTTCCCCTTTTCCTGGTTGAGCTTAAGTTTTGGCAGTATTTAGACCGTACTGGGTCCAGATCCTGTCCTCTATACGTTTGAAGACGAGGTGGTCGGAGATCGTGCCCAGAATGGCGATCACCAGCACGATACAGAGCATTAGCGAGGTGTCACCCAGGCTTCTCCCCTCCTCCAACAGCTGCCCCAGACCGATTCCGCGCGCAATGAGCTCACCGGAGACGAGTGCCCGCCAGGCGAACGCCCAGGCCATGCGCATGCCTGTAATGAGCTGCGGTATGGCTGCGGGGATCATCACTTGGTACAAAAGCCGGAACCCGCGGCCTGTTCCGAACATTTGCGCCGACTGCAGATAGATGGGAGGAATGTTCTTGATCCCGCTCCTGCTCGCAATCGTCATTGTCCACGTCGCCCCAATCGTCGTAATGAACACTACGGCGAAGTCATTCAGGCCGAACCATATAATGGCGAAAGGCAACCAAGCGATACTCGGAACCGTCTGCAGCGCAACGACGACAAATCCGAATGTCTCGTCCAGCAGCCGGCTCCGGGCGAACAGGACACCGAGTGTCATGCCGATGACGCACGAGAGGACAAACGCAATGAGGATTCGCCTCAAGCTGCCGAGCGTCGCTTCAAGCAGCTGCCCATTCGCCATTCCCTCGTAGAACGTATGAACCGTCTGCAGCGCTGACGGGAATCGCCAGCCCCAATCCATTGCTCTATATGCCGTCTCCCAGATTATCAGCAGTAGGATAAGAAAGAGGGCTTTTCTCCAAAATGTAGTCATTGCCGTATTCCTCCTTCGCCACTTTCTCCAGCTCAGCGGCCAACGTATCCATGATCTGACTCTCGATATGGTGCAGCAGGGAATCACCAGCCTCTCGCGGCCGTGCCGCCTGTACGCGGAACTCCTTCTTCATCCGTCCCGGCCGGGTGGACATGACAAGCACTCTGTCTGACAGTGTGACCGCCTCCCGGATGTTATGCGTGATGAACAGTATGGTCTTCCGCGTGTTCAGCCAGATCTGCTCCAATTCCTTATGCAGCAGTAGCCTCGTCTGTTCATCCAGTGCAGCAAACGGCTCATCCATGAGCAGAATCTCAGGGTCCATGACGAGCGCCCGCGCTATCGCAACCCTCTGCTTCATCCCGCCCGAAAGCTCATGGGGGTAGCGGTCTGCGAACTTGCCTAAATGAACTGTCCGGATCTGCTCCATGGCCCGCTCACGGCGCTCCTTCTTTGGGATTCCCTTTTGCTTAAGGCCAAATGCGACGTTCTCCAGCACGGTAAGCCAAGGATACAATGCATGGTCTTGAAATACGACGATCCGATCAGGCCCTGGAGCTGTGACTTCCTTGCCGTTTGCTTCGACACGGCCGAGATCTGCCCGCTCCAGCCCCGCCACCAAGTTAAGCAGTGTAGACTTGCCGCAGCCGGAAGGGCCGAGGATCGAGACGAACTCCCCCTTTCCAACCTCGAAGTCGATGTCCTGCAACGCAGTGTAGCCCGCTCCACCCCGTTGGCCGAACGTCTTACCTACTCCTTCTACCTTGATCATGTTCCCGCCCCCCATGGCTCTCTTCATCGTTACAAGTGCTGCTGGAATTCGTCTGTATCGTGGATGACAACCCTCTTCTTCTCATAGCGGATGCTGCCTTCGTCCCGCCATCGGCCCAATGTCTCCGTAACCGTCTGCCTGCTGCAGCCGATGACAAAGGAGAGCTCCTCATGGGTAAGCGAGAGCGTCACGACCGTCTCCTTCCCCACACGAGCTCCGAGCTGTATTAATAGTTGCGCCAGCCTCCAGGCAACCGGCCGTGAAATCAGCGTCTCTACATACCGCTGTGTCTGCAGCAGACGATGGGCGTTGGCTACCGCCAGCGCGTAAAGGGCATCCGGGTGACTTTTCAGCAGGCCGGTGAATTGGGAAGTCGGAATCGAGAGAATACAGCTGTCCGTGATACATCGTGCATAGCGTTGCCTCTTCTGCCCCGTCAGCACCTCGGCCGCACCAAATACCTCTCCTTTTTGCCGCAGGAACAAGGTAATGCTCTGGCCCTCTTGCGCAAACTGCGAGATCTTCACCAATCCGTCCTGAACGAAATAGATCTCCTGACTTTCTTCCTCGCTCCTGAAGATATAGGCGTTCTTCTTCATGCCGCGAGAAGTGCCATATTCCTGAAAGAGCTTCGCTAACGCGAGTTGCTCGGCTTCGCCGTTAACCGTTAACGCTCCTCCCCAATAGGAGGACATTCCCTCATCCTGGTCCATCGTCGCTGCACTCCTCTCTGGCTTTTGAATAATTCAAAGTTTACCTATCGGTATTTAATATTATATTTCATAGCTTATAACAAAAAAAGTCGGCAAGCCGACAAATGATCAGGTGTATCCTTGTTTATTTTTGGTTTTATCCGTAATCTATACATTTGCGTGGGCTGCATCACTGCTTTATGAAAGCAAAAACAAAAGGAACGGTATCCCATTGGGTTACCGTATCCTGCGCAATCCAGTATACTAAAACGCTACTGACAGCGGTTTGTCAGTAGCGTTTTAGTATTTTGAGAATTCTTGAAACTTTCCTTATCATTAATAATGGAACGCGGCTCAATCCGCCTTTCCACAGAACTGCTCCTCACAACTTCTACGGCAGCAGTCCCATATACATAAGCTCGGACGGATTAGCCGGGTTGTGGCCCAAGCCGACTCGATCTCCCGCGCGCGGAATTTGGATTTTTGATACGAGTGTTTCCAAAGTCTTCTGATACGTGCTTCCATCATTCTCCGTCACGTTCAACACGAGGACGACGATCGGATCGAAATTGATGAGCTTTCCGGTATCCGTCACGGATATGACGATGGCAGTTGCGCTAAGCGGAACGGTGCCGCTCGATGCCAATTGCGCCTGTTTTGCCGTATCCAGACTTTGGTTGATCAGATCCCTCTGTTCTTTGGAGACCATAGTTTTCATAACCAGCCCCGACATTCCTTTGTTCATTAGCTTTTCTGCCTGCTCCAGACGATCCTGTGGTTCCTTCTTCTTTCCGAACAATCCCCACATACGCTTCACGCCTCTCCTCGTTTGATTTGTCGTTGTATTTCCAATGTATACGATTGCCAGTAAACCTGACAATAGTATCAGCGACATACAAACAAGTGAGGGATAGCGCGGGTTTTCCTTCCAATTTACGCTGCGTTTTTCCCCAAATAGGGCTTTCTTGCAAAACTGCGGGCCTCAGACGTTATTCAAGGCTCCACTTGGTTCAACATTTTTGTATTTAAACCTGACGGGAAGGCCCTCCCCCGCCGTTATTCCTTAATAGATACACCAGCTTCCGATAATACATGGACGATTCCTTATAGCGGCGGCCTTCCTCACACACGACCGCCAACGCTTCATACAGCTGCTCAAGACGCATTGAATGCTGGTTGGATTCGAAATAAGGCAAGCATTCCAGCGCGCGGTTCTGAAATCTCTCCATGTCCCCTTGGGACAGCGCCAGCTGGCTCTCATAGAAAGCCAACGCCATCTCTTGATCCGTATTGGTTCCGGATATTCGCAACCGCTCAATCCCTTGCAGGAGCAATCCCCAATTTTTCTGGGCAAAAGCGGCCTCACACCGATAAATGGTCGTAACCGGCTCAAGCTTCTTCCGGGTTCCCTCCGGCTCATTGGCGATCATCGCCTCGAAACGGGCGATTTCGTCCAACGCTTTATCCAGTTCTCCAGTCATCGTCAGCATAACAATCCGGTTGTTCATAATCGTCGTGACCACATCGCCCGGCTGCTGCAAATAAACGAGATTGGCTTCGGCCATCGAAAGCGAATGCAACGCTTCCTGCACAAGGCCCACCGCGAAACAATAGCCGCTGTATGCTACATACAGGCCGGATAGACGGTGAAACAGCCGATCATCGACGACTTGCCGCATGGTCTGCTCGAATACCTGTTTCGCCTGCTCGAACTGCTTCAGCAGGATGCATGCTTCCATCCTGATATTTTGCGCCATCAACCATACTTCCGTCCCCGGTTCCACAAGCCCGCTTAAGCGGTTCACATCATTCAGCACATCGTAGTAACGGCTTTTGGAGCGGAAATACTGGATTTTGTACAGCAGAAGCGCTTTTTTTAAGGGTACCGGCAGATCAACTTCGTCGGGCCTTCCGTACTTCTCCAAATAATGATTCAAGTAGGACTGATGCAAGTAGTCGTAAGCGGTCAGATCGTTGATTTGCTGATAGTATACGGCTTTCATAAGGGCAGTCGTCAACTCTACGACGAGCGCATCATCCCGATCGTCCAGAGCATCCACGTAGCTATCGGATACCGCCCCCCCGGACATCGTCTGGAAAATGTGCTCCGCCCGCTGCAGTGCCTGCTCATCGGCAGTTGCTGCGGCAGTCAAATAGGTGACGTGGACGCCGAGACGCCCTGCGATATGCTCCGACAAATCGTCCGCCAACGGGTACCTGCCTGCCAAAATGTTGGCAAAATGGGCCTGCGTAACGAGTCCCTCCACGAGGTCTTTCCTCGATATTTGCTTCTTCTTGCACAGAAGCTCGATGCGTTCCTTGAGCATAAGATTCTCCTCTGCCCTTTCTTCAGTTATTCATATAAGCAAGTATACTATAACTTTTTAGGGATCAACATTTTAAGGCTGAGTCGCTCTTAGAGTCTTATTTTCACGCAATAGAAGTACCATTAGGTATTTCAATATCCGGCTTTAATAGAATAACATCTCCTTTTTCCGGGACTCCTCCCAACACTAATACTTCCGATTTGAATCCCGCAATGCGCCGGGGAGGGAAATTGACGATTCCTATAATTTGCTTTCCTACAATTTCATCAACTCTGTAACGCTTAGTTATTTGTGCACTTGAGGATTTCATCCCGATTTCCGGTCCAAAATCAATCTTAAGCTTGATCGCAGGGATCTTTGCTTCTTCAAAAAACTCCGCTTCCTTAATCGTTCCGACACGAATATCCAGTGCTGCGAAATCATCGATCGTTGCCAACGTTGTGCCTCCTCTACTAAATTTTTTTGTTTTACTGCGCTGGACGGAATGGCTGCAGGAGCCGAATCCCTTCCTCAATGGATCCCTCCATCATGTCCAAGAGCTGGGGCACCAGCTCCTGCATCCGGGGGGCGCTCAGGTGCCGGTCGAGGGCATCCCGGTTCTCCCAGCGCTCGTAGATGATGAATGTGCCCGGCTGGCCTTCTACCTCATAAGCCTCGTAGTCAATGTTACCCGGGTCGTTGCGCGACGGGGTGACAGCAGCAGTCATAAATGCCTTCATCTCGGCTTCTCTTCCTGCCTTAGCTCTCGCCTCCCAGAGTACAGTAACGTAACGGTTCTTTGTATCGTTCATGCTAATTCCTCCTAATTTATTCACCCAAAGCTTTTGTTATCGAATTCGGATACTGTGTAATGGAGTCCATAAGGATAACAGTATCTTCGTGAAACGCCCGTTACTGCAGCTTCATCTGGCTGCGGAGCATCCGGTCGAGGACTTTGTCCGGGAGAATACGGACCAGCCGGGTCAGCAGTGCCGAATCACGGCCAGCCGTATAGCGGGTGCGTGGCTTTCTTGCGTGGATTGCGCGTGAAATCACTGCTGCCACCTTCTCAGGGCGGATACCGTCCTTTGCCCATGTTTCAGCCTGAGCCTTCACGGCGTCAAACAGACGATCATGGCGCCGGTGCTGGTCCGGGGTCATCAACCTGGACAACCGCTCCGCTGTTGTAATTCCTTGCTCCGACAGGCCAGTGCTGACCCCCCCCGGAGTAATCATGATAACCTTGATTCCAAACGAGGACATCTCCCTGCGAAGGCTGTCATTGATCGCTTCCATCGCATACTTCGCAGCCGAGTATATTCCGAATCCAGGCATGGAGACCTTGCCGCCAACGGAGCCGATATTGACCACGCGTCCGCCGCTGTTCAATAAGGCCGGGGTGAGCGCCTGAATAACTGCGACCTGTCCGATCACGCTGACTTCAATCTGACGGCGCAATTCATCAAGCGGAACCATCTCGAGAGGCGCATTAACAGCGATACCGGCATTGTTAACTACTGCACGCAAAGGGCGGCCAAACGGATCTTGCTCCACCCGTTCGGCCAGCGTCTTAAGTGTGCCGACATTGGTAACATCGACGATCACCGGCTCGATATTATTGCGTTTGATTTTGTCGGCGTCTTCCTGACGGCGAACACCCGCCAATACGTGAAATCCTTCAGTGGCGAGCTGCTCTGCGGTAGCCCTCCCGATGCCGCTGGACGTACCTGTGACGACGACCAGTTCTTGAGTATTAAGTGACATCGTACCCCTCCTGAGTTTGATAAGATATGGATCGCTGTATAGCACCGCTATACGAATATTATAGCGCCGCTATACAAAGTTGTCTATAGCGGTGCTATATATTTTTTCGAAGTGTTATCCTTGGGCCTGGACATTGGTTTGGCGGGCATTGCATGATGCACTCGACGCACACGAAATACCCTGGCAAAACATAAAAAAGATCGCCCTCCTCCTGAAGGTCCAGGTTGGATAGGCGATCTTTCTTATATATCTTCTACATTAGGGCTTTGCCTGAAATCTCCAGGCTCTGTCAAAATGATCTGCATTACGCTTTCCCGAATAAGATCAATAACGTCGGGTTGGGGCGGGGGTGACTTACGAAACTGGGCCGTCACATACAGCCAAGCGGCCGTATTGGCGGAAGCCCAGACCAGATCTGCGGCTGCTTGAGCGGACACAGCCAGTTTGCCCTCGGCGGCGACTCTCTGAACATTTTGCACTAGGGCTTGGTGCGATTGATCTGCCGCCTCGATATGGGCGCCCTCGAGCAACCGCCCCATCATCGCCGCATAAATCCGGGGACGGGCAGCCGCGAAGCGGACATAGTCATCCCATCCTTGACGAAGAGCCATCTCTGAAATGGTGGACTCCACTGCGGTAATCTTACTTTCAAATAATTGTTTGAATGCTTCCACTATAGCTGCACTCAGGAGTCCATCGGCACTGCCGAAATGGTGGTAGAGTGTAGGAGCCGTAACCTGCGCGATCGCAGTTACAGCCCGCGTCGAAAATTGGGCTCCGCCCTCCTCCTCAAGTACCTTAAGAGCAGCCGCCAATATTTTGTCATATGTGTTCATACGCCTATTATAGCAGCGCTATACTCGTATGTCCATGATGAACGCTTATCCGCTCCCGCTGAGATAGCGATAATGCCCCCAACCTATCATTGCCCCCATCTTGTCCGTTATTACTATAATGCGGGAGTTGGGGATGGATTCCAACACATGTACAAGTGCATCCGCAAGTGAGAATTGGCGGTTAAAATCTTTTCGGTTGAATGCTTATTAAGCGCGGAGGTTGTATTCGCCCAATAAAACGTTATATATCTAATGAATATATATTGACTTGATATATATCAAGATGATATATTGTGATATACAAATTTCCCCAACCTATAAGGAGGCCGAATTTTGAACAGTCAGGATGTTATTTTAGGCATACTTATGAAAGAAGCGTCGACTGGGTATCAAATAAAACAGTCATTAGAAAATGTATTCTCTAATTTCTATAGTTCCAGTTATGGAACGATCTATCCCACTCTTGCCCGAATGGAAAAGGATGGGTTAATCACTAAGGAAAATGTGCTCCAGGACGGTAAGCCTAATAAGAATCTTCTAACTATAACGCCTAAAGGCAGAGAATGTTTTAACGCCTATTTACTAGGCCCGCTAGAAGGAGACAGCATCAGGAAATCCGATTTTATGATGAGGCTTTATTTTGGTGAATTCGTTGGATATGACAAAGTGATTGCTTGGTTGAAGCAAGCTCAAGAGGAATCTCACACAAAATTAGATCAATTACTTGAGCAATATTCGCTTTATAAAGATGAAATGCATCCAGCACAGATCATCTGCATCCAAATTGGGATAGAAGAATATAAAGCTAAACTTGCAACCATTGCCGAGGGATTGGTAAGCCTGGAAAAGTTAGTGTAAGAGCAGAATTTATAGGAGGAATGGTTATGAATACAATTTTTATCACGGGTGCTTCATCAGGCATTGGGAGAGCAACAGCAAAGCATTTTGCTGAAAGAGGATGGAACGTAGTAGCCACGATGCGTTCACCTGAACAAGAAACTGAGTTTATTACACTGGATAATGTGTTGGTGCTAAGGCTTGATGTTGAACAAGAAGGTACTATTCAAACTGCGTTAGCGGAAGCGATTGAGCGGTTCGGTACTATTGATGTTCTTCTCAATAATGCCGGATATGGAACAATGGGTCTAATAGAAGCCGCTACGGATGAACAGATTAGAAGACAGTTTGAAGTGAATGTTTTCGGTCTGATCCGTATGACTAAAGCCATGCTGCCACATTTCCGGTCTAATCAAAAAGGGATGCTGATCAACATCTCTTCTATGGGAGGAAAAGTTACCTTTCCTACGATGTCTCTGTATCATTCGTCCAAGTTTGCAGTGGAGGGTTTTTCTGAGTCCGTATCTTATGAATTAGCATCACAAAATATCAAAGTAAAGTTGATTGAACCCGGTGCTATTCATACGGACTTTGGTGGAAGATCGATGGAATTCTTTTTTGATGATGCGTTAACAGACTACAAGCTATTTACTGCTGCGTTTCGGGCTAAATTGGGTGATATGGAAAAACAACCGGCCTACGCCTCGCCTCCAGAAATGGTTGCCGAAACCATATACCAAGCGGCCACAGACGGCACAAGTCAATTCCGGTACATCGTCGGAGATGATGCAAAGATGCTCATTCAGATGAAAGAAAATACGGATGAAGAAGAGTATTTAACTAATATCGCCCAGCATTTTTCTTGAAAAGAGAATAAGTGCCTGATTTTCGGCTATGGACGTGGTTAGCAAGAGGTATACTATACTCATCCTAAAACATGCAGGTGTAATTATGATTCAAAATGAGGAACGCAAATTAGAGTATTATAAAGCCCTTATCGAGAAAAAATCTGACTATGAAGGCGTCTTCTATGTGGGGGTCACCTCCACCGGCGTATTTTGCCGGCCTACTTGTCCAGCCAGGAAACCAAAGTACGATAACTGCGAGTTCTACGAGACAGCACAGCAGGCACTTCTAGCTTCCTTCCGCCCATGCCAGCGCTGTCGGCCCTTGTCCCATCCGAATCAAGTCTCCGATATCGTCCGGCTACTTGTCGAGGCCGTTGAGCAAAACCCGGAGAAGCGGTGGAAGGGACAAGACTTCAAGGCACTATCCATTGATGAATCGACCGCCCGCCGTCAATTTAAAAAGCGCTTTGGCATGACATTCGTTGAATATGCCAGGTCCCGTCGAATGGGATTGGCTTTGAAGAGCATCCGATCGGGGGGAAAGCTAATTGATACACAATTAGCTTCTGGCTATGATTCCAGCAGCGGATTCCGGGACGCCTTCTCCCGCATTATGGGCGCAACGCCTACGCGGTTAGATGATAGCCTTATTCTTAGAGCATCGTGGCTGGACACGCAACTCGGCCCTATGATGGCAATAGCGGACGACAATGAGCTATATCTCCTGGAATTCGTAGATCGCCGGGGTTTAGAACGCGAGGTCGAACGGTTAAGGACAAGACTACAAGCGGCAATTATACCTGGGGAGACCACCCCTATTCAGTCAATTGAGAATGAACTGAGTCAGTTTTTTGAAGGAACGTTAACCGAATTTAAGACGCCTCTCCATCTAATGGGATCTCCATTTCAGAAGAGCGTGTGGGAACAGTTAATGAAGATTCCACCGGGCGAAACCCGCTCTTACGCTGATATCGCACTGGCGCTTGGCAAGCCCACCGCATATCGTGCGGTAGCACAAGCGAATGGGGCCAATCAACTGGCGATCGTCATTCCCTGTCATCGTGTAATTAACGTCAGTGGTGAACTGGGCGGGTATGGCGGCGGAGTCGCACGCAAAGAATGGCTGCTAAATCATGAGAAAATTGGGGGTCAAAAAAATGAAAAATCAACTTGAACAGGCACAGAAGTTACACGATCTGCACAGAAGCGGCAATCCGCTAGTCCTTGTCAATGCCTGGGACGCAGGAAGCGCGCAAATTATTCAAGGAGCAGGGGGCCAAGTCATTGCCACCGGCAGCTGGTCTGTAGCTGCTGCACATGGATACGAGGATGGAGAGAAGCTTCCTTTCGACCTCGTTCTATCCAATCTTCAGCGGATAAGCAATAGCGTAGATCTGCCCATTACAATTGATATAGAAGGCGGTTATGGATCTTCTCCCGAAATGATCAAGAACAATGTGCTAAAGATCATCGGGTGTGGAGCCGTAGGAGTCAATCTTGAAGATCAAAAGATCCATGAGCCGGGATTATACGCCATAGATGAGCAAGCCTTGCGTATCGCAGCTGTGCGGGAAGCCGCTGAGCATACTTCGATTCCCCTTTTTATTAATGCTCGAACTGATGTCTTCTTAGAGACACCAACAGATGAGCATGACGAGGCTCACTTGGATGCTGTCCTTCAAAGGGTACATGCCTATACAGAGGCCGGAGCTCACGGAATTTTTGTGCCGGGTTTGTGTAACGAGAGGCTGATCGAGAAATTATGCCAGCAGTCTTCAATCCCTGTTAATGTTATGATTTCCTCGGACTCACCCCCACTCCAGAAGCTGGCATTATTAGGCGTCGCTCGCATCAGCTACGGCCCGCATCCGTACTTGATCTTGATGGATGCATTAAAACAAGCTGCTGTAAGAGCCCTAGCATTACAGGAATTGTGAATGAGGCAGGACTAATTAATCTGGTACCCTTTCCATACACTTTTATAAATTGGAACTCCTATGTTGTCTATGAAATCCCCAGCCCTAGCTGGTAGCCCGTGCCCATGGGTATGATTTTGGCGCTAATGTGAATGTAGGAACCTCACCGATTCTGTACTCCCCACTCGCACAGCTGCTCCAACACAGGTAGCAGGGTCTGCCCTTTCGGTGTCAGCGAATACTCCACTTTGGGCGGAATCTGCGGATACTCCACGCGCTTCACCAGCCCATCAGCCTCCAATTCCTTAAGGTACCTTGTCGACAACACGCTGTATATCTCGGGACAGTTCTCCCATGATGCGGAGGGCAACTTCGTCGGAGCAGGCGATATTCAGGCACAGATGACGCAGACGCTGAAGAATTTGGATACCGTGCTACAAGAGTTCGGAGCGACAAAGGATAATCTGGCTTACGTGGAGCTGTATCTGACGAATGCGCAGGAGCACGGGGAAACCGCGATCGAACTGTTCAAAAAGTATGTCGGAGAGCATCGGCCCGCGGGGAGCATGATCGGGGTGACTTACCTGGCATTTCCAGAACAGTGGGTAGAGGTTCGGGCTGTGGCGCATGTAGGTTAAGAAAAAAGAGGGGACCTCCTAACCTTTGATCGCAAATATGGCTTCGCTTGGTGAATTCAGGATAAGCCTTAGAGCTATTTCTGAAATAGGAAACACACTCCCGCCCGGGTCCTATCAAATACTAGGACTAACTGGCTGTGCCTGTTTGGTTATTCCTGAACATCGGATAGTCGCGGTTAGAATGTACAATCAAACAGGTCCAAATCCACCGGGTACGACTACTTAGAGGATATTAAGGCATTTGGAGACAAAGTCTTATTGTGTACTTTGAATTCGGCCTCTTTATACGTCTATCCCCTTCCCGCCAACGGGACGGAGTCTAACCTGTTCTGCGCCTGCGATTAAAGGACGTGCGCGTTGAATAACGGCCAGCACTTCTTCGTTCTTGAGAGAGCCGGCATGAGCCTCTCCATCGCTCCACAGCTCCGTGACCCAGATCGTATCGGGATCATCTACGGATTCATTGATAATATAGAGCTCACAGCCCGCCATATCCTTCAAGCTACGCGAAGCTTCCAGCAATATTAGAACGAGTTCATCCCGTTTCCCGGGGCTGGCCGTCAATTTTCCGTACATCGCAAATTTGCTCATACCCACTCTTCATCCCTTCTGATCCTCTGATTTTATTTGCATCGCTTCGTAGTGTTTAAACATTTCGAGGCTGACCTCAGCCATTCGATCAATTAGTATTTGCGGCTCAAGTATCTTGAGTGACTTCCCATACGGAAGAAGAAAGTACGGAACATATGTTTTTAGCGACAGTTCCCCCAGCTTAAAAAGAGCTTCGCCGGGCCGCCTGCGTTCGATCAGCGCATGACCGAACAGCCAATGCTTGCATAGCTCGTTAAGCGCATGTTCGTGTCCCTGAAGCCTTACGGTGACTAGCGTCTCAGCTTCGAGCGAATCCGGAAGTAAAGAATGCAAGAGGAAATCCCTCGCGGAAAAGGCAGCTGGACGTTCGAAGCGGGTATCCGCCGCCTCCAAACGGATAATGCGATCCACCCGGAAGCTTCGGATCTCTTGCCGCAACCGGCAAAACCCTGCAACGTACCATAGTCCCTTCCAATGCACGATGCCGTAGGGGTCGAGGACTCGATGGCTTGGAGTAAGCTCCGGTCCTTTGGCATAGTCCATGTTCAGCGACTCTCCCCGGGCTATGGCCTCCTCTAACCCTCTGAGCAATTCAATTTCTCTCGCGTCCGTGGGTGTTTGGATGACGGCAAGCCCGCTGCTATGTCTATTAATCCGCTCAAGCTGCTCTTCATTCGTGTATCGCTTCAGCTTATCGACCGCTCGGGAAAGCGCATCCGTGAACGGATAGCCCGCTTCCCGTGCGAAGACGGATGCATGTACGAGCGCCTTCTGCTCTTCGGAATCGAAGAGCAGCGGAGAATCAACGAATTCACCGAGAAGCCGGTAACCGCCGTTCGGACCGGCATCGGCAATAATAGGGGCTCCGCTCGCGCACAATGAATCAATGCACCGGTATACAGTGCGAACATGAATCTCCAAATCGTCCGCAAGCTGCTGCGCCGTCACCCGCTTTCCCGAACGAAGCAACCATAGTATGGACAGCATATTATCCGCTTTTGACAAACCGTTCTTCACTCCCTAGACCATTTATTTCATTGTAAAGGAACTTAGATCAGAGGCGCTATCCCTTTCTCGACCCAAGTATCGTAAGTCGGACCGTAAACATTAGGCGTTCGAAGTCCGGCCTGGCGCATGAGAACGGTCATCTGTCCGCGATGATGCACTTGGTGCATAATCGTATAACGAAGGGAGCTTCCGTTCAGCCAGGCTTCCTTCTCAATCATGACCGACTCGCGCAAGGATTCGTCATTCCACTGCGTTCGAACCGCGTTCAGCAGATTATTGCTGATCCGCCGATACTCCAAAGCTATAAATGCAGCAGAATCCGGAGCTTCTTCGCCTCTGGAGGGAGCTTCGAACGCGAGCCCCAAAGATGTCATGTAGTGCAGCGATCGAACCAGATGCCAGGAGATTTGTCCCAGCGTTCGTCGGCCTTCGATAACCTCCTGTCCAAGAGAATCATCCGTAAGTGCATCCAGTACGGAAGCGGTTAATTCCGCCTCGCTAGTCCATTCCGCAGTAAAGTCTTCAATTTTCGTAAACATTTTTGTTCCTCCATTCCATTATTGACTAACACTCGACAAGCATACAAAAAAAACACTGACAGTTACGGTCAGTGTTTTTGACTCACCCTGAAATTTTTTTGAAGTAACTGATATACAGCATGAAACCTTAGTAAATGGTACTCACAAAGCTTATGACTGAGACAATATTCCTTTAACAAACAATGAGACACTGTGCTTGTAGAACTCTTCCTCAGTGATGAGATGGGACTGATATTGCCGGTGAATCAGCTCGCTCATCTGAAATCCGTAACACATCGAGAGAAAAGACATAGCGGTAAGGCGCTCATCCTGTCTAGCGATCACTTTTTTCTTCTGCAAGCGTTCAAAATATTCAACCAGCAAGGAGTGCAGCTTCACTGGCGGATCATCCAAAAACCCAGCGTCAAATTTTTTGAAGTCGCAGCTGGCGTCTTTGCCGGTATTTCGCCGTATCGCGGTATCAGTTGGGCTAATGCCGGGTTCATCAACAAGGGTGAAGGGCTGGTGTATGACACGTTTTTCGATTTGTTCCATGCACGGGAAATGCGGGAGGCTTATAAGGAAGTAAGCAACGGCGGCTCTCCCGCATATGTGGTGAACTCGCACTATAACAGTGATCATGCCTGGGGAAACAAAGTGTTTGAAGATGCTTGCATTATTATGCACAAGGAAGCCTCCAGAGAGCGTCTCACCGAGAATATCAGCTGGATGGACAACGTCATCAGAAGAGGTAAGGATTCTCTGGAATCGACTTCGGGTGATCAGCGAGTTCAACAAGCATTACAATGACGAAATTGATTCCTTGTCCTTGACCAAGCAAATTGATATTTCCCGCTTCCTTCATTGGATTCAGCCAGAACGCTTGTATGTTAATGTCAGTTCGCTGTCGCTTGGCATCTTCATCCTAGTATCCCCCTGTGTTCATTCATTTATATACTATATAAATAGAGAATAACCTTGTTGATCAGGACCAAACCTGATGTTCTACAACTTGGTAGAATCTTATTGTAAGATTGCCGGCTGTCTCATCTGTTGTTTTGAACAAGCATACTGTTAAAGAGCCAGCGAAAGTTCCATCTGAAATACTGGGGCAGATGCCAATCCTCATACCCTTTTAATACACCTTGCTCCAGCCAGTAAGACTCTGATTGCCCGCTTGTTACAGCTCCAGCAACATAAGCGATCATTTTCTCCAAAAAGTGTATGACATCTGTGATACGATCTGAATTAGATATATCTCCATGTCCCGGAACGACAGTGTCGATCTTGAGATCTTGCTGCATGCGTTTAAGGATGCGTATCCAGGCGTACGGATTACCGTAGGGGATGACCGGAATGGTCTTAGTCGATACCAAATCACCTGTAATCAAAGTCCGCTCCTCTGGAACGTACACCACAGCATCACTTAAAGAATGACCGCCTCCATAAGACAACACTTCGATGGTTCGCTTTGTTCCCCGAATCACGAGTTTATCATCAAAGGTTATCTTGGGGATCACCCTGCGCAGGGAAGGGATCGTATCATACAGCGCACGCTGCACGGAAAGATCATAGCCGATTCCAGTGAGCATATGAGGATCTCTTTCCTGTGAACGCATGTGATCTAGACTAGTTATTAACCTGCGAATGTTTTGTTGCATGACATCAATATTCACTTCACCCATATCAGCAAGCAAATCTCTTGTCCACACGGTAGATATCAATTCGCTGCTCATAAATTCCTGATTGCCGTTGACATGATCTCCATGGAAATGTGTATTCACTACATATTTGACCGGTTTGTTCGTTAATTGTTCGGCAGTATGACGTAACAAAGCAGCAGAGTGCGGCAGGTTGGTTGTATCCACTACCACGGTTAAATCCCCAAGATCAATAATGGCTGCATTCCCCAGAGAGCCGCTGCCGGGAACCGAAATAGCCCCCCAGATACCCTCCGATGCTTGCTGAATCGTGAAATATTCGTTGTTCATTGTTACACCCCTTTAGTGTTTGTTCCTGCATTCGAATGAGTAACGTTAACTTACAAGTTAGAGTCAACTGGAAGTCAAGAGTTTATTCAGTATAAGGTTGGGGCGAATGTACACATTGGCTTTGAGCTAACTAAAGGCTGTATAATATCTTTCAATATCAGCTTTCAAAAAGGAGGAACAGAAATCCGATGCTCACCATCAGTCAAGTGTCAGAACAAACAGGACTAACTCCGTATACCATTCGTTATTATGAAAAAATCGGCGTACTACATGAACCCATGCGTAGCAATGGAGGGGCACGTGTCTACCAAGAAAGCGAGGTTTCCTACATTCAATGTCTAAATAAACTAAAAAAATTGGGCTTATCGCTTGAGGAGATTACGGAATTTACTCGTGAGGGCTGTGTCATGGATAAAATTCAACAAGGGGAGAAACCTTCTACTTATAGTCCTACTTTAAAAAAGCGGATTGAAATCCTTGAGCAGCATCTGATGGAACTGGAATCCAAGCGACAAGAAATTGATTACATGATTTCTCTAGCCGAAGAGAAACTCACCCTATACCAGGAACTTACGAAAGAAGACATAGTAAATACTAGATAATCGCCAGTACAAATAAACCCGCAGAAGCACGTTTACGCATCGTTCCGACCGGAGTGGGACTGCCCTGCTCCTATCGTCGATATGCTGTAAATGTAAGCAACTGCGAGCTTTTCTTCGAATGACCTTCTTTCAACCTACCTACACAATCTCTTTATTAAAATGTCCTCTTGTGTCTGTTTCCTGATTAAAGACAGCATGATTCATGGAGCCGTTTAATTTGCCTGCGGCCATATGAATGACGTCCACAACCTGCTCCTTAGATTCAACGGTGAAGTTTAATCTCAGCGCCTCGATTCCTTGGATGTTCGGCAGCTCATCTAACAGATTAAGCGTCTTCCCGTTAAGAAGAGTCGCTGTGCAATCCTCATGAGAAAGGATCGGGAACGTTCCTTGCTCATCTTTTAACTCATAGCTCTTCGTTCTGCAGACTCTGCATTGATTCATCTTTCTCATCGGACAATATTTGGTGAACATCAAAGGGGTCTTGCCATATACGATCATTTCCAGCGCGGGATAGCCGTCATTTTCTTCAACATAGGCATTCATTAAATCTTCAATTTGGCTCTTAT
Source organism: Paenibacillus silagei (assembly GCF_017874735.1). Lineage (GTDB taxonomy): Bacteria > Bacillota > Bacilli > Paenibacillales > Paenibacillaceae > Paenibacillus_AQ > Paenibacillus_AQ silagei. Next base: position 695,518 of record NZ_JAGGLV010000001.1, read on the forward strand.
TCAGTTCATACGATAAAGTGACCCGCTTGGCACCTAATTTATATAATTCATAGCAGCTAGTCGCATTAATAACATTTAGAGAATAGTCCGTAACAAACGGATTGGTGTCTCTATAGTGATAAATTCCGCCATATCCGCCGATCAGCAGCTGCCCTTCTTTTTCCTCATAATCATTCTGATTTCGTCTAACCACATTCTCAAAATAGATCTCCTGAATTCCACAGCTCACGCAGGCATCATACTGTTCCTGATTCGTTACAGTGGCCGTAAGGTACGGCGTTACAGGGGCAAAGCTTATTTTCTCTTTTGCGTTCGCAGTCTTGGTTCTTCTCTGCTGGCTGTTAAGCTTCAAATCATATAAGCCCAGTACAATATCTCTTCTTGCGGCGTTTAACAGTTTAGCTGGAATAAACGCATTGCATTCCTCATAATCGACCTGATTGAGCTCGAATATCGTATCATTTAATCTGGAGAATTGCTTGATGACCTGGTCTTTGGTTGTTGGATTATTAATGGCTTCGCCTAGTGTTTCCTCGCTTTCATAGGAATAATTACAGCCTAAGCCCTCCGCCTCTATGACAAGCTTTGAACCTGGATATGCATATACTCTAATATCCAGGTTGAACCGCTTAAATTCTTTTTCCAGTGAGGCTTCTAATTCTTTGTTATAGAAATAATCCTTCGTTTTATAGACTACATCTCCCACAGACATCTTTTCTTTGATTTTGATATAGCAGACATCATCCGCTTTGTTGATTAATTCGCCAGCTTTATCGTACAGCTTGGCAACCATTAGATTAACATCTTCATTGTTGTGACTGATTCGGATGGTATCGTTCTGATTCAAAGGGCGGGTAAGTGTTATTTCATAGGTATCTTTAATCATCTTGCTGATGGTTCCAATCTCATAACCAAAGTTATTAGGTCTTGAGATGTTTGTAATATTTCTCCGGTCTTCGTGAAACAAATAGCCTTTGGTAAAGGTCCTATTGAAGGTTTTTTTCAGATGTTCTTTATCTTCTGCGGTGATTTTATGATCTAAGGCCATGCGGTATTTGGATACCACATTAGCCACATACGTAGGCACTTTCATCCGGCCTTCTATTTTCAGAGAATCAATTTCTTGTAAATCATGGGTATAATCGATCGTGTTCAAGTCCTTAGTCGATAAAATATAGCTTGTCCCTAAAGAGGTGCCTGTTGTCTTATCGATGAGCTCGTAAGCCTTACGGCATGAACCCACACATCTTCCGCGATTTGCGCACCGGTACCCGGTTAATCCTGACATCAGACAGTTTCCCGAATAAGATACACATAAAGCACCGTGCACGAAAATTTCTAAAGGAATGTCAGCCACCCTTTTGATCTCTTTGACTTTTTCAATCTCAACCTCACGGGACAGAACCACTCTTTTCGCGCCAAGCTCTTTAAATAATAAAGTTCCGTCTACATCGTCGATTCCCATCTGAGTGGAACAATGTGCTTCCATATCATGAAAGTTGTTAACGATATAATTGAAAGCCGTCAGGTCCTGCACGATAATGCCATCCACACCGATTTCATTTAATTTGCGGATCTGCTGTTTCATCTCTTCAACTTCGTTTTCGTACACGATGGTATTCATCGTAACATAGATTTTAACGTCCCTCAGATGCGCATACGTCACAGCCTCTTGTAACGATTCTACATCAAAATTAGAGGAGTAGGCGCGTGCACCAAATTTTTGCATGCCTAAGTATACTGCATCACAACCATTAGATATCGCAGCCTTCAAAGCTTCCATATTCCCTGCCGGCGCTAATAATTCAGTCATAAATGATCCTTACCTCCTGCTTCAATAACTGCTCAAACTTAGCACCATTGATCATAGAATAAGAACTGCACTTAAGCTGCGGCAAAAAGCACAAGCCAATGGTTTGCAGCTTGTTACGGATATATGGAGCGGAATCGGGATGGCCATATGATCGCTCTCTACAATAGTTACGGTGTAGGATAAATCTCAGTAAGACGGGCTCCGGCGCAAAGGTGGCCTTCATTATGCTCCGCACCATGATTTTGCCCACCAAGGGGAACAAAATGTTCATCATCCCATGTCCCACAACAGGCATCATCACCAACCGGGAGAGGGGATCTCCCTTTTCAGCCGGATACCCTTCCTTATACATCCCGCCCGCCACCGTGACCACCCCTGCCACTTGATTGGGATATAAGGACGCATACGTCAACACCAATAGTGCGCAGTAACATCACCAACGCGATGATAACGATCATTGTCCTCACGCATAGTCCTGCAAACTTAGGCAAGCATTGCAGGGTGTTTTAAAGATGGTTGCTGTATCCCAAGTAAATCATATATTCTCTTGCTTTAATGCATCAATAATATTCTCCTTTTTTATTTTAGCTCCGGAATAAACAACCGCAGAGCTGACAATGACAAATACACACACAATGACAGACAGAATGCTCATCCAGGGCAGGGTGAACCCATAGCTGAATTTGTTCGCAAAGGCTCTATAGATCAGAACCATCACGGCGAAACTGACAGGAAGCCCATACAAGAGCGACTTGACCCCATAATAAACACTCTCATAGTTCAGTATTTTTGCAAACCCCTTTGGCGTCGCGCCTACGGATTTCAGCATCGCAAATTCCCGTTTGCGAAGAGCCAGCCCTGTTGAGATCGTATTAAAGATGTTCGCAACGGAAATCACAGAGATTAATACGATAAAACCGTAAGAAAAGACGTTCATCAGCAGAATCTTTTGTTCTTCTCTTATTCTGGATTGATATACATTGTAGACATTCAGATGGGTCTCGTTCATCGCTTCAATTTCCTGCTGCGTTTTCACCGGTTCCGTGCTTTTCAAATGGAGATACATCGGAGCGTTAGCCAGCTCCTCGCCGTCTGCCAGCCGCTTCATGACGCGTTCCGACACGATCATATTTAACCCGCCTAAGCCTACCGGGCTCATCCCCATCGGTGCCTTATCCGTCAATGCGGCAATTATCACTTGATTTGTCTTCGTTTCTTCCCCGCTCGCTTTAAAAAAACTCGTTAGCTCGATAGGTTGTCCGATATTCGCATATATGGACTTCGTCTGAATATATTTCCCCGTATCTATATCTTTGTAACGAATCGTATCCATCACGATTGCGGCGGGATGATCCAGATCCGTAAGCTGCTCGTAATCTGCCCCAATCTCTCTGGCATAGGCTTGCAGGCTCGAATCATTCAGTGCATAGAGCTTAATTTCATAAGGGTATTTGCCGTCTTGCAGCATACTCCTATCCTGCTTAACCTTCTCCTGCAATTCGTCGGCGATGCTTGCTGCATCGACCCAAGCGTTCCTGACTAACTCATGACTCACGTTGTATTCCGTGACGCCATCCAGAGATACAAGCGATTGCATCAACCGGTCATCTAGTCTTTCGCCATTACTGGACGACACTTCAATATCGTAATCGATGCCTTGCAGCGACAATGCCAGAGATTGTGTCAGGCCAGCCGTGAAAAACGATATCGTCAAAAACAAAACGATGCTGATGACAAGCGAAAAAAGAATAACATGATGTCTTCGTTTGTTCCTTTTTAAGTTTTTCAGCCCGATTTCGGCTTCGATTCCGAAGAGCTTACGAATGATCTCGGGCGTCTTCACTGCTTTGCCCGTAAGCTTTACGTCAGTGGTTTGGCGAATCGCGTCCATGGGGGATACCCTGGAGGCTTTAACCGCCGGGAGATACGCCGAAACGAAAATCGTCAGCATCGAAACAAGACAAGTCATCAAGAGCATTAACGGCGTGACGATAAGCCTCAGCTTTTCACTGGTCCCTAATACCCCTTCAATCATTGTGTTCATGAACGAAAAGGTGATTCCGATGCCGGCAAGACCGCATAAGATGCCAATGGGAATGCTGATCAAACCAATGATGATCCCTTCAAAAAATACGGAATTTCGCTTCTGCCTTTTCGTTGCCCCCACGCTCGCGAGCATCCCTAAATAGCGGGAACGTTCCGAGACGGATATCGCAAAGGCGTTATAGATGAGTCCAACCGAGCCAATGATAATGGTCCCCATAAGGATTGCCGATAATGAGAACATCATGCTGGATGAGGCTCCGCTGCTGGACAAGCCATAATAATGAAGCAAATCATTATTATATTGGACAGTGTGAATTTGGTTTGTCTCAGCCAGCTTCTCCGCATGTGCGAACAAGAACGGATTGACCTGCTTCAAGACCACCGACGCATCGACCCGATCCTCTCCCCCGATGATTTGATCATCGACATAGCTAATGATCGTATAAGCCGGGGCCCAAGCCGTTTCCGACACCGGACGTTTAATGAAACCTACCACCGTATAATCCCTAATTACGCTATGCTGTAATGTCTCCGTCAATGTGCCGTCTTTCCTGCGCAGCGGTGCCGTCTGATCCAGGGGATGATCGCCCCCTTGTTCGAATCGGTCGCCGACGCGAAGCGTTAGACGGTCGCCGATTTCGTACTTCACTTTGCCATTTGTTGCAACAGACTCGGAGATCACAACCTCCTTGTCCGTGTGCGGAAGACGTCCCTTGCTTATTTCAATCTGAAATTGTGTGAACCCTTGCTTATCATATTCCTGGATGAACAAGTACGGCTTATTGGAATTTTGTCCCCCTTCTAATGGGGCATACCCAAGGTCTCTTGTGATGGCAACCGTTTTGGTTGCATCATCGTCCTGTATCGCTGCAAGCTGTTTCTTGGTTATATCCTGATACTGAATATGCCACTCCCCTGTATCTGAGATTGTTTGTCTGATCATTAAATCCGCAAAGGAAAAAATAAGCGTAATGACAGCGGTCATCATGGATACCGAAATAATTACGCCAAAAATAGTCACAAGTGTTCGTCTCTTGTTCTGCTTCAGATGGCGGATGGTTAATGTATTGACAATATTCATCGCCTGATCACCTCGTTTTTGGCAATCCTCCCATCTTCAATCGAAATGATTCGGTCGGCTTGCAGGGCAATCCGTTCGTCATGCGTGATTACGATCAGTGTCTGATGATACGTCTTATTCAGCATTTTTAATAAAACGATGATCTCGCTGCTATTCCTGCTGTCCAGATTCCCGGTGGGTTCGTCGGCCAGCATGATCGCAGGATTGCCGATGATCGCCCTGCCAATTGAGACACGCTGCTGCTGTCCGCCGGATAGCTGATTCGGCAGATGGTTTAATCGATGCTGCAAATTCAGCGTATTCACAAGATCAGCCAATTGCTTTTGATCTACCTTTTGTTGATCCAGCAAGAGCGGCAGCGTAATATTCTCTTCCACCGTCAGGACGGGAATCAGATTGAAAAACTGGTAGATCAGCCCGATTTGCCTGCGTCTGAAGATGGCCAGCTGCGTTTCGTCCAAGGTATACATATCCGTATCCTGAACATACACTTTCCCGCCAGTCGGTCGATCCACACCGCCCAGCATATGAAGGAGTGTCGATTTCCCCGATCCGGAAGGTCCGATAATTGCGACGAATTCACCTTTTTGGACCGAAAAGGAAACATCATCAAGTGCCTTCACCGCCGATTCGCCCGTGCCGTATATTTTGGACAAATTTTCAATGGTTAAAATCTCCATTCCTATCCCTCCTTCCCCAGATGCTCAATTCCAGGAATATACCATCTCTCTATATCCAACATCCCACAGGGTTTCATTCCCCTCAATGGTTATCTTAAGCTCATTAGCCCCGGTAAGATGAAGGATCCTATTATCCGGCTCATGGAGCTGATCTTTTGCAGATACAGACAGGAGCTCCTGCCCGTCAACGGTAACCTTTAGGCTGCCCTGAAAATCCTTATGATCAGGAATTCCATAATTCAAGCTAAGATACAGCTCTCCCTTATTGCCTAGCGAATACGTATAGGTTTCCTTCTTTTTACCTTCGGTGCCATACACATTATACTTAGGTGTCACGTCTTGACCGCCAATTTTAAGACTGTCCTGTTTGATTCCCGTTAATCGATTTCCGGTGCTATCTTTCCATTCGTTTATCGCTACAAAAGGGGCCAACTCTTTGGTGAACACTTGATCAACTACTCCGAAGACCCCCCACACGCCGAGCATTAATACAGCACTGGAAATTCCCGTAGCAGTGATATTTCTCCAGTAGTTTTTTGTACGGAAGCCAATCTTGTAGCCCCCGAATCCAATAGCAGCGCCCACTGAGTTCGTTATGACGTCGTTCATGTCAAAGCTGCCGAGGAATGTTAGGGCCTGGATGGTCTCCACCACAAGAATGGACAGGATAAACCCTGTCATGAAGCGAACAAAGCTGGTGCGGTATAACAACGGAAACAGTATGCCAAAAGGTATGAAGGCTGCAATATTTCCAATACCCACCAAGTCCATCAGTGTCGGATGCAGGAGATCGGAAAGACCCGGCACCCTAAAAAAGTCGTCCGGCAAAAAAATAAAGGTGTACTGACTGGTTTGATCTACAGTATCCGCTCTGCCGAAAGCAAAAAACATAAAATAAAGAATAATCAGGGTGTAGCCTATCGTGATAAAAAAAGTAATCTTGCGCTGCTGCTTCATTTGCATTTGCATGGTTGTACCTCCATCGTTCATCTGATGTATATCATTTTATCTGTCTAAAATGACTTTACAGTGACTTTGGAGGTGACAGTTCAGTCACTTACAGAGTACTGTTAAATGACATGCTTATAAAATTTAATCCGAAACTCTGTACCAGTCCCGCTGTCGCTCGTTACATCAATCACGCCGTTCTGGCTTGCAATGATGCTGTGGGCCATCGCAAGCCCTATACCGATGCTTCCTTCATTAGCATTCTTTCCTTTATAAAAACGTTTGAATATATAAGGCAAATCCTCTTTCGGAATGCCCCCTCCGTTGTCAGCAATAACGATTTCCGTAAATAGCACGTTGTCGGAAAATGTGATGGTAATCGCACCGCCCTCAGGTGTATGCTCCACTCCATTCTTCAAAATATTGATAACCGCTTCAGCAGTCCAGTGGAAATCGCCGTCAAAAGAGACGTTATCATCCCCTATGATGGAAACGGTCTGGCCCTTAATATCCATCGGAATCATAACCGGCTCCAGTGCCTTTTGGATTAGGGTTTTCATGTGTATTCGATCTTTTTTGAACGGGATCGTTCCCGCATCCATTTTCGCTAGCTTTAATAAGGATGAAACCAGCCAATCAATCCGTTCAAGCTGAATGCGAATATGATGGGTGAACTCCGTTCTTTTGAGTGGAGGCAGATCAGGGGCGCTTAACAGATCTGCCATGACTGTCATAGAGGTGATCGGTGTTTTGAGTTGATGTGAAATATCGGAGATGGCATCGGTCAGTTGAAGCTTATCCTGCTGCAATAGCGAACGATGCTCGGAGAGCATGCGTGTCACCTTGTAAATATCATTCTTTAAGATGCTAAGCTCCCCTTCTTGATTATCGCGAGGGTCAAGGGAGGCCTGGCCGCTGCTAATCTCCCGCAAATAGACGGACAGCTTCTCTAGCTCATAATATCTCCGTTTTGTGAATAATACAGCTGTGCCGGTAAGCAGCACGGATACAATAATAACCAGGACTGCCGCGGCAGACGAAATGAAAGCAGCAATGACGATCGCCGATACGCTGATCGAGCCCATGACGAGCAATAATATAAGATTTTCCCGATTGCGCAGCATCTAATCACCAACCTTATAGCCTAAACCGCGTACCGTTTTGATCAAAGCCGGCTGCTCCGGATTATCCTCCAGCTTTTCCCTTAGCCTTTTGATATAGACCGTTAACGTGTTATCATTCACGAAGTCGCCCGCCACGTCCCAGATTTGCTCCAAGAGCTGATTCCTGGTGAGGACCTGTCCAACGTGGTTGCCAAAGATCAACAATAAGCGGTATTCCAGGGCGGTTAGCGAAATTTCGGCACCGTTTTTATATACTTTGCCTTCCAGTGTATGGATGCGCACATTGTCAATGTCGATAACCGCTCCGGCGTGGGACAGCTTCTGATATCTCCGCAAGACGGATTTGATCCTGGAGAGAAGCTCGCGAACCCGAAAAGGCTTGGTAATGTAATCATCGGCTCCCATATCGAGCCCCATCACGACATTGACCTCATCATCAATCACCGTTAAGAAAATGACCGGAATATCCCGCCGTTCCTTCACCATCTTGCATAATTCATAGCCAGTTCCGTCTGGAAGCTGTAAATCGAACAGGCACAAGGTGAACTGATCGATGTCTTCGGCGAGCACCTTTCGGGCTGAAGCGACATTATGGCAGAGAACAGTCGAATAACCCTCTTGCTGCAGTGAATATTCCAGTCCCGACGCGATCGTCTTATCATCTTCAACTAATAATATTTTCATCTGAAGGCCATCCTTCCACAACTACACAATCTCTTTATTATAATGCCCTCTTGTGTCAGTGTCCTGATTAAAGACAGCATGATTCATTGAACCATTTAATTTGCCTGCGGCCATATGAATGACTTGCATAACCTGCTCTGTAGATTCAACGGTGAAGTTTAACCGGAGCGCCCCGATCCCTGTGATGTCCGGCAGCTCATCTAACAGATTAAGCGTCTTCCCGTTAAGAATAGTCGCTGTACAATCCTCATGGGAAAGGATCGGGAACGTTCCTTGCTCATCTTTTAACTCATAGCTCTTCGTTCTGCATACTCTGCATTGATTCATTTTTCTCATCGGACAATATTTGGTGAACATCAACGGAGCCTTGCCATACACAATCATTTCCAGCGCAGGATAGCCGTCATTTTGTTCAACATAGGCATTTATTACATCTTCAATTTGGCTCTTATTCATTTCATAAGATAAAGTAACCCGTTTGGCACCTAATTTATATAGTTCATAGCAGCTAGTAGCATTAATAACATTTAGAGAATAGTCCGTAACAAATGGATTGGTTTCTCTGTAGTGATGAATTCCGCCATATCCTCCGATCAGCAGCTGCCCTTCTTTTTCCTTATAATCATTTTGGTTTCTTCTAACCACATTGTCAAAATAGATTTCCTTAATTCCACAGCTCACGCAAGCATCATACTGTTCCTTAGTCGTTACAGAAGCTGTAAGGTATGGTGTAACAGGGGCAAAGCTTATTTTTTCTTTTGCTTTCGCAGTCTTGGTTCTCTTCTGCTGGCTGTTAAGCTTTAGGTCATATAAGCCCAGGACAATATCTCTTCTTGCGGCATTTAACAGTTTAGCTGGAATAAACGCATTGCCTTCCTCATAATCGACCTGATGAAGCTCGAAGATCGTATCATTTAATCTGGAGAATTGCTTGATGACCTGGTCTTTGGTGGTTGGATTATTAATGGCTTCGCCTAGTATTTCCTCGCTTTCATAGGAATAATTAAAGCCTAAGCCCTCCGCCTCTATGACTAGCTTTGAATCTGGATATGCATATACTGTAATATCTAGGCTGAACCGTTTAAATTCTTTTTCCAGTGATGCTTCTAATTCTTTATGGTAGAAATAATCCTTCGTTTTATAGACTACATCTCCCGTAGACATCTTTTCTTTGACTTTGATATAGCAGACAACATCTGCTGTGTTGATTAAGTCGCCCTCTTTATTGTACAGCTTGGCAACCGTCAGATTAACATCTTCATTGTCGTGACTGATTCGGATGGTATCGTTCTGATTTAAAGGACGTGTAAGTGTGATTTCATACCTGTCCTTCTCAACCCTGCTGATGGTTCCAATCTCATAACCAAAGTGATTAGGTCTTGCGATGTTTGTAATATTCCTCCGGTCCTCGTGAAACAGATATCCTTTAGTAAATGTCCGATTAAATGTTTTTTTCAGATTTTCTTTGTCTGCTTCGGTGATTTTATGATCTAAGGCCATGCGATATTTGGATACCACATTAGCCACATACGTAGGCACTTTCATACGGCCTTCTATTTTTAAAGAATCAATTTCTTTCAGATCATCGATATAATCAATGGTGTTCAAGTCCTTAGTCGATAGAATATAGCTTTTGCCTAAAGATGTATCTGTTGTCTGATCGATGAGTTCGTACTCCTTACGGCATGAACCCACACATCTTCCGCGATTTGCGCACCTGAAGCCGGTTAATCCTGACATTAGACAGTTTCCCGAATAAGATACACATAAAGCACCGTGAACGAAAATTTCTAAAGGGATGTCAGCTACTCTTTTGATCTCTTTGACTGTTTCAATCTTAACCTCACGGGACAGAACTACTCTTTTTGCACCCAGTTCTTTAAATAATAAAGTTCCGTCTACATCGTCTATTCCCATCTGAGTGGAACAATGTGCTTCCATATCATGAAAATTTTTAACGATATAATCGAAAGCAGTCAGGTCCTGGACGATAATGCCATCCACACCGATTTCATTTAATTCGTGTATCTGCTCTTTCATCTCTTCCACTTCGTTTTCGAACACGATGGTATTCATGGCAACATAGATTTTAACGTCCCTCAGATGCGCATACGTAACAGCCTCTTGTAACGATTCTACATCAAAATTAGAGGAGTAGGCGCGTGCACCAAATTTCTGCATGCCCAAGTATATTGCATCACACCCATTAGATATTGCAGCTTTTAAAGCCTCCATATTCCCTGCTGGAGCTAATAATTCAGTCATAAATGATCCTTACCTCCTACTTCAAGTAACCGCCCAAATTCAGCATCATTAATCATAAAATAAGAGCTTCACTTAAGCTACGGCAAAAAGCACAAACCAATGGCTTGCATTTTGTTTCTCTAGATTTTTATATTCCATACTGGCTGGCAGGTTTATTATAAACAGAGGTGAAACGAGATTATGATCGTACAAAAAGAAGTAGTATATACTAAAAACGATAAATATTTGGCGCTTACTGACCATGTAATTAAAGCTAAGAACCAAATTTCCTGTTCCGCAGCCGCTACATTTATCATCCATAATGACACCATTGTTAATGAAAGCTACTTTGGCTCATATGAGTCTAATTCAAAGATACAATCTGTAATGCCCTCCACCCGGTTTAATGTTGCTTCAGTAAGAAAGTCGTACATTGGCTTTGCTATTAGCTTGGCCTTATACCAAAATAAACTTGCAAGTCTTGATGATTATATTTCAGATTGCTTAGATGATTTAAACCCAGCTGCTGTCCAAGGAGTTAGAATAAGACATTTATTAACACATACTCATGGACTCAAAAATAATCATGAAAAACTATTCCCGCCGGGAACGAATTGGAATTATAACAATATAGGGATCAATATGCTTATTAGATTAATACGGAAGTTATTTGAAGTGCCTCTGTCAGAGGTCATGCAACAATATGTTTTCAAACCCTGCAATTTCATTGAGACAGGTTGGTGTAAGAATAGAGATGACAATTTAGTATGGTTAAATGAAGAGTATGCTGATGACCAAGGGGGGGAAGCCAATCTTTTTGTAAGTGCCCGTGAATTGGCTTTTTGGGGCTATCTTCACCTGAACCGTGGACTCGTTAATGGACAACAGCTTGTTCCAAAAGAGGTTATAGAACAAGCTACAACCAATCAGAGCCCGGCAAATTTTGAAGATACATTGCCTAGGAATGGCTTCGCTTGGTGGATTCAGGATAAGCCTAGAGCTATTTCTGAAATAGGAAACACAATTCCACCTGGGTCCTATCAAATGCTGGGACTAACTGGCTGTGCCTGTTTGGTTATTCCTGAACATCGGCTAGTTGCGGTTAGAATGTACAATCAAGCAGGTCCAAATCCACCAGGGTACGACTACTTGGAGGATATTAAAGCTTTTGGAGACAAAGTTTTATCGTGTACTTTGAACTAATTATTAATTCCTTTGTTGCTTTGGCAGTACTTATGATACGGTTTCTCCTGCGTAACTACAGATGAAGTGACGGCCTAAACCGTCGGGCAGTTTATTAAGCTATGATAGTTCACCGGAATGTTCCTTAAACTAAGATACCTCTACCGGAAATTGTCTACACTCTCATGCAGAAAGGCTTCCAGCTTACGCGGCTCTCTGCCGAGCAGGCGACTCACCGTGTCATTTGGACGTTCTGGAACCACCATAGACATGGATTGAATCTCCACAACATGGTTCGCAAGCCAAGGAGGCATATGCCCGTGTTCAATAAGATTACGGAGTAGTTCTTCGGGTTCCATATTGATGTAACTTATTGGCCGATTGAGCAAGGCGGATAGTCGTTCCGCGATCTGAGGATAGCTGAAAAGCTCTGCACCCGTAAGCGTATATATTTGGCCTGTGACCTCAGGGTTAGTTAGAGCTTCTGCGGCAACATCTGCGATATCACGGCAGTCAATGAAGTTACACGGTGAATGGCCCATGGAGCCGAAGAAAACATTTTGAGTTGTAATCGTTGGTGCAAAGCGCATTAGATTTTGCATGAATGCATATGGGCGCAACACGGTGGAGGTAAGACCTGATTCCCTTAGCACTTTCTCAATTTCTTGATGCCAGCCCGCCACTGCTACTGGGGAGCTCTGCTCAAAGGCAGGGCTGGATATTTTCACGATGTGCTCGATTCCAGATTCGCCTGCAATCTGAATGATTGAAGTTTCCAATTCGATTTGTCTTGGACTGTTGGACATAGCGAGGAAGAGATGGCTGGCACCTGTAAAGGCGCGGCGCAGCGATTCGGGGTCAGCAGCATCTGCCCATACGACCTCGATAGCCCACGACCCCTTTTCTCCGATCTGCTTACGCAACTTCTCTGGCTCTCTGCTCAGAGCCCTGACGGGCACGCCAAGATCAGCCAAACGTTCCACCAGCGCACTGCCTATCGTACCTGTTGCTCCCATAATAACTATCATTTTTTTCTTCTCCTTTTGGATGTCAAATGGGTTGTGGCGGCAAGACGCCACCGCCATGTCACTATCGTGCTTGCTATGAATCCAGACAACGGGAAATCGATCCAGGCGCGATCAACCCAGGCCAAGTGATGGTCCGGCATCATAAGTTCTAGTACACCAGATGTCACCCATGCCGCGCATAGGCCAAACAAGGACCCGGCTATTGCGAACCCTCCTACCACAACCAAGCGAGGTGCACCTGTGACCCATCGCATATGGCCCACTCGGCTGTGCAACAAAAGGCTAATCATCAAGGCCATCAAGGCCGATGCACCGCCGATTGTGGTTAATGCTCCGATTTTAAGCCCCCTATCAGCAGTAACCAATCCCCCAATACCTGCCATGATGGCAGGAGCAGCATAGGCCATTACAACTTCACGCCATAGTGCAAAGGGCTTTTTCCTGGAACCCACAGTCTTGATACCGTAAGCATCATCTGTTGGATTCGGGTATTTCATCTGGTTCATTTCGTTTGCCCCCTTCTTTCTTCGAGATCAATCCATTTGAGTGCTTTCAGCGAGATATAATTAGGAACCTAACTATATAGGAGTAAAAATAGGCTAGCATGACTAGCCCATTCTACTCATTACTGATGCTTCACTTTGGTTTCGAGCCTGGTTCCTCCGTAAGTGCAGAGATGCCTTGTGTAACCCGGCCCAGCAAGTCGAGGAATACGCTGCGCTCGTCTATACTGAGTAAGCCCACCGTGGCCTCCAGCCAAGCGAAATGCTCCGGAGCCATTTCACGTAGCTTCTTCGCTCCTTCTTCCGTCAAAATAACCGATCTCTGGCGGCCATCCTTTGAGCTTAACCGCCTAGATACTAGGCCATCTCGTTCAAGAATGTCGATCAGACCAGTCACTGTAGCACGTGTAACGCCTAGATGCTCTGCTAATTGCGAAGGCAACTCTTCTCCTTCGTTATCCTCAAGATCTGCCAATACACGATATCGACCTGTTGATAAGCCGAATCTGGAGAAATGAATCTCCGAGGCCTGACCAAGCTGGGCTCCCGCTGCCATTAGCCTAGATGCGACGAGTATAGCCTGTGCGTCCATGTCTAGGTTATAGCGATTAATCTGGCGCTGGGATTGTACAAGGGAGGGAATAGCCTCCATGTCATTTATTTTTCTATTGTTGTTCATAGATATAGTATGGCACCTAATTACTTTCGTGTCAACCGGCTATCTTTAATTCATGTCGTCTGCAATCCGCTCATGCGCTTTTTGACCACTGATCTCGACAGGAATGATCGCATCAGCATCACTGTCAACACCCCTGGAAAATGGATATTGAGTATTTTATGAATACTGACTTATAGTCTTCTCTAGTAACTCTCTGACGGATTCCTGCAATTCCCTTGGAGAGACCACCTTTACTTCCGGTCCGTATGCAAGCAGCTTCTGCGCCGTGAACGGGAACTCTTCCACAGGAATATAGCCGCGCCATTCCCTGTCCAGAACTGAAGCGAATAACCGGTCCGACTCCGCTAGCCTTACGCCCATATCCGTAAAATGTAATATGACTTCGGTGCTATCCCTGGTCTCCCCGGCCTTCATCCATGCTGCGAGCGTCGGAAGTGAATCCTCTATTCGGTGAGGCCCTTCCTCCAGCTGCTCCATCCGATCAACCCGATACAGGCGAATCTCACCCTGCTTGCTGGCGGGCATATACCAATACCCTTGTTCATAATAAATCCCGAGCGGATAGACCTGCACATTCTTCTTGCCGCTGCGGGAATGATAAGCAAATGTAATCTCTCTCTTCTCCACGGCTGCACCTAACACCTGGGTCGTTAACGGAGCTGGGCGTATCGAAGAGTGCTGAAGAACAGCAAGATGCTGCTTCGAACGACTAATCAGATCCCGCACATCATCCGGCAATCCGGAATAATACTGATCTGCCAGTTGAGCCCGGATGATTCCATAGGGAAAGTCAGGAATATGCTCCAAATATTCAATCATCAGGAACAATCCCAACGCCTCGTGCTGTGTTAATTGAAGGGGCGGCAAAATCCGGTTCGGCAGCACCCGGTACCCCCCGTGTATGCCTACCTCCGAATACAGAGGAAGCCCCATCTGCTGCAGATAATCCAGATCGCGTTGGATCGTCCTTAGCGATACTCCGAATCGTTCTGCCAGCTGGCGGGCCGTAAATTTGGTCCTTGAATCCAATGTCCGCATAATTTCCAGTCTTCGATTAATCAATGGCCCCACCTAACTACGTCATATTTTGTCATAGTTCTAGTGTATCATTAAATCTAGAAAGGAGCGATTAACAATGTCAAAACATAAAGTTGTGCTGTACATCGCTATGAGTCTGGATGGTTACATTGCAAGATCCGATGGCTCTGTCGATTGGCTGTATGAGATCGAAGGAAATGGAGGGGATAACGGGTATAGTGAATTCTATGGAACTGTGGGAAGCGTAGTGATGGGGCGAAATACTTATGAAGAGGTGCTGAAGCTAGCCGATGAATTCCCCTATGCAGATAAACCGGCTTTTGTCCTTACGCATTCCGAGCAACCGCCTGCGCCACATGTAGTTTTTACAGGCGAATCCATTGACCGGCTTATCCCCCGGTTACAGCAAACCTCAGAAGGCAAGGTCTGGATTGTAGGCGGTGGATTGCTTGTCCAGAGCGTCCTGAAGCTGCAATTGCTGGATGAGCTCCAAATTGCGCTTATTCCCACCCTTCTGGGAGAAGGCATCCCCTTATTCCCTGCCGGAACAGCGCCAGAGAATCTAACTTTAACCCATTCCGAGCGAATGGGTCAGATCGTGATGCTTCATTATCAAACACTTCGGTCATAATCTCCATGATCGAGGGGTAGTTATGATATGGTTCACCGTAACACTCTAACAGCGAAATTAAAGAGCATTCGTGTGGGTGCCCTTTAATTTGTCGTATAAATTCGAATTTCAACGTTGGTTGGAGTTCAATAAAACAGCGGCAGGCTAGGACTATGTCCTCTATTTGTTCTTCACCGCTTTAACCAAGCTCTCGATAAACTGGATAGGAAGGAGGGTATCCTGGGGATTCCCGGTAGCAGCCGAGTTCACGACGATCACTAGATTCAGGTCGGGTACGATGGTCAGATATTGGCCGGCATAACCCATACCGAAAACTGCCTTGTGCCCGCCGTACTGATTCATCCACCAATGGTGGCCATATTCGCCGAAAGACACATTCCCCTCCGAATGCCGAGAGGTCGATTCCCGGATCCATGCTTCCGAGACGATGCGCTTGCCATCCCATACGCCACGGTTAAGCACCAATTGGCCAATCTTGGCCAGATCCCTTGGCTTCATCTTCAGGCCGAAGCCCCCTGAATTCGAATCGTCCGGTGAACGGGGCCACTTCACGCTATCAATTCCGAGAGGACCCAACAGATGCTCCTTGGCAAAATCGAGTTCGGATTGCCCAGTCGTTTTCCTGAGAATCGCCGCCATTAATTGGGAACCGCCTGTATTGTAGTTCCATATTTCACCTGGCCTAGAACCCATCGGTTGGCTGAGTACAAATTGGTTCCAGTCCTTGGTCTCCGTCATAGGCTGGATCATATAATTCCAATCAGTCCATTCCGGGAAATGCAAGCCACTTGTCATGCTGAGCAAGTGCTCTAATGTAATGGATCTCTTATCGGGTGAATCGAACAACTCCTTATATTCGGGGAAAAATGACTCTATCGGCTCATTTATTCCTTTCAGATAACCTTTGTCGATAGCTATCCCGATCAAGAGCGATGTCACGCTCTTGGTGATCGAGTTTATAGCCAGCTTGGAATCCGACATGCCATCCTTGTAATACTCGGAGACAATTGTGCCGTCCTTAACAACTAGCATAGAGAGAACCGGCGATTCCTTGGCATATTGCATCACTGCTTCGACTTCCTTGGGATTCATCTCAACCTGCTCTGGAGTGCCGATCGGCCACTCCCCGTTGGGCAAGCTGATCACCTTGGAGTTGCCGGGGGACATCACAGGGGCTAAGGACTTTTCGGAAGAGCAAGCGGACATGGTAAGGATCAGGCTAGCTGCCCCTGCCAACATGGCCAGCTTGGCATAACGGAATAATTCGGTCATACATTAACACACCCTTTAAGGTTATTATTCTTGCTTCCCTTATGGTAGTGTAATGGGTGAGTATCATCTTCCAATTTCTTGCTACCCGATTAACAATTCTTGCTATAATAGAGATAGGATTGAATCAATAATGAAAATAAGGGGGGACGGTGAAACGGATGGTGGTAGCCAAAGCGTTGGAATTGGAATACCGATACCGGGTCAACCATGTCGTCAACTACATGGAGGAGCATCTTACGGAGCCTTTAACCCTTAAAGAAGTGTCGGACGTGGCCGCCTTCTCCCCCTTTCACTTCCATAGGGTGTTCAAAGTGGTGATGGGCGAGAACGTGCACGGGTTTACCCGGCGGATCCGCATCGAGAAGGCAATCAAGCTACTGTTGTTCCACCCAAACCGGAGCATAACTGATATCGCCTTGGATTGTGGTCTGCAAACCCCGGCCCACTTTTGCAGAGTGTTCCGTGAGCATACCGGGCTGAGCGCTTCCGAATGCCGGGACAGGTTTCCTCTCCAGACGATTGCGGAACGGTTCAGGGCCCGATTAACCTTTGAAAAGTCCACCGAACTGTCCCACAAGCTGGCGGATCTCCCGATTGAGATTCGCAACCTTACTCCAATGAATGCTATCTACGCCCGGTATAGGGGAACCATCAATGAAGGAGAAATCAATTCGGACATTAAAGAGCTCTTTGAGCGGTTAGCCTCGTGGTTGGACGCGAGAGAAGCACTGAAAAAAGGATGTTTGACGGTCGGACTCATCCTCGACGACCCTTTCATCACGCCGGATGGCAGACACAGGTATGATGCCTGCATTACAACGGAGCAACAGATGACGCCGACTGGCGATCTGGGCATCCGGACGATTCCCGGAGGCAAGTACGCCATGGTGCGGATTTTAACAGACAGACAGGATATAGCGAAAGATTTGCTGCACCTGGTCTCCATCGAGTGGCTTCCCCTAAGCCCGTATATATGGGACGTTTCACGTCCGGCCCTGGAGATTCACTTCCCGAACTCCCTTCACCATCCGGATGGACAGTGCGAAATGGAATTCGGCATCCCGATCAAACTAAATGAAGCAAGCTTCTGGTAGCTGAACGCCCTCTCTCTTCAAAAGTTTTAAGGCCATCCTTTACGGGATGGCCTTATATCATTTACCGGTTCAACTTTGACTTTATCGGAAGTAGTAAATCCAATTGTACCACCTTGTCGATTTCCTCATTGCTTAAATGATACTGGTTGATGTAATTCAAATGCTCTTCCTTTGAACCATACATACAATCGGGATCTCCCCAGTTCGGTTCATACTCCTCATGGTGCTCGACCCACTCGGTCAACCATCCCCATTCCTCGAAGTTGCCCATGGGAATCATGTGAGCTGCGTATAAGCCACCGGTAAAATGCTTCTTCACGAACGGTTCACGTACCTCTAGATCATCAGGTATCGTTACCCATCTCTCGTACCCATGGTCCGATCCATCCGGTTGTACTCCATTCGGATGATTAAATCCATAATGCCGCAGATCAGGCTTGAGTTGGGCCAGCTTCGTGTCCATCATAAACTTTTGCAACTCCATCCCCGTTTCATACTCCGGTGATTTTCCAATTACTTGGATCGAAGCCACTGGTGAAGGCGGAAGGTAAACAATCCGTACATCCTTAAGCGTGGATAAATGTTGATCTGCTTTGATCAAATCGTTCATGGATAGGTCCTCCTTGAGATTACTTTTGGATAACGGAAGGGCTTCAACGATCTGTAGCAGAGTTTTATCCATCCAGACTCCCGGGTTCAGCTTCACTTCGGCATGGAGCTTGAGTTGATCTACCAAGTTTTGCAGTACATTGTGAATGACAGACAATGCCGTCATTTCGCTGGATAGTTCATAGATCTTTTCTTGGAACACAGCAAGTGCGATCCTGGACTCATCACTCTGCAGAATCCTTTGAATTTCCTTCAACGGAATTCTCAGCTTTCTTAGAACTAAAATCTGTTCTAATCTTACCAATGAACTCTCCTCATACGTGCGGTAAGCATATCCCTCCTTCTTCACACTTTTAAGCAGCCCGATCTGCTCATAGTATCGAAGCATTCTTGTGGAAACCGGATAGTTTTTGGTAACCTCGCTAATGGTTTGCATTCCGTGAGCCCTCCTTTCCATCAAAAGCATAAAGTACGACACGGCGTCAAAGTCAACATCCCTATGAAAAAAATAGTGTAGAAATCCTGTGGACCTTGATGCTCTAATTCCAGGCATAATGATCATTAATTGATTTTAGTCTAATCAGACTATATAATGACTCAATTAGTCTATATTAGTTATGTAAAGGAATGAAAATTAAATGATAAAATCATTTTTAATGCTGGGTCAATCTAATATGGCAGGCCGTGGATTTTTGGATGAAGTGGCCCCTATATATAATGAAAAAATAAAAATGCTGCGTAATGGACAGTGGCAGATGATGACAGAGCCGATTAATTATGACCGTCCGGTTTCCGGTGTAAGCCTAGCAGCGTCTTTCGCCGCTGCCTGGTCGAACGCCAATCCTAATGAAGAAATTGGTTTGATTCCTTGTGCAGAAGGCGGCAGTTCTTTGAATGATTGGCATCCGGAGGGCATCCTTTTTCAGCATGCTTTGTCTGAGGCCCGCTTCGCCTTGCGGTCCAGTCAAATCTGCGGAATTCTGTGGCACCAGGGTGAGAGCGACAGTTATCAATCGCTGCATGAAACGTATTACGAGAAATTAAGCCTGATCATCGGGACCCTAAGAAACGAATTGAAGCTTGATGAGGTGCCGTTGATCATTGGCGGACTTGGTGATTTCCTTGGGAAGACTGGTTTTGGACAGCAAGCAACAGAGTATTTGCAGGTCAATGAACAATTGCAGCGCTTCGCTAAGGAACAGCATAACTGTTACTTCGTAACGGCAGCAGAGTTGACCGCGAATCCTGATGGCATTCATATAGACGCGATTTCGCAACGCAAATTCGGCTACCGCTATTTCGAAGCTTTTGCGAACAAGTGTCATGTCCTGAAGCCCCTCCCGGGGGAGGAGCAATCGCTGAAGGTGGAGCGAAGCTATTCGAAAACAGAACAGATCTACCTTCATAGCATGGATTTGGCTTTGGGTAAAATCACTTACGCCGAATTCGAGGCGCAGATGGTGAAGGTTATGCAGCCTTGATTCATAATGATTCTTTATAATAATTCTTTCAGTACATTTTTAGCCACACGTACCTTCTCCTCATTGGCCTCACGGAGCATGCCTACCATATCCTGAATATCACGCTCTGCTGCGGTAACCATGAACTCTTCACCCTGGTATGCAAACAACTGAATGACATTCACCTTGAGCGATTCTGCAATCTTATGTAAATTCAATAAAGAAACGTTCTTCTCCCCACGTTCAATCTGCCCTATGTATGAAAAATGAAACCTGCCTATCTCCCCGAGCGCCTCCTGCGACAGGCCCCGCTCTTTCCGCAGAGCACGAATCCGCGCTCCCACCTGCTTCAATATTTCCTTATCCATCACAGTATTCACCTCTCCATGTCCAAAGTGTTGACAAGTTTCTTATACAGGTCTAGCCCGTTATCACATGAAATTAGCTCATATTATGAGAAATCACAAGCAATACAAGACAGCGTTCTTTCTTTGCCATTCAGCCCTAATATCGATGATTCGTGCGTTGTACATCTATGAGCATAAGACAGATTTCAACTAGGAGATATCATTAAATGATCTATTACTCCTGATACATACCGACTATCACCCTGGGCTTGAGATTGTGGTGTTTGTGGGTGAATTGAATTATCTCGTTAATGGGGAGGGGAAGGAGTTAGAGATGATAACGGACGAGGATATGAAGAGAGTGATGAGACGTGCGGGTGAGGTTTTGGAGGAGTTGTGTTGGAGGATGGGGATGTAGAGAAAAGCATCAATTTGATGCGCTTGGGAGCGAGGAAATTACTTTTTGGCGCTGGTGTGAATTACTTTCCATAATCAAGAAGAGTCAGACCCGTTATATATCTGACTCTAACTTTCCGTTTAGTACTACTTATGATACGGTTCACCGTAACATTTATATAGCGAAATTTTAAGGGCACCTAATTGATTGACCTTATCCACTAGTCGCTATTAAAGCGTTGGTTCCCCCGGCCCTAATAAGATAGATCTCCTTTCTCATAGCTATAATGGCTCTTACCATGCATGACTTTTTTGACAAACAGCCATACTAACCTGTATAGACTATGAATATCCAAGAGGAGATTACTGATGACTGAACAACAATGGCTGATACCAGCAACGCAGAGATTGGGCTTCAAGTTGAACAAAGGGCAGATCGTCCGAGTGACCGATGTGGAGGGAGAGCAGGTTGCTGATTTTACTGCCTATAATGCCTCTCGCCCCAATGAGCGGATAGATCCCGGCGTAACGATAGATGCTCTCGGTAAGATAAATGTACTGCCAGGAGACATACTCTATTCCAATCAATATAGACCCTTACTTACAATTATGAAGGACTCCGTGGGCCGCCATGATTTCATTAATTCTGCCTGCCGTCCCGAGATGTATGAGGTGTTATATAACAAAAAAGATCACGCCAGCTGCTACAACAACCTAAATGAAGCCCTGGAAGAGTTTGGTCTGCCCGCTCCCGATCAGCATTATCCATTTAATCTTTTTATGAATACCGTCATTGAGCCTTCTGGAAAAGTCAGCGTGGAGCGTCCGCTATCTAAAGCAGGTGATTACATTGAGTTGCGGGCTGAGATGAATCTTATTATTGCTATATCTGCTTGCCCCTGCTCCGAAAGTGCTTGCAACGGTTACAAATGTACACCCATTGCGGTGAAGATCCTTTAGAATCCATTAAGCTCGTCTTCTATCTGGCCCACTTTTTGAATAGAATGACTTGTACAAGATACTTCTCATTCAAGGAGCGATGTCCATGAATAGCTTTTTAACCTATATAGTGCTAGGGATTTCTTTATCTGCACCTATGGGCCCCATCAATGTAGCCCAGCTCGACCGGGGAGCACGGATGGGATTCTTGCAATCCTGGATGATCGGATTGGGCGCCATGTGTGCAGATTTAGTATACATGCTGCTCATCTACTTTGGGCTAGCTCACTTCCTTAATACCCCATTCATGAAAACCTTTCTGTGGACTTTCGGCAGCTTTGTTCTTCTATATACCGGAATTGACACCTTAAAAAACACGAATACCGCTTCCCAAACCGCCTCGCGCGGTGAACAGACAAGCATCAGCGCCTTTCATTCTGGATTTCTGATGGCACTGATGAACCCCCTCAGCATTTTGTTCTGGTTAGGTATTTACGGCTCAATTCTGGCCAAAAGCATGGAGAATCAACAGTTCGATCAAGTGCTGTGGAATAGCATTGGTATTTTTGTTGGCATCTTATTCTGGGATCTGGTAATGGCAATGATATCCAGCTTATTCCATCAGTTTACCAGCCCTGCTATACTTCGATTCATTTCCCTTGCGGCTGGCATTTGCTTGCTTAGCTTTGGTCTGTATTTCGGATATCAGGCAATTATACAGTTGTTCGCCTAATAAGTTCACCTGGCAAGAGTGTTTCTGTGCTTTCACCCATCCCCCTTCTAGCGCATAGGATGTTTTGTGCTTAACGAGGAGGGTGTTTTAGGATGGTCTATTTGAACACAAAGCAATGGCTGGATGAACATATGTCCGAGATACCGGACTGGCAACAGGATGCTTTTCGCCAATTTACAGCTATGATTGCAGATCCCGAAGGGAAATATCCCTGTATTCCGGGAAGGCAGGGGTTTTTGTCTAATCATTTACGTTTTGGATTCGCAACTGATCCACGAAACGAAGCGTCAACTTTGGAAGTCGCCGATTTCCTCCGCCAATATGGCGAGTGCTCGCGGGATACCGGCAAATATGCTTCACTTGTTCTCTTTTTCGAAACTCCGGAAGATTTAGCAGAGGGCCGCTCCATTGAGGACTATGAAGCTTTATTCTGGTCCGTCCTGAGCCGCGTCAGCGCGGTAGATACAGTACCTTGGCCGGATCAGATTTCTACAGACCCCTCGAACCCTTCCTGGGAGTTTTGCTTTGATGGGCAACCATATTTCGCCTTTTGTGCAACACCGGCACATCAGTTGCGGAGAAGCCGCCATACTCCTTATTTTGTAATTGCCTTTCAGCCTCGATGGGTATTCGAAGATATTAATGATTCTACTGCATTTGGCCGCAATATGAAGAAGCTAATCCGAAAGAAGCTCGCCGACTACGATAGTATTCCCGCGCATCCTTCCCTTAAATGGTATGGGCAGGAGAACAATTTGGAATGGAAGCAATATTTTCTACGCGATAACGAAAGTGCACCCTCTAAATGTCCCTTTACGTATATGAAGAACAAGTTCAAAGGACTAGGAACCAAATTCCACTCTTGAAAATCTAAAAAAGCTGTCCGTGCTTCTTCCCGTGATGCTGCTTAAACCAAGTGATCAACATAATAATACCGACGAGCAGAAGGCTAGACCAGAAGCCGGGACGACCGCTTTTCTCTAAGAGTACACCTGCCACGGCAGCAATAATCAGCACCATAGCGATACTTGATCTGATCCATCCCCCCATCTTCGGCTTCAATAACTTAAGGTACGAAGCTAAAATGAATAGCCAAGTGTACAAAATAACTAATCCTGCCGCTGTGGTGATATGCTCGAATATTTGCTTCGGCAGCAGCACGCCTAGAACAATCGTCACGCACAGGCCCAGCGTATTAATGCCAAGTGCGTAGAGCGGCAGTTTTCTTTTCCCCTTAGTCACCGCCAGCCAGGAAGGAGCATCTTTATCCTCAGCCAAGGCTACCAGCATAGTTGAGACCGCGTACAATGATGCAACGAGGATTGAGAATCCGGCCACTATCATTACTCCATTTAGCACATACACAAGGATGGGTATTCCCATCGCTACAAATGCAGCAATTATTGAGCTTTGGGCAGGAGTTACTTTCTCAGGACTGACGAATAGCAGCGCAAGCCCTATCGACAATACATATAGTATGGTCACCCCTAACAGCATAAATTTTCCTGCTTTTGGAGCTTCCTTCGGATTACGTAGATCCGCCGCCATAAAACCCATCACCTCAATGCCTCCAAAAGCATAGAACGCATAGAGTAGCCCTTTCCAGGCCCCTATCCATCCTTTATTCAGCCATGCTTCCGGGCTGTAAATCGTAACCCAGTTTCCCTTCCCCCTCACAAGTGCGACCACGGCGACCCCTATGAACGTCAACACAGCCGCGATTTTGATCATGGCAAATAAATTTTCCGCTTTATTAATCCCTCCGCTACCTAGAAGAATAACCAGCAGCCCCAGCACTGCATAGAATACGGTGAAAATCCAAAGTGGCCAACTGGGAAACCATAACCGCGAGAACAGTCCCAAGGCAGTCAATGAACTCCCGATTATTAGAATCTCTGAACACCAATAGATCCAGCCCATACTGAAGCCGGCCCAGCTACCAAAAGCATCTTTGGCATAACTGCGGAAAGATCCCTTTTGAGGATTCTGCATCGTCATTTGACCCAGGGCTTCATAAACGAATAAAGCTGCTATAGCGGCTAACACAAAAATAACCAACACCAATAATCCGCTTTTTCGGATAGCGATGCTGGAACCAAGAAAGAAACCGGTGCCAATCGTGCAGCCAACACCAAATAAAGTTAACTGCCACCAGGCTAATTTACCTGTTGGAGTACCCAATTCTATAATCCCTCCCTCTGCTTCTGCTGTTACTATGTGCTCCGCAGTGTTATTCTATTCCGCAATATAACGATGGGATAGTTTGTCTCGCAAATGATGGGTGCGACAGCCCAACTTGAAAGGGCACAAATCTCTCAGAACGTACAGCTCGGAATGCGTGAGCGTAACAAACAGGGCAAATAGAATAGTAGAAACCAGGTCCTGCTTCTCCTCTCGACCCTATACCCCTGTCTAACTGCATTGCTAAGATTTTCAAAAACATATCATGATCTTGAATCCATATCTATCACTAGAGAGGGGCAAGATCATGATCATCATTCAATCGCAGGAAGACCTGGCTAAGTTCAAACACCAATCGTTTCCTCAAATGCTGAAACGCTTTGTGTCTGACCTTTTGGAGGAGCTGCAGGCTGAGGCTGAGCCGGGTGAGGAGCTGGAGCATCTGCTCTCCCACCCGCTCATTTTCCTGCTATCGCTGTTGAACAGGCATCCATGAGTGTAGAGTACGTGGAACGCATTAATCTCAAAGGCCCTATTGCCTTTAGAGCCGGGGTTCTGTTGGACAACGACTGGCTTGCTTAGTACATCATCCCAGCAGCTTTGCTCGACGAGCACTCACTGTACTGGCTTACAGAACGCTGCGAAGGCGCTTAGACCGACTTTCCCGCAAGCTTGCCGATATCACTTTCCTCACAAAATCTTTAATCGCCATGACGTAATATTCCGCAGCGTGACCGAAAAAGAATTCGACATGTCAACCGCTTCCGGCAGAATGACGATGCATATGATGGGTTCCATTGCCGAGTACCAGCGGAGCATCATCGTTGAGAACGTCAAGATGGGAATGAAGCAGCGAGCGCGGGAAGGCAAGTGGAATGGCGGACAGGTGCTGGGCTACGATGGTGTGGAGATTGCCTCCAGCAAACAGGCAGAAATCGTACTCAAACCAAACTCCATGGAAGCCGAAGTTGTGCGCAAAATCTTTCAACTATACGCGGAGGGCCAGGGCCTGAGGAGCATTGCCAACCAAATGAACCGTGAGGGGCACCGGACCAAGCCGGGGAATTTCTTTAGCAGCGTAGCGATTAAGACCATCATCAACAATCCGGTCTACGTCGGGAAAATTCGCTATAACGTGCGGGAGGACTGGAGCGAGAAGCGGCGCAAGGGCATTAACCCCAACCCGATGATCGAGGATGGTATCCATGAACCAATCATTTCTATGAAACTGTGGGATGTGGTGCAGGCACTTTTCCAGAAAAATTCCTTTTCCCCTCCCCGCACCTTTGACGGTACGTACCCACTGGTTGGCCTCATGCGCTGTCCCCAGTGCGGGGCCCACGCTAGGCGCACATCGCGTATGCGACACTCTGAAGGATGGGAGAAAGGTGGTGAGACGCTATTACGTCTGCACCGCCTTCCGAAACGGAGGCCGTCGGGTATGCAGTTCCAACTCCGTCAAGGCAGACGACTTTTAGCAGTACGTGTTCGATCGCCTGGCCGAGGTCGTCCAGAGGCCGAAAATTGTGGAGGACGTTGTACGGAAGCTGAACAAAGATCGGACCATGAACGTGGTTCCTTTACAAAAGGAACAGGAAGCAATTGACAAGGAAATCGCCGCCATTGATGCTCAGCGCAAGAAATACTTCAAACTTTTCGAAAGGGACGGTGTGGACGAGGGCCTGTTAATTGAGCAGTTAAGCGAGTTCAAGGAACAGAACGAACGCCTCCTCGAGCGTAAAACCGACGTAGAGCAGCGGCTCATGGAATGCGCCTCCGACCCGATTCCGGTGAAACAGGTGCAGCAACTGCTGCACCAATTGCACTCGCTGCTGCACTCCTCTCCTCCGGAAACGCAGAAGACCCTCTTCCAGAGCGTCATCAGGCAGATTCACTTCGGCGTCCCGAAGGACATGCGAAGCATTGAACTGGAGTTTAACCCGCAGGTGCAACAGCATTTTTTTGAACTGGCCCCTTCTGCCGAAACGGCGGAAGGGGCTTTTGCTGTGAATCGGCATAAGTCTTTAACTCAGTTCAATTTGGTTATATGATAATTGAATTTAGCATAGCGACTTCCTGAGATTGTATATTCTCAGAAAGTCGCTCTCTACAGAATTTTATGTCCTGTGACAAAAAAACCAAAGCTCAAAATTAAAAATCAATTGATACAGCTCAACTTATTGAAAAATTTCTTTGGCACATATTTTAAAAAGAATAATATTTTTATAAGGGCAGCGTGACAAAAAGTTTGTCAGCTGTTATATTGACTTCAACAGATACCTGAAATGTGATGGAGGGGCTATTCATGAGCACATCTACTAAATGGGAAAATGTTATTAAGGAACTGTTTTCAACGAAAAATACTTTTTTTACTGCAAGTGAACTAATCAACGTACTATCTGAAAAGTTAGAAATATCAAGAGAATACTCTAGGCAGATTATTAAAAGAGCTGTTAATAAAAAATTTATTAAAAACAGTCACCCATTTAAATTCAAAAATGGTCAGTATGTGTACATGGGAGTAACCGATACTCTGGACTTGAAGACTTTAATCAACATTTCTAAGCTTTACAAACCCTCAATGTATCGTGTTTTGACTCTTTTATTTAAAGAAGATAAATTATTATCTTTCTATGAAGCACGAAAAGCTGCCGCTACACCAGTGGAGAATATTGATCGCTACAAACTCACACGCTTAGACGATGAAATTAAAGAATTAATACATCATGATTACATCTGCACTGTAAAAGATTCTGAAAAAAATATAATTTATATTACCACTAAAGAAATGGAAGATAGCCCTTTATTGTCCACTATGATGAAAAATCACTATGAAAAAATGCGTCTTGATAGTATGTTTATCCCGGACATTATTCGTTGGTTAAAAGAACACAACTTGATTGACTCGGATATGTTGTTGTATAGAAGAACAGATAATCCTTCCATCGGTGCTAAACACAATGACTTTCTATGGGATTTTTACTCCTATACGAACACTACAGGATTCTCAATAAATACCGGAAAGAAGGACAAACAAACCCTGTTGGTTATGGATGTACTAGTACATCGTCCTTACTCTAAAGAAGACTTGGATGGCTTTTACAATAGAATACAATCTGTTAGACATAGCACTCATTCTGAAGCTAGGAAAGTTCTTCCTATTATTATTTTTAATGAAATACCGCAAGAAGTTAAAAAGGAAATTAGGAGGCTCCAAATATTGAATTTTTCCTTACCAAGTGTCTTCGGAATGAAAGTAAGTGAACTAATTCAGAGATTAACTGATATTCGAAAGGCATCTGCTGGAACATTTCATACTGAGGATCAATCCTCAGATATTATAGAGGATATAGAAAAAACACTTAAATTAATGGATGAGTCTGGACAAATTGATAATTTACAGAATATAAAGGGTGCTCTTTTTGAGTCTTTGATGTATGTCGTTATTTCAAATATATTTCCTCACAACAGCAGACTTAATCACTCGAAAATGATTAAGCCTTATGAATATGATGTGATAGTCCAACGAGACGAAGAAGTAATTATAATTGAATTAAAAGGACTTAAAAATTCAACTATTATTAACTTAGGTGATTATAAAACAAACGCTACCGTAAAGTGGTTCTTCGGTAACACACTTCCACATGCGAAGCGCGCATATACCATACCAAGCTCGCCGTTTGAATATAACAAGACCAAAATCAAAGCCTGTTATATAACTTCTGCAAATTTTTCAGAAGAAGCTCTGCACTGGCTTGAAGAGATTAATAAAAGCAAACTAAAACCTGAAACCCTCGACTGTTTCTACGATAGAAAAAGACTATTAAAATTAATAAAAACACATGAGAACCTAAGTAGTTTACGTAAATCAACCGCCTTTATAGATATTTTAGAAAAGTTTTATCTGAAAGAACAATAGGATGCTTAGAATTCCATATATCCCGCATTCCCGTAAGAATTATAACGCGGAGAGCTCGCTGATGTTCAAAAACCCAGTAATATCAAGGCTTTTTCACTCCTCGTTATAATTTATCCGGGAATCCAGGATACAAATAAGGAACAGGCTCGTATTAGTGAGCCTGTTCCTTATTTGTATATCCTTTTGATTTATTTATTAATTGGAATAATCATACTCATCAGGCATTTGTGCTCTATATTCTGCTTCCATATCGGCCTGCATTTCATTTTGTGCGGACATCATTAGACAAACACCATGAAAAAAATATGATAATTGTCCGAAAAATCCTGCCACATTATCAACATCAAATTTCTTTGGTTTATTATAATGCACTTGCAAATCTTTATTTGTCGGATATCTAAATTTATCGGAAGCACCATCAAAATCGTGTAACTGCTTTATGTATTTCTCAACATTAAGAAGGTGACCTTCATCAGATACACCTACATGTCTCATCACTTCGCTTCTAATTGAATTCCATAGCGCTGAAATACTATGTTTTTTCTCTTTTATTTTTTTGACAGCAGATTGATGATCCAACGAACATTCCTCAAATAAAATTTCTTTTATAGCCAACTCAATTCCATTCCTATATAAATAACACATCGGAATAAATAGGCTTCCTTTTATTTCCGTTTTTTTATTCATATATTGATGTAATATATCTGCTGACTCAGTATACGCTTTCACATATGGATAGAATCGATTTCTGCTATAAGAGTATCCCACAACACTTTGCCCATAGTAACCTCCCCCTTCCTCTAAGAAAAGAGGTTTATACTTTTTGTAGTCCTCAATAATTTTTAAAGTATTAGAATAATAGTTACTAAGAATGTTAAAAGCAACTTCCATTTTGCATACAAAGGCAATTAAATCAATATGAGTCTGTTTATCAAAAAACGATTTTATGCCGTATTTTTTTGGCATCTCTAAAAACGGATCTTGGTCCTTTATAACAGTTATGCCAAACGGATATCTAAATGAATCGGATTCCTTATCTTTTAGAGACATATCGTCAAATAATGAAACAAGCCAGTTGTATCCACCTCTATTATTTTCAATTTGGTCTTGTATAAAAGGTGATACCTCTCGAAGAATCTCTGCCATGTTATGAAATGTTTCCTTTATGAATTTCTTTCTTTCGCTTTGCTCTTTAATATACTGAAATCCAATAGCCTTTAAAATTAATTCGAGACTATGTCTGTATAAGAATGCTAAAGAGAAGAAATAAGTATCAAGTTTACTTATATCTGGACGTGAACTAAATAAGTGCTCCGTAATAATATGTGCGGATTTTTTGAAATTAAGACTATAGATGAAAAACTCGTTAGCCAAGTCATTTATATTACCTTGAATAATAATTATATTTTCTGCATTTCCTCCTATTTTTAGAAATTGTGGATCAGCTACTATACTTTTGGAATCACCCAATTCACCCGTCCCCCAACACAAGTTGTTACATAGACTCAAACCGACTGAATTTTTGCTTACTTTCACTAAGTCGCTATCTGCCTCTGTACTGGTATTTTTCTTTAGACGATAAGTTTGCCTTGCTTCTTAAATCGAGAACAACCTTAGGATGGTAAATATACAAATTCAAACAATAAAGTGTAGAAACATCAACAACTATCCTAAAGCTGTCTACATTATTCTTCTTTGTCACTCCATATTCTGTTACTGTACTGTTCCCTTTTCTCGTCAATCATTTTCGAGATAATGTCATCTATTTCTTTTAGGGATTCATAAAACTGTTTGTCAGGTTCATACTCAACTTCATCTATTTTTTTGTTACGAGTGCCATCGTAGTCATAAGGATGCCAAGTTGCACTTTTTTTCTTATTCAATATAGCCCTAGGCACCACTTGAGCAGACACAATTTCTTTGTACTCATCCATTGATATATCATAACCACACATTCTAATACCTAACTTATCAACGGTTCGAATCATTCTTTTTATATCCTGCCTAGATTTCCAATAATCCCATCTTAAATTACGAGTAACTAATATGTATTTTTCAATAATATTAGTAGTTGTTTCACCAATTTTTACACTTACCACTACTATAACATCGGCCGTTCCTTCTTCTCCTGATTTATCACCCTTGAATTTACCAAAGGTTTTTAAAAAATAAACATGAATTGAATCTTTGTAACCATAGACGTTAAACTCATCAATAAGCTTACTAAATAGATTAATAAATACTCCTACCCACTTATAACAATCTATCGTATCGTACATATATTTACTATAATAATCCTCGTCGGTTGCATCAAACCAACATCTTCTAATACCAAACTTAGAAGAAACCCATTCTAACAATTCATCATTAAGTTTAGGTATAATTGATTCCTCGCTAGCAACATCTGCATAATTTATATTAAATTTTTTATCAATAAAGGAAGGTATTTGTCCTCTACTTACTCCATGTTTTTCAAAAATAAAATAAAATTTATATATCAATTCGCTTAAAGGTTTTTTTGGGGGTTCAGCTTCTACGTCCTTGTAAACAATCGTTGTAGTATTGTTGTTATCCAACACAACATTTCCTTCTAAATGAATATTATTACTTCCATTCGAATATCCGCTAGTTTGACTCTTCGGAATATTCTTACTCCTATATAAATTAAAAATTGCTCCGATTATAAAAACGCCAACTCCAGAAAATATCCATTCTTTATTTGAAATTAGATAATCCATTCTATCCTCCATTATAATTAAACTATTATATTTGAGAATATTAGACACCAGTTACTAAATTCCTTTATTTAGAAGCGATTTTTCCTAAAACCATCAATATTGGATTAATCCACATCGCTCCATGCTCAACATCTATCTGTGGCAAAATAAACTCGCAGAAACATGTTACTCAAACTTCCTCATAAATATTGATAAAGCCTACGCCATGATCGGCATGTTGCAAATACAGACCCCTGCGAGTTTTTCTTCAAAAAACTTGCCCCTACTTGTGATACGGTTCCCCCCGATTTATCTTCACCGCCCGGTACACCTGCTCCACCAGCACCAGCCGCATGAGTTGGTGGGGCAGCGTCATGCGGCCGAAGCTCATGCGCTGCTGGGCGCGGCGCATGACGTCATCGGAGAGGCCGTGGCTGCCTCCGATGACGAAGACGACATGGCTCGTCCCGTAGGTGCCGAGCCGGTCGATCTCGGCGGCAAGCTCCTCGGAGCTCCAGAGCTTGCCGTCGATCGCGAGCGCAATGACATGCGCCTCGCTCTTAATCTGCGCGAGGATGCGCTCACCCTCGCGCACCTTCACCTGAATAACCTCTGCTTCGCTGAGGTTATCAGGGGCCTTCTCATCCGCCACCTCAATCATCTGGAACTTGAGGTAGGGCGTTAGCCGTTTGGCATATTCCGCGATGCCGAGCGTCAGATACTTTTCCTTCAATTTGCCTACGCTTATCAGTTGAATTAACATAATTCCTCCATCGGTCTGATCTTGTCATGTCCCTGTATTTTATCACATCCCTGCCCATAACATGCCCTGCTTA
This sequence comes from Paenibacillus silagei, assembly GCF_017874735.1. Lineage (GTDB taxonomy): Bacteria > Bacillota > Bacilli > Paenibacillales > Paenibacillaceae > Paenibacillus_AQ > Paenibacillus_AQ silagei. The sequence goes on from NZ_JAGGLV010000001.1 coordinate 727,702, forward strand.
GAAGACATTCCCCGCACACCCTGTACCCAACAAAAGAAGAGCCACCCTTCACGGATGGCCCTAAGATACTTCAAATAGCCTGTAATTTACTGCTTAGACATATCAACAATCAGCTGCTGTGTAATCTTACGGTCTTTCATATTGGTGAAATCCAGGCGAAGCGACTGCGGTTTATTCAAGAAGAAATAGCTCTCTGACACGATTTTCATCTCATGGTCTGCATAGGTATAGACAGAAGCTCCCTCTTGCGATTTATAATCACCGGTTCCGTTCTTGACCAATAGCGATGGATTATATTCCATATAGAAGGTCTCCATAAACTCTCTGTTTTTAAACAATGCTTCGTCTGAGGATAGTGTGGTTATCGTCGTGAACGGTGTCAATTCCAGCTTTACTTTAATCTTGTGCCCTGCCACATCAATCGTTTCCTCCGGCGTCAGTGTACGGGTCTCCTGCTTCCAGACCTTGGGATTGATATCAAAGAACACCTTCAGCACAGGGCTATACTTCACGTTGGACTTGATTGCATCATACTTCTTCAGCAGTTCAGGACTGTAGCTGAACGATGAGGTCTGGTCCGGGTTGTCCGCATGGGCCTTTTCGGTGGCAGCGAGCATTTCAGCATCCAGTGCCTTTAGCTGGTTCAGCTCAATGGCGGTTAATGTGCCTAACTGAAATTGTGCGGCTACTTTTTTGGGAGGCGTGGTCAATGGACTGCTTAACGGGATTTTAGCAATTCCATATAGAATATGATCTTTCTTTGCCGGACTTGCGCCTATGACTAGAGCATCATTGAATTTCTTGCCACTGATGACCTTGCCAGTAACCGCATCGGACAATTGGAGACTATGACCCTTTGGCGGCATGAACACGAATGCTCTCTTACTGTCGGCTTGGGCTGTAAAAAGGATGATCAGCTCATATTTGTCTGCGATAAAACCGTTTACCGTCAACTGGTAACCGTCTTTTTTGACGACTGTGTTCAGCGGCTGCACCAGATTGTGTTTGATGGCATACTCAACCTGTCGATAACCCTGAAGCTCGGGATTTACAAAGGGGGCAAGCGCTGCCGATGGTTTCGCGGCGGTTGCCGAGGCGGCCAAAGCTTGACCTGTCACGGCAAAAGGGCTAAGCACCAGCGCTGCGGTTGTCATGACTGCGACGATGGCGGTAGATAGCCGGTTCCTGGAGGACCGCCGTTTATTTGGCGCTGACCCTTGCTTTTGCTCCTGTATAGGCTGCATCTGCGCCGTATGTGAGATCTCCAGTTCATTCCGCTTCATACTAATCATTGTTGCACTCTCCTTCAATACAAGTTGGTTGTTTCATCCGGATCAGCTCTGATCCTGTCCGGGGACATCAAAGGTCATCTGGTATGTATGCTCAAGATCCTTCATTCCAGTAGGTTTCGCCGGACTCTTCATGAAATCCAGCCGCAGAGATTGCAGCTTATCCAACAAATAATAGCTTTCTGTAACCATCTTCATTTCATAGTCTGTAAACGTAATTGGTGAAGTGCCTGGCTGCTGCCTATAGTCTCCCGTGCCAGTCTTGCTCCACCACAGGAATGGAGAACCGTACTTCTCATGGAATGATTTCATAAATTCCTTATTCTTAAACAAAGGCTCATCTGAATAAAAAGTAGCTATGGTTGTTAAGGGTGTCAATTGTAATTTCACTCTGATCTTGTGTCCGCCTACATCAAGTGTCTCCTTTGATTGGATCGTATATTTCTCTTGCTTCCAGTAGTCTGCGCTCACATCGAAGGTGGTCTGAAGTGTCGGGGACTCCTGTATCTTGGTTCCGCCTGCTACCACTGAGCGCAGCCGGAATTCAACCTTGATCTTTGAGGGCACGTCCGTCAAATTAGTATCGAATGGAAGTCTGGCTACCGCATCTTTAATATGCGGCTCCGGGCTGCTGCTGCTGACCAGCGCGTGGGTCCGGCCGTTAATCACCTTGCCGGTAATACCATCCGTAATGATGCATTCTACAAAACGAGGATCACCGGAGAATAGTGACCTACCGCCGTCCACTCTCGCAGTATAGAAGATAAGGAATTGGTTCTTGTCTGCCATGAAGCCTGTCACTGTGACCTGGTAACCGTCTTGCTCAATCTCCACATTCATCGGCACCAGAAGATTATGCCTGATGGCATACTCCGTCTGTTGTGCATCTATGCTCGTTAACGGCACCAGTGTCTCCCCTTGCTCCATTCCCGGTTCTGCACGTTCCTCTCCCGGGACACTTTCAGCAAGCGTGCCAGCGGGATTGGCCTTAGTACCCGTGGCAGCAGATTTAACAGGCTCCCTAGAGGCACCCGTAAGCGTCACGACGCTGAGCAGAGCGACCAGAATTACAGCTGCTGCGGAGACGCGGTAGGAGCCTTTTTTGAAGGATTGAATCATACTGATTCTTCTTCTAATCTGTTGCCGCTGCTGCGGGTTAGAGAAATAAAGATGCCCCCTCCGCTCCCGGACTCGTGAGAAGCGCTTCAGGAACTCTACCAGAGTAAGCCCGTAATCAATTGCCTCCTCTTCTCCCAATACCTCCAGCACATAGGCGTCGCACGCAACCTCCCTATCGATCTTCATCCGCCGGATCGCCAGCCACATCAGGGGATTGAACCAATGTATCGTTGCGGCTAGGCTCCCTAGCAAGTTCCATAGCATATCCCGCCGCTTGCAGTGGGCAAGCTCATGCGCGAGGATATGCCTCAGCCGGGAAGCATCCAGCTCCCGCAGAGCTTGCTCCGGGACAAAGATCCATGGACGCATTAATCCTGACAGATATGGGTTGTTAGCCGAACCTCCGGTATAGACAGGTATCGCTCTCCTGATTCCAAACTGACGTCTGGTGGTAAGAACCACCTTAAGAATCTCTGGGGCACTCACCCGTCTAAGCCGTCTGCGTTCGCGGTGCATCCGCCGGATGTACAGGAGTCCATTCAGCAACATAAGCATGACGCCCAGCAGCCAGATCACAGTGCCTATCTTCATCCAGAGCGGGTAGCCTGCGGCCCCCGCAGAGCTGCGGTTAACGGCTGCCGATTCATCGTTCTGTTCGATTGGGCCTGTCTGTGCCACTTCATTCAAGACGGTGCTATTTGCCGGATACGTAGTCTTAGCTCCCTCTCCCGGCGGAAGCTCCTGATACTCACCCTGAGAAGCCCCGATGTCCGGCCCCTTGTCCAGGATAGTTGTTAACAAATGCTTACTATTGCCGAGAATATGCAACATGCTGACAGGGCTGTCCGGTACAGCAGGCAATAACAGCCGGGCGATAACAAGCAGCCACAGGAGGTAACGCACCCGGGCGTTGATGAATCTCCGCAGAACATATTGAATGACCAACACGGCCAGAATCACCATGCTTGCCGCCAATGTCTGTTCTGCGATACCGGCAAACCATCCGTAGACCATATTCATTCCTGCTTACCCGAGTTGCCGCCGATTCCCTGTGCCTTCTTCTCCTTGAGCAGCTGTTCGAGTTGTTCAATCTCCTGCTTGGACAGCTCAACATCCTCCAGGAAGCTGGTTACCATTAACTGGGTAGCCCCGCCAAATACGCGCTTCAGGAAAGAGCGGCTCTCGGCCCGGACACACTCATTCTCTGGCACCAGCGGATAATAGAGATAGCTCCGGCCGGATTTCTCATACGCTATCGCGTTCTTCTTAAGCAGCCGCGTGACGAAGGTGCGCACCGTCTGCTCGCTCCATTCCACAGATGCAGGCAGGAGCCGGGTGATTTGTTCCGAGGTCAGCGGATGATGCTCCCAGATAATCTTCATAATTTCCCATTCGGCTTCCGAAATCTTCGGCGTTGTACTCATCATAACAGCTCCATTCTGTGGGGACGGCATTCAATATACAAATGTAGATTCAAGGATAACCTGCAATTATTGGTTAGACAAATCAACAATGAATTGCTTCGTAACCTTATTCTCCCCCAGGTTCTTGAAGTCCAGGCGAAGCGACTGCGGTTTGTCGAGCAGGAAGTAGTTCTCCGATACGATGGTCAGTGTATTATCTGAATACGAATAAGCAGAACCACCCTCTTGCGGTTTGTACTCTCCGTTCGCGCTCTTGACCAATAGTGATGGGTAGTAATCCTTATTAAATTTTTCCATAAAGGCCTTATCTTTAAACAAAGCCTCATCTGAGGATAGAATCGTAATTGTAGTTAATGGTGTCATCTCCATGCTCACTTTAATCTGATGTCCGGCTATTTCCAGGGTCTCATCCGGCGTAAGAGTCAGGGATTCCTGCTTCCAAACCTTAGGATCGATCTCAAAGACTGCCTTCAGCGGCGCACTCTTCTTCACCTTGGCCTTCAGCGCGTTGTACTTCTTCAGCAGCTCAGGACTGGTTTTGAAGGTTTTGTTCTTGGGGTTAGCCTCATGGGCTTTTTTGGCCTCTGCCAACATCTGCGCTTCCACCGCTTCTAACTGTTTCAGCTCATTTCCAGTTAACGATGTTAGCCGAAACTCAGCAGCTACTTTTTGGGGAGCCGTGGTTATTGGGGTAGTTAGACGAATAAGCGCCGTGCCGTGCATGATATGGTTTTGCTTAGCCGGGCTTACGCCATGAACCATAGCAGCATTCACTTTCTTGTCGCTGATGGCCTTCCCCGTAATAGCATCCGTCAACTGCAGTTCATGCATTTGCGGCGCCTGTGCCGTGAATGCCCGCTTGCTGTCAGTCTGGGCGGTAAAAAGAACAATCAGCTCATATTTGTCGGCGATAAAGCCGTTCACGGTCAACTGGTAGCCGTCTTTTTTGACAACTGTATTCAAGGGCTGGACCAAATTATGCTTGATGGCATATTCGATTTGCTTATTATTCAGATTTCCCAGCTTAACAAAAGGTGCCAATGCTGTCGACGGCTTCGCGGCTGCTGCCGGAGCAGCCAACGCTTGTCCTGTCACGGCAAAAGGGCTAAGCACCAGTGCTGCGGCTGTCATGACTGCGACGATGGCGGTAGATAGCCGGGTCATGGAGGACTGCCGTTTATCTGGCGCTGACCCTTGCTTCGGCTCCTGTCTAGGCAGCGTGTGCGCCGCATGTGAGTTTTCCATTTCGTTCCGCTTCATTCTACTCATTGTTACACTCTCCTTCAATATAAGTTGGCGGTTTATCCGAATTCAGCTTTGATTCAGCCCAGTAGTATCAAAAGTCATTTGATATGAACTCTCAGGCTCTGTCGTTCCCCTCAGTACCGGTAGCTTCTTGATGAAATCCAGCCGCAGAGATTGCGGTTTATCCATCAAGAAATAGGTCTCTGCAAGCATCTTCATCTCATAATCTGTATACGTAATAGATGTACTGCGTGTTTGCTGCGTATAGTCTCCCGTTTCTGTCTTGCTCCACCACAGCATTGGAGAACCATACTTCTCATTGAAAGCTTTTTTGAATTCATTGTTTTTAAAAACCGGTTCATCGGAATAAAAAGTGACTATCGTTGTGAGCGGTGTCAATTGTAATTTCACTCTGAGCTTGTGTCCGTCTACATCAAGCGTTTCCTTCGATTGGATCGTATGTTCCTCTTGCTTCCAGTAGCTTGCCCCCACATCGAAGGCGGCCTGAAGTATCGGAGAATCCTGCACCTTGGCTCCGCTTGCTGCCACTGAGCGCAGCCGGAATTGAACCTTGATCTTGGAGGAAGGGTTCATCAAAGGTGGATTGAACTGAATTCTGGCAGTCGTAGATTCAATATTCTTCTCCGGGCGGCTAACGGAGCTCCGCGGGTCAGTCTGTCCATTAATCACCTTGCCCGTCACAGCATCCCTAATGATCCATTCTACAAAATGGGAAGATTTATCGAATAATAGTGACCTGCCGCCGTCTACGCTTGCAGTATAGAAGATAAACAATTGATTCCTGTCCGCCATGAAGCCTTTCACCGTGACCTGGTAACCGTCTTTAGCAACCTTTACATTCATTGGTTTAAGCAGATGATGGCGGCTCACATACTCCGTCTGTTGCACATCCATGTCCATTAGTGACTCCTTGGACTCCCCTTGCTCCATTGCTGGCTCTGCACGTTCCTCTCCACGAACACTTTCGGTAAGTGTGCCAGCGGGATTGGCCTTAGTACTCGTGGCAGCAGAGTCCCCGGGCTTCCCGGATGCCCCAGTAAGCGTCACGATGCTAAGCAGGGCGACCAGAATTACAGCTGATGCAGAGATGCGGTAAGAGCCTTTGCGAAAAGATTGAATCATGCTGATCCTCCTTCGAATCTGTTGCCGCTGCTGCGGGTTAGAGAAATAGAGATGTCCCCTCCGCTCCCGGACTCGTGAGAAGCGCTTCAGGAATTCCACCAGAGTCAGCCCGTAATCGGTGGCCTCCTCTTCTCCCAGTACCTCCAGCACATAGGTGTCACAGGCGACCTCCCTGTCAATCTTCATGCGCCGGATCGCCAGCCATACTAGAGGATTGAACCAGTGTATCGTTGCGGCTAGGCTCCCTAGCAGGTTCCACAGCATATCCCTCCGCTTGTAGTGGGCAAGCTCATGCGCGAGGATGTGCCGCAGCCGGGAAGCATCCAGTTCCCGCAGAGCTTGCTCCGGGACGAAGATCCATGGACGCATTAATCCTGATAGATATGGGTTGTTAGCCGAACCTCCGGTATAGATAGGTATCGCTCTCCTGATTCCAAACTGGCGTCTGGTAGCAAGAACCACCTGAAGAATCTCTGGAGCACTCACCCGTCTAAGCCGTCTGCGTTCACGGTGCATCCGCCGGATATACAGGAGTCCATTCAACAGCATAAACGCAGCGCCCAGTAACCAGATCACGGTGCCTATCTTCATCCAGAGCGGGTAGCCTGCGGCCCCCGCAGAGCTGCGGTTATCCGCTACAGCACCATCCTTCTGCCGGACTGTGTCTGCCTGCCCCTGTACATTCAGAGCGGTGTTATTAGCCGGATATGTAACCCGATTTCCCCCTCCCGGCGGAAGCTCCTGATACTCACCCTGAGAAGCTCCGGTGTCCGGCCCCTTGTCCAGGATAGTTGTTAACAAATGTTTACTATTGCCCAGAATATGCAGCATGCTGACAGGGCTGTCCGGTACAGCAGGCAATAACAGCCGGGCGATAACAAGCAGCCACAGGAGGTAACGCACCCGGGCGTTGATGAATCGCCGCAGAACATATTGAATGAACAACACAGCCAGAATCACCATGCTTGCCGCCAGTGTCTGTTCTGCGATACCAGCAAACCATCCGTAGACCATATTCATTCCTGCTTACCTGAGTTGCCGCCGATTCCCTGCGACTTCTTCTCCTTGAGCAGCTGTTCGAGTTGTTCAATCTCCTGCTTGGACAGCTCCACATCCTCCAGGAAGCTGGTCACCATTAACTGCGTAGCCCCGCCAAATACGCGCTTCAGGAAGGAGCGGCTCTCGGCCCGGACACACTCATTCTCTGACACCAGCGGATAATAGAGATAGCTCCGGCCGGATTTCTCATACGCTATCGCCTTCTTCTTAAGCAGCCGGGTGACGAAGGTGCGCACCGTCTGCTCGCTCCATTCCACAGATGCAGGCAGGAGCCGGGTGATTTGTTCCGAGGTGAGCGGATGATGCTCCCAGATAATCTTCATAATTTCCCATTCGGCTTCCGAAATCTTCGGCGTTGTACTCATCATAACAGCTCCATTCCATCGCGGCGTCTTACAATCTACAAGTGTAAATACAAGCTCTGTTCTATACATTACACTTGTAGATTGAATTTGTCAAATATGCCCACATTGTGACGATTGAACGCGAAACGGCACCCAAAGTGGCTAAGTGGTCGTAAACATAGCAAAAAGCACAAGCCAGCGGCTTGTACTTCCTGCTTTCTGTCCATAAGAATTCTTACTTACAGCCTACCTCTCACTCACTTGCAGTTAACAACCCCGCTGCCTACAAGCCCGCAATCAAAGCCTTAACCGAGCTGTCGCTCTCCAGTGCGCGGATAATCACGGCCACCGCTTCGGCGCGGGTAGCCTGATTCTTTGGCGCGAATGCTGAAGCAGAGATGCCCTTCACCAGATTAGCCGAAGCGGCCTGGCGGATGGCGTCAGCTGCCCAGTAGCTGCTGCTGACATCGGTGAAGCTCGCCGGGGTGCCAGTCTGAAGCGCACCGAGATTCAGCACACGGCCGATGATCGTGACCATCTCGGCACGGGTGATGGTTGCACCCGGCTTGAAGCTGCCGTCTGCGTAGCCGGTTACGATGCCTTTATCGGCCAATGCACCGATATAGCCAGCCGCCCAATTGGAGGCAGTATCCCCAAATTTAGAGGCCGCCGATGTAGTGCCTATCCCGAAGGAGCGGGCGATCATCGCTGAGAATTCAGCTCTGGTCACCGGTGCATCCGGACGGAAGGTGCCGTCCGCATAGCCGCTGATGATCTGCAGCTTCACGGCTGTAGAGATGGTGCTGCTGCCCCAGTGGCCTGCGGTATCCTTGAAGCTGATGCTCTCATTCTTCGAAGCCGCAATAGCTTCAGTCACGGTCTTGTATACTGTCTCGCGGCTCACCACTCCGGATTGGAACGGATTAACTCCGCCCTGTGGCTGTTTCTCTGGCTCAGTAGGAGTGCTGCCGTTCCCTGGTGTTGTGCCGGTGGTCCCTGGTACCGTTCCGGTATTTCCAGCCGGAGTACCCGGCGTTCCGCCCGGATTGCCGCCGCCAGTTCCGCCGCTTGTCGTATCTGTAATACTAAGCGCAATCTGATCGCTCAGGTAGACGACCTGGGCGTTATATTTGCTTGGCAATCCTTCAACCTGCACGGAAGCAAACTGCCCGCTGCGCTGGCTGACGCCATGCGTAATGAGCGGAATCAGGCCGCTGCCTGGAACGTAGCTGTTCGCGAAGTTCACCTTTAGCTTCCCGTCAGCCTTCACCTCACCCTTAACCTCAAGGATATCGTTTGCTCCAGTAAGGCCCAGTACAAGCGTACCTTCGGAGGCCTGGGTGAAGCTGCCGCCGATTACCATTTTACCGTAGACGTTCTCAACTACAGAACCGCCGGTATTCGTCACATTCCCGCTGCCGAAGGCTGTTGCCGAGTCTCCTTCCAGAACACCCGCGTTCACTTCAGTACCACCGGAATACGTGTTGCTTCCTGCCAGCTTAAGCGTGCCTGTCCCCTCCTTGGTCAGTCCGCCCGTCCCGGAGATATCATTGCGCCAGCGGTCTGCGGCGTGGAAGCCGCCCTTCGCAGCGTCCATAGCTACCGTTACATGCTCAGCAAATGCACCGTACCCGTCGGCAGCGGCGAACAGGTTCAATCGTCCCCAGCCTTCGGGATCATCCAACAGTGGATAACCGGATGGAAGTGCAGTTGTTACGAGAACTTCTCTACGCTGGTCCGCACTCAGGTAAGGCAGGCGGGTCTCCAGCAAGACCTCTGCTCCCTTAGGAGCAACAGCAGGCTCAGTCGTGGAGTGAATCTGCGGGAAGCCGTAGGTCAGCCGCTGGGTATACTGGGCCTTATTCTTCGCATAATCCGTGAACCGGTCTTCTGCGGTACCCGTCTGTGTGAGCAGCACTTCATGAGCCTGAGTATAGGCCGCCTGCTTCAATGCCGCATTGTCCGGGTCTGTCAGCGCACCTGCTGCGAAGGCCATGGCCGTCACTCGTCCGCCCATAACATCCAGCGGTGAGTGCATCCCGGCGACGACACGGTTGTTGCCCATCTCCGAGGCCCGGGTCATCAGCTCCTGGAAGCGCTCAGGTACGGAATACGCCAGAGCCAGGGCTGCCAGATAGGAAGCGTTGGTATGTCCGCTCGGGAAGCCGCCGTCTGTGGCAGGCGTACTGCTTCTCGCCGGCACCAGCGTCGGCACGATAACGGAGGTATCCTTCCAGCGGAATGGACGCATGTAGCTGTAGAATTTCTTGGCCTGGCTAGTAGAAGCATAATCGCCGCGGACTTTTCCGACCAGGTCTACCATTTTACCAAGCTGGGAATTGGAATCACCCGCCTTGTTACTGTCATTGCCATCATTGTATTTCACGGAAGTCGCATCATCTGGGATGCTGTTAATGGTCGTGTAAGTTCCTGACATCGAACGGTACACCTCAGACAAAGGTCCAAGGCCGTCAGCCGCTCCATAAGTCTGGTTCCGCCGGTCATCGTAATACGCTGCCTCCTCCTCTGCCGGAGTACGGGTCTTAGACAGATCCGCCACATATTGAATGTTGTAATCCAACACACTGCTATTCAGCTTCGTCCCGGTATCCCAAGTGACACCCGGTGTCCAGAGATCCAGGAAGCCGGAGAGAACACCGATCGAGGGATTGGAATACACCGCCATATTCACAGGTGTGTTATTCTTATAAGTATCTACGAAATGTCCCCAAGCCGGAGCAGCTGGCAGCTCAGTTAATGAATTACCCGTGGCCGCCTCTGCAGGATGTAGCGCGATAGAATTCGTGAGGAGTACCAGACCTGCCGTAACAGACAACAGCTTTCTTTTCGACTTCAAGTTCAATGTGTCAGCCCCTATCTTGTTATTTTGATTGCCTGAATCGGACTCAATATAGCACCTGCCTCCACCGCCGCTCAATAACACAATTTCGCAATTCTATGATTTTGGGAACAATTCAGCTTTTTTCCGGCCATTTTACATGGATTTAACATGAATCCCGAACAGATTGGTGAGGGGCTAGTGTATAATCCGCCTGGGAGGAGAATACATCTTGCGAAAATGGAACTCTGCCTTTGCCGCCCTTGCCGCTTCATACATCTCTGTTGTGTTAGTCATTGTCCTCTTACTCTGCTCTGCCTTCTATCTGTATTTCTCGAATCATTATAAGGAAGAGCTTCAGGGCCGCAACCGGCTCATCCTTGACAATACCGCCCGTACCCTTGAAGCCTCCGTGCTTCAGCGGGTCCAGCAGATCTATCTGGAAGTCTCTCTGAACCAGCGGGCTGCGCTCCGTATGCTGCCAGATGCTTCACTTCCAGCGAATCTCAGCAAGGTGAGCAGTCTCCAGGAGTCGCTGAACATGCAGGTATCCAATCATTCGGACCTGATACAAGCCGTACATCTATATGCTCCCAGGCAGCATCTTCTGCTGTCCTCGCTGTATGGGCTGAAATTCCGTGCGGACCAGCAGGCGGGTGCCGCCTACTGGATGGATTGGGTGAACGGCATGAACCTTAATTCCCGTAACAGCCTCTGGACGGAGGCCCGGTTCGTGCCGGACGATATCGTCTCCAGCATCCCCGGCGGCAGCGGCAGCCAGCTGATCACCTATGTGCACAGCTATCCGTTCCAGTCCCCCGGGGCAGCTAGTGAGCTGCTGATTGCCATTGATCTGAAGGAGAGTGCGCTGCGTGCCATTCTGCAGAATATGATGCCTGCCCGCTATCAGAGCAGCTTCATTGCTACACCCTCTGGCGGGATTGTCGCCGGATCGAATCCGGATGCTGCAGCTCAGGCTGACACCTATGCGGCCAGTATCTCGAATGCACTAGCCTCTCCTGAGACATCCGGGAACATGAGCCAGGAGATCGGGGGCAGCACCTACGTCATCTCCTATCAGGACCTGCCGACCACCGGGTGGAAGCTCTTCAGTGCGGCTCCGGCGAACCTGTTCTATGAGAAATGGCTCGTTGTCCAGAGGGTCATCCTCTCCCTGTGTCTGCTTGCTCTATTGGTAGGAATCTGTCTGTCCGGCATTCTGGCCAAATTGAATTACAGTCCGCTTAAGCGGCTGCTTCGCACTATTAAGGACCTCTACGGCCCGGGGCCTGAGGTGCCAGGAGTGCGGGGACAAGCCCTTAACGAATTCGGAATTATCGATTCCGCCTTCAACCGTCTGAACGACAAAGTGACCACACTGGAGGGGACGCTTGAGGCCAGCAGTCCGCATATCCGGCAGAACATGATCCTGAATCTCCTTCAGGACAGCCCTGCCCAAGGCAGCGTAACCATAGATCCGCAATTCCTGGGACTCTCTCCGGAGCACCGTCATTACTGCTGCCTGCTCCTCAACACCCGTGGAGCCTACGCCCGCATGAGTCTAAGCGGCTTGCAGGCAGCCATGAGCGGGATGACCGGGACGCTTGAGGCGATCCGGCTTCACGGAATCCGCATTCTGGCCGAGGAGCTGCCGGACAAGCAGACGGTTGTCATTATCAGCGCGCGCGAAGCCTCCGGGACGCTGCTCGAACAGCTCTCGGACCGGATTACAGCAGCGGCAGAGCAGCATTTCCAGCTGAATATTCAGCTCTCGCAGGGCTGCTGGGTGGATGCCATCAGCCTTCTTCACACCAGCTACGCTGAAGCGCAGACCTTAATGAAATATGCTTATTTTCTGCCGGAGAGCAGGGTCTTAAAGGACCGGGAGCTGCTGAAGAGGGAGCAGAGTCTTGACGAGATTCCGCAGCCTGTGCTGATGAGATTCAAGGACAAGCTGCAGAACCGGCAGCTGGATGAGACTCTGGCCGCGCTGGAGCAGCTGATAGCCGTCATGCGGGAAGGCAGCTACCCGGCGGATTATTGCCACTTCGTGCTGGCGAACACCGTATTTATGTACTCGGATTATCTGAAAAGCATCCGCTACACCCCTTCCGCCCATGGGCCTCTGGATTTGTATAACGAATATATCGCCCTGCCGGATATCCGGCATTTGCAGGAGTGGTTCGCCGCTTCCATCGGCATCTTCATTATGGAGACGCAGAAGCGGAACAGTGACCGCGCACTCTCGACCATTGAAGCGGCCAAGGCCTATATCGGGGCGCATCTGTCCGGGGATCTATCGCTGGATGCCGTATCCGCCAAGGTCTTCATCAGTCCCAAGTATCTAAGCAAGCTGTTCAAGGAAGAGCTGGGGATCACCTACACCGACTATATTACCGGCATACGGATGGAAGAGGCCCGGCGGCTGATTGAGAACAACAACATGTCGATCGAACAGATTGCCGGTACGGTCGGTTATGGAACGACTCCCTACTTCATCAAGCGCTTCAAGGAGATCTACGGCTGTACGCCGGGGAATTATCTGCGAACCGTGAATACACTGCCGCCGCAGGCGGAGATTAGCCTGGGATAAGGAGGGTGCCTTATGTATATGTATAAAAGATTAATGCTCTTGCCCCTCCTGGGGCTGATCTGCGGCTGCAGCGGGCAGCCAGCTTCCCTCTCGTCTGCGCCTGGACAAGAGCTGCTGGATCCATCCGTTTCCTCTGCCCCGAAGCTCAAAATCTCCTGGACCATGCATCAGAATCTGCCGGTTGCGGAGGATGCCGTAATGGTGCGGGAGCTGGAGCAGAAGTTCAAAGTAGATCTGGAATTCTGGAATCTGCCGAATAACAAATATGAATCCCTGCTCGACCAGAGGCTGGTGCAAGGCAGCATTCCCGACCTGTTCCGGGTCCGGCAGACCCAGGATCTGCTGAAGTATCAGCAGCAAGGCGTGCTCGCCCCTATTCCTGAGGAACTGCTGAACACCTACGCTCCCAATATTCTTAAGGCCATCCGCGAGAATGCACCCGCCTATCAGCAATATGGCCGCATTAACGGGGCCTATTATGGCATTCCGGTCATTAATCCTACCAACATCTATCGGGTCCCAGTGGTCTACCGGCAGGATTGGCTGGACAAGCTCGGCCTTAAGGTGCCGGATACCTTGGCCGATTTCGAGAAATTCATCTATGCGGCTACGAACGAAGACCCCGACGGCAACGGTATCCGGGACACCTACGGCTTGTCGCAGGAGGGCATGAATGTGGTCTTCGGCGCGTTCGGGCAGATGGTCTTCACGGATCAGCTCTACTTCAGCCGTAAGGATCAGGGACTGGTTATTGGCGCTCTGGAGCCGGACATGCAGGAAGCGCTGCGTTATCTCCGCAAATGGTACCGGGACGGGGTCATTGATCCCGAGTTCATCACCGGGGAGAATAGCGGAGGCTACAAGCATCTGTCGCACGCCTTCATTAACGGACGGATCGGCATGACCTCCATGGGCAATTATTATCACTGGACACAGGCAGGGGATTATACAGACTGGAAACTGGATGACCAGAAGGCAGCCAGGCTGGTTCCGGTAGAAGCAATGTTTAACGTCAAGGAGTTAACCGCGAAGCATCCGCAGGCCAAGATCGCTTTCGGGCGGCCGGTTAGCGGTCCGGACGGCAGACGCGGCTCCAAGGCCTACGATATGCTGATGAGCTTCACCGCCATTGGCGCGGATGCTACCCAGGAGCCGGGCAAGCTGGAGAAGATCCTCCAGCTGCTGGACTACGTCAGCGCAAATCCTGACCCCGATGAGGCGGCATCTCTGCAGTATGGTATTCAGGGGACACACTGGGACTGGGCCGGAACGGACAAGAAGGATATCATCCTGCTGCCGCCGTATAACCATAAGTTCAGCTACCAGAATACGATCGGCGCGGGGATCGGCATGACCCTGCCCATCCTTCCTGCAGGCCGGAGCGAGCAGTGGGCAGCAACCCTGGGGCTGGATCACGATGGCATCTATAATGCCTTGGAGGTGGCTACGCCCTCTCTGATCAGGAACAGCGCTGGGCTAATTAACCTAAGAGACCAGGCGTATATTGCCTTCATCACCGGGGAGCGTCCGCTTGAGGAATTCGGGGAGTTCGTCGAGGAGTTCCTGGCGGCGGGCGGAGCGGAGGTACTGGCGGAAGCAAATGAGTCCTATAAAAAGCTTGATCCATAACAAAATCTTCCTACCGGGATGAATAGAATTACCTTCGCGCGAGCACAATGTATGCTGTTTTTGATATACATTCGGGCTATGTGACTGCGAGTCAGCACAATGTATGCTGTTTTTGATATACATTCGGGCTATGCGACTGCGAGTCAGCACAATGTATGCTGTTTTTGACATACATTCGGGCTATGCGACTGCGAGCCTGCACAATGTATGCTGTTTTTGATATACATTCAGGCCATGCGCCCGCATGTGAGCAGAATGTATACTGTTTTTGATATACATTCAGGCTATGCACTACCCAAGCCAGCACGATGTATACTGTTCCTCACATGCATACTGCCTTTACTGGTGAAATCAAGGTACACTCCTGCTCCCGGGGATCCTTCAGCCACATTCAGCAACTAAGTCATTGGACGAATCCTTCTAATTAGAATGATAATGTATAGCGTGCAGCATATAAATTCTATATTTGAACAAAAAAATGAGCAAAAGGCAAGACCGTAGTCTCCTCTGTTGCTCACCGGATTTGGATTCTTATTGTGCAGAGTCTCCTGACAGATCCGACAGACCGGGCAGCTCCCTGTGCCGGTTCCTCGGATGCTCCGCAAGCATGGAATCGAGTAAGCCCCGAACCGCAGGATGAGAGGACTGCAGGAACTGCTCCTTGCTGTCGTTATATTCCACGATCTTGCCCTGATCCATGACAGCCAGTGCGTCTGAGATCATACAGGCGGCCTTAATATCATGGGTGATGAACAGATAAGACAGGCCGAACGCAGCCCGCAGCTCCCCCAGCAGCCGCAAAATTTTCGCCCCATTAATCATATCCAGACTACTAACCGCCTCGTCCAATACGATGAGCTTCGGCTTCAGCGCAATCGCCCTGGCGATATTGATCCGCTGCAGCTGTCCTCCGCTGAACTGGTAGGGCTGCTTCTGCATGTCTTCCGCGCTTAGTCCGACACACTCCAGCAGCTCACCTACCGCCCGCTTCTGCTCCTGAACGCTCAAGGACTCGTAATTGGACAGCGGCTCACCAATAATCTGCTCTGCTGTCATCCGGGGGTTCACGGCAGAATAACAATCCTGGAAGACCACCTGCAGATCGCGGCGGATGGTCCTGCGCGCCTGCGGGCTCAGCTTATACAGATCCTGTCCCTGAATCAGAACTTGGCCCGCGCGGGGCGGCTCCAGCCCGAGAATAACCCGGCCCAGTGTGCTTTTACCGGCTCCGCTTGATCCCAGCAGCCCCAGGCAGGTTCCCTCCTCTATATGAAGAGACACGCCGGACAACACATTATCCTGCTTCGCAGGACGCCTCCACCGGCGGGATGCAGCATAGGTATGGGTAACTTCCCTGACCTCAAGCATGTATTCTGCCGCTATTCCAGTCATAGCTGGCCCCCTAACTGCGGACTAAGCTGAAGCAGAGGCCTTGCTGCCAGCAGCTCCCGGGTGTATTCATGCCGGGGATGATCGAATAATTCGAATACATCGGCGGTCTCAACAATCCGCCCGTGCTGCATAACCGCAACTTCATCAGCCAGCTCCGCAATGACGCCGAGATCATGGGAGATCAGCAGAATAGCAGTCCCATGCTCCTGCCGCATCCGGTCCAGCTGCCGCAGCACCTGGAGCTGATTGGTCACATCCAGAGCCGTAGTAGGCTCATCGGCAATGATCACGGAGGGCTTCAGGCACAGGGTGAGCGCCAGCATCACCCGCTGGAGCATCCCGCCGCTCAGCTCATACGGATACTTTCCCAGCAGCGCTGCGGGATCGGGCAGATTCACATCAGCCAGGGAGCGGATCGCGCAGGCTCTGGCTTCTTTTTTTCCCAGCTTCACATGTGTACGGATCGACTCCACGAATTGCACGCCGATGGTGTACACCGGAGAGAAGGCTGTCATCGGATTCTGCATAATCAGGGCAAGACTACTGCCGCGAAGCCTGCGCATGTCCTTCTCCGGAAGTCCGTTCAGCTCACGGGTATGCAGCCGGATACTGCCTTCGATCACACTCGTCTGCCGGTCCAGCATCTGGAGGAGCGCCAGCGATGTTACGGTTTTTCCGCTGCCGCTGCCTCCCACAAGACCCAGCACACGCCCCGGCTTCAGCTCCAGGTTAACATCCTCTATGAGGGTCAGATATCCTGCCGCTGTCTCCACAGATACCTTCAGATCCTTCACCTGCAGCACATATTCCGCTTGTTCCATGATTCGCTCATACCTTCTTTCAGGAGCCTCGTTTGATCCCGTACCGTTCAGACAGCGCCTCGCCCAGCAGATTAAACGAAGCTACAACCATAATAATCATCAGGCCCGGATAGAGCATCAGCTCGGGATGATTGCGGATGAAGGATTTCCCTTCATTCAGCATCGCCCCCCATTCCGGTGTAGGCGCCTGGACGCCCAGGCCCAGGAAGGACATCGCCGAGATATCCATAATCGCCCAGCCCATCTCAAGCGTCCCAATCACCACAATCGACGGCAGAATATTGGGAATAAGGTGCCTGCTCATGATCTGCCAGGGGGAAGAGCCGCTGATCCGCGCTGCCGTAATGAAATTCCGCTCCTTCAGGCTGACAATCATATTCCGGAACATCCGGGCGAAGTACACCCACTGCACCAGCATCAGAGCAATAACCAATTGAGACAGGCCCGGCCCCAGGATCCCGATCAGACCGAAGACCAGAATCATACTGGGAAAAGACATAATGCCATCGCACAACCGCATCAGTGCAGCATCCAGCCACCCGCCGCTGTACCCCGAAACCACTCCTGCGAGCAATCCCACCCCTAAGGAAGCGGCAAAAATAAGCGAGGCAAAGCCCAGCGAGATCCGTGTTCCATACAGCAGCCTGGATAGATTGTCCCGGCCCAGCTGATCTGTCCCCAGCAGATATTCCCACGAGGGCGGACTGAGCTTCGCTGCCAGGTTCACCCGTATCGGGTCATGCGGTGAGATCCACGGGGCCAACAGGCCAGCAAGACCAAACAGGATCAGCAGGCTGCCGCAGATCATGATCACTCTCTTGCCTTTGAAACGGCTGCTTAAGTTATTCATCCTTGGCTGGCCCTCCCTTTACGCGCAATTCGCGGGTCCAGGAACAGCTGCAGCAGATCGGCTATCAGATTGCTCCCGGCAATCACACAGACCGAGAGCATGACATAGCATTGAATCACCGGAATGTCACGGTTAATAATCGCTTCAATAAAGTACCGGCCGAAGCCCGGCCAGGAGAATACCTGCTCTACGATAATCGCCCCTGTCAGCAGCTTCCCCAGATTGATGCCCAGTCCTGTAATGAGCGGTGCTATGGCAATTCTCAGCACGTATTTATACAGAATCACACGTTCCTTAATCCCTCTAGCCCGGGCATACCGGACATAAGCCTCCTTCAGCTCCTCCAGGACGGTCGTCCGCAGCAGGCGCGCGTAGATGGCAATCAGCCAGAGTGCCAGGGTAATAGACGGAAGAATCAGGTGCTGCACAGACCCTCTGCCCTCCACAGGCAGCCATTCCAGCTTAACCGAGATGAAGAACATCAGCAGATAGCCGATCCAGAAGACCGGAACACAAGCGCCGATATAGGCGAATACCCGGATCACATGATCTAACAGCCGGTTTTTGTAAATCGCCGCTAGCACCCCAAGCGGGATGCTAACCACCAGCGCCAGCACGATACTGGCGGACGCAAGCTGAAGCGTTGCGGGCAGCTTCTGGGCAACCTCTCCCCATACGGGCATATTGGACAGGTAGGAATGGCCGAAATCCAGCCGGAGCAGCCGGCCCAACGATTGAACATATTGCGTCAATAGCGGCTGGTCCAGCCCGAATTCATGCCGCTTGGCGGCCAGCACTTCATCATCCGGCTGGATATGGGCCGCTGCCAGATAGGCTTCAGCCGGGTCCACCGGCCCCACCCGGATCATCACGAACATCAGCAATGAGGAGAACAGAATGATGGGGATGATCGCCAGCACTCTTTTTCCGATATATACGCCCACTTAGAACCCTCCTGCGTGACTACTACTTCTTCTCAATACCATGAAGCGGGTATTCATCCCGGTTGGACGGGAACTTGAATTCAGCCACATTGTCCCGGTACACTGCCATCTGCTTGATGTAGGAGATCGGAAGGATCGAAGACTGCTCCTGCAGCGTAGTGAGCACAGAGCCGAACAGCCCGGTACGGGCTTTGTCATCTGTGGTAGCCATACCTTCCTTAATCTTCTTGTCGATCTCAGCCTTCATCGGCAAGGCCGCCAGAGTATCCGAGACCCCGTAGCCCGGCTGTACAACGGCAGTCATGAAGGAATGCGGGTCATACGGCGCACCAAACGTCGAGTAGAAATTCATGTCGAACTCATTGGCCTTTCTGCGCTGGATGTAGACGGTCAGCTCGACGCCGGTGATTTTCAGATTCACACCGATCCCCGCCCATTCAGCTTGCAGAGTCTCCGCCATGGACTTCATCGTCAGATCCGCCTTGTCATACATCAGCTCCAGCTCAAGCTTCTGTCCATCCTTCTCCCGTACGCCCCCACCTGAAGGCAGCTTCCAGCCCGCTTCATTCAGCAGCGCATTCGCCTGCTCCACATCATATTTTACCGGGCTCACCTTGATATTGGCATAAGGCAGATTCGGCGGCAGGATATTGTCCGCCTTCTCCTCCAGTCCCAGCGTTACCCCTTCGACCATCGCTTCCTTATTGAAGCCCATGCTAAGTGCCTGACGGACCTTAAGATCAGCGAGCTTCGCGTTCATGGTATTCAGCACCAGATTGCGGGTTGCGATCGGCTCAGACAGCTTAGTGACGTACTTCCCGGTGCTCTCAAGCTCCTTGTAAGCGTCATAGCTGATGAGACCTTCGCCGTAGATCAGGTCCAGATCGCCTTTTTCAAAAGACAGCACACGGGTCTCCGCATCCGGGATCACCTTCACCACCACCTTGTCCACCTTCGGCTTCTCGCCCCAGTAGTAAGGATTCGGTGTAAAGGTTGCCGATTCATCCTTCTTATACTCGCTTAGCACCCAAGGTCCGGTTCCAATCGGGCTACGAATGCCCTTGGACGTATCGCCATCCTCGGGGAAGCCCGCCTCGCCAAGGAAGCGTACCGGCCGCACCACCGCAAGATCGTACAGTGCCGGATAATACGACTCTGTCAGCGTGAGCCGGAACGTAGTGTCATCAACCGCTTCTGTCTTCTCAATCAGCGGGATCATGCCCAGCCATGTGTGCAGCTTCTTATTATGTAAGACCGCATCTATATTCTTCTTCACCAGCTGTGCGGTAAAAGCCGTTCCGTCCGAGAACTTGACGTTGCTGCGGATCTTGAACGTGTATACCTTGCCATCCTGCGACAGTGTCCAGGATTCAGCCAGAGCCGGAACAAGCTTCCCGTCCTGATAACTGACAAGCGGCTCATAGATCATAGACTGGGCTAACAGCTGGGACGGATTATATAAATGCGGATTCATCGGTCCGATATCCCGGGGCCACGCCATTGTAAGGGTCTTCGCAGCTTGCGCGTCTCCGGCAGCCGATGATTTCTCCGTAGTATTCGATGAACAGCCTGCAGCGACCATGGATATAACCAATAATACGAGCAGGCCTTGCAGCAGTCTCTTACCTTTAGATGCGAACATAGCGTTGACTTCCTCTTTTCTAATCGAGAATGATTATCATTACAATTTAAAATGTTACTGCACCTGACACAATTCTGTCAATGGTAACGGTTGTATGCTCTGTACATACAAGTGGAAACGGCTTTGCCGTCCTTTTAAAGGACGGTACCGTTTCGGCGAGAAATAGAAGGATAATGTATAGCGTGAAACATATACATTCTTATATTTTCAAAAAACCACCCCAGAATCTGGAGTGGCGATGATGTCATACAGTATATGATTGTTTATCCCTGCTCTTGCCCTTCCTCTTCCGGCTCCCCGAATCCCTCATCCGGCCCGGGTCTGACGTAAGCATGCAATACGGAATCCAGCAGTCCGGGGAACCGCTCGTCCAGATCTTCCGTCCGCAGGGACAGAATGCGCTGGGTACCCTGCACCCGGGTATGAATGACACCCGCTTCGCGCAGCGTCCGGGCATGGTGGGTCAGCGTGGACTTGGCAATCGGCACCTTGAAGCTGTTGCAGGATTGCGGGCCGTGGTTACAGATCTCCGACACTACATATAGACGGATCGGGTCGCTAAGCGCATAGAGCACCGAGGCGAGCTGAATGTCCTTGCGGTCCGGATGATGGAGCTGCTTCATGAATAAGACTCCTTCAGAGTATATATTAGTACTTCTTTTCACGATGATTTCCTAATTGCATTTTACATTAGCGCATGCTATATTTCAATAGTTCGTAAGTAATCGAACAATACAATAAAAGAATGAAGGAGTGGCTTTCTCATGACCTCATCACCTGCTTCTGAGGGCGATCAAGAGCATTCAATGGCTGCTCCGCAAGCGGCTCTTCCACGGGAAGGACTGTTAACTCTGCTATTCAGCGTTGCTGTCGTCCTCGTTATTATGAACACAGCGATGTTCAATCTGGCCCTGCCTGATGTAACCGAGACCTTCGGCATCACCGCAGCGTCCGCCTCCTGGATTGTAACCGGGTATTCCATCATGTTCTCTATTGCCTCCATCACATACAGCCGGCTCTCGGACTTCCTGCCGATCCGCCGGCTGCTGGTTATCGGGCTGCTCACCTTAGGGCTTGCTGCTGTGGCCGGATTCTTCAGCACCAGCTTCATTTTCCTGCTGATTGTGCGTATTCTGCAAGCCTCGGGGGCAGGCGCCGTGATGTCGCTGTCCCTTGTCCTGTTCACCCGCTACATTCCGCAGGCCCGGCGCGGCAAAGCCATGGCGACGATTATGTCGGCCGTCTCCCTGGGACTGGGTCTGGGTCCGGTAGCCGGCGGCTCCATTGTGGAATACCTCGGCTGGACCTGGCTGTTCGCAGTCACTGCAGCTATTCTGCTGCTGGTGCCGCTGTTCCTGATCCTGCTGCCCAAGGAAGTTCCGGCTCGCGGCTCATTCGACGTTCTGGGCGGGATCTTCCTCGGCGTGGGTACCACCGGTCTGCTCCTGTTCCTGACCAGCGGACTGTGGATCGCGCTGATCGCCGGCATCGCCGCGATTGCCTTATTTGTAGGGCGTATCCGCACGACCCCTGATCCATTCGTACTGCCAGCGTTGTTCAGCAACCGGCCATATCTGGTACTGGCGCTGATCGGGGTTGCCTCCTACCTGTGCAGCTTCGCTACCCTGTTCCTGCTGCCACAGATTCTGACTCACCGCTTCGGCTTCAGCGCCAGCCATGCCGGGCTTGTCATCTTCCCGGGCTCACTGCTGGCCATCTTCGTCTCCCGCCTGGTCGGACGGATGATTGACCGCTACGGCAACACCGGAATTCTGCGCTTCGCACCACTGCTAGTTCTGGCCGCCACCGTATTGTTCGCCCTATTCGCCGGACAATCCTGGATCGCCGTTATGCTCGTCTATATGATTATGAGCCTGTCATTCACTGTACTGTCGAGCAGTGTATCGAATGAAATCTCGCGTATCCTGCCTGCTTCGCAGATCGGCTCCGGGATGGGGCTCTTCCAGCTGCTGCAGTTCTTCAGCGGTGCCTTCAGCGTCGCGATGGCCGCCAGCGCCCTGGAATGGCAGCGCAGCCTGCCGCTTCAGGCCGCTTACTCCAACATCTACTGGGGATTGTCAGTTGCAGCAATCGTGGCGATCGGCTCCGCCTTCATCTACCTGCGGAGCAGTCAGCGCAGCCCGCTGGCCGAGATGGCGAAAGCCGCAGACTGCTAAATCCGCAACTGCACCATTCGCGCATACGCCGCACGCCAAAACACCCTGCAGCCTTCACGGCCACAGGGTGTTTCTTATTCCAACCGTCCTCAGACGACCAGATATTCCGCATTTCGTTCACATTCCGCACATTTCGCCGGCGGGTCCCAGTCCGAGAACTCCGTCTCCTTCAGATCGACTACATCTGGTGCATCCTCGTACTCGTCCACAAATTTGTCGATGGCCAGCTCTACGTGTTCCTTACAGACTACATACATTCAATCAAGCATCCCTTTCTGTGCCGCTGCGGCGTAGACTTATACTACTGTTCTACCACACTTCCCTGCAAAAAGGAACCTCACGCAGCGCAAAATACACTCTTATTCCCGCCCCGCAAACTTCCGGACATCCCCGGCAATGAATCCGAGCGCCTCCTGCCAGAAATCCAGGGAATGCACATCAATATCCATCAGCTTCGCAGCGTCTGCGATGCTCCGGGTACTGGTCGCTGAGAGGAACTGTTCATAACGGCTCACGAATGCCTGTCCCTGCTTTTGGTACTGGGCATACAGCCCCTTGGAGAACAGCAGCCCGAAGGAATACGGGAAGTTCAGGAACTCATTGCCTGCCATATAATACCCGGCCTTGCTAATCCACTGGTAAGGGTGAATGGACCCGGGCAGCACACTATCCCCGTAAGCGGCAGCCATCGACTCCAGCATCAATGCGTTCAGCTCCTCTAATGGGAGGGGACCGGATAACCGGCGGGCATAGAGCGCGCTCTCGAAGCAGTACCTGGCATAGAAATCGACAATATAATACCCCGCATCCGAGAGACTACGTTCCAGGATCGCATCCGCTTCCTCCGCAGGCAGCGAGTTCAGGAGTTCAACATGAATCAGACTCTCGCAAAAAATCGACGCCGTCTCCGCAATCGGCACCGGATAATCCATGTTAACCATCGTATGTCCCGCGAGGCGGCTGGTATGATATGCATGCCCAATCTCGTGAGCCAGCACACTCACATCTATATATTGACCGTGGAAGCTTGTTATGATCCGGCTCTCTCCAATCGGGACGATATCGACACACATCCCGAAATTGCCTTTCCCGCTGCGCGGCTCGGCATCAATCCAGCGCTCCCCGAACACCTTGCGGGCGAACCCGCCCAGCTCGGGGCTGAATCTGCTGAACCCCGCGATAATCATCGCCTGGGCCTCAGCATAGGTGACGCGGATTGAAGATTCCGTGCCAATGGGCGCAAAAACATCCCAGAACGGCAGCTGTCCCCCCGAATGCCCCAGCCGCCCAGCCTTCTCGGCATAATACTCCCGGAAGACCGGCAGGCTCTCCCGGATGGCCTGAAGCATCACCTCCAGTGTCTCCTCATCCATCCGCGCTGCTTCCAGCACCTTATGCAGCGGGGAAGCATAGCCCCTCAGCTCATAGATGGCTGCCGCCTCACCGGAGACAGCATTGATACAGGCGGCGCTCTGCTCCGCTACGCTGCGGCAAGCCTCATGCTCTGCTTCAGCCGCCGCCCGCCGTACCGCAGGATCGGGGTCGTAGACCAGATTCCGCAGCTCCGCCAGTGTCACACTGCGGGTCACTCCGGCCAGCTCCAGATCGGTCCGCAGTGTAGACAGCGTCTGCATGTACAGCCGCTCCCACGCTTTGGAGCCTGTATTCTGCATCCGGGCAATCACCGCTTCGCCTTCTGCGCTGAGCATATGCTGCGATTTCCCCTGTAATCCGCGCAGATAGAAGCTATGCTGCTCCAGATAAGCGCTGAAACGGAGACTCCGCTCCAGTTCATCCGCGCTTACCCCTGCCAGCCATTTGCTGAAGCGGACCAGAGCTTCACCCGCCCCGCTGGTCACCTCTTCCAGCTCGTCCATCAGATTGACGGCTTCCTCACACTGGCTGTCCGCACTGAATCGCAGCTCCGCGTAGCTGAACAGACGCAAATATAGCTGTTGATACGCATTATATTGTTTAAGGAACTTTTCCATCAGTTCTGCAGGAGCCTGCCCGCTAACGGGCTGCGAGGCCGACCATGTATTCAGCTCCCCGGCAAGGCTCTCCACCTGCCGGCGGTCCTGCTGAAATCCCCCCGACTCGAACGAGGGATAGATCCGGTCCAGATTCCATGTTAATTCGCATGTTGTTGATTCCATTGATTAATCTCTCCTTATTTATAATCGCAGGAGCCCTCCGTTATCACATGCTTCCACCCCGTTCTAATTGAACCTGACAGGATCATCCAGTTAAGTGTACCTTAATTTCCCGGGTTTGTCCTATTCACCGGACATGGACACGATTACATCCGGCCAGAACACCCAGCACTTTCGCCCAATGTGATCGGTTTTCCGATTACATCCCGCCCGAACACCCAGCACTCGCCCAATATGATCGGTTTTCCGATTATATCCCGCCCCAACACCCAGCACTCGCCCAATGTGATCGGTTTTCCGATTACATCCCGCCCCAACACCCAGCACTCGCCCAATGTGATCGGTTTTCCGATTACATCCCGCCCCAACACCCAGCACTCGCCCAATGTGATCGGTTTTC
>NZ_JAGGLV010000002.1 GCF_017874735.1 Paenibacillus silagei
GGAAACGGCATTGCCGTCCTTTTAAAGGACGATACCGTTTCAGCATGCCCTCCCCTGCCCGGCGGCCCCGGACGGGGGTTTTGGCGTGTCAGGCTACCCGTGGTAACATCGAAGTTGAATTGAACGTGCTGTAAGAATAGCTTCACAAGTGGAAACGGCATTGCCGTCCTTTTAAAGGACGATACCGTTTCAGCATGCCCTCCCCTGCCCGGCGGCCCCGGACGGGGGTTTTGGCGTGTCAGGCTTCTTCCTCCACCATGACCTGCCTGTCCAGATTGCGGTATTGGACCGCTTCGGCCAGATGCGCAGCGCCAATCTCCTCCGCCGCTTCCAGATCGGCTATCGTGCGGGCCAGCTTAATAATCCGGTCATGCGCCCGCATGCTGAGCCCGAGACTCTCGAGAATACTGTCCAGCAGCATCTCCTCTTCCGGCCGCAGCGCAGCATAACGGCGAAGCGCCGCCCCGGACAGCTCGCTGTTCCAGGAGATCGGCAGGATGCTATACCGCTCCGCCTGAATCGCCTGAGCCCGCAGAACCTGAGAGCGCATCTGTGCCGTCGAGACCGGAGGTACACTCCTGTCGCCTTCTCTTGGATGCGGCACATCAACCTGCATATCCATCCGGTCCAGCAGCGGGCCCGAGATTTTGCGCCGGTACTGGGCGATTTTGGCCGGACTGCAGCTGCACCGCTGATGCGTGTTGCCACTACCAAGAAATCCGCACATGCAGGGATTCATGGAGCAAGCGAGCAAGAACTGGGCTGGGAAAGTGAAGGATGCCCGCGCCCGGCTAATGGTGACAACCCCATCCTCCAGCGGCTGGCGGAGCACTTCAAGCACAGTACGGGAGAACTCGGGCAGCTCGTCCAGGAAGAGAATACCGCGGTGTGCGAGACTAACCTCACCCGGCTTCGGAATCCCGCCCCCGCCGATCAATCCGGCTGCCGAGATGGTATGATGCGGTGAACGAAACGGGCGGTCACGCAGCAACCCGCTCCCTCCGTCCCTAAGCTTCCCGGCAGCACTGAATATCTTCATCACCTCAAGCGATTCTTGATCGTTAAGATCGGGAAGAATTCCGGGTAACCGCTTAATCAGCATAGTCTTCCCCGTACCTGGAGGGCCGATCAGAATAATATTGTGCATTCCCGCTGCCGCAATCGTAAGGGCACGCTTCACATGATTCTGGCCGATAACATCGATGTAATCTTCATTCATTGGCTGCTTCACCGCAAGCAGGGATGGAATATTCTCCGCTGGCTCAGAATGGTATCTCAAATGGTCCAGGGACAGCGCCAGAACGGGCGGACGCTTCCTGGAGGCCGCATCAGCGCTTACAGATACCGATACCGGAAACGGTAAATCAGCCTGCGGCAGATCAGGCCCGGCCACTTCGGATTGTTCCACCAGATTCGGCGGAGGAAGCTGACCAGGCTGAGGCAGCTCCCGCAAATGCCCGGCAGTGTACACCTTCATTCCTGCGATCAACGCAGCTTCAGCCGCATTGCCGGGCGGTACCAGAACAGCATGAATCCCGGCTTGCCGCGCAGCCTGGGCCATGGATAATACCCCATTTACCGGCCGCAGACTTCCGTCGAGCGCAAGCTCACCAATCAGCAGCATCTGCCCGGCTTCCGGCATAACAAGCTGGCCGCTGGTCGTCAGTATCCCAAGGGCAATCGCCAGATCAAACGCCGTGCCCTCCTTGCGCAGGTCCGCCGGGGCCAGATTAATCGTCACCCGCTGTTGGGGATAGCTGTAACCGCAATTCTTGACGGCGGACCGTACTCGCTCCACCGCTTCCCTGACTGCCGAATCCGGCAGGCCGATAATATGGGTCTGCGGCAAGCCGTTAGCCAGATCCACCTCCACTCCGATCATTACACCTTCAATGCCATACAGGCATGCGCTATGCATTTTTCCGTACACAAATAAGCACCTCTTCTCCAGAAATACACCCTTAGCGGGCGTTCGTTTCCAGGAAAAAAGGTGCTTCCTCTTTTTCCGTAAGCTCAATTACACTCAGTATAACTAAAACCCTACACAACATGCAAGGTTATTGCGCATATAGTGCTGCACAAAAATCAGCTTTTAATCGTCTTGCATAAATATGCAACTATGACCAAAGAATCATTTTATTCAGCCTTCTTCGCTGGCTACCACCGAATCCCTTATCTGTTCAAAGGACAGCGGGGTGTAATTCCAGTGCTCCACACAAATATTAAAGTGATGATTGCCCTCATATTTCTGTCCATGAATATGACCATGCACATTCACGTAAGGCATATGCTTGTTCATATACATCGGCTCATGCGAGAGCAGAAAAAACTCCTTGTATATCAGCGGATACTCACTGACCTCATCAAATCCGGCTTCCAGCCACCAGCCTCGTCCGCGTCCACGGTCATGATTGCCAAGAATCAGTATTTTGTACCCGTTCAGGGCAGACACAATGCTACGGGTATCCTCTTGATTCCTGAAAGAAAAGTCACCCAGATGAAAAATCGTGTCCTCCTCTCTTACGACTGCATTCCAGTTCGCAACCATCACCTTGTCCATCTCTTCCGCACTGGCAAAAGGCCGCGATTCAAAATCAATGATCAGCTTGTGGCCAAAATGATGATCTGAGGTAAAAAATACGTTGGACAAGATCGCTCCCCGCTTTCGCTAAGTGCTGGATTGCTTATTCATTCCACTTCCGTTTGGCTCCGCGCCGGTTCACATCCATTTGTATTAATTCCGCCACCGGCGGAGCTTCCTCGTGTTCGATCAGCCATTTGCGCATTTCCTTAATGGCCTCCACTTGCCCGTTACCCTTGTCACGCCAGGTCAGCAGCTCAATCACATTGATGACCAGTGACAAGAGGCTGCTATTGCTGTCTTGGGTTTTCTCAGCACGCATCTTGTGGAATAACGCTTCATTCTCCCAGTCAATCAATATCTCTTCCGCTATTGCAGGCCGCATAACGGTAAATGTCTTATTACAATTACTGCAGCATACAACGGATAAGGGCTCTGCGCCAAGTTCCGCTACTATATTATGCTCACAATTTTGGCAAGTAAAGCTTACCTGTATATTCATTGATTGATTCCTCATTCCGGCAGCCCTCCTCATGGTGGCATTAAAAGTTACACTAATGTTTACCCACTTCTTTTGAGAAATGACCCATGAAGTCCGGCATCTGTCAAGGATAATTGTTAAATTTTACACGGTTTTTGCAAAACAGAGACAGCTAAAAGACTTCCCGGAGATGCCGCAGGGAGGCGATGCTTAAATCCGGCTGAAGCTGTACAGCAATCACATCGAAAGCAATTGCAGCCGGCTGCAGTCCCTGCATGTGCAGGTAGACCCGGGCTGTCTCTCTCACCTGACGGATTTTGCGTGCATCGACCGATTCCTCCGCAGTGCCCTGCACGGCTGAGCCGCTCCGGCTGCGCACCTCAATGAAGACCAGAACGCCTTCATACTCCGCGATAATATCCAGCTCTCCGCTACGGCAGCGCCAGTTATAATCCCGGATGAGGTAGCCCCGCGAAGTCAGATACATCCGGGCCGCCTGCTCGGCAGCAGCGCCTTTCTCCTGACGGGTGTAGGTTCTGCCGTCTCCGTTATGGCTCACTTCTGTCTCCGTTCACCAGCTGTCCGGTCACTCTGGTATACATAGCTGAGAATCTCTGCCACCAGCTGATAGAGCTGAGGCGGAATCTGCTGGTCCAGATCGAGCTTCGACAGCACCTCTACCAGCGCCGCATCCTCCTGCACCGCTACTCCGTTTTCCTTTGCCTTTTGCAGGATGATGTCCGCTACCGAGCCTTGCCCCTTAGCGACAACCACTGGCGCATCGCTCTGGCCCGGAATATATTTGAGCGCCACTGCCTTCTTGAGATTCTGCGGAACCTTCTGCTCAGACTCACTCATATGCGGTAATCTACTCCTTTGTACTCCTGCGGAGCATAATCGGACGGCTTCACCGCAGCAGCGGCCACGCTCCGTTCCGGCAATGCTTCCGTACGCAGGCTGGACAATTGATAGCCTATGCCTTCGACCGCTGCCTTCATCTCCTCGCGGCGGCCCTCCAGCAGCTCCAGTACCCAAGGTTCATCGTTATGCAGCTTCAGGCTGACGATGCGGTCGACCACCTGCACATCGACCATCGTCTGGCCGAGCTGCTTCATGTCCAGATCGAACCACAAGCGGCAATTCGCCGCGTCGAGCTCCCCTTTGCTGCCACGCCGCGACTGGATCTGGACAGAGGCCGTCTCCCGGCCATCCGGACCCTGCAGCGGCAGGAACATCGTCACCTGCGCGAACGGTGCGGTGCGGTCTGTATTCAGCAGCAGCTGCTGGCCTGTAAGCTGCTGCACCAGCTGGCCCGCGGCTTCCTTCACCGCGGGCGGGGCCTCGCTGCTGCCCAGTACCTGCAGCAGCACGCCCTTGAGCGTACCGGCGGCATCTTCTGCGCCGCCGGACGCTGCCTGCGCGGTGTGCGCCCCGCCGCCGCGCAGGATCTGCTGCTCGTGCTCCGCACCGAGCAGCTTCAAGATCCGCCCCACCCAGGGGTCTGTCCCCTGGGTGGCGGCGGGTCCCCCCTGCGGCGGCGCAGCCGCAGGGGTTGCACTGCCGCCCGCCGCGCCGGAGGCGGGCGGCGCTTCGGCGAGCTGCGGCAGAGTGCCGCGCAGCTCGGAGAGCACGCCCTGCAGCTTCGCGAGCAGGGCCGGCCCCGCAGCGCTCTGCGCCTGCGCGGCAACGCCCGCGCCCTCACGCACTCCAGCTGCAATTCCCGCACCTTCACGCGTTCCTGCCGCGTTCCCCGCGCTTTCTCGCACTCCAGCTGCGTTCCCCGCACCTTCACGCGTTCCTGCCGCGTTCCCCGCTCTTTCTCGCACTCCAGCTGCGTCCCCCGCACCTTCACGCGCTCCAGCCGCGTTCCCTGCGCTTTCTCGCACTCCAGCCACGTTCCCCGCTCCTTCACGCGCTCCGGCTCCACTTCCCGCGCCTTCGCTACGCACTCCAGCCGCATTTCCCGCACCCTCATGCGCTCCCGCTGTGTTCCCCACACCTTCTCGCGTTCCAGCTGCGTTCCCCGCACCCTCACGCGCTCCTGCTGCGATCCCCGCTCCTTCGCCGCGCGTTCCCGCTACAGCACCCGATCCAGCCGTATTCCCAGAACCTTCTCGCGCTCCAACCGCATTCCCGCTTCCTGCCGGCTCCGCATCTCCCGTCGGTACTAACGCAGCTTGTCCATTGGCACTGCCAGCAGCCTGCGAAGTCCCCGCATTAGCGGTTACTCCTGCCTGAGTAGTCACCCCGGCAGCTCCTCCCGGAAGAGCACCGGCTGCTGGAGTATTACCAGCCAGGCCGGCATTGGCTCCGCCTGCCAGCAGCCCACCCGCAGGTCTGCTATTCCCCGCAGCTTGACCTGATCCGTCGCCGTCTCCCCCTTGCTGCACCCAGACGTTCAGCGCAGTCTCCAGCTTCGCCAGCAGATCATGCAGCTTCGGTCCGAATACAGCCTGCTGCAGCCCCTTCACCGTCTCAGCCGTTACAGGCAAACCTCGCTTCACTGAGATTACAGCCGCCTCCAGCCACTCTGAGGCAGGGACACCGGGAGGTTTGGCGTTCATGACTGCGTCCAGCTTCGCTGCAGTCTCCTTGGTGAAGGCCAGCCCTCCGGCCTGCATCGCTTGAACAATCTCCCGTCCCGCCTTGGAATTGGCAAGTCCAAGCGACTCCAGTGCCTCGCCCATACTCTGCGGCGAGACCATAGCCGCCTCCCCCAGAGAGACCGGCTTAAGCACCGGCAATCCGCCTTCTCCTGGTGCACCCACCTGCAGGTTCAGCGTCTGACCGGCTGCCAGCGGTGTTTCCAGTTCAGCCCGTACAGGCGTTCCCTGAATCTGCACCACAGCTTCTTTTCCGGAATCGGATACGCTTAGCACAACGCCGCGAACAACCTGACCTTCCTTAAGCTCTACAGATTTGGCCTCCCCCGCCTTGCTGTCGCCAAGCAAACCGCGAACCAGTGATCCGATGTTCATGTTGTCCGCCTCCCTTCTTTCTATTTATATCGGTATTTCGCCTTCATTTGTGATTATCGGGATGATACGCCAAGTGGAAACTGCTATGCCATCCTTTTAGAGGACGGCACCGTTTCAGCGAGAAATAGAAGGATAATGTAGACGTGAAACCATACATTCTTATATTTTTAGAATAAAGACAACTGTTCCTGCTCGGCAAGAATATTGCCAATGAAGCTGCGCCGGTGCATCGGAGTTACACCCAGTGCCTTGATCTGTTCGCGGTGCAGCTTGGTAGCATATCCTTTATGTACTTTGATCCCGTAATCCGGGTATAATTCCTCCCACAAGCCCTCACAGAGCCGGTCACGTGTCACCTTGGCTACAATGGAGGCGGCAGCAATCGACTGGCTGTTGGCATCCCCTTTAATGATGGCACGCTGCGGCAAGGGCAGGTCCACCTTCTCCGCATCAATCAGCATATAGTCCGGCTGCTGGCTTAATCCCTCTACCGCCAGGCGCATCGCCAGACGCGAAGCCTGCTTAATATTGATTTCATCGATCACCGCCGCCTCCACATGCCCTAAGCTTACCGCTAGCGCCTGCTCAATAATGGTCTCATACAGAGCTTCCCGCTTTTTGGCCGTCAGCTTCTTGGAGTCATCCACACCCTCAATAATCAGCCCAGCCGGCAAAATTACCGCTGCGGCCACCACATCTCCGAACAAACAGCCCCGCCCCACTTCATCCACACCTGCGATGTGAAGGAAGGATTGTTCCCAGCCTTCTTTTTCATACCCAAGCATATCGATCTCACTCACTGTCTCTCCACCTGCCCATTAAAATTAAAGTAAGCCACATCTATGATCTTCCTACGAATATATGACAGAATTCGAATCCCATAAGAACTTCGAACTTGCACTCATTTCCATCCAATCCCAGTCTCAGAATCTTAAAATTCTGCACTGAATACAACAATCCCTTCATTAATACTGCGCAAATCCAAAAAAGTTGTATGAATAACAGCATTTCTCTTCCCTCAAGCTGCCCAAACGAGGACATTCCTGCATTTCATACAACACTTTTGCTACTCCGCCCCTTATCAATAGAGAAGAGTTGCTATTCTTACAACATTGCTTCGCACACCGCCCTATTCCCCATCTACACGCAAAAAAAGAACCACCCCACATTCACGGATGGCTCTTCCATTCCACATTACATTCTACTATTCAGGTGTCTCCAGCGTGAAACGTCCAAGCTTCCCTGCACGAAGCTCATGCAGCAGCGCGCGTGAAGCCTTCTCCAGATCTACTCGGCCACCGCTCATCAGACAACCGCGCTTACGCCCGACTGCTTCCATAACAGCCACGATTTCGTCCGGGTTCTCTAAGTCCTCCGGCAGCTTACTGATATCGAAGCGTTCCTGAAACCGGCTTCCGTAATCCTTCACCAGATACTTCACCGCATAATAAGCGATATCCTCAATATTCAGGATCTCTTCCTTAATGGCCCCGGTTACTGCCAGCTTATAGCCTACCGTCTGGTCCTCGAATTTCGGCCAGAGAATCCCTGGCGTATCCAGCAGTTCCAGACTGCCGCCGGTTTTAATCCATTGCTGACCCTTGGTAACCCCCGGACGGTCACCGGTAATCGCAATATTTTTTCCAGCCATCCGGTTAATGAGAGTCGATTTGCCTACGTTGGGAATGCCCACAATCAGTGCCCGCATCGCACGCGGATTCATGCCCTTGGCAATTTGCCGGTCGATCTTGTCCTTCAGCAGCAGCTTCACCTGCTC
Organism: Paenibacillus silagei; assembly: GCF_017874735.1. Taxonomy (GTDB): domain Bacteria; phylum Bacillota; class Bacilli; order Paenibacillales; family Paenibacillaceae; genus Paenibacillus_AQ; species Paenibacillus_AQ silagei. The sequence continues at coordinate 7,818 of NZ_JAGGLV010000002.1, forward strand.
CGGAATTTCTTTGATCCCGGTGCCAGTAGAAGCATCTACCGGATAGGCAACATGACCCTGCGCCTTGAAGTAAGCCAGCCACTTGCGTGTAGCTTCCGGATCGGCCAGATCCGCTTTGTTCAGAATAATCAGCCTTGGCTTGTCCCGCAAAATATCGTCAATCATCGGATTGCGGCTCGAGATCGGCAGACGGGAATCAAGCAGTTCTATTGCAACATCAATTAGCTTCAGCTTATCCTCGATTTGCCGTCTAGCCCTCGTCATATGACCAGGAAACCATTGAATGGCCAATGCCGTCACCTCCTTTGACTTCTGTCAGCTTAAAATAATTAATGATTTATCAATGAGATATTCTTCACCGGCCAGAAAATAAGGTCTGCACGGCCGACAATATCCCCCAGCGGCACATAACCGATCATCCGGCTGTCCGTACTGTCAGAGCGGTTATCCCCCATTACGAACACATGGCCTTCCGGCACCTTGTTGTCCGTAAACTGCTCATTCGGGAAGTTCTTATTGTTGTACAAGATGTTGTTATTATGCGCATCATCAATCGCGCTCTGGATATACGTCTCGTTCACAGGCTCTCCGTTAACTGTAACGACATCCCCTTCAACTGTGACTGTATCGCCTGCCACACCAATGACACGTTTAATGAAATCCCGGCCCTCAGAGGGCACATGGAACACAATGACTTCCCCGCGCTCCGGCTTGCGGATATCGTAGAGAATTTCATTAACAATCACACGTTCTCCGGTATGGAAGTTAGGCTTCATGGAAGGGCCGTCTACGATAAACGGTTTGAACAAAAGCCAGCGTATTAGAATAACCAGAACCAATGCAATCGCTATCGCTTTAATCCATTCCAGGACTTCATTCTTTGGCTTCCGGGGGCTCTGGCCGTTAGAATCAATCACTTCGCCTTGCCCTTGCTGCAAATCCTGCTGCATAGTTCACCGTCCTCTCCATCAGTTGTTATCTCCACTATACAATACAAAAAAGCTCCTGCCAAAAACTCCCCCGCGATTACTCCTTCAGGAGGCCTTTTCGGAGAAGCTGTTCCTAAGGCACATATGTCTAAAAACCCCACAAAGTGATGCTTTAACTTCGGGCTTACTCAGGCACTTTGCGGGGATCCACAATTCTTTAATCACAAGAAATAAACGAAAGGGGCTTGAATTCAAGCCCCTTTCCTTTGTCACTATTCTAGCGACGAATTTCTTTAATTCTTGCAGCTTTACCGCGCAGGTCACGAAGATAATACAGCTTCGCACGACGCACTTTACCACGGCGAGCCACTTCGATTTTCTCGAGTTTAGGGGAGTTGACTGGGAATGTTCTTTCCACACCAACACCATAAGAGATTTTACGAACCGTAAAAGTCTCACCGATACCGCCGCCGCGACGTTTAATTACAACGCCTTCGAACAGCTGGATACGCTCACGAGTTCCTTCGATAACTTTTACATGCACCTTCAAAGTGTCACCCGGGCGAAAACTCGGGATATCTTTACGAAGTTGCTCTTGTGTAATTGCTTGTAGGATATTCATTAAGGACTTCCTCCTTCCGTACAGGTGTTCTTGCCTCTTCCGGAGAGCCATTGCTCTCCCTCATTATCCGCAGAGGACCACCGTATTCCACACAACAGAAGTAATATTATCATAAAAGACAGGCTCATGCAACATATATTTATTATTTAAAGCGGCAGCATATCCCGTTTCTTCGCCTTCACCTTGCAGTCCTTGCAGAGTCCGACCACACTTCCGTCATCCTGGGCATAAAAAATCAGCTTGCCGTTCTTCTTCTTACAGGAGGAGCACTGCTGATCCGCAGCATTCTGCTTGGCCTTACGGTGCCCTTCCATAGAAATCACATTACTGGCCTTCCCTTGCTTCGGCGCTTCAGACTGTTCTTGGCTTATCCGGCTGCGGTACACGGTATAGACAACTGCACCCACCAACACAACGATCAGGAATGCTGCATACTGCATTTGGCTCATCCGCCCCTCTGACTTGTTCAGTCCAAATAGTAAACAGACCGTCTCCTGGGTCTGCTTCCGTGCCGGCCCTCCAGCTGTCACATTTCATTCTTCCGGTCCTTCATCTAACGACAGTGTACCATAATGCCTCTCTAAAATGTAGTAGCTAAGCTTACTGGACTATAGTCCAGTAGAACAACCCGCCGCCAGGCTGTTATCCAGTGTTTTCCCATAATATATAATACTGAGTATACATAAGCAAATAATCATGCCTTTAGGAGGATATATATAATGAAGAAACATCACAGCACAGCAATTATTGCAGCAATGGCCGTATTTTCTATTGCACTTGCCGGCTGCCGGGAGCTTCCCGGCAAGGAAGCGGCAGATAACCAAATGGAGCAGACGATCTCCGGCAGCTTCAAGCAGGAGGCGGCAGAAGCCGTGAAGCAGAGTCTCAGCGATGCCAGTGCTGCTGTCGGTGACGCCATCCAGAACACAGCAGGTATGATTGAAGAGCAGATGAATACTAGCGGAGTCAGCCGGGAGTTCTCCACCTCCCTGCCGATTGCTTCGGCTTCCGTCCTTAAGCTAGATAATGCGGTGGGGGAAGTTGAAGTAGTACCCGCTTCAGGTGATGAGATCACAGTGCAGGCCACCGTCATTGTCCATGAGCAGACAGGCCACAAGCTGGTATCCGGAGTGCTGGATCATACGGAAGTCTCTATTGAACATAAAGGAGACGCGCTAATCGTCTCTGCTCATGGTGAAGGCAATTCGAAGAGAAACCTCTGGGAATGGGCGCAGCATGAGTATGGGGATTCCAACTTCAGCATTAATTATGTAATAGGGATTCCAGAGACCGTTGACCGGTTTGAGATTGATAATAATGTAGGCACCGTCCAGCTCCGCGGGCTTGAGGGAACTTTTGAGATTAACAGCAATGTCGGCAGCATCATCCTTCAAGACACCGTATTCACAGGCAAGTCCAGTGTGGAGTCAAATACGGGAAGTATTGAGCTTGGGGTATCCGGCATGACAAAGGGCAGCAGTCTCAAGGCCAAGAGCGATATTGGAAGAATCTCCGCCGATCTGTCAGCATCAACCGCATGTACGGTCAAAGCCCGCAGTGAGCTCGGCCATATCTCCGGCACCGACAACGGTACACCCAAGGATTATAACGGCGGCGGTCCGCTGGTATCGTTAACCACGCAGATCGGAGCCATATCTGTTAATTAGATCATCCTATAGTGACGCAAAAAGTGGGCCTTCCTGACTTCCAGGAGCCCACTTTTTGTGTTGTTCAGGCTATCGTCAGATTAACGCAATTGCCAGAAGCGTGAACAGGCTTAAGGTAAGGATCTGGCTGCCGTAGCCATAGTATCCGCCATAGTAGTTCCCTGCACCGCCCGGATAGAAGGCCGAAGTTTGCATTCTGCCATTGCCTTTTGTTTTCAGATACACATTATTCCGGTCCACATCCACAATAATTCCTTCATGGCGTTTGCCGTCAGTAGTCATAATGCGTACACGCTTATTCTTGCAATGGAGACAATTATAATAAGCTTCCATCTGCTGTTTCCTCCTTAATCGTGGTTCTGTATCTTATGAGGGGAGGGATAAGCCGGTAACGGCTATCGTCACGCAGCAATTGTCTATATGTAAAATAGTTGTGAATTGAAGAACTTGTGAACATTGTGTATCAATTTTGTGTAAAAAGGGGTAATATTAAAGTAACAAAATCAATGAACCGCTTACGGTTGTGAACAATCTTCTACAATCCATAAGGAGGCAGGAATCATGAGTACAGCAGGCAGACGTTTTATTAATGAAGGAGTACTGCGGATCGCCTGGTTTATCATCTTCGCTTCGCTCACCTACACGGTGCGCAATTATACTTGGGCCATTGTATTGCTCATGGTTGTTGGCTTGTATTCACTGGTCACGGGAGTCATCATGCTTACCCGCCGGGATGGTGACAGGGGCAGGTTCTAGCTTAACCTCACACACGGGCCTTAGTACCTAAATAAAAACACTTCCTACAGAGCGTAATGCGCTGACGGAAGTGTTTTTTGTTTTTAGCGAAAACGGAATAATCGGAGTAACAGGATTTGAACCTGCGACCTCACCCACCCCAAGGGTGCGCGCTACCAGGCTGCGCTATACCCCGACATTGCAAATCAATCCATTACTTCATCCTTACGTTTGCCGCATCCCTACGATTAACATACGTTCATCTAATGCATAATATGCCGGTAAGCGGTTACTTACTGTTATACTATAAATATACCTCACTAGTTCAGCAGTTTCAAATAGAGTTCAGTATTTTTATGGAGTTCAATATTTTTTCACATCTCATTAAAATTTAATGGATTTTCCGTAAAGGCTGTGCTATACTCTTGGCACAAGGAAAGGAGGTGCGTTCACATCAAGCATGACATGCTGAACGTATCCCTTACCCGGACCAACGGCTGAATGATTAAGTCTTGGTGGCGCGGGATACGGATCAAAGTTACAAACTAGCGCCTCGGGTAGAGAGACCGTCTTCGGACGGTCTTTTTTTGTTTGCCCGCCCTCTTCGCACCCAGCAAACAAATAACCGCCGAAGCCAGCGAACCTTGGGTTCGTCTGTCTTCAGCGGTTATTTGTGGAATTTGCTGTATTACTGAGCCTATTGAACCTGCTTCCAGGTCTAATTCATTTCTTCGATTATAAGATTACGATTTACGATTCTTATAAAAATCAATAATATCACTTACCGTGCGGAGCGGCTCCGCCTCCTTGTGGACAGTGTCCACGGCTGGCTTGAATGATTCATGCGTATTCGTAGTCACTTCAGTCATTCCTTTCGATAATTAAGCTAGCTGCGTCTATAGCTGCATGTCTACTTGCGGCACCTCTATTCATTACCCTAGAAAAAGGGTATTGACGCACATCTGCTCGTATTTATTTCGCTGGCAAAACTTCTTCTATGCCTATCCGTTCTAGTCGTAATTCCCGTTCCCGGTTCTCAGAACACAGCAAAAAACGCCTCCCTAACGTAATATACGTTAAAAAGACGCCAGCTATGACTCTATTTAAGCCCAATTTTATCATTTATTTCTGCTCCAGGCTTGCCTGCTCCTGCAGCCGCTTCAGCGTCTGCTTGTCCTTCGCTGTCAGCTCAGCGGTCTCAAGCAGATCCGGCCTGCGTTCGAGAGTACGCTGCAATGCCTGCTCGCGCCGCCATTCCACGATATTGGCATGATGTCCGCTGAGCAGCATGTCCGGCACCTTCCAGCCCCGGAACTCTGCCGGGCGGGTATAATGCGGGTACTCCAGCAGCCCGGTGCTGAAGGAGTCAGAGATTGCAGAGGTCTCATTGCCCAGTGCCCCCGGCTGCAGCCGCACTACCGAATCAATGACGGTCAAGGCCGGGAGCTCACCGCCGGTCAGTACATAGTCGCCAATCGACAGCTCGTCCGTCACCAGATGCTCACGGATTCGCTCGTCATAGCCCTCATAATGACCGCAGATGAAGATCAGATGCTGTTCCTGTGCCAGCTCTTCGGCGATCTGCTGATTATACGTCCGGCCCTGGGGGCACATCAGAATAATACGCGGCTTCACCGCCTCTGTATTGCCGTGTTCCCCTTGCTCCCCTCCAGCGCTACTCTGAGCCAGCACATGCTCCACCGCTGCGAAGATAGGGTCAGGCTTCAGCACCATGCCTCCCCCTCCGCCGTAAGGTGTATCATCCACGCTGTTATGCTTGTTGCCCGAGAAGTCGCGGAAGTTCACCGTGTTCAGTGAAGCAATGCCTTTCTCACGGGCCTTACCGAGAATGCTGGTGCCGAAGACGCCTTCACACATATCAGGGAACAGCGTCAGCACGTCGATACGGATCATGGGAGCAGCCCTTCCATAAGGTGCACAGTGATTTTTTTGGCTGCAATATCGACGTCCAGCACTACATCGTTAATAACCGGAATCAGAATATCCTGGCCCTTCTTCGGCTTCACTACCCAGACATCATTAGCCCCGGGCTGCAAAATCTCTGTAATCGTTCCCAGCGGCTGGCTGGCATCTTCATCCGTGTAAACCTCGCAGCCTACAATCTGGTGGAAGTAATACTCGTTCTCCGGCAACTCAACCAGATTATCACTAGGCACCTTGAGCAGGCTGCCTTTGTATTTCTCGATCTCATTAATGTTCGTATACCCCTTAAGCTTGGCAATATACATCCCTTTGTGCTCTCTCGCCGATTCGATCGTAACCTCGAATTTCGGGCTTCCGTCTGCGGGAATCAGCAGCAGCTTGTTGCCAGGTGCGAACCGCACTTTCGGGAAATCGGTATGCGACAGGATTTTGATCTCCCCGCGAATGCCGTGCGTGTTCACCAGCCTGCCTACGGTTAACTCTTCTGTCATGTGTTCATCTCCTTCACGTTGATTGCGTACGGCCTATAAATTCTTATATTTTCAACAAAAAGGAGCCGGGATATACTATCCCTAGCCCCTCCTTGTGCGCATCCTTAAGATAAAATATCCACGGTAACGCGTTTATCACTTTTGACTGCTGCAGATGTGACTACGGTACGAAGCGCTTTGGCGATCCGTCCCTGCTTGCCGATGACCTTACCGACATCATCAGGATGCACGGAGAGCTCATAGACAATCAGGTGATCCTTCTCCACGGTCCGTACGGCCACATCCTCCGGATGATCCACTAAAGCCTTAGCAATAACACCAACTAATTCTTCCATAGAGGACCCTCGCAATCAGTCATTATTTCTGAAGCTTTGACTCATGGAACTTCTTCATCACGCCAGCTTTGGAAAGCAGGTTGCGGACGGTATCAGATGCTTGTGCACCTGTCTGAAGCCATTTAAGAGCCTTCTCTTCGTCAATCTTAACGACTGCCGGTACTTCGATCGGATTATAATAACCGATTTCCTCGATAAAACGGCCGTCACGAGGAGACCGGGAATCGGAAACCACTACACGGTAGAAAGGCGCTTTATGTGCTCCCATTCTTTTCAAACGAATACGTACTGCCACGAAATTCACCTCCTTAAAAGAATATCGTTTTCGATCCCTCCCAAACCCTCCCTTCCCGAAGGGAGGGCCCCAAGGGCTCTGCCCTCTGGACACCCGCTAAGTGCAACTAGCGTAGGCGTTCAGACTGGCGGGACTTTGGTGAGTTCGGGGAAAGACCGCTTTTCCTCCCTGCGGGATACACTTGACTGGCGGCGTTCCCTGGTAACGAGGGGAAGAGATTTAAACATTAAGATCAAGATCAAAAGATTAAGGTCAAAAGATTAAGGTCAAAAGACTACTCGATCTTCTGATGTTGTACTATATCAGATCTAGGGGGAAACTTAAAACTTAAAGCTAAACCTTAAACCTAAACATTAAACCGTAAAGATTAAGATTAACGGAACGGGAACTTCATTCCGCCTTTACCGGCAAGGCCCTTGAGCTGCTTCATGGCGTTCTTCTTGCCGCCCTTGCCGCCTCCGCCGCCCATCATGCCGGAGAACTGCTTCATCATCTTGCGCATTTCATCGAATTGCTTGATGAGCCGGTTCACCTCAGCGACATTGGTACCGCTGCCTGCCGCAATACGCTTGCGGCGGTTGTGGTTGATAATCTCAGGCTGGGCTTTCTCGGCCTTGGTCATGGAATGAACAATGGCTTCAACGCGGCCCATCTGCTTATCGTCCACCTTCAGGTCCTTCATGCCCTTGGCCTTATTCATGCCGGGCAGCATATCAAGAATCTGGTCGATCGGGCCAAGCTTCTTCACTTGATCCATCTGCTCCAGGAAATCATCGAACGTGAATTCTGCATTACGCATCTTACGTTCCATTTCCTTGGCTTTCTCGGTATCGATATTGGCCTGAGCCTTCTCGATCAGCGACAGCATGTCGCCCATGCCGAGGATCCGCGAAGCCATCCGCTCCGGATGGAAAGGCTCCAGCGCATCGATCTTCTCGCCGAGAGCGGCGAATTTAATCGGGCAGCCGGTGACCGCCTTGACGGATAATGCAGCACCACCACGGGTGTCGCCGTCAAGCTTCGTAAGCACTACGCCGGTAAGCTCCAGCTGCTTGTTGAAGCTGTCCGCCACATTCACGGCATCCTGACCGGTCATCGCATCGACTACCAGGAGCACTTCATCCGGAGTTACAACGTTATGGATCTGCTTCAGCTCTTCCATCAGCTCTTCATCAATATGCAGGCGGCCTGCCGTATCAATAATCACATAATCCAGGTTATTGTCCTTCGCATGCTGAACACCTTGTCTGGCAATCTCTACCGGACTCGTCTGATCACCCAGCGAGAAGACAGGAACCTTAATCTGTTCTCCGAGCACCTGCAGCTGCTTGATCGCAGCCGGACGGTAGATATCAGCGGCTACGAGCAGCGGGCGGTGGTTGCCCTTCTGCAGCAGCTTCGCCAGCTTACCGGAAGTGGTCGTCTTCCCTGCGCCCTGCAGACCCGTCATCATGATGACCGTCGGCGGCTTGTTCGACTTCGCCAGCTTCGCCTGGCTTCCGCCCATCAGCTCCGTCAGTTCCTTGTTAACAATATCGATGATAACCATGCCTGGCGTGAAGCTGTCCATCACTTCCGTACCAACAGACTTCTCTTTCACCTTGGACACGAAGTCCTTGACGACCTTGAAGTTAACATCGGCTTCCAGAAGGGCCAGCCGCACTTCACGCATCGCTTCGTTTACGTCATCTTCGGATACTTTCCCTTTGCCGCGCAGTTTGCTGAACACATTCTGCAATCTTCCGGTTAATCCTTCAAATGCCATAGGCGGCTCGCTCCCTTCTTCCTACTCTAACCTCTGCAGCCGGTCCATGAGTTCCATGAATTGCTGCTTATATTGCTCCGGCAGCATTCCACTGTCAGGGAATCTGCGCAGTTCTTCTAAGTACTTAGTGCGGTCTTCATGCTTGGACAGGAGTCCAAGCTTCTCTTCATAATTCTCAAGCACTTGCTCCGCCCGCTTGATATGCTCGTACACAGCCTGGCGGCTAATTTCAAATTCCGCTGCAATCTCCCCCAGGGAGAAATCATCATGGAAATAATATTTGAGAAACGTCTGTTGCTTGTCAGTAAGCAGCCGTTCATAGAAAGCAAATAACAGGTTGATCCGGTTGGTTTTCTCGAGCCTATTCTCCTGACTCATTAAGGGCACTCCCTTCGTCAAGGAAAAACACTTTACAGCTTCACAACGTCCCTTATGATACCGAAAACAAAGAAAGATGTCAAGTCTTTTTACTTGTCATCTTTTTCTTTGCCCAAAACCGGCATTCCCGCCCTGAAATCCTGCACCAGTACGGCACTATGCCTTCCGCATTAATGAATAGGGAGAATGTATAACAATACAACGAAGAAGTGCAGGACGGTTCCCGCAAGCACGAATAAATGCCAGATCGCATGATGGTACGGGAAGCCGCGCCATACATAAAACACGGTGCCCAGAGTGTACAGCAGTCCGCCAATCATCAGCAGAGTCATCCCGCCGCTGGCGACGGCCTGGGACAGAGGTTTCCAGGCGATTACGATCATCCAGCCCATCGCAATGTAGAAGACGGTGGACATGAACAGGAATTTTTTGACGAAAAAAGCCTTAAAGAAAACACCGAATACCGCCACTCCCCAAGCGATACCGAATAATGTCCAGCCCAGCGGTCCGCGGATCGCCACCAGCATAAACGGGGTGTACGTTCCGGCAATGAATAAGTAAATCGAAGCGTGGTCAAGGAATTCAAAGAAGTCCTTCGCCTTGCCGTCTCTGAGACTATGCACCATCGTTGAATTAAAATACAGGATCAGCATAGTAGCGCCGTAAATGGAGAAACTGACTACATGCCAGGCTGTGCCGTTCTGAACAGCATATACGATCAGCAGGACCAGCGCAGCAATACTTAATAGAGCGCCGATCCCGTGTGTAACCGCATTTGCTACTTCTTCCTTGCGGCTGTAAGTGTGAGTATTTGCCATACCACGATTCCTTCCGTTTGCGGTTTCCTTCTATTATAGCCATTTCTCCGAAGTCCTTCCAGCTTACGGACGCCTCAGGGCAGGCTGCTGCTGCAACATTCAATCGCTTAAGAAGTCATCATTTGCTGTTACAGCAACTCAAGTCTTATAGCTTGTAGAGCTCGGTATACTTCGCTTCCAGATAATCCGCCAGATAATCGGGATTCAGCGGTTCGCCTGTGACTTGCTCGATAATCTGCGAAGGGGTCAGGCTCTGGCCGTAGCGGTACACCTTGTCAGTAAGCCATTCTTTGATCGGCAGCAGGTTACCAGTGGCAATCAGCTCCTCGAATTCCGGCAGTTCCTTACGCAGGGTGTTCAGCATTTGGGCCGCATACATGTTACCCAGGGAATAGGAAGCGAAATAGCCGAAGTCTCCGCCAGACCAATGAACGTCCTGCAGTACGCCAAGTGCATCCGTAGGCGGTGTAATCCCTAAGTATTCCTGATACTTCGCGTTCCAGGTCTCAGGCAAATCCTTGACTTCAAGCCCTTCGTTGAAAATCAGCTTCTCAATCTCATAGCGCACAATAATATGCAGGTTATATGTCAGCTCATCAGCTTCGATCCGGATGAAGGAATTGCCTACACTGTTGATTGCCCGGTAAAAGTCTTCCATCTCCACGTTCGCAAGCTGCTCCGGGAAATGCTGCTGCAGATCGCCGTAATAACGCTGCCAGAAGGCCCGGCTGCGGCCGATCATATTCTCCCACAGTCTGGACTGGGATTCATGAATTCCCATGGAGGCCCCCTGTGCCAGAGGTGTACCGATCAGCTCTTCACCGAAATTCTGCTCGTACAGGGCATGTCCGCCCTCATGCAGCGAGCTGAAGATGGAGCTGGTCACATTGTCCAGCAGATAGTTCGTGGTTATGCGGACATCGCCGGGGTTCAGCCCTGTAGCGAACGGATGCACACTTTCATCCAGACGTCCTGCCTCGAAATCATAGCCCATCTGTTCGAGTAAGAAGAGGCCGAATTTCTCCTGCTGCTCCTTAGGGAAGATCTGGCTCAGGAATTCGGTGTCCGGCTTGTTCGGCGAAGCATTGATCGCTTCGGCCAGCGGCACAAGACGGCTGCGCAGACGGGTGAAGATCGCATCCACCTTCTCAACGGTCAAATCCGGCTCGTACATATCCAGCAAAGTGTCATAACGCGAGCCTTGCACACCCCAATAATCAATGAACTCTTGTTTGAAGGCCACAATCTTGGTCAGATAAGGCTCGAAGGAGGCGAAATCATTATCATCCTTAGCCTCTTCCCAGATCGTCTGCGCATGGGCGGTGAGCACCGAATATTCCTCGAAGGTCTTGGAGGGAATGCTTTTGCTGCGCTGATACTCCTTGCGGGTATCCTTCACAATTTTATTCTGATTGCTGTCCAGCTGCTCCGCTACTTCCGGACGGCTGAAATACGCTGTGAACACTCCGATCTCCTCTGATACCTGGAGTCTGAATGCTTCTGCACTCAGCATACCCAGCGTGGCGGAACGGATCTCTACACCTTTGCGGGGCGCGCCTGTACGCAGATCCCAGCCCAGAAGTCCAATTGCTTCATAATAGCCTTTGATTTTAGATAATAGCTCACTGAATTTATCCCATTCTTCCTGGATCTGCTTTTCCATGTTTTGAGCACCTGCCTTGTTTTTTTATCTACTCCTATTGATGATACTTTTTTAAATAGTTATAATCAAATTCGGGCTGTATCTCTTCAAATTTGAAGTAGTTAACAGCTCAAAGGCGCGGAGACAGACTCCGCTTAGATTTTGCAATATTTGATTGCAGGAAGCCCTTTATGTTCGCGGCAAGACGCAGTACAATGAATTACAGTTTAATCTTAAGGAGGCACATGGCTTATGAGTCAGGTTACAGACATTTTAGAGTTCAACAAGCATTTTGTAGAGGAAAAAGCATATGAGAGCTATCTGACCAGCCGCTTCCCGGATAAAAAAATGCTGATCATCACCTGTATGGACACACGGCTTGTTGAGCTTCTGCCCAAAGCAATGAATTTCAAGAACGGTGATGTCAAAATCATCAAAAATGCCGGAGCCATCATCTCCCAGCCGTTCGGGAGCGTCATGCGCAGCGTAATGGTTGCGCTATACGAATTGGACGCGGACGAAGTAATTGTCGTCGGCCATTATGAATGCGGCATGGCTTCCCTGAATGCTGACCATATGATTAACTCCATCAAGGAACGCGGCGTGTCCGAGGAAGTACTCAGTACCCTGGAGAATTCAGGGATTAAGCTGACCAAATGGCTGCGCGGGTTTGACAACGTCGAGGAAGGGGTAATTCAGACTGTGGAGCTGATTAAGCGCCATCCCTTACTCCCCCCAAACGTACCTATTCACGGCATGATCATCGATCCGGCTACCGGAGCGCTTGAGCTTGTCTCGGACGGATACGCGGACTAAGGCAACTCTCTGATACTGCTGTTTGCGCGGGTCCCGGACCCGCGCTTTTTTTGTGTCCAAGTATCCGGGCCAATGCCGGGTGAAAGTTATCGTGTGAAACATATAAATTCTTATATTTTAAAAATTGAAACCTTAGCCTCCGCCATGCGTATTACCGGGCAACAGCCAGGTAAACTGGGTGTTACCAATACTTCTAGGAGGTTCTCGTACTCAATGAAACCAATGAAACGTGTAATGATGATCGTCATGGCCTTCACACTGTTCTTCGCTGTCACTGTTCCTGACTTCGCAGATGCCCGCCGCGGCGGGGGCTTTAAATCAGGAAGCCGGGGATTCACAACGACCCCGAAGAAATCGACCACCGATAATGTGAAAAAAAGCGATAGCACTAAAAGCAACACCAACGGAACTGCAGCGAATGCGAACCGCGGCTTCTTCAGCGGCGGCAGCCTGATGAAAGGCCTGATGATCGGCGGGATCGCCGGGTTCCTCTTCGGCGGAATGTTCGCCGGTATGGGCGCTTTTGGAAATATCATCGGATTCCTGATTAACATGCTGGCCATCTACTTCGTAATTACGCTGATTATGTCCTTCTTCAAGCGCAGACAGGAACGACGGCGGCTGGAAGAAAGGGACGGACGCTACTAATGGGTGTTACCGTTCTCAGCATGGACGAGATTATCAATGCGATCTGCCTGCATATGGCGGAACGCAAGGCTGTGCGGGTGGAGGAAGTCCAGGTGGAGCTCAGCTGGGACGAGGACACCGGCTACACCGCAGAGGTCTGGATACAGGGAAGAAGCCAGTATCTGGTGGAGTCCAACATGATTGAATCCATTCTTCGCTACGTACACAGCGAATACGGCATCCGTGCCTACCGTGAAGATGTACGGCTGGAGCTGGATGAAGAGATTACAGCGGTTGTGAACACGTAAGCAGCCTGCTGACAGGCTGCGGTGAACGAAGTTTCAATTACAATTGCACCAAACTAAGGGAGGACCCGTCAGCCGGGTCCTCCCTTTATTGTGCCTATAGCCGGCAGATTAGCTCCTACAGCGCCTTGTCCTATCCCGGAAACTGGAATCCGTCCAGTACATCGTCCCTGCCCGCCCGCGCAGTGCCGCTTCCGTGCAGCTCAGCCCAAGGCACACGCTGCTGCCGCAGAATCGCCGCTGTTCCTTCAGAAGTGTACTCCGCATACCTGACCGTCTGCTCATTAGCGGGCTGACCCCAGTTATCCCAGCCCTGAGGGTGGATATGCTGGCCCATCCGGCAATCCACAAAGGCAGTCTTGGCATGCTCCCGCCATGGGCGGCCCAGGAATACCGGCGCTGTTCCCGGCTCAGCACTCAGATAACATTGATTGAACACGTAGCCGTAGGCCTGCCCTTCAGGAGTGGAGGCAGCTGTGATGTAGCCTGCATGGCCTCCGCTATTCCGCAGGCTGTGCAGCGTACAATGCTCGAAGTAGGCCGTTGCTCCGCCAAAGATATAATCTACCGTTCCCTCAATGTGACAGTGTTGGTACAACTGGCGGTACTGCGCATGATGCTCCCGCAGCGGAACGCCGCCGAACAGCAGGCGCTCTCTGGGGGCTGGAGGCAGCGGACCGGTGAACAGCGTGTCCTGATGACCCTTGAATGTACAATTTCGGAATACCGTCTCATCACAATGGGCGTACACCGCCACTGCCTGCCCCACCTCACTGCCTTGTCCGGCTGTATTGGAGACGGTCAGATTCTCCAGCACCAGCTTCCTGCCGCCCAGGAACAGGGTGGGAGTAGCAAAGGTCCCGATCTCTTCCCCCTGCTCATCCAGCTCCCGGGCATAGCGGTTCATCGTGATCTCCACTTGTCCGATGCCGATGATACGGAGACAGGAGCGGTAGACCCGCACCTCCTCCTTGTACACTCCCGGCATAATGTAGAGCGTGGCCTCTGTGTCCGGGTCCAGCCCTTCCAGGGCATCGACTGCCGCCTGAATAGTAGAGTAATCGCAAAAGCCCTCTTTGCCCACCAGCATCCCTTTTCCCATCCCCTCTCAGACTCTGGCCTTCACTTAAAGCTTGCCTGCTTGCTTACTTCTGTGTCAGTTTGTATGCAGCTTCGTATTCCTCGGTGATCTTGGTTCCGCCCGAATCCTTCCAGGTCTGTACGGCTTTCTTGAAGGCCGCCTCATCCGATTGGCCCATGATATATTTGAAGGTAGCATCTGTGATGATCTTTTGCAATTCCGTTCCTTGCTCATTATTGGTAGCCGAATCCAGCGGAACGGTGGGGTCAAGCACAGCGAACTTGTCATTCTCGCGGATCAGCTCATTGGCCAGCTGCTTCTCAGGGTTCGCGTCCTTAAGTGTATAGGCAATCTCACTAGGTCTGCTGGAGGAGAAAGGCTGCACATCCGCCTGCCACAGCTCAGTGTTCAGAATCTTGAAGGCGCCGTTCTCATCATATTCATAATGGGTGCCTTCAATCCCGCCGGTCATCAGCATGAACGCCTTCTCATCGATCAGGTCATTGACGAACTTCAGCAGCCGCTTGAGCTCTGCTTCGGTCTTCACCTCGGATTTCGGAAAAGCCATCAATCCGCCGATCCCGCTGCCCTCGGACCAGATATGATACTGGCCGTCTCCATTAGAGATCTTGTTCACCGGCACCAGCTCCATGCCCGGCTGCAGATCCTGTGCCAGTGTTCTCAGACTGGAGATGTCCACCATACCGGTATAGATCCCGGTTTTACCCTGCGCAAATTGCTGCTGCTGGTCCGTTTTGGCTGTAACTGCGAAATCCTGCGCCAGGTATCCGTTCTCGTAGAGCTTTCTGGAGAAATTCATCGTGTCGATATACTCTTGAGTATCGAATTCAGGGATAAACTTGCCGCTATCCTCCACCTTCCAGCCATTGGGCGTGCCAAAATAGGAGCTTAGTGTTTTGAAGCTGCTGTATTTCAGCTCTGATCTGTCTCCGAAGCCTGTCGTGTCCTTCACACCGTTGCCATCCGGGTCATCCTCTGTGAAGGCTCTGGCCACTTCATACACCTCATCCAGCGTCTTCGGAACCGGCAGACCCAGCTTATCCAGCCAGTCCTTGCGGAAGATCAGGCCGGAACGCGCCAGATTCTTCTGGAAGGGAACGCCGTAGAGGACGCCTTCAATCGAAGCCGCTTCCTTCAGCTCAGGAGCAATCTTCGCCAGATTACTGAACTCTGAGAGATAAGGGCCCACATCCCAGAACAGCCCAGATTTCAGTGAGCTTCTAACCGATGAATTGGTCATCATGGTCAGGGTGACAATGTCTGCAAGCTCCCCCGAGGCCAGCGCCGTAGTGATCCGCTCTTCCTTGGAAGCATCAGGTACCCAGTTGAAGGTGATTTTACTGTTGGTATATTCCTCAAGCAGCGATTTGATCGTATCGGTCGGCGGCGAAGCTGTGTGCAGAATATTCAGCCAGCTTACTTCCAGCTTCGAGTTCAGATCCTCTGGTGCGGCATTCTTCTTCTCTTCCTTGTCTCCGCCGCATGCCGAGAGCATAGTGGTAGCCATTGTAGCGATTGCCATTAGAGTGACCCATCTTTTGTTCATAACACTTCTCCTTTGGTAGATGAAATAGGTAGCCTTAGCCTTAATACACGCCGTCTTCGCCCATTCTTTTGGCCAGCTTATTGGAGAGCATCACGAGAATTAACCCGACAACGCCCTTGAACAAGCCTATCGTGGTGCTGAAGCTTAATTGCCCGTTCTTGAGGCCCGCCGTATAGATATAGGTATCGAAAATCTCGGCGACACTGCGGTTCAGCGAATTCAGCAGCAGATACATATGTTCGAAGCCGAGATCCAGCGTGCTGCCGATTTTGAGAATCAGCAGAGTAATAATCACGGGACGGATCGCAGGCAGTGTAACATGCCAGGTCTTGCGCAGACGGCTTGCCCCGTCCATCTCGGAGGCTTCATAGAGCTGCGGGTCCACTACAGTAATAGCTGCCAGATAGATAATGGTCGACCACCCCAGCTCCTTCCAGATAATCTGCAGGATATAGATCGTCCGCAGCCACTCCGAAGAGGTGAGGAAGCTGATTTTGTTGCCGCCGAGACTTGCAATCAGCTCATTGATGACCCCGCCATCCACCGTCAGGAACACATACGTAATAGAGACAATAATAACCCAGGACATGAAGTGCGGGATGTAGATAATCGTCTGAATCCAGTTCTTGAGATAGCGTCCCTTCAACTCGTTCAGCATCAAGGCTACAATAATCGGCAGCGGGAAGAAGATCACAATGTTCATGGCAAACAGAATCAGGGTGTTGCGCAGCAGTTGCATGAACGTAGGCTCCGTAAATAGACGGATGAAATGCTTCAGGCCGACCCACTCACTCCCGGTAATTCCCTGGAACGGCTGATAATTCTGGAATGCAATGATCAGCCCGCCCATGGGCAGATATTTGAAGATGATGAAATACAGCAGCCCGGGCAGGATCATCAGATACAGCAGCTTGTATTTGTTCAGAGCCGTAAGTGCGCGTGCGCCTTTCCCCTTTTCGATAGTCAGATTTGGTGTTGCGGTGATGCTTGTTGCTTTCACATGTCAGCCTCCTTTGCTCGTTCCTGTTACGGTCTCAGCGTAAGAAATTTCTTACATTACGTATATAATCATTATGTGATAGCGTTTACAGAACCCGCGTGGCTGCGGGGTTAAGGACGATCAGATCTCCTCTGAGGATTACCTGCCTAGGCTAATGATTATCTCCGGAGAGGGGGCTGCACAAGGCAAGTCTGCGAACACCTCATGCCCGGATTATATACGTAATTTCTGCTCCTTGTTACAGTGAAGAGGTACTGAAAACCGAGGAGGATCACAGAATGAACCATAGCTCACGTAGAAAAGAATCGGTCGGCGGAAGGATCTTCACCTTCGTTAATACAGCCATACTCGTTCTGATTGCGCTTGTCTGCTTATTGCCCTTCATCAATATCATTGCCAGCTCCTTCGCTACCACCCAGGAGGTCATGGCCAAGCGGTTCATCTTATTCCCGACCACCTTCTCCCTGGATGCGTACCGCTACATTCTCTCAACGCCTACCATCTTCCGGGGACTCGGGGTATCCGTTGGTGTCACCGTAGCAGGAACCTTAGTCAGTATGCTGCTTACTGCGCTGATGGCCTACGGCTTGTCCAGGAGATACCTGCCTGCCCGCAATACCATTAATTTCATCGTCGTCTTCTCCATGCTGTTCAGCGGCGGAATGATCCCCACCTTCCTGGTCGTCAAAAGCGTCGGCCTGATCAACTCGTACGGGTCCCTGATCTTCCCGGTTGCCGTCAATGCCTTCAACATGATTATCATGCGCAACTTCTTCCAGGCGCTGCCTGACAGTCTGGAGGAGTCGGCCAAGATCGACGGAAGCAATGACTTCGGGATCTTCATGCGGATCATGCTTCCGCTGGCCCTGCCTTCCATCGCCACCATCTCCCTGTTCTATGCGGTTGCTTACTGGAATACGTACATGAACGCGATCCTCTATATGAATGATTCGGCCAAATGGCCGATCCAGGTGCTGCTGCGCCAGATCGTCATTGTCTCCAGCGGGATGCAGGCCGAGGGAACCTCGGTCGATATTGTGCCGCCGGCCCAGACGATCAAAATGGCGGTCATTGTCATCGCCACGGTGCCGATGCTGGCCGCTTATCCTTTTGTCCAGAAGCATTTCACCAAGGGCGCCCTGCTCGGAGCAGTCAAAGGCTGACGGCCCGCCGTTCAGCATCCATCCGAAACTACCGGAACTTTAGAACATATACAGAAACGGTACCGCCTTGAAGCAAGGACGGTACCGTTTGTGCATGAACCCCTGATCCAAGCTCTCTCCTGAACCAAGCCCCTATTCCTGCTAAAATATCTGCTGCTCCCCCTGCTTCAGCTTCCGGTAAGCACCAGGCGTAACCTGCTCCTTCTTGCGGAAGGAGCGGATGAAATTCTGCGGATTATGATACTGCAGCCGCTCGGCAATCTCCCTGATCGTCATATCCGTCTCCGTCAGCCACCGTTTGGCCATCTCCAGGCGGTAGTTCATGAGGTATTCGCTGAAGGCGGTGCCGTACTCTTTTTTGAAGATGCTGCTTAGATAATTCGGATTGTAATGAAGCCGCTCGCCGATCCCCTCCAGCGTAAGCTCACGGTCATATTCCGCATGCACAATGTCGGTGATCTTATCCGAGAGACAGCGGAACTGCTGGCTGGTCTTGTCCTTCATGCTGTACATCATGGGGTAAATAACCTCCTGCACCAGCATCCGCTCCATCTCTTCGGGATTGCGAATATCTAGCAGGCGGTGATACAGCTTATTGTTATCCTGAGTCAACAGGACACTAACTCCCAAATGCTGCTCCAGCTGGATCAGATTATTCACGAGCCGCACCAGCATGACCTCGAATTTCAGGGTGCTCTTATTCTTGCCCATCAGCTCCGCCAGGAACGGATAGAGCGCAGCCGTAACCTGCTCCTTGTCCCCCAGCCGGATGGCATTGAACAATTGCGTCTCCAGCTCTGCCGGATAATGCAGCGACACCGGACCGGAGACGACCATGGAGATATCCTCATAAAAAATAATCGATTCCTTACCCAGATTCAGCCGCTGATGCAGTGCCTGCTTGCTCATCTCCCCGGCTTCCTTACTCTCTAACAGATTGCTGTAAAAGTTGCTGATGCCGATGCTGATCGACACCTCCAGATAATCGCGCACCGCCTTCAGGAGTGTCGTGGCATAATCCAGCACTTCTTTATTCATTGTGGCATCGTTGGACCCGGCGAAGGTCAGGATCGTAGCCTGGGTATCATCGTTCAGGATAATAGGCTGTAATCGCTGCTGTGCTGGGATAAGTTCCTCCACCATCTTATTGACGGCAAGCAGCAGGACATCCTTGTCCGAGGCCTCCCGGCCGCCCAGACTGTCCAGCTGAATCAGCATCGCAGCATAACGGTGCTTCTCTGACAGGTTATACCCGAACCGGAGCAGACTCTGCTCCAGCTCCTCCGCCGAGACGCGGCTGCGGAACAGATTAAGGATCAGCTGCGTCTCCAGCCGGGGCATTTCCGATTCGATCAGACTCTCAAGCGAAGCCTTCTCCGAGATAATTGTGTCAATTGAATGCCGGATATATTCCAGCTCATTCCTGGAGTTCACCTGCGGAATAACGGGCAGACTGCGCTTAAGCTGCTCAATCGGCTTGGTGAAATATTGGGAGATCATATACGCCACCACCCAGATCAGGAGAATCAACAGCAGCCCCATCGCGGAGATCCCGAACTTGGTCATCTCCAGAGAGCGGGTAATCTCCGCCTGATCCAGCACGGTCAGATAGATCCAGTTATTATACGAGGACTTGGCATAGATAAGCTTCACACTGTCGCGGCCGGAGATCTCCTGCTGGACCGTCCCCTTGTCCTCCATGGAATTGATCGTTCCGGCAAGCTGGCCGAATTGCTCCGGGGCTAACAGCCCTTTGCCAGGATCGGATTCATACATCAATTCACCATGCTTGTTCAAAATGTATACGGCTGCGTCTTCCCCGCTGCTTATCGTGGCATTAAGGGTATGTAATGAAATGTCGGATAAGGCAATCGCCTGCTTCTTACTGGAGAACACCGGCAGTGTATTCACGAACCGGATGCCTTTGTCCGTCTTCATCCAGAAGAGGCTCTGCTCCTGATTCTCAATATATTGCTCCCGGAGCTGCTGAACCTCCCCGGCACTGAGATTGCTGAGCTTCTCATTCAGGATCTGCCAGTTCTGCACCAGACTGATCAGCGAATATTCCGTCCCTTCAGCCGCCATGGAGGCGATATAATTCAGCTGTGAGTTCACATTCCGGTAGGCGATGAAGTCTTGCTCGGTAATGGGATGGGTCACGACCTCCTGAAAAGAGCTGGTGGTGCTATAGGTATTGAACGCGTATTCTATCGTTTGGATTTTGTGCTCCAGATTGTTCTTGATCTGCTCGATATAGCTCTGCTTGCTGCTGGAGAACCGCCCGACCACTGAATCGATGGTACTGATGTAGATATAGCTTCCGAAGCCGACCACCAGTCCCACGCCAAGGATTAATATAGGAATAAAGATGCCGTAGAACATTCTTCCTTTGCTCATTGTGTTTCCCCTTTGATTTGATAGACTCCATTAAATTATAGCGCTTTCATGAATGCGGTTCCATGATTATTTTCACGTGTGCAATTGGCCAAAGGTCTCGTTGAAGCCGTTCAGCCCTCTCCTTGAGCGCAGTAGATCATGCAAAACAACCCCACAATGTGGGGCTGTAGCTTCGATAATGACCCAGTAGCCTGGCTTAGAGTAACGAAATCGTCAGCAGCTCGAACAAGACCAGCGGCATAATCACATTGCTGTTCACCGTACCGGGATATGGGTAGCCCGGGCCCGGATACCCCGGACCTGGATAAGGCTTATAGTACGGATTGTAATATCCGCGGCCCATATCCGTGACCATGGTTACAGCCAGGTACATATGCTTACTGTCCATACCGGCAATCGTACCCTCATGCATCTGACCGTCAAGGGTCTGCACCTGCACTTTATGATTCAGATACGGCTTACAGGACTGGTGAAGCGAATCGCGGACCCCGTTCAGATGCTGGACCACCGCCGGGTCTGCCTGATAGATCACCGGCGATTGCGTGCCGGAAGAAGTTGTCGACATAAGTGCATGACCTCCGTGTAATTGGATTTGCTTCATACTATGCACCTGCCCAGTCCGGTGTGCCTAGCCTGCTTGCCGCTGTATCGGCTATCCGTAGACACAGATCAAAAAGCCGTACACCGGAAAGTCCGGTATACGGCTTAGTTATTAATACTCTACAAGTGCTGTGCTCTGGGAATAAGAACAAAATCACCCTGCGGGGAATAAGATTACCTTCGCGCGAGCACAATGTATGCTGTTTTTAACATACACTCAGGCCGCATGCCTGCTTACGAGCACAATGAATGCTGTTTTTGACATACATTCAGGCCGCATGCCTGCTGGCGAGCACAATGTATGCTGTTTTTGACATACATTCAGGCCGCATGCCTGCTGGCGAGCACAATGTATGCTGTTTTTGACATACATTCAGGCCGCATGCTTGCTGGCGAGCACAATGTATGCTGTTTTTGACATACATTCAGGCCGCATGCCTGCTGGCGAGCACAATGTATGCTGTTTTTGACATACATTCAGGCCGCATGCTTGCTGGCGAGCACAATGTATGCTGTTTTTGATATACATTTGGTTCAACACACACCTTTTCCACAGCAGCATGAAACTATAGTTTCCAAATATAATTAAAAAGCCACTCCGATTCCGCCCTGCCCGGCATAGGTTCCCATCACGGGTCCCATCGTGGACAGCAGAACCTCCTTGAAGGGATGCTTCTCCAGAATACGCCGCTTGATCTCCAGCGCCAGCGTCTCACAATTGCTATGCACAATGGCGATTACCGCCTGCTCATAATCATGCTGCTTCTGATCCAGCTTGGCCAGCAGATGAGTCAGCGCCTTGGGCAGTCCGCGCGTCTTCTCGACCACTTCAACAATACCCTCGTCGCTAATCTTCAGCAGCAGCTTGATGTTCAGCACGGAAGCCACAGCGCCGGAGATCCGGCTCAGCCGTCCGCCCTTGATCACATTCTCCAGGGTATCCAGCGTGAAGTACGCAGTCGTCTCTTCGACCTTCTTCAACACTCTGTCCTTCAACTCAGCCAGACTTGCTGCGGTAAGTGACCATTTGGCCGCCATAGCGACAATCAGGGTCAAGCCGCCGGAGAACAGCTTGGAATCTATAATTTCAATCGCATTCGGATGTCCTTCTTCCTCGTACATCTCCTTGGCGATCATTGCGGTCTGATAAGTACTGCTAATATTGGAGGACATGCAGATGACCAGAATGTCAGTGCCTGCTTCTACTTGCTTGAAGCTATCCAGGAAGGTCTGCGGACTCGGGCTTGCAGTCGTCGGCAGCTCCTTCGATTCATGCATTTTGTCATAGAAATCCTTGGCATTCATATCATCCGGCATCAGCTCATGGCCGAAATGGACCGGCAAATGAACAATGGAGATGTCATACTGCTTCGTGTATTCAGGGGGTAGATCCGAACCGCTATCCGTAATTATCTTGATGGGCATCAGAATGCTCTCCTTTCAATTCTATACCATTATAGTTACCCTTTCCGGAGATCAATAGTACAATTTATAACTTGTCAAAATCGGACTTTTATGCTTAGTCCTACTTATGTTATGGTTGAAGCATAAGCATACAGAAATGGAGTGTACCAGGATGAGCAAGAATAGAGTATGGAACCGGGGTAAGCATAATGGTGCCGGCCTGTCCAAGAAAGCCCCGGCTGCCGTTGAATCCGAGGGTGTTGCCGAGACCGCTGCGTCAGAGGACCACAGCGCCGAGGTAATTAACGAGCGGATTGATACCGTCAAGCCGATGAACCGCAGCAACTGGGTCACCCGGCCCGCCCGCGTGAAGCCGCAGAACCCGGAACGTAAGAATTAAGCAGCTTAACGACTGACATGCTTCGCATTCTATGGAAGCACATTTCTCCCAGCTAGCGGGTTCCCGCAACCTTTGTTATCATGCAGAAACAAACGGCTACGCCGTCCTTAAGAGGATGGCGTAGCCGTTTCTGCTTGCACTAGTTGGCCGGAGAACGGTGAGCTTGTTAGGACTGGTAATATCCAAGCGGGGTATCCCGCTACAAGGATTCAGTCAGACTATCCGGCACATAACGGTTCTCCCGCATTAGCGCCCGGATTGCCTTCAGAGTATTCCGCTGAATCGGGACACCCGTAGTCCGGTGCAGCTGAAGCCAGCGAAGGGCAGCCAATGCCTCGAACAGCTCCAGCTCTGCCGGGCTATACCTGCTGTTGGCGGCAAAGGCTGACTGGTACAGGCTGGCATTGCGCTCGGACAAATATACTCTAAAGAGCAGAATAGACCACGCTATATCATACCTTGGATCGCCAAGCTGAACATTCGTCCAGTCTATGATGGTAAATGCCCCTGCGGCCTCCAGAATATTGCCCAGATGATAATCACCATGAATCAACTGGTGTGCGGTAAGCTTCCCCCGCTCCGCCAGCTCCTGCGCCAGCGTTCGGATCTCCGGCTGCTCCGCCCAGGCAGGGAAGAAGTAATCTGCGAAATCATAAGCTGGTACCTTCAAGCCGCTGGATGAATTGATCTCTAGCTTATGTACATCAAGCAGATTAGCCGCTATAGCTGTAAGGCTATCCGCATTTACCTTCTTGACAGGCATACCATCGAAGCTGGTTAACAGCACCTGATGGTCCTCAGCGTCGAGCCCCCAGGCATACGGCTGTGAGACCGCGCAGCCCTGCCGGAACAGCTGCTCCAGCACTTGATACTGGATCGAGATGTCCGGCCGGGACTCGCGGTTCCAGATTTTCAGCACAAGCTTCGTATCCGGCAGTGTAATGCCGCACACCTCAGCTTCCAGTCCCCCCTTCATCGGGGTAACGACCGCCTCTTCCAGCCTTGCCAGCAGCCGCTCACTCTCTGTACTCTGCTCTTGCCAGCGGATACCGCTCAGAACATTATTCATAGTTATGATTCTCCTCTCCAAGGAACGATCTGCTGCTCATTAGGCTGCTGCGAATCCCTCAGACCATATTCTAGGCATTTTCCCTATTCCAATGAATAACATATTTCAACTATACCAATCAACAGTGAATTGAGGGATGCGAAATGGAACATTGGATTAGAGTAGAACCGAATGTGAAGGTGTATGTGAATGATCTTAACCCGCTAGGCACCAAAACAATACTCTTCATTCACGGCTGGCCAGCAAATCACCAGATGTTCGAATACCAGTACAATCAGCTGGTGCCCATGGGTTACCGCTGCATTGGAATGGATATGAGAGGCTTCGGCCGGTCTGACAAACCGCTTGACGGGTACGATTACAACCGTCTCGCAGATGATATCCGCTGTGTGATCGGCGCCTTGGGACTGCACAATATTACACTCGGCGGGCACTCTACCGGCGGAGCTGTAGCGATCCGGTATATGGCCCGGCACAAGGGATATGGTGTCTCCAAGCTGGCCTTATTCGCTTCGGCAGCCCCCAGTCTGATTCAGCGGCCGGGCTTCCCTTATGGCACGACCAGAGAAGCTATAGAGCAGATTATCCAGTCTACCTACAAGGACCGGCCCAAGATGCTGCATGATTTCGGCGATATTTTCTTCTATCAGCCGGTATCACAGCCGTTCTCGGACTGGTTCTTCCTGTTAGGGCTGGAGGCGGCAAGCTGGTCCACCATCGCAGTCTCCGAGGCTTGGCTGGCCGAAGAGCTGTTCAACGATCTCCCCCGTGTACAGGTGCCTACGCTGATTATGCACGGGGTTCATGATCAGGTGTGCTTCTTCCCGCTCGCAGAGGCGCAGCATCAAGGGATTAGGAATTCGGTCCTTATTCCCTTTGAGAACAGCGGCCACGGATTATTCTATGACGAGCGGGAACGGTTCAACCGGGAGCTGGCGGGGTTCGCCGGGTAGATTTTCCGCACAGCCAGAACAGGACTGCCCGAGAAGAAATAGCTTCATGGGGCAGTCCTATGTTGATTCGCAGGCGTAGGTGCGTGTGCGAATGAGAAGCTCTACAGCTCCAGCGTCTCACCATATGCAAGTGCCGAGCCTCTGATCCCCGCCTCCTCCAGCGCCTGAACGAAGGCCCCGGCATCCTGCTTGATCGGCGGGAAGGTATTATAGTGAACCGGAAGCACCTGTCTTGCGCCCAGCCACTTCGCTGCGATAAGCGCATGCTCCGGTCCCATGGTGAAATGTCCGCCGATTGGCAGGATCGCGAGGTCGATCTCATACAGCTCCCCGAACATTTTCAAGTCACCGAACAGCCCTGTATCCCCTGCATGCAGCACCGTGTGTCCGTCCGCCTCAATAATGAAGCCCGCCGGGGTTCCGCCATAGATCCTCTGTCCATCCTCCAGCGTGATGCTTGAGGTGTGGAAGGCATGAATCATCGTCGCCTTGGCAAAACCAAGGTCCACCGTCCCTCCAATGTTCATCCCGATGGTCTTTTTCGCTCCCTGGCCCCCCAGATGGCCTGCCAGTTCCACGTTGGCTACAACCACCGCCTGATTCTGCTCGGCAATCGGCAGAGCGTCCAGGATATGATCCATATGGGCATGAGTCAGCAGAACAGCATCTGTCTTAATATCCTCTACCTTCGTCACCGCCGCAGAGTTACCGCTAATGAATGGGTCGATGATCAGCGATTTGCCGTTCACCTCAATTTGAACACAGGAATGGCCGTGGTAGGTAATTTTCATAGAATTCCTCTCCTCTTCTTGATTAGATTTCAATAGGTCCTAAGGAATGCATCGTGCAAAAACCCAAGGTTTACGATACAATGACAGCAAGTTGCTCTAAATCCAAATCCAGCAGTGCGATTGACGAATATAACATAAATAATTACGTTCGTTGGTTTTTATGATATATCTATTCCTGCCAGCTGTCAAGAGAGGTGTGAAGAAGTTGCTGTCCGTTGAGAAAACAATGCTGTTTCTGTTATCTAAGGTGAAGCAGATGGGCGCCCAGCAGATTGTCGAGATCTATGAGCACAGGGGGTACACCTCCACCTATATCCGCAATGCCCTGTCCCGCTTGAAAAAAGAGGGCTATATCGCTTCTCCGGCACGCTCCTGGTATAACGTCACTGCCGAGGGCCTCGCCTACATTAAGGCGATTAACAGCAAGCCTGCCCGTTATCAGGAGCAGTGGGATCATACCTGGGATGTGGTGATGCTGGAGGTTCCCGAATCCGAACGCAAGAAGCGCGACCTGTTCCGCTCAGCACTCGGGCAGCTGGGTTACGGGCTTTTATATAACAGTGTGTACATCTCACCGTGGAACTATCAGGATGAAGTCGCAGCCCAGATCCAGAAGCTGGAGCTGGATGGCAAGGTGTCGATCCTCCAAGGCCAATTTCAGGAAGGCACCATTACACCGCTCAAAGCGCAGACCATCTGGCACCTGGACGACATCGAAGCCTTATACCGGAAGAAAGCAGTCTGGCTGAAGGAAGAATTCGCTCCGCGATTAGCGGATACCCTTCAGGCGGGGCAACCGTTACAGCTGTTCCTGCTATATTTGCAAATGGGCGAGGAATTAAGCGGACTGTTCATGGCCGACCCCTATCTCCCGGATGAGCTGCTGCCGGACCACTGGCCAGGCAAACAGGTCCTCTCAGACATGAGAGAATACATGGTTAAAGCCGCGCAGGCGATACCTGCGGATTCGTTCTATGCACCCTTCGTCCAATAAGGTATGGCAAAGAGCAGCCCGGACTCCGGGCTGCTCTTCGTATATAAACTACTCCGAATGGCTGCCGGAAGCCAGCAGCTCCCGGACCGCTTCCTTATTCGTAAGCGGGGCCCGGCAGGCAAAGTTGCGGCAGACATAGGCCGTCGCTTCACCGCGGATCGCCGGTTTGTCCGCCAGATGCGGCAGCAGGCGGAGCATCTCTCCGCTGTCCCCTTCCCAGTTGACGATAAGCGCTGTGTCCGGCAGATAGGTCTGCTGAACCTGGGAGAGCATGGCGTGCAGCGCGGGATCTTCTTTTTTGCCGGAGAGGACCCATTCTCTGCCGCCGGAGACCATCCCCAGATGGGCCTGCAAATACATCGCATACCCTGGCGGATACTCTGAAGCAGCGGAAGCAAGCACCGCAGCGGTGCGCTCCGCAATCTCTTTTAACTCCATATCCTGGGTAATAACCGACAGCTTCCACAAAAGCTTCGCCGCCACCGAATTCCCGGACGGAATCGCCCCGTCATACAATTCCTTCGAGCGGACTGGCAGCTTCTCCCCGTCATGCCCGGTGAAGAAGAACCCGCCTCCTTCGGTATCTAGGAACAGCTCCAGCATCCCATCCTTAAGCGTCAGCGCCCGCTCCAGATAGACCGCTTGACCTGTAGCTTCATATAATTCGCTGAGACCCCAGGTCAGGAAGGCATAATCATCCACATACGCCGGGATCGCCGACTCCCCGTCACGGTAACGGGCCAGCAGCCGTCCATCTTCACGCCGCAGCTTGTCCCAGATGAAGTCCGCTGCACGTTCGGCGGCCTTGGCGTATTCCGGCTTCTGGAGGGCTTTGGCTCCCAGGGCCAGCGCAGCAATCATCAACCCGTTCCACGAGGTCAGCACCTTGTCATCCTTAAGCGGATGAATGCGCTGCTCCCGGTACTCGAACAGCTTCGTACGCCATTCCTCCATCCGGGTCCGCAGACCAAGCGGATTCATGCCCATACGCTCCGCAATCTCTTCCGGCAGACCGTGAAGGAGATTCGGAATATTTTCCCCTTCGAAGTTGCCCTCCGGCGTAATCCCGTACACATTGCAGTAGGAATGCATATCCTCCAGCCCAAGCGCTTCCTCAATCTCCTCACGGGAGAAGACATAGAACTTGCCTTCCACCCCTTCGGAATCGGCATCCTCCGCAGAGTAGAATGCACCTTCCGGTGAAGTCATATCGCGCAGCACATACGTGAAGATCTGCTCGGCAATCTCCGCATACAGCGGCTTCCCCGTAAGCTGGAAGGCTTCCAGATAGACATTCGCGAGGAGAGCGTTATCGTAGAGCATTTTCTCAAAATGCGGCACCAGCCACTCCCGGTCTGTCGAATACCGGGCGAAGCCATAGCCCACATGGTCGTACATGCCGCCCTTATACATCGACTCCAGCGTATGCTCCACCATCCGCAGCGCTTCCGGCTGATCATGCAGCTGGCTGTACGCCAGCAGGAAAGACAAATTATGCGGCGAAGGGAACTTCGGCGCATTGCCGAACCCGCCGTACTCCTCATCGAACTGCCGCCGGTACAGCTCATACGCTTCATGCAGCAGCTCCGCGCCGGGAATGCCGCCTGCGGCTTCCGGGTTATACGCATTCTTGCGGTCAAGCGTATGCAGCTCCGCCAGCAGGTCGTCGCCCAGCTTATCCAGCGCTGCTCCATCCTGCTCCCACTTCGTATGGATCTGCTCCAGCACATCCATTAGTCCGATCCGCCCGAACATCTGCCGCTTCGGGAAATACGTCCCGGCATAGAACGGCTTCTTCTCCGGCGTCAGCAGCACCGTCAGCGGCCATCCCCCGCTCCCCGTCAGCGCCTGACACACCGACATATACAGCGCATCAATATCCGGCCGCTCCTCGCGGTCTACTTTGATGGCTACGTAGTGATTGTTGAGGAGCTGTGCGACCTCGGCGTCCTCGAAGGATTCTCGTTCCATTACGTGGCACCAGTGGCAAGTCGAATAGCCGACAGATAAGAAGATCGGTTTATTCTCCGCCTGCGCCTTGGCAAAGGCTTCCTCTCCCCATGGATACCAATCCACAGGGTTGTGGGCGTGTTGTAGCAGGTAGGGCGATTTTTCGTTCGCTAATCTATTGGATGATTTGTGAGTTGTCACGGGGCGTCCCCTCATTTCGGATGATTTGGGTAAAGTGTTGTCTAGAGATAGTTTACCCAATTTGGTGGGGGTGGGCACAAGATATGAAAAAGACTACAAACAACAGAGAAGTATTTATTAATAAGCCGGAAATTCATGCTCATTAGGTTTTGGGACTGCATCGACATAAACCTATATATCGAAATCACTGATCTTCCATTGTCCGTCTTTCATCCGATTAATTGTAAAATGATTTGTCATTACTTTATCAAATATTGCTTGATTCTTCTGAAAATATTGTTGATTTCTTTGTACTGTTTCCACAATCATTTCATCTTTACTAACGGCTTTAACAGAGATTGATTTAAGATCATATATTTGTTTAAAACTTTGATGAGTTCCAAGAAGTTTTGCAACTTTCAAATTCAAATTATTACTTTTAACTAAGGAATTCTTTATCTTTACCTCATCCCCCTGTTCAACTTGAAGCAAGAATCGTTCAACTGCGTTTTGAGCCAGACTGGTTGCTGTGCCTAATCGCGCTTCTTTTATACTTGGATCCCATTCCATTTCCAACCCTGATACTTCAGCAATGAGTTGAAGTGGAATATAAGTGGTTCCATTGTGACTCTCAGCCCCGACCGTAAGTTTCCGCTGTTTACCATTAAGATATACAGTGCTATCCTCTGGCTTAAATCGAATTTCCTTACTTTCCAATTTCCCTGTGATTTCGTGTGTTTTCTGGTTCTCTACTACTTTGAACCCCAATCTTTCAAGTACATTGCGATAGGGTACTAATACAACTCCACTTTTCACAACAGGCAGTTTAGCGAGCTTGAATAACTCTCCATTAATACGCATTGAAGCTTTCCGCAGACCTATCTTAAACATGCCTATATTATCTGTAATTCCGATTAAGTCGCCCTCATTGTCCACAAGTAATTCAGTGAGGGTCAACGCTGAATTATTACGTAATAAACAGAACATTTCGTTTCCCATCTCATCTAATCCATAAATATTACCGTTAACATCCGAAAAAAACACATGTCCTTTTGAATTCGCAACAATATTTTCAGGTGGTCCATATTTCCTCAATTTATAGTTCCATTTTATTTTTCCCGATAAATTTTTTGCAATGAGATTTGCACCTTCACCAGTTTCATAAGAGCCTCCTTTCCATTTATTGAAATCATCATAATCTATAAATGAGCTTTGTAAGTTCCCCGCTATTTTCTCGCCATTTACCAGTTTGCCTTGATCATCCAACAAAATCTTCTTGTTGCCTATTTCAACAATGAGATACCCGTTTAAATCAGAAAAATAAATATCGTCTACATTTGTTGTGGTGCCCAAAAGACGATCCTCCGAAACCAAAACATCTGTTCCATACGTCCAATTTTTCTGTCCGGTTTTATTGTAAGAAACTATTCCTGTTTGTTCCAATACAATTATATTCTCATTATTATCCAACCAATAAATGTCTGAGAAAGGACTATTAGGCTTTACAAAGTTTAGAGTTGCCCGAACTGTTTCATCTGAATTGTATATTTTCAAATATCCATGCTGAGTAATAGTTGTTGGTTCTTCATCTATAATCTGAAGGGTGCTTGATTGATCATAAAATGTAGAAATAAGCGTCCCCCGCGCAGTGCGAGATACATTTGCCCGTTCATCAAAAAACATCCACTTTCTCTTTCCCTCGCCATCAACTGCAGTATAAATATCATTAAAGTCCGTATAATAAACCATTTTGTCCGAAAATTTATCAAAGCTAAATTGATGTGCACTGCGAATCGTCCATTTCCATTCATATGTACCGTTGGTCAGAAAATTCAACGATGTGTTATTCTGCTCTCCATAACTATCATAAAATGTTACTGGGGGTACGATACTCTGTTCCTTTGTTAAATATTTTGATTTTGGGCTGGCTTCTGAAATTCCCATCTCTGAAAAACTAATAAATATCATGCAAAAAATAAGCAATCCTATTACTTTTCTCATAACAATCGTCCCTTCAAAATGCTTCTTATCACTTTATCTGACCGCTAAAACAATTTGAGCCGCTTTCAAGCCTTATGTATCACTAATTTCCAGATACTCTCCTCCCTATATAATTGGGTATTCCTTCCTACGAAGGATAGCATAAATCTATTTGTCAGCGGTATATAATTTACTCTATTGTCATGTTTTGTTTTATTAGATGTTTCAAAAGTCAAAACTAGCGAATAATTCGCTAAGATATGCTTGCGTTGGAGGTGTTCAATTATGTATCAACGTATCCGGGATTTACGCGAAGATAAGGATTTGAGGCAAACTCAAATGGCGGAGTATTTGCAATGCAGCCAGCGGATTTATAGTAATTATGAACGCGGTGATATCGATATTCCCACGGCGATTCTGATCAAGCTGGCAGATTTTCATATGACGAGTACTGACTATCTACTTAACCGAACAAACCAAAAGAAACCTTATCCCAAAAGTTAAATAAGTATAATGCTTAGATACTATAAGATTTAAGATTATCTTCTTTACACCCGTTGGGCTATGAGCATTATACGCATAAATCCGCGAGTTGCGTGAAGAACAAGAACAGACACAGCACAAAAAAGCTCATTGGCGGACCCCATGAGCTTTTTTGTTCGTTGGCGCCATTGCTTCATAAAAGATAACCTTATGCGCATTCCCGCACATTACAAAGGAGTATCTGTTTCAGCTGCAAAAAAGCATATACACTTCTTTGCCATAAATTTTTTCAAAACCAAAACTTACATATAAGCTGCTGGCCGGAATATTATCCGCATCGGTGTCAAGCTGTATACGGGTTGCCTTTTTTTCATTTGCCAAATCAATTACATGGTTCATTAATGCTTTTGCAATTCCTTTATTTCTAAATTCAGATGCTACATATAATCCATCTATTCGTAATATCGGGTGCCCATTCGAAACTGAAATCCCCCAGGAGCAAATAATAAATCCCGCATAATGTGACTCAAATTTAGCCAAATAGCAAATTGCTAGATCAGTATCCAGAATCCTTTTTATGACCTGACCACTCTGCTCCAGCTCCTCGATTGAAGCTGCCTTTGTGTCGACACCATTAGACGAAGAATTGTTAAAGCCACACAATAAATTTCTAGAATGGTATGCGTTTTCGTGAGTTAAAGAAACAATTTCAATATTTGCAGGTAAGCTTTTATCTTCAATTGAATACTCCCATATCTTTTTAGCCGCAATAAAGCATCCTTCATACCGAAAGGGTTCACCAAAATTGGAAGAGAATATTTCTTGTATGCTTTTTGCCAGTTCTTCGACAGTAGAAGCAACTGTTAGGGATTGGACGACTTTTTCAATTTCAGAATCAAACTCATCTATAGGTGCTTCTGGTAATAAGCCGTATGGATTCCATTCATGAATAACTTGCCGCACAATATTCCCCATATATACCTCTCGCCCTCCCTAAGCTATAGCCATGTTCAAATCCCCAATCTCTCATTCACATACAGCTCGCTGGGCTGAATACGTTGCTGACCTGTGTGCAGCAGCTCTGGCAAACGTCCTATGCGCTCAGCCAAACGGGAGAGTTGTTGCTCATGAAAATAAGATAAGCCCGTATGAATCCGGTCCTGGAAAGGCTCAAGCCATCTCGTATCCAAGCTGTCCGGACCGAAATACACACCGAGCAGCGAGCCTGCTGTTGCTCCGAAGCTGTCGGTATCATTGCCTTGCATGACCTGCATGCATATTCCGTCTCCGGCATTGTCAGCAAATCGAAATGTATTTATCAAGGTGCCGATTTCCTGATACACATGACAGTGGCAGTAATTCGTGTACTTCTGATGAATGCCCTGATACGCTTCCAGCCAGTTATCTGCATTCGCTACGATCTGGAGACAATCCGCAGTAATTTCATAGAATCGGCTCCTTCTAGGGACGAATTGCAGTGCAGTTCTTATGATTTCAAGCCGATCGCTCAGCACATGTGCGGCAGCAATTGCAGCGGCAATGAACATCGTGGCATAGATTCCCGTCCGCCGATGTGTAAAACTGGCATCACGCCAAGCCAGCTCGGCCGCAAGCGCAGGTTGACCAGGGCAGGCATAGCCGTAAGCATCTGCACGAATCGCCGCCCCGCATAATTCTGTATCTTGCACCAGGAAGTCGGGCCAAGCCTCTATTTCCGAATGATTGAATAATTCCCGGTCATGCTCCAAATAGCTAATCCCCGACCGAACCAGGATGGCCCTCTCCGGCCCCCAAGTTGTACTTATCGGAAGATGATTTATCCATAAATCTCTTAGGTTTCTTTTCGTAAAACCCTTACCGAATTGCTCTAACGCCATCATTCCCATTAAGGTGTAATTGATATCATCATCAGGCGCCACATAGCGAATCCGCCCCCGCGCCGTCTCGAACCAGGACCAATGACGACGATCCAACGCATGGAGAGCTTCTTCCGAAATATAATCATTCAGCGGCCATTCCCCTACAGCGGTTAACGCTTGACGTAATTCCGACAAGGTGGGATTGACCTCGATCGGCTTGCCCAGCATTGAACCACAGACTGAAGCGAGGAAGCCTGCCTCCACACGCTTGGAGCTGTCTTTCAGATTCAACACTCCGATCTGGCCTAGAGGTCTACCCGGGTCGCATTCCCGCCATATCTCCTCCAATTCGTCCGGCTCATAGTAAGGCCAGTTGTCCCGCATTGGAATGTCAGCCAAGCTATGGGCGAATTCCAGATAAGCATCATAGCTTGCCGGAAGCTGTTCCAACCGGGCCAAAAAACCGGAGGTTTGATGCCCCTGTGCAAATTTATTACGCAGAATTCCCTCTAATTGATGTTTTAGAAACGTTAGTGATGGCAGCATGTTGTATCTCCTTTATTATGATTGTCACAAAACCCCAACAACTTAGAAAAATAAACGGATTTCAAAAGTTCACTGTTTATCGCTTGAATCTCCTTATTAAATTCAATAATTTTAGTTCTTATCTCATTTATAAATTCACTTTTGTGTACTCTAATATTCGAGAATGACCCATATGGGGCATCTATTAATAGGAACTTATCCGTTTGAATTAAATATCTATAGGGTATTTCATGGTTTAACTCGCTTAAGATTAAAACCTCATCATCAACTTGTATTTCTAACCAGGTCCAGCAATTTTCAACATACTTCAAAGCTAAGTATTTATGCGAATTTAAGTAGTTGCAGGCATCAACAAGCAGATCTAAATTGGTTAGAATGAGTTCAGAATACAGATCTTTTGCTGATAAAGGCATGTCTGGAGGCGGATATGGAATAAATTCATGTCCGTCTACAATCACGGTAAATGGCCCATAGATCTGATGCCACTCTTTATCAAATGTCACTGTATCCACCGCCCTCAGTTACTCTACCTGATCTTCAAGCAACTCATACTTGATCTCAAATACTGGGTGCTTAGACACTATTACTTTCACCTCTTCTAGGATTTCTCCCAATACTCTATCGTCACATCTGAATATTCATCCTCGCTCAGAACAAATCCAAAGCCCAATTCCTCCGATACCACAATCAAGTCATTGTGCATTTCAGACATTAACTTCATAATCATTTCTCTACAATCCCGCAGTGGAACTGCTACAGCAAGCGGAAAATTTAAATAGAGCTGATCGCCAGTCCTTAGATTTGAACCAACCGTAAAGATAGACGGGTAAAAAAGTATTGTTGTATCCTCGTATTTCATAAAGTAATTGAATATAAAATCACTCTTCGACGGAAGCACTTCTTGATCGTACGGGAATTTCAAAATTTGCACCTTATCTGCTCTAATACGCTCATACACTTTCCTACGGACTTCCTCAGATTGTTGATAATCAACGAAGTCCTGTTCTGGAAAATCAATGTCATGGTATTTTTTCATATCACGCACAAGCTGCACCTTTGCTTGTTTTATTTTGTTGTTCTTAATTAATCCCTCTAACTTTACTCGTCTATCATCAGCCATAACATCACCTTCATTCACTCTAAACTATCCTCTTCACACCTGCTAAACATCATTTCAAAGTCACCGCTAGTGATAAAATGTGCAATCACCTCTTCAATCCGCCTACGGCTGCACTCGTCCACAAGCACCATATCACTTCCCCGAAAATACTTGCCGTGCAAGCACTCACCCGTTTGTTTATTCTTATCAGCCAGTGTCTGAATGTTCTGGTATGTAAAAAATGAAGCCACCCACCTTGATCCGTCTTCAAAGGTTACTATAGCATCCGTGTTACCATCAAAGATGTTCCATTCCCCTTCAGCCCATTCTTCAGCTTCAATCCAAATAGAATAATTCATTTCATTCACCCTAGCCCCTCCCCAATCCTGCCTCACAAAATAAACACAACCGCAATCACCACATACGAATACCGCACATTCTTTCTCAACATTATGTATATCGTTCCGTAAAGTAGTGACATGAAGAACGCATAAATCCCCGTCGGTCCGCCCTGGAGCAGAATGTGGATCAGGCCCCAAGTGAGTGCGAGGAACATCCCGCCGTAGGGCAGACCGTCTCTTTTGAAAAGCGTCTCACCGAATTTCTGTCCAAACGCAATCGTCAGCAGAATCAAGCCCGCTTCGAACAAGTAATAAACATTCTGAAAAACGAATCTTACCACGTCCTTGTACTCCTGAACCGGCTTGAAGCCTTCCCATACGACAGTAGTCGTTGCAATGGCGATCACCGAAACCACAATCGCGAGCAACCATCCCCGGGAGTCCGGTGTAGCGTTCAACCTCATGATGTCAAAATCGTGTTTCCGCTTGGAGAGCTGGATCAGAAATACGGCCATACTCCCCCACAACAAGCAGGTAATTCCCCAATGAATACATTGATGAAGGAGCGTATAATCAGAACTTTTCACCCCCAAGACGGATGGTAATATCATCAACAATACCACTTCAAGACCAAACCCTGCAAACGCATACAATGCTAAAGACAGATAATCGCTCGCTCCAACCTTCTTCTCCACCATCCCGGCATCCCCCATCATCCGCATCCTCCAGTTCAACTTAATTCACCTTCATGTGGAAAAATCTCATCCCGCCACGCTCACCAATCTACACCGCTAATCCCCCTCATACTTCCTCATAATCCCCCGCACATATGCCTTGAACCCATTCCGTATCTCTGGCGGCCCCAGCACTTCACACTTATCTCCAAAAGCAAGCAGCCGGTCGTAGCCATAGTCATTTGCAATAATAGGATACTTGGCCCAGCAGTGGTGTTCATCCACCCGCAGGATATGGTCGGCGCCGAACCGTTCGATCACCCGATCCATGACAGAGCGGTCCAGCCGGACCGTAACCTCCACCCATCCCTGGTTCAGCCAATCTCCTCCGTCCATGGGGAGAGGGGTGAACGCTCTCGGAACGAACTGCTCCTTCGTCACCTGGAGACCGCTCATTCTGGCCAGCTTGAAGATACGGTAGTCCTGCTTGACCAGACAATAGGCTTGCAAGTACCAGCTCCTCTCCTTGAAAACCACCTGATACGGCTCCACCCGCCGTTCACTGCTCTGCCCCCGCGCATCCGTATACGCAAAAGCCAGCACAGCGTGCTCATTCATCGCCGTCTCGATCATCCCGAACAGGCTGCGCAGCGACTCGTTTCCTTGATTCAAGGACAGATCCATGACGAACGGCGCATTCGGCTGGCCCTCTGCATTGTCCGGGTAGAGAGCGTTCAACTTCTCCGCTACATACACCATTTCCCTTCTTCCAAAAAGCTGCTTGTAGCTGTGCAATCCATTCTGCAGGTTCTGAATTTCTTGCGAGGTGAACAGGGTTTTGCCCACTTTGTAGGATTTCATCAAGCCGACACCGCCCCACGCTCCCATAAGCGTATAGATGGGCAGGCCGGCTCTATTCAGCGTTTCAATATCCCGGTAAATCGTTCGTCTGCTGACTTCGAGACGCTCTGCTAACTCGCGCGCACTAATCTGCTCATGCTCCAGCAGGATCATAATTAGCGCAATCAAGCGATCCATTTTCATGATGACCACCTCTAATCAAGTATGCCATACAGGTGTCACAGTTGGTAGATTATGCTTGCTTGGAATACACCAATCCCACTATCCAGGAGGTACATTGTCATGATTTCGACCAGAATTGAAACGAAGGAAGCATTCCGCATCATTGGGTTCAAGACGGCTATAAGTGAAGGTGGGGCGGTCCACGATCCTGCGTATTCACAGCTCAAAACGGCTTTTTTCAAAAGCACGCTGGAGAACGGCTCTATGGCCTCCCTGCGTCCCTTATCTGAGAGTCCCTACGGCTTCGCCGCCATTGCCCAGGAAGATGGAAAGATCCTGTATGTTGCAGGAGTTCAGTCGCCCAGGCCCCAGCCGGATGCAGCGGTTGAAGTGCTTTTTCCGGGAGGAGAGTATTTGGTGTTGTCAGGTCAGGGCGGGTTGTCGCGCCTTGCGTTTGACCGGCTGGAGGATGAGGCATTCGGTGCCATCCTGAACGATAATTATGAGTATGTGTATACCGGACACCCGATCGCGGAGGTACTAACCAATGGCAACTCAATGGATGCCGAAGTTGAAGTATGGGTGCCGGTGAAGAAGCGGTAGGCAAATTGAGGATTAAGCTTGAGGAAATAACATTGGGCTGTAGGTAGAAGCAACTTCGTTGCGTTGGAGCGTGTTGGATCAGCGGTACTCAGAATTTGAGGTGTGGCTGATCCAGCGCTCAACCATCTGCTCATGTCTAGCGGCTTTCGCGCTGACCAGCCCAGTACGTTAAGGTGTAGGCGTATAGGATGATAAAGGCAATTATGCTTAGGACAACGGGGATAACAAAATTAATATTAAGCAGAGACGTCATATTTAGCTGCACTACGGATAACAGGATAACGAACAAGAAGCTTGCTGTAATCATAAAATTCGACCAGGCACGGCGGTAAGTTAAGTCTTCCCTAACCTGCTGCTTCCCTCTGCGCATTCTCCAATATTCATATATGAACAGAAGGATTCCTAACACCTGCATGATCGTAGGTATAAACACGATACTATAAGATTTATCTACATAGCGGTCTACGGTCCAACTGCCGTTGAAATGGACCGGAAGCTGGTCAGGAATCAGATCATAGTTGCGCAGCACTGTTACAATACTAACCACAATAATAACAGCATGAATGAGGAACCAATGACTGGGCAGGCCAACATTTCCTTTCCGCAATCCTGGTTCCATGACCGATGATTCGAGAGCAGCAGGCAGCATAGGCAGTACGCTTTTCATTTTCAAATGATACCTGATGTTAATGACCAGAGAGATTACGAGCATAGCGAGTGCATAAGTAATAATGACCCAACTGATTTGCCTCGAATGTTCATCGCTGTAGATTAGGCATAAGATGCCAACAATGAATAGGATGGTATGTAAAATTGCACTAATCCTAGCATACGACTTCCGCATCTGACGTAGCGGCTCACTGTGGAATTGGACAGCGCTGACGGTGACTCCGAAACTAATCGTCTCTTTTGTTAAATACGGCATACTCACGATGAGTACAATGGAAGGTACAAATACCAGGATAAATATTATAACAGGCAGTATCGTCATATCATTCACCTCATTCTACATACGTATTATTTTACATAGTCCTCGAAAGCGATCTTATACTCAATAGAAGTTGAAGCCCTCAATTTCCGCACAATGCAATCCCCCTACCATCTTATGGTGTACGTATCACATGCTAAGAAAGTTTCATCCGAGGCCTATCGGCAGCATACCTTCTTCGATGTAATGCTTCAAGCTTGAAGATCTGGAGGCGTTAAAATTACTTCATGTATTAAATTCAATTGTCTTTCCCTCTCCTTTGTTGAAGAATCTGTGGAGTTATCAGTTAATACATTTGTTGCCTTTATTGCGTAATCACTGCTAACTAAAGCATGTCCTCTCATATGTCCTGTTGCAATGGCTTGGGCAAATGAACGTGCAGAATACTTGCTAATGTCTGATTTGGATTCTTTCGCCAATTCATTAACTACAAATCCAACTTTCCGTAAATCGGAGGCTCTAATGCTTCCGTCTATTCGTTTTTGTAAAGTTTCTATCCCTAAATGTATTCGTGAGTCATCTTTTAAATGGTCATCTAAGTAATCCAAGTACGGAGTTGCTACTTTTAAAGTCCACTCAGCAACTAACTTCTGCGGTATTTTTTCAAGAGCCTCTTCAATTTTATTGCGCAATTCGGTGTTATCTATAATTTTTATTTTAGGGTTACTATGCTTGAATTCTGTTTGTTCTTCTTTTAATTTTTGCTCATGTTTATTCCATGCGTAATCTTCTAATTTCACTGAATTCACTCCTATTAAACTACAAAAGATTTGATTAGAAAACGAAACCATAGCCTCAATTCCTTATCGTATTACAATCATAAGGTCCCCGCAGCGTCACAGCAATTCACTAACCGATACCTGATACAACATATCATCTGCACAGAACAGCACGAGATCTTCCCGAAAATCTTGCGTGACTGGCACAAGCGGCTCGGATTTTTCATTCAGAAACTGTATCTTATGCCCTTTGGTCATGCTTGCTTTTTCATGTTTTTTGATAACATATTCTCCGTGTTTGCCGTAACCGCCATCGAACAAGAAGTGACAACCATCCGTGCAGAACCCGGCCGAACCGGAAATCTCAGGATTGATAAATGTGACCTTGGGCTGAGTGGGTCCGCCTGAGATGCAGCCGAGCAAAAAATCCGTATAATAGTAAAACCAGACCTCCTCTTCACGGACCACATTCAAAGCGTAACAATCGGCAATATCCGACACATGATCTTCGTACAATTTGTTCCCATGCTCATCCCAGGCCACCAGGCCGTGTTCACCGACAGGCTGATCCCACCCGTTGTTCCCGAACACACCTTCGTCAAAATAACTGGTCCAGATGGTACCTTTCTCCGTCACTTGAACATTCTGAATCCCGTCTCCAAGCAGGAACTCACGAACGGTAACTCCTGTATAATCACACACTTTGGCGTTCAGATCATATCTGCCTGCACCATAATACGAGCAGCGCGCTCCAACCAGCAGGAGATGTCTGCGAAGGGGCTGAACATAATGATAATTGAAATGCTGATCCTCAATTATTATCTCATCGATATAATCTTTACTTTCTACCATCAGGACCTTGTAGGTATGTGGTTGCTTCAAAGCAGGTTGGACGAACATTCCTCGTTTCCGTTCCGGGATCTGGTTAATCAGCAGGACATATACGCAGCCATCTCCACCTAATTGAGCCGAGACGATCTTGAACCCTTCAGTATACTCCGAAATATCTGCAAAAGGCTGCAACGTCACTGTTTTATGAAACATGCCAATTCCTCCTTAAGAGCTGGTGTAAAACCATCCTCTGTTCTATTACCGTATTATGTCAGAGTAGATG
Source organism: Paenibacillus silagei (assembly GCF_017874735.1). Taxonomy (GTDB): domain Bacteria; phylum Bacillota; class Bacilli; order Paenibacillales; family Paenibacillaceae; genus Paenibacillus_AQ; species Paenibacillus_AQ silagei. The sequence continues at coordinate 48,165 of NZ_JAGGLV010000002.1, forward strand.
GAACCAGAACATGGCGGAAGTATGGCGAAGCTTAGGAATAAATGAAAAGACACTAACATGGAGTTAGCGCCTTTATCGATTTAACTCAGTTTATACCATAATCTAAAGAGTGATCTTCAACCTGCTGTTTGCTCCCTTTTGAAACTCGTATCCGGCCGTTATTTCTTCAGTTGAACAACCCTGTTGATGTAAGAAGGTGAGCAGCTCATCCAATTGACGATATCTCTCTCCTGTAAGGCTGACTAAAGGAAAAATCCGGATTTCCTGTTTGGTTACCCGAAGTAACTCTTGGATCGCCTGCCTATGGAAATCAAAATCCAGCCGGTCTGAATACATAAACAAAAAGTGTGCAGACAGTGTCATATCAAATTGCTTATCCTTGAATGGGAGCGAGGGCAATGCGGATGCAATGTAACGCCCAGGATGGTTTTTCATATCCTCTGCACAATCAGTTAAGGCGCGGGATCGATGCTGTTTCAGTTCGTCAACGGATTGGAAATAATCCCATACGTAGTTGGTTTGGGCACTTTCCATTTTGGTCATGGCGTGTTCCAAGTCTTTCAGGCCTTTTGTGTGAAGATCCTCATAATCATGAAAATAAGCGATATCCGTTGCCGTTACATCGGCACCCTGTTTATTCGCGTGCGCCGTGAACGAACATGCTCCAGCGGGGCAATCCAGAATGGACCGTCCCTTCAATTCCCTCTGTGTTAAATTAAACATGGACTTATACTCTTCAAATGTACGTCCAATAAACACGATACGGCTTAAATCCAATTTAATCTCTCTGCTCATCTCAGCTCACCTTTCCTCTACTCATCTAATCTTACCCGATCTTCATACAATAACACCTGATCATCCGGCAGCTCTGCATTATGATGAAAATGCCCAAAGAACCATTTCCCATAGTCCAGTCTGAACTTAATTTCGTTGAAATACGTGTGCATGGGGTCAACTTCCACATTCGTACGATAGCGCCCTTTGATCCACTGAAGCGCATCATAGGAGCAAGTGTGCGTCAACACATAGTCCACTCTCCACTGGTTCTTTTCCAGATTGCGGATGCCTTCCTGGTATTCTTCCGGGCTTGGCATTTCGCGCTCCCACCAGGATACGCCAACCTTCCTGTACTCCTTATCATGTGAAGCCGCCCCGCCAAAGGCGAAAAAGCTTTTCCCTTCGAGCTCAAAGACTTGGCCGCGCATTAAATGAATGATACTAGGGGTAATGTGATGCACCCGACCGCCGTTCCATTCGGATATGGGATAGGATTCAAGCAGATCAAAGTTCTCATGATTCCCGTCAATGAACAGGGTGGTCCATGGTTTCTCAGTAAGCCATTTTAGCCAAAAGCGATCCTCCGCGTCATCTGCCCACAACAAGCCGAAATCCCCTACGATTATGACATAATCCTGCTTCGTCAGCGTCCTGCCTTCAGGGAAATTCCTTGAATTAAAACGGCTGGCCACACTGATGGAACCGTGAATGTCGCCTGTTATGTAGATCATAGAATGTGCCCCTTTCAGAGAGCGTTTGATTGGATCGCAAAAGCATATTTCTTCTCCTGCTTCTCCCAGCTTGCATATATGATAAAACCTCTAAATTCCTTTTGATCTTTTTCATAGTAAGAGCTTAAAGCAGAAGCGATGTGCGTGTCTAATTTGAAGCTATACACACCTTTCTTTGTAACATAGGGAACATCGGTGATTTCTTTGGATGTATATAAATAATTTCCATTAGCATCAAGTAATCCATCGCTTATGGAAAGTGTATCTGGCGGATTCGATCCAAAAGCAATTGAAATCTCTTCGCCATTTTTCAAATATTGAATGTCTGAAGTGTTCTCTTCCGCGAACGCAAAGGAAAACGGTGAAGCCTTCTGATCGGATAAAGAAGCCTTTTGCTCACTATTAAGAGTCGCATATTTAATATTTTCTTTTCCGCCAAGAATGGTAACGCTACTCTTAGGACTACCATCACAGCCGGTAAATGCTACAAGTAATGAACTTAAAAGCATACTCAATATTATTTTTTTACAGCGATTAATAAGGATCATCTCCTTCTTTATAGTCAACGCCAATGTCTGCCTGCCAGAATCATAGACAACACGCAGCTAAGCGAAGCCAGCCCCATCCACAGCAATACGGAATAGGACATCCATACACTAATCATAGTGTAATTGTAGTTTACCAAAAAAGGCCAGCCTAGCACCAATAGTAACAACAGCGCTCTGATAAACAGGGTAACACGGGCCTTGATCTTTTGGCGGCGGATTCCCTTCTCTGTGGCAAAATCGCTTCTCCCTCCTGCCAGCCGGATGAGCTTAAACGTAATCCCAATCACAGTTAACACTACTAAAAGCGAACCTATTCCGTCCATTAGGATATAGGTGTCGTCATACTTGAAGGTCTTCATCGGCTGCCCTTGCATGTTGTCATAGATATTCTGGGCAATCAGCGTAGGTGCGGTAGAGTTTAGATTAGCCAGAACGAATACCCCCTCCTTCCGTTCGGGATCGATGATCGCCTGGGAAGAATAATTCGGGTTACTGCCGCTATGACGGATCACCCTCGTCTCCCGGTCTTGGCTCCAGCCGAAGGCATAGAATTGGTTCTCAGCTTCATGCCCCGTTGTAAGAAGGTCAGGCTCATGGGATTGTTGAATGGCCTTTCTTAGATTATCCGGCACCTCGCCGCTTCCCATCTGAGCGTTGACCCAGTGCTGCAAATCCTTCAGATTGGTCACCAGATACCCTGCGGCTATATTTCCGTAGTATCTGGGAGCATCGTAAGCCATGCTTTTGCCAAAAAACACCCGATAACCCTGTGCAAGAGGCTCCGGCTTCCATTCCTGTCCTGTCGAGAAATAGCTGTCGTTCATCCCCAGCGGCTTAAGAATGTGCTCCGTCACATATTCCTGATAACTCCGCCCTGTAACCCGCTCAATGACCGCTGCCAGGATATCGTAATTCACTGTTGCATACTGATAGGCACTGCCTGGATTAGTATCCAGCGCAAGGCTGGACATTTTATGTATGGTCGCTGCAAGCTGCTCCTGACCTGAACCTTCAGGGATCAGGCGAATGCTCCACGATGGTATTCCGCTGGTATGAGCCAGTAGCTGGTTAATGGTGATTTTAACCTTGTCCCCTTTGTAGGTCGGAGCGAACTCTGGCAGATATTGCGAGACATCATCGGTATACGCCAAGTCCCCCTGATCCTGTAGCATAATCACAGCCAGAGCCGTAAACGCCTTGGTCGTTGATCCTATCTCAAAAAGCGAGTCCGCTGTGACCTCCTTCCCCTGCGCCTTATCGGCGTAGCCGTAGGTTTTGAATTCTGTTTTGCCGCCTGTGGCGGATAGAATTGCTACCCCTGGAGTCGCTGTTTTGTCCATGATGCTCTGTACCATAGCGGACTCACTGTCAACCTTCCCCGAGGTCAAAAGCGTTCCAATCTCATGCCAACATACAGCCGTAGCAAGGATTACGCTCAGCAGCATCGCAATGCCTTTCAGCAGCATTTCTTTTCTCCGCGGTGTCTTCTTCATGATTAAGCTCCTTTAAGATCTGTCGTCTGGTTCAAGATGTACTTAATTAGTAAGACGTATTGACGCAGCCGTTCCCTGCACAACGAGGGTAAATCTCAAAGCTTGCCTTGACCTTGCAGTATACTTCAACCCTTATAGTGAAATATAGTTAATGGTACACTTAAAAAACGGGCAAATATGCTTATAACGAGAGAGGTATATTATGAGAAGTCAATTAAATCGAGAATTGTCGGGGATTCTATTCCTGATTCTAGCGCTTGGTGCTTCTGTATTGATCGGGAAAGAAATGTTGTTCGCTGTAGTAGCAATAATCGTGCTATTGGCACAATTAGGAATTTATACTTTTCACTTCAAAAAAAGAGGTAAACTGTTTTGGCTCTATGCTGTTGCCCTGGTAACCGAGATTTTATTCTTGGCCACTAAGGAGTTTTGGATATTCGCATTTGCTATTCTACTGCTAATAGTAGCAGGGGTGTGGAATGTGTATTTTGCTGGTGAAGTGCGTAAGAGCGGGAAGGTTTTTCTAGTGGTTCGGAGAGTGTTGTTCGGAATTGTAGCTTTAGTTGCCAGTGTGGTTTGGATCGTTAACCTATATGTTCAGCCTATTACGGGGTCTGTTACTCTGCCAGCTGAATTAACTGCTGAAATCAACAATGACCAGCTTGATTCTTCAACCACCATGTTGGACAATATTGAAAAAATGAATTCCTTTGGCAGCCGTACAACGGGATCTGAAGGTCACAATCAATTCATTGCATGGTTACAGCAGCAGGTGACGGATATGGGCCTTACTGTGTACCGTGATAAGTATACTTTTGATCGCTGGGAAGAGAAGAAAAGCTCTGTGATCGTTGACAACCAGGAAATTCATGTATCCTCTGCGTTTCCTTACTCTGGCGAGACCGATACAAATGGAGTTACCGGAGAGTTTGTTTACACCAAACCTGGTAAATATGATGAAGCCAACGGCAAAATAGCCGTCGTTGAAATCAAGAACTTTAAGAATTTCCCCATGGCACTGGTGATGAATATACGCGAAAAATTTCGGGCACCGGGCGGTATTCCTTCAGATGAGGGCGATCTGGTCCTTACCACAGCTTTGAAGCATGCTAAATTGGACGAAGCCAAGGAACAGGGCGTGAAAGCAGTCATTATCGTCTGGGATGGCGTTTCAGATGACAAGGCTGAGAAGCAATACCTCCCCTTCACCGAGCATTATTTCGGAATCCCGGCAGTTTGGGTCAACAAAACAGCTGGACAGAAGGTAATCAACGCAGCTAAGGCACATAAGGCGGGCACAGTGATTTTAGAGGCAGAAACACAGGAGCATGCGCCGACCGAATCTTTTTATGTGAAAATTGAAGGAAAGAATAAAAAGGAATCGATCATTGTAAATACGCATACCGATGGTGTGAATGTGGTAGAAGAAGACGGTGCGATTGGCATGCTCTCCATGATTCGTTACCTGCAGCAGCAGGAGCAGCCAGAACGGACGATGATCTTCACCTTCGTAACAGGACATTTCAGATTGCCCGAATTCAAAGGTACCTCGCAGGCAACCTCAACCTGGATGCAGGCTCATCCTGAGCTGTGGGATGGTAAAGATGGACACCTGAAAGCCGTGGCAGGACTCACTGTAGAGCATCTAGGCAGCTTAGAATGGAAGGACGATGCTTCCGGACAATATGGACCGACTGGCAAAATAAGCACAGAATTCACCTATGCAGGGAATGAAATAATGGAAGCTATTTGGATGAAAGCTGTTGAAGATAGAAATAACACCCGGACCGTTATCCTGCGCGGACATAATAAGTTTCAATTCGGTGAGAGTCAGCCACTGTTCAATGCCGGGATTCCAATGATTGGACTGATCCCCATGCCAGATTATCTCCTGGTAGATAGCACAAATAGAGAAATGGATAAATTCGATGTGAACCTGATGCACGAACAAGTCGGGTCTCTATTGAAAGCATTACAGCTTGTGGATCGTACAGAGAGTACTGAGTTGGGTACAGCAGATCGGTATTCGTTTTTCTTTGGACGGAGTAAGTAGTTGAATAATAGCAACTGTAAAATATACACAAATCATTGAAGTTCGGAAGGGTAGTGTAAACATCAGAATCATTATTACCTTACTATCTTTACTATCTTTGGCTTTAGTGATTGGCTGCCAGAAGGAAAGTACAAATAACATGAATGAAGCAATAACAATTCCTGCAAAAGAACTATTAGCTCAAATAGCTCAAACCGGGTCAATGCAATTTAATAATGAAATAGATCCATCTGAAGGATTTGAGTTTTTTAATCCTGAGACTAATAGCGGGTTCAGCTCATTAATTACTGAAGATTTAGATTTGTTTAGTATTGATTTTTTAAATCCTCAGAATGAATCGATAGCAACTCTTTCAGAGGTTCTAAAGGCATATAATCTGCCCTCAAATTACTTGAGCCGTGACATAGAAACAATATTATCAGGGACTGAAGAGCTAAATACAGATTATAATAACCACTGGGTAACTTACAAAATGGATAAAAATGAAAAGAATTTAGTATTAATACGGTACAGAGCGTTTGGTAAAGAGTGATCGTACATGAAATACCTTACTACCCAACTTTCCTCATAAAACTAAACCGCGCCCCGCCCAGCTCCGAGCTGGAATAGATCAGTTCGCCGTTCAATCGTGCCGAAATCTGGCGGTAGATGGCCAGGCCGGGGCCGGTGACGCCGGACCGTTATCTTCAGTGAGCTTCAGGTCCCGTCGGCGGGCCTTGTGCATGAGCAGCATGGCGGCTTCTTCAGCCATGGTCCACAGGTCAACGGTGGCAGCGGGCCAATGCTTGTCAACGGCTTCCAGCGGGAAGAGCTGGAGTTAGTTCCAACCAGTAAGAAAATTAAAGTAATTCCTTAAGAAGGGATGTGATACCCAGTCACGAATATGATCTATGTCTGAAAATAAGATTACGCACTGTAAGGAGGAATGGGAACGAATGAAGTTCGACCTTCGAGAATTAGCGTTGTTTGCAGAAAAGACCGTTACCAAAGCAGGTGAGAGAATTTCTGATTTACGCAGCCGGGAAAAAATCGAAGTGAATTACAAGGATGCAGGTGAACTCATAACATCAGCTGATTTGCTGTCGGAAAGAATGATCCAAGAAGCCATTAAGAGTAAATTTCAAGATCATCGAATTCTTTCGGAGGAAGATGGAGTACATAACTGGGATAATTTCAAGTTTGACGGTCCGGTGTGGGTGGTTGATCCTTTAGATGGAACAGTTAATTTTGCCCGGAACCTGCCGCATTACGGCATTTCATTGGCTTTTGCCCTTGATGGCATAGTGCTGGCAGGAGCTGTGTATGCGCCAGATTTGAACTGTACCTATGTAGGAATAAAAGGTGAAGGCTCCTATTGCAATGGTGAGCGTTTAAGAATCCGTGAATGTACTTCACTACTAGATGCTGTCATTGGTACGGGTTTTCCACACGATCCAGCACTAGTGCAGCCAGCAATCGAGAGAGTGAACCGGCTCAGAAGAAACTGTCGTGACATTAGGCGTTTTGCTGCACCAACAATAGACATTTGTTATGTGGCCTCAGGAAAATTAGATGCTCATACAGAAAGTCTTTCACCTTGGGACGTAGCCGCTGCAGGTTTGATTGCACGGGAGGCGGGAGCACTGAGTTGCCATGTACAAGCGGTGCCAGATAACATCCCTGTAGAACTTTATGGTGAAGAGGTTGTATTCACGACACCTGGAATCAGCGACGATCTCTTGACATTATTGCGAATGGAATCTAAGAGCAATGCATGAATAACTTATGATAATGAGCGTAACCTGTCTCCCCAAAAATAAGAAAGAGGTATACATATGAAACTTTGTGGAGTCTGCATCCTCACTGACAATGCGCCGCGCCTATCTGCTTTTTATGAAATCGTGCTCAAAGAGTCTCCGGTTGTTGAAGGGCAGCATTATGGATTCGACAGCGCTCAGCTCGCGGTCTACAATCCAGGCCAAGTGAACGTGGTCAATGACAAGAATATGTCTATAATGTTCTATGTCCATGATGTCTTGGCTGAATATGAACGTCTAACACAAGCCATCCCCGGCATCGGGATTACCTCTCCACCTGAGCGCAGACCGTGGGGCGCCTACTCCTTCTGGTTCCTTGATCCCGACGGCAATACAGTGAGCTTCATTGAGAAGAAGGATCTACCGTGATATACCAGTAAACACCGTACTTATCGACGACTTCAGCACAGAAGGAGCTCCAGGGAAGGGCGCCCAACGGAAATAACACCGTGCCGCCCTTCGCTAGCATTTCGTATGCCTTGTTCACTTCTTCTTCACGCTCAAAGTTAATCCCATAACTCATAGTTGGACGTGATCCCTCTAGTGATGATGAGAGCATAATTCTAACCAAGTTATCATTGTGTGATTCGCTGACAGCAAATACTTCTTGTCCATCTCTAAGTAATGATGCGTGCATAAATGTGCCATCCGGGAATCTCTCATGATAGCCCAGGGTAAGTCCAAAGGCTTCTGAATAAAACGCTACAGCTTCAGTGGTATTTTTAATGTATAAGGTTGCTCCTAGTTTCATGGTGTGGACTCCTTATAAATCATTTCTTTCTTGCAATCTCAAAAACTTGGCCGCGAATTAAGCAGTTCGAAAACTCTTCTGTCCAAGATACATGTTCAGGATTATTTCGATCTAATACAATCTTCCCGCCTTTTCTAGGTAATCTTTTAGCAGTTTTAAGGAAAGACATACTAATACCTTCAGGTGTTTTATTCATTTAAGTCGACCTCCACTAAAAATCTATCACTATGATTAAGTTTACTTATAATTGTTCAGTATTATAACACGTAAGACTATGAAATACCATAAATTCCCACATGCTATTGGTATGTCCATTTAGGAATGAATAATGAAATTTTAACTTGATATTTCCCAATAAAAAACCGAAGCCCCCCTACGCCCCGCTTCCTTCACTGCTAATTTATGCCTTCGAGATTAGACTCCTTCTCCCCACCAAACACCTCAATCATCATTAACGCACCTATTTTGTAGCCTTGGATAAAAGATAGTTCCGAATGCAGCGAGCAAGATTCACTATGTAGCTCCAGCAGTTCCTCGACCTGATCAAAATCTTCTTTTGGTAGTCTCTCTTTAAGCATCTCTAATGAATCAATAATCCGCTGATTAATCCTTCGAGATTCCGGATCGTTTGGCTTCATCCGCTCATTGGGACGCAAACTCCCATAATACAAATCCTCCAAAATCATGATTATCAGGCCTCCCTTTGAATGTGATCCGTATACTTGTGGACAATAGTGATCCCTACCAAATCAAGTTTAACTGATAAAGTGGGTATTTATTGTTTTTTATGCAGTATTCGCATAGAATCACAACCTCAACAAAAACAAGACCATATGCCGATGTTTAAAGGAAATTAAATATATAGCTAGTGCGGCGCTTCATTAAGCTAACGGGCAGTTTAACGCAAAATTAATCAATGAAAAACGCGGACATGATCTGCCCGCGCTTCTAGTATTCAGGAATTAGATGCCTTCAACGATACGCTTAGAGCGCAGTGATACTTGCTCCAATAACTCGTCTTCATCAATAGTGAGCAGTTGACGGCCTTGCATTAACACTTTTCCGTTAACGATGGTGGTGTCCACGTCCGCACCGTTAGCGCAGTATGCGAGCAGTGAATGGAGGTTGTGTATCGGCTGCAAGTGGGGTTTTCTCATATCAATCAAGATGATATCTGCCTTCTTCCCGATTTCGAGTGTGCCCACCTCATGGGCGATGCGGAGCAACTGCGCACTTCCAGCCGTCGCCATGCGAAGAGCATCCATTGCGGGAAGCTTCGTGGGGTCCCCGTAATCCAACTTTTGCAGCCATGTTGCTGCCCGGATCTCCTCGAACATGTCTAACGTGGTGGCGCTGCCCGCCCCATCCGTGCCTAAACCAATGGTAATCCCTTGGTCAGCCATATCCTTGATCGGCGCTATGCCGCAGCCAAGTTTGAGATTGCTTACTGGATTATGGGACACTCCGCCCCGCATACTCTTCAGATAACCGATATCACGGCGATTTAGATGCACGCTATGTGCGAGGAGCACATGCGCCTGTTCAAACAGACCGAGGTGATACAAATATTCGGTTGGGGTCTGATTATACTTTTCCCGAATCTGAATGACTTCCTCTTTCGTTTCGGCTAAATGAGTATGTAACGGTATGTCCTCCTGCTCCGCTAATTCGATAAGCTCTCTAAATGGCTGCGGAGGAACAGTGTAAGGGGAATGCGGACCTAGCATGGTCGTGATTCTGCCTTCCGCTGCACCGCTCCAGTGACGAACAAGATCAAGCGCCTCGGACATTCGCCGCCCTCCGTCATTTTCGAGGAAGGTGAGCCCCCGTGTTAAAGAAGCCCGCATACCGGCCTCTTCTACCGCTGCCGCGATTTCATTCATGTGGATGTACATGTCTGCGAAGGCAGTCGTACCCGATTTAATCATCTCCGCCATCGCGAGCTTTGCTCCCCAATAAATATCCTCTGGAGTCATGCGTGCTTCAGCAGGGAGCATTTTCTGGTTCAACCAATCCATAAGCTTCAAATCGTCGGAAAACCCCCGCAACAAGCTCATAGGTGTGTGTTGGTGGGCGTTAATTAGCCCTGGCATTGCTGCCATACCCCCGCCATGAATGATCACATCTGCCCCAGTAGATATAATGGACTGAATGTCCGCTATGCGGTCCCCATCGATGAGAATATCCCCGATATAGGGTTCCTCGTTTCCCATGGTTAAGATGGTCGAGCCTTTGATTAACGTCTTCATCGTGACAGCCTCCTTTTCTAGGGTTTATACTAAACCTTGACGTTAAGTGAGGGTCAAGAACATAAAGGGGTCTAGCTCATGAAAATAAAAGAAGTCGCTGATATGCTGAAAATATCGCAGCGCGCGATTCGGTTTTACGAAGCCAAAGGTCTCATTGCTCCTTCTAAACAAGCTGACAATCAGTATCGGAGGTTTGACGAAGAAGATATTTGGCGCTTGCAGACGATCATTGCACTCAGGGAATCAGGAATGCCGGTTAGTGAGATTCGGACTGCACTATTGGATATTGAAGCCAAAGGAAACAGTCAATTACGATATTTGTTGGAACTCCAGCGATCCGTCATGTTCACCAAGTGGGTCGAAATGCAGCAGATTATCGAGACAACAGACCAAATGATTGACACCCTCAAGAATGACCATACCCTTCCGCTTGACGACATTTACATTCTGGCGGAGGGTTCGAGAAGACTGAGAGAACAACGGACATGGAAGGATAAGTGGGGGTATGACCGCTTAGCCGGCGTTCACGATCAATTGGTTCAAGAGGACACACGGAAATATGGGGACTATGATGAGGCGCTGCGGCTCGTTGTGAAATGGGTCTCAGCAATGCGTGGAGAACGTGGATTGGATATTGGAACGGGGACAGGGAATTTGGCTGGCCGACTGATCCATGAAGGCGCGGTGATGGCTGGGGTGGATCAGTCCAATGAAATGTTAAAGGAGTGTCAGCGCAAATTTCCCGAGATGGAGACCAAGCTTGGCAATTTCCTGGCACTTCCGTACCTTGACGGGAAATTTGATTTTATTGTTTCAAGCTTTGCCCTGCATCATCTGACGAGCGGCCAAATGCTACTCTCTATTCAGGAGATGCGCAGGGTATTAAAACCTCACGGACGGATCTGCATCGCCGATTTGATGATTGCCGGGGAAGGCAGCACAGCGCATGAAGGTGATGAGGATTCTGTTCTGCTCCCCAAGCTCATTGATTTATTAGAGGATAGCGGATGCATCACGAAGCACGTTAAAGTAAATAAACTGTTGCATGTTGTTTTAGCAGTACCTATCCGGTAAGCCAAAAAGCTTACCCCTGCGTCAAGGTTCACCAAGCCACAACTCCCTGCTCATCAAAAAAGCCGCCAGTTGGACCATCACTAGCTATTGTGGCAAGCTCCACTACAACGGAAGCTGCTTGTTCGACTGAACGATAGCCACTATGACCATTTAAATCGGTAGCTGTAAATCCAGGGCAAACGGAGTTGATTTTAATAGGAGAATCGCTTAATTCTTTAGCAAAGGAAACGGTTAAAGCATTTACAGCCGTTTTAGAACTATTGTAGGCGAGCGAATTCGCATTATAAAATTCCGACGTTGCGTCTGAATTCAAGGTTAAGGAGCCTAATGCGCTGGAAAGATTAACGATTCTTCCGGCAGAAGAATTTCTGAGCAGTGGAAGCATTGCTTTAGTGACAGAAAATACACCGAAAACGTTTGTCTCATAGGTACTCTTGAGAACAGACAATTCCAGTTCACTTGGAGAGGTATTTCCTTCGAAAAACACGCCTGCATTATTAATCAAGATATCAAGCCATCCATACTCTTGCTCAATCCATTCTGCTGCGGAGAGAACGGAGTGGGGGTCCGTGACATCAAGAACCACAGTTTTAGCTGTAATATTCTCCTTTTCCAATAACGTTACGGCCTCATGTCCTTTATTTTCGCTTCTTGCTCCTATTAAAATCTCATACCCCATATTTCCCAATTGTCTTGCTGTCTCAAAACCGATACCTTTGTTTCCACCTGTAATTAATACGATCTTAGATTTATTCATGAAATTGCCTCCCTACATTCTTGTTTTAATACGGCCGCGTTTACCGCATGAGATAAGAATATCAAGGAGACGAATACATTTCTTTGCCTACAAGCTCATTCTATTTGTTTATTTAGCTCATTTTTAAGCACCCTTTAGGCATCCTTCTTCAACCTCAGCTGCCGCCTAAACGCTGACGGTGGAAGTCCGAATCTTTCCTTGAATACTTTGGAAAAGTGAGCGATATTTTCGAATCCGGTCGAAAAACAGATATCCGTAACAGATAACGCTGTTTCCGCTAACAGCTCCTTGGCTTTATCCAGCCTTCGATTGCGAACCCATTTGAGCGGGGAGGTGTTGTATATTGCTTGACAATCCCTTTTGAACGCCGCCAGGCTTCTGCCAGACAAATAGGGTAAGTCGTTAAGGGAAACTGGATTCATGAAGTTCTCCTCCATGATCTTTGTGATGCTGCCTCTGTCCTTGCTTATGGGTTGCATCATTTGATGCAACAAACGATCATTCGAATCTGCTATGTGAAACAGCAATTCCATCAGTTTCACACGAACCAGTCCTTCTTGGACTTCGTCAGGGTGCTCGAAATAGGGTTTTAACGACTCGATATAGCTTCCAATGCGGTCATTGATCGGAAAGACTGTTATTGGAACAACATCATTCACGGGACAAATCGGTTTTAAACCGGCGAATTTGAGGAATTCATCTACAATCTTCTCGTTCAGGAAAAACATCATATAGTCGAGGATGTAATCGGAATCGGGTTCACCCGCTTTCTCGTACTCGACTCCCATTGATTTATGAATAAACATCATTTCGTTGCTCCGCATCGTATATTCTTGATCACCGAAGCGAACGGTATAGACACCCGACTTGACGATTAGCAGAAGATGATCTTGCAAAAAAAAGGTTCCTTTTATGCCTTGCGTGTAAAAGCAGATTTCGATAACGGACATCCCATCCAGCTTCAAGCTCCCTTTTTTATTCGGAAACTTTACCAGTTCATTAGGCACCTTGACCATTTTGCTTGATCTCATAGTCATGGACGCCCCGCCCTGCTTGTACCTGCGATTGCTCTAGTTTCCATTTCTTAATCATCCTTTCGGTTATGCCAGTCTGCGCTTACGTTTCAACACTTATCCTTTTAGTATAACTGGAACCCGGCGAGAATACTTTGCTGAAAAGCTCAAACGACTTGTTCATTTAGCTCCAAACGAGCAAGTGCTATAATAGAATGAAAATAAAGGATTAGACTGTGAAAATGTGGGTATGTATTGTTATCACTAACCAGCACAAAAGGGGAGAAATAAAACATGGGAGTTTCTGTCTATTACACTTGTACGAGAAATCATAACCTTACGGGCAGTGAGGAGCAGGAGATCAGGGCCATCATTGATAAATACAATGCGGGTTTTGAAATGAAGGATATTGGAGAAACATTTTATGTTTATGACTATGATCAGGATGAACCAACGGTGATCTTTGCAGGTTCAACAAAGCTGCCCCTTTCAGACAATTTTGAAGATACATTGCAGGCGTTGTTTTATTGGTTGGCCTGTTTGACGGATATTAGAAGAAGTATTTCTAGTGGGGATTGGCATGTGCATCTAGATGATACGGATGCTGTTTGGGATGAGGAAACGGGTTGGAAAATGCCGGAAGGTTAGTATTCTAAGGTGGAATATGGTGTTATTCCATTTACATTGTTTTCCTTTGATGATATTAGAAGACACTAAGAAATTTTTCCCTGATTTTGTTTATTTTATAGCTCCAACCTTTTCAAATCTTTTACAGGATACTATTCAAAATCTTGAAGACCATTGGTAGGAAGAATGCCGATGAAAAACAAAAAACGCAAGTTGAACGAAAACAGCAGCAGTCTAAGACTTATCCAGTCTTATTCTGCTGCTGTTCCTTTTGATGACTTGTTTTGGGTTAAACTACCGCCCCGCGTCTACACACATAGCACCTCATTCCCCAACCTTCTTCCTAAAACTAAACCGCGCCCCGCCCAGCTCCGAGCGGGAATAGGTCAGCTCTCCGTTCAATCGTGCCGCAATCTGGCGGCAGATAGCTAGCCCGAGACCTGTTACTCCGTTCGCTCCGGTATAGAAACGCTCGAAGACCGCTTCCCGCTCCTCCTCGGCCAGCCCCGGACCGTTATCTTCAATATGGATCGCCCATGCAGCTCCCGGAACCTCCGGGTCCACCCGGATGACCACCTGATCTGTGGTATGTCTAACCGCATTCTGTAACAGATTGACCAGGATACGGAATAGCTGCTCGCCGGGAATCGTAGCTTGCAGGCTCTCGCCTTCCACGGTGAGCTTCAGGTCCCGCCGGTTGGCCTCGGGCATGAGCAGCATGGCGGCTTCTTCGGCCATGGTCCGCAGGTCAACGGTGGCGGCAGGCCAATGCTCGTCTACGGCTTCCAGCCGGGAGAGCTGGAGCAGCTTGTCCACCATATCAATCAAACGCTGCGATTGGTTAGTAATGACCTCAAGCCCCTCCTCCTGCGTAACCACCTGATCCTGAATGGCGAACACGAAGCCGTGGATGGACATCAGGGGGGTTTTGAGCTCATGGGAGATATTCTGGAGGAATTCAATCTGGTTCCGCTGATGCTGCTGGATGCGCCCCGACATGGACTGGAAGGTGGTCATCAGCTCCCCGATCTCCGTCCGGTCCCCCTGCGGAAAAGGATTGCCCTGTGCATAGGAAGGCTCATATCGCCCAACGGCTTCCTTCAACCGGTTCAGCGGCCGCACCACCCGCGACACGGCGAACAGCCCGATCGCAAGAATCACCACAAAGCTGGCTCCTATGGACAGCAAAGTGGTTCTCATTAATGAGCCGTATAAGGCTCGAAGCGAGGACAGCGGCGAATAGATGAAGATTTCATCGGACAGCCCTCTCAGCTTTTCTTGCGCATATAATACCTTCCTGCCGTGCAGGAGGGCAATTCCCTTTTTCCCCGTAGGCGTGTAGTGCAGCTGCTTGCCTTCCTCCTTCTCATCGCTGGCGTCTATGATCTTCTGATCCGCATCCAGAATCATATAGTCTGCGTTCATCATCAGTCCCTTGACGACATACTTAAACTGCGTGCTGTTCAGATTGTTGAGGTCACCATCGCTGAGCAGCTTCTGCGCCTTCCCCACCTGTCCGTGTAGCTCAGCCTTCACCTGATTCATCAGAATGTCGTCGATCAGACGCACGAATAGCATCACCGTGATCGCAACAGTGACGAGCATGGCAATGCAGAGCGAGAACAGCATTTTACCGCGAATGGTCCGCATGGCTACACCTTCCGCACGGATGCCCGGTATCCGAAGCCCCACACCGTATCAATCAGGAGCGTGGAGTGGTGCTCGGCGAGCTTTTTGCGGATTCTTTTGACCACATCATCTACCACCCGGACATCCCCGAAAAAATCATATTCCCACACCTGCTGGATCAGATGCTCACGCCCGAAGGGCCGTTCCAGATGGGAGGCCAGGAAGAGCAGCAGATCGAATTCGCGGGAGGTCAAGCTCACTTCGTCCGTATTCACCTTCACTGTCCGGTAATCCGCGTCAATCTCCACGTTCCCGGACTTGCAGACTTGCTTCGCAGTCACCGCCTTGGAGGTCTCCTCCGCAGCAGTATTGCCCGCTCTAGCCAGACGCAGCATAGACTTCACCCGGCCCACCAGCTCACGCGGATTGAAAGGCTTGCTCAGGAAGTCACTGCAGCCCAGCTCCAGCCCCTGAATCCGGTCACTCTCCTCGCCGCGTGCAGAGATCATAATAATGGGAAGCTCAGTGAAGGTGCGCAGTTCGGTGAGCAACGCCAGACCGTCAATCCCTGGCATCATAATATCGAGAATCAGGCAATCCGGGTGCTCCGAACGGACATGCTCGACCAGCGTGCGGCCATTCGAGAACGAAGTCACCTCGTACCCTTCCTTGCGCAAATATTCTGAGAGCAGCTGTAAAATGAACAGATCGTCGTCTACGACTACAATTTTGGCCATCACGTAATCCCCTCTACCGTCCTTAATTTAGCTCTATCATACAGGGTTATCTATGTAGATAAAAGACAGGACTCGTCATAACCCCCGTCTTCCTCTTCTTCGAAAAAGATGTAGAGCTCTGTTCTTACATATCCGCAGACTGACCGTCACAACATGTCTCACTCTTCAATAGTATAAAACTAAAGGAGGAGTGATTATGACTCGATGGGTTAGCAGATTCCTCTCATGCTTACTGGCTGTTGCGGTTCTAACATTGGGCATCCATATAGCTGCTGCTTTTGCCGTCAGCAAGGTGTCCATTACATCCACGACTGTCACCAAGTCCGGCATTACGGTTAGTCCGTATAACAGTAACCCTGCATTATCCAAGGAGCAGCAAGACAAAGCATATCGTAATTACAAAAATCTGACACGTGTCGTGATGATAGAAAAGTATGTACTGTCCGGTCAAGGGACCAAAACAAAGATTGGCATTGGTGCAGGCTTCATGTTACCTGGCGGATACATTGTCACTAACAATCACGTTGCCCCCGCCAGCTATAATGGGAAGAAATTACGCTTCCAAATTACTTTTTATGTGCAAAAATCGGACGGGTATCTGCTTGGCTCACTAGTGGCAACAGATCTCAAGGAAGACCTCTCCCTGCTGAAAATTGACGCTACAAAAATCCCCAAGACCTATCAAGACAGCTATTTCAAGGAGTTCAATCTTCAGCCGGCGGCAGGCGAAAAGGTGACGGTTATCGGGCACCCTACCAAGCCAACAGGAAATTTAGACACTGTGACTACCAAGAGGTCCCCCTGGACACCACTCTACGGAACATTCATCGCCGATGATGTGGCCGTTATCCGGAAATCGAAAAATACATCAACACCCGATGTGTACACCCACTCCATGGAATTCAAGGTGCAGACCTGGCCCGGAAATAGCGGCAGTGCTGTCATAGATTCGAGCGATAAAATAGTAGGCGTAATCTCCTCCACGATCCTTGGTGAACCCCGGTCCTTTGCCACCAGTTCGAAGCTTATCTTGCAGTTCATAGAGAACAACCATTTGTCTGAAGCCATTTTTGGACACGCCGCTGATGGAGGTCAGAGTTAGTTAGATGTATAGATCAAAAGCGGGACTCTTCATGAGCCCCGCCTTCTATGATTATAAGTATGTGGCTGCGGAAGATTGCAATAACTGCATTATTTTTTCTTTGGTGTCACGATGATCTTGCTGGCCGATTTGGAAGCTGTCACAGCTTTGGCTGCCGTTTTGTGTTTAGCATGTGCTGCTGTTCTCACTGCGGTTTTGTGCTTGGCATGTGCGGCTACTGTTTTTACTGTTGCTTTGTGTTTGGCAGCTACGGCTGTTTTTGCAGCAACTTTGTGTTTAACGGTTACGGCTGTCTTTGCTGCCACTTTGTGCTTGGCTGGGGTTGTAGCCTTGACCGGACTTTTGGTAGCAGCTGTACTCTTCACTGAAGTTACTGCTTTTGCAGGAGTTGAACCTTTTACAGGAGTGGAAGCTTTTACTGAAGTTACCTTGGCTGGGGTTGAAGATTTCACCACTGGTGCAGTCACCTTCACCTCTTTCACTGATTTTACAACAGGGGCCGTTGCTGCGAATGCGCTCGTTGAGCCGCCCACTACACTCACTACTGCCAACACTGCGATTACTCTTCTTGTCCATTTGATCATCTCAATCACCTCTTCTTTGAAAGTATCTTCATCTTAGCAGGCGATTGCGGGAATTCTGTGGAACAAGTATGAGTAAAGTATATGAAAATGCTTGTGCGTGTCTAATGTCGTTCATGGGTTTTCCAGCCCCAAACCCTTCATTACATAGGGTCGAGCAACGTCTACGAGCACATCGGGCCGATTATTCTCCCCGGCATTTAACCAATAATGTGCAGCGCCATAGATGGCTGAACCGGTCATGGCCGCCATGATTTTGATATGATGAATGTCTGCCCCATGGCAGGTATCCCCCTTCATAAAAATGCTTTCTATGGTTTGCTGCAGCATTTTCTTGATTTTGTCATCGACCAGCTTAGCCATCGGATTGGAATCTATTCTGCAGATTTGGTAAAAATCTATGATGTATTGGTGCGTCATTATGATCAGCTGGTCACAAATATCATTCGTAAACTCCTCTGCATTCACCACTTGCTCTGGAATCCTCTCATGAAAAGCCTGTTCTGTGACTTCGTCCAGCAAAGCATATTTATCTTCAAAATGGGCATAAAAGGTGGCACGGTTAATGGTTGCCTCCTGAGCGATGTCCTTGATGGTGATTGCATCAAAGCCTTTTCTCTGCAGCAAATCTCTGAACGCTGTTCGAATTAACTGTCGTGTGCGCAATACCCTCGGATCTTCCTGATTTACCATCCCTATATCTCCTTGTTAAACATCAATATTCACAATATGTTGCCTATGCAACTTCCCTCTAACTCTGCCGGTTGAACTCTCAAGTCCGGAATATTATCATCTTATCAAACAGGTGTTGCTTAAACAATCTGTGAATTATTATTCTGTTTAATTTTAGAGGAGGATCATCATGAAAGCTATTGCTTTGACAAGCTTTGGAATTCCCGAAGCGCTAGAAGAACTGGAAGTACCCGTTCCAGCAATCACCGACACACAAGTTCTCGTCGAAATGCGCGCCTCATCCATCAATCCCGCAGATGTTCTATTTCGCAGTGGCGCAATTCTTGAGGGTCCGGTGGCCGATAAATTTGCGGATCAATTTCAATTGCCGTTTGTTCTTGGTAATGAAGTAGCCGGCATCGTTACAGAGGTTGGCGGAAAAGTCCGTCATTTCAAGCCGGGGGATCGTGTCATGGGCATGATTCCGAGAGGTTCCTACATGGACTATGTTGCCGTGGAGGAGGATCTCCTGGCCGTTATTCCTGAGAGTCTCTCCTTCGAAGAGGCTGGCGCCGCGCCTGCCGTTGCCCTGCCAGCATGGCAAGCGCTGTTTGAGCATGGTCATCTTCAACCGGGACAACGCATCCTTATTCAAGCTGGCGCTGGAGGAGTCGGACATGCAGCAGTCCAGTTGGCCAAGCAACATGGAGCATATGTTATCGCGACTGCGAGGGATTATAATCACGATTTCGTCAAAAGACTCGGTGCTGACGAGGTGATCGATTATACGAAAACCGACTTCGCCACCCAAATCACAGAGCCTGTTGATTTCGTATTGGATGCCGCTATGGACCCCGCCACCTTCGGTACCGGGTTACCGGGAGACATCGGAAGGAAGAACTACTCGGTCATCAAGGATGGCGGGACCTATATTTCAGTGGTGGCATTCGCGCTCAATGAATACCCGAAGGTCCGCGGCATTAACGCCTATTTCTTCCAGGCAAGAGCTAACCGTACTGATTTTGAATCCATTGTCCGCCAGATGCAAGAGAATAAATTGAAAATCCATATCCATGAGGCCTACCCCTTCACTGCCCAAGGCCTTCTTCAGGCGTATCGCAAAAGTGACGAGCCTACCAAACGGGGGAAAATCATCATATCGAAAAATCTTGGATAAATGCCATGCCTGCCGGGATGGGAATTTGTAATCTGCATGAAGAAAAAAGCTGTCCCAGAAGCCATGAAACGGCTGCTTGGGATAGCTCTTTATGCTGGAGTAGATTGGGTGTGAGCACTTGGGGGATGGGGAACGCTCCTATTCAGGCGTCAGGCCTACGTATGTGCAAATGTATGCTGTTTTCCACATACATTTGGCCCACGCGCCTTCAGCGAACCTATTGTATGCTGTTTTCCACATACATTCCCCCCACGCGCCTTCAGCGAACCTATTGTATGCTGTTTTCCACATACATTCGCCCCACGCGCCTTCAGCGAGTCCATTGTATGCTGTTTTCCACATACATTTGGCCCACGCGCCTTCAGCGAGTCCATTGTATGCTGTTTTCCACATACATTCGCCCCACGCGCCTTCAGCGAGCCCATTGTATGCTGTTTTCCACATACATTCGCCCCACGCGCCTTCAGCGAGCCCATTGTATGCTGTTTTCCACATACATTCAGGCCTCAGGCCTGCGCGTCAGCAAATGTATAAAAGGAGCTGTCACTTTTGGGACAGCTTCTTTCCTATCTCATCCATCGGTCAATGATCGGCTGGCCGCTCAGGTGCAGCATGTCATGGTGATCTTCGCAGAGGAGCCATTGAAGCTTTTTGGAGATCAGGTAATATTCATTGAGGTGGCATAATTCAGGGATCACCTGGAGAACCGTCGCCCTCTTCCCCTCATACAGCCACAGCTTATCATAACAGTCCTCCGCAATGAACCAGATGGATTCATCTTGGATGATGTCTCTTAGTTTGCCATAGTCTTTGTCTGCGAAGCTGGCGCTATGCCGGGGTTCCTGCAGCCGGTTCCAGCCCCAGTGTAATCCCTGCGTGTGATGGGTCTTCACCAGAAACCGTTCTTCAATCTCTCTCAAAATGCGTATCCACTTGTCTTTGCCGACTTCAAATAATCCGCTCCGGTCCAGCTTCAGCGTCTTGATTAGTTCTTCGATCTCTGTTCGGACAGATAGGGAGTCCATAGTAACACCTCTTTCTTGCAAGGACGGGCTTCGCCTCTTGGCTTCAGGCAGGAACACTATTTTAACGCAATAAACATCTCAATCTCATTATACAAATAATCATAGGAGCGGCTAATTTCGGATTCGAGGCCCTTATGGGTGTAGGTCACATATCTGCTCTCAGGAACGGCATGGCTCACCATATCCAGCGGAATCTCGTCGGGATGAGAGACGGCATACCCAAGCATATGAACGAAACGGTCTGCCTGTGGATCGAACTCCGGGGTCAGCGGATACAATTGCATCAGAATCACATGGTCATTGAGCTTGTTCAGCAGCTGGTCTCTGCCTGCGGTTAACGTCTGATAGGTCTGCTTGCCTAGCCCCGACTCGAATGCGGCGACATCCGCTTCTACCTGATAACCGACGACATAGAATGCGGGCAATGTGATGACTTTGGCTTCCATGCTTTTAACTGTTTTCCCCTCTCATACGAATCCTTTAATCTTACAATTCCAGGATAACATATCAGAGATACTACTTCCCATCCTGCTAGTAGACCATCAGACTTAAAAGGATGGATAAGCCTTTGAAACCCAGTGGTTCGTGTAGCGGCGAAAACCTATCCATCCCAAAATCTAACGGACCGGAGAGACTTTATCCCCTCGAAAACGTCACTTTTTGCAGCGTAACGGACTCAGGCGGCCTTATCCTCTCTCTCCGAGACGTTTTGGAGCCTAAGTGCAAAGGATAAAGCCTGTGGAGTCCGTTACTCGCCCCACTGAAAGCTTTCGACCTGAATAAGAGCGCCTCAGTCCGTTACACTAAGGCAAACGCCTCTGAAGAACGCCCCCGCTTAGAAAAGATGTCATTTGAAAGGGAATTGCGTCTGTCCCACTATTTTAAATCTGATAAGGTACTAGGCTGCCCGGATGTAAAACCTGCTATAGACCGTCAACCTGAACGCCTTCCGGCACTTGAAGCATAAACGGCTCGGCGGCGGTCTTATCCCATCCTGCAGTGATCGTTCCATATGGCGTAGGTAGGGTCCCCCAACATGTTGAGATGCCTTCGATCGGCTGCGGGTGGAAAGCGATGGTGCGGTAGCCAGGCTCCACCGGAACAACGCCCAGCACGCGTGAGACGATCCAGTGAACCGGCGTTCCCGCCCAACTGTGGCACAGGCTGATCCGGTAAGAATCATAGGCCGTGTAGGTGGTCAGCGCATCATGGAAATCACCGTCATACTCCAGCGTGACACTCTCCCAGCATGTTGTTGCGCCTTCCTTCAGCATGGTCCCCCATACCCGGGAGATAGCCTCCCAGGCTTTGTCCTGATACCCCAGCCGGGAACAGCATTCCGCCAGCCAATAGGCGGATAATGGCGTAATCGGATCAGCAAGAGTGTAGCCCCCCAGGAACCGCTCCGCTTCCGCCTTGCTTACATAACCGCTAAGGATTCCAAGCAGCGGTGTAATGAGCTGCTCTCCCTGCAGAAACTGCTCCCCCGCAATGTCGGGATATTGCCATTCCGGGAGGTTCGCCAGCCCCGGTATGTAGTTCTTCAGCTTGCCTATGTTCTCCCCCGTCAGACGCAGGAGTGCCTGCATACCCAAGCTGGCTTCCCCAGCATCCATCGGGACCCATTCCATAAGCGTAAAGCTGAAGCCTGCAAGCTTACCCGTCTGTGCATCGATATTTCCGGCCACCTGAAGACTATGCCGCATCAGTTCATCCTGAAGCGACAAGACGAACGCTTCGTCACCCGTATGCAAATAATACTCCCATATATTATTGATCCACCACAAGGTATACGCAGGAATATCGTTCATCCAGGAGCCTTCCGGGGTTCCCCGGCCCAGCTCCTCGATTGAACGGCGAAGCACAGCCAGATCATCCCAGAGAACATAATCTGCTTTGGCCGCCATGTAAAAGTCATACGTCCAGTTCAGCCTGTCACGCTTGATCCCGTCCCACAATCCAATCTGATGACAGATACGGTTCGTATGCAGCGAAATATCATAGATGCGCTGCAGCAGCTCTGAGTCCGTATTAATAGTACCCGCTTGATTCAGCGGGACAGCCGCTTCCTCCGCACACCACTCCACCTCATACGGTTCCCCTTCCGCTGCCAGAATCGTCAGGCGCAAATACCTCAGCCCTTGCGGCAGCGTCACCCGCGTCTGTCCAGGCTCCAGCCGGATCACCTCCGTCATCAGTCCGGCATAATGCTCCAGCTCCTCCAGGGATTCTGCGCCGTTCCATATCACAATCAGTGCTGCTTGGGAAGGGTTGTGAAGCTGGAACCGCGCGTTATATTCCTTCCCCAGGTCTATGACACAAGAAGGCAAGGCGCTTCTGTCCATACTCCGCCACCATTGGTTCATTTCAAGCCATTCGGCCTGCTTGCGCACATGATAGAATATCTGAAGCTCCTGACGGGCCGGAACCGGAACGTGGCAAATGCCTCGTCCGGTCCCCGTGACCCCAAGCTTCTCCCCAGAACTGCTTACTTCCATATGGATTGGCATAGAGACCGCACAACCGGAAATCGGACTCACTGCGATATCACCGAAGCCGCCCGCAACGAACCAGTCCAGTCCGTCCTCCAAATCACCGAACGGCTCTTCGCCGAGCAGACATACCTTAAAGGCCCTCTCTCCGTTCGCCGACCAGCTCTCATCTGTACGCAGCCAAAATTCATTGGCCGCCAAATAAGCCACACATCCAGCCGTCCGTTCATGCAGGTGAATGTTCACTGGCGCTGTCGGCATGAATACAGAGCAGGCAATCCGCAGGCGGATCGTATGCGCGCCTGCGTCCAGACGCTCCGGGAACGAGGCGATCCGCCGGAAGGCACAGACATTGGCTGCGCTCTCTTCTACCCGCCCTGCGATCACGCCGTCTATCTCCACCTCGGCTGATCCCGTCAGCGCAATGCGGAACTCCACTTCCGTGATTGCTTCAGCTAACAGAAATGTACGGGTAAGCTCAATGTGGGAGGCGCCGTGACGGTCTGCATGCCATATCCACTGGGGAATTCTCTCTGCTATCTGTGATATCTCCATACTGTAATCCCCTTCCTTTATAGCTTCAATGCGCCTTGCGTCATCCCTTGAATGTAATACTTCATGCCGAAGGTGAAAATCGCCAGCAGAGGCAGCGATGATATGGCATAGGCTGCGAATTGGGGCCCCATATCCGTAATGCCGAACTGCTTGGTGAACAGGGTCAGTCCGACGGAAATGACCTGCAGACTGCTGTCCTGAATCGTCAAGAGCGGCCAGATATAATCATTGTAGACGCCGACGGATTGCATGATGAACAGCGTTGCCAGAATCGGCAGCGAGAGCGGCAGCACGATGCGCGCAAATACGCGCAGCTCTGAGGCACCGTCCATTCGTGCCGCCTCGAACAATTCACCCGGCAGACCGGCCATATACATACGGCAGAGAAACGTGCCGAAGACCTGACCGCCGGCTGCACTGGAGATAATCATCGCCCAGGGCGAATTGGTAAGGCCCATATTTTTGTACAAGACATAAGAGGGAATCAGCGTCAGTACGCTAGGGACCATCATCATAGCCAGCATCATGAGGAATAGAACGTTTTTGCCGGGGAACGATTTCTTGGCGAACAGGTATCCGGACACCGCAGACAGCAGCATCACGCTCACGCTGCCGGTCACCGCGTAGAATACCGTATTAAGAATATACCGCCAAATGCTGGTGAACGCTTCTGCGTAATTGGACCATCTTGCCGGGGAAGGCAACGCCCAGAAGTTGCCCAGGATTTGGGCATTGCTCTTCAGAGAGCTTAAGATCATGAACAGAATCGGCACCAGCGTCAGGAAGACAAGCAGCGCCAGCAGTGCGATGCTGACGAGCTGCCGGGTCTTGCCGCTATGCAACATAGGCCAGCTCTCCTTTCCTTACTCATCCGATTGCTTGATGAATTTCAAATTGATGATGGTAATGACCAGTATCACCGCAAACATGCTGACGCCAAGCGCAGATGCGTAGCCCAGATCGTTGAATTTCGTAGCGGCATAATACATCTGCAGGGCGGGAACGTATGTAGAGTCCATCGGTCCGCCGCCGGTTACAATGAGAATGCCGTTGAAATCCTGTATGATGCCGATCAGGCCCATAATAATCAGGAACTTGAACTGGCCGGCCAACAAAGGCAGATGAATCGAACGGATGATCCTTGGCAGTCCTGCACCATCCATACGCGCCGACTCCATCAATTCAAGCGGAATCGACAGCAGACCCGCATACAGAACCAGCAATTGCAGGATGCCGACAAAAGGGAATCCTATGAAAATCAGGGACCACAGCGCCGTCTGCGGATCTCCGAGCCAGCCGTGAGTCCACGAGCCAAGCCCGATTAATTGAAGAAAATGATTAAACAATCCCATATTCGGGTCATAGAAGTTCTGCCAGATGAGCAGGCCGGCTACACCGGGAATCACCATTGAGGCGGTGAACGCAGTACGGAATCCGTACTGCAGCTTCTTGCTGCGCAAATGGTAGATCAGCTCTGCTACAATCAGCGGGGGAATTAACGCCTTAACAAGTCCGGTAACAATCAGAAGAATCAGATTGCCGAGCCCCTTGGAGACATAAGGGTCATGGATCATACGCTCGAAATTAGCAAGGCCGATGAAGGTTGTTTTGCCTCCGGGCTGCCACTGGTACAGCGAATGGAACAAGCCCGAGAAGGCAGGAAAATACATGAACGTGAACAGAAGCGCAAAGCTCGGAAGAAGACCAAGGTATACCCATCTGGAATGCCAAATGCTCTTGAATACCACCAGCCGCTTCTGCTTCTTCAAATAGAACAGCCATCCGGTAAGGAGAAGGCCTATGGCCAACGCGCCTGCGGTCCAATACGCCGTTCTCATGCGAGTCTGGCTCTTCCCCTCGGCAATCACGCTTCCGACATCAAGTGGACGGATGCTTCCGTCCGTCTGGCCGGCGTAGAGAATGGTTCCATCCGGTGAGAAAGCCAGTGCGCGTCCCACCTGCCCACCCCCCGATTCCCAGAGCTTGCTGCCGTTAGAGTCGAATAAATAGAAGAAACCGGATAAATCCGCTACCCCCAGCAGCTTCCCGTCCTTCGAAAATGCAACCGCAGACACATGGTCACGCGTGCTCAGCGACTGAATTCTCGTCCCTTCCTTGTTGAACAGCTCCACTTGCCTGGTGTCCGTGCCGACGGCTACATCGCCTTCTCCGGTTACGGCGAGGGACTGGACTTGTCCGCCCGCACCGAACCGGCTGTGAGGCTGTCCGTCTTTGTCCAGCAGGAATATGAACTGATCGGCTCCGGCCGCTGCGATCCATGAACCGTCCGCAGATACTTCAGCTGTCTTAAGTATCGTATCACCGGGGAACGACCCTGTCTGTTCGCCGGTTGCGGCATCCACCTGTATAACCGCTTTGCCCCGCTGCACCACGGCAGTGACCAGCGCTCCATCTGAAGAGGCGGATACGCTTTTTACCTGATGCTTGAAATCTCGGTCCCAGAGCAGATGCCCGTCCGGCCCGTAGGCGTAGAGATGTCTGTCGTCCGATGCGGCAAGCAGCGTTCCGTCTTCCAGCAGATCAACGGCGTTCACTACATTGCCGGCCTCTACTTCAAAAAGTACACGGCCCTCCTGATCGAAGACCGCCGCCTTCGACCCGTGGCTCCCCATCGCCACGCGGCTTCCATCCGCCGATACGGCAATCGAAGTAATCTCCTCCGCGCCTTCACTGGACCATGGAGCCTGCGCCGAGACATTCAGCGGAGCAAGTCCCAGCAGCAACAGGACCGCCAATAGAATCCATGATGTTCTCCTCATATGCCCTTCCTACCCTTCTGCAAAATCCACACTGATCTTGGGGCTCGCCGCCGTATAGCTTAATCTGCACCAGCCGCAAAAGACCGGTGCAGATGAGAAGGCTTAATTTCTTGCCGGCGGCCGTTTTTCCGGCGTATCCAGGTCAGAGCGTTCCATCTTTCTCTCCTTCAAGGCAACATCAAAGTATTTGTCTATGTTCGCTTGCAGCTCATTGAGATATTGATCGGTCGAGATTTTTCCGGCGAAATACTTCTGTACACTGCCAACCCAGTCTTGTATGGAAGGCTGATAATCCCAGAGACCGCGCGCCAGTACGTTGGCTGCACTGTCGTAGCCCTCCGTATTCCCGATGGGAGCGAAGTCGGCGAATGCAGCCGTCATTTCATCGGGAAGTGTGATGTCCTTAAGAGCCGGGGCACCGTCCAGGGAGGCGTCGGGACTCTTTTGAATAGCTTCAACGTATACTTTATACCCTTCAGGGCTTGTCAGGAACATCATAAAGTCCATGTTCAGCGCGTTCTGCTCGGCCGATTTGTTCACAATCCCATAAGAGCCTACCGGAATCTGAATCGTACGGGCCGCTCCCTGCACCTGCGGTCCTTCCATCGACGGCATATTGAAGAATCCGTATTCAAACGGCTTCACGCCGCCTTGGGCGCCGGTCTTTTCCTCATCGGAGAAGTCCTTCGGCAGCTTCCAATAGGACCCCGGGGTTGACAGCATGGTCGCGGCTTTGCCGGTTAAGAACAACTGGTAAGCCTGCGTGTCCTTCACTCCAAAGAATCCGTCAGGGGTGTAGGAGAACAGCTTCTTCAGATTCTCCGAGTAAGCAGCCCAGGCCGGATTGCCTGCCACTTTGAACGGTCCGCTCTTATCCTTGATCGCCTTCCAGGCGCGCAGGGGATTTTTGGTTACTTTGCTGTTGGAATCATTGTAAGGATCTTTGGGCTCAAATGCCCATTTATCGTCCACCTCCGGCAAAAACGTATAGTCCTGCGGCTGGGAACGGGTAATATTGACGAAATCGCGCATGTACTGGTCAGCGTAGATCCGCACCAGCCAGCCCGCTGTGCTGCTCCACATGGAGTTGGAATCGCCGGCCAGTCCGAGCGGGATATAACCGGCTGCCTTAATCTTGTCGAATGCGGCGGTCAAATCGCTGAACGTCTTCGGTGTCTCGGTGACACCGGCTTGCCGGAAGATCTCCTTGTTGTAGACCCAGACAATCTGAACCGATTCAAAATTCAGGTTCCAGAGATGATCCTCCACCCCGATACCGTCGAGGTTAATGCCCATGGCGCCCAGATCGAAGGAATCCTTCCAGTCTTTTCCGGTGTACGGATTATTCTTATCAAAATAAGGATAGTAATCAACGAATTTCTTATCTCCCGCCAGGTTCAGAATTTCGTTGTTGGTAATGAGGTCCACTTCCGGGGTCCCCGCCGCAAATTGGGCATTCAGCCATTCTTTGTAGCCTTCCTGCGGCTTGTGGTCTACTTTAACCTTTACGCCCGGATTGATAGCCATGTACGCTTGTGCCACTGCGTTCCAGACAGAAGCGGACGCATTGGGCAGAGAGATTTGAATCTCGCCCTGCCATTTCGCTGAGGACGGCTGCGGACCTGCTGATGCGCCAGGCTCCGGGGCTGCCGTACCGGGTTCCGGCGATTTGCCGCTATTCTTGCTGCAAGCAGACAGCAGCGCCGAAATCATCAGCACGCTGATCAAGAGGAACAGTACTTTCTTCTTCCGCATGTTGTTTTCCCCCCATGTTAAAATGTGGATAAGGCGCTTACCATTTCAATCGTCCTTCTTTTAAATAAGTGCGTAAAGTATGCTTTATCCTTTATGTATACTTTACAATGAAAAGTATACTCTATACCACCCTACGGTGCAACCACTTTTTTGCCGGCTGCTGCAACAAAAAACATAGGCTGCCGGAATATCCGGCAGCCTATGACTTTTCCAATTCACTTCTTCCGCCTTAATAAGCAGCAACAACGGCCGTACAGTTCACTGTGGAGCCGGTCCCGTGCTTGCTCGGGGGATCAGTGTTGGCACAATCTCGTCCTTGATGAGCTGCTGTCCCGCTCCTGCCAGCTCGAACAGCAGAATCTCGGCGGCACGCTCCCCCACCTTCCTCGTATTCTGGTTCACAGTGGATAAGGAGGGATAGGCTATCTCACCGAGCTTCATATCATCGTAACCCATGATGCTGATATCCTGCGGCACTCTCATGCCAGCCGCCCTGGCTGCATTCATGGCCCCGATCGCTTTGTAATCGCTGGTTGCAAAGATCGCTGTCGGAGGGTCCTCCAGCTCCATCAGCTTCTCGAAGCCCTCTGCCCCCAGCTTCACCGACTCCTGCTCCTCATCCATGAACGCAACAAGCTGCGGATCAAAAGGAATCTGATGCTGCGTGAGTGCAAGCCGGTAACCCTGCAGCCGAAGCGAGAATTCCTGATTGATCTCCATAATGGACTTCCCTGTAACGATGATCCCAATTCTGCGGTGGCCAAGCGAGATCAGGTGCTGCGTCGCCAGATAGCCCCCGGTCAGGTTGTCCACAATAACATAGGGAATTCCCAAATGCGGATAGTAGAAATGCACAGTGACCATCCTCCGCTCCTCTTGCCGCCATGCGGTGAGCCGTTCAATGTCGAAGGAATCGGCAGCCGTAGTCGTCAGCAGGATAATTCCGGCATTCGGATCTTCAGGCAACTGATAATCAGTACCCATGTCCCACAGATGGAAGGCAACTCCATTCTCGCCGCACACTTCCCTGATGCCGTCGAACATTTCACTGAAGAACGGATGGCTGAAATTGTTCAGCTCCAGATTCAAATGTGCGAAAAAAAGAGTGCTGATCGGCTTCGCCTCCGCAGCCGCCGTCTTCTCCTGAATAAAGCTCCCCTTCCCGCGGATTCGGTATACGTATCCCTCCTGCACCAGATCGGAGAGCGCCCGCCGTGAGGTGATTTCACTCGTATTGTATTCCTTCGCCAGATCAATCTGAGTCGGCAAAGGATCATGCGGCCTCAGCTCGCCGGTTTCAATCTTATGCTTGATATCGTTCATGATGTATTGGTACATCGGCGTTTTATCGGATTTGTCCACATTCATTGCTGATCACTCCTATCGAATGGCATAAGTATACTTTAGAGGGTACGTTTTCGCAATGAAAAGAGGCGAAACCGGGCTGCTCAGGCCGCTGTTTCGCCGGATTGTATTGCCGCTGTTGCCGTGTTCGTCAGAGGATAGTGACATCTGCTCCCACGCCGCATTCCTCTTGAATTTCAGGTACCCTTATGATGCCGGTGAGGCAGGTACCACTGTCAGCATTTACAAGGGTCATCTGCTCCATATCGGCTTCTATGACCGAGAACGCGGAGGGAATCAGCGCCTTCAGATGCAGCCTACCGTCCTGCTCTCTCGCCCACCTGATCTGAAGCTCTCCATGCTGCGTCGGAATGACGCCTTCTGCCCAATCCAGGCCCTCAACGGGAGTGGGACGGATCAAGACTCTGCCACTGCCCGCCTCCGATACATCTGCGCCCAGAACCTCACGGCTCAGCAGATAAGTAGGAGAAGCTCCCCAGCCGTGCGACAGGCTGACCGGAATGGAATCCTGCAAATAAGTCGGCGTGTGCCCCAGATAGGGGCTTGGGGTGGTGGGGAACGGCAGCGATAAATCGAACGTTTCCCACCAGGTCGTGGCTCCCCGGTCCAGCATCGCTCCCCAGTACCCGCGGATGATGGAGACCGCTTCTTCCGCGAAGCCGTAGCGGAACAAGGTCTCAAGCACGATGTGATAGAAGAAGGCTCCACGGATCGGAGGCAGCCGCTCTGCAAGATACTCCTCCCGGATGAAAGCGACCGCTTCCGCTTCCTCCATAATACCCGACCAGGCTGCAGCAAAATTCGTCTGAGCAGTCACACTGGAGGACAGTCCCTCATCCGTCAGACAATCGGCATAGAGGGAGGTACCTGGGACGCGCTGCCGTGTCCGGATGGCTTCGCGCAAGCGCTTCGCCTTGCGCAAGAACTCTGCCGCACGGCCGTCTTCCTGCAATTCCTGTGCCATGAGGGAGAGGGTCAGCAGGAACTTGTAGTAATAGCAGGACACCGCAGTGACCCGGTCTTTGCGCTCTATATCATCCGACCAGTCAATGAAGCACCACCATCCGCTGCGGTCCGCCTTAGCGAACAGCCCGGCTTCGTCTTCCTGCCGCCCGAACCAGTCCGCCAGCAAGGCGGCATGCGGCCAGATCTCTTGGATAAACTGGAGGTCCCCAGAATACGAGTAGTACTCCCAGGCGCCCAGCAGCCAGAATGCACAGAAATCCGGCAGCAGAAACCGGTTCCGCTGTGGCCCGGTGCCGGGAATCGAACCGTCTTCATTCTGGATTCTTGCTCCCTGCAGCAGTGATTTACGGACAAGCTCCGGGTTGCTGTAGGTCTGGTAGACCACTTTACCCATCACAACAGCGTCGGCAACCCACAAGGCGGCTTCGCGGTAGGGGCAGTCCTCCAAATGATGCTGGCTGTTCACAACGGTCGTATAACGCCCCGTTTCCCATATCCGGTTCAGCTTCTCGTCACTGCAGCGGAACACCGGCTCTCCTTCATACGGATAGTGGACAAAACGGACACCCAGCGAGCGGACCCGGAGCGCGGAGGGGGTTGCCATCCCTGTTATCTTAAGATAGCGGAACGCCCGGCGGCCAAATGGTTCCAGCTTGTTCGCACCCTTGCGAAGCAGAAAGGTATCGGTGAGCACCAGCTCCAATGATTCCCCGTAGAATAGCTGTACAACCCCGCCTTCGGCCGCTTCGACTTCTATTTCAGGATAGCCCACAATCTCTGTTCCGAAGTCATAAGTAATTTGCGGAAGCGAACCCGGGGCCGAAGCGTCCAGCACCGCCGCTTCTCCTTCCCCATAATCACGCAGCAAGCCTTCGGCACTCTCCAGCCTGCCAAGATAGGATTCCGCAGCAACAACTGAGACAGGCTGCACCAAGGTCTCCCGCAGCGGCGGAATTTCGCGGGGCAACAGGCGGGGCCAAGGCGAATCCGGCTGCTCCGCCCGGGCGGCAACGGCGGCAGCCGGCCAAGCGGAATCGTCATAATCCGCCCGTTCCCAGCCATCCTCCGCCTTCAAATCGGCAATCTCCCGGTATCCTCCCCACAGGTGCAGCCGACTGGCCTTCGTTGTCCACTTCGGCGACCGCCGGCACTTCCAGTCCGCCCCGCTGGCAATGGAGCCTAAGGGTGTGTCGGCATTCTCCTGCGAGCCGAACAGATCAAGCTGGCAGATGATGCCGCCGGGCCCCTGGAGCTGCTCTGTCACAATCGGCTCCCGGCCGAAGTTATGAGCCACAACCGCCAGGACATTCGTACCGGCTTGCAGACGTTCCCCGATATCATAGCTGTCATACGACATCCATGACAAATCTGCAGGCGCCGGTCCTCTTCCAATCTCATTCCCGTTCAAGTACAGCTTGTAGTGCTGATTGGCGGAAATATGCACCGTGGCCCGTTTCGGCTGCACCGTCAGCTCAAAACGCCTGCGTGCCTCCACGTATACGTTATTCTCTTCTGATACCCCGGCCGCCCATATCCAATCCGCCCGCCAGTTCACACTGTTCATATATAATTCCCTCCCGCTCCAAGCATTCCAAAGAAGATAAATGTATACTTACAAATATCATAATATACTTTTATTTCTTTTCCCGCAACAATATATGCGTTGCAGCTTATCATATGCAGAGCAGAGGGTTTCGCTTTAATGCTGAGAGCACACTAATTAAAAAGCGGTTGGGCAGTTTTTCTGCCCAACCGCTTTTTAATTGCATTTCATTCGTTAAGCCACCTGTCCACAAACTTATAGGTCTGTCCGCCGTTCCAGACATGTCCACCGGCAAAAATGTGGTGTGCAAAGCGGTCCTCAGCCCCGGTTAACCGGTAAGCGCCGGCCGTAATTTCAACCTGCTCCCTCACATTGTCCACTCCCCGTTCACCGTTCAGGGGGTCCTGATCGCCCGTCTCAATCAGCAAGGCGCGCGGGGCAATTAAGGCTGCGATATCTCCCATATCCACAGCCTCCCATAACCGGGGCACATAATTGCACGAACAATTATACAGATTGAGCAGAGCATCCTTATATCCGTAAAAGTACCCGCTGACCACAGCGCAGCTCACCCGCTCATCAAGAGCGGCCAGCCACAGGGTTTGCAGGCCGCCTCCTGACAATCCGCAGCAGCCTATCCGTTCCTGTGCAATCTCTTGCCGGGTCCCGATGTAGTCAAGCAGACGTGTCAAATCCCAAGTCCACATCCCTGTCAGTGATAATCCCAGGCTAATCGCCATCATATTCAACTGATTGCAAGTACTGCCCAAGAACACAGACTCTTCATCGCCCTGCCCCGACGATTCCCGCCGCTCTCCGAATCCCCGGGCGTCCGGGCACAGGACGATATATCCCCTCTGAACAAATGATACACCGTAATCCAGATGAGCGCCGGCAATCGGCTCCCGCAAGGCTGGAATATCCGTCCGTCCGGCCGGAGACAGCTTCCCTCCGGTACCATGTCCATGGGCTGCAATCATGCAAGGTCTCTTCTCCCCCGGCTGCAGCCCGTCCGGCATCAGCAGGTAGAAGGGCATCCACACGTCCGGCTCCACCTGAATGAGCCATTTCTCACGGCGGTAATTCTCCTGCTGGACGGATTCCAGCAGCTCCGGCCGTAGATCGCACATGTCCATTCTTGTCATGCCGATGAGTTCGCCCAGTCTGGCCCGGGTGCTTGTCTTCCAAGCTTCGTATTCCTCCAGGCTGGCAGCCTGGAAGCCCCATTGTCCGGCTGTTCTGTTGAACCTGTCCGCTAAACCGGGAATTGACGTATAGTATTTGGCAATATGCTCTGTGTTCAAGGAACTCACCTCAGATGAATTAGTATAATCGGGATTACAGTACTTAAGGCAGAACGTATAACCGCCCCTCGCCCGGAGCGAGCGATGAAGACAGCTTCCCGGTTGCAGCATTATAATCGGTACCCGTCTCCGTTCCGGTCGATTTGGATACTTCACTCACGCCGGCCGGCTTCGGGGATAAGCTGAACCGGGCGGTTACCGCGTTCACTGTATCCTTGTTGACGACCATTACATACTCCCTTCCGCTCCCGTTCTTGAAGTAACCGATAATCAGAGGCTGCGCCGCATCATCCGGCTTCCAGAAGAAGCCGGAGGGCACCCCTGATGTCCCGGACGGCAGCGAACCTGTGTGATATACCGCCTGTGAAGTAAGCGTCCTCAGCGTAGGGCCGATCTGGAGCAGGTCTGCATTCACCTTTTGTGCGGAAGCATACAGCGGTCCCTTGGAGCCGCCCGGAAGAATAATTCCGTCGTGGAATGTTTCTCCTTCCCCGCTCGGCGTTTCATAGGTGAAATAGTTAATGCCTTTTGCCCCGTAAACCAGGCTGCTGTAGACATTATACCTTAGCTCGTTCTCGGTTGGCGGACGCAGTCCGTCAGTTACTCCTACAGATTGAATATACGCCCAGAAGTTTAGCGAAGCGGCCTGAGCCTGCCGCCGGATGATTTCCAGATTCGCAAAATACTCACTGCTGAAGCCGCCTCCGGCACTGTAAGGATAATGATCGAACAGAAGAAAGTCCGGCTTCTTGCTGGCCCAGCGGTACACATAATCTTCATAGGAGAAGGAAACCAGGCTCTGATTCAGTGCAAACCAGTAATCTCCATTGACCGGTGCCCCGGCTACATAGGCGGTCCCGTCCTTTTCAAGCTTCACTCCGCCCGTAGACCGGATGACCCAGCCGACCTGGTTGTCGCCGCCCCCGCCATGTGTCAATTCCCAGTAATAGTCCGTATTCGG
The DNA here is from genome assembly GCF_017874735.1 of Paenibacillus silagei. Classification (GTDB taxonomy): domain Bacteria; phylum Bacillota; class Bacilli; order Paenibacillales; family Paenibacillaceae; genus Paenibacillus_AQ; species Paenibacillus_AQ silagei. The sequence goes on from NZ_JAGGLV010000002.1 coordinate 82,678, forward strand.
ACTTACCGCTGCATTGATCTCAAATACAGGAAAGCTGGTAGACGATCCCGATAACGTCTTCTGTCCGAGAAGAGCTGACTTGGCCGGGGAGTTCCAGAGCTTAAGCGTCAGCGGTTCATTGCTGCCCCATTGATTCTTGTCGATGTACAGTTGAAGGGAGGAAATGTGCGAGGTCCCGGAATTCGTCCTGAATGTCTGGCCCAAGGCGGAACCGGGGGTTACATACTCTCCGGACTGGGGACCAAAGCCGAGATTCTGAGCATAGTTCGGCAGCAGATTCACATATGTCAAATGGTTCGGATCAGCCGCCCTGAACTTCTCCATGGTCCCCTGCAGCCCGGTCATGGCCGCTGCGCCTGGCTCGTCCATAAGGTTGTAACCCAGAAGGCCCGGGTTCCCGGCATAATGGGAAGCCATGTCGTTAATAACAGAGGCCGGGGGCTGTGCGCCGCCGCTGTACATTTTCTGCCCGTAATTGAGCTTAAACCAGAAATCGTAATCACTCAGTGCCGTACCGTTCTGGTACGCTGTTCCTCCGGCAAAAACATTGGGTGAATGGCCTACCACCCAGCCGATATCCGCGGCACTGCCGCTTGTCAGCTCAAAATAGTAACTGCTGCCGGAATTAAGCCATTTATGCAATTTAAAAACAGGATAATCATCGGCTACAGGACCTGTAATGGAATACGATCCGATCAGATTCTCTTTACCGGGCGAGGAGTACAGGCTAAGGGTAAGCTTCCTGCCCGCCGTCCACTGGGTTCTGTCAATATAGAGCTGAATGGTATCAATGGCGATGTCCGGCTCGGCAGGTGTCGTAAAGGTCTGTCCCAGTGAACTGCCGGCCGACACATACTTGCCGTCATTGCCTGCCGTCTGGTCAACCGTGAACTTATGCGAGCCCAGCCGGTCATCCTGCACGATGCAGCTCAGACCTTTATCCGCACATTGGGCAAGTGCAGCATCATTCTGCGCGTAGGTATAAATGCCGTTGGACAGCAGCACGAAGGTCGCGTTCAGTTCTTTGATCTCCTGATACTTGGCGCTGGTTGTTTCCTCCGGGCCGGGCGACCAAAAGATTCCGACAGGAAACGGCTCCACATTCGGTATTGCAGCCTGAACAGAGGCTCCCCCCATCAGGCTTGCCAGGACTACGGATATTAAAGCGATCTTCTTTTTCATCCGGTCATTTCTCCCCTCAGTTGTCAAAGTGGAATCTTACTCTTAGCTGACTTGACGCTTCCTCCAGCAGTTGCCGCCCGCCTGCCTGCAGCCATTCTTGCTTGAACCGCTCATAATCGCTGTCCTCGCCCAGTATATACTTCAGGTCGAACTCCTGCGTCAGCTTCTTCAGATCCGAGGAGATCTGCGGGTCCAGATGCAGCAATTCATGATAATTGGTGTAGCTGTCCATGCTCATCGCCTTGTTGTCCAGTTCCAGCTGCTTGATGTCCGCCGGCCCGGGGCTGTCCCTGAGGCTCTCTAGCACCCGGTCCTGGCTGGTCGCCACCCATGTCCCCCAGTCATTCGCCCCTTTGACCTCTTGACGGTACGGGTCCTCCTTCAGACTGATGAACTTGGCTTCCCGGCCGAAATCGGTGACCTTCTGCCCGTTCACCCCCACTCCCCAGCGGAGTGCCCAATATCCTTCGGTCGGGTAGACGGTAGAGTCAATAAAGCGGAGAATCCGCTCCATCTTCTCAGCATCTCCGGCCGCCTGTGCAGATACCGCCAGCAGACCCCCGGCAATCGGTGCAGGCGGACGCCTGCCGCCGAATTCTGCACCCTTGGGAACCTGCAGCGCATCCCACCAGTTGACTGTGCGGCCGGTTGCTCCGTTCATTCTCTCCCCTTCCTGCACGATGGCGCCAGGATAGTGGACGATACCGATGTGTCCTCCGAACAGCTTCGGCTTGCGCTGTTCCCAGCTCTGCGTATACCAGTCCGGGTCAATCAGCTTCTCCTTAACAATTGTCCGCATGAACGCAAGAAATTTCAGATGCGTACCATTTACTACCGAATGCTGCACAGTTCCATCCGGGCCGATATGGAAGCCGGAAGGGCCGTACATGGATTCCAGAATGCTGAGCTCGCCGACATCGCTGCCGGAGCCTGCGGAGCTGATGCCCCATGTGTCGTCTTTCCCGTTCTGGTCAGGATCACCATACGTGAATTTCCGGAGCACTTCCAGCAGTTCGGTGTCCGTAGCCGGCGGGGATAGCTGGAGCGCGTCCAGCCAGTCCTTGCGGATCATAAGCGCCCAGGTGAACGCCTCCGGCAGCTTCGGCAAGCCGATGATTCTGCCCTCCACAGTAGCGTGTGCTCTCATCTGGCTGTTCCAAGTCTGCATGACATGCGGAAGCTTAGACAGATATGGCGTCCAGTCGTCCAGGAGGACCTCCTGCTTGTGCAATTTCATGATCAGATTACGGTCCCAGGAGAAGATGAGGTCCGGCGGCTGGCTGGAGGAGAAGCGGAGAAGCAGCTTGGCTTCCAGTTCTCCCGGCGGCACAGCGTCCATCGTCATTTCGATATTGAACCGGTCTTTGATCCACTTTCTCCAAGGGTCCGCTTCATCAGTCGGCGTATTAGACCATCCGTTCTCCATCATGTCCAGCTTCACTGTACTTAGCGCAGAAGCCCCTTCCGCCGGATGGCCGGTATCCGCAGAAGGCGGGTTCGGTGCACCAGAGGTTCCCGAGGTCCCCGTTTGTTCTTCCCGGCCGGGGCAACCGTAGATCATAACTGTCAAGAATAATGCTCCTGCGGCCAAGGATATCCTTCGCTTCTTGTTCATCACTTAACCTCATTGTGTTTGGGATGGTCATTTGATGGCGTTACCCTTGAATAGCTTTATTATACAAAGAGAGGGAAGGCCGCTAAATGACAGGTCCTTGCGATTAGGGAACGGATCTTGCGAATAATGTCGAAATCTCAATTGTTATTATCTGGAATTTCTGCGGTATTCCGCCGGCCCGATCCCGGCAAACTCTTTGAACACACGGCTAAAATGCTTCCAGCTTTTATAACCGATCTGCTCGGCAACCTCATAGATTTTGGCGCCTGGTTCCTTCAGCATCCGGTTGGCTTCCTCCATACGCAGCGCAGTTACGTATTCCAGAAAAGTCATGCCTGTCCGTTCCCGGAAGAGATGGCTTAAATGATGCGGACTCACGTATATGGCCCCAGCCACCTCTGACAGCGTGAGGGAAGCCGTGAGATGACTGCGGATATACAGCTTGGCTGCGACAAGCACATGTCCCTCCAGTTCTCCTCCGGAGAACTCTTGTGCCATGTGCTGAACCTGCTGAAGCACCCTGCTTCTCAGCTCAGCCGCATTCCTTGCCTGTATTAGCTCCGATATCAAATCGGCGGTTCTTTGCGCGCGAAACGCCGGGATTGAGGATTGGCACGCTTCCAGCCGCTCATAGATCATCAGGAACAGCGTCTCCAGTCCCCGGACCAGCCGTCCAAGATCTGCCCGCTCCAGCCATACGTCCAGCTTCTGCGCAGTTTCGGAGGCAAGCGATTCTTCATTCGCCGTCTCCAGCGCCGCACGGACCAGATGTAATTCATCGCCTGCCCGCTTGCTGCCCGTCTGCCCTTGTGTCTCCTTATGCCGGTAAATGCCCGTGCCATGATACAGGCGGCCAAACAAAGCCATAAATGCCTGATTATACGGTGATGCCTCTGAGCTCAGCCCGGAGAATGAAGCAGATATTCCTACACTGGCAGACAGCTTCATGCCCTCCAGCCAAAAGGCTGTGAACTGCTCGGAGAAGCTTCGTGCAATCCCTTCTCCGGCTGCTTGCGAATCGGCAAACACACCGATCACGAGAACGGGACTGCCGGACCGTAGGGCATCCGAGAGGTAACAGAGATGGCCAAGCTCATCCGCAATCTCCTCAAATATCTTCATCATCAGCCAAGAAACCGTCTGTCCCCCTCCCAGCTCGGTCACTCTTGGGTTCTGCATATCGTCGATGTCCGCTGCGAGCACAAGCTTGCACGATTGCTCCAAGGCCTCAAATGCCGCTCTTGTCATGGCGCGGTTTCGCCGCAGCTTATGATTGCTGTGCTGAGGAACGCGCTTCAGGGCCTCTGTCAGCTCAGTCTCATCGACCGGCTTCAGCAAATAATCCATCGTGCCAAGCCGCAGCGCCTGTTGCATATAGGTGAAATCCCCATGTCCGCTGAGCACAATAATCCGGGTGGCCGGATAATGGCAGCGGATCGCTTCCGACAGCCCAAGCCCGTCCATCCCCGGCATTCTTATGTCGGTAATAACAACATCGGCCTCGGACTCCTGCAGCCATTCGAGCGCTGCCGCCGCATCAGGAGCGGTCCCGACTACTTCAATGCGGACCTCCTCTGCCGGTAGCGAACGAAGCATGTGACACAGTCCTTCCCTGATCTCCTGTTCGTCATCCACAATCAGCACTTTCATGATGACACTCCTCCTTCGCTGTAGACCGTTCTCCTTCAAGCGGGATGGAGAACCCTACGATCGTTCCTGCCCCGTCCATACTCTCCATATGGAATTCAGCTTGGTCTCCGTAGATCAGTTGAATTCGCTGATAGACGTTCTCCAGCCCGATTCGCTTCCCGGCTGCACCCGTCTCCTGCCGGAGAGATGCAAGCAAGGCATCCAGCCGATCCGGCGGAATTCCCGGACCTTCGTCAATCACGGAACAGATCATGTATCCGCCCTGCCGCTTCAAACGCACTGTGATGCGGATCCGCTGGTCAACCGGCGAGACGCCATGGATAATCGCATTCTCCACAAGCGGCTGCAGCAACAAGCCGGGAAGATGGACCTCCCCCAGCTCTTCATCAACATCCAGCTTGAAGCTTAACCTGTCACCGTACCGGAAGCGTTGAATGCTTAAATAGCTGTGAATAAATTGAATCTCCGCCTGCACTTGGACGGTTTCTTGCAGGCTTGACGCATGGTAACGGAGCAACTGGCCGAGTTCAACCAGCCCTTGTTCTCCCCGCTCACTGTTGCCTGTACGGATGGTCATGCGGATGGTCTCCAGGGTATTGTGCAGGAAATGGGGATGAATCTGGCTTTGAAGAGTACGTATTTCAGCTTCCCGGTAGATCAGCTTCTCCTTAAGCATCTCGTTCAGCAGCGTCTGCACCCGCCTCATCATATGCCGGAAGGTCTGCCCAAGCTGGCCGACTTCATCGTCCCCTCCGGGTTCAGGGGATAATGGCGAGGCGGATAAATGGACCTGCCGACGGGTTGTCCGGGCCAGCCGGCGGAGCGGATCAGTCATGCGGACGGAGAGCAGCGAGGATAGCAGAATGACAGCAGCTACACCTGCCGTTATCCAGATCCCTATCCATTCTTTGACCTGCTCAACTTCTTGCATGATATTGCCCAGCGGAATCACACTAACCACTCTCCAGCCGCTCGCGGATGAACGGTTGTAGCTGACCAGCACGCTCTCTCCATCCAAGGTGACTCTGCTTGAGCCGGAGGTGGCGCTTTCAGCCCCCTGCATACCGTAAGCGCTCTCTTCGATTGCGCCGGCAAGGCTATCGTCAGAGGCATATACGATCTGGTTCCGGTCATCGAATACATATTGCCTGGTGCCGGTGCCGAAATTAATGCCGCGCATGATCTCCCGGATCGGCTCAAGCGTCCCGACAATTTGTATGATTCCTTTCAGCGCCTTTCTATTCTTCTGACGGAGGGGCTGAACCACGGAGAATGCCTTCCACTCGCCGATATACGGATTGTCGCCAAACAGCCTGAAGGGAATCGTTCCGAGGACTGTCGGCGTATATTGATCCAGATCCAGATTACGGAACCAGGGCTGATCCCTATAGGACGCGTCCAGCCACAGGCCTCCGGCGGATTGACGGATATAGACTTGACCCGAGCCAGTATAGAACAGTACAGCGACATAGTCTTTGTTCGGATTCAAACTGATAAATGACAAGGCCCGGTGAAGGGAAAGGGTATCAGCAAGCCCGGGTTCCGGACCGGATCGCCCGAAGCCGCTGAAGGCTTCTTCAAGCAGCCCGTTATACGGCTCAACCATAACCGCTCTGGAGAGAAATTTCACATCGTTCACGTAATCATCCAGCCTGACATTCACCTGATCCAGCACTTGAGGGATATAATGATTGATCTGCCGCTCCATCGCCCGGCGGGCCATCTGGTAGGACAACCCTCCGACCACGGCGATTATCACCGTAAGCAGCACCGAGAACACAATCGCCAGCTTGCAGGCCATCGGCCAATGCCTGAATTGCCGCCTCTTCCATCGCACGTAGCCATGCCTCCCCTGCCTTATCCCGCTTTAAAGTGCCATCATTATTTCAATTCCTTCTGTGAACCTACACCGCCAAATCATGCCTGGTGATTATCCGGGCCAGCCGGCGGCTTGAGCCAATGAGCGCGGTATTGGGCCGGTGAGTATCCGGTTTTCTTCTTGAACAAGGCATGGAAAAATTTCAAATCGCGGTAGCCTGCAAGGCCGGCAATCTCCTTAATGGAATACGCCGGATACTGCAGCAGCTCTATGCTTTTTTTGATCCGCACGTTCTGGATGTATTCTGTAAAAGTCTGGCCGGTGGCCTGCTTGAATCTCTTCTGCATATAGCTGGGACTGGTCGAAATCAGCCGGGCGGCTTGGGCCAGTGTGACCGGCTGATCATAATGCTGGTCAATATAGGCCAGAACGGCACCGATTCCAGAAGCGGCAGGCAGATCATGCGGCTGGCTGGTCTCCATGCGGTAAATACAGACAAGCAGCCGGGTTAACTGGGCATACAGAACCGCCTCGAAGCCGATGGATCGGGTACAATACTCCTGATACATCTGTTCAACAATCCGGCGGGCTGTGCCCTGATCATCTCTGACATGGGAATAGCGGCCGCTTCCGGCAGCAAGCAACGGATAGAGCCCTTCAGGAAGCGGATAGGCCCGCGCCAGTTGCCGGGGGAGTTGTTCGTCAAAAATACAATTGTAGACAATAAGCTCATCCTTCGCAGAAGGCGAAGAAGGCCGGTACACATGCTCCGTTCCTACGGGAATAATAAACAGGTCGCCTTGCTCCGCTACAATCCGATCATCGCCGATATAGTGAAATCCTTTGCCCTCAGCCACGTACTGAAGCTCTGTGAAGGTATGAAGGTGCAGCGGCAGGGTGAACGCCTCGCGTTCTCTGGTAAGATGCAGGGGAAATTGATCCACCCAATAATCCCGGCCCTCCAAGACGAGCCGCTTGCGAGCTATCATTCTTCCACCCCTCCCCATCTTAACTAGATAAGATAGACCTATTCATAGCACAGATCGCCCCCTATTAACAAGTGAAATGGCTATGATATGCTCAGAGCAAGAACATCAGAATGAACGCGGGGAGAGGATCGTTATGCGGTGGGAAGGGCAATGGATCTGGCGGTCGAGGGAAGTTCAGATCAATGATTTTGCATATTTCCGGAAGGAATTTCAGCTTGCGGAACAGCCGGATTCAGCACAGTTATATATGTCCTGCCACCATTATGCGCACGTCTATGTGAACGGCATCAGACTTGGCGGATATGGTACCCCGGCTCCAACGAATCCTCTCAAAAGAAAGCTGTATACCGTCCATGAAGTAGCCGGCCTATTGCATAGGGGAATGAACTGTATAACGGCTGATGCGCACTATCTGGGAGGAGATGGTCAGAACTCGGTCAATGGACTCCCCGGATTCCGGCTGGAATTGCACGGGCAGGGGGCCGGAGGCCAAGGCTTCAAAGTGCTGTCGGACTCAAGCTGGCAGGTACTGGCCGACATGCCGCATCAGGCAGGCACCCCTTATCAGCAGGAAAGAAGAATCTCGGCAGTCGAGGCCTATGATGCCAGGAAGCTGGACCCGCTCTGGCGTTATGCAGGAGGGGAATTCCGCTCGCTATGTACCTCCGCGCACCCCGCACTTATAAGCAATGACGCGTGGCCCATGCAATTACAGACCATACCGGAGGGACAGATCGAAGAGGAGCTCCGGTTGACAAGCGTTGCAGTGCTGCAGGAGCCAGACCAGTCTTCTTACATCCAAATCTTCGACGCCGGCAGAGTCGTCACCGGCTGGCCCTGCATCAGGCTGAGAGGGTACGCCGGAGCTGTGATCCGGATGCGCTATTCCGAGAATTTGGATGAGCAGGGCCGAACCGGTCATAATGTCGCCAATGAGGAGTCCGAGACCTATTATGATGAATACACGATGCGCGGGGATGAACTAGAGGACTGGCAGCCGGACTTCTCTTACAAGTCCTTCCGGTATGTTGAGCTGACCGGGTATCCCGATATGATTGCCCCCGCTTCCGGGATTGTAGTCTGTTCAGCGCATACTGCTCTTCCTTACAGGGGGCATTACCGCTGTTCTAACGAGATGTTGAATCAGCTATATGACGCCGCTGTCCGGACGCAAAAAAATAATATGCTGGGCCAATTGGTCGATTGTCCGCACCGGGAACAAGCGCAGTATTTGGCCGATACCGAATTGCAGGCGGAATTGCTGCTGTATAATTTCGATGCGGTCGATATGCTTGAGAAGACATTGTCTGACTTCGCCGACGCCCAGTTGGAAGACGGGACCTTTCCTTTCGTCGCACCGACAACCTTCGAGCACCCGTCGTTTCATATCCAGATTCCGGAATGGGATTTGCATTACGCCACCTTGTTATGGAAATTATACGAAGCCACCGGAGAGTCTGGGCGAATTACAGCCTACTATGAACCACTAACCCGAATGATTGGTTATTATGTTGAAAAGATTGATTCGGCTATGGGACTGGTGCCCATCGGTAAGGGCTGGCATATCAGTGACTGGCCGTACCCGTCAGTGGAGCATGAAGGCTTGTTTTTGACCGTCCAGCAAATTAAGTTCATTCAAGCTTTGGACATCGCGGGATACGCGGCTGCCCTGCTCGGCAAAAGCGAAGATCAGCAGAGATATGAACAGCAAGCCGCTGCGATGCGTAAACACCTGAATGCCCGCCTTTATCTGCCGGAGTCAGGGGCTTACAAGGACAGTATCGGTGCTTCCCGGGCGCATCAGGGAGTGAGCGCGCTTGCCCTTTTTGCCAATGTTGTTCCGTTAGAAGAGCGGGCACGCACATTAGCTTATGTCCGGAAGAAGGAATGGGAATGCAGCACGGTCCTAGCCCTGCCGCTAATCCGCACATTATTCGACAATGGCTGTGAAGCCGAAGCTTATGCCATACTGAGCCGGCGGGAATATCCCGGCTGGGGATATATGATAGAGCAAGGTGCTTTGACGCTTTGGGAGGGCTGGCAGGATATAGAGAGTCATTCCCACGCCTGGAACGGCTATCCCGGCAGACTGCTGCAGGAATATATTGTGGGAATTCGCCCAGCGGCACCCGGATTCACTCAAGCAGTCATTCGTCCCTATCTGGCCGCTGATCTGGAATTTGCCGAGGCCGCCGTCTGGACGGTACAAGGCACTATACAGGTACGCTGGGAGAAGACGGCTTGCCGCAAGCTTCTTATAACCGCCCATCTCCCGGCAGGCATATCTGCAAGGCTGGAGCTGGTTTGTGGCAATCAATACATTGAACAGGCGCTTCATGCAGGCTTGAACGAACTAGCTTTTGAAGGCATTCTGGAGGAGTAGACGGGCTGGGGGCGGCATGGGTTGAATGATCCATGACTTCCTCTCTTGTCCTCTTCTTGGACGACTATGTAAGTTACAATCTTCAAAAGCAAAGATCTTCTTCAGCACAAAAAGCTCCCGTGAACGCCACAGGAGCTTTCCTCATCTTTTGCAGACCATATGATCCGCCGCTTCACGCCGAATACTTATTGCATCCCCTGCATAATGGCATTGATAATGCCTTGCTGGGTGACAGTGTTGTTATAACGGTTGAACAGGGCGAAGCCGTGCTGGCCGTTATAGCCATTGTCCCAATAGACGGGCACGGCCTTGTACTTCTTGGCGGTTGCGGTTACGGCTTTGGCATAGGCGGCGCGGTAGATATTATTGCTTGAATCGTAGGATGATTTGTCAATGGAACCGAATTCTCCGATCACCACCGGGTAGCCTTGGGTCGTGAATTTGTTGTACATGGATTGGAGCTGCGAGTTCAGGTAATCCTCCTGTCCCCAGGTGGATTTCTTGGCAGGGTTCGTCGCCGACGCTCCCCACTGCGTGATATTCCCTGATTCCTCACCGGCAAAATCCCAAGGGGAATAGTAGTGGGCGGAGATCATGATTCTTTTTTCTGAGCTGGGGATGGTGGAGGATCTGTAGGTGTCGGTTGGGAGTACGAATCCGTAATTGCCGGCCGTATAGTCGATGTTCGTATTCCAGCCCGGAATCAGCAGCCATCTGGCGCTATTGTTGCCGCCTGTCTGTCTGACCGTATCCACAAAGATCTGATTGTAGGCATTCAGGTTGGCGTAGTACGCCGGATTCGGATTGCCATAGTTACCGTCAAACACCTCGTTCATCGACTCCAAAATAAGCCGCTCCCCATAACCAGCGAACTTATTCGCAATCTGCTGCCAGACCTTCTGGTACTTCTGCTTAATGGCCGTCTGGTTGCCGCTGTTCACCAGGAGCCAGCTTCCCTGAACGGAATTGAAGCCGTCCCCGTGAATATTAATGACGACATACAGTCCTTCATTGTAGGCGTAATCCACGACTGCCTTCACACGGTCCAGCCATACCGAGTTGATCGTATAGCCGGGAGCGCTCCCGATATAATTCAGGTAGGAGACCGGGATACGGATGGTTTTGAAGCCTGCTGCCTTGACCTTCTGGATCAACTGCGGCGTAATGGTAGGGTTATTCCAGGCGGTCTCACTGGGGATCCCGTTCACCGAAGCTTCGAGCGAGTTGCCCAGATTCCATCCGGCCCCCATCTCGCTGACGATCTGCGAAGCCTGCAACGATCTGAAGTCCGAGGTCAGCGCAGCTGACGCCTCTGCCGCAGATGCGCGGGAACCCGTGCTGCCGAGCAAGGTTGAAGCTAGTAATACTAGTGCTAGGCTGTAAACTCCGCATTTTTTTATTTTGGTTAACATATTAGTACCTCCTCTTATAGTAATTGCGTCACACGAAAACGGTTACATGTTTATTCATTGACGATGAAGTGGCTTGGATTGCATTCTAACTATAAGGCAAGACAGAAGCATCGCTATGGAAATCCCGAACATCAAAATGTATCCATTATAAAACAGAGTATTTGTATATTGATTAATCCAGCCGAAACGAAAGACTACGGAATCTTCATCATTTGTGAAGCCGTTTAAGCTTTGTTCTAATGCACTGATTGTGTTTAGTTGACCAAAAATCATGAGAACTAAAGAGACAAGCGAAAGAGCTGGAATGACTATCGTTGAGATTGTTGGGGGCAGCTTTCTTAAATATTCAATAGATTTTAAAACCAAGTGAATGAGGAAAATCGCAAGCAATATCAGGCTAAGAATCAAAACTACTATTCCGGGATTCCCGTTACCAGATGTCCCTTTTCCAAGTCTATACTTAATAGTCGAAATATCGACCGCAAAAATACAAAGTACATTTAACGCCAGCAGTATTATTGTTGACCTATACCTTCTTATCAAAAGAACACCTCCGGTATAATGAATTCCCCGCTAAATAGATAATTTTATTACTTAGCGGAGAATGGGTCAACAACTACGGTTGAGGGCGTTTAAGGCTCCATCCCCCACACCAGCTGCCCGTTCACATATCCCGTAACCTGCTCATGATCGGCGAACTGGGTACCGGCGGCGCGGAAGGAGTAGTCATTGGCCTGATTGTAGTTAGACCAGTTGACCTTAGCGAAGCGGGTCTGGATCTCGGCACTCTGGCCGGGATTCAAGGTTCCCGCAGCGCTGGTGAAGCCAATCTCCAGAGCATAATCGGCACCGGCGGCTGGGGTATCCAGCTTCACGAAGGTCCCGGTGACGTTCGCATTTCCGATGCTGGACCAGTCGGTCCAGAAGCTCTGCTGCTGCTCGCCGTCAATCGTGTAGTAATACCGGAGCTTCACATCGCTGAGCTGGACCGGTGTACTCCCGGTGTTAATTACTTTGAACTTGGGTGCGATTCCATTGGTCGAAGCACCGGTGCTGCCGTTGTAGGCCTGAATGGTCAAGTCGCCTGAAGGCAGCGGAACGCTGCTATCCTCTACGTTCACAGTAAACACAACCTCTGCTCCGCCGCTAAAATGAAAAGCGATCGCATGCTGGCCGAGCGGCAGCGTGGAGAGATAAGCTTTTTTCAGAACAACCGCAGTGTCAGTGGCCGTGTAATCCTGGCCGGAGACAAGGCTGTAACTGCCTCTCTTCAGGCTTGTCAGCTGATGCCCCTGTAAGGTAAGCGCTACAGAAATATCCTGTGCAAGATTCGCCGCCCGGTCAAACACCGCATGGTCTGGTGAGATGGCAGCACCTGGCGTTGTATCGATGACTTTTACTTTTAACACGGGATCTTGGCCCTGATTGAAATCCAGGACGATAGAATGCTCGCCAACCGGCAGCGTTGCAAGGAACGCCTTAGTGAGCAGCAGTATGTTCCCGCTTACGGTATAATCCTCGTTCTCAGTCAAAATGGCGGTACCGGATCGAAGAGCCGTTAACGTGTTGCCGTTCAGGTTCATGGTGACGGTCTGGTCGGTCTGATGAGCCGGAGCTTTGTCAAATTCGACCATGGATGGTGTAATGGTTGCGCCCGGATGAGGATTATTCCCCTTTAGATCAGGCAGCTCGTCCAGCGTAATGACATAATCACTCTGGTACAGGGTGGTCAGCGTAGCCGGATAATTGAAGGCCGTACTCATCAGATGCTCACCGTACCATGGGAGGAAGTAGAGCCAGCCTGCTTTTTCATCGGTCAGATTCTGCACGCTTGGAACGGTGTCGTTCTCGGTCATGGCTACCATCTTCTTGCCGCCAGTCAGATCCACCAGCTGATAAAAGGTCGAGCTAATCGCGTCCTCATTCGGCACGCCGGACAGTCCGTCATAGCGGTTGTAGATAGTATTGTATTTGTCGTAGCCGACAATATCCACCTGATCATCCCCTGGATACCAGGCCGGAGAAGTGCTGTACACATAACTGTTATAGGTCCAGATCAGATTGTGCAGGCCGTAGGTCTCCGTAAGCTCGGTATAGAGCTGATCCCAGAGCTGCTTGTACACCTCCGCACCTGCCGAAGCCCACCAGAACCAAGCGCCTTCCCCATTTAGCCCGCCGTTGCCTTCTGCCTCATGGTAAGGACGGAAGATTACGGGAACATTGTTGTCCTGCAGAATCTGCAGTTGCTCCGCCAGATCCTCGATCGCCAGTTGCAGGTACTGATACTCTTTGGTCCCCGGAATGACAGCATTTGCGGTATTGAAGTTTGTCTCTGTTGGCTTGTAGGTGGCTTCCTTCCAATCGACAAACTCCCCAAGCTGATAGGCGGTGAAGTTACGGGGAACGGTAAGATGCCAGCTATTGGTCGCAATCCCGCCCTTGTTATTCACCCAGTCGATCATGCGGGCGGTAGTGCCGTCCTCCCAGCCATACAGCGGATTATAGTTCATGAGGTCGAACCCGCGGACTGCCGGATATTTGCCGGTTAGGTTGTGAATCCAGTCGAATTCCAGCTCGGAGTTGCCGTCATTCCCTCCGCCGTAGATCTCCTGCTGGCCCGAGAGCATGTGCTTCCCGTACACCTCCGTCAAATAATTCATCAGGAGCTGGGTTTCGGGCGTGGCCTGAGCGTCAGAGAGAACGGGCTGCACAATCAGGGGGTCCAGGTTCGCATGATCCACCGTTAAGGCGTCGAAATAAGCGAATCCCCAGCCTGCTTTGACCTGAATGGTATTGCTGCCTTGATTCAGCTTGTGATAGCCGAAGTTGAAATCCTTCCATGTAGTGGTGTAGGGCAGCATATACGAACCCTTCGCAGCACCGTTAACGATTAATGCCTGCTGTCTGCCATCCGGGCTCAGTTCCTGCATATACCGGGTCGAGATCGTATACATGCCGGTTGCCGGGACAGTTACGGTGTAGGTTAGCGTACCGGAGTTCTGCATCCAGACAAAACCGCTTCCAGAATAGCCGGGCTTCGGCGTTCCGTAAATCTGGGTCGTCACTTGCAAATCCGGGGTGAGCTGGGCATTCTCGCTTTCGATGGTGATCAGTGCGGGGTCAGCGTGGGCGGTACGCGGCGGTGCCGTCAAGCCTCCAAGCAGCAGTGTGCAAGCGAGCAGCATGGTTCCTGTTCTTTTGAGCCATTTCTTCATTTTCTTCCTTCCTCCCCATGAACAAAATGGTAAAACCTTGGTTAACCTATCAGATAATGGTTGCGCTTTCATAGCAAAGATAGCATGTATCCCATAATTTGTAAATACAAATTAGCAAGTGTGCTCAATGGGATGAATTGCAGGAGGAATGGAAGGTTAAGTTCATCGTGCGGTGAGAGAATGGGGAGGGAATCTAGTGGAAAAAGTACAACTAATCGAGCTCTAACGGGGTACTTATGGGTAGCAGTTGGATAAACAACACTTAATTTGTCCAGATTCAGCGAATATCATAGAATACGTGGAACTAAGTGCCTTTTTTCCAACTGCTTCTTGAAAAGGGAGCGGTTCGGCCGAAACAAGTGCTCTTTATCCAACTGCTATGTTCTCTAGTGTGTCGGTTGCAGGGAGGGCAGCTCTCCGGCAGCTCTCCGCGATTCTAACGAAAGCTTGTCCTACCAGAATCAGCCCTCCCCTGCTCATGGTGCAAAAACCTCCGGGTTATCGCTCCGCCAAGCGCCGATGCAGCCGATTAGGCAGGCGATATAGGTTCGTAGCACTCTACCTTCCCTGCTGTACTCGTATTCTAATGCGATGTTTATGCCCTCGCCCCGCCAGGCGATAATGCGGCCGGAAAATCCGGGCCATTCACATTCTTCATCCAGCTGCGGAGGGCCATAGGCCGCGATCGCTTCCTCAGGCGAAGAGTTCATCGTAATGTCCTCAGGTAAAATGACGGGATAAGGCACTTCGTTCTGCTTGCCCGAACCAGGGGGAAGGAAGTGAATAGCGCCAATGATCCAATCATCGGGCTTCGTATACTGTAGTCCGGTCAGCTCATTGATTTTGGGTATACGGTAGAGATCTATCCTTAGAGATGCTTTGGCGCACGGGATCATGGTATCGTTGAAATAGCTCTTCGGAGCCGGCATGCGCTTAACGCCATAGGGCTTAAGCACGGCTTGGACCCTCTTGGGGTCATACGGCTGGCCCAGCATGCCGATAAGCTGAACGGGCGGCTCTTCCACCCTATCCACATCCACATTCATATTCATATTCATATTCATGTCCTCCTCTTCACCTGGCTTGTACTCTGGTCACCCGTTCCCATTATAGCAAATAACGCACTCCCCGACATATCTCAAGAAGTGCGTTAACGTTTCATTTTCTGTTCTTTAACACTCAGCATCCGGTGAACAGTTACTTGGCATTCTGGAATTTCAGGCCGTCGGCATTCAGCTCGAAGCCGTACTCTTTACCCAAGGCCTTAAGCTCACTGTCATTCACCACTTGAATCTCTTGGATCTTGTTGTCCTTGTCCCGGACGACCTTGAAATCAGCCGAGCCGTTCCCGTCATAGTAGAATTTGTTGAACTTCCCTTCATGCTTGAGATCCTGGTCCAGGAACAGGCGGATAGGCTTGCCGTTGTAAGAGAATCTGTCCTGGGCTTTGTCGTACGTCAGTCCATAGGTCATGTAATCCTTCAGTGCATCATAGTTAAAATCGGTTACCGCCGCTCCATCCTCCGAGGAGGCTGCCGCTGCCGCCGAATCACCCCCGCTGTTGTCGTCGCTCTCCAGTGCATTCATTTCCGCAGAATTCACGGTATTGGCACTGCTTACCGCATCGCTAGACTGCTCTGCGAACGCGGACACCGCTCCTGCGATCAGAATGAGTGAAATGGCCGCCGTCAACACCGTCAATTTTTGTAATTTCATGATCGACACGATCCTTTCCTTGGTCGCATTTTTACTGAAGCCTGTATACAGGGGCGTGAATCCCCTCTGTTGCTCCGCCACCTCCAAGAGACATAACGCATAATCCGCCTTGTGCTCTGCACCCAGCTTACGGATGACTCTGGCATCACAGACCATCTCCAGCTCCCGGTTCAGATAGAAGACCATCAGCCAGACCAGCGGATTGAACCAGTGCAGGCACAGGGCCACGGAGGCAGCCAGCTTCCACACTGTATCGAAATACCGGATATGCATATATTCATGGGTGAGAATATATTCCATGGCTGGTGCATTACCGGTATTCAGGGTCGTGGGCAGAATAATCTTCGGACGCCAGATTCCGCACGTAACCGGCGTATCCATCCGGTCAAATGTCAAGATGGTAAGCTTGCGCCGCAAGGGATGCCGGGCACGCCAGGCCTCGATTACAGGCTCCTGCCTCTGCAGAGGCAGTGCTGTCCGCAGCTCTCTCTTGCTTCTGTAGAAGATCACCGCAAGGGTCATAAGCAGCAGCGCCGCGCCCCCAAGCCATATGGCACCGAGAAGCTCCGGCTTCAGAAACGGCTGCTCCGGCTCCCCGCCCGTAAAGGCTGTGAACGCTATATCCCGGGCGAACATCCCTGTGTGCAGGGCTGATCGTTCCGGCAACTGCACTACGGCTGCTGTGTGCGTGTTAACCTGATTGATTGCAGCAGCAACCTCAACCTGTGGCGATAACTGCGGAAGAACCGGCACAGAACCCGGAATCAGCAGTCTGGCGATGACAATTCCCCACAGGACCAGAAACAGCTGTCTGGGTAATTTGTGCAGGGTCACAGAGCGCAGAACGATCACAAGAACGATCAGCACGCTTGCTGAAAAACTCATCTGTAAGATATCCATCATCCCTCGCCTCAGCGCAAGCTTTCCACGATTTGCCTCAGCTTGTCGATATCCGCTTTGCTGAGGTTCTTCTCATTGAGAAATGCCGAAAAAAACATCTCCGCCGAACCGCCGTACATTTTGTTAATCAGCTCTTTGGTCTCATATGTCTGCACCTGCTCCTTGGCAATCAGGGGAGTGCAGACAAACCCTGGGTCTGTCCGCTCTACAGCATCCTTGGCAATCAGCTTCTTGATCACTGTATAGGTCGTGTTTCTGTTCCAGCCAGTCTCCTGATTCAGAATAGCAGCCAGATCCCCTGCGGGCAGCTTGCCTTCCCTCCATAGAATCTCCATGACCTTCAGCTCGGAATCATACAGCTTAATCTCCATGCACCAGCCTCCCTTCGTTTGACTACTGCAGTAGTCATATCCCAATACTACTCCAGTAGTCACCTAATGTCAATTATATCCTTTTACTACTTGTTTATTCCATGTCATTAAGCATACAAATAGCTCTGGGCCGTATACATCTGATAATATTTCCCCCGCCGGTTCATCAGTTCTGTGTGCGAGCCCGATTCACAGATCTCCCCCTGGTCAAAAACATAGATAATATCACAGAGCCGCGTTACGCCCAGACGGTGTGAGATCATTATGGTCGTCTTGTTCTCACACAACGCCGAGAACTCTTCGTAGATCTGCGTCTCCACCTTGGGGTCCAGGCTGGCTGTCGGCTCGTCCATGATCAGAATCTCGCTGTCCGCCCGGCTGAGCGCTCTGGCAATCGCCAGCCGCTGCCATTGTCCGCCCGATAGCTCCAGATCATTGTTCTCCAGCTGGCCTAGCTGGGTATCCAGGCCTTGCGGCAGCTGATCTATGAAGGCATCCATATTAAAGATATGCAAGGACTGCTTCTGGAACGCTTGTCCGAAATTCCCCGCCCGGATATTATCCGCGACCGAGAACTGGTATTTAATGAAATTCTGAAATACACAGACCGTCTTCCTCCTGAACGGATCAATGACATTAGCGAGCGGTTCTCCTCCGATTAATACTTCGCCTGAAGTCGGCTTGTACAAGCCAAGCAGCACATGAATGAAGGTTGTTTTACCACTGCCGTTTTCGCCCACTAAGGCAATTTTCTCGCCTTTATGGATGGTTAGTTCAATATTTTTCAGTGTAAGGTTCCCGCTGCCAGGGTATTTGAAATCCACCTGCTTGAACTGAATCGTTGATGCATCTGCAAGCGTCTTATGACCGCCACCAGCATCCTCAGGAAGATCCAGGAAATTCAGCATATCTTCCATATATAGTGTGTAATTGTTCATGGAACTGATTTTAATCACCATACTGCTCAGAGCGCCTGTTATGGCCTGCATCGCAGTAATCACTAACATAACATCGCCTATACTCATTCGATTATCTATAACGCCTAGACAAGTAATGAGCAGACAGATACCCAGCGCAATGTTCCGCAATAGATCGACAAGCGCTCCGCCCAGTGTATAATGCAGCAGCAGCTTGAACTTCTCTCTCCATACCTCGCTTCGGATCTCTTCCGTGCGGTCATTGAAATAATCAATCAATCCGAACATACGGATCTCCTTGGCATATCTTCTGCTTGTCAGCACATCGTACATATAGTTCAACCGCCGCAGCGGCTTGCTCTGTTCAACTGCCTGGAAGTAGCTCCGCTTGCCCTGTGCATTCATCAGCAACAGATAAGGAATGGTGGCAAGCACCGCAATTACGGGGAAATACCATTTAATATTCAACAGCAGCACTATAAAAGAGAACATGGAGAAGACAGGGAGCACGACAGACAATGAGTTGTTGACGTAAGCCAGAATCCCCTTATTCACATTGGACTGGACCCGCTCCAGCAGATCATAGACGGCCGGGTTCTCCAGCTCTTCCATATCAATAACAGACAGCTTCTTGTTCACCTGTCTGATGAATTCACGGTTAATGTTATACTTCAGACGATTATTAACATGCGCAGTAATATGCTCTATCCCTTCCAGTGCAATCTTCAGCATGGTATATCCAGCGATAAGGATCAGCAGCTTGTGCGTTACGGCAGATGCGGACTGGACGATAGCGAGGCCATTGATCAGGAGCTTATAGAGCCAGGCTCCAAGCGGGGCCAGCAATGCGCTGAGCGCCATAAGCGCCAGTGACAGGTACAGATCTTTGGTGCAGAACAGCTTAATGATCAGCTTGAGGTTACGGACATGAACCAGCATTTTCGTTGTCATATGACCTGATCTCCCGTATCGTACCATTTGGCCTGATTCTTGAAGAAGCTGCAATATTCCCCCTTCAGCTGCATCAGCTCAGCATGGGTGCCCGCTTCCACGATCTCCCCCTGCTTCATAAATACGATTCTGTCGGCGAGCTTGGCAATCCCGATCCGGTGGGAGATGAGCACAACACTTTTGCCGCGAAAATATTTGCCGATATTGCGGAACTGCTGAATCTCCGACAACGCATCCAGGGAAGCAGACGGTTCATCGAAGATAATAAAATCGGCCTCGGGCATGAACGCCCGGCTGATCGCCACCTTCTGCCACTGGCCCTCCGACATCTCGATTCCGTCCGCATCGAACTTTTTGCCCAGAATCGTGTCGAGTCCCTTGGGGTATTGCTGGATGACCTGGTGAATCTGGCCTTTCACCGTTGCTTCTGTGATTCTATCGTTGTCGTTGATACTCGCTACATCGCCCAGACCGACATTATCCCGGACCGAGAATTCGAATTTGGCATAATCCTGAAAAGCTGCGGTCGATGTCTTACAGTAACTGTGGACTCTGCCTTCCGTCGGCTTCAGCAGACCGGCCATAATCTTGGCCAGAGTGCTCTTGCCGCTGCCGTTCTCACCGACAAGGACAATGCTCTCCCCTCTGCCGATGTGCAGATTAATATTCTTCAAGACTGCGGGGGAATTGCCGTATGAGTAAGAGACATCGTGCAGCTCCATCGCCATCCTGTTTCTGGTTAAGACCGAAGAAGGCTGGTGAGGAGTCTCTGCTGCTTGTGTCTCCGGTGTAATCAAATCTCTGAATTCCTTGATGTAGATGGTATTCTTGCGGGCTTCGGAGAAGAACTCGGCGAAGGAATTGACCCCCTCGATGATCTGACCCTGCCCCTGAGTTAACACGATCAGCTGATCCAGGCTCAGTGTTGTCAGCGCCACAGCATAACACATGAACAGCAGTGTGCTGTTCTCCAGGCCCAGCATCAGCCCCGACCATATGCAGCCAATCACCGTCCATTTCAGACTGAAGGCCATATTCAGGTCTCTGATCTCATCGAATTTGGAGAGCCGCTTCGACTCCAGCCACTCATAAATCTGAAAACTCCTAATCTCCTTCTGGTTGCTCCGGTCTTGCATGAGACGGCTTAAATAGTTCAGCTTGCGGTCCTCATGCTCCTGCCGCTTCATCACAGCAATATGTTCCTCCGTGTTGCGCTTCACAAAATAGTTATAGAGCAGCCCCAGCACAATAAAAGCGACCACATACAGAACCCCCAGCCTGGCAATAATCCATACTGACATGCAGAAGCCGGCAATGGACCCGAGGAAATGGAATACATCGTTAACGGCATTCGTGAGTTTGTACCATAAAGTGTCCTTCGCCCGCTCAATTTGCAGCAGATAATCCGCCTGATCCAGCTTGTCTAAATCTGCTTTGGCAATAGCGGTGAACATCTGTCTTTGCAGCAGTGCACCGACCTTATTCTCCAGCAATTCTATGAACAGCAGCGAAAAGGAGTATTGAATATTCTTCAGGGAGTACACGAGGATATAGGCAATAATGAGGATGGCAATAGACATCACCCCGGACGGATGCCCCAGGCTGACGATGATCCGCCCCATCAGAAGCAGCTCCAAGGGCTGCAGGGCGTACATTAAGATATAGAGCAGGAGGATGGATACCATGGTTACCGGCTGTTGTCTGAAAAAGATGGACAGAACCCATTTATATTCCTTCAAGCGCTCCCCCTCCCTTTCTTAGAAAAGAACATGATTATAGGAAATAACCATGTTCTTGTCGGGTCATATGGAACTTATTAAGTATGCCGCGGATCAGGGTTTACCAGTTTCCGCATTTAAAGTTTTTCTTACAGGAGTAGCTTCCGCAGTTAAATGTTTTCGGACAGCTGAAACCATTCGTACAAGCTGCAGGAGTGATCATAGAATCAGTGCTTGCTTTTTCAATCATAGGTCTGATATAGCTCATGTTCTCACCTCCCTTCAAGTCGCTGTGTAACGAATTACTGCGGCACTAGAGCCTTTCTGTTCTTCTTCAGCTCAGAGACATAATATTTCGTTCTTACCTTGCAGCAGCCGTCCGTATCCTGAATCGAGCCTCCATTGGCTACAGCGAGCGCCACGCACCCCTTGCCGCAAGTTCCATTCCATATACAGCTCTGGCATTGGTTCATATAATTCTGTCCCACCTGCATGAACTTGACGAGGTTCACGATTTGCTGAGACTCAAGCATGGAGGACAGGCTGGTCTCATTCACATTACCGATCGCATACTGGACATCCGTGAATAATTGGCACAGGAACACATTACCGGAAGAATCTATTCTCGGTGTTAACGGAATCCGGTCAGCATCTTCGGTCACTCCACTTAACAACGGACAGGCTCCTGTAAAATCATCGGGCAGTGTGATCTTCATACCGCTGTCCATCAGTTCCACAACCTCCGGTTGTTGCTCCAGACGCTCCACCAGCGCAGACTTCTCCAGAATGTCCAGGTATAAATTGTTCCGGTTGTCTTCACTCCGGCCCAGGTTACTGAGGCTCGCAATCTCAGCCTGGGGAATCTCAAGCTCAGCAACCATCTTCAGCAGAGGAACGATGTCATCCTTATTGAAGCCTGTAAGCACGCTGCGGATCAGAATCCGTTCGCTCATACCGGCATCGATTAGATGCTTCAGGCCCCGCATCGTTTGGTTGAAGCTGCCGCGTCCGCATAACTGATCATGAATCTCCGCTCGCGAACCATTCACACTCAGCTGTATGGCCACTTTGCAGGCAGCGAACTTCTCGGCAACCTCCCGGGTGATATAAGTGCCGTTCGTGATCACCAGCACCATACCGAACTGCTTCTTCTGCAGCGCCTCCATGAAATCCCAGAACAAAGGATGCGAAGTCGGTTCTCCCCCGGAGATGGTAATGCTTGTATCGGGATGATCCGGCAGATCATTAATGATGCTCATGAAGGTAGGCATATCAATCTGATCCTGCAGAACGCCGGATTCGTTATAGCAATGCAGGCAGCGCAGGTTACAGTTTGAAGTGATCTCCAGATAACAACCGCCTAATCTAAAGCTCTTGGCTGGGGATAACAATTCCACACTAGCACCTCATTTCCTTATTTTCACGAAACCTCTCTGCTCCAGCTCTTCAAATGCACCAATACAGTCTGTAATAATATCGCTTAACTCAAGCTGGTCCTTCTCCAGACACTGGTCATGGAGCATACCGGCAACCTCGGATACTGTTCGTCCATTGCAGTGTTCCCACAAATATTTGGCGGTCTGATTCAAGAAGAACATCTCATGATTACGGTCCATCACCAGTGATTCCTCACCTAAATCCTCATGGATCACATTAACTTTGGACAATAACGTGCTTGCGTTCATTCACTCACATCCTTACGGGAAATTACAGATTGTTGTTGCTTGATACCACGGTATAACGTGATTTGTTTCACATTTTAATCTATCATTGATCTCTTGCATCTCTTCTGAATTCAATATAACGCATTCTTTCACTTTATGGAACATTATGTATGTTAATGGTATAATAAGGCATGCAAACGCATTCCCTGATCCATTTTATTGCCAATCTATGAGGAATGAAGCCACTTAAAAGGAGAGATAGAATTGTTTCATGTAGGCGTGTGCGATGATGATGCCAATGTTCTAGACAAGGTGAAGCAATACTTCAAGCTGCTGTCGCTGTCGACCAACTATTCATTTGATGTCCACTGCTTCTCTTCCGGCGAACAGCTGCTGCAGCATTACAAGGCCATGCAGGGAGAATACACCTATCACCTGTTGATTCTGGATGTCGAAATGGCCGGAATCAGCGGAATTGAGACCGCCCAGGCGATCCGCTCTTTGCCCGACCGCGATGTGCAAATTATCTTCCTGAGCAGCTATCCTGAATACATGATGGACAGCTTTGACGTTCAGACCTTCCAATACCTGCTCAAGCCAGTCCCCTATGAATTATTCCAAGACAAAATACTTAAGCTGTGCAGCTATATTCATTCCAGCCCGAACCGCTTCTTCACCATTAAGGTAGAGGATGATCAGGTAGTGCTGCGGAGGCCCGATATTATTGCTATTGTCAAAATCAAGCATTCCCTCGCCCAAAACAAGCTGAAGCTCATTACTGTCTCCCGGGAATACCTCATCAATGGCACCTTGCAGAGCTATTCGGACAAGCTGGGCAATCCGTTCCTGCTGATTCACCGTTCCATTATTGTCAATCTGGAGCATGTCCGCAGATTCAACGCGAACTCCGTAATCATGTCCAGTGATGAAGAATATCCGATTGGACGTTCCCAATCGAAGGCCTTCAAGGATGTCTATGCTGGGTATGTGCTGGAAGAAATTCAAGGGAGAGGATAACGATGGTCTTATGGTTCAGGAGGAGGAATGAGGCTGCCCGGCTGGCGGAGTTGAATGGCCGTCTGCACAGACAGCTTGAAGCCCAGGAGCTCAGCTATCAGAATACCTTACATTCCTTCATGGACATCAAGCGAATCATTCATGATATCAACAAGCAACTGGTATACATACGCGCCTGTATTGAAGCAGGTCATGCAGCAGAAGGCGCAGATCATATTAACGGGATTTTGCAACAGATTGAGGCCTCCTGCAACACTATCACTACCGGCAACCTGGCGGTGGATGCCTTGGTCAGCCATGCGATTAACATCGCCTCTGACCTGAATATTGCCATGCAGCATAAGGTACAGCTCTCCGGTGCACCTGTTGACATAGAACGCTACGATCTGTGTATAGTACTTGGCAACCTTCTGGATAACGCCATAGATGCTGCGAGACAGGTCCGGCCGGCACAGAACAGATCCATTCAGCTTCATATCCATTCGAACAACAATGCCCTCGTTATCTATATTGGCAACTCCATTGCCGCTCCCGCCAGCACAGCAGCGCCATGCCGCCGGGCCCATCCAGAACTTCACGGAATCGGCTTAAGTAATATTCAGAAGGTTACGGGCAAATACGGCGGGCATCTGAGGACCACAGTCAAGCCCGGGAAGTACGAGACGGTTGTTGTTCTGCCTTATGCGAAGACCGGAAGCTAAACACAGGTTGCCGTGCCGACTCGTATGGATCAAGAAGCCCGCACCGTCAACCTAACCGTTCCTTAGGGCGGTGGCCTCGCGGGAGCTTCTGCCTATCATCAGTTGTACCGCGATCATAAGTACAGTGATCACAGCCATGCCGATCAGCGCGGGCTGGAATGAACCCGAGGCATCGTAGATACGGCCAACCGCGAGCGGTCCCAAAGCTCCGAGAAAATACCCGCCCCCCTGATTAAGCGACGACCAGGAGCTGGCCTCTTCCGCCCGCTCCGTCATTAAGAGCGGCAGCATTAGAGCCAGCGGGAATAATCCGCCAGCGCCAATGCCGAGCAGCACTGCGCTCAGCAGAGGTGAGGCTGAGCCCAGAAGGAGCAGCAGTCCGCTTAGCTCGAACAGACTGCACAGCACAAGCCATAACGTGCGCCGCTGGAATCTGGCAACAAGGATCGGCACAAGGATGCTTACCGGAATCTGTATCAAGGTGAACAGTGTGAGCAGATTGCCCGCTTCATGCTTGCTATACCCCATGGATGCTGCCATCGGGGCCAGCCAGGCAGTCAGCGAATAGAAGATGCTCGCCATAAGACCGAAGAACACAGTCAGCAGCCAGGCTCTGCCGTTGGTCACGGGCAGCCGAGCATGTGCAGCCTGCTCCTTCAGCGGCATGGACCGTGCCGCAATCCTCCACCAGACAGGGAGTGCGGCAAGCGACAAGACTGCCCATACCGCCAGGGACAGCTGCCAGGAATTGTCCAGCCAGGTATAGACCGGAACAGCCAGCCCGGCAGCCAGTGAAGCACCCACCACCATTGAGGCGGAATACACACTGACCATAGCCGAGCGGCCGGGAAAATGACGCTTAATGAAGCCGGACAGCAGCGGTCCGGCAATTCCGATCCCTACGCCTGCTGCCAGCGCCGTCAGAATGAGACCGGCGGATGAAGACAGGAACCCGCGTGCGGCTGTCGCCGCCCCGATCAGCACCATAGCTCCAAAGATCGTGCGCTCCAGACCGAAGCGCCGGCTGATGCTCACGGCAAGGGGTGCAAATATCCCCATACACAGGACAGGCAGTGTTGTCATCAGACTGGCCTGCAGGCTGTTCATCCCCAGATCACTCTGAATGTTACCCAGCAGCGGTGAGACCGAAGTGATTACCGGACGCATATTTAATGAGGCTGCCAGCAAGGCAACGAATAATAGTAAGAAAGGCATTTCCATCACTCCATATCAGTATTTTGTATTTAGCCTGAGTATACGGCGATGTCATATATTGATCAATACTATTGTTTATATTATTATAATAGTAATTGACTATGATCTTATCCTGAAAGAAGTGAATTTCATGGAAACCCGCCACCTGCACTATTTCATGGCCGTCTGCGAAGAACTGCATTTCACACGCGCCGCTGAGGGACTGGGCATCAGCCAACCGACACTAAGCCAGCAGATTAAAGTACTGGAAGGTGAAATAGGCATGCCCCTGTTCGACCGGATCGGCAAAAAGATTGCCCTTACCGAAGCTGGTGCCCTCCTGAAGGACTACGCAGCCCGGATGATTCAGAATGAGCAGAATGCCAAGGCAGCGATTAATGAGCTGCGCTCCGACAACCGCGGCATGATCCGGCTTGGGGTGCTGCCCTCTGACCTGGACTACCGTCTAACGCCGATGCTGGTCAAATTCCATGCCGATTTTCCGAATATCCGGCTCCAGGTCTTCGCTTCAACGCTTATTCAGCAGGAGGTGCTGGAGAACAAGTTGGACATCGGCATCTGCCTTCCGGGTCCGCATGATTCCATGCTGACTCAAGTGGACCTGGGCTGGGAGCCTTATCATCTGATTGTCCGTGAGGATCATCCTTATGCCGCCATGAGCCACATTGAGCTGTCATCACTTCAGCAGATCCAGCTTGTAATGTACCCGCGCACCTACATCGGCAGAGAGCTGGTGGAGAATACCTGCCGGGAGGCAGGCTTCGGACTGGAGCCGATCATGGAGACCGGATCAGCCACCTCGCTGCTTCAGCTAGTCAAGGCCGGGATTGGCGGCACCATACAACCGCGCGGACTGCTTGAGGGCATGGAGAACAGCGGACTTTGCTCCATTCCGATCCTGAATACTGCCCCCTGCCGCAACCTCAGACTGATCTACCGGGCCGACCGCTACATCAGCCATGCCACCCATACCTTCATCAGCAGCCTGCGCCGGTTCCTGATCGACAATCTCCGGCTTGAGGAATGAGCCGGGATTAGAGAAGGCGATGGGCACCCTGCAATATCTGAGTCAGGATTCAGAGGCCAGACGATTGTATGAATTCTTTAAGAAAGTAAAGAATCTGGGAGCATCCTATAGGCGGGTGGCACAAAATAAAGAGCTGTCCCAAGCAGCCATTGCATGGCCTTTAGGACAGCCCCTTTTTATGCAGAGGTTCAACATTAATCATTCAAAACTTCAATCATCTGCCTTGTCTTCGCCAGCTGCTCCACAGTTAAATCATGCTGGGCAGAAGCATATACGCTAAAGACAATATCAAGCACAAATAATTGGGCGAATCTTGAGCTGGTTGCCGCACTGCGAAGTGTGGCTTCCGGGGCACGTGATGTAAATAAAGAAACATCCGCCAGCTGGGAAAGCTTGTTATTTCCAGGTCGGGTAAGGCTGATTGTTCTGATCCCATGCTCCTTGGCCCGTTTGGTTAATTGAATGACCTCGCCCGTTTCCCCGCTATACGAAATCCCCCAGAAGACAGCATTCTCTGATTTCGTAGCCATAGCTGCCGCCAATAAATGACGGTCAGAAATAGCATATACATTTTTGCCGAGCCGCAGCCATTTCTGTGCCGCATCCTCTGCAATAATGAAAGACGCCCCTATCCCATACACATAAATAACCTCTGCCTGCTGTAACAGGCTCACGGCCTGCTCAATCGAATGCGCGTCCAGTTGACTGGCCGTATTCTGAAAGGTCAATATGGTATTGGACAACATTTTATCAATGATAGAATGCACCGTCTCATTAGATTCAACATCAAAGTAGCCGACATAACTCGTGTTCTCTACTTCAGCGGATAAGCGGATTTTGAGCGCGGGGAAGCCCTCAATGCCCAGCGACCGGCAAAAACGGACAACCGCCGCACTGCTCGCCTCCGCTTTAGCCGCTAACTCATGTATGCTCATATGCATCACTTCTTTAGCATTGGCAAGAATGTACTCCGCTACTTTTTTTTCGGATTCCGGCAGTTCATTTAAGACCAGTTCAATTTGAGAAATCATACTCCCTGCTGCCAAGTTCTAAACTCCTCTCCTCAGTCTATTCTCCTTATTGTAACAAAATAGAAGGGAGTAATCATTAAGTAGCAGCCGTGAAGCTAAACCGCCTTCCGCCTTGTCTGACGTAGTCCAATAGAGGAAGGTCCTCTTCTATCACATGACCAATCACATTAACCGCTTCATGTGCCGGCAGATCTCTTAGTGTGATCTGTAGCTCATGTTCATAACGGCCATACAAATAATTATCTACAGTAATCGTTCCTCTGGGCCGCTCGTTCGTATGCATAGGCGCAATACTTGGGCTTATTCCATAACGTTCCTGATCTGACCGTGCACTCTCAGAGCGAATCACATCACGGGCAGCGTCCAAGCGGTTCCGGTGGACCTTATCCCATAAGGCATAAGGTAATTCTTGGGTTACCCGCAAAGGAATAACCCCTTCCTCATACCGCTGAAATTGAATCTGAGACCCTTCTGAGAGGGTTAAATCGCCAACGAAAATTTTGTCCACGGCACAATCTTGCTCTAATTCCAGGTAGGCCAGAAAAGAAGAATGATTCCGGTGCTTCTCTAAGGAAGGCAGACTTTGAAATAACGGTTTTCTCTTCAGCCCGTCTCCCGGAATAAAGGCCATCGTCGTAATCCCTTCGGCTTGCAGCCACCTGTTCTTCGCTATGAACGATTCTTTATCCAGACCTGTCTCCGGGCGGGGATAATAATTATGCCAGGCTTCAATGTTCTCAAGACAAATATGATGCTCTTTTAAGTCAGCCAAGAACTCTGGGGTTAAGGTGCTGGCATTTAAGGCAATTTTCAGTTGTTGTGAGTAGGCTGCAATTTCATCGGCGCTAAATCCAAAATCCATCCGCAAACCTGTAACACCAGCATCCAACAGAAAGGGAAATGAAAATTTCTCCAATGCTTTTCCGGAAATATCCGCCATCAGGTCCATTCCTAACCGCCGGGCAGCCTTTGCGATCTCCAGCAGCTTCTCCTTCAATGCTCCGAACTCATCTTCCGGCATATGAAGAGAGGTGAATATTTCGGTACAGCCTGCAGCCTTCATGTGTTCCATATACTCCACGTTGTCTTCTAACGTGCGGTCCGCCGCAAAAATTGAAATTCCGAGCACTGGAATCACCTCAATATCTCAGGGTCGCTTAATCCTGTTCTGCCATAGCCTCTTTGGGTGTACCGAAGAGATAAGTCGCGATAAATCCGCCAGCGTAAGCTGCAATTAAGCCTATTACGTATTTCAGCCATAATCCATTCGCAATCAAGGGAATTAACGCAACTCCGGAAGGACCAATAGCAATGGCTCCAACGTTGCCGAATAATCCAATGACCGCACCACCAATCCCGCCGCCAATACAAGCTGTAACAAACGGACGGCCCAGCGGTAAAGTAACCCCGTAAATCAATGGCTCGCCGATTCCCAGAATACCGACCGGAAGAGCGCCTTTAATCATGTTCGTCAATGATTTATTCTTCTTGCAGCGAATCCATAAGGCGATGGAAGCCCCAACCTGACCTGCCCCGGCCATAGCCAGCATCGGAAGCAGCAGCGTCATCCCTGAATCATTGATCATCTCAATGTGAATCGGCGTCAATACCTGATGCAGCCCTAACATCACAAGCGGCAGGAACGCTGTTCCTAATACAAAGCCTGAGAATGCTCCGCCCACTTCTAACGTCCAGTTAATCGCTCCGATTAGATTACTGGAGATGAATCCGGCGAACGGCATGATGAAAAAGATTGTAATCAGTCCTACGGCCAGCAAGGCAATTGTAGGTGTAACGATAATATCAACCGCATCAGGAATCACTTTACGCAAATATCTCTCCACGATGGACAGAATCCATACAGCGATGAGAACGCCAATAACCCCGCCTTGACCCGGTGTCAGAGGTGTACCCGTAAATATATTAGTAATGGTCAGGTCCGCTGTAACCCCTGTTAACAGTGTTACCCCGCCGATTACTCCCCCGAGAGCAGGCGTAGCTCCGAATTCTTTGGCAGCGTTAATACCGACATAAATCACCAGGTAACTGAAAATCGCATTTTTGATGACATTTAAGATCGTCACATATTGCTGCCAGGTTGCTGTGTCTAAATTACCCGCTGTCATATTGTTCGTCAGAATGGAGCCAATACCGGCAATTAATCCGGCTCCCACGAACGCAGGGATAAGCGGGATGAATATATTTCCGATCTTCCGCAAAAAGTTTTTGAACGGCGTATCATTCTTCTTTTTTAGCTGCGCTTTCATTTGTGCGCCTTTGGCCTGTAATTGTTCAGCCGAAGTTGACGGATCGCCCTCAGGACTGCTTGCTTCCAACACTTTACCGAATTCTTCAGCGACCTTGGTTACGATTCCCGGTCCGAGAATGACTTGATAGGTTTCATCATCCACTACTCCCAGAACCCCGTCGATTTGCTTCAAGTCCGCTTCAGCGATCCGGCTGCGGTCCACAACGGTTACACGAAGACGAGTCATGCAATGGGTGTACTCGGATACATTTGCACGGCCGCCGATGGCCCCTAATATGTTGACCGCTAAATCATGATATTTACTCATGTTGTAGCCCCCTTCTTCTTATCGTATTATTGAATCGCCTGACGGACGAAGCCTTGTGATGCTTCCAGCCGCTGCACAGCTTCTTCCTTAGTTAGCCCCGCAAGGATCATCACAATGGCAATCTTCGGCTTCTGATCCGCCTGCTTCAGAACACGCTCTGCCGTTTCAGCATCACACTCAGTCGCATCCATCACAATCCGTTTGGCACGTTCTACAAGCTTTTCATTGGTCAGCTGTACATCCACCATTAAATTTCCATATACTTTGCCCGTACGAATCATCGAAGCGGTGGAAAGCATATTGCAGATTAATTTCTGCGAACTCCCCGCCTTCAAACGTGTTGACCCGGTTAACACTTCCGGTCCGTTTACGACTTCAATCGCAATCCCGGCAATTCTGCCAATCGCTGAATCTTTGTTGCAGCTCACAGCTACAGTGGGTGTTCCAATAGAATTCGCATATTCTAATCCGCCGATCACATAGGGTGTGCGTCCGCTGGCGGCAATGCCGACGACAACATCTTTGGCTGTCAGCTTAATATCCTGTAGATCCTGAACCCCTAATTGTTCATTGTCCTCCGCACCTTCGACGGCTTTGATAAACGCTCTCTCTCCCCCGGCAATTAGACCGATGACCTCCTCAGGTGCTGTTCCAAAGGTTGGCGGACATTCAACAGCATCCAGCAGGCCGATACGTCCGCTTGTTCCAGCCCCCATATAAATTAAGCGTCCACCTTGTCTGATCGCCATTGTAATCACTTCCACAGCTTCGGCAATCTGCGGAATGACTTGTTTCACAGCTTGTGCGACCTTGTGATCTTCTTCATTCATCACTTCCAAAAGCTCAAGCGGTGTTAACTCATCCAGGTTCATGGTCTTCTTATTGCGGGTCTCCGTTGTCAAATGCTCTAACATGATTTCCATCATCCTTTTCCGTTTATGAAATCGCTCTCTAAATGCAGAATACCATTACTGAAATATTATTTCAATATAATTATTATTTTATTAAAATTAAATATCAATAAGAAATTGAACACATACAAAAACAAACCCCTGCGATGCACACAGGAGCTTGTTTCTGTATCCTTCTTCTCCTTCTTCCTACCGGTGAACTCAAACCGCAGTTCTGATTCACCCTCACTACTCCCTGCGAATGTAAGGCCATCGGATTTTAATGCGGTTCTTGAATAGAAGAATCGTTAGCTTTTGAAAAATAAGTTTTAGAGTGATCCATTAATAAAAGCAGCGGCAGTCTAAGACTTGATAAATAAAATCTTGGACTGCCGCTGTGTTCGTTCAACTAACGTTTCCCGTTCGTTCAATAAACAGTACATCAAAAATTATCACTTCACTCGTTCGGAAATATTTTTACTTATTTCTTCAGGATTTTCAACACCAATGATCAACTTTGATATTTTGAACTTACCAACTTTAAAGCTATTTAAATCTAAATGAAGAGTTTCAAGCTCATTTTCAAAAAAGTGCAGTTGATAACCACCGTTTGATCTAAATAACCCATTTCTCATTTCTCCTAATAAAGCACCATATAGTTTAAAAGCATTTGGTATCGGTCTACCTGTTGTTATTCCTGTGATTGAAGAGTATGGAATTTGCAACCCTTTATCTAATTTTAAAAAGGGTGAGTTTCCAAAGTCGATATTTACGTAGGTTTCCATTAGTTGAATTTTACGGTCCATATTTTGATTCCCCCAATCAAATAATCCATTTATTTCATAACCCATAATTACATTTAATACCACAACACCTCTTTTCTTCATAAAGGTCTTAACTTCTCTTTAGTTGAATGGCGAAAGATTCTAAAGCTGATCCGTCGCGTATATTTGAGTGGTCGATGCCTTCTCATGACCGAGCATTCCTTGAATGAAGTCTAAGGGAGCACCATTATTAAGGAGTTGGCATGCATATGTATGTCGAAAGCGATATCCTTTGCCATTTACGATTGCTGAGCAGTTCTCCCAGTTTAGATCTTCGATGTTGATCTTTTCTAACTTGGGTTTTCTCAATTTCAAAGAAGGATTTGAAGTCAGATACGTCTCTTCATAAGCATAGCGGAAAAGAGAACGAACAAAACGAATTCGATGACCACGGCCGTTTGGCTTCAAACGAACTGCTTGCTTTGCCAAGTACTCCTTCAGTGTACTCAACGTTACCTCTGTGATATCGAGATAGCCTAGCGCCAGTACTGCATCTTGTGCTGTAAAGCGTATGCTTTTAATGTTTTTGGGCTGAACCCTTGAATGTATTTGTCAGCCTCATACAAATTCCACAACTCATTAAGTTCATAAGAAAACCTCCCTTTAGAAACTATTAAATCTAGTTTGCTTCTAGAGAGAGGTTTTAATCTGCCTGCTCTATTAAACTAACGTTTCCCGTTAGCTCAAGCTACTATAATACTTCTTTGGATTAAACTTCACTCTAATTATAACTATATAAAGAGGCTCTATGCCATGGAGCAGTAAATACTTAATAAGTGTCGTAATTATCAAAAACACGAAGCAACTTATGGTTTAATTTCCCAAATTCAGCCATGAGATCTGAGGTGTTTTTAGAATATTGACTTTGTATATAGAACCTACTGCAGGTATAAAAAAGAGACCACACTATTTCTTTAGAAACCAATTCTTCTTTATGAATCGATTCCTTGTAGGCATCCAATGTTGTATGAAGATGTAGAATCAAGTCATAATCAATTAAAGCATTCCCATCCCCACCTCCGTTTCCCCTTAACTTCACAGAAAGGTCTATACATATTTTCTTTAGTTCCTTCTCCAAGTTAGAATTCACATAATACCTCCATTCTCAATTTTTTATATCCTCTTCCATTGACTGCAACTATACTACCATTTAGTTAAAAAAGAACAGCTGATCACGTTTACTGACCGGCTGCCCTATCATGTCTGAGCTAAAGTTTTCCGGTAGCTCAACAATCCATCCATGTATTTCTTAACAGCCGAATGAATATTTCAGGTTTACTTGGGTCAAATACCTCTATCCCGTCGTCTTCTATAATCTGACTTTTAATCAAATCGTCAATGAGCCGATTGGTTACATCACGGTAGTCGTCCACTACATGTTCCTCTTCAATAAAACTAATTTGATCGCCTATATTACTCAAAAGATACCAGGTCGTCATGGCTGCTGTTACGGGGTTTCCGGTTAACTCCCTGGCTTTGCTCACTGGGAGGTGTGCAAAGCTTATTATTTCTCCTTTGCTTTTATTCACTAAAACGTATCCTTGTCCCATTCAGTATTTCTCCTCATTCTTTTAGTTCGCTAAACTAACGTTTCCCGTTAATGCAAAGATTTTTAGAACACAAGCCTTCGTATAACTAAACGCGCCTTTGAAGCTTGACATTACATTCTGACGTTGACGCAGTGAAGTACTCCATATAATTCACTGAGCCGTTAAAGTTCAAATAAGCTTCATAGCGCAAGCGGATTGCGGGTAAAGTAATCAAATCCAGAACATTTTCCTTTGGAACCCACCTACACTCGCTCGTTTCATCAGAAGTAGCCAACTCTCCACCCACAGCTTTACAGACGAAATCAAACATGACCTTCGTAGGAACATCAGTCACACCGTCATGCCACTTATGGATCGCTGTATTCGAAACAATACTTACTAAATGGCTAACAGTGGCGTCTATTCCACTTTCCTCTTTGATTTCACGAATCACACCATTAATCAGGTTTTCTCCAACTTCAGTTATCCCACCAGGATACACCCAACCATCGTCATGAGCTTTTACTAATAGGACATTTCCATTTCCATCTTCTACAATTCCGCCTGCCGATACAATATGTGTCGGAAACTCCATTTCACGGCCTCCAAATACGGTAAAGTTGTATCTTTATTCTACTTTTTTCCTGTACTTTCCTTCTTGTGTGAATTTATTTACTTAAAGGTACTTACAAAGCGATTAAACTAACCTGCCCGTTAGCTTAATGAAGTATTGACAGTCTAATACTTTATTTTCTCAGTCTACAACTTTATTATCTTTTTACATTTTTATCCTATTCCTTCGATAGCATAGTTATATTCTTGCGTTCCTCATTCTCCGACAAAATTGGGATAACTGATGAACGCTTCACGTTTATTGGCATTCCAGTCCATTGTGCCGCCAATGGCATCATTAACGAACCGCAAAGGTATGTATAGCTGCATATTCACTTGCTGGAAGGCAGCGGAATAGGTGATCTGCTTCCCGTTCACAGTGGCAATCCGGCTGCCGATCTTCATGCTGCCTGTCGTGAACAGGTTGTTAATGGTGATCATCCTTGTATGTTCATCATAACTAATTGTAGCCCCGCTGACATATAGCTTGTCCAGTGAGAGCATCACGGTACCATTCATCAGTGTGGCTCCCCCTGCGGAGGTATTGATCGGCGAGTTATTCAGATAGATATGAATAGCGGGTAATTGGGCAGATTGGGTGGAACCGGAAGCTGCGGCAGCCGGGGCCGGGGAATGAGCAACACCCGTGACCAGAACGCTAAGACCAATAATCTGCATGATTTTTTTAAAAGTGATCATAATGTGCCCCTCCTCTCTCAGAAAATACCATATTCCACATCATAGCATAAAGCGGATGGAACAGCAGAATATTACATGGTAGACTGAGAAAAAAATGCCCGCATTCATCAGTCGGATGAAAAGCGGACTTGGGAGAGAGCTTCAAATGGCAAAATGGGATAATATGCTGGCTATGCTATGGATGCTGCGGTCCGGCAAAAAACTCACTGCCGCACAGATTGCGGACAGTCTGGAGATCAGCGTCCGTACCGTGTACCGGTATATCGACGCGCTTGGCGCCAGCGGCGTCCCGGTGGTTGCGGAATCCGGGCATGACGGCGGAGTCCATATTCTGGAGAGCTTCAGTGAGACGCCCCTGTTCTTCAACGCGCTAGAGCTGAAGGCACTGGTAGATGCTTATAAATTCGCGGTAGGCGCAGGTTATCCTTATGCGAAGGAGCTGGAGAGCGCCCTCAAGAAGGTGG
This sequence comes from Paenibacillus silagei, assembly GCF_017874735.1. Taxonomy (GTDB): domain Bacteria; phylum Bacillota; class Bacilli; order Paenibacillales; family Paenibacillaceae; genus Paenibacillus_AQ; species Paenibacillus_AQ silagei. The sequence continues at coordinate 117,765 of NZ_JAGGLV010000002.1, forward strand.
AGAATGGATTGCAGGAAGAACAGCGCCATGACTTGTCGCTGCTAACCAGCGGCCTCGATGTCATTGCCCCGTCCCGTCCGCCGTCTGTCGTCCCTTTGCTGCGGGAGCTGGAGCTGGCTGTGAAGGACGGGCGGACCGTACACCTCACCTACCATAAGGTGAATTCTGCGCAGGCCGATGAACGTGATGCCGATCCGTATGGACTGGCTTATGACCGCAGCGAATGGTATGTCGTCGCGTTCTGCCACCAGTCGAGGGCAATGCGGACCTTCCGTGTTGACCGCATTGCCGCGCTTAAGCTGACGGATGCCTGCTTCGAGCGGCCGGAGCAGTTCTCGGTGTCTGACTATTTCCGCAGCCAAGCGGAAGAGGAGCGGCAAGAAGACGGACCCCTTGCGGTTATCCGCATCGAAGGGGAGCCTGATACGCTGAACAAGCTGTGCAGCAATTGGCATCTGCGTCACTATTTGACGGAACGGAACGACCGGGAGGCGCGGTTCCTGCTCGATGTTCCGTCCATGAACAAGTACCTGCCCAAGTATCTGTTAAGCTTCGGTACTTCCATTCGTATTCTGGAGCCGGTGGAGCTGAAGCTTCTGGTTCAAGACAGAGCCCGTGAGATCAGCAGACATTACATGGACGATGCCGATTGAACTTCACTGACAAGCGGTTGCTTAGACCTTAAGCAATATAATGATCTCGGTAAGCAGCACCAGCCCGGCAGCCGATACCCCCAGCGAATTAATAATCGTCAGCGCATCCGGGTAGCTCTCTTTGCGGAACTGGGAGCACAGGGAGACCGTCCATAATACGCTGAAAAACAGTCCGGCAGACCCGCAGCCGTGCTCGTTCAGAACCTGTCTTCTCCTCCGGAAGAATCTGCCGAGTCCGGCAAAGGTAAACGCCATATAAATAATAAGCTCAGCCGTTGAAATGGCGATGACCTCGCCTGCCGAAAATAGATGCATCAATGCGTACTGAATGCTAAAACCCATAATCACAAGCATGTTAAAGGAAACCTTGTTCACTCTCAAGACTTCTTCCCCCTTCTGCGTAAACATGTAACACAGGCATGGATAACGCTTACATTATAATTGTAATCGTTTTCCTTTTCTGTGATTAATGACGCTTCGGGCCTATAGGAAGATATGCTTTGCGGGTCTTTGCGCCCGGGTTCTGCACACCAAGAAACCGGGCTGCTTCGGCCACAGCCCGGTCTCTTCTACAAGATGTAAGTGGTCTTGACTACATCGCTTCCAGATAATCAATGACAGCCTGAGTTTTCTTATCGCCATTCTGCTCTACAAGCAGCAGGAAATCATCCAGTTGGGTCAGCAGGCTACTGGCCTCGATCTGCTCAGGCCCTGCTTCGGACAGGGTATTCTCATACGCGATTGCCGCTTTTAGAAGAATGACCTGGGTCTTCTTGTCGAACAGCGGTGTGTTGGGGGCTCCGTTAAACACAATCTGCTTGGAAGCTTCAAAGGCTTCCTTCATGGCGGCAGCACGGTTAGAGGTCTTATACGTCTGCACAAAGGCTTCATACTGCACCGCCCGTTCCACGACCTGGTACCAGTCCACCTGTAAAGTTCTGTTGATCACAGTGGGTTGCTCCGACTCTGCGGCCATCAGGTCAATATATACCTGGAGATCTTTGCTGAGGTACGGTTTGAATACCTTAAAGCTCTTGTATTGAATGACCGGAACAAACCCGCCGCCGCCCCTCTCCAGCTTATAGTTCATGGCCGTCAAATCTTGCAGTACAATGCGTGACTCGGACCGCTTCACCTTGGAGCGTGCCAACGCCATGGTCATGCCGGGGGTGTATATATTTTTGATATCCAATTGAACGAAAGGCGCGTTCATACGTTTGGTTGCCGTAGGCAGGTAAGCCTTCAGTGCATTCTCCAGATGCAGCACAGCCAGATTCGCTTCGAGCTGCGTCATCTGGCCGATCCGGTTAACCAGCGTAGCTTGGGCCAGGCCAAGGGACGAAGGCTTTTGCAACCTCTGTTCGAATAAAGCGAAAGCTGTTGTAGGCTTCACCGCCGCTGCCTCGATCTTCTGCGGGAAAGCGCTAAGAACGGTAATTCCGGTGCTAGTCAATAACAGTGCGGAGGCAAGCGCGGCTGCCAGGTTTTTGGTTAATCTCTTCGGCTTCATAGGCACACCCCTTCAATAAATAGACGTAGTGCTTGTATTTTACCATACATTAACAACCGGGTTCACGGTTATAGACAACCCGATTATATGATCGCATAATAATAGTATGAAATATTGCCCATGAATAGGAGAATCATCAATGAACTTATCCGAACCTTTTACAACGGGCCGTCTGCATTTCCGTCTGCTGAATCAGAACGACACCGATGCCGTCTACAAGCAATTCTCGGACCCGGACATGTGCAGATACTTCAGTGAGCCGCCCTGCGATTATAGTGAAGCCATAGAAATCATTGAACATTACGCCCAGCCTGAAGGCAAAGGCCATCACCGCTATGGGATGTTTGACCGGGAGACCGGTTCCTTCATTGGCACCTGCGGATATCATTATTGGGACGCTGAGCGGAAGCAGGTAGAGATCGGTTATGACATCTGGAAGGACTATTGGGGGCAAGGTTATATGTCGGAGGCCCTGCCCGTACTTCTCGACACGTGCTTCACACAGCTTGATGTGGACTCTATCTATATCCTGACTCATCCGCATAACGCTGCTTCGATGGCAACTGTCCGAAAGTTTGGGTTTGAGGTGTGTGCGCCTTGCAGGGAAGTGGAGGAAGAGCCTCAGGTGTGTATGAAGCTAATGCGGGAGAACGCAGCTGCTGCCAAATAACAAATCAAGAGCAACAAGGGCTCCCTCCCCCATTGAGCTTTTCCAGATAATCTGTCATTTGATAGGACATATATAGCCTCAGGACCTGATCGATCTGGCGCAAATCAAGCTGAATCAGTTCGTCGATCTGGCGTAAGCGGTACCGCAGGGTGTTGCGGTGGACGAATAGTTCGTCGGCGGTTTTTTGCAGCTGCTGGTTGTTCTTCAAATAGCAATAGAGGGTATGATACAAGTCGGCATGATGCTTCTCATCGAATACACGCAGGACCGTAAGCGCCGGATGGGTGACATCCCGGGAATCATGCTGCGCATGCGGGGACAACAGATCATACAGCTGCACATCAGCATACAAGATGCGCGGTTCCGCAGGCCAGACGATCCGCCCGATCTCCAGCGCCTTGAGCGCCTGCAGATAATATTTGCGGCAGTCTGTAAGGTCGGTGAATTCCCGGCTGATCCCCAGACGGATCTGATGGCTGACGAGAAATTCCCGCAAGCTTGGATCATACTCTCTTGACCTGGACGATGCAGTATCACCCTCACTGACCCCCACCATATACTCATGGTAAAAGATCAGCCGCTCCTCCCCGAAATGCAAGTGCAGCTGATCCCTTAAATAACCAGTCTGTTTGCCGGAAGCAGAGGCATCGTACCCCGCAAGCTGCAGCACCAGAATAGACAATCTGCCCTTAGGCAGATGCACTCCGCTCCGCAGGCTCTCCTGAATTAGTTGTGAACCGTTCTCCCCATTCTCCAGCAATTCATAGATCAGCTCTTCATATTCCGCCTGGCTTGAATTCCTGTAAAAGCTGTTCTTAGCCAGCTCCGCCGCCACCAGCCCGGCCGTAAAACCCGCCAGCTCATGATCCCTCCGCTCAATCGGGCGTGTGTCGCCCAGCACAATCACATTCCCGACAGGCTTGCTGCCGATCCTAATCCTGGCGACCAGCTTGGTCACCTGGCTTCCGCTGCATTCCACTTCATAAGCCTCCAGCGACTCTATGCCGGTCTGCACACTCTTCAGTTGGTGGACGGCAGCTATGAAATCATAGGAACAGTAGCCTTTGTGCAGATTATCGCTCCAGATAGGATCGGTAACCCCGCTACAATCCGAAGAAGCCAGAACCTTGTAGCTTACATCGATGATAATTACCGGATTGCCCATCAGCTCCGCCGCCGCACAGACGATTGCATCCAGTCCTTTGCCGGCAACACAGGCCTCAAGCATTCTGCCCTTGGCCTGCTCCCGTTCAGCCTCTTCCAGAAACAGCTCCCGGGTCTGATTATAGAGCTCGAATACATCTTCCCCTGCCCCGAATTCCATACGGTTCTGTCTGCTATACATCTGCGGATGCTGGCCTGAAGCTGGCTCCACAGTATCATTAATCAGCATCAGGCTGGCCTGCTCCAACCCTTCTGCGTGATCCGGTAATCCGGACCGGTAGCCTACATAGATAAATTCAGGGGCAAAATGCGTCAGGCTCTTCGTAATCAGCATCGTATCTGAATATGCTGTCGTTATTGCTTTGTTCCACTGGATATGTAGGGCTTGCTTACTAAATTGTCTGCTAATCTGTTCAAAGGTTACATTCATCGCTCTCCCCCCATGATTATTATAGTGCGCTGTGCACAAGATTCCCATTTATTTTTATATTTTCCATATATATAATCACTGGAATAGTCATGTTACATTATTCGTGACCCTATAACACAGGAGGAGATTCAGATGAGCAGCTTCGTAAAAGATGTGAATGAGATTACCAAAAGAATCAATACACCTACGACCTTCTATAATGCAGAGACACTAACCGTCTATTGGGAGACTTCGCCCGAAGTGATCCGCAGCATTCTGCCCGCCCCGCTTACGCCGGGTCCAAGACCGCTTGTGCACGCTTTTGTTGCTAACTATCCCCGAACCAGCTTCTGCGAGCCTTACCGTGAAGCCGCGGTCTTCGTCCTGGCAGCCTACAACGGGCAACCGGGCACCTACTGCCTGTCCATGCCGATCAGCGATGATATCGCTATGGGCCTGGGGCGTGAGATTTATGGCTTCCCGAAGAAGATGGCCGACATCAGTCTCCAGAAGGAGGATCACCATATAGCAGGCAGCGTATCCCGGCGGGGTACAGAATTCTTCCATGTAGAGGCTGCGCTGAGCGGGAAAATGAATGCTGCAGACGGTGAGAGTATCATCTCCGCACATTACGGTAACGGCCTGCCTGTCTTCAACATGAAGTATTCCAAGTCACCGGATGGCCGCGGATTCGATCTTGGACCGCTGCTGATCCGGCAGACAGCCTCGATGGATATCAGTGTGCGCACGGCGGCAGAAGTAGAGATTCACCTGCATGACTCTCCGCATGACCCCTGGGCCGAGCTGGAAGTCGTCCGTATGCTGGGCGGCATCTACACGGTCAGCAATACCGTCCTTGAACGCGGTGAGGTCCTGACGGCTGTAGATCCTGAACAGTTCCTTCCCTACTCCAACTTGCGCTGGGATTGGTGGAATTAATGGAGGTGCGCCGGTGAGAAATCCATTTGATTTGAGCGGAAAAGTGACGGTGGTGACGGGCGCAGCCGGGGGAATAGGGGGGGAATTGGCTCAAGCTCTGGCCAGGCAAGGGGCGGATGTTGCCATGTTGGATGTAAGAGTGGACGAGCTGGAACCGGCGCGGCAACAGATTGAAGCCCAGGGCTGCCGGGCGCTTCCGCTCCAATGTGACGTAACCCGAGGCACGGAGATTGAAGCGGCGGTAGCAAGCATTCTGGAGCATTTCGGACGGATAGATATCCTGGTGAATAATGCCGGAGTTGCATCCACAGGCTCTGTCGAGGAACTGGCGGAAGCGGAATGGGACCGGGTGATGGATACCAATGTGAAGAGTATTTATCTCATGTCCAAAGCTGTGATCCCGGCCATGAAGGAGCGCAAGGCGGGCCGCATTATCAACCTTGCTTCCATCTGCGGTGTGAAGGGCAGCAAGCTGGCCGCCCTGCATGCCTATAATGCCTCCAAAGGCGCAGTCGTGAATCTGACCCGCGGCATGGGCGCGACCCTCGCTCCTTACGGAATCACGGTGAATGCGATCGGACCCAGCCTGTTCCCCAGCCGGATGACCCGCGCTCTCTACCAGGACCAATTTCTGGAGCAGTATAATACGCTATGCCCCATGGGCCGGCCCGGCAACCCCGATGAATTGAACGGTGCTGTCCTCTACTTCGCCTCGGATGCTTCCAGCTACACGACAGGCCAGACGCTGTATGTGGACGGGGGCTGGACAGCCGTCTGAGCCAACCGTACCCCTGGTACGCTATCCCCTGCGTATCCGCCGCATTATCGCCGGAATTGAATAAGGAGTTGTCTTCAAAGCCATGAAATGGCTGTAAGACAACTCCAGCTTTTGCAGGAAGAGATCCACCTTTATCCAAGGGCCGCTTCAGAACAATTCCAGCAGCCCGTCCAGCCGGTCGATCACATAATCATAACTGCTCACTTCGCCGAATCCATAACTCGCGTACACAAAAGGAATCCCCGCGAACCCTGCCGCCTTCCTATCCCCTTCGATATCGCCCACATAGACAGGACTCATCAGATGATTGCGGTCCATGACCAGCCTGATGTTCTCTCCCTTAGATAGTCCGGTTCTCCCCGGATTCTCGTAGTCTGTGAAATACTTCTGCAATTGATGATATTCATAAAAAGCCTCGATGTACCCCGCCTGGCAGTTGCTTACGATGAACAGCTTGTATTTAGCCGATAATGCCTGAAGCACCTCTTCTACCCGAGCATACAACCTTCCGCCTTGCTGCGACAGAACAAGACACTCCATATCACAACATTCATCCATAATCTTCTGCCGAGTATCCTCATCTGCATCAGGAAACAGCCTTCGGCCAACCTCCGGCACCGGCAGCCCCATAATGCCTTGTAAATTGTCTATCGTTACCTCTTTGGCTGCTCCCTTATAGCTGCTAATCACTTGATTCCATCCACCCACTACGGTCTCCGTCGGGTCCCATAACGTACCGTCCAGATCAAAAATAATACTATCCATTTCGCATTCCCCTCACATTTTACTCAGACTTAATAAAGCTCAGAATACTATCAATTGTACTCCGATCAAGTCCCGATAACCAAGCAATGGTATCATGCTCTTCTCTTGTAATGCCCAGAGCTACTATTTTCACCGATATACTTTAAATCCAACGCACTACACTTCCTTTCGCATAATTTAGACTTCATCAAATTCCCTCATTAATTTGTAAAAAATGTTCTTCTTAGACCAAGTCTATTCATAAATTCTACAGCCGAAAAATCGTTACTCTTCCAGCTCTCATAATTGGTATCCAGGATCTTCTTTGTCCAAAAGTAAGAGTGTTCAAGTTTATTTGCGGCCGCCTCAGGTGCTTCCCTTTTTTCCTTGCTTCAGCGATACCTTCAGCCTGCACCTGCTTAGGACGAATATCTCAAAAAAATATTGTTTAAAAATAATTTAAAATTCTAAGGAACCTTTTCCCTTTTTTGGCGTTTATAACTATGAACGGCATTACAAAATATGACAATGGGAGAGTGGCAAATTGAACTTCAAGAAGACTTGGTTGATTGTCGGAACGTTCGCTCTAGGCTTCAGCTTAATGGGAAGTGCTGTTTCCGCAGAGACTAATTCAGAGGAGAATGCTGATATTCAAATTAAAGCTAGTGATATCCAGTTTTATAATGTGCTTCCTGGAAAGTCAGCAGAGGTGAAGGAAAAAGCTCTTATTGAACACAAAGATGCTATCAACTTGGTTGAAAACCAGTTGAATAAAGATGGTATCGCTATCAAAACAGACTTAGACAATGTGGAATATCAAAAATATGTACTCTCGTTAGGAACTTCTTTTGAATTATTCTCTGCAGAGGACATGAAAAAGATAGTTGAATATGTAAAATTTATTGATTGGTATGAAAACTATGAACTTAATGTACAATTGAAAACATATCAAAATAAGCTTAAAAACAACATAACACTCTCCAATGCAGAACTTACTAAATTAAATGGTCTTTTACCGATTCCTTCAGATGCTCCTTCTACTGCTCCATCTACAGCCAATAACGAAACAACAACTAGTAGCGAAACAAACTTTAATTCTTTCGCAACAGACGAGGTTAGTCCACTAGCCGTTTCCGCAAACGGATATGACAACATAGCAGCCCGTGACTATGCTTATAGTTGGTGGAACAAAAGAAATCCCACGTATTCAACATATTATGCTGAAAAAGCAGGCTGTAATGTAGCGAATTCATCTTGTTGGTCGCAATGGAATGATTGCACTAACTTTGTATCCCAAGCGATTTATGCAGGAGGGATGAAATTTAGAACAGGTTCCCACGTAACTGCTGATGATGCTTGGAGGTTCGGACCTCTTATGCCTACTCACACGTGGGGAGGAGCGCAAAACTTCTATAAACATTGGAGTCAAAGAGCTGGCGTTGCATCAAGTGTGACCGCTCTACAAACAGGTGATGCCGTAAATGCGGACTTTGGAGCTGATGGACATGTCGATCACACTGCTATAATCACAAAAAATACAGGCAACAACAATAATAATAAATTTTTAACCCAACACACAACTGACAAAAAGGAAACTAGCACACTCCAAGATTGGTTTAGCGCTGGCTATACAGTATATGGATACGAAATGGACAAAGCTAGTAACACTGGTAACTAAGCACAACTTAAAACAACGCCCCCTTTAAAAAATAGGGGCGTTGTTTTCTTGTCTAGTCCTCAAGGTTCGCAATTCCAGCATTTAAACTATATATAATATAAAAATGATTCCATTGCTGCATAGTGACTATTTCTTCCCTACCGTCTTTCTTAAAAAAATAACCCGATCCCTCCTGTTGAGTATATCCCCACCCTTCTCGTTCCATGCGTGACTTTAACAGTTCCTGTGGATCACCCTCTTCTTTCGTGAGGTAGCGCTCTCGGCCAGGCATATCGCTATCTATCCGAATAACAGATTTACCGGTTGATTCTAAACGATACATGTATTTCACATTATTATATCCAACGTTATTGACGTATAATGCTCCTAACACGACTAAAAGGACAATAGCCCCAATAAAGCTAAATAAAATGATCTTCCATTTCTTCTTCATCCGTTCCCCTTCCCCCTTAAAAAATTGTTTTCATCTTATTTATAAACGGAAGCGGGCATCACTTAGTTACCAAAAAATTCGATTTGTGCAGAAAGAACGTTCCAGTCTACATTGGGGTCAAAAAGAAACCCTGAACGCTCCAAAGCCAGTTTAAAAGCGTCTGAGTTGAAATTTAGCGGCTCATCAGTGTATTTCTGTTTGACCTCCAGCAACGTCCATTTTCCCGGGAAATCAATAATTCCGTTGATAGCTTGAACAGCAATAGACGTATCATAAGTAACGCGAACTTCATGATATTGTTCTGTATGTTCTATGGAGCTGCGCCCGGCCCGAACCTCAAATATCTTACGAATGCCTACGGTCTTGCCCTCTTATCCAGGTATATGATCTCTTACCCTTCAGATCATAGTTGTTGTTCCTCAGGCCCCGCCCAGATCAAATGCACCATATTCAGCGAATAGCTCTCCACTCTAGTGATCTGCATCCCCGACTCCCGGACCAGTCCGAGAATATCCCGGGTCTGATGGCATCCATAGATGCGGTACAGGAGCGGATTCAGCGCCCGTTGCAGTGTAGTGACCAAGAGGTTAGAACCAATTCCATGCTCCAGGAGGAGGATGGTGCCGTCCGGCTTACACCAGCGGTTCAGCTTCACCAGCAGGTTCAGCGGGTTCTTATAGCTGCATAAGGACAGCGTGGAGACAATCGTATCGAACGAATGCGCGGCAAAGCTCATGTCTTCGATATCTGCACATATACAATCGGCTTCCAGGCGGTACTGTCCGGCGGCCCGTCTGGCCTTCTCAACCATGGCTCCGCTGAAGTCCACAGCCGTGATCTTGACGCCTTTAGGATAGAACGGGAAGTTCGCCCCGGCTCCGACGGCAAGCTCCAGCACCTCACCCTTCGCAGAACCGATTAGCTTCTGGCGCCATCGCCGCTGCTTCGGATCATCTCTTTTACGGTCATAATCCGTGGCCTGCCTGTCAAAAATCCGTATCAGCCTCTCTGTATCCATCCCCGTTATTCACTCCCCTACTTAATACAGCCGCTTCTCGTAGCTCTCCTCAATACCTCGCCGCACCACTTCCTCCGTGAACTCCGCTGCATTCACATGAGCGGCGATGATGGCCGGAGCAGACGGGAGCAAGGCTTCAGCAGGCCAGGTGCCGGAGTCCCAGACCTGCGATCTTTTGAAGGCCTTGGCACAATGCATATAACATTCCTCCACCTTCACCCCGATTCCCAGCGCAGGCCGCTTGCCTCGGGCTCGCATCCGATCCAGGATAGGCTCATCCTTAATGATATAGGCTTGCCCGTTAACCCGCAGGGTCTCTTCAAGCCCCGGGATAATAAAAATCAGACCGATATGCGGATTAGCCAGGATATTCAGCAAAGAGTCCAATCTGCGGTTCCCCGGACGTTCAGGAATGACCAGATGCCCTTCATCCAGCACCAGCACCGAACCGGGCGCATCCCCGCGCGGAGAGACATCGCATGAGCCGTGTTCATCTGCCGTAGACAGGAATAATAAAGGGGACATCGCTATATAATCACGGCAGTGATGATCCAGCTGGTGGATCGATTTGCGCTTCACCACTTCACTTGGATAGCCCAGAAGCTCTCTGAGCTCATTTTCCGACGTTAGCATTTCATGAAAAGGTTTATTCATCCCGCATCCCCGCTTCTGATTATTATATGGACCCCACTCCGCCTAACGCCAGACCTGCATCCGTTCATCCAGAGTGGAGGTATGCAGCTCCAGCTGAATTCTATCCGGGTCCAGGAAATTCACCGACCAGCCGGTTCCCCGCTGAACAGGTCCTCTGACGATCTCAACGTGATGCTTCTGCAAGATGCCGACAGCTTCATTGAAATCATCCTCTGCGATATAAAAAGCTACATGATCCATCCCGGCGTATTCGCCTAAAGGCTCCTTGGTAACCGTTCGTTCAAGCAGACAGATCCAAGCGCTGCCCCACTCCAAATAGGCATCTATTCGGCCACGATGTCTAACGTTCATCCCCAGAATACCCTGATAGAATTCCAATGAAGCCTGAAGATCGCGTACCTGGAGTGTGATGTGACTGAATCCGGAGACTTTCATTGATTAGTTCCTCCTATTCTCCATCCCTTAGTTAACTACAGCCATCTCACAAACTTCTTATGTACCACTTCGATCTGGTGCCGCTCCGCCCATTCCGTTAGCAACTTTATCCCTTGATCTTCCTGCTCGGGGAATCGAAAACAGTATTTATAAGTAACCAGCAGATTGGCTCTGGGCTTTACTGCGATCACGGGCAGCAAGTAGCCTTTGATGAAAATACACTTAATAGTAGAGGCTTCAATCTCCACATTCTTGATCTGCAGGGCTTCCGGCTTAATCTCTATGTTAAACGCCCTGCTAAAGGTAAACAAACGATATACCATAATCCCTGCAACGGCTATTGCAATTCCGATGACGAGATAGGTCACAATCTGCTCCAACAGAGTCGTCTTATCGACCCGAAGGAAAAAGCTTATCCAGAATAACATCAGGGCAATCACGCTTATAGTCGCTGGCAATTCAGCAGGACGTATGCCCTTGAACACGATCCTCTTCTCCATCCCTATCCCCCTTCTCATTGATTCTGAAGAACAACAAGCTCCTTCTATCATACAGGGAAATGCTGGAATGAGGAAGGGAGCCCTACTCCTTCACCATTCAACACCTCCCATTGTGATGGTTAATCCAATTTATTCATTAAAATTTTTGACTATCCTGCGGCTACAAGATATTATGGAGGGCATTAGGGCTGACATAGATCAGGAGGACGAACCATGGATGTGTTTGCAGAGTATCTGGCGAAGATCGATAATCCGGTCCATCAGGCAACGGTGGAGGAAGTACTCGCCTGGGTGTTGCAGGAGTTCCCGCAGCTCGAACCGAGAATTGGCTGGAACCAGCCGATGTTCACCGATCACGGAACATACATTATCGGCTTCAGTGTAGCCAAAGGGCATATGGCTGTTGCCCCGGAAAAAGCAGGCATGGATCATTTCGAGGAAGTCCTGAAGCAAGGCGGAATAGATCACACCAAGCTGCTGATCCGCATGAAATGGACGAATCCGGTGGATTACGGCCTGCTGAGACAGTTAATCGAGTACAATATTGCCGACAAGGCAGATTGCACAAGCTTTTGGCGGGTGTAGCTGCGGCTAATCATCCGCTCCCGGATACAGAAAAGGACATGCGCGGGTAGCATGTCCTTCTTTTTTGTCACCAAATCACGCCACTGACAATCTTGCGGTGATCTGACACATACGCTCTGAATTTATGCTCCTGTGCGGCATCCTCGAACGATTGCTTCGCAACGAACCAATACTCCTGTGGCCCATGGAACAGCAGATAGTAGCTCTGGTTCTCCCATACCCGGGTGAAAGAGCCCCAGGTCATGACGGACGCGTCCTTCTCCGGACTGAAATTGATCCCCTCTGCATCGAAAAGATATTCAAATTCCTTATTGTACCTTGTATCTGCCGACAATATCTTCGGTAAAAGCAAGGTGCGCATCACGATTGACATTCCCATGGTCAGAACCAGCGTAATCGATATGCCGAGCAAAATGACCGACTGGTTCTGAGTATACAGAATCATGCACACCGCTATAAATACCGCTTGAACGCCAATCGATAGTATAGATTTCCACGAGTGGAAATATAATGCCCGCGCCACCTTGGAAATATGCCGTCCATAATGAAAGCTGATTGTCTCCATCCTGCCACCCTCTATCTCTTCACTTCATCACTTATAGTAGTATAGCATCCAACGCGTAGAAAATCCTGCCCCGTTCACACTTCGCGTGTCTCTTCGGGATGATACAGGATTCGCTGGTAATCCCAATCCTTCGTATCCATATCGCCCAGATACATCCGTTCATGCTCCGGCACAAGCTCATATTTGATTCGGAGCTGCTCCCGGTAGTATTCACCCGGATTCTCCAGATAAGCATAATAGGCAGCCCGGCACGCTTCATGCGCCGTTTGCTCGCCGTTCAGCTGCTTGTGGAGGTTATGCAGCTCTTTGAGCTTCTCCTGTGCATCGGCAGAGTATAGGGCTTCGCCTAATGTAACCTCGCCCAATTGCAGAATATGTACCTTTACAGGAGTATCCATTGTCGTGAAGAAGGTCTTATCTGCAACAAGCGCGTCCAGCTCCTCCAGCGTATATTCTGCGTCAGCAGGCAGGTTATAGACCGCTACCTTTCCGTCCTTGTATATCACAACATCGACCAGGTATACTGCGCCGCTATTCTTCATGAACAGATGGACACTTTTGCCCTCCGTCGTCTGGTAGAACATTTCGCTGTTGACATAGAATTCCGTAGAGGAAGGTGAATGCGCAATCCGGCGCGCTTCACTCTCCTCCTGCTCCCGGTCCGAAATCTCATAGATATTCGTATGGTCCGGGTTCAGCAGGCTCACTGTTTCCTGAATATGCTGGTAATAGCTTGCAGCGTTGTAAGTCCACTTTGCCGACTCTACCGTATACGCACCCAGTCCATGAATGGACAGCTGCTTCCCGGAGGGGACGGCCGGCGTTAACCAGCCTGAATTTATTTTGCCGGATAAGCCCTTAAGATCGGTAAGCTCCCAGCAGTTGACCATGCCGTCTTCGTACACATCTACATTAATATAGAAGTAACTTCCTCCGTTATGGATGATTCCGGGAATGGAAGTCCCTTCCACCGTCTTGGTTCTTCTAATCGCTCTCAAGTGTAATCCCCCTTAGCTAGGATTTGGCAATTGGTTCGACGACTGGCTCCGGTCCAAGCTTCACGCACAGCGTTGCAATCAGGGCAATCAGGAACCCGGTGGTACATGCGATCAGGAAGCCGCCGAACCCGTCCCCCAGATAAGCAGGCAGCGTAGCCAGTCCCGGAAAAGCGAATGAAATCGCAGATGAGCCGAACATCCCGACCATCCCGCCGCCAATCGAGCCTGCACAGCAGACAATAATCATCGGCTTACGCAGCGGCAGATTGACCCCGAACATTGCAGGCTCCGTCACACCAAACAAGGCCGATATCGATGCCGACAGGCTTAAGGTGCGGAACTGCTTGTCTTTGGCTTTGATGAATACTGCCAGCGCTGCTCCCGCTTGGGCAAAGGCAGCAGGACCCATCAGCGCGAGGATCGTGTCTGATCCACCCGTGCTGATGTTGTTGATCGCCAGCGGCACCAGACTCCAGTGCAGGCCGAAGATGACCATCGGCTGAATGATCGCCCCCAGCACCATTCCGGCGCCGACTGAACTGAGATTATACACTGTACGGTACCCGTCTGCCAGGGCGTCACCGGCCAGCGCCCCCATCGGTCCGAATACCAGCAGCGTCACCGACGATACCACGATCACGGAGATCAGCGGAGTGAAGAAGCCGCGGATGACCTCAGGTAGTATTTTGACACAGAATCGCTCGACATAGACCAGCAGACCTACCGCCAGGATGATAGGAATAGCGCTTGCAGGATAATTCACCGGCTTGATGCTCATGCCCATAAACTCAATGACTTCGTTGTTCGCAAATAGTGTAGTCAGACTGGGATATAGCATAACCCCGCCTATAACGACCGCCGTAAAAGGATTGGCCCCAAATTTACGGGCTGCCGTAAACGCCAGCAGCAGCGGAAGGTAATGGAACAGGCTGTCCGCCATGGCATTCAGCACCGTATAGGTGCCTTCGGTCTTGCTGATGAGCTCCAGCGCAACCGCACCTGCGAGCAGACCCTTCATGATTCCTGCCGCGCTCAATATATTAACTATGGGAAGAAAAATACCAGAAATGCCGTCAATAATGATATTGACCAGACTGCGTTTGGATGGCTTCACGACTGTCTCCTCATTCACAACGTTCATATGATCCCCCTGCATTCTTACTCCACTGTAATACGAATGACCCGTAAGAGTCACTTTTTGCAAAGTGCCCCTCCTACGGGTCAAGCTCAATACCGGCGATATTGCCGGTTCGGTTCTCTAGAAGACTTTGGTCGTCCATGATTCGCAATTCCAGGTATCGGTCACGATATCACGGTAGAATTCAGGCTCATGGGAGATCAGCAGAATGCTGCCTTTATAGGCTTTGAGCGCACGCTGCAGCTCTTCCTTTGCATCGACATCGAGATGGTTGGTAGGCTCATCCAGTACCAGCAGATTGCTCTCCCGGTTAATCAGCTTGCACAAGCGTACTTTGGCCTTCTCGCCGCCGCTCAGGACAGCAATTTTACTCTCAATATGCTTGGTGGTCAGGCCGCACTTCGCCAGTGCAGCACGAATCTCGAATTGTGAGTAGGACGGGAATTCGTTCCAGATCTCCTCGATACAGGTGTTGTAATTCGATTCCTTCATTTCCTGCTCGAAATACCCGATCTCCAGCAGATCGCCAAGCCGGGCTGTGCCCGAGATAGGCTGGATCTGGCCGAGAATGCTGCGCAGCAGCGTGGTTTTACCGATCCCGTTCGCACCGACGAGGGCAATCTTCTGACCCCGCTCCATGCTCAGGTCCAGCGGACGCGACAATGGGGAATCATACCCGATCACCAGATCCTTGGTCTCAAAAACCATTTTGCCGGAGGTTCGCCCCTGCTTGAAGTTGAACTGCGGCTTCGGCTTCTCCTTGGCAATCTCAATGACCTCCATCTTATCCAGCTTCTTCTGCCGGGACATCGCCATGTTGCGGGTAGCTACGCTAGCCTTGTTGCGGGCTACGAAGTCCTTCAGATCGGCAATCTCCTGCTGCTGGCGCTTGAACGCGGATTCCAGCTGCGACTTCTTCGCTTCATACACCTGCTGGAAATACTCATAATCGCCGACGTAACGCGACAGCGACTGGTTCTCCATATGGTAGATCAGGTTGATCACGCTATTCAGGAACGGAATGTCATGGGAGATCAGAATGAAGGCATTCTCATAATCCAGCAGATAACGCTTCAGCCAGTTGATATGCTGTTCATCCAGATAGTTCGTAGGCTCATCGAGCAGCAGAATGTCGGGCTTCTCCAGCAGCAGCTTTGCCAGCAGCACCTTGGTCCGCTGACCGCCGCTGAGATCGTTAACATCCTTGTCCAGACCGATGTCGGTCAGACCGAGTCCACGCGCGGTTTCATCGATTTTGGCATCAATCATATAGAAGTCCTGGCTGGTCAGCATGTCCTGAATCGTTCCGACATCCTCCAGCAGCTGCTCCAGCTCCTCAGGGGTCACATCCCCCATCTTGCCGTACATGTCGTTCATCTCTTGTTCCATATCGAACAGATATTGGAAGGCCCCGCGCAGCACATCCCGGATGGATTGCCCCTGCTGAAGCACCGCATGCTGATCCAGATAACCGGCGCGCATCCGCTTCGCCCATTCCACCTTGCCTTCGTCCGGCTGCAGCTTACCGGTAATGATGTTCATGAAGGTCGATTTCCCCTCACCATTGGCGCCGATCAGGCCGATATGCTCGCCCTTCAGCAGACGGAAGGAGACATCCGTGAAGATGGCCCGGTCGCCGAAGCCGTGACTAAGCTTTTCTACATTTAATATGCTCATGAAGTTACACCTTTTCCTTTATTCTATATTCTCGTCATATTATAAAGGCTAACGCGCCACAACTCCAGAAGGTTTCTGAAAAAAGCGGAAAAATACTTACGTAGAGTCCTGTCCGTCAGAGATATTTCATAGTCAATAAAATCGTACACCATCGTGATCTATCCAGACATTTTTTTGCACTGCGTTTTTACGGAAGCCGTGTTTCTTATAGACATGCCATGCTCTGACATTTTTTAGATTGGTGTCAAGTACGATCTTGTGAAGTCCCTTTATTAATAAATAGCGAAGCGGCATCCCAAAAACTGTACTCCTTTATTCAGTTGAATTAACCCGCAAATCTTGATACCAATCTCCGCCACATCTTCTGAAACTGGAACTGCATTAGCACCATCGATTTGCAGAATTAGCCCCCTAATACGGTCAGGAAATTTATGCTCAGAAGATTTGAGTCAATTACAATATTGACTAAAACGATAGCATTCCCTTCATATGGTCAGATACATACAAAAGTTAATTTATCATGAACCGATACGAAACTCAGGATAATTGTGCTAGGTAATTTGGAAGATTATTTTCAACTTATTAGATAATAACTCATAATTCTACCACTCCTACTTAATAGTAATTACATAGCTATAATCAGTCCAATTATTTATACATTAGATGTAATCATATTTAAATGGTAACGAAAAACAAAAATACTTTTATAGTTATACTTTTATTATTGATTGACATCTATAGTATAATAATGGTATTTTTATTGATGTAAGGTGTTTATATTTTCTATATTATTATTTATATTACCATTTATTCCGAAAGTAGGTGGTTTGTTGCCTTAATTGGTTTTAAATTAAACGTTAGTCCTGTCCACAAAAAATTGATACAAAAAGAAAGGGTGCACTTGATAATGAAAAATTCAATAAAAAGAGGAAAAGCTCCAGTTACTAAAAAAGTCTTATCGGTATTCATGGCATGTTCTTTATGTTTCGGATTAAGTTCTACAGCCCTTGCTTCATCAGAATTTAAAGAGACTATTACAATTAACGAAGATGGCGCAGTAGAAACATTTATCGGTAATTATGCAACCAAAAGTATTAATACATCTGATATAGAAAACACTCTTACAAATGACTTCAGTGTAGACAAGATTTCTCCTCAAGCTACATATTCTATCTCTAATATTAGTCAGCCAAGCAGATGGAATTTATTTTCACCTGTCTCAAGTTATGTAGCTTATCCTCTCTCCGTTTCAGCAGCACAAGGAATTACAACAACTGTTAACGCCTCTGTTACGGGCGGTGGAGGAGTAGATATAAAATTTTTGAAGGCTAACATTGCAGCAACCATCGGTGCAAGTGTGGCATTTACAACAACTCAAACCATTAGTTATCCCAATTCTACTCCAGGTACCAAAGGAAGAATCGTCTTAAGATATTCGCAAAATCAATATACGTATACTATCACTAAGTTAGGTGTAAAATATCCAGGTAGCGCTTTCACTCAAGCATACGATGAGTACTATGCTTTACAAACCGTATCACTTTAATTAAATTTGTTACAATTAGTAGAATTAAGTAAGGAATTAAAAATGAGAGTGAATACTTAATATTCACTCTCATTTTGTATTACTACTAGAAGGGTTGCGAAAGTATATGAGGAAGTCTGCAATTATTTTACTTATATTCTTTATCACATTGATATCAGGATGTGAGAATAACAACACAGATATACTAATGAAAAAGTTAGATTTTAACCAAGCTATCGGAGTATATACTATTGATCTAGAGCATTCAAAGGACATTAATCCTTCAATTTTATTGGTTGGGGAAACAAATAAATTGAAAAAAGATGAGCTTAACGAATTAAATGATCAAAATACTTCAATAACCTTATTAAACGGAAAAAAAGAATCTATAAAATTCAATGCAGAAAATATAAAATGGCAAATTTATGATCCCAAATTGTTAGAAGAAGGGTTTTCTGTAAGACTAATCTTTAGCAATATATTAGATTTAAAAGAATCGTTACTTGATAATCTTGCTATTGAACACGAAGATAATAAAAAAATAAAAAAGAATATCAGTCCCATTTACTTACAATTTTATTCTGGTAAGCAAAACGGTCTCTCTATAATGGAATCGCCATTTGCACCCAAAAACAAAATAGAAATAGGAAAGAAATACTCTTACGCATATAAAATTCTAGATTCTAATAAAATTATAACTAATGATATTCGGTCAGAAATTATTTATCCTGATGAAGCAAGAGAATTTATTGAGATTATTAGTGTTAATATTAGTCGTGATGAATACTCAGAGGATCAAATTAAAGAAGAATTTAAAGATAGTGTAGATGAAAAAAAATTAGAAAATATTGCAGTCTACGAAGTTCTATGTACATATATTATTAAGAAACGAGAACATATTGTTTTCCAACCAGAAATCAAGCTCTTTTTTGATCAAAAAGAACAGAGTTTAGCCCCTTTTGAACCAATTGTTTTTTCTAATTTTAAGGAGTAATCAAAATAAAATAAAATTGGAGGAGATAAATATGTCATTTATTAAAAAATTTTCTATAGTTTTAGTATCTTTAACATTGTTTTCAGGGTGCGATGGTAAAAACTCTGATTCACCGAATAATAAAACTTTAAATGATGAAGAGTATAATTTGACAATTACTAATAACAGTCCATTATTTTTGAAAAGTGTAGTTGTGACTGTAGATGAAAAAGACGACACACACATCAATTCTCAAATTGATAGTAATATCAAGTTTGGTGAAGTCGCAAAGTTCAGGATCAAAAACGGAAATCACAGTTTCAAAATTACACTCAATCCCAAAAAGAACTACTCTGTAAGTAAAGAGGTTAGTGAAAAATTCGAACAAGGCAAAGTAATTAACTATCAAGTAGAAATCGATAGAAATGAAGTCACTATTAATAAACAAACGGACAAGGGGACATCTGGAGAGTAACCCTAGTTAGCGGGGGTAAGATGAGAGGAATTAAGGGAATAGGAATTAGTGCCGTTAAATACGCACTCCTAAATTTCATGCTGGTCATAACCAACTTATTATTATATGCTTCAGGACCGGATGGGGGCGGAACCGGGGACCGTGAGGAAGGGCTGATGTTCTATCAGATGTACTTCATCTGCCTGCTTGCGGGATTTGTCATCTATGGAGTATGGTCCGTTACAGCAGGCAGATTTGAGAAAAAGACAAGAGGTCTAACTGCTATTCCTGTGTTATTATCCTCCGTTTGTATCACCAGTGTATTAATTTATGCTAACCGCAGGTACAAGAACCTGTATGATGGCGAGTTTGTGAATGACGGAGGGTCCAAGGTCCTGGCACTCTACGCAGATACTTCCCTGTACCTCGTATACTTCCTTCTGCTCTTCGCTGTTTGCGTCAGCGTGCTTGGAATTGTTAAGCGGAACAAATTATCTATACTGGGGCTTTTGCTGAATCTATCGCTGCTAGTACTCTTAAGCCTAATACAATTTGTATAAAACAATACTCTCCATTCTCGCGGAAATCATGGCATGCTACGATGAAGCTACGCTCATTTGGAATCATGGAGGTGTAGAGATTGTATATGCAACAAGGTAACTTGGTCATCCGGGATGCAGCTGTGGCTGACGCTCCACTGTTATGCAACTGGTGGAACGATGGAGAAGTCATGGCACATGCCGGATTTCCTAAGGGCTTAGGAATTACTGAACAAGAGGTGTTAACCCAATTGCAGACCGGGAGAGACTCTGAACGGAAAGGCCGTCTGATTCTTGAAATCGATGGTGCTCCCGCAGGTGAAATGAGCTACAGTGCGGTTTCTGGACATGTGGCGGAGATGGGGATTAAAATCTGTAATTTCAATCAACAAAACAAAGGGGCAGGCACAGAATGTTTAGGTATGCTGGTCCGTTATTTGTTTGAAACACAGGGGTTTCACAAGATCATACTGGATACGAATCTTAAAAACACCAGAGCGCAGCATGTGTATGAGAAACTCGGCTTCCGAAAAATAGCGGTGCGAAAGAATGCCTGGGCAGATCAGCATGGGGAATTACAGACTTTTGTTGACTATGAGCTATCCCTAACGGAATGGACTCAAAATTCCTGAACGTGACTGGTCACATTGTGTTCAGTTTTTCGCATACAAAAAAACGCCAACCGATGCATCCCTGCATTCGTTGACGTCTTACTGAACCAGACTTACGTCCGGCGCATATACGCACGCACGGTAATCGGAGCGAAGACCGCTACAATCACAGCGGCTCCGATCAGGGAGTAGACCAGATCACTGCCTACCGTTCCATGGTTCACCAGTTCACGGACAGCAGTGACCAGATGAGAGATCGGATTGTTATTCACGAACCACTGAAGCCATTTCGGCATCGTATCAACCGGCACGAAGGCATTCGAGAGGAAGGTTAGCGGGAATAACACGATCATTGAGATCCCCTGAACACTGGATGCTGTGCGGGCGATCACACCGAAAAAGGCAAAGATCCAGCTGATGGCCCAGGAGCATCCGATGACCAGAACCGCCGCCAGGGCAACCCCGCCGATGCCGCCTTCCGGCCGCAAGCCCATAATGTAGCCCATTACGAAGGTGAGTACCGTAGCAATCGTGTAGCGTATAGTATCTGCTAACAGTGCCCCTGCGAGAGGGGCAATCCGGGCAATCGGCAGCGATTTGAAGCGGTCGAACACCCCTTTTTCCATATCCTCCCGTAGCTGGACACCGGTAACGACGGAGGTCGTGATTACGGTCTGTACCAAGATTCCTGGAATAATTACCGGCAGATAACTTGCCACATCCCCGGCAATCGCCCCGCCGAAAATATATGTGAACATCAAAGTGAAAATAATCGGCTGAAACGTGACGTCAAACAATTGCTCCGGTGTACGCCGGATCTTGAGCAGTCCTCTGTAAGCCATCGTAAAGGAATTACGTACCACTTGGCCGAAGCTGGTATGGTTTTTCAAATTACGGTCTACACCCGGCTTAATTAAAGTACTCATGCTAATACTCCCTCCTTCTTCTGTGTACTATCCGGGACAAGCCCCGCATCTTCCTTGACGCCATGACCGGTTAGGGTCAGGAATACTTCATCCAGCGTTGGCTTCTGCACACTCATCTCAAGCAGCGGTATACTTGCTTCACGAAGTGCGATCAGCAGATCGGTTACCCGGTCCACGTTCCCCATCGGTGCGATAATTTTGGCTGCTTCTGCCGACAGGTTAGAGCGTACCTGAAGCACCTGCTCCACAATCTGCCGCGCCTTCAGCAACTGCTGCGGATGGACCACCTTCAGGTGAAGCGAGGAGCTGCCAACCGAGCTCTTGAGTTCATCAACGGTTCCCTCTGCGACCACCTTACCGGTATCAATCACGGCAATTCGGTCCGCCAGCTGATCCGCTTCTTCAAGATATTGGGTCGTCAGCAGGACCGTTGATCCCGTATTCACCAGCTTGCGGATCGTCTCCCACATCTGATTGCGCGTCCGGGGATCAAGCCCCGTTGTCGGCTCATCCAGGAAAATGAGCGGAGGCTGCGCAATCAGACTGGCCGCCAGATCCAGACGCCGGCGCATCCCGCCGGAGAAATTCTTCAAGGGGCGCTTGGCGGCTTCCGTCAAGCCGAATTCCTCCAGCAGGTCAGAGGCCTTGCTGCGAGACTCCGCACGCCCCAGGCCATGCAGCCTGGAGAAGATGATCAGATTCTCAGTCGCGCTAAGCGACTCATCCACTGACGCATATTGACCCGTCACTCCGATTAACTGACGCACGATCTGCGGTTCTTTTGCCACATCATGTCCGAAGATACGCGCCGAACCTGCGTCAGGCCGAAGTAGGGTCGCCAGCATGCGAATTACGGTTGTCTTCCCGGCACCATTGGGACCCAGCACCCCATAGATCATTCCTGTGCCTACTTTGAGATCTACACCATCCACGGCACGGTTGCTCCCGTAGATTTTGACCAATCCTTGCGCCTCAATGGCATAGCTGCCGCCCTGCCCTGCTGATTGTGTCTGCTTCATGCTTTATTCCTCCTTGAATGCTGAATCTATAAGGATAGTAACCGACATATTTAAACTGAATTTAAACCTCCTTCTACTCTGTCCGGTTGCTGTTTCCCTATCCCATTAAACCAAAAATCCGATCCTTTGGGATCGGACTTGCGGAGTACGCTTGCAGTCGTACCTTTATATGCAGTTCTCCTTAGTCATAGCCGCCTTCCGCTTCGGGCAATGCCTGGTACTCTTCTTTACCCGCTACGATGTCCGCGATGAAGTTCCGCAGCTCCAGCAGCTTTTCTGCATCTTCCGTAAGCTCACAATTCTCGCCGGACCAGGACCAATTCCGTGTGAACCCGTTTACGGTGATCCTCCAGCTGTCTTCCTGGTAAGGGACCACCGCGCAGCCCTGCTTGAGGGACACAAGCTCCAGCTTCCCCATGATTCGGATGCCTCTCATCCGCTCATAGATGCTGCGCATTTCATCTTCGGTCAAATTAATATCCGCTGTGGCTGTTCCGTTCATGATCAGATCTTTTACCACGGTATCCTGATACGTATTGATCTCATTCTTGGTGACCTCTCCATACCCGTACCGGACGAGAAAATCGAAATCAGCAGGCATGTCTTCAGGCATCTCTCCCAATACCTCCGGCCGCTCAGGGGTAAGTTGTGTCTCCTTATTCGTGTTACAGCCAGCTATGAGCAGTACGACCAGCAGTAAGTAATATATGTGCTTCAGGTCGGTCCCCTCCACAAGTGAATTTTACAAAAGTACAGCATCCAATCTTAGGTATTATAGTTGTAGGCGGCTAAATATTTCGCAATGACTTCCTTACTCTCATGCCACCACAGAATAGGAACTTCGCCAACCTTCACCAGACCTAACTTAACGGCCAGATGATTGGAGCCAGTATTGCCGGTATCACAATCCCAATATATTGTTAGCTGCCGCTGACGGCTAAGCGCTATGAATTCTTGACACAGTCTGAACGCCAACCCTTGATTACGGTATTCCTTGTGCGTGATGATATCCGGTTCAATATAGCCGCCACCCACATAAAAAGTATTACAAGCGCTTACAAATCCGCTCTCATTCAAATAACAATAACCAAATGCCCTGTCCAGATAGGTCTCAGCCGAAGTCCACAGTAATCGGTAACTATCGTCCATCTCCTGAATGTAGCGTCCAAACAACTGCTCATCGATGCTAGTTAAAACAAATTCTCCAGAATCCTCCTGAATGTCAGCAGGAGCTTTAGCGTTACTGTTCATCTTATAATGTGTTCTACTGAGCTCCACTGTGTTGTCTTTCAAAGGTTCTTTCAGCACCGCAAGCCATTGACTGGAGGAGAAGTACAAATCATAGAAATTCGCGTGATTGGCCGGATTGGCATGAATTCTCCTTCACTATGCGCTAAAAGATGCTTGATTCTACTATACTCACTAGGCTGTAATTCAATCATTCTATTCCTTCCTCTCAGTTAATTACCTGTTATGTATATCTGCCCTTCTGCCCTTCTCCTAGTAAAAAAGGCCGGGGCCACAGTCACCTGTGTCCGCCAGCCTAGTATATCATGCTTACCGCCAATTCTTCACTTCTACCCACGCGGCACCCGGTCCGCTCCGTTCAAACGCTGTACCCACAGCTCCTTTAAAAGGCTCCAGCAAGCTCGGGTCCCGGTCGATCAGATCATACACATTCATGATGGCCGTATTCTTCGGGTCGCTCAGATAAGCGTTATCTTCTTCTCCGGTGAACAGCCGCCAGCCGCTGTCCTCCTCACGGGTAGGGGCCTCCCGGTACATCCAGCGCACACCGTTGCCTGGCGTCAGGCATTGCCTGGTGACCATACCCGCCTTCTCCCCGGCTTCGACCCATGCCGGATCTCCTTCTCTAAGAATCGTCTGGGCGATATGTCTGGGCTCGAACTCCACCGGATCTCCGAGCTGGAGCGACTGGATAACCCCCGGTGTATTGGTCAACAGCCCCGTGTACCGCCCGGTAACCGGATCTCTCCCGGTGATCTCCACCCACATCCGTTCAGCCCGTGGCTGCCCTTCAGCCGGTTGGGTCAACATGAAGTGCAGCCGCACCATTCTCCCCGTACCCTGTGTCTCCCGTTCCTGTCTTGCAGGAATAAAGAACGACTCAGGATGTAGCCTGCTCGTCTCTTCCACATCTTCCAAAGTCCACTCCATGAAGTATGCCTCCTAGTTAGTTATACTAGACTACCATTACCCAATTGTAGGAGGCACTATTCATTCTGACTGGAAGCCCTGTCCGCTCTGGCTGAATACCTGCACCGTTAACGGCGCACTGCTTCCCGCACCGGAATCCATATTTCACTTTTAAAAGTTGGTGAGTGGGTATCCTTGCTTTCGTTCCACAGAAGCTCCGGCCCTTCGACCTGCTCGTAATTGGAAGAGGGGAACCATTCGGAGTAGATCCGGCCCCAGACATTCTGGAGCGTGTCCGGAAAGGGACCCACCACTTCGAACACGGCCCATGCAGACGCTGGAACCTCCAGCTTGGCGTAGGACGGCGGGCATTCCTGCGTGGTAGCCACTCCGATATAATGATCCAGCTCCCCCCGTTCCTCCATCCGGCCTTCGGAGAAATTCAACGACGAGCTGATTAGCCCTGACGGAACCATATCCGACAGCCCCTTCAGCTCCCCTATCATCTCCATGCTCAGACTCTGCCACATGGCGGCGATCTCCGGGTTCACCCCGCTGAACTGGATAGCTACCCTTTTCTTGAGTCCAACGATCCGAAAAGCCTCTTTCTCCTCAATGCGGTAATTCATTTCACTGCCTCCTCTAATGGTTAACTGAAAAGTCATTCGAGGAAAGGCCTTCAGGGGTGTCCCTGCCGATCTTGCTTCTGAAGGCGTTACGCCATGAAGCTGCTGAAAGGCTTTTGTGAATGCATCCGGCGAAGTGTACCCGTACTCCAGGGCAACATCAATAATCCGGTGCTGGCTTCCCTGCAGCTTGAAGGCAGCCAGCGTAAGACGTCTGCGGCGGATATATTCCGAGAGCGGGATACCGGCCAGGAAGGAGAACATCCGTGTAAAATGATACTCCGAGCATAACGCGAAGCCCGCAGCCACTTTTATATCGATCTCGTCGTCCAAGTGCTCTTCAATGTAGAAGAGTGCAGCATTCATATCTTCCAGCAGGTTCATCGTGTCCCTCCCTTTCCTCCCCATCAGAGTAACAGCTACGCAGGGAATGCATCCGACAGTTCCTGCACCATATTAACGGGTACTTTCTTATTCAAGACAATCGGCAAATTTAGAGGCATAATGAAGCATAGAATATATACGAATAAGCTAGACAGGAAATCCCCATTACACGGTTAAAAAGGGAGGTTGCCATGAAGCTTGTCCCCAACTGCATCACGCTCAGCCGAATCGGGCTGGCTCTTCTGCTGCTGTACCTGGCGCCGCTGGGCACGGGCTTCACTTTAGTCTACCTCCTGTGCGGAATTACCGATATGCTGGATGGCCCTATTGCCCGAATGACTGGTACGGTTAGCAGCTTCGGTGCCAAGCTCGATTCCGTGGCCGATATGACGCTGGCAGGCACTGCACTCTATACCTTATATCCGTTCCTTGGTCTGACCCTCGGCCTCATCCTGTGGATCGCGCTGATTGCCGTCATCCGGGGAGCCTCCATCCTGACCGCTCTGCGCAAATTCAGCACCTACGGCAGCATTCATACCTACGGCAACAAGCTGGCCGGACTGCTGCTATTCCTTACACCTTTGCTGCTTCCCTATGTGAATCAGGCAATCTGGACAATAGTTGTATGCTTAGTAGCCACTCTATCAGCAATCGAGGAACTGATCCTGCTTCTGATCTCAAGTGAGCTGCAGTTGGACCTTAAGGGACTGTATGTGCGGCGCTGATTAGCATTCTGCAAAGCGATGAAGCAACTCCTTGACCTGCCGCCTTGTATTTACGATCAGCACTTGCTGGTGAGCTCCGGTCTGCTTGAGTCTCTCCAGGGTGACAGCACGGCTTCGTGCCTTATAGTTCCAGACCCATTTCACAAATGCCCAATCGAGCTTCTCCGGGCAGCCTTCGTTCATATCCGGTCTAGTCTGGTTATGGTACATAAGACGACGCTTCACAATCCGGTACATACACAATATCCGGGGTAAATCCAGAAAAATAATGACATCCGCACGCTTAATCCTTAGCTCCATGGTCCTTGAATAATTACCATCTATAATCCATTGCTCCTGGTCGGTGTATTGCCGCACCAGTTCGTCCCACTCTTCTTTTGGCTTAGGAACCCAGTCCGGGTTCCAGAAATGGGCATCCAGATGTACGACCGGCAGATGAAGAAGGCCGCCAAGCTGACGGGCCAGGGTAGACTTGCCTGATCCTCCTGATCCGAGAATTAAGATCCGGTTCATAAGCTTCTCCTTGTGCATTTTGACATCGTGGTGATCCATCACTCCAGCCCTAAATACTCTCTTATCCCATCTACAACAGCGGAGGCCACGCTCTCCTGGAATCCGGAGGTCCACATCTTCGCCTCGTCACCGGGATTCGTTAAATAGCCCAGTTCCAGCAGCACCGACGGCATTACCGTATCGCGCAGAACGAAGTAATTCCCTTTCTTCACGCCGCGGTCTTTGAGACCGGTAGCTTGAATGACATGCTTATGTATAGTCTCGGCCCAAGCCAAGGATTCTTCATGATAATAAAAGGTTTCCGTACCCGATGCTGATGCCTCCTCATAGGTATTGCCATGAATGGAGATGAACAGGTCTGCGGCCAGGTTGTTGGCGAACTGGGGCCGGAACAGCTCTTGTGAGGAGATAAAAGCATCCCCGGTCCGGGTAAGCAGAATCTCAAGCTGCGGGTCCTGCTCCACCCGGGCTGCGATTTGCTCTGACAGGCTAAGATTGAAATCCTTCTCCAGGCGTCCACTGACGGAGACTGCCCCGGGATCTTCACCGCCGTGACCCGGATCTACCACAACCTTATAGACCTTGCCCAGGTAGGGCTGGCTGCTGCTCTGCGGTTGATCCGATCTGGCAGCATGCACATGGAGCGCTGCATCCTCAGCCGGACCTGCACTTAGGCTGGTATCGGCAATCCTCCCGCCAGAACCGCTGCCGGTGCCATTGCTACATGCCGCCAGCAGTAATAGGCTGAGCCATATGGCGGCTATCAGGTACATTTTCCTCATTCCGGTTGCTCCTTCTCGCTCACTTCCTGCACGTTGCCTACTTCCATTTCAGCATACCGGAGGCTTGATAAGCAAGACCTAATTCTCCGTAGCTTCAGGGGCGTTTTCCCCGCCAGCCTTATCCGGTGAATTCAGCAGCACCAGACCCCCGATAATAATCAGCAGACTAATGCCGGTGAGCAGATTGAACGGATCATTCCAGATCAGAATGCCGATCAGTGCTGTCAGCGCTGTCCCCACGCCAGACCAGATGGCATAAGCCAGGCTCAGAGGTATGGTGCGAAGACTGATTGATAAGCAGTAAAAAGCCAGGCCCATTCCAAGCACTACTCCGATCGACGGCAGCACACTGCTGAATCCATCGGAGAGCTTAAGCATAGTCGTACCGAAGATTTCTGAAATAATAGCGATGCTTAGCGCTAAGTAACCTCTCATCTCTACACCCCCGTTGACAGCTTCAGCAGAACCACACCGCCAATGATGAGGATTAAGCCTGCTATTTTTCGCACATTCAGACGTTCCTTATAGACCAGCACGCCAACCAATGCGGTTAACGCCGTTCCCACGCCAGACCAGATGGCATAAGCTGTCCCGAGAGGGATTTCTTTCAGCGCCAGTGACAGATTGAAGAACGCCAGGCCCATGCCAGCGACCACCGCAATGGAGGGAAGGAGCTTTTTGAACCCGTTGGATGCCTTAAGCATAGAGCTGCCGAAGACCTCACTCACAATGGCTAAGGATAGTAAAACATAAGCATTCAATGGGACTACCTCCTTAATGGATCATTTCATTTAATTTCCGGATGACCTTATCACGCATATCATCACTGATCTCGCCGATCCCGAATACCTCCGATAACCACAGGCCGTCTACAGCCAGCCGGACAATGGAGCCAATTACCGGGTCCAGCCCGTCATTCTCGATGTTCTCTTGCCAGACGGTATAATGCTTCCTTAATTCATCCAGCAATTCACCGTTTGTAAAAAGCGCTGCGTTAAGCGCAACATTCATGTCCTGCCCATCCTTATCAGCTTCAACGGTAGACTGCAAATAAGCACGGCTCCACTTCCCTTGCTCCCGTGTATCCTGGGCCGCCCTCTTCTGGACATCCGCAACAAAATCATTAGTGATGCCTGAGACCATACTGTAGATTAATGCGTCTTTATTCGGAAAATGGTGCAGCAGACCGCCCTTGCTCACTCCTGCTTCAGCAGCCACCGCTTCAAGTGTAAGCTTCTCAATTCCGCTATTCTTAACAATCGTTGAAGCTGCAGCCAGAATCAGACTGCGTTTGGAATTACTGTTCACCATCATCACCTCGTCATTTACTATACCGTCCAGACGGTTTGTTTGTCAAATAGATGAATTGCAGCTCAAAGCGCTCATCAGCTGATGAGCGCTCCTGCAACTTATACTGTTCAATGGATATGCCGTTACAGTTAAGACCCTAACAAAAGTCCCCGGATATAGCCGCTTAACTCCCTTGCAGTCTGCTCGTGCGCCGGCAGGCCCGGATGGGTCCGCGCTCCCATCGTTTCATTCGTCACATTCGGCAGCTGGAACACCGACACGTTCTTATCGCCCGTAGACCTCATGTATCCATCCACCGAACGGTAGATCGCCGGCATCAGGGAGAGGCCCAGCATTCCATACACCCAGAGAAGATGCGCCTCGGGGTTATAGCCTCTCAGCTTCGCCAGGAACCTCGTGACCGCAGCCTCGAAGGCGGCCAGATCCTCCTGATGATAGCTTCCGTCTTCATTCAGCCGCTGCTTATAGATTCGTCCGGTACTCTCATCAAGCCATTCGGGGGAGTTGAACGCGCCGTCATCATTGGTGCCCAGGTTGACTACCACCACATCCGGCTGCCAGGCCGTAAAATCATTCATCTTATGCGCACCAAGCGCTTCATTACGGGGACCGGTCAGCAGACCGCAGACCTGCTCATAGATGTCAGGAATATTGCCCCCCGGGTTATTATCCCAACTGGAGAGCACGCCCCATCCGCTCTGTGAGATCACCCGGAATTCAGCCTGCACGGATTCGGCAGTGATCGCTGTATAGTTATGAACGCCGCTGAACCAGGCGGGAATCCAGTCCTCTTCACTCTTGGCACCAATGACGCCCTCACCTGAGGTGATACTGTCACCGATGAACTCCAGCCGGTACGGCTTCGCTTCAACAGGCAGGAAGCTGCCGTCTGTGCGGACCGCATGGAACTGAAGATAGGCGCCGGGGTCGCCGCTCATCGCCTGGACCTCTTTTACAATCCGGATATTCTTCACAGTCTCAGGGTTCATCCCTCTGAATACGCAGATCCAGTGCCTTCCGGCATTCACCATCTGTCTGCTGACAGGAACGGAGTTGATCAGCACACTGATCCAGGATTCGTGATGATCGTAACCGGACTCTACTTCAAGCCACAGCTCGGAGGCCCGGAGGTTCACTTCTATCGCACTGCCCGTCCAGAATAACGTCAGGGGGTTAAGCGCTCCGGTCGTTCTGCCATGAATCTTCAGATGCTTGATGTCTGTCAAAGGCTGTACCTGTAACTGCAAATGGGAATTGCTGCTCATTCTGAACCCTCCTGTTTGCTGGCAATTGAGAAGCTGCGGACCTTCATCCACTTCCCGCCTACCCATTCGTCAACGGTGCCTTTCCGCGTTCTGACACAGAACTTATGCGAGGTACCGCGGTCAAAGCCCGTTGCTTCATATAACAGGTCCTCGCCCTGCTGTCCCTTGAAATACACCTGCTTCAGGCCGAGTCTGTTCAATAGTTCCTGCTTCACACTGTCTGTATATTGGCGCGAGAATTCTTTGGTCATTATTGTTCCTCCTGCTTCGTTTATCAACGGTTCAACTTCCCGGATGCTTCTTAGAGAATAACGTATATGCGGCGAACTTTCACCTTTATTTTTCACCAAACTGCCCTTAAATACCGGTTGATTTTGAACTCGGCCCTGTAATAGAATTAATGGATTATATAGAAAAGGATGCGCATACGCAATGCCTTACAAGGAATCACGTTCGCTTCGAAAAAGGTCGATTCTGTTCTTCTCGCTGATCATGCTGGTGAAGAGTTATTTCGCCTGGTATTACTTATTCGAGGACGGTCCAACCTGGACCACCTGGCTGAAGGAAATCCCGTTCGTGCTGCTGCTGTTCTGCCTCATCGAATGGTTCGCCACCAAGCACAAGGTCGCCATCTATCTGATCGTCAATCTGCTCATTACTGTACTGTTCTTCTCTCTCATCGTCTATCATAATCATTTTGGTATGATTGCTACGTCTCAGGTCTTCGGACAGGTCAAACAGGTAGGCGCCGTCAAAAAAAGTATATTCGCCGTCGTGCATCCGCAATATATGCTTATCTTCGTAGACATCATTATTATCAGCCTGATCATGCTCAGACGCAAAAAAGCGCTCGCCTGGAAGCATTCCATGTCCCGGCCCAGCAACCGCAAGGCAGTGGCTATCCTGTTCTGCATCTCGCTTACGCTGTGCATGATGAATATCTTCCCCAATAAAGCCAGTATGAATGAGAATGTCAAGGCAGAGCAAATGGGCATTCTCAATTATGAAGCCTACGCCCTGCTGCGTGAACCCGCAGAGGAGCCTATGGACCCTGCGCAAATCTCCCAGGCTGGCATCGACATGACAAAGGGCATTCAGCAGAAGGCTAATCCGGTCTTGTTCGGGGCTGCCAAGGGTAAGAATCTGATCATCCTGCAGATGGAGTCGCTCCAGAACTTCCTGATCAATCTGTCCGTGGACGGAACCGAAATTACACCGAACCTGAATAAGCTGGCCGGCGGGAGCTACTATTTCCCCCGGTTCTTTCAGCAGGTAGGCCAGGGCAATACCTCGGATGCCGAATTCATCGTCAACACTTCCTTTTATGTGCCGCCGGACGGTCCGGCCACAGATAAGTATGCTCCGAAGGAGCTGCCGAGTCTGCCGAAGCTGCTGGAGGCACAGGGGTACGATACCGCGACTTTTCATACTAATAATGTAGAGTTCTGGAACCGCGGGGAGCTGTATAAAGCGCTGGGCTTCAATCAATATTACGACAAAACCTACTTCGGTGAAGAGGATGCCGTCTTCTACGGCTCCTCGGATGAAGTTCTCTACCGAAAGACCTCTGCGGAGCTTGCGCGGATGGATCAGCGTGAACAGCCCTTCTATGCCCATGTCATCTCGATGTCGTCGCATAATCCGTTCTCGATCCCGGAGAGCAAATACAAGATGACCTTGCCGGAACGGTACGAAGGGACGCTGGTCGGTGACTATATCCGGGCTGAGAACTATGCGGATTATGCGCTGGGCCAATTTCTTGATGAGCTTAAGAGCAGCGGTGTGTGGGATAACAGCATAGTGGTCCTTTACGGCGATCACCGGGGTCTTCCTATATTCTCGCTAAAAGAGGCCGACAAGGTCCTGCTGGAGGAGATTCTGGACCATGAATATAATGAGCGCGATCTGATTAATATACCGCTGATCATCTCAGCCACAGGCATTACCACACCGGCACTGAAGGAGCAGTTAGGCGGCCAGGTGGATATTTTGCCGACCGTTGCCAATCTGCTCGGGGTTCCGCTGGACTATCATATCCACTTCGGACAGGATCTGCTTAACCAGACCGCGTATAACCTGCTGCCGCAGCGCTATTATCTGCCTACGGGTTCATTCGTTAATAATGAAGAGCTGTTCCTGTCAGGCAGCGGGTTCGAGGACGGCCAGCATTACACCCTGTCCGGTGACGGCACGGATCTGCTTCAATCGACAGAAGATGAGTTCACCCGGGCGCTGGAGCTGCTCCGCATGTCCGACAGCTATGTGACTCAGCTGCCTGACCGGGTAGTTGAAGATCCGCCGGAGGGCGAATAAGAACTGAAAATAGGCACCATCCTGCACACAGCAAAGCCCGGTTCGGAGTCCTGTCTCTGAACCGGGCTTCTTTATATGCTTGGTAGGGTTAGAACTGCTTGTCCAGAAAATCCCGCACAGCCTGACCCGCCTGAAGCGGAAGCTGCATCCAGACATACGCATGAAGCGAATCCGGGATCCGCGCAATTTCATAGCTGTCCAGCAGCTCTGCGAAGGCATTCAGACTGCTGCGGACCCGTTCATCGTTCCATTCCGCTTCGCTGGGCAGGAATAGGACCGGGCATTGTATTGTCTGATAATAGTGTTCAAAAGACAGCTCCCAATACTTCACTATGTATTCGATTCTGACACGGTTCGGATAACAATAGATATACTTGCCGTCTGGATGCTGCTCCAGGCTATGCGTATAGAACGCACAGAAATATTCATTCCACAGGCCCTCCGCAGTCAGCTCAGCCCGCTGCTGGGCTACATACGATTCAACGCTGTCAAAGTACGGTTCCTTCCATTCCTCCAGTTCTGCCCGAAGCTGCACTTTCCTCTGCTCCACCGCTTCCGCCGTGCCGTCAAATATACCATATTCGCCAAATTCGTTATTCAGCGCACCTTCACACACTAGGGACGCTACAAGCTCAGGATGAGCTGCTGCCAGACTGACCGCTACCTGCGCCCCCATGGAGCTTCCTACTACGTGGCACTTGTCCACCTGCAAATGCCTCAGTAACTGATACATATCCTCTGCCATCTCGTCAATATGATAGCCAGTCTCCGGCTTGTCCGACCGGCCATGCCCCCGGAGATCCGGTGCAAGGATGCTGTAGTCCTGCACCAGTTGCGGGAGAACTCCATCCCACATATGCAGGTTTCCGCCGCTGAAATGAAGCAACAGGATGACAGGCTTGTCTTCTAAAGAATACTTAGCGTTAATGCTTATCTCCCCAAGCAGGATACGTTCCTCGACCATTTCGATTGCTCCTTTGATTCCAACACACACTTTCGTTGCGTCATATTCTGAATTACATACATTGGTTAATCGGTTAGAGATAACTCTAACTGTCCAGCCCCTAAATCTCCCGCAGCAAGTCCATATTATGGGTCTCGTACATAGCCACCTTCAGATCAATAATATTCAGACTTTTCTTCAGTTCCTCCATCTGCCGCAGCACTTCCTTCCGGTGTGCAATCATCATCCCGCGCCGCGTTTCCCTGGTGCTGTCGCCTTCTATTACCAGATCAATATACCTTTTGATCTCTTTAATGGGCATACCGGTGTTTTTCAGGCAGCAGATGACTTTAACCATAAGCAGATCCCCCTCCGAGAAGGTCCGGTTCCCCGCCTCATTGCGTCCGACAAAGGGCATCAGCCCTTCCTTATCATAAAAGCGGAGCGTATGTGCTGTTACCTCACAAATCGCCGCTACCTCATTAATACTGTACATCAGCTTTTCACCTCACCATGGGTTTTTGAAAGTGGCTTGACTTCGATAAATCTCTAAGTATTAGCATGGAGTATAACAAACGGCGGGTCAACTATGTATTAATGCACCTGGCGGACAAACAAAGGAGAGAACATAAAATGGACAAATTCCCCACATGGACAGCTGCCCAGATTCCTTCCCAGCAGGGGCGTTCGGCCGTTGTTACTGGTACAGGCGGACTCGGCTACGAAACCGCGCTTGAACTGGCACGGCACGGGGCAGAGGTTATCCTGGCGGGCCGGAATGCAGCGAAGGGAGCTGAAGCGGTTAAAAGGATCTCCGCAAGCGTTCCTTCAGCCAACATACGTTTTGAGGTGCTGGATCTTGCCAGTCTGGCTTCTGTGCAGGCATTCGGCACAAGAATGAATACTCAGTGGCGCAGTCTTGATCTCCTGATTAACAATGCTGGCGTCATGACTCCACCTGTACGCCAAGTCACCGCAGACGGGTTCGAGCTGCAATTCGGTACGAATTATCTTGGACACTTCGCGCTCACTGCGTACCTGATGCCCTTGCTGCGCCAAGCAAAGGAGCCCCGGGTGGTCAGTCTAAGCAGTATTGCCCACCGGAGTGGCTCCATTCATTTTGACGACCTGCAATTTGAACGCCGTTATCATGCCGGGCAGTCTTACGCCCAATCCAAAATAGCGATGATTATGTTCGCTCTTGAGTTGCAGCGCCGCAGTGACCTGGGCGGATGGAACCTGCTGAGCATACCGGTTCACCCGGGGATATCACGTACGGACCTGCTGCTGAATGGGGCAGGACCAAACAGCGCTCCCGGCATTCTCCGCAGACTGCTTGGGCCAATCTTGTTCCAGCCGGCGGCCCAAGGCGCACTTCCTGCACTGTTTGCCGCCACATCACCGGAGGCCAAGGCGGGAGTCTATTACGGTCCCGGCAGACTCTCAGAAACCAGAGGCTTGCCTAAGCCCGGCAAGATGGCTCCGCAAGCACTGGACCGGGCTGCCGCATCCAGGCTGTGGGAGGTCTCACGGCAGCTGACACAGGTAGATTTCGAGGCCATTGTGAGTGGCTGACGTTTCTCTTAAGCCGGGTCTCGTTGCCCGCTAGGCACCAATCCCGCCTTCCCATCATACACAGATATAAAGAAAGGCGGGATGCAGAATGAGTACCATGACAGGTGAGGCGGAATGGGCGATTTTTCTGGCGGCTGTCTGCGGACAGACCTATACCCAGTTTGCCAATGCGGAGGGTGCGTTCGTGGTACCGGCGGACTTCTCGGCCGTGCATAGCTTCCAGGCGAAATCAATGGGGAATGTGTGGGAGCTGTTCGGCTTCATTCTGGAATCACCGCAGGAGATCATTATTGCCTGGCGCGGAAGCATCTCCACCAATGACTGGCTCTCGAACATGAATGCCGCGCAAAAGAAATTTAAATACATCCAGGAGCCCTGCATGACCCATCGGGGGTTCACCGATATCTATGCATCCGCTCGGAATGCCATTCTCTCCGTGCTTGGCACTCTGTCTCCGGAGAAGACGCTATATGTAACAGGCCATAGCCTTGGCGGGGCACTGGCTACTCTATGTGCGCTGGATGTTGCTGCCAACTCCGCTTTCACCACCCCCCGGCTGTATACTTACGGGTCTCCGCGTGTAGGCGACCCGGATTTTGCCAACGCCTTCAGCCGGTATGTGCGCAGCAGCTACCGCTATGCCAATCTTTTTGACGTCACTACGTATGTTCCGCCAACCGTCTACAAGCTGCCTAAGCAGAAGACCAAATACTATTACACCCATGTCCAGACCCTTAAGTCCCTATCCTTCCAGAATGGCAGTCCTGAGCTGAATCATGTCATCCGTAGTTATTTCGCTGTGCTGAGGAAGACACGGCCCGACTTCACCACAGCTCTGTGCACCGCGAACCCTGGTTTTTGTCCGGTCCCGGAGCTGATCACCTAGTTCGCCAGAATCTGATTCAGACTCTCCTCCAGCCGCTTAAGTCCCGCTTCGGGCTGTATCCGGTTGCGCACGATATGCTGCAGTTCCTCGGACATTGCAGTGAACAGAGCCGCATATTTATCCGTCTGCGGGGCGAATTTGACCTGATCTTTTGCTTGAATAAACCGCTCCCGGTAAGGCAGCTCCCGGTACATCCGGCTCTGCTCAACAGTAGAGTTCGCCGGAACATGCCCCGCCTCGCCCCAGATCATTCCTCCCACCTCCGAGAAGTATTTCATGAAGTCCAGGGCACCTGCCTGCCTCTCCACGGTGGTATAGGCCGGAATCACCAGGGTGTGGGAGCTTCCCCAATGGTCTGCGCTGCCGAAGATCGGCGGGAGAGGTATAATCCCGATATCCAGCGCCTTATTGTCCAGATGGTGGCCTGCTTCCCATACTCCGCCGAACCATAGGCCTGCCTGCCCTTTGTCAAAAGAATCCCAAGGTGTATTATCGCTCAAATCGCTTAATCCCTCGTCAAACAGCCGCTGATAGAAGCTCAGCACCTCTACGGACTTTTCATTATAGATGGCTGCCCGCTTGCCGTCCCGGCTGAGCAGCTCTCCACCCGCCTGATAATACAGATCGAGGAAGGATTCCTGGAAATAAGGGGTGTTCACCGCCATAGGCTGTACACCCGGTACCCTGGCTGCAATCTGCCGCAGCAGGCGGATGAATCCCTCCGGTGTAGTCTCTTCCAGCAGCGGTGTTCCGTCAGCAGATAATATACCGGCCTTGGCCAGGATTGCTTTGTTATAGTAGAGCATATGGAAATGGGTATCCAGAGGCACTGCATAGTATTGCCCGGCATAGCTGACGCTCTGAAGGTTCTGCTCCCCGATCTGATTGAACTGGAATCCGCCCTGCTGTGCCAGAGCATTGAGCGGTATAATTTGCTGCGCTTTGATGAAGGGTGACAGCCGGTCAGCATGGATGACCGCCACATCCGGCCCCTTGCCGAAGGACAGAGCGGTGCGGAGTCTCGCATAATATTCGTTCGATTCCAGTCTGAGCTGCTTGACGAACACTTCACTCTGGGAAGCATTATAGTCATGGATGATCCGCTCTACGAATTCGCCCTCTCCCCCTCCGAACGGATTCCAGAAGGAGATCGTCACAGGCGTGCTGCGCTCCGGCGGCTCCGTATGCCTGGAAGAGAAATCCGCGCAGCCCGTGAACAGCAGCAGACACAGCAGCAGAACAGGCAGGATCAGCTTCATCTTTCTCCTCCTCCTTGAAACATAAATCAATCTAACGGACGAATAATGCAAGAGTTATGCTCCTTAATTGTTCGTTTGGGCATCATTCTGCGACTTCATGTGTACTTGAGCTCTTCACCAACATTACTTAGCACCACCAGAGGGACAAATCCCTTTCACTTCACTTAACTGGCTCACCCTGACTCTACTTTCCTGTACATGCTACCTAAATATTGTAAGCGTTTGCAATAAGTTCCGCCGCAAGGCTTCCTTACCGCTCCTTGCGGACCAGCGCGCGATACTCGGAGGGAGATACGCCTGTGATTTTCTTGAATACCTTGGAGAAATACTTCGGGTCCTGGATGCCGACCAGACTGCCTATGTCGCCAGCCTTCAATTCGCCGGTCAGCAAGGTCTTCGCCTTCTCAATGCGGATGCGGGTCAGATACTCCAGGAAGCTCTCCCCTACTTCTTTGCGGAACAGATTGGCGAAGTAGTTCTTGCTCAGATGGACCAGCCCGCTGATCGACTGCAGGGTAATCTCCTGATGATAATACTGCCGGATATACTGAGTCGCCTTAATAATACTGTTACGGTCGCTATTATACATCTCTTTCATATGTGCAACAAGCGCCTGGAAGGCCTGCAGGAACCACTCGCGGCTCTCTTCCAGCGTCTCCAGCTTGGACAGCTCGTCAAAGTACTGCTTCTTCAGCTCAAGCACCTGCTCTACATCCTTCGACACATCCGGCCACAGAGTGGTTAGAATCATCAACAGCTCCAGTGAAATAATCTGCACCAGCTCCGCATCCCTGCGCACAGCCAGCTGACCAAACAGCTGCTCCAGATATTCTTCCAGCTCCCGCGACTGAAAAGCATAGACCATCGACTGAATCTGATGGCTGCTAATCTGGAGCGATGGCGCTAGTGTAGTCCCTGACTGTGTCATTTGATGCTGCGCTGTGTCAGGCTGTGCAGCGTGAGACTGCGGCCCTTGTGCCTGCAGTTCACCGCTACCGTGAACCAGCACACGCCCCGTTCCCATGAACAGCTTCATCCTTGCAGCGCCTGAGGCCTGGACATACGCATTTTTCAAATCCGCCCACTCCCTGACTTCTCCGCTAATGCCAATCGTTACAGTCCAGCCGTATTGTCTGGATAGCCGGAGAATCAACTGTTCACTGGAGCTGAGTAAGCGGTCCATAATCGCAGCCTTACCGGTCTGTACCATTACCTCTGAGGTTACAATTACATGCAGTACACCTTGTCTGTCACGAATCAGCTCATAGCCGAGAACAGGATCGTTAAGACCTATCTCTTCTAGCAGGCTGCGGATTACCGCTGCTCCCTGCCCATACTCCGGCTCTGCTCTGCCCCCCGGCAGAATTTGCAGCACATAAAGCGGCCGCTTCTCCGCAAGCCCTGCCCGCGTAAGTGTATCGTGTTCGATTCTGCCTTGAACCGCCCCGAGCTCCAGCAGCTCGATCAGGAAGTTCTCCTTATGCACCGGCGCAATTTTAGCTGGCGCAGACTTTTGCTCCCAAGGCTTCTGCGCCCCTTCGAGGCTGTCCTTCAGCTTAAGCAGTACCTGCTCGAAGTCGCGCGGCATCATATCCGACTTGATGATATAGTCGGAGACATTTTGCTTAATCGCTTCCTTGGCATACTGGAAGTCCTCAAGATTGCTGAGGATAACAATCTTTAGGTCCGGAGACAGCTTGCGCACCTCGGCAATCAGCTCAATGCCGTCCATGACGGGCATTTTGATATCCGTAATCAGGATGTCGGGCAGTCCGGCGGCCATCAGCTCCAGCGCCTCCCGGCCGTTCCCGGCCTCCCCGGTGACCTCCATCCCGATGGCTTCCCATTCAATCATCGACCGGATGCCATATCTCACGATAAATTCATCTTCTACGATAATGACCCGGTACATATCAGTGGTTCCCCCTTGTGTCGTCTGTGATAAGCGGCAGCTTGATCCGGATAGACGTCCCTTTTCCCGGTTCACTGCGCAGGTCCAGCCCGTACATTTTGCCGCAAATGAGCTTGATCCGCTCGTCCACATTCGCCAGCCCGATGCCTCCCGGCTTCTCCTCCCGCGCCTGCCCGTCCAGCAGACTACAGGCCTGTACAGGGTCCATGCCCTTGCCGTTGTCAGTGACCTCGAACCACAGCAGGTTGCCCGGTGCCTTGGTGCAGGAGATACGGAGCATACCGCCGGACTCCATCTCCCCAAAAGCATGGATGATCGCATTCTCGACAATGGGCTGGAGAATCAACTTCGGCGTACGCAGGCGGCGGACGTCTTCATCCATCTCAATGATAGTGTCAATCTTGAAGTTGAACCGGAACTTCTGTATGCCCAGATAACACTGTACATGCTCGATCTCTTCCTCCACCGTAACCGTCTCTTCCCCCCGGCCCAGGCTGATCCGCAAGAGACGCGATAATAAGCTGACCATCTCCGCCGCGTTATTGGCCTTCTGAATGAGCGCCGTCCATTTAATAATATCCAGCGTGTTGTATAGAAAATGCGGGTTAATCTGCGCCTGCAGCGCCTTGAGTTCAGCCATCCGTTTCCGGTCCTGCTCCAGATATACCGCTTTCAGGAGTCCGTCGATCTGCACGACCATTGCGTTGAAGTTGTCGCCGAGAATATCGATTTCATCATGCCGGCTTTTGGCCTTGTAGCGGACGCTGAGCTCGCCGGACATCACCTGCCGCATCAGCCGGATCATTTTCAGAATCGGGTTCGTAATCGAGTTCGCCAGCACCAGCGCGGCAATGACCGAGAAGATGATGCAGAGCAGCCCGACGAAGATGAAAATCTGCAGCAGGCGGTTGGAATCCTGATACAGCGCCGCCTTGGAGATCACATTGACGACCACCCAGTCATTCGTATGCAGCTTCTTGGCATTCACGATCAGGCTGTCTCCCTTGTAGCCAAGCGGGAACCTCGTTTCCTCCTGTCCGGTACGCATGAGCTGCTCATACCCTGCCTGTCCCAGGACCTCGCTCACGCTCCGGCCGATCAGCCCGCTGTCCGGGTACGAGACGAGCCTGCCTCCGCCGTCTATCACGAAGCTTTGCAGGTCACGGTTATTGCTGACCGCCTTCGAGACCAGCTCCTTAATCACATCCTCTCGGATATCCAGCACGGCAACAATCTTCAGGGGACTGTCATCGGATATTTTGTAGAGCTGCTTGGCGACTGAGAAAACATGGGTGCTCTGGGAATTGAGGCTGTCCACATAAGTGCCGTAGCGGGTCGGATACCAGCGGAAATTGCTGCCGCCCTTAAGAGTCGCAAGGAACGGCTCCACCTCGGCGGGCGTGCGCGTGCTCCAGCGGTAGATACCTTTGATATAGTGCTTATCCGAGACGAAGGAGATGGACTGTACATCCTGATTAATTGCCACAATCGTGGACAGCTTCGTCGTCAGAGACAGACTATCCACATCATAGCTGGCCGGAGTGGTCCCATCAAGAGCCCGCAGCATTCCCACAATCTCATGATTGTTCAGCACCTGCATCAGCATATCCTTGTAGATGCCCAGGCGCGTATCGAGATTATCAGCGGTCTGATTGAGCAGATGCTCCGAATACTCGGTAGCCTTGTCGTTAAGGGTTGATTTCGAGATGGAAAAAGAAATAATCCCCATGACCACCAGCGGTGTCAAGGAGAAGAGAACAAGCAGCAGCATCCACTTATAGCGCATGCTGCTCTTCATTTGGATGATCCAGGATAGCAAGCGGAGCCGCAAGGACCTGGCAGAACTCTCAGGAGATGTACGCATGCCCTATATCCCTTTCCCGGTATATAATATGGTTCAGGCTACCCCTTGACCCCCGACATGGCTACGCCCTGGACAATCTGACGCTGGAGCAGGATGAAGACAACAATCGTCGGAATCGCCGCCAGGGCGCTGGCTGTCATAATGAGATTGAGCGACATATTATTATTCGACAAAAAGGTGGGCAGCCCTGCCGACAGGATCATATTCTCCTCCGAGGTAATCGCCAGATAAGGCCAGAGGAAATTGTTCCACGAGAGGATGAAAAAGAAGATCCCGACAGACACCATCGCCGAGCGCGTCAGCGGCAGGCAGATACTCCACCAGAGCCGGAAGCTGCGGCTGCCGTCGATTTGCGCGGCTTCAATATAATCCTTAGGCACGCCGTCCATGAACTGCTTCAGCAGCAGAATACCGATCGGGTTGGTCAGTCCCGGGAGGATAATGGCCCAGATATTATCGATCAGCTCAAGATGCAGCGCAGTCTCATAGAGCGGAATCAGAATAGCTTCTGTCGGAATCAGCAGGCCTGAGACAATGAGCACATAGAAGATGCCCCTTGTGCGGAACGGCAGCTTGGAGAACGAGAAGGCTGCCAGCGAGCTAAGCAGAATGGAGATCAGGGTAGTGAGTACGCCGATCAACAGACTGTTCCAGGTCCAGAGCAGAATCTGTGAATCTCTAATGACCTTGACATAGTTACCGGTATTCAGATCCGACCAATCCACCCAATCGGCCAGCGTATAGACATTCACTCCATCGGGCTTCAGGGAGGTGAGAAACATCCAGATCAGCGGAAAAACAAACAGCAGGGCAAGCACAATAGCCACAGTATTTAAAGCAAGCTTCTTCATGAATCTTCTCCTCTCCTATCCGTCCTTGCGGTCTGTAATTTTGAATTGAATCACGGCGATCAGCAGCATGATGAAGCAGAACACCATGGACTGCGCCGCAGCCATGCCGAACATATCCTTTTTGAACCCCGTGACATAGATATAGCGGATCATCGTATTCGTGGAATCGCCCGGCCCGCCGCCGGTCATAATCTGTACCTGCCCGAACAGCTTGAGACAGTTGATAATCTGATAAAAGATCTGGATCTTCATCACACTGGACAGTCCCGGCAGAGTAATGCTCCAGAACCGCTGCCACGCATTCGCACCGTCAATCTTCGCCGCTTCATAATGGTCGGCCGGAATCTCCTGTAGACCTGCCAGGAACAGCACCATGACGAACCCGACGCTCCACCAGTCCGTTGCCAGGGTAATCGCCCACCACACAAACCGGTGATCCGTAAGCCAGTTAATGTCTGCGTTGATGCCAAGCATATGTAAGGCTGCATTCACCGGGCCGTTCTTCGCATCCAGCAGCCGCAGCCAGATGAAGCTGACCACGGAGACGGACAGGACATACGGCAGGAAGAACACCGAGCGGATTACGGTCCGCAGCCAGATTCGCTGATTAATAATAAGGGCCAGCAGCAGGCCCAGGATGATGACCGTGGGCGCGCACAGCAGCACGAAATAGAATGAGTTCCACAGGTAAGCATAGAAATCTGAATTCTGCAGTATTTTTGCATAGTTCGCCAATGCCACATACTTCTGCATCCCTTGAATGCCCCACACATGCAGACTCATCCAGGCTCCGCGGATCACCGGCCACAGATAGAACACCGTGAACGGGATCAGGAACGGGATCAGGTACAGAATAGCCTTCAGTTCAGTCAGCAGGTGTACAGGCTCTGCTCTGCGAAGAGCCGCAGTCGGCCTTTTCTCACTCAAGCTCCGCTCCATCATTATCTCTCTCCTTCAGTTGAAATGAATCATGAGCCGGATTGGGACTGACCTGCCTCTGGCAGTAGTTCATCCCAATCCAGTCAGATAAGGCTAGTTCTCCAGCACTTCGTTAATCTGTTTCTCCAGCTTAGCCAGGCCATCCTCCGGCGTCTCGCTGCCAAAAATAATGTTCTGCAGTCCTTCGGAAACGGTGGTGATAATCGTCGTATATTTATCGGTCGGAGGCGCGAACTTCACTGTCTTCTGCGCCTCGATGAATTCGCTGCGGTAAGGCAGGCTCTTGTAGGCTTCGCTCTCTGTGATCTTGCTGTTCGCCGGCACATGGCCCGCCTGACCCCAGATCTCCCCGCCCACTTCGGAGAAGTACTTCATGAACTTGGCTGCGGCTTCCTGCTTCTCCGGCGTCACGTAGGACGGGATGACCAGCGTATGGGAGCTGCCCCAGTGCGTCTGGCTGCCGAAGATCGGGGGCAGCGGCATAGCGCCGATATGCAGCGATTCATCCCCCAGCAGCAGCCCTGCTTCCCATACCCCGCCGAACCAGAAGGCGGCTTTGCCGTTATGGAAGGTATCCCATGGTGTCTTGTCATTGAGATCGGCATATTTTTTATTGAAGACATCCATATAGAAATTCAGCACATCCAGTGCCTGCGGGTTGTTAATGCTCGCCTTGGTCATCTCCGGGTTCAGCAGCTCGCCGCCTGCTTCATAATACAGATTAAGGAACGGCTCCTGGAAATACGGGGTATTCACCGCCATCGCCTGGACATCCGGCACCTTGGCCTGAATCTCAGAGAGCGTCTTCTCGAAGCCTGCCGGGGTCATATCATCCAGCTTAGGCGTACCGTCCTCGTTCAATAGATTGGCCTTCTCCAGAATGTCCTTGTTGTAGTAGAACATGTGGAAATGGGTATCCAGCGGAACCGCGTAAGGCTTACCGTCATAGGATACACTCTTGATATTGGAATCCGAAATCTGCTTCAGATCAAAGCCTGCCTTGGAGGCCAGCTCATCCACCGGCACAATCTGCTGGGCCTTCACGAACGGCGAGATCCGCTCCACGTGGGCTACCGCAACATCCGGGCCCTTGGAGGACGACAACGCTGTGCCTAGCTTCGCGTAATACTCGTTGGATTCGAGACGGAGCTGTTTGACCTTAACCTCCTGCTGCGAGTCATTGTAGCCCTTGATGATCTGGTCCACGAATTCCCCTTCCCCGCCGCCGAACATATTCCAGAAGGAGATCTCCACCGGACTGCCGCCTGCGCTCTCTGTTGCTGCGGGCCCGTTCGATGCCTTGGCCGCTCCGTTCTCTGTATTTCCGGAAGAGCATCCCTGCAGGACCAGCGCCAGTGTCAGCCCGGCCGATACCACACTTGCCAATCTTTTTTTCATCCTCATCTGTACAACCCTCTTCTCCGTA
Source organism: Paenibacillus silagei (assembly GCF_017874735.1). Taxonomy (GTDB): domain Bacteria; phylum Bacillota; class Bacilli; order Paenibacillales; family Paenibacillaceae; genus Paenibacillus_AQ; species Paenibacillus_AQ silagei. The sequence goes on from NZ_JAGGLV010000002.1 coordinate 162,091, forward strand.
AAGTTTGTGCGAGGAAAGCCGTCACACTTTGATGTAAGGGCTTTCTTATCTATAACTCTACAGCGAACACCACCGTGCTTGAACCGACAAACCGCCGTTCCTTGGTGAACAAACGACAGATGTAACCCGGCCGGAAGCCCTGGCAGGTAGACGATCTTACGCAGGGTGGAGAATCGACAGATCATGAACAGTCGTCTGCGCACGCAAAAAGGGACCTCTTGAGAGGCCCCCGTGAAATTCCAGTCAATTCACTGTAAAATTGTCAAAGCTGACACTGTTGCCGAAGCCGCCGCGAACACCTACTGTGCCCGAAGTAAAGACGGCATCATTCTTGTCAATCTTGGGCACCGTCATATCTCCCACATAAACCTTGATGTTTCCGTTATTGACCACAACCTTCATGTGGTACCAGGTGTTCACGGCAATAGGAGTATTTACGGTCTGGAGAGAGGTCCAGTTATTATTGAACCGTCCAAGCCACACCTCACCGGCAGAGTCAATCCCTGCTGCGTAACCCTTTTGCAGATCAGCCCCGGTCCCCGGACTGGTCACATTGAAGAGAAGACTGGCCTGGCCTGCATTATTCAGCCGGATGTCTCCCTCCAGCGTATAATTCATTTTGGAAGGATAAGGGGTTAACAGCGATTTGTCGGCATTCACTGAATTCAGGTTGTAGGTTCCGCCGCTTACCGCCCAAGTCCCAGCATAGCGGGCCCACCCGTTGTCATTCGCCGAGAAATCATTGCTGTACGTGCCGCTGAGCGTCCCGAACCGCACCTGGACATTATGCCCGCCGACACTCCGGTCCACCGAATTCACGAAGGCAATCTCATTCGCTCCCGTCTGGTACATCGCCGTCCACCATGAATTTCCGAATGCCGGAATATCATTATCCACCCAGGTGTTCCCGTAATCGTTGCTCAGGGACAGCACGTTGGAATTGGAGCTGAGCAGGAGACGCCCGTCCGCCAAGGACAGGATGTATGGTCCGCCTTGCTGGTTCGTGGAGACCTGGGTGCCGATGCCGCTGGACCAGGTTTTGCCGTCAGCACTTTTTTTGGTGAAAATTCTGCAGCTCTGCGTCCCGCACACCTCAAAGGCTACAATATACTGCCCGTTCGCCATCTTGGTCCAGACCGGCATCCCCGGACGCGCGCCTGAATTGGAGGGGTCCCAGGCGACATAGATTTCATTCCCCCAGCTGGCTCCCCCGTTGGTAGAGATCTTCTGGGAGATGATCTGGCTGTACGACGGATTCTCCGTCACATGCTTCTCGCTTGCATACATCACGGCGACCGAGCCGTCATTCAGGAGCTGCATATGCGGCTCGTACACGCCTTTGTCGGGATTCCCGAGCGCGCCGGGAGCGCCGTTGTTCTCGTCGATGGTGCTGAGGAAGCTCCAGTTCGCGCCTCCATTCACGCTTTTATACACTCTGAGCTTGTACGATTCCTGCCAGCGGACAGACCGCATCGCCAGCAGAATCTCGCCATTCGCCAGCTGGATAAGCTGCCCGTTGTCCAGGTCACGCCCATCCTCCCATAGGGTGGACATCAGCGACCAGGTACGGCAGTTGTCGGTGCTGCGGAAGACCTGCAGCCGGGTCCCGCCCCAGGAGACCTTGGTGTAGCCGTTGTTGTCGTAGATGGCAGCGACGGCCAGCCAGTCTCCGTTCGCCAGCTTGATCATCCGCGCATATTCCGCGCCGAAGGTTCCGGGTCTTAAGCCCCGGGCATCGGGACCGGCATCGGTGAACGTGTTGATATTGGTAATGGTGGAGGAACTCCCCCACACCACCGGTCCATTCGCGGCAAACACCGGGATGGCGGCAAAAATCAGCAGCAGACACAGGGAAGCGGACAGCGAGGTAAACACTTTTTTTAACACATAAGCCCCTCCTCTTAATCTTGAATAGGTGTAGCCTGTTGAACGCACTTATATGTAAGTGCTTTCACCAAAGATTCTAAAGGGCTTCCCATGGTCGTAGAACCGATAATTCACCGCTATTTAGGTCACAATGTTACGATTATTCCCTCGCCTGCCGGTTGATCTTACGAATCTCGTCCAGCGGAATCTTCGGTGTCCGGTCTGCCGTAAGTAGCCCATTCACTTCCTGCTGCACATCCGTAACCTGAGTATAGCAATAACCGCAGATGTAAGGTGTATCCTTGATCGCCTGCGTGATGCTGCGGAACCGTTCAATGAAGGCTTCCGTGCTGCTGACCTGCTCCCCATAGCCCCATCCCTCGCCGGTGTTGAAGGCAATGCCCCCGAATTCACTGACTATGACAGGCTGACCCCGGTATTCGTAGCCCTTGGCCATCGCGTATTTCCAGTTATTGAACGAGGAGCTCCCGCCAAGTACACTGCCGGAGTCTGCATAACGCGCAAGCAGCGCAGCACCGCTCTCCTCATAGTCATGCAGGGTAATAATATCGCTGATCGTATGCTCCCAGCCGTCATTGACGATTACCGGACGATCCGGGTCCATCGCTTTGGTCAGATGATAGATGCCCTCAGTGAATTGCTGCTGGTGCTTGTTCGTGTAGACCTGCGGAATCCCCCAGGATTCGTTAAAAGGTACCCAGGTGATCACCGAGGGATGATTATACTGCTGCCGGACAATCTCTGTCCACTCCTTCGTGAACTGCTCCACCGCCTCATCATTGAACTCATAGGTGGCCGCCATCTCCGACCAGACCAGCAGTCCCTTCACATCACACCAGTACAGGAAACGCGCATCCTCAATCTTCATATGCTTGCGTACCCCGTTGTAGCCCATCGCGAGAATCGCATCAATGTCAGCAATCAGCGCCTCCTCCGAAGGCGGGGTCAAATGGCTGTCCGGCCAATAGCCCTGGTCCAGAATCAGCTTCTGGTACACTGGCGTATTGTTGAGCAGGACTTTGCCGTGTTCGATGGAGATTTTGCGGAGTCCGAAGTAGGAGTAGACCTGGTCGATCATGTTGTCCCCTTCGTACAGAACGAACTCCACCTCATACAGCACCGGCGAAGCGGGCGACCAGGACTGGAGCTTCCACGGGCCATTCGCTTCATGGGTCAGCTCTACATCCAGCTGCTGCCAAGACCGGTCGATATGCAGCGAGACCTGCTTGAAGGTCTTCTCCTGCGTGCTGATCCGGGTCTCCAGCCGGAGATTCGGGGCTGCCACCTGAGCCTCGTATTCAAAGCGGACCGAGCGGTTATCGAGATCCGGAGTGATTTTGACAGACTTAAGATACGAAGGGGATACATACTCCAGCCACACACTCTGCCAGATTCCCGTGGTCTGCACATAGAAGCACTCGAAATTCTCATCCACCCAGCGCTGCTTGCCGCGTGGTTGTGTACAGCTCTGGCTATCCTCTGCCTTGACGGTCAGACGGTTCGGCGCTCCGGCACCTGTGTTCAGATAATCTGTGATATCCAGTGTAAAAGCCGCGTACCCGCCTTGGTGCCCCCCGGCATAGCTGCCGTTCACCCACACCTTCGCGATATGATCCACCGCCTGGAAATTCAGCAGCACCCGCTTGTTGCCCAAGGTGTCAGGTAGTTGTACCTCCCGCTCATACCATACATACGGATGGAACGTGGTCTCGCCGATTCCACTGGCCACCGTCTCATACGTGAACGGAACCTGAATCTTCAGATCGCCGTGCAGCTCCTCATGCCATCTCTCCCGCTCCCCCATGTTGTCATCGTCATACCGGAAATCCCATTCCCCGTTCAGGCTCTGCCAGGCGTCACGGACGAACTGCGGCCGCGGATAATCCTTGATATAGTGCCGGGTTGTCATTATAATGCGCACACTCCTTAATAACAATATTTTTGTTTTAATACAATAAATATGTATTAATTATTGCAGAATCCGCTGAAATGTCAATGGTGACGCCAAAAAGAACCTTCGCCGTAAGCAGCAGGTTCTTTTCCGCAAATAAAATCTTACATTCACCTTACTTCTAGACTAAGGCTCCACGCTATAAAAAATCTTCATCACCAGATCCTGCTCATAATCGCCGAATTTTTTGCCGAACAGGTTCATGCCGCCCTTGAAGACCGCATTCTCCTTCACGCCCAGCCGCAGATCCACGTGGTTCTGGCCGGTGAGGTTCAGCTGCTCCAGATTAACAGCAGATAGCTCCTGATGGTCGATAGTGCTGCGGGTATTATCTACGCTCCAGGTCTTGAGTGCGCCGAACTGGGTTCCCGTATCAATCCACCACGAGGGATTCAGCTTCCCGCGTCTGCCGCCGAAGTCGCCGGGCGAGGTCCAGGTCCCCACCTCCACTTGGTTAATCCACAGTGTGATATCCGAAGGCCAGTCATTCTCGTAATTCGGTGCCTCTGAGCAGATCTCCATGGAGAACTGAATCCGGTGAAGCACCGCTCCTTGTGGAATTTCCAGCGGATAGCGGTATTCGAGATACCCTTTGCGCAGCCAGAGCAGTTGGGCTTGTACCCTGTCCGGATGGAAAAATCCCGCCGGTGAATCCTCCGTTATAATCGGACCGTTCTCACTGACCATCCCGCAGGTAGGCGCCACTTCACAGGCTGTAAAATTGCCGATCGGCATGGAGATCTCATAGCAATATTCGCCTTGACCGGCTTGCAGGCGGCGCTGCGGGGCATTGATCGTGATCTTGATATCATCATAGATCCGGCTGCATACCTTCATCGCCCCGCGTGAAGCAGGCAGCAGCTCGGTCTCAATCAGCCCTGCCTGCTCCAGTACCTTCACGTTGGAGGCTGCCGTAGATACCGGAATTTCCAGCGCTTCAGCCAGCTCCGCTACATTCATTCTCCGGGTGTTAAGCAGCGCCAGCATTCTGAGCCTTAGCTCTGTAGAGAGCGCATGTGTCACCTTCACCAGCTCATCCGCATGCTCCATGGACAACTCCAGCATATCGTTCACCCCTGTCCAGCTTAGTTATCCAGCATATGAACCTGATCGCCCAGCCGAACTTCTCCCGTGCGGATTACAGAGGCATAGACGCCGAACTGCTGCTTAAGCTCTTTATATACTTGCTTCAGCAGCGAACTGTCCCGTTCCAGGGTATCCGGGTCTGTCGTAATCATTACGCAGCGCTCGCAATAGCTATCCACTTGCAGCACTGTACTGCCTATCGACAGACGGCGGCCGAGCCACTCTTCCTCCCCGAGCGAGTCCTCACTCACTTCCACGAGAAAGTTGCCGCGGAAGCGGCGCTGGTCAATTGGCTTGCCCCACATCGCCTCCAGCTTCTTCAAGCTCTTATCGGTCACCAGCAGAATACTTGCCCCATCTACCGATAATAGCTCCGGGTACTGCTCCTCCGGGTGTGGTGCCTTGAACGCAGACATCGTAATTTCGGTAGAGGTCAAACTCTGTATTTCGTCCAGCAGCTCCTGGTCCCAGCCGAACACCCGGCCATCCGCAGCCGTTACACGGATATCTTCCCCCGTATACTCCGCCTTATAGGACATCATCTTCGGAATCTTCCGGGCAGTGATATACTGGGACCAGTCTTTTTTGGTCATATCATAAAAGGAACAATACCGGTCCCCCTCCACTCCGTAAGATACAACCTTACAGGCCTCCAGTGCCTCCCCCGCAAAGGATTTTACCGGATAACGGTTAATCGATTTAATCTCCCCAACTGTAACTGACACGCCCCCACCTCTTCTGTCTATAGTCTGAAATTTCCTCCTTATTATACCATTATCGCTGCCTGTTTTGCGTAAGACAAGAGCTGAGCACTTTTGGATGAAATCAGCAGTAGTATAATCCTCTAAAAAGAAAAAGGACAGCCCCAAGGCTATCCTCATCATTACATATCTTTACAGTGACTCCCGGATTACCCGCTTGTAATACAGGACGGACAGGATGCCGAAGATCGAATACAGTACGGTATAGACCCCCATAACGACGAACATCGGAGTCAGCATTTCGGTCCCGAAGAAGAACCAGCCGGATTTCACCGCAAAGTAACTGTGGCACAGCCCGACAATCAGCGGAATACCGAAATTGAACAGCTGCTTGAACTGGATGCCGCGCAGGAGATCCCCTTGGGTGAAGCCCAGCTTGCGCAGGATCGTATATCCCTCCCGCTCCTCCTCGCTCTCATCCATCTGCTTGAAATAGAGAATACAGCCAGAGGTGATCAGGAACGTCAGGCCCAGGAAGCCGACAATGAACATAATGAGGCCCATATTGGTCCGCTGGTTGAACTCAAATTCATATTGCGAGAAGCTTTGCAGCTCCGGCTTCTGCTGCTTATAAATCTCATAAGCTTGCTTGGCCTGCGAGGACCCGGTAAGATTGATACCGTAATAGATTCCTTCGCCGCTCACTCTTTTTTGCTCATCCGGATCTTTATGCTGAAGCAATTCCCGGAAGACTGAATCATCCACCACGAACACCCCCAGAACACCTCCGCCAAAATAATACGGCAGAACAGTCTCTTCTGACAATCCTGCGAGCTGCTGCTTCATAACACCATCCTTGGTGGAGAAGGCGAGTTCCCCCTTGTTCTTGAGCTGATGCATGGTTTGCTTCGTAGTTGTATACCCCATAATCCGTACCTCACCCGGCTGCAAATCCATGTTTTTCAGACTGCTCTCACTAATCACGGTAGCCAATAGACTGGTGTCATTGTTGGAGAATTTGTTAGTATCCAGGACCTCCTTAAGATCCACCTCTACCTGCACCGTTGGAATCTCCAGAGTGGTATAACCTATGCCGGCCTTGTCGAGCGCCTCCCGGAATCCGGCCTCATCCGCCTTCTGAAGGAAGCCGTAATCATGCGGCGAGCTCTCGCGCGCGGAGGACTCCACCGAATAATATGAGATATAGCTCAGAGAGAGCAGGCCGATCGCCAGCGCGGATACCGTGGTGATGACCGTCAGCAGCAGGGCATTCGATTTCATCCGGAACATAATGGAAGAGAGTGATAATACCTCCCGAATGGACAGGTAGCCCTTCTTCCTGCGGCGGATGAGATTGAAGAGGAAGCTGACCGAGCCTTTGTAGAACAGATAAGTCCCGATAATCACCAGTGCGAGGATAGCAATCATCGCATACATCAATCCGCCCATACCCGTGAATTTGCCGCTGAACAACTCCCCGGAGATATAGTATCCTCCGCAGATACTGATCATCCCGAGCAGGCCAATCACAACCTCCCACAGCGACATTCTCTGAATGCGCGTCTGGGAAGTGGCCGTAGCCTTGAATAGCGACAGAATGCTCTGGGCCCGGATGAAGGTGTAATTCATAATCATAATCAGCACGTACACGGCGGCAAAAACCAGCACCGTCCGCTGCAAAGCCTCGGGGGAAAAGCGCAAGGCCGCCAGCTGTTCGACCTCCAGGATTTTGAACAGAATCATCAGGATCAGCCGCGACATCACGAACCCTGCACCAATCCCCGCGAACATCGATCCGAAATATAGAATCAGATTCTCGGCGCTCAGCAGCACGAAGATTCTGCTCTTGGTCAGCCCAATCAGCTGAAACAGCCCGATCTCCTTACTGCGGCGCTTGATGAAGATGGTGTTCGCATACAGCAGGAAGATGGCCACAATCGCAACCAGCAGCACCGAGGACGCGCCAATGGCTGCCTCGCCTTTGATTGAACCGCTGACCTCGTGCATGGCCGGGTCGAACTGCAGCGTCACGAAGGAGAAATACAGGGCCACACTGAAAATAAGAGCAAAAACGTAGAGATAATAGTTCTTAATGTTCTTTTTGAGGTTCCGCAGGATAATATAATTCAGACTCATTGCGTGACACCACCAAGTACGCCCTGGGTGCTGATAATATCACCCAAGAAGGATTGCCGCGATTCCTCCCCCTTGTTCAGCTGGGTGTAGATTTGCCCATCCCGGATGAACACCACGCGGCTGCAGTAGCTGGCGGCCACGGCATCATGCGTAACCATGACAATGGTAGCTTCACGCTTGCTATTCATGGCAGCCAGCTTGTTCAGCAGATCGGACGCAGATTTGGAATCCAAGGCTCCTGTCGGCTCATCGGCAAAAATAATACTCGGATCATGCACGAACGCCCGTGCCGCAGACGTACGCTGCTTCTGCCCGCCTGAGATTTCCGCCGGATATTTATCCTTCAGCTCATAGATTCCCAGCTCGCCCGCTACCTGGTCGAATTTCTGGTGCGCCTCCTTCTTGGACATGCCTGTAATCGATAGCGGCAGCATGATGTTCTCCTTGACCGTCAAGGTGTCGAGCAGGTTATAATCCTGGAAAATGAACCCGAGATGATGCTTGCGGAACTCGGCGAGCTGCTTCTCCTTCATCCCGGTGAATTCCTTGCCCTCAATTTCGATCGTGCCCTTGCTTACCCGGTCAATGGAGGACAATACGTTCAGAAGCGTCGTTTTGCCGGACCCGGACGGACCCATGATTCCGACGAACTCGCCCTTGTCCACCTGAAGATCAATACCGCTCAGGACTTCCTGTTTATTGAATTTGTTGCCATAGGTTTTATAGATTTTGTTAGCTTGCATGATAAGCATCTGTTCCCCACTCCTTTTCTATAGCTCTATCATAAGCGGGTGGATGATCATTTTCCTGCGCTTCGCCGAACAAATGGAACAGGCATGTGACACTATTGTCACATGCCTGTTAGCCGCTGAAAGTCATTCTCCCTTGGAAAAGTTAGCGTAAACACACTCCCCTGCCCAAGCACGGAAGCAGCGTGAAGTCTGATCTGCAGCGGCTCCGCAACCTGCCGGGTCAGATATAGCCCCATGCCGGTGGCTGCCCCCTCCTGGCGGAAGCGCGATGAGGTGAAGCCCCTATCATAGATGCGCGGCAGATCCCTGGGATCTATCCCTTGTCCGCTGTCTTCAATGACAAGCACGACATGGCCGCCCTCTTCTCGGCTCCGGATCAGGATATCGGAGGCTTCGCTGTATTTCACTGCATTGGTCAGGAGCTGTCTGAGCATGAAGGCCAGCCATTTGCCGTCTGTCAGCACGGTCTCAGCATCAAGCTCTACGTCGAACCCGATGCGTTTGGAAATGCACCAGGATTTCAGTGCCCGGATCTCCTTATTAAGGATAGGGGCAAGACTGACCTTTTCAATGAACAGATCATTACGGATGAAGGGAATCCGCTTCTGATGCAGCTGCTGGTCGAGCAGATGGTGAATCCGCAGCCATTCGTACATCATCTGTCTTTGCAGGGTCTCGTCCGGCAGGCGCTCTATCATGAGCTGCATGGCAGTCAGCGGGGTCTTGACCTCATGGATCCAGGCCAGCAGCTCGTCCTTCTCCGATTCCAGCAGCTGGACATTCATGAAGGATTCGCGCTTGTAGCGGTCTGTCTGGGCGCTTACCGCCTCATGGACCAGCCGCTCCATCGGACTACCGGGATCGAGGACCGCCTGAAGCTCATAGATCTGATCCCAGGAGGCAAGGCTCTTGTAGAACCGGGTCTCCCGGGAATAGCGCAGGAAGACGAAGGCCAGACAGAGCAGCGTATTCAGCAGTACAATGTATAGGACTGGCAGCAGCGGTATGGCAGAGTCAATAAAGGCCACGAAGATAATAATCACCTGGAGGGCGGCCAGCAGGAGCAGCCAGCTCCGCTTCTCGGTGATATATTTCCTTATCATTCTGCCGCCTCTTCAGTCGCCATATACCCTTGCCCCACCTTAGTCTCTATGTAGGCATCCAGACCGAGCGGCTCCAGCTTCTTGCGCAGCCGGTTCACGTTCACAGTCAGCGTATTATCGCTGACAAAATGCTCGTTGTCCCACAGGCTGGTGATGATCTCCTCACGTTCCACAATACTGTTCTTGCGCTCCAGCAGGATTTTGAGAATCATCATCTCATTCTTGGTCAGCAGGGCTGCTCCCCCGCTGCCCGTGACCGTATTCTTCACGAACTCAATCGCCGCTCCGCGCCAGGTCTTCAGCTCCGTGCCTTCCTTGGCGTAATTATAGACCCGGCGTAGGGTAGCCTGAATCTTGGCAATCAGCACCTCGAAATGGAACGGCTTCTGAATGAAATCATCGGCCCCAAGCTGCATCGACATCACCATATCGCTAGGATGGTCCCTGGAGGAGAGGAAAATAATCGGCACCTTGGAGTGGCTGCGCAGAATCCGGCACCAGTGGAAGCCGTCGAACTGCGGCAGCTGGATATCAATCACTACCAGGTCGGGCTTTACCTCCGAGAACTCCTGCAGTACCTTACCGAAATTTGTAATCCCGTATACCTCATAGGACCATTGGGCAAGCCTCTCCCTGATCTCCCCGAACAGGGTGATATCATCTTCGATTAGCATTATTTTGAACACAAAGGACTCTCCTTCAGAAGAAATACTATCGGACTATTATACTTCACATCGCTGAATTGACAAAGGTTGGGACATGTCCCTTCTTTCCTGGTCCAGAACCGCAGGGAGCTTCGATTTATCTTAAGTGTACCTCAAACCGCCGCAATCCGTTAAGTTGAAGATGTACCTTATGGCTTATTTCAGTCCTGCTGCGATTTCTTCGCTAGTCCGGATACGTCCTATTCGCGGGAAGATCGTCCGGCAGACATAATCATGCTCTTCCCTTGTGCTTGCTGTCATCGCGTCCTCTGCGAATACTTGCTGATAGCCCAGCTGATAGGCTTCTCTGGCTGTAGTATCCACGCCAATGCTGGTGGAGATGCCGCAGAGTACTATACTCTGAATTCCGCGGCGGCGCAGCTGCAGGTCCAGATCGGTGCCGAAGAAGGCTCCCCATTGCCGTTTCGTAACCGTGTAAGTATTCTTGAATCCGGCAATAGCCGGTACAATCTGATCCCAGCCTTCAGGATAATTCACCGGTGCTGCTACGGAATCGGTCACAGGTCTGACCATATCCCTGCCATCCAGGCTGGATACCCTGACAAGCACCACAAAGGCTCCTTTCTGTGTAAAAGCATCCACCAGCTTTACCGCATTCCCTATCACCTGATCAGCTGTATAAGGAGCAGCCTGACGGCCGCTTGCGGCGATGCCGTTCTGCAGGTCAATCACGACTAACGCCGATGTGGCCGCATCAAGGGTTAATGCCGCTGTTTCATCCAACTCTTCCATATCCTTCACTCCTGTTGGTTTATAATTTTATTCTCCTGCTGCCAGACGGGTGGCGTTCAGCTTCCGGTAGACTTTGAAGTATACCCATATAGCATTCATCAGCAGCAATCCGCTCGTAACTATAAATACATACCGCGTGCCGAAGGCCGCAGCCACTTGTCCGCCCAGCACAGAACCGCCGAAGACCCCCAGATACCCTGCCGACATATTGAGGCCGAACACTCTGCCGGTCAGTGCCTGCGGGGTGATCTTTTTGACGAGAATCGATACCGAGGGGACCAGCCCGCCTGCCGCTAAGCCCAACATAAAACGCAAACCCATCAGCTCCCAGGGACTCCGGACAAAGGCTTGCGGGATAAAAATCAGTCCGGCCGCGATCAGGGCGAACAGGATCACCTTATGCGCCCCGATCCGGTCCGAGAGCCGGCCGAGTCTTGGCGCAGCCACAATATTGGCCAGCCCGGAAGCGGAGAAGGTGAGTCCTGAGATCAGCGCCACATGGCTGGCGGTCCGGGACAGCTCGGTTACATAGACCGTCATGATCGGCTCGATCGAGTACAGGGCTACCGTCAAGATGAAGAAGGTTACGAATAGGGTAAGCGTCAGACTTTTCTGCGGAACACTGTCCCAGACATCCTTCATGCGCAGCGTCTTCGTGTGCTCACGGGTGAATGATTCCTTCACGAAGGCCAGTGTCAGGGCAAAGACCACCAGCATCAAGGCGCCGGTCACAAAAAAAGTATTCTGCACCCCCAGATTCTCGGCGGTAAAGCCGCCGATCGTCGGGCCCAGCAGAGAACCGGCGATATTCGCCGTGGACAAGGTGCCCAGTGCATACCCTGCGTTCTCCTTATCGGTCTGAGTGGCAATCAGTGTCGTGCAGGCGGTGCCGTAACCAGTAATTGCCCCCTGCAGCAGGCGCAGTATGATTAAGGTATACACATGATGCGCAAACCCCATGCAGCCGATAACGAGCGCCATCCCTAGACTCGTCCGCAGCAGCATCGTCTTGCGCCCCACCTTGTCTGCAGCCATTCCCCAGACCGGAGAGAAGATCGCGGATATAATATAGGTAATGCCAAAAGCAAAACCGGACAGCTGTGCAACGGAGCCCGCATGTTCCACTCCCAGCTGCCGGATATACAGCGGCAGTACCGGAGCAATCTGGCTCATGCCTACGCCTGTCACGAACATGCCGAACCAGCATACGATTAGGTTTCTTTTCCATACCGGCATAACCATAAGCCTTCCTTCTGTTATGAATCAGCTCTTGTGTGTGCGCACTTCACAATAACATCCTCATGTTATCAGCCGGAATGGCTTAAATACCATGCATTATTTTAAACTCCATGGACATTTTTGCTGTAGAATTCGGAAGGGCTGATACCCTCCATCCGCTTAAAGATCCGGCTGAAGTAGAATTCATCGGTATACCCGAGCTCCCCGGCGATTTCTTTTACCTTTTTGCCGCCGCCTTCGAGCATCAGCTCCTTAGCCTTATCTATTTTGATTCTGCTGAAGAATTCTATTGGAGAATAGCCGGTGATCCCCTTGAATGCCCTGGACAAATACGCAGGTGACAGCTGTACCAGCCCGGCCAGCTCCGGCAAAGTAACGGTAGTGCAGACATGCTCCTGCATGTACCCGATGAGCTTCTCAACCTTCAGGGAGGTGGAGAAATTCTGGTGATTCCGCTTGTTGTTCTGGTAAATGGCAATCAGGAGCTGCTGCAGTGCTGTCTTCGCGGCAAATTCATATCCGGGCAGCTTGGCATTCCAGCCTTCAACCAGCCTGCTGAAGCTCTCTTCAATCTGATAATAATCCTTCAGATCCTGCGCGGTGTGCAGGGGGAGCGTCTCCGGCTGTTCTCCCAGTGACCACTGTCCCTCCATCAGCTGGACCTGTGCATAACTGAAATGTACAGCCAGGAAGCAGATCGGGTCCTCCAGATCGAACTCTATCGAATGAAATACACCGGGGCGGATATAGAACAGCATTCCTGCCCTGAACGGATGCTTCTTATGGTCCACCATCACACTGCCCCGTCCCCCAATGACCAGGATCAGCTCATGATGATCAAGGGTCCGGGCAATCCGCTTCGAATAGGTCCGTGTATCCTTGAATCTTCTGAAGTTGCAGTAATGGATATGAAAAAAAAGATTGCTGATGTTCATTTGTCCCTCCGTATGTTCAAGTTCAATCTATATAGTTGAAACAATGCGCTTCACTCGCTAGTTCAGTGCATTCATTTTTGCTTATTATAAAACTTTCCTAAGCCAAGTGACGTATTAGTTATTAACGGCTGAAATTTTGAACATACAGGGGAGCTGATGATCATCGGAACTTTTGATGGAATTATCATATTGCTGTTCGGAATCGGAATCAATGCGTTTGGACTATATGTCCGCCGGAATCCCACCTTCACCTGGCAGGCGAGTGAGAGCTGGAAAACGAAGGGCGACGGGGAGCCCAGTGACGCCTATATCAGCTCCATGCGCTTCAGAGGGGCAGTTGCCCTATGGATCGGATCCTTCGTTATGGTAATGGGGATATTGAACCTGTTGTAGCACTCCCTTATAACGGAGCAGCTTCGTCAGACATTTCCTGCCTGATTGAGTAAAGGGACTGTCTCAAAAGTAGTTTTTCTACGAGTAGAGACAGCCCTTTCTCACTTCCAAAACCCGTCTACCTTCTTGTTCAAATATTTATGATTTATTTTCTGCTACCCTGCAATAATGTACTATAGCCATTCCCGGTACCGGTGTATATTCATGGAACTACTTACACCGGAGGTCATCATGAATATTCTTTCCTTTATCATCTATTGTATTGTGGTTACCTTCACACCCGGTCCGACCAATATTGTGATTCTATCCTCTGTACAGCACCACGGGGCCAGGAAAACAATGAGATACGTCGGCGGAGCCACACTCGCCTTCGGACTGCTCCTTGCCGCATCCGCTCTGCTGAACCGCCTGCTTGCTGATATCCTTCCGCATATTCTCGGTGTCATGCAGATCATCGGCAGCCTGTACATGCTCTACCTCGCTTATCAGGTGTACAGGATGGGCCGTTCAGAAGCAGCAGGCCAGCAGGCCTCCGGCTTCCTCTCCGGGCTACTGATGCAATTTGCCAATCCGAAGGTGCTGATGTTCACGCTGACCGTTATCCCGAGTTATGTCATGCCCTACTATAGCTCGCCCGCAGCTTCCTTCATCTTCGTCATAGTCATTACGGTGATCGGTTTCCTGGCTTTTACGGCCTGGGTCGTGTTCGGCTCCGTATTCAAGAGCTTTCTGCAGCAGCATCAGATACTGATGAATAGTATAATGGCTCTGTTTCTAGTATACTCTGCTGTAATGGTATCCGGAATTTTATAGAACGGCGGTGGTCAGGGTGGAGCAATTCAATTACAGGAAGTCTGCCGAGATCCTCGCCTTATCGGCCAGCATGACGGATTTCACCTACAAAAAGCATTGCCACGAAGAATACGCCGTCGGCGTTACCCTGCGCGGCATTCAGCAATATACACTGGACGGCAGCTTTCAGGCCTCGCACAGGAATGGGGTCATGCTGTTTAACCCGGAGCAGCTTCATGACGGCAGTTCTTATGACCGGGCCGGCATTGACTATGTCATGCTGTATATCAAGCCTGCCCTGATGGCAGAGATTCTGGGCAAACAGGAATTGCGTTTCGCCGCTCCTATCGTATATGACAGGGAGCTGGCGCAGAGTATCTGTAATCTCAGTCACGCTGTCCAGAGCGGGGCCGACGAGTCACTGGGCAGCGAAATGCTTATTCAGCTGGTTAGCCTCTTGTCCCATACGGAAATACAGACCGCGCAGCGGATTGACAATGCTTTTGTCGCCAAAGCCAAAGAAATGATGTACTTCAGCCTGGACCACGTACTGAAGCTCGACGACCTTGCGCGGGAGTTCAACCGGTCCAAATACCAGTTCATCCGCGAGTTCAAAGCCCATACCGGAACCTCACCCTATCAATTCTTCCTGAACTGCAAGGTCGAGCATGCCAGACAGTTCATCGAGAAGAATAAGGATATCTATGCCGCTGTGGCCGAATTCGGCTTCACGGACCTGACCCATCTGAACCGGCATTTTAAAAGTGTGTATGGCATCACTGCCCATGAGTATATGCTGCATCTGCAAAATTAAGCGGGGGCCTGTTTAAAAGATCTCCTGTTGAAGCATTCCAATAAAGAAGGGCTGCCCTCGTCATTTTCATGACTTGGACAGCCCTTCTGTTTTTAGTTATAACTTGATCATCGTCTCGCCGCCTTCTGGCCGGCTGGTGAAGCTGTGCTTGCGGGAAGCTTCCTCAATCTGATAGAACGCCCAGTGGATCACTGGCACATCGGACCATAACTGCGAAGTTTCTCCGTATAGCGGACCTCTTTCCAAGACCCGGTTAAATACAGTAACTCCCTCGGCACGGGTCAAAGCCTTGTTAGGCTGGAAGCTGCCATCCAGCATGCCTTCCATATAACCAGCGTCTTTCGTCCGACCGATTGCTTGCTCTGCCCAATGACCAAGAGCGTCGTTATAGCTGTGTTTCCCTGTGCCCGTGAGTGATTTCCAGCGTGCAATGACAACTGCCATTTCCGCTCTGGTAATGCTCTGCTCCGGTCTGAAGCTTCCATCGGTCATGCCCTTCATAAGTCCGGCAGCAGTAACCTGACGAATGGCTTCTGCGGCCCAGTGGCTGCCTGCTACATCCGAATAACGGGCTGTCCCTGAACCCTGCAGCTCCAGCACCCGGTACAGAATCATGGCTACCTGCGCCCGGGTCATCGCGTTCTCCGGCTTAAACGTTCCGTCCGGCATGCCTACCATATAAGCTTGGTGGCTTTCGGCACCCCCGTTATCCAGATTAAGAATGGTGAAGGTGCTGAACTTCCCGATGGTGAAGGTCAGGCCCAGCTTGTTATCTCCATACGTTACAATTGCGGGCTTCACCAATTCCCGTTCTCCGTCACTGTGCTCAATGAACACAGCCAGCTTCGACAGATAAGCTTCCCTTGCACTTGCCTCTGCCGGTACATGACTGCTGTCGAGCGGCAGGGTGATTGTTACCGGGCGGCTAGTCATATTGGTCTCAATCGTAATTGGACGATCCACCACGTAGACGTTGCCGTTGTTCAGTACCTTCCGGACAATCTCCTCTGTTCTGGCCCTTTCTTCTACCTGCTTGCGCTCGCTTTCCTGTTTGACAGGAACGAGGTGGAAATACAGATTCGGATTCAGTCCGTTAAGCGAGGCATTCGGAATGGTAATGATTCCGTTATCCGTATAGATTTCCAGGTTGAGTCCGGCTTCCTGCACAGCCTTCACTGCCGCATCCGGCAGCGCCACACGGACATCTTTTACGACATCCTGTTTGTCCGGAATGACAATGCGTACGCTTGGAGAATGCGCAGCCAGGGTCTTTTCAACCGCTTCAAGTGCTTTGGCCGTTGTAAACGTCACTTTATCGCTCTTGCTGCCATCATTGTTTGTCGTTCTTTCAATTTCTGTTTTGGCAACAATTCCATAGCCTATGGCCTCAACATCTACTGTTATTCTCTCTATTACCGGTAGGGCCGGTGTAGGCGTATTAGAAGGAACATAAGGCGTCTGGGAAGGCTCATTAGGCTCAAAAGGCGCGGATTGGCGTCTCACGGTAACCGTGTACGTTTTTTCGCTGCCATCCGTTTCCCGAACTACAATGGTTACGGTATTATCGCCTACATTCAGTGTCACCGCAGCACTTGCTTGCCCCGTCCCGGCAGCCTGGCCGTTAACCGTAATGGCCGCGTCCGGATGAGCGGCTGCCAATGCCAGTTTAAGCTCGGAGACATTGTACTCCACATTAAGACTGTATTCGTACACGCTCGCCGTCACATTGGGTTGAATCACACCAGCAGATGGCGCAATGCTTGCCAGACCGCTCTTCGGAACCAATGCCCGGTAAGCCGCCTGCAATGCTTCCAGTGCTGCGTCCACTTCGGCCTGCGTGGCAGTAGCACTTGCCAGTACTGCTTGCGCGTCGGTCAGCATGGACTCGTAGCTCGTCCAGCTTGCTGGCGTGTAGGTCTCCTTGTCCAGAATAGCGGACAAGTCCACTTCCGCTTGCAGCTTGCTCTTGTCCACTACTGGCACCACTGGTTTCAGCACCAGCGCTTCACGCGCTGCCATCAGCTCCGCCAGTGCCGCGTCCACTTCGGCTTGCGTAGCTGTCGCACTGCCCAGCACCGCTTGTGCGGTGGTCAGCTTGGACTCATAACTCGTCCAGCTTCCCGGTGTGTAGTCTTCCTCAACCAGCGTGGAAGACAGATCCACCTCCGCTTGCAGTTTGCTCTTGTCCACCACTGGTTTCAGCACCAGCGCTTCCCGTGCTGCGGTTAGCTCCGCCAGTGCCGTGTCCACTTCGGCCTGCGTGGCCGTGGCGTTACCCAGCACCGCTTGCGCGGTGGTCAGCTTGGACGCGTAGCCCGTCCAGCTTCCAGGTGTGTAGTCTTCCTCGTCCAATGTGGAAGACAAATCCACTTCCGCTTGCAGCTTGCTCTTGTCCACCACTGGTTTCAGCACCAGTGCTTCACGCGCTGCGGTCAGCTCCGTCAGTGCTGTGTCCACTTCGGCTTGCGTAGCCGTCGGACTGCCCAGCACTGCCTGCGCGGTAGTCAGCTTGGACTCATAACTCGTCCAGCTTCCCGGTGTGTAGTCTTCCTCTTCCAATGTGGAAGACAAGTTCACTTCCGCTTGCAGCTTGCTCTTGTCCACCACTGGTTTCAGCACCAGCGCTTCACGCGCGGCCGTCAGCTCCGCCAGTGCCGCGTCCACTTCGGCTTGCGTAGCCGTGGCGTTACCCAGCACCGCTTGCGCGGTGGTCAGCTTGGACGCGTAGCCCGTCCAGCTTCCCGGTGTGTAGTCTTCCTCGTTCAGCGTGGAAGACAGATCCACTTCCGCTTGCAGCTTGCTCTTGTCCACCACTGGTTTCAGCACCAGCGCTTCACGTGCTGCGGTTAGCTCCGCCAGTGCCGTGTCCACTTCGGCTTGTGTAGCCGTCGCACTACCCAGCACCGCTTGCGCGGTGGTCAGCTTGGACTCATAATTCGTCCAGCTTCCCGGTGTGTAGTCTTCCTCGTCCAATGTGGAAGACAAGTTCACTTCCGCTTGCAGCTTGCTCTTGTCCACCACTGGTTTCAGCACCAGCGCTTCACGCGCTGCAGTCAGCTCCGCCAGCGCCGTGTCCACTTCCGCCTGCGTAGCCGTCGCACTTCCCAGCACCGCCTGCGCGGTAGTCAGCTTGGACGCATACCCCGTCCAGCTTCCCGGTGTATAGTCTTCCTCTTCCAATGTGGAAGACAAGTTCACTTCCGCTTGCAGCTTGCTCTTGTCTGGTTTCAGCACCAGCGCTTCACGCGCTGCCGTCAGCTCCGCCAGTGCCGTGTCCACTTCGGCTTGCGTAGCCGTCGCACTACCTAGCACTGCCTGCGCGGTAGTCAGCTTGGACGCATAGCCCGTCCAGCTTCCAGGTGTGTAGTCTTCCTCGACCAGCGTGGAAGACAGATCCACCTCCGCTTGCAGTTTGCTCTTGTCCACCACTGGCTTCAGCACCAGTGCTTCACGCGCTGCGGTTAGCTCTGCCAATGCTGCGTCCACTTCGGCCTGCGTGGCCGTGGCGTTACCCAGCACCGCTTGCGCGGTAGTCAGCTTGGACGCATAATCCGTCCAGCTTCCAGGTGTGTAGTCTTCCTCATCCAAT
Source organism: Paenibacillus silagei (assembly GCF_017874735.1). Taxonomy (GTDB): domain Bacteria; phylum Bacillota; class Bacilli; order Paenibacillales; family Paenibacillaceae; genus Paenibacillus_AQ; species Paenibacillus_AQ silagei. The sequence goes on from NZ_JAGGLV010000002.1 coordinate 180,926, forward strand.
GTGGAAGACAGATCCACTTCCGCTTGCAGTTTGCTCTTGTCCACCACTGGTTTCAGCACCAGTGCTTCCCGTACTGCGGTCAGCTCCGCCAGTGCTGCGTCCACTTCGGCCTGCGTGGCCGTGGCGTTACCCAGCACCGCTTGCGCGGTAGTCAGCTTGGACGCATAGCCCGTCCAGCTTCCAGGTGTGTAGTCTTCCTCGACCAGCGTGGAAGACTGATCCACTTCCGCTTGCAGCTTGCTCTTGTCCACGACTGGCTTCAGCACCAGTGCTTCACGCGCTGCCGTCAACTCTGCCAGAGCCGCATCCACTTCCGCCTGCGTAGCAGTCGCACTTCCCAGCACCGCCTGCGCGGTGGTCAGCTTGGACGCATAATCCGTCCAGCTTCCAGTAGTATAGTCTTCCTCGACCAGCGTGGAAGACAGATCCACCTCCGCCTGCAGTTTGCTCTTGTCCACCACTGGCTTCAGCACCAGCGCTTCACGCGCTGCGGTTAGCTCTGCCAGAGCCGCGTCCACTTCGGCCTGCGTAGCCGTCGGACTGCCCAGCACCGCCTGCGCGGTAGTCAGCTTGGACGCATAGTCTGTCCAGCTTCCCGGTGTGTAGTCTTCCTCGTCCAGCGTGGAAGACAGATCCACTTCCGCTTGCAGCTTGCTCTTGTCTACTACTGTAATCGTTTTGGAGGCCAAGCTGGTTTTTCCATTTTTAGCCGAAGTCACTTCTACCGTGTATTTGCCATACGGCAGTGCCGCTTCCGGCTTAAAGCTCCATGTGCCATCCGCATTCACAGTAACTGCAGGAGTCCCGATGGTTTGACCATTCTCGTCTTTGATGACTGCCGTTACTGCAGCTCCAGGATCTGTCGTTCCCTGGAACTCCGGCTTGGGATCGGTTACCGTCTCCCCGCCCGGAGCTGTGATCTCAATTGCGGGCACCGGAAGATTAACCGTAATCCCCTTGGCGGCAACTGCAGATTTCACACCTTTGGTTGCTGTCGCCTCAACGGTGTACTCCCCATCGTATAAGTCTCTGCCCGGGGTGAACGACCATGTCCCGTCCGCTTCAACGACAGCATTTCCGCCTGCGCCAGTTACGATCTGTCCATCTTTATCCCTGATTACAATTGCTACGGCAGAACCCTCTTCAGCCTCTCCTGTAATCTCAGGTTTAGGTACATTGACCGGACTTCCCGCAGGCTGGGTGATCTTAAGTGAATCAATGAATTGATCCCTTGGACTCACCGTAAACGGCTTAGCAGGGGCTCCGTAAGTGCTCTTGAGCGAACCCGTGCCATCATAGGCTACGGTAACCGTTTTCCCTTTAACGTCCGTTCCCTCAGGCAGCGTCAAAATCAGCTTCTTGGAATCGGCAGAGTCCACTCTGTAGGGGAGGCTGCTTATAGGCACGGCTGCGCCTCCAATCTGAACACTGAAGCCTGCCAGATTCGCCGTGGTCATCTCCTGGTCGAAGGCCAGAACGATCTCATGCCCATCCTCCGCAATTTGTTCCAGCAGAGAATACTGAAGCTCAGGAGCCTCTGCCGCAAAAGTGAAGTATTGTCCATCCTTGAGCGTCACCTTAACAGCATAGTGTGCTGTATTGCCAAGTATGATGGGACTCAACTCATACTCGGTGGCTTGTGAGAAATCCGTATCCGTATCACTCACTAGCAGCTTTACCGTTTCCGGAGCAGCCGCCGCAGGAATGGCGATCTCCACCTCTCCAACATTCCCGTTATTCTGAACCTTCCAGATCCGTTCGGCCTGATACCAATCTGTCGATCCAAGCTGCTGCGTGAACTTAAGCGGCTCACCGTTATCTCCCCAGATCAGGTATTGCCCGTTGGCAAGCGCAGCCGTATTTCCGCTGTTTGCTTCAGCAAGTCCGCCCAGACCGATTGCGACTTGTGTGTCTTTATTAATGCTTCGGCTTTGCTTCTGGTTCAAGTCCTCCAGATTATCTCTGCCGAGGCCCGCCACATTGTGATGGTATGCCGCATTGGCCGTCTTACTCCACAGCAGTGTACCATCTGTACCAATATAATCATGGTTTAAGGTGATGCCATATTTTACAGCCAGATATGTCTCAATCTTCGCTGCATCAGCACTTGTGATGGTGTCATACAAAATAATTTCCGCTACTTCCGCCTGCAGACCTGTCCAGTTATTACTATTGGGTGCATTCGTAGCTCCGATCACAGGCATGAACGTGAATGGAGTAAAAGTTGTCGATTGAAATCTCACATTTTTGTTCTGACCATCAATACTGGCAGTATGAGCTGTTTCTCCTATTTCGTAATTAATAAGCTGGTAACGATCCCGTATATTGGAACTAGCGTAGCTATATACCTTTTCTCTACCAGGACCATTACTAATATCTGATCCATATCCACCCATAACGATAACTCCGTTGGAAGGTTTAAGATCGGAACTGCCTACGAGAGTGCCTGCACTTCCCGCTTCAGGCCATTTGTAAACGGCATATCCGGACTGGAATGTTATATTTTTATCACCGAGTAATTTCGCCGATGAATTATAATGGGACCAGTTCGCCGGATTCGCAAACTTCACACTCGGATTAAAATTCACTCCGCTTTCATTGTACTGCGGTACTTTTGCCCCATTAGGAAGGTCGAGTGTGAACGCCACAGGGTTCGGAGAACGATCCTCCCAGCCGGTTAATCCTCCGTTTTCGGCTGCCGCCCCATCATCAGCCTTCAGCCATAATACCGGCTCCTGAATGCTCCCGCCTGGAGTACCGCTGGCCGCTTCTGCCTTCGACGGTGCACCTGCCGCCGAGAAACCGCTGGCCACCAGTGTCAGCGACAGCAAGGCTTTTGCCGGCCTGCTCCACCAGCCTTTTCGTTTTGCATGAGATTCCATTGTTAACTTTCCGCCCCTTCTATAGTCCTTGTCTACAACTCGAGGAGCTAAAAGGCAGACGGTTCCTTTTGGTAAATCACCATCTCGAGTTCCAAACAGAACTCTTTGTAATAGAAATACAAGTCTGGCCATTCGAAATCTGCAAATTTCTGAATCCATATGCAAGCTATGCTATCTTCCGTCAACAACAGTGCTGACCTCTTCACTACCAGCACTCCAAGATCGCTCTCTGAATCCCTCCTTTGGCTTGCCATGTAAGAACTGCTGACAGTCTGTCAGACTGCTCAAGGGGAGAAAACTGACGTTCAATCCCTGCATTCAACGGGCGCCAGTTCCCGGACCTAAGCTATCCTGGCACACAGAGTTGTGCCTCCAATCATGTTAATAAGGGCATGTGAACAAAATCTGAACATTTTCGACAAAATGGCGGTTTTTTATACCAAAATCTCATATCACCCTATGAAATATGCGCTAAAACACTGGAAAATGATTCGAATTATATTTTTGTCATTTATTTTTGTCACATCTGCCGATAAAGATTTTTACAGACAAAAACTCCGGCAGTCCGCATAAATGCAGATCCGGAGTCTTCGGCATTCTTCCCTATCATAAATACCAGAACTAATCGCTCTACGCCAATCCTATACATGAATGATTCACTTGCTTGAATCCATTGTCCCGCTGCCCCGGACATCTGTAATAACCTTGGTAGCAATAATCTTCCCGGCCTGATCCAGCCCTTCGATTTCGAACGGAACGCCCGCCGTCGCCGCTTGAAAAGCAAACCAAATTGTCCGGCCCTGCGCCGTCTTAATCAGCTTTGCCTCGGACTTATCGGTCCCGGTCTGCTTTTGCTGAACGATAATCTGCTGAATGGACGGGTCCAGCACCTCACCGAACACCATAGGAAACGGAGTGGAGATTTGCTCCAGCTCAGGCAGCCTCATATAATTCATTGCCGACACGGTAGGGTCTCCGTCCATCCCATAGCCCGCCCCCCAGACCCACTTCCAGCCGATCCAGGTTTTGCGGACATATTCGACTTGAAGATTGCTGCGGTCCTGATCGCCCGAACCGGTCAGAAAAACAAGCTTCCCCCTGCCAACAGTCTCCTCATGTACCACCGTCATGGAATCAGACTCACGGAATAACCGCACAGCCTCCTCCGGACTTGAGCCCAGGGGAATCTGGAGCGACTGATTCATTCCCAATGAGCGGGACATCCGCTGGTCCGACCACCCGCCGGGTCTTTCATACATATATAACAATAAATAGAGTACCGCTACAGAAGCCAGAATCACTCCCGCAGCCATCCCCCATCTCCGTGTAGTTTTCATGAGTGCATCTCCCGTCCCGATTGTTTGCGCTTACAACAGCTTCCATTTAACTATAGATGATTTCGGTCCAGATTACAAAATCCCCCCATAACATATAAAAAGCCTGTAGCGCAAGCCCCTCCGGGACCCTGTCTACAGGCTGTATTTCATTATAGTAATTGAATGGATTCCAATATACTTAGTTTATTTAACTTCAGTAGCTCCGGTAACTTTACCTTCAAGCACAGCCGTTGCCTTCACGTCTTCGCTGGAGAAGTACAGGTTGCCGTCGATTGTAGCATCCTTGTAGAGGTTGAAGCCGTTAGCTTCTACATATACATCACCCTTGATCGTACCGCCTTGAACGCGGAAGTTCTCGCTCTGTACAGTTACTTTTGGTGCTGTAAGGGTGTAAGTAGCTGTAACTTTGTGGTCTGCATCCTGTGCGTACAGGGCAAGCTTGCGGTAAATCTCCTTGCTGGCATCGTTCTTGTCATGGAACTGGCCTGCTACCACTACATCCTTATCCACTGTCAGGTCGTTCAGAACAGCAACGATCCAGGTTCCTTTGTCGCTTACTGCACTAATGAAAGAATCAGCCTGGTTCACGATCGAAGCGGAGGTTTTTGCATCTACCTGTTCTGTTGCTGGTGCAGTTGTCGCTGCTGCCCCTTTGTCTGCATTGTTTTTATCCGATCCACAACCCGACAACAAAGCTACCGATACCCCTGCTACTACTAATACTTTAAATAATTTCATTTTAATTCCCCCTGTTTCTTTAAGTTAACTTTATTATATATTAAAATTTTATGAATACAACGTGATAATTTTCACGAATTTGTGTCTTTTTTCACAAACATTCATATTTACTCTCTCAACGTATCCTCCCACTCCTCTCTAAGCAGCCCCATTCGGATAGAATCATAGTATATTCCGTTATAATATCGGCATTTTCTAAGCCTGGCCTCCATGGTCATGCCCAGCTTCATTCCTGCTTTCATCATTCGCTCATTCCCGGACCAGGTGGTGTAGCCGACACGGACTAGCGGAAGGGTAGTGAATAAATGACCGATCCACAGCTTGAGAGCTCTAGTGCCATAACCGCTGCTCCAATAGGCAGGATCATAGATGACAATCCCCATTTCCAGCCAGTATGACGGCTCATGCTCCCAGTAGTAGCTTACATCACCTATAACAACGCCCTCTACTTCTATTACCCAATTGTTCACACTGCCAATAATTTCGGCTCGCTTCCGTAATATTCTTCCCAGGAGATACACTTATGTTCAAAATACGGCGCATCCCATTTTTTCCATTCTGGCGCTTCCTCTTTATAGACAAGCTCCCACAGCCTGGGCAGATCCCCTTCAGCTATTGGGCGAAACTGCAGTTCATGATCCTGAATCATAGAACCCCTCCGGAACAGTTAATATATTGCCAACTAATCTTATAATAACTGACTAGAGGAAGCCCCGGCTGGTAATAAATGTGTATAAACAAATTGGACTTCCCGGCGTCAGATTGAGATAATACAGGGGAATTCATCAAGCGAATATACAGACATTCAAGTGATAGTTGTATATATAGAAAGGAAAATCCCAATGAACCTGTCCACCCTATCAGCCGCGCTTGCGCCGCTGAATCTGCGGAGCTGTCTGATTCAGCAGCAAGGCAGACTGATCTTCGAGCATTATAGAGATCAGCGCACGGCCTCGGAGCTGGCGAAGATCAACTCCTGCACCAAGAGCATCCTCTCTGCGCTGATCTGCATCGCCATGGACCAGGGGCTGCTGCCCGGCCCTTCGGCTCCGCTCAGCAGCTTCTTCCCGCAAGTCCTGCGCGATAAGGATGCACGGAAGCCGAACATTACGCTCGAACAGCTGCTGACTATGTCCGCAGGCTTCCGCTGGAAGGAATTCGGCGGAGCCAATTCCTTCCCGAAGATGACCCGTTCCCCCCATTGGGTGAATTATGTGCTGGAGCAGCCGCTCGCAGATGAGCCGGGCACCCGGATGGAATACAATTCGGGAATCTCGCAGTTACTGTCTTCGATTCTGGTACAAGCCACAGGACAGAGCACAGCCAGCTATGCCGAACAGGTTCTCTTCGGACCGCTCGGCATCCGGGACTATGACTGGGAATCGGACCCCCAGGGCATTCATACCGGCGGCTTCGGTCTGAAGCTGCGGCCTGTAGACCTGCTGAACTTCGGACAGCTCTATTTGCAGCAGGGGATATGGAAGGATTCGCAGATTATCTCCGGCAGTTGGGCTGTACATTCGGTACAGCCAGTCATGCACACGGAGCCTCCCCGCCACGGCGGATACGGCTGGCATTGGTGGACAGATGCCCTGTCCTGCAGCTCAGCAACCGGAGAATCCAGTCTGGTGGACTACTATTACGCCCGCGGGTATGCCGGACAATTCATATATGTAGTGCCGGAGCTTCAGCTTGTCACTGTGCTGACCCAGGATAACAAGCGCGGGAAGAATAATCCTCCGCCGGATGTGTTCCGTGACTATATCGTGCCTTTACTGGGATCTATTTAAGCTGGCTCCTTAGCTTACCGGCAGCATACCATAGCAGCGGACACAACAAATTGAAAAAGAGTGGAAACGGCTTTGCTTTGCCGTTCATTATGTACAGACGCACAAATCCCCGCTGCCTGATTGCTTAAGGCCCGGGGATTCATGTGTTGATTACGCTATTCAATTCAATCATTTCCTCCAAGTAACAAAAGCCATATCCCTGACATGGTGATTGTTCTCAATTTCATGTTCACTTCATGCTTCCGTGTTGCCCGTTCGCTCCTGTCCGGAGTGTTGCTCCATGTCCTGCATATGGGGTGGATTCCCGCGTACACGATTTCACGAAAAACGTTTTCACGGACGTTTTCCCTACTGTGAGGAATCGCAGTTGTACGCTTCGCTAACCTTTTTCATTGGAATCACGCTCTTTCTTCCGCAAGAGACTGCTCCTGCTTGAATGATAAGCTTCGTTCTTCTTCCAATTAAAGATTTGCTTCTTGGGTTCCCGCATACCCACGATCTGCCAGAAGATGTTATCATCCACCTTCTTAATCAGCAGCCGATTCCGGCATGCTTCGCTAACGCTAGTACATCGGGGCTCTCTCCTTTCCTTCATTCATTGCTAAATTTAGGAATGAGACCATCACCTGCGGTACCACCTGTAATGCTTGGTGCTCTTGATGCTGTGGTTCCTGTGGTGATGTCTACATTATACCTGAGAAACGCTTAAATTTAAACTTTCAAAAACCTGCATATCCCCGCAGAATCTTCGATATTCCAGTAGGATTGCAAATAAAATGCCCATCTCTAAACATTGCTCCGTTTACGGATTATTTGCTCCCGTTAGCTGATCATTTTCATGTATGCGCTATCATTTCATATGAAAATGAATGGCCAGCCTGAGGAATTCCTTCCCCGGACTGGCCGGTGTGTCTACAGGGTGAGACTATGATTTCTGTGCTTGCGGCTGAATACCACGAGCAGATAAATTCCATAGAGCAGATACAGAATATTAAGAATGGAGACGATGAGTACCTCATGCTCCAGATTCTCATTGCTGACCATGGCCAGTGCATCGTAGATAAAATGGAACGCGATCAGCGGAACAATATTCCGGCCTGTCTCCATCAGCAAGGCGAGCACACAGCCCAGCAGCAGCGCATTGATAACCTGGAGAATCGTATGTAAAATATCATTTCCGCCAAAGGCATTGGCCATATGCAGAACCCCGAAGAAGATGGAGGAGAACACAATATAAAAGACCGGACCTTTGGATTTCAGAAGATTCCAGATCACCCCTCTAAAAATGGCTTCCTCAGTATAGCCCACCAGCAGGGTCATAATGACGATGCTGATTATTTCAGGCGCTCCCAGTTCAACGTTGATTCCATTCATCAGCGGCTGGGCCACCGCAATAATGAGCAGCGGGATGTAGAACAGCACCGCCCGGGACGGACCAGCCTCCAGCTTGCGGAAGCCGAAGCTGACGAGCGAAGAATCCTTTCTTTTCATATAAATGGTTACAATAATGCCCATAACCAGGAAGGCGCAGGCCTGGGCATTGCGTATCCCCATATCGCCGAACTCCTGAATGGTAGCGACAGCAGCGGCTATGGATACCATTAGAGTCAGGACTACTCCCCATACCAGCGAGTAAACGAGCGGATGTCTTTGTACAGCAGTGTTTTTCATTTCAGATCTCCTTTATAGTAGGCTAACGTATTGCCGCTTCAGGACAATAATGGTTTAATTTTATGCTATGATGCCAAATTATACGATATCTATATAATCTTCCAGTGGGCATTGCGGTCTGTACATGCTATAATCTCTGAATCCTACAATGAGAATGGAACAACAACATGAACAGTCCTATCAAGATCTTCAAAGTGACCGTGCAGCTGGAAAAGGATGAATATGGTCTTGAGGTTAGCCATTGGCGTCTGCTGGTGGAAACGAACCGCTATTATGAGATCAAGCCGGAGAGCGGACCGGTTAAACGGATCTACAAAGAAAAATTAAATACGGTAGTGGATGACACCAAATCCTATACAGATGGCTATCTGGCCTGTTCAGCGTTCTGTAACGAGGACCGTATAGATGATATGCATACTGAAATGCTGCATGCGCTCCAGCTTAAGATCAAGGCCTATATGGACGAGCTGCATCTGAACCAGCAGGCTCTTGAGCTGCAGTTCAACCACCCGAAGCCTCTGAGAACCGAAGAACAGACCTCCTGACCGTGGCACCACAATAACAAATAACCGGAAGAGTCGCAGGCTTCTGCGGCTTTTCCGGTTATTAGGCGTTGCTATTCCTTAGAGCAGTTCCGCATTCTTCACGGCGTGTTCCCAGCTTGGAAAATAATACAGCGCACTTCTCATCAGCTCGGGCTCCTGCTGCTTGATCTGCTTCTTGTTCATCTTGCCCCCACCAGACTGAAGCTGCTTGATCCTACTGATAACTTCATCTGAAGCCATTGTAATATCCAACTCTTCACCCCTTTCCGGTGTTTCTTTCCATATTTTTCACCATTGCTGCCGGTTCTATACCAGACTGTGATAATGGAAAGTAATCAATGGCTAACGAGATAAGAGGCATCCAGAATCAGAGCGACCCGGCCGTTGCCCAGGATCGTTGCCCCGGACAGATGATTCATCGTCCCCAGATACGCGCCCAGGGACTTGATGACCACCTCCTGGTTGCCGATGATCTCATCGACTGCGAACGCAGCGATCCGGTCAACAGATCTTACAATCACGAGCGGAATCGTCTTGGAACGGCGCTCTGTGCGCGGATAATGCAGCTTGTCTCTGAGCCAGGAGAGCGGAACAATCCGCCCGTGGTTGATAATCGCCTGCTCCCCTTGAACGACCTGTATCTCTTCGGGGGAGATCCGCACAATCTCAGCCACATTATACATCGGTAAAATCAGAACACGCCCGGACACCTTGACCAGCAGCCCCTTGATAATAGCCAGCGTAAGCGGCAGACGGATTGTAAAAAGAGTCCCTGCCCCCGGCTCGGTCTGAATATCTATGATTCCGTTGAGACGTCCAATCTGACTGCGGACAATATCCATCCCCACGCCCCGCCCAGACACTTCACTGACCTCAGAGGCTGTGGAGAAGCCTGGCTCGAAGATGAGACTAACGGCTTCCTGTGCAGTTAAATACCCTGCCTGTTCTTCTGTTATGATCCCTTTGCTGAGCGCAGAGGCTGTAATCCGGGCGGCATCGATGCCCTGTCCGTCATCCTCCAGACGAATCACGACCTGATTCTCCTCATGAAAAGAAGTAAGCGTAATTCTGCCCTTCGGAGCCTTGCCCTGCTGCACGCGCACCTCTGGACTCTCGATTCCATGATCGGCGCTGTTACGGATCAAGTGGATTAGCGGATCACTCAGCTCTTCAATGATCATCCGGTCCAGCTCGGTCTCGCCTCCCTGAATCTGCAGCTCAATATCCTTACCCAGCTTCTGGGCCAAATCCCTCACCAGCCGCGGGAAACGGTTAAACAGCTGATCCATCGGCAGCATCCGGGTCTTCATGACCCCTTCCTGAAGCTCTTTGATAATTCCGCCCATATGATCCGATATCGAGCCGATATCAGGTAGAACCTTGGCGGGATCCGTACGTTGTCCATTAGCGCTCAGATCGGCCAGAGAGGTCTGCTCAATCAGCAGCTCCCCCACCAGATTCATCAGATGGTCCAGCCGCTCCACACTCACCCTGACGGTTGACTGTACCTCATGGGATTTCCCCTTGCCAGGAGTAGAGGACGAAGGTTCTGCAGGCACCGGTCCGGCCGTGGTCTGGACGTCAGTCCCGGCAGCAGGTGCGGGCACGAATGGTGTAATGACAATGCTCTCGACATCGGTCTCCCCTGCCAGCTGCTCGGACACCTGCCGGAGCTCGCGCGGGGAAGCAGCAATTACAGCAAATTGGCTGTAGCGGGCGTCTTCATCGGCTCCCGGCGCCGCCGGGGGCGCCAGGGCAGCAGCAATCACCGGCCCGCAGACCTCTTCGATACGCTGCAAGAGGATATAATGCCGGGCCGCCTTCATCTGGCAGTCCTCTCTCAAGGTGACTACCAGAGCCAGCAGCGAGTAGCCCGCTGCCACGGCCTCTTCCGCCTGAAGCAGCTCCGCTGCATTTAAGACCGGAAGCAGTACCGGCTGAAGTTCAGCCGGCTTATTAATCAGCGCCTTGATCTCCGCAACCACAGCTGAGCAGTCTGTAAATCCCTCCCCGCTAACATACTGAGTGCGCAGCAGCTTCATCGCATCCAGCGCCCGGAAGAGCGTATCAATCAGATTACCGGTAATCTCCGGCTTCTTCTCCCGCACCCACTCCAGCGCATACTCCACCTCATGCGTGAGATCGCTCATCTCGCGGAAGCCCATCGTGGAGGCAGAGCCCTTGATCGTATGGGCTGCGCGGAAGATCGTCTGAATCAGCTCAGCGGTTGGAGCATGCTCCAGCGCAAGCAGGGACTGGTCGATCCGCTCTAATTGCTCGTTCAGCTCTTCTATGAATATATCGCGGTAAGCCGACAGTTCCATCATCATTGCTTGTTCCCCTTTTTACCCGCCCAATATTTCTTCGAGCTTCAAAATACCGATCAGCTGGTCATCCCGCTGCCCCACTCCGTGGAACACCGCATCGCGGCTGCGGTTATGTCCGCCTGCCGGCGGATGAATCTCGGCGTACGTAGTCACCTTGTTCACCTTATCTACAATCAGTCCGACGAATTCCTCGCGGTAGTTAACCACAATAATTCTTGTGCTCCGGGTATAAGGCTCATCCGCCATTCCCAGCAGATTGCGCAGGCTCATGACACAGACCACCTTGCCGCGCAGATTGACTACACCTTTGACTTCATTCCGGCTGAAGGGGATATCTGTAATGCTGAGCATTTTGATAATCTCATGAATCTCTTCAATCCGGATGGCACAGGTCTCGGCTCCTACCGCAAGCTCGATATATTGTTCCTTCTGTAAGGACGACATGGCTTCACCTTCCGTCTGTTGAATTAATGGGTTTTGAATGCGGCTGCCGATTGGGCCAGTTCTTCAGACAGCAGGGCCAAAGCCTGGCAGGTTGTCGCTGTCTCTTCAGAAGCCGCTGCCGATTCCTCGCTGGAGGCCGCAATGGACTGAACCGAGTCCATCACTTCAGCAGCCTGGGCGGACTCCTCTTCACAGGCGGCAGCAATCTCGTTGACCTTGAGTGAGGAGGTGTTGACCATCTTAATGATTTGCTCGAAGGCCTGGCTGGTCATCGAAGACTGCTCTACACTCTCAGCTACTGCCCTCACGCTCTGCTTCGTATTCTCCTGCATGACCTTGATAATCTTCGTAATCTCCTTCGTAGCATCGCTGCTGCGTTCAGCCAGCTTGCGGACCTCGTCCGCCACTACGGCGAAGCCGCGCCCCTGTTCTCCGGCACGCGCCGCTTCAATCGCTGCGTTCAGGGCCAGGAGATTGGTCTGCTCGGCGATATCGTCGATCACTTCGATGATATCCCCGATTTTGCTGGAGTCGTCTTCAAGCTGCTTCATCTGTTGATTGACGGTCTGCATCCCCTGCAGCGAAGTCTCCACTACATATCCGCCTTCCCGGGCGGTTCGTACCGTATCATTGGAGAGCTCTGCCGCTTCCTCAGCACTGGAGGCCACCGAATCAATCGCCAGCGACAGCTCCTTGAACAGCTCGGTAATATTGGTCGCTGCCGCCGACTGGTTCGTGCTGGTGCTGGCAATCTCCTGGGTGCTCGCTGAGATCTGTTCGGAAGAGGCCGCAACGCTCTGAGAGTTCAGCACAATCCCGTTGATTAATTCCTTCAGGTTATGAACCATCCGATTCAGGGCTGTGGCAAGCTGTCCGACTTCATCCTTAGTAGATATATCCGCTTGCTGCGTCAGATTTCCATTAGCCACTTCTGTAGCTACATGCAGCATCTGCATCAGGGGTCTGGAGATCGATCTTGCGATCAGGTAGCCGATCATAATACTGAGGATGACCGCCGCAATGACTACCGAGATTGTAAGGATGAACGCCGAGGAATAAGCGGATTGTGAATGGTTGTTCGCCTCATCTGCCAGCTCAACATTCACTTTGATCAGACCATCCAGATTGTTCAGCACATTCTGCCCCTGGACGGTCAACTGTGTAGTCAGAAATGTATTAAAAGCAGCCGCATCATCTTGCTCCGCTAGAACCAGCGCCTGATCGAACAGCTTCTCATAGCTTGCATACTCCTGGTCAAACGAGGCCAGCAGTTCCTTTTCACGGGCAGTGGTCGCCAGCGGACGGTAGTTATCCAGCTTCTGGTCAATTTCCTGACGGCCTGAGGCAATCTTTTGCTTATAATCGGTAATTTTATCTGTATCTGTTGTATTGCTCATATCCCGTGTATAGACCCGGTTTAGCTGATAGCTGATCTCGGCGGCAGACAGATCTCTGACCGAGATCAGGTTATTGCTGTACATTTCCTTCATATTCTGATTGCTGGTGCGCAGGGATAAGACCGAATAGACTCCAAGTCCTGCCAGGATTAAAGAGACGATCAAAAAAGCGGAGACGATCTTTGTAGCTGTTTTCAAATTCCCGAACCATTTCATGTGGCTTCCCCCTGTGGTTAACATCTTAGCGTCCTTCTTGTCGGCGTTAATCTTACACTCCCCTATCAGCCGGCGGGACATCATTAGCTATATTTCGACATTTTATATCAAAAAAATTATATTCTAATTTGTGTTTTTCATATTTTTTTCGTTAATCTCAGTGTAAATTTCCCCTTTACAAATCGAAATGTTTACTATTCCGTAGTTTGATGCAGAATCCGCTTGACAGAACATAGAAATAAGTTATAAATAGACATAATTAGCAAACGATTCAATCCCATTTTATCCCCCGCGAAAAGAGGCTTGTCATGTCAGCAAAAGTACCTGTGGCCGAAAAACTGGTGTTCTCAGGCGGTCTGCTGGGCCAGAATATGCTCTACAGCTTCATGTCGATGTACATCCTGTTCTTCTATACGGATCTGCTGGGAATTCCGGCAACCACCGCCAGCGTCATTCTAGTCGCAGCAAGTATTATCGATGCTTGTCTTGATCCGCTGATGGGCATGATTACCGACAAAACACGCTCCAGATGGGGAAAATTCAGGCCTTACCTGCTGTTCGCCCCTTGTCTGATCGCGTTGGCGACCGTCCTCTGCTTCTGGGACTTCGGCGGTTCGCGGACCCTGACCCTTGTAATCGCAACCTTCTCGTATCTGCTATGGGGAATGCTGTACACGGTCTGTGACACGCCGCTCTGGGCCTTGTCGTCCGTAGTCTCCACCGATCCGGGGGAACGCACCTTATTCGTCACACTGGGCAAAATCGGCGGAACGCTCGGCGCAGTCGTTATCACCATCGGCGGTATCCAGCTTCTGCTCGCCTTCGGCGGAGAACGGAATACGCAGGCTTATCTGTACTCGGCAATCATTATCGGGGTCATTGCGGCGTTATCGATCTTCCTGACCGGGATGCTCACCAAGGAACGGGTCGTCCCTTCCGCTGAGAAGATCTCATTTCGCCAGAACCTGCAAACGGTGTACAAAAACAAGCCGCTGCTCACCCTGCTCGCCTCTCTCTTGATTATCAACCTGGTGAACGGCATCCGGCAGAGCATTCAGCTCTATTATGTGGTCTATGTCTGGGGGGACGCGGGGTATGCCACGCAGGTCGGGATCAGTCTGGTGGCCGGTATGCTGCTGGGGATGATCGCTACGCCGCCGCTGCTGCGCCGCTTTGCCAAGAAGAAGGTATTCATTATCTCCTGCATTCTTGGGAGCGTAGCCTGCATCCTGCCTTATCTGCTGGGTGACCATAACGTATTGAACACCCTGGTGTTCTTTGGGGTCAGCTTCTTTTTCTCGGGCATGACGACGATTGTCAGTACCTCGATGCTGCTCGATACGATAGATTATTCGGAATGGAAGCTGGGCTTCCGGGGCGAGGGCATTGTGTTCTCAACGAACACTTTCATTACCAAGTTCAGCGGAGCGGTATCGCGAATGATTATCGGAGCCAGTCTCGGCCTGCTCAGCTATGTGGAGAATCAGCCGGCGACTCCGCAGCTCCAGCACGGCCTTAGCTTCGTGATGTTTCTGCTGCCTGCACTGTGCTTCCTGGCCGCTATTCTGCCGATTCTCTTCTATAATATAACGGAGAAGCAACGGGTGCAGATCCTGAGCGATCTGAATCATAGCCGGTCCCTGTAGTGGGGTCCCATACTCATGTTCTCTAACTTGCCCTTCCGGCTCCCGCTTCCTTTTGTTTTTCCCTGATTGAATCGTTCATGGTCAGGGGGGCGGCAGGCGTAACAGACTCAGTTGCACTTACTTCTGGCAAAAGCCACGATTGGAGCAAGTTACGGACCCTACGGCCTTTATTGCCGGATTTTCTGCGCCGTAACATTGATTATGGAGCGAATAAGACCGCCTCAGTCCGCAAGGCAACCCAATAGGCTATTTTCTTGTAAATAACGGCTCTCCGGTCCGTAAGGAGCAGGCCCGGTTGAGTGATTTCTCTTCACCCAACCTACAGAGGGGCTAACTGTACCCTCATCACAGATTAATAGGGAGGTATTTGGATTATGGATATATCCACACTAGCAGCGCTGATGTCCCCTCCGGATCTTAGCGGATGCCGGACGGCATTATGTATACAGCCGCACCCGGACGACAATGAAGTAGGCATCGGCGGAACCATTGCCTCATTCGCGGAACGGGGCTGCGAGATTCACTATCTGACGATCACGAACGGGGATTTGGGCGCTGTGGACGAGCAGGTCTCTTCCGCCGAGATCGCCGCCATCCGCGCAAGCGAACTCGAAGCGGCCGGAAGATCGCTGGGGGCCGCCGTGTTCCACCAACTGGACCATGGCGACGGTACACTGGAGCATATTCCGGCGCTGGCGGGAGAGATTGCTGAGGTCATCCGTACCGTGCGTCCGGATGTGGTCTTCTGCCCTGATCCATGGCTGAGCTATGAGGCGCATTATGATCATATCGTCACAGGCAGAGCCGCCGCCCAGGCGCTTCTGTCATCCGGTCTCCCCCTTTATCCGCGGGGGACAAGCACCCGCCCCTGGCAGCCACAAGCGATTGGGTTCTACTTCACCTCTGAGCCGAACATGGTGATAGACATTACCGCCCACTTCGAGCAGAAGTTCGCGGCCATGGCCCTGCACCGCAGCCAGTTCAATGAAGAGCAGCTGGCCATGTACCGGATCTATTTCCGCGAGCAAGGCCGCCAGCTGGCCGAAGGCAGGGGCTTCGAGCTGGGGGAAGGGCTGAAGGTGTTGTCACCGCTGCACCTGCACTGCTTTGTGGATGCCCGCCGGATATGACGGCTGAGTGCTGGGGCATGTGCTGGCAGGGGCGCTAGGTTGCAGTGGTGTGAGTTGGCGGGGCATGGAGCGCTAGGGCGTTGAGTGGCTGAGAAGCTAGGCTAACGGAAGTTGAGCCGATATTGCGCACGCCACACAATTCGCAAGTGCCCCCGCCTTCCCTTCGCCAATCATTCATCAGCAAGTGTAGAAAATCCACCTATTGTACCGCCCATGTAACGCAAATGAGCAGCAATCCCCCATCTATGCGGAGATTTGCTGCTCTTTGTTAAGCGGGAAGCTCGGACAAACGGTAGTAGGGGATGTTCAATAGCGGCTTGAAGCCCAGCTTCTGCGCCAGTCTGTACGAGCCCACATTCTCTTGGCGGCAGCCCCAGACAGGCTCCAAACCCTGCTCCAGACAGTAATCGATTAGCTTACAGCACACTGAGAAGGCGAAATACTTTCCCCGGTGACCCGGTGCCGATTCGATTCCAATCTCCAGCTGATCCGTTGTCCGGTAAGCCGAGAAGGCGCTGGAGGCCTGCTCTCCCTCCCACAATAAAGTGTATCCTCGGCCTGAAGTCAGGAAGTGCTCCGCGTCACGCCAGAAATACCGGGGAATCACCGCACCCGTCTGCTCGCCGAATCCTTCGCCGTCCATCTGGACAATCTCAGCATCCTGCCGGTACCATTGCGCCTTCGCGCGGTAATAGACCTCCGGATCGAACGTAAAATTCACCCGGGTCTGTATGTACATTCTGCGTGTATCGTCCGCGTCAAGCCGTGCATTATGCTTAGGAAGCATAGCTTCAATCAGCGGGTCCCAGCCCCCTGCCGGATCAGCCTGCAGCCATTCGGCTGAATGCCGGTGCCCCGCCTTGTTCGTAATATAGTCCGATAAGCTCCGGTTAAACTCCTCATTGCCCGAATCCCCATAGACCAGCGACATCCCGTATTCATGAGCTACATAGAAGCTACGGGGGTTATGTACAGAATCCACATACACACTGCCTGTCGTCTGCCCGCTCAGAACTCCTTCAGCGAACAGCGTGTTGATCTTGACTTCCTTTAACAGCGGCCAGGCAAGGGCGTAATCCCGGCTATCTAGCTTCAGCATGCTTATCTCCTCCCATTTATATTTTCACACTTATTATACCTTACTATGTCACCCATAGAGGAATGAATGTTATAATACTCTCAATGTCATGCGAATGACTGAATTCTGGCTCAACCTGAAAGGAAACGACCTATGATGAATACTATTCCCGAAGTGAATTTCGCCGCTTCCCCTTACTATAATCCCGGCCTCAAAAATGTAGTCATCCTCGCCACCGGCGGTACGATTGCCGGCAGCGGCGAAGCCCATAAAACCTTGAATTACGAGCCTGGCGCTCTGCCCGTGCAAGATCTGCTGGATAGTGTGCCGCACCTGGAACGGCTGGCGAACTGCGCCGGGGTACAGGTAAGCAATCTGTGCAGCGCCGATATTACAAGCCAGCACTGGCTTACCCTGGCAACATACATTAACACGCTCTCCCTCCGGGAGGATGTGCACGGATTCGTCATTACACACGGCACCGACACCCTCGATGAGACGTCCTACTTCCTGAACCTGGTGATCAAGACTGACAAGCCGGTAATCATTACCGGATCAATGCGCCCGGCTACCGCAATCAGCGCCGATGGTCCCCTTAATCTGTATCAATCCGTAGCACTGGCGGCAAATCCCGAGGCCTCCGGCCAAGGCGTGATGGTTGTCTTCGCTGAGGGCATCTATAGCGGGCGGGATGTGCAAAAGGTGAACACCTTCAAGGCCAACGCCTTCGATGAGCGCGATTTCGGGTGCCTCGGATATATGCGTGACAGCCATGCCTTCTTCTATACGCGCACCCTGAAGCGGCATACCACCGCAACCCAGTTCGATGTATCTGTTATTCAGGAGCTGCCGGAAGTGTCCGTAGCTTATTTCCATGTGGATGCCAATCCCGGGATTCTGGATTATCTGGCTACGGTGTCCAAGGGGATTGTCATTGCCGGAGCAGGCGGAGGGATCTACAGCAAGCCTTGGATTGACAAGGTGGGGGAGCTGAAGAACAATAACATCCCTGTAGTCCGCTGCTCGCGGATTTCCAGCGGAATTACACTGAAGGACTCGTACATTGACTTGTCCGCCAACTCTATTCCCTGCAACAGCCTGGTCCCGCAAAAAGCCAGAATCCTGCTCTCCCTCGCCCTGACGCAAACCACCGGCTACGATGAAATTGCCGCAATGTTCAACGAGTATTAAACGCTGCCCGCAGATGGCGGGAACTCAAAGGTGAAGACTGCGCCGCCCTCCGGGCGGTTCCGGGCACTCAGGTCTCCGCCGCAGCGTTCCACAATAGCACGTGCGATGGCGAGTCCCAGCCCGGATTCGCCATTTTTTCCTTTGACGAACCTGTGAAACAGGCTGGGCAGCAGCTCCTGCGCAATGCCCGGACCATCGTCAGCAACCGTTAATGTAATCCTTCCCTTACTTGTATGCACCTGTACATCAATACGCTTCTCGGCATAACGGGCCGCATTGGATAATACGTTCAGCAGAGCTTGCAGCAGCTTATCCCGGTCCGCTCTGACCCTCTCCCCATGGTCCCCGGAAACTACCGGATGCAGCGACAGCTTCCTTGCCGCCAATAGCGGGTTGACCCGCTCCACCGCCTCGCTCAGCAGTTCCTCCAGATCCGTATCCTCTGCCTGGTAAATATCCTCTTCACTGTCCAGCTTCGCCAGAAGAGTCATTTCGCTGACCAGATCACGTAAGCGCCCGCTTTCACTCAGAATAATATCCAGTCCTTTACGGACGCCCTCTCCTTCAAATATCCCGTCCCTAATGCCCTCTGCATAACCGGCTATCGACATCAACGGAGACTTCAGCTCATGCGAGGCATTCTGGAAAAACTGCTTCTGCACCCGGTTGAACCGGTGCAGTTCAGCGGCCATCTCGTATACTGCCCTGGCGACAGAACCGATTTCACCGCCCGCCCGGATCAGATTCACCTCGGCAAACCGGCGGTTTTTCACTTTCCCCAGCTCCTGACGCAGGCTGATCAGCGGATCAATCAGCTTCCGCGTAATGAACAGGCTGAACAGAAGCATTACTGCCGCTCCCGCAGCAAAGACAAGAATCAGCCGTTTCAAGAGCGACTGCTCGATGGCCTTGATTCTGCTGACAGGAGTCAGCAAGGTGAGCTTACCTTCGGGAAGTGTGTTGACCTGCACCAGATAACGCGGATCATTGCCATCCCATAAGCTCTGCAGGCTCCCCTGCTCCATAGCTGTGACATCCACCGTTACTCCGGCCTGTACGGGCTGGGCCGGGAGATATCCCGAGACCACATTCCCCTGCTGGTCGCTCACGATGGCCTGTACTCCGCTGTAGAGCGTAGGATATGGAGCTGTAAGCGGCTCGCTTTTTCCCAATGTGAATGCCCCTCCTTCTGTGAATGGAGCCCGCTGCAGACTCGCGGTCAGGGAAGCGCCAAGTGTCCTTAATCCCTCTTGCTCCTTACCAATGAAATGGTCCATCAGCACATAATGGATCATCACTCCCGTGATAGACAGGACCAGCAGCAGAGACAGCCCAAAAGCAACATTGATCTGATGCACCAGCTTCAGCTTTTTCATCCGCAGGCTTAGCCTTTCCACCATCCTCTTCATTCCTGCACCTCTCTCATACGGTAGCCGTGACCCCAGACCGATTCCAGCGGCAGGCCGTCCATTTTTTTGCGGATGCGCTTGATCAGGTGGTCGACAGCGCGGTCGCTGCCGAAATAATCCTCCCCCCAGACATGGCCCAGCAGCTCTTCGCGCGTAAAGGCCCGGTTCGGACTTCCCGCAAAGACCATCAGCATCAGGAATTCCTTGCTGGTCAGCTCCACTTCATCTCCCCGCCAGAAGGATCTTCTCTCCTCAGGATGCAGCAGCAGACTGCCCAGCTCTATCCCTGTATGCACAGCAGGCAGAACAGCCGCAGACTTGGATTCGTGAAGACGATCCCACCGTTTCAGCTGGCGGTTAATCCGGGCTACCAGCTCACGGGGACTGAAGGGCTTGACCAGATAATCGTCGCTGCCCAGCTCCAGACCCAGGATTTTATCCACTTCATTATCCTTGGCAGAGATCATAATAATCGGCACCTCCGCCTCATCACGGATACGCCTGCATAGCTCATAGCCGTCCATTCCCGGAAGCATAATATCGAGCACCCACATGCCGGGAGGATCATTCCTCCATAAATCCCATGCCTCCTCGGCACTTCCAAGTCCAATCGTCCGGTAATTCTCCTTATGTAAATAAGCTTCCACCAGATTGCGTATATTCTCGTCATCGTCCACAACGGCAATGACCGTTTGATTGTTCATCCAGGTAACCTCCGTGATTTGTCTCTTCACCATTATAGCAAGCGGGTGAGCGGGATTGGGCGCTGCCATTGTTTTTCCACATTGCTGACCCTCTCCTGCCACAGAAGCCCGCTATAGTGAGAGCTGTAAGACAAACCACATGAAGGAGTGTTCGTACATGAATCGTCTAATCGTGAAAAGAATGGCTCTATCCACCCTGCTGCTGTCCAGTATCGCCACCCCGGTCTTCGCGGATACGGGAATCGCGCCGCCCCCAGCACAGGGACCCACTGCCACCATAAGCACAGCCGCTGCATCCACAAATGGCAGTAGGCTGCTCCCCTTGCTTGAACCGCAGGTTCTGGCGCTGGTGAACAGCTATGCCCCGGAAACTTCCCAGGATTGGCGGGATACGCTCAGCCGCTACCATGCATTAACAAGCACGAAGGCGCTTAATGTGGTTCTCGCCACGCCAACGTCTGCCGCTCCATGGACAGAAAAAACCGGTATTATGGATGTGCAATTAGCCACGCCTGGAACATTGACGGACGCAGAAACGCTTCCGCTTGCCACTGTGCCGGAATACGGGACAACTGGGGGCAGTGTTAAGGCAGTTCCGTCCGCCTCAGCAGCTGCAAGCCTCACACTAACGGTGCCTGACTCTCTGGAATCCGGCAAGCTTGCCAATGTGGTAACCTTACATGCGGCGTACATCGATGGCTTATTCAAAGCACAAGCTGCACTGGCAGAAGCTGCACAAGACACAGATGCAGCAGCAATTAAGCAGGCACTGTCCGCACTGCTGAGTCAATATAAGGACCTTAACCACAAGCTGGAAGAAGCGAACTAAACCACGCACACCCTGCATTCCATAGAAAAGCAGACCAAGGAATTCCTCCCTGGCCTGCTTTTTCTGTTCATTAGTATAGCGTAGCCGCCGCTTAACGGCGCGGATACATCTGATAAGGATAGAATGCCGCCGCCGGCTGCTGGGCAGCGTAGGCGGGCATGCTTTTGGCGGACGGGTCCATGTTGGTTCCCCCGGCAGACCCTGCTACGGCGCAGCCCGGAGGCGGTCCAAGAATAATCGATTCCTTCAGCGGGGCCACGGCCTTGGCGTATTCCTCTTCATTAATGCAATAGGCGCGCTGGATGACCTCTGCGGGAACGGCCCGCAGGAAGTCTGACCCATACACAATATCCGGTGTCGGCGCATCGAAGATCGCCAGGAAATGGGCTTGTTCGCTCTCGGCCAGAATCCAGTGAAACCATCCCTTCGGGAAGACAGCAATTTGTCCGGCCTTCAGATGATAGGTCATCAGCTTTTGGGTGAACGGATCGAATACCGAAGCAATCAGCTCTCCGCTAATCACGAAGATCATCTCCGTCACGTTTGTGTGCCAGTGCGGCTGGACGATGAAGCCCTTGCTCATATGGGCATTGAAGAACCCGTTACGTATCGCCGGCAGCTGTTCGCCAAAAAGCTGCGTAATATAATTGTTCGCATCCCGCTTATAATTAAGCACCTGATTAGAATCGGCGGCAAGCTTCAGGTCCGGTGCCTGCAATACTGGATCTAGCATGGTTAGTTCCTCCTCAGACTGGATTGTAGCCTTAAGTAACACTGGGCATTCGTCCAGATACTATATGCAGGGGAGGAGCTCTTTGACACTAGAGACCGGTGCGGACTAGATCAGACGAGCGATACTCTCAATCTCCACGGCGGAAGCAGCGAGCTGCTGCATGGAGGCGGTAATCTCCTCTGTGGCTGCGGCCTGACGTTCGCTTTGTGCCAGACAATCCGTAAGCACGGCATCCATCTGGTTAATCTTCTGCTTGATCATCTGCAGAATGCCGGCAATATCCTTCGCCGATGAAGCACTGGATACCGACATTTTGCGGATCTCCTGGGCCACGATGCCGAAGCCCCGTCCATGCTCAGCGGCATGCGCTGCTTCAATCGCTGCATTGAGCCCCAGCAGGTTGGAATTCTCCGCCACCTTGCGGATGAAATCGAGAATCTCGTCGGTCTGCTGCAGATCCTCTACCACCTTCTGGCCCAGCTCCTTCAGATCCCCTACAGTATTCGCCAGATCCGAGGCCGTGCCTGCAATCTCTACCGATGTCGAGCTGATCTCGTCAGAGGTCACCGCCAGCGCATTCGCTGCATCGCTGAGTGTTACCTGATTGCTGAGGCTGATTCCGATCGTGAACACCCCTGTCACTACCCCGTTCCGGTCCCGGATAGGCATGGATGACGATTTAAAAGGAATTCCGTAGATCTCTCTTGGAATCGTAGCGCTGACTTCTTCCCCGCTCTCCAGAGCAGCCCGGATCCCCCCGCTGGGCGGTACCGGAGAACCCAGTTCAATCTTGGCTTTCAATTCCTTCCCTTGCAGATAATAAATGAACTTCTCCCGATCTGCCAAAGCAAACATTACATCCAGCGGGAAAAGCCGCTGCACCAGGGGCAAAGATACTTCAAGCGCCTTCCGCAGCTGGTCCATTTCTGATGCTTGTCCTGATTCCTGTTCGGATTCGTGTTCTAATTCCTGTTCGGTATTCATTGCTTCAACAGCTCCCTAATCCTATTTATTTATGTACATCTCTTATCGCTTGAATCTTATCGCTCGAACAATGTAACACAGTTGCGCCCTTCCGCCTTTGACTGATACAGTGCATCGTCACCCAGCTTGTAGATATCCTCCTCGCGCAGACCGTCAACAAGTACGGCGGCTACGCCGATAGAGACGGTAATTCTTCCGTATTCCGGACTTTGGTCATGCTGAATCCCCAGCTCCGCAATGCTTCGTCTGATCAATTCAGCGAACACACGGGACTCTGGAGGGGTAAGTCCGGCGGCCACAATCCCGAATTCTTCACCACCCAGCCGGAACGCGGTTCCATCCGCCTGTTCAGCCAGCTCCTTCAGTACCCCGCCGATTCTGCGCAGTACCGTATCGCCTTCATAATGTCCGTAGGTATCATTGAATTTTTTGAAATAATCAATATCCAGCATCAGGTAGGTTAAATACCTTTTGCCTGCAGCAGCCTTGTCCACCTCATCCAGGAACAGCTTATTGAAGTATCTGCGGTTGTACAGCCCGGTTAATTCATCGGTGATCGAGATCTTTTCAATCAGTCCGATATATTTGCTCAGCTCCCCGTTGTTGAACTCCAGCTCCTTCGTCCGCTCGGCTACCAGTTCCTCCAGATGCTCCTTATGGCGCCGCAGCTCCTCTTCCGCCTTCTTCCGCTCGGTAATATCCTTGATCGTTCCCTGAATCGCCGGCTTATCCTGATACATAATCCGGACAACCTTGTGAATGACGATAACTTCATGCGACTTATCCTTATGCAAAAGCCTAGTCTCATACTCTTCCGGTGCCTGCTTGCCCTCGACTCGTCTGGCATAATAATGCATCACCTTCTCCCGCTCCGGCGGCGTAATGAAATTCCCGAAGGGCTGCTCCAGCATCCCGCCCGGTTCATAGCCCAGCATCTGCTCCAGCGCCTCATTAACATAGACACACCGCATATCCTGGACCACGAACACCCCGTCCTGCAGGTTGTTGACTAATTGGCGGTATTTCTCCTCAGAGCGCTCAAGCTCATTATACAGACTGGCATTCTCAAGCGAGAAGACCATCTCTCTGGACAGCAGATTGATAATCTTCATCCGTTCCTCAGTGAATACACCGGTGACCAGATTATTCTCCAGATAGATGATGGCAATCGTCTTATTCTGGTTAATCAGCGGCATGCAGACCATCGATTTCGGCTGCTGCCTCACAATATAAGGATCATTCACGAATGGAGTCTCGGAATAGGCATCATTGTAGATCAGGCTCTCCCGGCTCTCCTCCACCTGTCTGATGATCGCAGCAGGCAGATTGTCCAGCTGATGCGACTCATGAATGGCCACAGAGATCCGGTCCGTGTCCGCTTTATATTCCCCTTCGACCAGAAGATTGGCCTTGGAGGTCATCAGGATGCAGCCCCGCTGCGCTCCGGCATTCATGATCACAATCTCCATCAGCGCTTCCAGCAGGTGGTTCAGCTCAATTTCTTTGGAGATGGCCTGTGAAGCCAGAATGATGGAATTCAGATCAATGCTCTCAGTATAATCGGTCACCGTCCTGCCGTGCATGAACTCCTTGTTGCTGATTTTCTGGTCAAGAGCAGGGTATCGCTCCTTGATGAACGCGATCTTCTCCTTGGCGCCCCAGACCGAATAATAGTATTCGGATTGTCTCAGCAGATAGGCGGCGAACTCGTTGAAGCCCTTGTCCATATAGTACCGGGCCGCCAGCTCGTTGCAGAGTGCCTTATAGCGGACGAAGCTTCCCTGCTCGCTGGCCTCAATGGCCAGATCATAATAATAGCCTGCGCGCGTACTGTTCCCGGAGATCCGGGCCCATTCGGCCCTCATCAGATATTCATGCTGGCGGAAGGTTCCCGGTGCATTGCTGGCCCATTTGCGTACCCGCCCAAGCTCCTTGCGCATTTTGGACCTGGCCTTCCGCTTGCCGTTCACACCCAAATCCTTGTAAGCATAAGCCAGATTCAAGAAGGTGTAGAGCGCGAATTCCTCCATAAAAGCCGAACCGGCCAGCGTCCCGATAATCGGATAGGCCCGCTCGATATACTCCAGCGCTTCATCATGCTTCTCGTAGAGAAACAGCAGCTTCATTTTGTAGATATAATAAATCGCAATCCCTGAGTAATACCTCGCTTCCTGCAATTCGTGCAGATAGACCTCTTCGCTAAAGGCTTCATTGTTGAATGAGGTGCGGTCCGGCAGCTCTCCGGCAAGACTGAGGTAATACTGGCGGGCCAGCTGCGCTGTGGCAAGCGACTCCCTGTACTTCGTGTTCTCAATCATAGAGATCGTACGTGCACTTTCCTGAAGCAAAGCCGGGATGTCCATCGACGGATTCCAGAGATTCACATAGAAGGCGGAATGGGCCAGATAGAGCAGATCGCCTGTCCGCAGACTGGCTTCAATTGAGGTGCCGAACCAGTCCTGCAACGTATCCCAAGGCTCGGTCCAGGCGTGGCTGAACAGCGTATACAGGACATGCGCCGCGCCTTTCCACTGCAGATCATTGAATTTGTCATTAATTCTGATCCCGAGACGTCCATAAGCGAAGGCCCCCCGGGTATCGCCGAATCCGGACAACAGCATGGCATAGCCGATAAAAGCAAGCGCCGACTCCGGCGAGTTACCGTATTTCAGCGTCAGCCCCACCTTCTTCAGCACCACCAGCCCGAACAGCGAGGTCTCTCCCGAGATAAACGCCGGCGGTATAAAGTTAACCAGCAGCCGCATCACCAGTTTCATCTCCGGGTCCTGCATCTCCGGCAGTGCAAAAATCGTCTCCGGCGTTCTCGCCCGCAGCGCGGCCTTAACGACCAGCAGCTCCTTAAGGACGGCGGGCATTCCAACCTTGGCCGGAATCTTAATTCCAAGCGCCTTCAGTCCCCGTCTCCCCGAAGCAATCGACTCGGGCATCATGCCAAGGTACATATAATGATTGGTCTGCATCTCATAGATTTCCGCAATAGCCATCCGCTCCGTAGTCTGCTCCAGCAGCAGACGGCAAGCCAGATCCCCCTGATCGATATGATGAGTGAGATAGCTGCATTCCGCATACAGCCTGTAGATCTCCGCCGCCTGCCCCGGGTCTGTACTCCAGATCTGCTCCGGGAGCAATTCCATTGCCGCTTCAAGCAGTAAGAAGGCCGAATCATACCCGTATCCTGCTTTGGCCTTATGTGCTGCCCGCAGATTCAGAGCGACGATCTCACGCGCCTCAGCGCTATCGGTGATTAACTCCAGCCCTTGATTGATATGGGTTGCGATATCGACCAGCTTGTCCTCGACCTCCTCCTCTGTGAGATTCCGCAGCAGGAGCCGGCCGATACTAAGATGAAGCCTCTTCCCCCGTTCTGGATCGAGCAGCTGGTAGAAAGCCTGCTGAATCCGGTCATGGGCGAATTTCAGCCGGATGCCCACCTGCGCAGCCTCGGGGCCGGATTCAGCCAGCGTAGCGGAGAATATGGCATACTTATGGTCAGCAGGGACGATATATTCTTCCTGGACCGCCCGGGTAATCGCAGCGGCAATCACCTCCGGCGCTTCTTCGCCGATCAGCGTCAGCATCCCGTAGTCGAATACACTGCCGGCCGCCGAGCTAAGCATCAGGATATGACGGACCTCCTCCGGCAGATGCTGCAGCTGTCCGACCAGGAAATCCACCACACTGTCATGGACCGGCAGCGCCTCCAGCCGCTCCAGGCTCCAGCTCCATTCCCCGTCCCGCTTGTCGAAATAGATAATCCCCCGCCGGTAAAGATCCTTCAGAATTTCCGTCAGGAAAAAGGAATTCCCCTTGGACCGCTTGTATAACCGTCCGGTAATTCCTTCAACGCGTTCCATGCTGCTGTATAGCGTGTCTGCCACAAGGCTTTGTACATCTGTCTCTTGCAGCGGCTGAAGATGAATACGTCCAACCTCACGGTTTTTGCCGATCTTAACCATCGCGGCGAACAAGGGATGACCTTCATGGATCTCATTCTGCCGGAAGGAGCAGATCACAAACATCCGCTGCAGATGGTTATCCAGCACCAGCTTCTCCACCAGCTGCAGGCTGGAATAATCCGCCCACTGGACATCATCCAGGAAGAGAACCAGCGGCCGGTCCGGTTGCGTCATGGCCTGCACGAACTTGGCAAAGGTCAGGAAGAACCGGTTCGTCTCCTCGGCCGGGCTCAGCGGCTCCGGCTCCGGCTGGGTCCCCATCCAGGAGGCAAGCTCAGGGATTAATCCTGTAATTACACCGCCGTTGCCGCCAAGCAGCCGGGTCAGTGAACGGCTGACTTCACTCCTGTACTCCTCATCCGGACTCTCCAGCAGCTGGCTGACCAGTCTGCGGAAGGCCTGGATGAGCGCACTGTACGGAATGTTCTTATTGTACTGGTCGAACTTCCCTTCCGCGAACAGCCCCTTATCCCGGCTGATCGTCCGGTGCAGCTCATGGACCAGTGCTGTTTTGCCTGCACCTGCATCACCGGAGACCAGCATAACCTGTGAACTCCCGTTAACGCTGCTGCGGAAGGCCGCCTCCAGGGTGGACAGCTCCTGCTGTCTGCCGACTATTTTTTGCGGAATGCGGAAGGTGTTCAGGAGATCCTCCGTTCCAATCACGAAATCCGCCTGCCCGGCCAGGCATCTCTTCAGATCGGCCTTAATGCCGTGAGCGCTGCGGTACCGGTCCTCCGACGACTTCTCCATCAGCTTCATAATGACTGCCGACAAGCCCCTGCTAACCCTGCCTCCGGTTGCATGGTAAGGAGAGACGGCTTCCTTCGCAATAATGGAATAGATCTGCTCCAGCATCTCGGACGATGGATACGGCATAAGGCCGGTCATCATCTCGTACAGGACGACACCCAGTGAATAGTAGTCACTCCGGTAATCAATATTCCGGTTCATCCGGCCGGTCTGTTCCGGTGAGATGTACAGCAGACTGCCCTCCAGCACGCCGCTGTTCTGGAAATCCCGTCTCTCCTTGGACAACTTCACCGCAAGGTCGAAATCAATCACCTGGACAATATCCCGCTCCCGGTTCCAGATGATATTCGACGGCTTGATATCCTTATGGATCACGTTCTGCTCATGGATGGAGCCGAGAATATCCACAACCTTGACCGCCAGTCTCAGTAAATCCTCCTCCCCCGGCTGCTCCTCCGCCAGAATCCGCTTCAGCGAACGTCCGCATATATCCTCAAGGACCATGACATACAGACCGTTCTGCTCTTCAAGCCTCAGGGGACGGATAACCCCTTCTGTAGTGGTGCTAAGCTCAGTAAGCAGCTTATATTCCTGCTTGAAGCGCATCACCGCTTCGGTTCCGGCAAATTCCGATTTCAACACCTTGAGAATGACCGTTTCTGCAGAAGAAGCCTCTGTGCAGCGGTATACAGCTTTTATCGGATTATCTGAAATGGTCTCCAGGACCTGATAATGGTCATTAGCAATCATTGTACTCCACCTTTAGCCTTGTTCTTCCGTAACCTCAATATCGGCATCGAATTTAAATACATAGGCAGCAATCAGCCAGATAATCCAGCAATTCAGTCCAAAGAACAGATAACCGAAATACCCCAGAACCGGCATCTCGGAGAAAATATGAAACTTGTCCAGATAAGGCACAGAGTATTTCCAATAATTCGGGTTGGTGGGGGCATCATCATGGAACCACTCACTGCCAAAGTTCCAGAACTCCCAGAAGAAGCCGTTGAACAGCGTAGCCAGCCCAACCAGAATCACCTTGGACCAGTCTCCGTTCTTCACCGGAGTGAAGGGGGTCCAGTAACCGGCAAGCGCCATCGCTGCGGACAGCATCGGAACCAGCGCAACCCACAGCACCCAGAACAGCAGGTACGGATAATAGCCCATGCCGAAGGCCAGAATCAGCCCGAGAATATAATAGATGATCAGCCACATGCGTGATACGTTCAGCTTAGGCCCATGGCTATAACGGTTGCGGAACAGACGGAAGGTCTTGAGGAGTAAATACCATTCGAAGATGGCCGGAAGGACAGTGGTATAGGATAAGGAGAACCAGAACACATTGCCGAAGTTAGAGAACACTTCATTATTAGGGTAATACCAATTCTCCAGGACGAAGAAATTCAGGTATTCAAAAGCAAACCAGCTGAAGCAGGATACCACCGCCAGCAGCTGCATCACCCGGGGCTTGCGCGAGATGATCGAGGCTCCATGATTTCTCCGGTAGACCAGCCCGTCAAGAATCAGAATAAAGGACCACCAGAGGGGAACAAACGTGTAAGACTCCAGCGAGATAAAGAGCTCCACCCGTGCCCACATCAGGAACCAGCTAAGCGCAAGCACCGGCAGGCTCCACCAGAACCAGACAGGGAAAGGGGTGGCCGCCCCCGCCTTCCGGGGTGCCTCCTCCGTCTTCTTGAAGCCGAACCATCCGGGGAATACCAGGACCAGTGTGATGATCAGGGCCACGACACAGGCGAGCGAGAAATACAGCAGGCTGAACCCGGGGTCAGCTTCGACCTTCTGGGCCGGGAAATCCCCATAACCCAAGGGCATCCCCTTCCATTTCGCCAGACTGCCGAGTAACGGGAGCAGAAAGATAAGTCCGAAGGTAACGATTAAGAATACTGTCTTTTTCCATGTTTTCATTGTGCAAAACCCCGCTTATGTATGTAGTTGAAAGTCGAATTTTGTTGATAGTCGCTAATATTCGATAACACTCCAGTTTATTCCTGCTGGCCGCACACAAAAAAATGCCCCACCGTCCATTTCCATGACGTATGGAGCATCAGTGCGGGGCAACAGAGCCCATTATCCCTTCAAATCCAGCTTCATGCTCAGTGAACGTATCCCATGCTCTTCTTCCTCTTCACCAAGCGATACGAATCCCTGGGAGGCATAGAAGCCAGTAGAATTCGGGGAAGAGTTCACCGTGATCTGCGTGCTCCCTCCCGCTCTCATCCGGTCAACCGCATACCGCAGCAGGGTCTTGCCGATTCCGGTTCCCTTATAAGCATTCTTCACGAACAGCAGAGAGATATGCTGATGATTACGCAGCTCTATGATTCCTGTAATCTCTTGCCCGGTAAGCGCAATGAAGATCTCGTGATTCTCCAGCATCCGCCTTGCAATGGCGGCAAGCTCAATGTACCTGTAGAATTCAATAACACCCTGCGCTGAATAATTGGCGGCAATATGTATATCAAACGCCTCTCGGATCAATGGAGTGATCCGCTTCTCCTCACCCGGCAACAACTGTCTGATTGCTGTCATACGGCCATTCTCCTTTAGTGTGACTGGTTGCTATAACTCTCTAATTATATCATAATTAAGGGAATTTCGCCCATTAATAGTTGCAGATGAACACAGTATTCTGGCGAATAATTTATCATTAATAAAAATCAATATATACGGGGTGAGCGGAATGCAGCAATTTATGATAGGCCAATATGGAGGATTTGATTACGGCAAGTTCCACAAGGATTTCAAGGCCGAATTCTATGGAATTGAGGCTTGTTCTTTCCCCTCCGATGAAGATTGTCAGACGCTGATTGAAGCAGCACAAAAGCACAGATTCCACACAGGAGTCCATTATCCGCTCCGGGCCAATCCTGCCAGACTAAGAGATGCCCTATTTCTCTCACCGGATGATTACGAGCGTTCTGAAGCATTCCAGCAGATCCAGGAAGAGCTGGATTATATGGTAAGGCTACAACCCGGTTACGTATTATTTCATTATCCGAAGCCAGTCATATTAGATTCACGGGTGGACTGGAGTACTTGGCGATTTGCTGACCGGAGGGAATATATCCATGAGGTTGACCTTTCTCTGAATGAACTGATTCAGCACAGTAAATATCTATTTGAATGGCTTAGCCGGAAGGGCCGGGAGTACAGGTTCCAGCCCATTCTGGAGTTCGACGGACTGAACAGTTACGTCTACCAGCATGATTTTCTGGAACAGCTATTGATTACATATCCCGACATTAAGCTGTGTCTGGATACCGGCCGATTGTATCAGCAGGATAAGCTTGACCCTAATTTCGATGCCCGTGCCCTTCTGAGAAAATACACCAAATATGCGGCGTTGATCCATCTGTCGAATGTTCAGATTAACGAAACCATCCAGCACGGCCATTACCCGGTCCTGCCGGAGTTAAGCCCTGGGGAGGGCTGGGCCCCGATCGAAGACTATCTGTGCATTATCCGTGAGGAGAACAGCGAAGCGAAAATCATGTTCGAGCACCGCTCAGACCTCATCTCCGCACAAGATCTGAACCGTTGTTATGCTTGGGTAGATCATATCCTAAACAGAGTCCACAAGAATTCTCCGGCTTCTCCAGGGCGATGATGGCACAGCCTGCCCCGAATATTTGTAAATGCACAGGCACATGCTACAATGGGACCGTATTCGTCCTTGCCTTAATTTAACACAAGAGGAGTGACAGCTGTGGCAATTAATGTGTACCTGAATTTCAATGGCAATACCCGAGAGGCTGTAGAATATTACGCTGAAGTGTTCGGGACCGAACCTCCGCATATCATGACCTTCGGCGAGGCTCCGCCAGATCCGTCCCATCCTGTACCGGAAGAAGCCAAACACCGCGTCATGCACGCCAATCTGATGATTGCCGGCAGCCCGGTCATGTTCTCTGACGTATTCCCCGGTATGCCGTACACGGAAGGGAATAATATCAGCCTAACGGTGACGGATACCGATGCAGAGAAGATTCGTCACTGGTTCAACAAGCTGAAGGAAGGCGGAACTGTGCACATGGAGCTGCAGGAGACCTTCTGGAGCAAGGCCTACGGGAACCTGAAGGACAAATTCGGCATCCACTGGCAGCTTAGCCACGACAACGGCCAGAACGGCTAACTCCCTTAAAGCGCTTAGGATATGACGGTTCTTCCCCTGGAAGGACGGCATATCCTTTTTTCTGTGGCCTCATATCCGCAGCGTAACCGCAACATCTCAAAGTTGTAACCTGATTTTTAATGCGCTTACATCCTGTTCTATGTTTTAATTGTAATAACGTTATGTATTTCATCCTACTGTAAAGGAGACTAACCTATGGAAATATCCTCATTTTTGCTGCCCAAGGATCAGGTTGCGTACATCACCTCCTCGATCTCCATGCGGGAAGCGCTGGAACAGCTGGAGAATCATTATTATTCGGCCATTCCGATTATTGACGATGCCGGTAAATATGTTGGGACCTTGTCGGAGGGCGATCTGCTATGGAAGCTGAAGAACACCGACGGTCTGAGCTTCGCGAATATGAACGAGGTGACCGTCGGCACCATTCAGCGTCATGTGCATAACGAGAGCGTCGAGATCCACGCGCAGATGGAGGATATGCTGACCCTGGCAGCAGACCAGAACTTCGTTCCGGTAGTGGACGACAGCGGAATCTTCCTCGGCATCATCCGCCGTAAGGATATCATCGAGTATTACACACGCAATATTACCGATTAGCAGCATGCGCCACATTGCAGGATCAAGTGATTCAACCGGAAGCAACGGCAAAGGCAGGACCGTCCTGCGAAGGGCGGCCCTGCCTTTGTTCAAGTTAACAGGTCTATATGATTTCAAACACATTGGTCAGGCGGGTCAGCTCAAAAATCTTCCGCACATTGTCATTGAGCCCCGTCAGCCTGATGGTGCCTCCAGCCTCTACACATTTCTTGTAGGAGCTGACAATCACTCCAAGACCGGTACTGTCAATGAAACGGCAGGTCCCGAAATCAAGCAGGAAGCTTGAATGTCCCCCAAGAATATAACCCCGTACTGTCTCCCTGAACTGACCGGCTTCCTCAACCGAGAACAGCTCCGGCATCTCAATGATCATCTCGCTCAAGCTACTCACCCCTGATTTTAAATTTCTCTACAAGAATCTCCAGCTCATTAGCCATGGCACTGATCTCCTGAGCGGAGGCCGCAAAATTATTGACCGTTGCTGCCTGCTCTTCTGTAGCGCTGGATACATTCTCTGTGTTTGCTGCCGCGAGTTCCGAGATCGTGCCCATGGAATCAATCAGCTTGATGATCTGGTCTGAGGTAGCTACTTCATCTCTGGTAATATCCAGAATCTCCTGCACATTGTCCGTGATCATCTCAACAGATTGTATGATATGGACGAAGGCTCGGTCCGTCTCATTCACAATGCTCACGCCGCTCTCTACTGCTCCGGCCGCGCCTCTCATCGAATCTACAGCCTCGGTGATCCGCGAGATCATCTCGTTGACCAGATCCGTAATCTCACCGGCATTGGTGTGGGTCTCATCCGACAGCTTCCGGACTTCACCGGCCACCACACTGAAGCCCCGCCCGTTCTCTCCTGCTCTCGCGGCTTCAATTGCCGCATTCAGAGCCAGCAGATTCGTCTGCTCGGCAATCTTGTTGATGGTACCGGTAATTGCGGATACCTGCTCCGACAACCCGCTGACCGTATACAATGATGCTTCGGTCTCTTTGGTGCTGCTGTGAATGGTATTCATTGCTTCTACGGTATGAATGACTCTGGCTCTGCCTTCCTGTGCCGCCTGATGGGTAGTCTCCGCATTGCCGGAGGTAGCCGACGCCTTGCTCTGCGCCAGCTGCACCAGACTGGAGAGCTGAACGAGCACCTGGGAAGCATTGATGACCGACTGGTTGTTGTTCTCTGCGCCGGATGCAATCTCCTGGGTACTGGAGCTGATCTCCTGAATAGAGGCGCTGATCTCCTCTGAAGATGCCGCCATCTCCTCGGACATGGAGGTGAGGGACAGGGAACCCGCTCTCACTTTCTCAATAATTGCCTCCTGCTTGTCAATCATGGTGTTGAACGATTCACTCAGCAATTGGAGCTCATCCCCGGTTTGAATGGACGTATGAACGGTCAGGTCGCCGTCACCTGCCAGACCCATCGCCCGCTCCAGCTTCCGGATCGGATTCACAATATTCCGGGTGGTGAAGAAATACGCTGCCACCATAGCAACGGCAATACAGACCAGGATGAGGATCAGCGTAGTGTTACGGATTTCGGCTGCCGGAGCCATGTAATCCCGCACATTTGCCGTTGTGGCTACAACCCAATGGCCTGCGGGCTGAAAAGAAACATATTTATGTACGCCTTCATAGGTGTAGAAGCCATGCGCGGTGTCTCCCGCCTTCATCCGCTGGACCAGCGCATTCAATTCAGCATTGCTGCCGCTGTCCAGCTTCTCCTTCAGCACCTTGTCCTGCTCCGGATGCGAGACGATGAGGCCGGTACGGTCAAGCATATATCCGTATCCATGCTCTCCAATCTTCACCCCGGTAACCGGCGCAGCGATGTTCTCAAATAAGGCCGTTCCGATCAGCACGCCGGTAATCTGATCCTTCACCCGCAGCGGTCTGGCGATCGCTACGATGTACTGATTCGTCTCCCGTGACAGGATAACCTCACTGACTGCGTCCTTGCCCTGCAGCGCTTCCTGGAAGTAGGGACGGTCCTTCACATCAGCCCCCGGCTCCCCGGAGCTGCTGGTCATCAGCACCCTGCCGTTTGTATCTGCAATAATCAGCGATTCCAACAGCTTGGTGTTGTCTTTCTGCACACCGGAAATATACTGAAGCGCTGTGCTTTTGAGGGAGGCTACAGACGGATTCCCGGCAAAATCGGCCAATACGCTGTTCATGCTGGCGATCCCCAGATTCGTGCCAACCGCTTCAAGCTCAGCATCCACCGCCTTCGCAGAAGAAGCCGTGGTCCCTCTTAATTCCTCTTCAATCGTCTTCTGCAGGGCACCGGATGCCAGCTGATAGGATACATAGCCGGATATGCCCAGCGGGATGCTGATAATCAGAAACAACAGGATGCTCATTTTAACTTTTAAACTTAATTTCACAGAACTCTCCCCTTCTTGACTCTATAAGGAACAGATACTCTTGCTGATGTACATCGTATGATGTATCATCTCAGCACTGTCCGAGAAGCAGCGGATCAGATACAAGCCCCGGCCTCCTTCTTCCAGCAATTCATCACACCCGACAGCCTCCGGGAACACCACCTTGCCGTCCCCGGCCCCCGAATCCTCAATCTGCAGCTTAAGCAGCTGATCCATAAGCAGATATCGGATGGTAATCGGCTTGCTGCAATCGCTGAGGTTCCCGTGATAATAGGCATTGGTCACCGCTTCGATCAGAATCAGGCGGATATCAAAAGCATAGGCTTCGAGGTCAAGCTCCCGAATAATTCCGTCAATGATCTTCTGATGATGCTCCAGACCGTGAAGCATCACTTCCTTATGAATAGCTTCCATGGCCCACTCCTTAACAATTCTGAAATCGCCGCTCTGCTGATGTTCCCGCTGACACTCTGCACTCTCTGCCTTCTCTTCCCTGGTCTTACATCAGCAGTGCTCCCCGGTCGTCACTTGATATTCAGGCTGAGCCAAGTGCAATCGTCCTGCAGAGCAGCCCCGGCAAACTTCTCCAGAAGATAACTATGCTCCCGCCCGAGCTCTTCTGTGCTGAACAGCAGCTCCATTCCGTCACTATAGAAGCAAAAGCGGTCTCCGGACTCGAACGGGAGGATCTTCTCCTCAAACTCACTGCTCTCAAACATGCCGAGCGGTGCACCCTTAACGGTGACCCTCTCCATGCCCCTGCCCCGGGGGACATAAAGAAATTCATTAATCCCGGCTCCGGCAGCCTTCAGCCGTCCTGTCTTGAAGTCGAGCAGGAAGCAGCAGCCGGCGACATAATCCTCACCCAGATGCTGCAGCGCTTTGGAATTCAGATCGTTCAACACCTGCACGGGGTCCTGTGTACAGGACAGGCTGTCCATGAACAGTACCCGCAGGGCCGAGATATTCAGCGCGGCCGTAATCCCCTTCCCTGTCACATCGCCGATGAAGCCGATGACCTGCTCTTCATTGACTTTATGGAAGATGAAGAAATCGCCGCTTAAGGTTCTGGCCGGAATGTAGAGCTTCTCCAGAACCGCTTTGCTGGAGAGCGGAAAGGATACCGCATGCCGGTGCTCCTGAAGCCGGACCGCCCGCTCCATCTCCCTCTTACTCTCGGTGATATCCCTGAACACCAGCTGCAGCGCCTTGGTCTCCTCATAAATAACCGGCACGCCCGAAATTTCAAGGTCAAAGATGCGGTTGTCCTGCTGCCTGATCAGCCGCTGCTCAATACGGAAGCGTTCCTTCAGGAGGCCTGTTGTCTTCAGCTTGTTATGCTCCGCACTCTGGAAGTACACTTCCTCAAAGAAATCCTCGATCCTTCGGCCGATCAGCTCCTGCTTCGGATTGCCGAACATCCTCTCCGTCTGCTTGTTGGCGAACAGGATCGTGCCCCCGCTGTAGACCAGGATGGGCTCGGGGCAGAGCTCCACCAGATCCCTGTACCGCTCCTCGCTTTCTCTGAGCCGCTGCTCCGAGCGGACCCGTTCGCTGATATCATGAATTACGGTGTACACGCAATTCTTGCCCAGCATCGTCATCATGCCGGTATGAACCTCCACATCGATGGGCTCCCCGCCGGCCAGGATATGGCGGTCGATGAACACACGGTTCTTCCCGTCCATCTCTTCAGGCAGCGCCTTATCCACAAACTCCTGAACCCCCGAAGTCCGGTCAGCGGCCAGATCACAGATCCGGAGCTGCCTGAATTGCCGGATGCTATAGCCGTAGAACTCACAGGCTGCCCGGTTCGCATCAGTAATTCCGCCACTCTCCGGGTCCACCAGCAACGTAATGAGATGATTGTTCTCATAGATGCAGCCATAATGCTCCATACACTGCGCCGGACTCGGGGAGCGATGCAGATTCTTACACGGTTTATCGGTTGCCATTACACAAGCCTCTATTCTATTCAGCATTAAAGTCTACCCATTATATGCAATAAAAAAGAGTCAAGCCGTGAATTCCGACACAGTTAGACAGAAAAACCCGGTCTGCGGCATGAAAACATGACCACAGTCCGGGTTAATCCTTACAAATTGCATGAAGTTATCAGGCTGAAGCTTAGCCTTACAGCTCTGTCAGAATAATCGTCCCCTGCGGAGTTACCGCCAGTGTATGCTCATACTGGGCTGACAGGCCTCCGTCAATAGTGCGTGCAGTCCATCCGTCTGCATCCACCTTGGTCCGGTAGCTGCCCGTGTTGAGCATGGGCTCAATGGTGAACACCATGCCTTCCTTAATGCGCGGGCCTTTGCCGGCCGGGCCGTAATGAGGCACTTCAGGCGCTTCGTGCATCTCCGAGCCAATCCCGTGACCGATAAAGTCCCGGACGACGGAATAACCGTTAGATTCGGCATAGACCTGGATAGCATGCGCTACGTCGCCTATGCGGTTGCCGGCTACAGCCTGCTCGATACCTTTGAATAGAGATTCCTTGGTCGTCGCCAGCAGCTTCTCCGCCTGCTCGCTAATTGTACCCACTCCGTAGGACCAAGCCGAATCCGCCAGCCAGCCATTCAGGTTGACTACCATGTCAATCGTTACAATATCTCCATCCTTCAGCTCCTCATGCTTCGGGAAGCCATGACAGATGACGTCATTCACAGATGCACAGGTGGCATACGGGTAACCGTGATAGCCTTTTTGCTCCGGGGTTGCTCCTTGGGAGAGGATGAACTTCTCGGCAAACTGGTCGATCTCCCAGGTCGTAATTCCCGGCTTGATCAACCCGGCAATCTGCCGGTGGCATTCCGCCAGGATTTTGCCGGCTGCCCGCATCTTCTCAATCTCTTCCATCGATTTCATAATGATCATTCAATTCGCCTCTTCTGTACAGAATCCATTACTCACTATATATAATGGCTCTTGGTTATAATGGGGTATTGCTACTCTATATTATGAAAGAAAACCGCCGAAAATCCAAATAAACAAACAAAATAAACCTGTCTCCCGCAAAAACACCAGAAAACAGGCTCATAATTTGCATTCACGTGATGGCTAATCTGTACAAGTTATTGTTAACTACGGCATATGCAGACCGCCAGGCATCAGCCGTTAGTCGTGGAAATTGAGCCCCGAAGTAACCGCCTTGACATATCCGCTGCGGATCACATAATCGCCGAAGTGCTCACCGGCAAGGCGCTCTCTGGCATAACCATGAATAATCGGCCCGAGGGTGTCCAGTATCTCCCGCTCGTCAATGTTCTCCTTGTATAGCTTGTTCAGCCGGTCTCCGGTAAAGCCAGCACCCAGGTACATATTATACCTGCCCGGACCTTTGCCGATAAAAGCAATCTCGCCGAGCGCCGGTCTGGCACAGCCGTTAGGGCAGCCGGTCATACGGATGATAATCTCTTCATTGCGCAGCCCGGCTTCATCTATGATAACCTCCAGCTTATCGAGCAGGTGCGGCAAATAACGCTCCGCCTCCGCCATAGCCAGCCCGCAGGTCGGCAAGGCTACACAGGACAACGCACTTCTGCGCAGTGCAGAATGATGGGCACCGTCCGTCAGACCGTATTGCTTGGCAAGCTCCGTAATCTTGCGCTTCTTCGCCTGGGTCACACCGCCGATAATCAAATTCTGGTTCGGGGTCAGCCGGAAGTCTCCGCTGTGAATCTTGGCGATCTCGCGCAAGCCGGTCATCAGCGGGTAGCCCTCCTGATCCTGAATCCGTCCGCTCTGGATATAGAGCGTCAGGTTCCATTTGCCGTCCATCCCCTTCACCCAGCCGTACCGGTCGCCATTATGATCGAAATGATAGTCGCGCGCCGGCTCCAGCGTCCAGCCCAGCCGTTCGTGCAGCTCTCCCTTGAACCACTCCAGCCCGTGCCGGTCGATCGTGTACTTGAAGCGGGCGTTCTTGCGAATCGAACGATTGCCGTAATCCCGCTGGATCGTAACCGTTTTCTCCGCCAGATCAATCATCTGCTCCGGACGGCAGAAGCCGATGATCCGGCCCAATTGGGGATAAGTATTCGTATCGCCGTGCGTCATTCCCATGCCGCCGCCAACCGAGACATTGAAGCCGGCGAGCTTGCCGTCCTCCAGAATGGCGATGAAGCCCAGATCCTGGGAGAATACATCTACATCATTGGATGGAGGCACCGCCAGGCCAATTTTGAATTTGCGGGGGAGATAGACCGGACCATAGATCGGCTCAACCACCTTGCTGTCCACGACTTTTTCCCCGTCCAGCCAGATCTCATGATACGCGCGGGTACGCGGGGCAAGATGATCGCTGATTTTGTTGGCCCACTCTTGAACCTCGGCATGAACCTCCGACTGATACGGGTTCGGACCACTCATCACATTACGATTCACGTCACCGCAGGCCGCAAGTGTGGTCATCAGGGTGTCGTTGATCGTTCGGATCGTCTTCTTGAGATTCCACTTGAGCACCCCATGCATCTGAAAAGCCTGCCGCGTCGTCAGGCGCAGTGTCCCATTGCCGTACTTATGGGCCAGCTCATCCATGACAAGCCACTGTGCCGCAGACGCCACACCGCCGGGCGCTACTATCCGCAGCATGAACTGGAAAGCCGGCTCCAGCTTGGAGCGTTCCCGCTCACTGCGCAGATCGCGGTCATCCTGCATGTAGCTGCCGTGGAATTTCAGCAGCCGGTTGTCATCCTCCGGCAGCCCTCCTGTAATCGGATTGCTGAGGGTCTCGACAAGCGCCCCGCGCAGATAATTGCTCTCCAGCTTGATATGTTCAACATCACTCGGCGGTCCGCCAATCGGCTTCACCGCTGGTTCATTATTTGCCATTGCTGATTCTCTCCTCTTTCGCTTGAATCCCGCTTAATAGACATCCCGCTGGTAACGCTGCTCCTGCTGAAGGGTCTCCAGATAGGCGGCAGCCGCTTCCGGGCTTAGTCCGCCCTCCTCCTGGATCACTGTAATCAGTGCCGAATGCACATCATGGGCCATATGCTTCTCATCGCCGCACACGTATACATGCGCTCCTTCCTGCAGCCAGCGGTACAGTTCCTTACTCTGCTCCAGAATACGGTGCTGTACGTACACCTTCTCCTCTGTGTCGCGGGAGAAGGCCACATCCAGCCTGCTGAGGACACCGTCCTTCAGCATCCGCTGCCAGTCCGTCTGGTAGAGGAAGTCTGTAACGAAATGACGGTCTCCATAGAACAGCCAGCTTGGACCCTCAGCCCCCTGCTCTTCACGCTCCTCCAGAAAGGAACGGAACGGGGCAACGCCCGTACCCGGACCGATCATAATTACCGGTACACTGGAATCAGCGGGTAGCTTGAAGTTCGGATTGTTCTGGATATATACCGGCAAGGTGGCACCCGGCTGTACACGCTCAGCACAGTGTACCGAACAGACACCGTAACGCTCACGCCCATGTGACTCATAACGCACAGCCCGCACCGTGAAGTGTACTTCATCCGGGTTGGCATTGTAGCTGCTGGCAATGGAATACAAGCGGGCCGGAAGCTTGCGCAGGATGGTCACGAAGATGCTGGCAGGAGCATTCCAGGGTCCATAGTCTTGAATAAGATCCAGCAGATCCCGGCCCTGAATATACTCCTTCAGCTCTTGCTGCCGCCCGGGGGTCAGCAGTTCCTTAAGGGCAGGTGCGGAGGTAAGCCCAGCAGCCTGTTCCAGGAGCGGCTTCGTCAGCACCGTAATTTCGTAATGCCGCAGCAGCGCCTCCTGTAGCGTGCCTTCTTCCCCCTTTTTGTTCAGCGGAACACGTTCATCCGCATTCCAGCCCATAGCGGCAATGATATCTGCTACCAGCTGCGGGTGATTCTCGGGGTAGACGCCAAGAGAATCCCCCGGCTCAAAGGTAATATTCGATCCGGCAAGCGACAGCTCCAGATGGCGGGTCTCGCGGTCTGAGCCGCGGCCGTTCAGATTAAGATTCTCCAGTACTTCGGCATGGAAAGGATGATTTCGTGAATAGGCGGATTCCAGCGACTCTGCGCTCTCAGCAGCCTGAACCGCTGCATCCGCAATTCCTGCAGCATTCTGCGCGCCGTTAAGAGCGCTGATGACCTGGCCGAACCACTCGGCCACCGGCTCATCATAATCGAGGTCGCAATCTACACGCGGGCTTAACCGCTGTGCGCCCAGCTCTTCCAGCTTCTGATCGAAGTCTTTGCCGGTCTGGCAGAAGAATTCATAGGAGGTATCGCCCAGCGCGAGTACCGAGAAGCGCAAGCCTGGAAGCTGCGGCGCTCTTTTGCTGTAGAGGAATTCATGGAAGGCACGGGCATTATCCGGCGGTTCCCCTTCGCCATGGGTGCTGACCAGCAGCAGCAGGTTCTCTGTCTTCTTCAGTCCATTTGGCTTGAAGCTGTTCATCGCGGACACCGTGACCTTGAAGCCCTGCTCCTCCAGCTTGCGGGAGAGGCTCACGGCGAGCCGCTGGCAGTTGCCGGTCTGGGAGCCGAACAATACGGTCACTTCACGTGATGCTTGCTGCGAAGCGGCAGTTGCCGGCTCTGCTACTACTGCTGGAGCAGCGGGGGAACCTGCCTGGACGCTTGATCCCTGGCTACCCTGTAGCGACAGGGCAGATAAGTACCCGCTTAACCATACCTGCTGTGAAGGTGTCAGCGTGGGCAGAAGCTGATTCAGCAGCTCTGCCTGGTTCTCATTAAAAGGACTGTTTGTAACTTGTAGTTGCAACAATATCGACCTCTCCTTAGCGTGCAATCTTCTTTCCTCTTAATATCATGAACTCAGGCTAACACAATACCGGCAAACGATCAACGAATCATATAACAGGCATCATATTCTTTAAAAGGTAAATACTTGAATAAAATGCACAAAACCCGGCTAAATCATAGTAAAATGCTCTGATTTAGCCGGGTTCATTACTAATTATGATAAGTTGCATTAGATAAAATGATAGACCGGAGATGTCTTTGCCTGCCATTTATAATAGTCTGCGGGTTGCTCTGTGCCGGAAATGGTCCACAAGCAGGTAGATTAGAATGAGAAGGCCTCCGGCATTGATCGCCAGATCGGCCAGATTCATAATCCCGCCATGATTCCCGAAGACCAGGAAATCTGTAACCTGGTGATAAAGTGCCCGGTCAATGGCATTGCCGATAGCCCCGCCAACCAGGAAGCCGCTGGCTGCTTCGAGCAGGGGGCCGCGGATTTTACCCTGACGCCGGTAATAGAAGATTGCTGCTACAAAAATCACGGCAACAATAGCAAAATACTTCCCGAATCCCTGAAAGGAGCTGAAGGCCGCACCGCTGTTCTCATAGTATACAAACCGCAAATGCGGCGTCCAGGAAGGAAGCATCTCCCCAAGCTCCATATGGGTACGCACTATCCACTTGGTCGCCTGATCAAGCATCAGGACGAAGACAGCTATCAGATAAAAAAGCATCGGCAGTTCCCCTATCTTCTCTAGTTGTTCAACTCATGATCAGGGTCATAGTCAAGGCCGTGGTCAAGGTCACTGTTTGTCACAGAATCAGTCTACCATATTCATCTGGATACTTACAAAAATATAGCCGGACCATCCCGTCAGGGACAGTCCGGCTGTTATTCTTCAGGTCATTACGTATCGTATATGCGCTACGGGATGGACAAGGTCCAAGGCTCTGCTTACCAGGCGTAGGCTTCCGGTGCCGGTTTGCCCGGTCCCGGGAAGATCTCGTCCAGCTTCTTCAGTGTGGCCTCATCCAGCGTAATCTCGGTCACCCGCAGGGAGTCCTCGAACTGCTGGATCGTACGCGGCCCGATAATCGGTGCGGTCACAGCCGGATTCGCCAGTACCCAGGCCAGAGCGACCTGATCCTCATGCTCGCCCAGCTCCTTGCAGAGCGCGGAGAACTGCTCCAGCTGGCTGCGGTGCTGCTCCAGCTTGGCTGAACGGGCACTGCGCACCCCGGTCTTCGCGAGTGCATTGCGTCCCAGCAGGCCTCCGGCCAGCGGACTCCATGGAATGACACCCAGGCCCAGCTCCTGTGAGGCCGGCAGCACTTCCAGCTCCGGCGTCCGTTCCAGCAGGTTATAGAGATGCTGCTCGGAGACAAGGCCTAGGAAATGGCGCTCCTTGGCCTTCGCCTGGGCAGCAGCGATATGCCAGCCTGCGAAGTTGCTGGAGCCGATATAATCGGCTTTGCCCTGGGACACCAGGAGCTCGAATGCGCCCCACAGCTCGTCCCACGATACGTTCCGGTCGATATGATGCATCTGATATAGTTCAATATGATCGGTCTGCAGGCGCCGCAGCGAGCCTTCGAAATGGCGTCTGATCTTGTAGGCAGACAAGCCTGAGCCGGAATTGGGACCGTCCTGCTCGTCGAACATGTCATTGTAGACCTTGGTGGCCAGCACTACCTTCTCACGCCGTCCGCCGCCCTGCTGAAACCAGCGGCCGATAATTTCCTCCGTCCAGCCCCGCCGGTCCTGGCCGCCGTACACATTCGCCGTATCGAAGAAATTAATGCCCGCATCGAGGGCCGCATCCATAATTCTGAAGGCTTCCTTCTCCTCCGTCTCCGGTCCGAAATTCATCGTCCCCAGACACAACTGGCTGACCTTTAACCCCGATTTACCCAAATAACTGTACTTCATCGCAATTCCTCCCTTTCACTCCTGCTAGATTGGCTGCTTCATATTCACTATAACCCTTAGAGTCCACTCTAAAGCAAGTTTTGCTGGGATACTTAAGACTAGAACTCAAAGCTTGGTCGTCGCTGCGGTGAACATTTGGCCCTCCGGCCGCTGCCCAGTTTGGAGCACAATGTCTGCTGTTTTCCACATACAATGTGGCCGGTTTTTCGATTACATTCGGCCCACACATCTCCGCCAAGCCCAATGTAGTCGGTTTTTCGATTACATTCGGCCCACACGCTTCCGCCAAGCCCAATGTAGTCGGTTTTTCGATTACATTCGGCCCACACGCTTCCGCCACGCCCAATGTGGTCGGTTTTTCGATTACATTCGGCCCACACATCTCCGCCAAGCCCAATGTAGTCGGTTTTTCGATTACATTCGGCCCACACGCTTCCGCCAAGCTCAATGTAGTCGGTTTTTCGATTACATTCGGCCCACACGCTTCCGTCACGCCCAATGTGGTCGGTTTTTCGATTACATTTGCACCACACACCTCCGCCAAGCTCAATGTAGTCGGTTTTTCGATTACATTCGGCCCACACGCTTCCGTCACGCCCAATGTAGTCGGTTTTTAGCATACATTTTGGCCCCGTCCCACATTCGCCTCTCCGTTCCCCGTCATCCCTTTCCCCCCCACCCGGGAGAACCCCCAAATATATAAAAAAACAAGCCCCAGAAAGAGACTTGTTCCGCTATAATTATAATCGATCATATTATTGCACTACCCATGCACCTACTAAGCAGATACTCAGCACTTACTCTATACTCACTCTAACCCTCACCAAGCGCCGCTCCATGCCCGGCTTCACCGTTATCCGGGAACAGCACCTCGCCTGTCTTCAGTTGAATGTCCACAATCTCCTGAAGCGTACCCGACAGCTCGCCGGGCGGATAGGGCTTGGTCAAATATTTCTGCACATTGTCCATCATGCTCTTATCATCCTTGTCCAGCGCCGAGGAGATGACAATCGGCACCTTCTCGGTCCGGGGATCGTTCTTGAGCATGCGGATCAGATCCCAGCCGTCCAGCTCATCGCCCAGCATCAGATCGACAACGATCGCTACGAAGGGCGTTTTGACAGCCTGGTCAAAAGCTTTTTGCGGATGATAGTGATGGGTGACCCGGAAGCCCTTACCCTTCAGCTCCTCCGAGAGCAGCAATGACAGGCTATAATCATCCTCCACAATCATCACATCCGGCTTCTGCTCCTTGCCAGCGCTCCATCTTAACGAATGTTCCTCCTCCGGGTGGCCGGTCTCTGCCT
Organism: Paenibacillus silagei; assembly: GCF_017874735.1. Classification (GTDB taxonomy): domain Bacteria; phylum Bacillota; class Bacilli; order Paenibacillales; family Paenibacillaceae; genus Paenibacillus_AQ; species Paenibacillus_AQ silagei. The sequence continues at coordinate 225,797 of NZ_JAGGLV010000002.1, forward strand.
GCATCACCGGAAGACGGAACCATACCGTCGAGCCTTCGCCCTCCACGGATTCAATCCCGATCGTTCCCTTCTGCTTCTCAATAATCTCCTTGCAGATGGCCAGCCCGAGACCTGTACCGCCAATTCGCTTGGAGGCACTGTTGTCCACTCGGCGGAATTTCTGGAACAGCTGCCCGATCTGATTCTTCGGAATCCCGAGTCCGTGGTCCTGAATCCGTACCATAATCGATCCCGGTTCGTTATGAAGCATGACCTTAATTTCACCTGCGCCCGGCGAGAACTTGATCGCATTGCTCAGCAGGTTGGTCAGCACCTGGATAATCTTATCCTTGTCTACCTCAACCTCGGGATTCAGCGCCTCGTCCTCCAGCAGAATATGGTGGGTACCGCTCAGCTTGTACTGATCGATGACACTCAAGACCGTCTCGCTAAGGTTAACCTTCTCCACATTATACAGCTGTGTGCCGGACTCCATCCGCTGCAGGTCCAGGAAGTCGTTAATCAGCTCCGTCAGACGCTTGGCTTCCTTATGAATCGTCTCCAGATATTTCAGCTGCTTCTCCGGCTTCATGGTTTTGGACAGGAGCAGCTCCGTGAAGCCCAGTACACTCGACAGCGGCGTCCGCAGCTCATGGCTGACGGTGCTGACCAGCTCCGACTTCATCAGGTCCAGCTCATACTCACGGGTAATGTCCCGGTGGACGAACAGCGTCCCTACCCGGACCTCCCGGCGGAAGACCGGTATGGCATAGGCATCCACATGCTTCATGTCTTCCTTGCCGATAGAATACTTCATCGCACTGGACTCAGTGGTATGCTCGGACATCGCCTTCTGGTAAAAGCGACCCAGCTCTTCCGATTCATTCACCTGTAGGGTGAAGTGCTCCATCCAGCGCTCCTTAGGAATCAGCATGCCTTCCGTCCAGTCCTCATAGCTGAACAGTTGGCTGAGCGCCTTGTTGATGTGCTGAATGACGCCGTCCGTGCCAACGAACTGGATGCCCTCATTGACATTGTTCACAATATCCTGATTCAGCTTGCGGCCATTCTCAATCTCCTCGTACATGAACAGGCGTTCAATGGCCAGGGCGACCCGGTTCATCATCCCCTGGATTTCGTCGGTCTCTTCCTCCGTGAACGGGTGCCCGATGCGGGTTCCGCAGAAGACTGCCAGAATCTCATCCTCAGCATTCACCACAGTCGTATAGTAGTCGTAACAATACACCTCATTGGCGGAGATCCCCTGCTCTCTGACCGAGCCCACCCGCTTCACCATGTACGACTTTTCCACGCTCAGGCGGTACAGAATCTCCTTGCTGCCCTCACCGATGTACCGCTCCACATTCTCCGGCGGAACCCCTTTGACCACCGCTATCTTATCCTTGACCAGTAGAAAAAGACTGGAGTCGAACGAGTACAGACGGTTCATGAATTGGTTGAACTTGTCGGCAAATTCCTGCTTGTCCAGCGTATAGGTGATCTCATGATTCAGCTGATTGTTAAGCTCCAGCATCATGGATGTCTGCTCCGTGCTTTTCAGCGTCTCCGCCAGCTCCTGCTGCACATTCTTCATCGAGGTGATGTTATTCGCAATCAGGATATACTGGTAGATCTGGCCTTCATCGTTCAGATAAGGCATGACGGTCAGCTGCAGCCAGAGGGGTGCCCCCTCCTTGGTCTCAAGTTCCGTCTCTCCGCTCCACACGCCGCCGGTCGACAGCTTGCGGATCATTTGCTCTACCTGCGGTTCTGCAATATTATGCAGCTCAAACAGCCGGTAAGTGTATCCGATAATCTCGGAGCTCTTGTAGCCCGTGTAGACGCTCAGATTATCGTTCACGTAGGTGAACACGCCTTTGTTCGACAGAATGCCGACGGCAGAGGTCTGATTCAGCGCCTTCATCATGCTCTCGATTTCACTGAGCGACCGCTCCAGCCTGAACTGCTGATCCTGAAGCTCGTCCTGCTGGGCATGCAGCTCTTCATTCTGCATCATCAGCTCTTCCTCTTTATCCTGGATGCTGTGGGCCATATTCAAGAAGGCCTCATAGAGCCGTCCGATCTCATCCTGCTTATGCAGCTTGCCGAGCATAACCGCCTCGCCGGCCGCCAGCGAATTCGTCGCTTCCTCCAGCTTCACAATCGGATCGATGATAACTTTGAGCATTTGCCAGATCAGCAGGGTGAAGAACAGCAGCAGCAAGGTGCTGAGCATAAAGGCAATGAAGGTGAACGTATCCGCCTGCCTGATGGAGCGGGAGTTCAGCTCATTCAGCAGCGCATCCGAATTGGCTTTGAATTGCTTCGTGTAGCTCAGGAATTCATTCACAGCCCGGGTACTGCCGCTTTGGGACAGGTTCCGGATTCCCTCGTAATCATTATTCTTCACTAAGAGCATCACTTCAGGCAGGGTCTGGCTCTTGTACTGTTCATAGAAGACCTTGAGGTCATCTCTGTACCGGACTTCTTCAGCCGACAGCTTCAGGGAGGAGTACTGCTCCAGAATGCCGTCAAGCCCCTTAACCGCAGCGTTCAGCAGCGCAAGCTCGTTCTCACTCTGAGTAGCCACATAACCTCTCGCCCGGAAAAAGACCTCGCTTAGCGTCACCGCCAGCTCGTTGATCGTCGCCGTCTTATGTTGCAGCACTTCACGTTTCTGATCCAGCTGTTCCTGCTGGGCATTGATATAGAAGACAAGCCCGATTCCTCCGGCCATAATGGCAACGAACAGCAGCAGAAGAATCCGGTAATATTTCGTTTTGATGCTCCGGCCTTTAAGCTTAAGGTTTCTCACTCAGAATATCCTCCACGAGCTGCAGCAGCTCCATCGGGCTGAACGGCTTGGGCATGAAATAACGGGCTCCTGCCTCCCTGGCCCGGTTACGGTCCATCTCCTGTGCCTTGGCGGTCAGCATCATAATCGGCGTCCGGCTCTTCAGCTCCCCGTCCAGCTCGCACAGCACTTCAATGCCTGTCATGACGGGCATCATGTAATCCAGAATCACCAGGTCGTAAGGTTCTGCCGCCAGCCTGGCGAGCGCCTCGCCCCCATTCTCGGCAGTATGGGTCTCCACATTCTCGAGATCCTCCAGCGTATCCTCAATTAGCATGCGCAGAACCTCTTCATCATCTACAATCAGTACCTTTTGCACCATAGCTCACTCTCACCTTTCAGTCATCCCTGCTTGGGATGCATTGCATTTAGAACAGAAACCGGTGGGCCAGACGCTCAATCCGGGTCAGCAGCTCCGGCAGATGGAACGGCTTAATGACATAATCATCCGCCCCCATCTGCAGCGCATGGACAATGTCCCGCTGGTTATTGCGGCCAGTCAGCATGATCACGAGAATGTTCACCTCAGGATAGCCGCTGCGGATCTTCTCCAGCACCTCAAGCCCGTCAAGCCCCGGCATGACGCCGTCCAGCAGAATCACATACTTCTCTTCAGGAGCATACCAGTCCGATTTCAATAAAAGCGCGCCGTCCGCGTAACTCGTAACCTTCACTCTGGCGTTAGTCCCGGGCTGCCAGGCAGCGAAGTGAGTCGTCACCATTCTGCGGATCAGCGGATCATCATCCACAATAATGACATTCAGCAGCGTCTCGCGCTGGCCCAGCAGCAGATCCTGGCTGTAGAGGGTGCTCTGGTTCCTGCCGTTATGCTTGCTGGCATAGAGCGCCAGATCCGCTTCCTCTACCAATATATCGGCATCCTGCACCTCTCCGTTAACCTCGGTCACTCCGCAGGAGAAGGTAACATGGAAGCTCTCACGTTTGGCCTGGAATTCCCGGGCCGCGAAGACCTCCTGAATCCGCTCCATCACAAGCAGCGCCTGCTCCGCAGGCGTATTCGGCATGAACAGGGCAAATTCCTCGCCGCCATAGCGGCAGAAGGTATCCTCCGTGCGGATGGACTGCTTCACCAGCTCCGAGAAGCTCTGCAGCACCTCGTCCCCCATCAGATGCCCGTAAGTGTCGTTAACCTGCTTGAACAGATCCAGGTCCAGCAGAGCAAGGGAGAAGGTCCGCCCAGTCCGTCTGAAATCGGAGATCAGCTGCTTCATCGTCTGGTTGAAGTACTTGCGGTTGAACGCCCCGGTCAGCTCGTCGACAATGATCGATTCCTGCCACTCCTTTTTCAGCTCAAAGCGGTTCTTGATCAGCACCAGGAATAAATCGATGTCCACCGGCTTCTGTATGTAATCCATAACACCCAGCGAGTAGGCATACTTCTGAACCTCTATCGAATGCTCTCCGCTAATCATAATGATCGGAATCCGTTCTTTCTTAGCCTTGCCGATAATCTGCTTCAGTACATCAATCCCGCTGCGGTCCGGCAGCAGAATATCAAGGAGAATCAAATCCGGCTTGTTCTCATAAAAAAGCTTCAGTCCGCGTCCTGCCGACAGCGCAATGCTGACATAATAGGACTCCCGCTCCAGCGATTCCCGCAAAAAAGCAACCAGCTCCACATCATCGTCCACGATCAGAATCTCGTACTGCTGATGGACATTGCCGTGGGATAATGCAATCCCGGGAGTCAACGGGGGCACCGCGCCTTTCGATTCCGGTTCGTTAAAGAGCTCCAGCACCGGATAGATATAATCGCCCCATTCTGCTTCCGTCCAGCTTCTATGGTTATCATCCGAGAAATAGAGCAGCGCATTACCCGAGAAAGCCTCTACGGTATCGAGACCCACAGTGCCCGAGGTGCCCTTCAAATTATGCAGGAAACGGTAAATATCCTTCTCCTCGACTGCTGACTGTTCCGACCATTTCTGCAGAGTTTCTCTCGTGCGCTCTTCAACCAGCTCTTTATATTTTCTCGTTGTCATAATAGCTCCTTATATCCGGCTTATCGTTCAAAACTCAAATAAATCATATTTCACATCAAGTGTCAACATTATTATACGCTCAGGAAAATGCAAGCTCAAATCTCTGATCAGCCCGACACAAAAGCTTTGGTTGATAACCTATCCTTGATTTGACATAATAATTAAAATCGTTCATTCCGTTAATGCGGCAATGAGCGAAGATTTCAGACCATGGATAACGGGAGGCTTTTCAATTGAAGGGGATTATTACGGTACTCGGAAAAGACAAGGTAGGCATTATCGCCAAAGTGTGTACATACCTCGCAGAGCACAATCTGAACATTCTGGACATCTCCCAGACGATTGTGCAGGATTATTTCAACATGATGATGATCGTGGACATCTCTGCCCCCAGCAAGTCCTTCGAGGAGATTGTGGAGGAGCTTCAGCAGGTAGGGGAAGACATCGGTGTGGAAATCAAGCTGCAGCATGAGGATATCTTCAATATTATGCACCGGATTTAACCGGCGAGGGAGGAGCAAGGCTAGTGATCTCGATAGTAGAAGTTCAGGAGACGAATAAAATGATCCGGGAAATGAACCTGGATGTCCGCACCATTACGATGGGCATCAGCCTGATGGACTGCGCCCATACTGACATGAAGGTGTTCAACCAGAAGGTGTATGACAAAATTACCCGCTCTGCCGAGAAGCTCGTGAAGACCGGTGAGGATCTGGAGCGCCAATTCGGGGTGCCGATTGTCAACAAACGGATCTCCGTAACGCCGATTTCGATTGCTGCGGGAGCTGTACATACCGATACCTACGTGCCTGTCGCCCAGATTCTGGACAAGGCAGCCAAGGAGGTAGGCGTCAACTTCATCGGCGGGTATTCCGCGCTGGTGCAGAAGGGCTGTACCAAGGGCGACCGGATTCTGATTGACAGTATTCCGGAAGCGCTGGCGGTGACCGAGAGAGTCTGCTCCTCCGTCAACGTCGGCTCCTCGCGCAGCGGCATCAACATGGACGCCGTGAAGCTGATGGGCGACATCATTCTCCAGACGGCGGAGCGCACCAAGGACCGCGACTCCATCGGCTGTGCCAAGCTGGTTGTATTCTGCAATGCGGTGGAGGATAACCCGTTCATGGCCGGTGCCTTCCACGGGGTGGGCGAACGGGAGTGTGTGATTAACGTTGGCGTCAGCGGTCCGGGTGTAATCAAGCGGGCGCTGGAAGAGGTGAAGGGTCAGGACTTCGAGACCCTGTGTGAGACGATCAAGCGTACAGCCTTCAAGGTCACCCGTGTCGGCCAGCTGGTCGCCCAGGAAGCCTCCAAGCGCCTGAATGTACCCTTCGGCATCATCGACCTGTCGCTGGCCCCTACGCCCGAGATCGGCGATTCCATCGCCGAGATCTTCCAGGTCATGGGCCTGGAGGAAGCCGGTGCTCCCGGCACCACAGCTGCACTGGCCATCCTTAACGACAATGTCAAAAAAGGCGGAGTCATGGCCTCCTCCTATGTCGGCGGCTTAAGCGGCGCCTTCATCCCGGTCAGTGAAGACCACGGCATGATCCAGGCGGTCCAGCGCGGGGCGCTGACTCTGGAGAAGCTCGAAGCTATGACTTGTGTCTGCTCTGTAGGCCTTGACATGATTGCCATACCCGGCAGCACCAGCAAAGAGACCCTCGCAGGCATCATTGCCGATGAAGCCGCCATCGGCATGGTCAACAACAAGACCACAGCGGTCCGCGTCATTCCGGTCATCGGGAAGGACGTCGGTGAAATGGTCGAATTCGGCGGCTTGCTCGGATACGCTCCTGTCATGGCTGTCAACCCGTTCAATTGTGCGGGCTTCGTCAACCGTGGCGGACGGATTCCCGCGCCGATTCACAGCTTCAAGAACTAAGTGAGCATGCAGGCTTAATTGCACTCTGTACATCTAAACCTCCTGACTTTCAACCCATTCTGCGTTTAGTTGTATATCGTACATGTATAAGGCCGTTTTTTCTTACTACTCACCCTTTCAGGCAAAGTTAGTTGTACAGACTACACTTAGACGTGGCATGTGTGAATTTTTGCTGTTTTTAAGTGTACGTTCTACAACTATCCCTAAATTTCACTTGGAGCAAAAGACTTCATCGAGGAAATGGGTGAGTTTTATTATTTTCTTTAACAACCAATAAGACACGTTGCCTTCCCGCTCAGGGAGAGTAACGTGTCTTATTGGTTGTTGCCGGGCATCAGCGCTGCGGCAGCCCTGGCGGTACGATAACATGGGACAGCTTCGCAGGGTCCATCAGAAGATACAGGCTCTGAATCCGTTCCCCGCTGGAATCCGTACTCAGGCAGAGCACGCACTTCACGACTCCCTGATCGGTGAAGATCAGACCCGGCTCGCCGTTCAGCAGCCCGCAGGAAGGCTTCCACTCCCGCAAATAGTGCATAACCCGCTTCGAGGTCAGCAGTGCAGTAACTCCCCGGCGGCCGGTCATCGGCCGGAGAATGGTATGCACCTCGCGGCCTCCGCCGTCGGCAACCAGTACCGGATGCTCGCCCAGCAGCTCCAGCATGCCGCCCACGTCATAGGAGGTGAACGCGGCAGTGAAGCGCACCAGCAGATTCTCGGTGACTGCTCCATATCTGAGCGAGGGTAACCGGGAAGCCGGCTCTGTCTGCAGGATACGCTTGGCCCGGCTGAAGATCTGCCGGCAGTTGCTGCCCGACTTGCCTACCATTCCGGCAATGGCTTCATAGTCGTATTCGAAGGCCTCCCGCAGTACGAATACCGCACGTTCTGTGGGAGACAGACGCTCCAGCAGCACCAGAAAAGCATACGACAGATTATCCTTGCGTTCTGCCGCCGCTTCCGGGCCGTCATATCCCTCGCTTACCGGCTCAGGCAGCCACTCCCCGATATAAGTCTCTCTGCGGCTGCGTGCCGAGTTCAGCATATTGAGGCAGCGGTTGGTCACGCCTTTGGCCACATAGGCTTTGATATTCTGAATGCCGCTCCGGTCCCGGTGCTGCAGCTCGGCGAACATATCCTGCACCGCATCCTCTGCATCGGCAATCACGCCAAGCATCCGGTAGGCAATGGAGAAGGCATAGCCTTTATAGCTCTGATACAGCTCCTCCATACCGGGATTCTCCGCTGCAGGTGTCTTGACCTGAGCCGTTATTTTACCCCTGTCCACTTCATGCCCCCCCCTTCCTTACGATTCCGGCTGCTTCATTAACCGAAGTTAGCCGAAGCAGCCCGGGAACATCCCGGTTGTAATGGCAATCCGGTTCCAGCTGTTGATTGTATTGATCGCCATAATCCAGTCTACCAGTTCCTCTTCGCTAAAGTGCGTAAGCATCTTATGGTACAGCTCCAGCGGAACACCAGCTTCGCTGATCAGCGTGACCTGCTCGGCGAATTCCAGCAGCACACGTTCCTTCGCACTGAATAACGGCGCTTCGCGCCACACACTCAGCAGCAGAATATGATCAGCATAGTTGCCCAGCTTCATCAGATCCTTGCCGTGCATATCCAGACAGAACGCACAGCCGTTGATCTGGGAGACCCTTATTTTAACCAGCTCATACAACACCTTATCCTTGCTGCGGCTTCCTGCATGCTGCTCCAGCGCCATCATTGCCCGGAATGCCGGGCCGTTAACCTCACGATAATTCATTCTTAGACTCAAATTAGGTCGCCTCCTTTATGGTTGTATTGCTCTTCATAACTGTAGACAAGATAGAGCCGGTTGTTGTGACACAAAAAAAGCAGGACAGCGAAATTCCGCAGCCCTGCCCGTTTATTCCTGTTATGCGCTCAGGCTCTTGGCCCTGCGCGAGGAGAACAGCCGCCAACCGGTCAGGAGCGCCGATAACAGGCAGATCCCGGAAGAAGTCAGGAAGACTGCATGCATCCCCGAGAGAAACAGCTCCGGACGTCCTTCTACCAGCCCGGTTACCCGGTAGCCGGCCTTGCTGCTCATTACATTGAACAGGATAGAGGTGGCTAAGGTAATTCCGACGACCATCCCCACATTACGGACCAGCGAGTTCACGCTGCCTGCCGAGCCTAGCTGTGTTCGCGGCACCGTTGACATAATCAGCGAGTTGTTCGGAGAGCCGAACATCCCGCTGCCGATGCCGAGCATGGCGATCCAGACGCCGACCAGCATAACCGGACTGCCTTCGTGCAGCCGGGCCAGCCCGAACTGGGCAACCACCATCACGATCAGACCTGCGAAGGTGAGCAGCTCCGAACCGATTTTGTCCGACAATGCCCCGCTTAACGGAGCGACTATCACCATGCAGATCGGGTAGAGCATCAGCAGGAAGCCTGCATCAAAAGGGGACATGTTCAGCATATTCTGCGCATAAAACGGCGCGATGATATTGAAGCAGAAGTTCGAGACGAACACCAGAAAAGCACAGAATATGCTCAGTGAGAACAAGGGATTCCTAAACAGGGTAAGCTGAAGCAGCGGCTGGGCGCTGCGCTGCTCCACAATCAGGAAGACGATGAAGGTAATCACCGCAGCGGAGAGAGCGGCAATGATCCGGGTATCCCCGTATCCAAGCTGCTGGCCGAGCAGAAGTCCGGCGAACAGAGAAACAATGAAGACAGCAAACAGCAGGCTGCCGGGAACATCAATCCCTGACTTCACGCGTACCAGATCCTTCGGCAGTACCTTCCAGCCCAGTGCAATCGCCAGAATGCCAATCGGCACATTCACCCAGAAAATATACTCCCAGCCCATCGACGATACGATAATTCCGCCTAAGCTGGGCCCCGCTATACTGCCGAGGGACACGAAGGTTCCAATCAAGCCGAGAGCCTTGCCGCGTTCCGTAGACGGGAAAATATCCGTAACAATGCCCTGGCTGTTCGCCATGGTCATCGAAGCACCGACCGCCTGCACTACACGGGAAGCAATGAGCAGCGGCAGGGTGTGGCTTAATCCGCAGAGCAGAGAGCCGATGGTGAAGACGACCATGCCCAGCTTGAACATCCTGATTTTGCCGGCAATGTCACCCAGCTTCCCGAAGAACAGAATCACTGAACAGATCGCCATCAAATACCCGGTTGTCACCCATTCTACCTGGGCCACCGGCAGTGCCAACTCCTTCACCAGCACCGGCAGCGCAATATTCACAATACTTCCGTCCAGTGTAGACATAAAAGTAAACAAATTAAGTACGATCAGAATCAGCCAGCGCTTCTTCTGTATCCCGGCATCCTCCTGATAGGTCGCCTCTAAGCTGCTCATCCACTAACACCCTCTTGGTTCAAATGTAATCTAGTTGCACACGCAACAAACTAATCCTTCACAGTGTACTGCAAATTAGTTGCGTGCGCAACAAAATTACGGTAAGATCTGAGACAGGGCGGTATGCCTTAGGCAGGCTGCCGTTATAATCCTCAGCGAGGTGTCCATTGTGACTTTAAATAGAGAACCCATCGGGAAGCTGATCTCCCATCTTCACCGTCAGAACCAAAAAATACTGGCCAAGGAGCTGCTTCCCTACGGCATCGGCAGCGGAGGCCAGCATAGCTTCTTAAAGCTGGTGCTGAGTCATCCGGGGATCACCCAGGATCAGATGACCAGCCGGATTAAATGCGATAAAGCGACAACTACACGCTCCGTCAAGCTTTTGGAGGCCTCGGGATATATTGAGCGCCGGACAGATCCGACCGACCGGCGCTCCTTCCTGTTGTATCCAACTCCCAAGGCGCTCGATTTCGCCCCCGCCTTCCAGGCGCTGCTGGATGACTTCAACCGCGAGCTGTCCATGGACCTCACCGAGAGTGAGCTGGATACGCTGATAGATCTGCTCCATAAGGTCACCCGTAACTCAGACCGGCTGAACGGGCAGGGCTGAGCGTATTCATTAAGTGGAGACAATCCAGCAGTCACTGCTGTCCCCCGTGTTCAGCCGCGAATAAGGCGCCTTGAAGCTGGCCTTCTGCGCGGAATTCACTCGGCAGCTTGCCGACATGCTCCCGGAACAGCTTGCTGAAATAACGGTCATCCCCGAAGCCGGACCGGCAGGCAATTTCACACACTGGGACAGGGGTCTCCAGCAGCAGTGCTTTCGCCAGCTCCAGGCGCATGCGCCGCAGGCACTCCCCGAAAGTCTCACCGGCAAAGCGGGCGAAGCACCGGCTGAAATAGCCGCGGCTCATATGGATAGCAGCGGCAACATCGCCCTGATTGATTTTATCGCCGGCATGGCTCTTCATATAACGCACAGCGCTGATCAGGCAGAGCATCACCTCTTGACTCAGACCCAGCTCAATCATCCGGCGCTGGACATACCCCGTGAACTGATGCAGCCAGACTTGCCAGTGCCGCCAGTGCCGGTTGCACTCTGCCGCCAGCGCGAGCTCCTGCGCTTCCTCCGCCGTAAGCAGCAGCCGGCTCCAGCCCCGCAGCAGCTCCAGGCCAAAGTCCGCCACTGCCGCAGGGTCCGGCTGCTGCATCGCAACCCCGCTGAGGAACAGATCCCATTCTCTCCGCTCCAGCGTCCAGCGTAGATTCTGCGCCTGTACCAGCGCGGAAGGGACGCCCGTCTCCGGCCGTTGCCGCGCGGCCAGCGCCTGCAGTTCACCATAGTGCAGCCTCGGGAGCGCCTGGCCGCCCGCCGCATAAAACAGCGCCTGCCGGGCTGACTGTTCCAGCACCGCAGCGATTCTCTTCAGCGGCTGACCGCGCACCCCCTCCAGCAGCGCCGCTGTCCAGCTTGTCCCAAGCACCGCTCCCAGCTCTCCTCCGATCCGCGCTGCATCCACAGGATACGGCAGCGGAGACAGCCACATCCCCGGCACAGCATGCAGCGTGGAACTTCTCACCAGAGACAGCGCATACAGCTGCTCTTCCTTCAGTTCCGGCGCAAGCGGCACATATAGCAGTGCTTTGTCCTCAGCGATTACTTTTTGCTCTGCCTTTGAAGAGGTGCTCTTGTTTCCGTCCTCCCACCTGATCCGCTCCACCAGTCTGCGGATAATTTCATCGGCATTCTCCGGCTCCAGCAGCGTTTTGACAATGTAATCCACCGCTCCCAGCCGCAGCGCCTCCTGCACATCATCGAATTCATAATGGCAGGTCAGCACCACGCAGCGTACCGCGGGATACCGCAGCCTCACCTCCCGGATCAGCTCGAACCCGGTCATCCCCGGCAGCGACAGATCCACGAACAGCAGATCCGTCTCCTGCTCGCGCAGCAGCTCCAGTGCCGCATGCCCGTCTCTGGCCTCTCCGGTAATCACCACCCCGAAGGACGGCCAATCCAGCAGTGAGATGAAACCCTTACGCACCAGACGCTCATCGTCTACGACAACAGCCTTAATCATTGAAGTCCTCCTTGCTTTTGATAGGAATAATGATGGATACCGGGTTCCGTCTTTCTCACCGCTCTTCGTGAAAGCGTTTCAATATATAGATACAATACCATATTTTGTTTATTCTGAAAATAAAAAGGCATGCACTTCAGGCTTGAACTCGATGCTTGGTCGTCGCTGTGGTGAACCTCTGACCTCCGGCCGCTGTTGTCCCCAGATTTCATGATTCTATACAACATAAAAAGAGCTGCTCACAGGCAGAATATCCGCCTTATAAACAACTCCGCTTCTGCTATTAGGTACTAGTAGAGCATCAGATTTAAACGTATGAGAATTACTTTAACCCATCGCTTGCTGAGGGTTTACCTCGCCCCGATTAGTCTGCAAGGGGGAGTCTTAATTGCAATTTGTACAACTAAATCGCCGGATGTGCCGCTCAATCTCCGTTTAGTTGTATTTCCTGCAATTAAAATGCCTCTATTCCTGGATTTTCGCCCATCCGGTCAAATTTAGTTGTACAGACTACAACTAGAAGAGGAAGTTCACCCGTTTCACTGTTTTTAGTTGTATAGAATACATTTATCTCAGATATGGTTCGCTACCAACTGAATGCCTGCCTCTTTACTCCATGGAGATCTTTACTTGCTAAAGGTGGCTTCCTTCCAGAATAGGAGTTCATCCGTCCGTTACACCGAGTCCTCCAGCAGAGGGGGCTCTGACTTCACTCTTTTAAATCTGATGCTGTACTAGACCTAGCTGCCTCCCTCCTTCTGCCCCTCTAAAAAGCCGCCCAATTAGCCTCCCGGCCCCTTACTCCCGGCTTGAACCGGAACAATCCGCCTGCCTGCGGCCAGCGTTCCTGCTCTTCTGCACTCATGTATCCGCGTGCCGTAGTGATGTACAGCTCGTCCAGATTCCCGCCGCCGAAGGTACAGGAGGTTACATAATGCGACGGAACCTCAATTTTCTCCAGCTGCTCGCCTGTATGGGGATTCCACCGTGAGATACAGCCCCCGCGCCAATGGGCAACCCAGAGCATGCCTTCACTGTCGATCGTCATTCCATCCGGCCAGCCTTCGCCTTCCGCCAACCGGATGACTGTCCGTCGCCCGCTTACCGAGCCGTCTGCCAGCGAATAATCCATTACATCGATCCCCTTGGTCAACGTGTCAATATAATACATGACCCCCAAGCTGTCGTTCCAGGCCAAGCCGTTGGAGATGCCGATCCCAGTCAATACCTGCCGGACCTCTCCGGCGGACTCCATTACATACAGGCTGCCGTCTCTTCCCGCAAACCTTCTGTTCATCGAGCCGAACCACAACCGTCCACGGCTGTCGCATTTGGCATCATTCAGCCGGTTACCGGGAATTCCGGTCTCCACCGCTGCCAGCAGCTCCACAGGCTGATGCTCCATATATCTGTAGATCCCGTCCTCCATCGTCAGAATCCAGCCGCCGCGCTCCGCCGGTACAGCTGCACTTACCTTTCGCTCAAAGGAATGAATATCATCCGTCCCCTTGCCGGGGTCATAGAGATGTAATTCATTGCTGTCAACATCCATCCAATACAATCTGCCCTTCCTGTGATCCCAATGGGGACCTTCTCCGAGTGCCGCCTTGGCAGCAACCACGCATTCCATCGCTCCGCTCAACATAAACCCTCCTCGAATAAATACTTTCTATGTACTACTGCCCCTCCAGCCTCCAACCTGACATACACCTGTCCGGTTCGCATGCTATGCTGAATGCAGCACAATCCTATGAACTGAGGTGACCCATATGAAGGTCGAATGGAGAAAACAAGACAAAGCCCTATACCTCCCCCCTGCCGAACCGGGGCTGATTCAGGTACCCGCCTTCCCGTATTTCACCCTGCAGGGTGAAGGTAATCCCAACGGCAGCGCATTCGCAGAAGCAGTCGCTGTGCTGTATTCCTTATCCTACACAGTCAAAATGCTGCCGAAAAAAGGTCCCGCACCCGAAGGCTACTACGACTACACCGTCTTCCCGCTGGAAGGAGTATGGGATCTCAGCGAAGCCGGACGCCGCTTAGCCGCTCTTGATAAGAACGAGCTGGTATACACCATAATGATCCGGCAGCCGGATTTCCTGATCCCTCTGCTTGCTGCAGAAGTGCTGGAGCAGGTCAAGCGCAGCAAGCCGCACCCGCTGCTGGACAAGGCCGTCTTCGCCCGCATCGAAGACGGCCTGAGTGTACAAATGCTGCATATCGGCCCCTATGATGATGAACCGCACAGCTTCGCCAGAATGGAGCAATTCTGCTCTGCTCAGGGCCTGCTGCGGGAGTCTCACCTGCACCGCGAAATCTATATCTCGGATGCCCGGCGTGCCCGCCCGGAGAAGCTGCGAACCGTGCTGCGGTTCAAGGCCGCCCGGCAGGATTAACGCTACATTTTCACCGCATTCCTTACCGTTGAGCTCTTGTGCACCTCCAGCAACTCCCGGTACTCCACCGTCTCAATCTCGCAGCCGGGCCCGATCACAACGCTTCCGCCCCGGACGGTCTGCGCCTGCGTATGCTGAAGCTCGATCCGATCTCCTTCGATCAGCCGGGCCGCGAAGCTCATCTTCTTCCCGGGTCTTAGCAACGCGCCGGAACGGCTGCGCTTGATGGAGATGCTGCCGCCGCCGACCGTATCCGCCCTACAGGGGCCGAATAACGTCAGGTCGAGCCTCTCCGCATTTAATAGTCCGCTGACCTCCAGGACTCCGGTAATCTGCACCTGCTCTGCTTCACAATCGCCCGTAACTATGATCCCGCCGGTCAGCTTGATATCCTCAATCCGCAGCCCGCCGCCTGCCGTAAGCTCTCCTTGTCCGCGCAGGCTGGCTGCGTCTACCCGGCCCTTCACCTTGCACTCCCCGGTGATTTTGATATCCTGTACCCGAAGATTTCCTTCAACCGCTACCTCTCCGGTCTGCGCAAGCTTATGGCAGTCCACATCCCCGCTAAAGGTACATTCTCCCGTCACCTTCACATCCTTAAAAACTCCGCCGACAGAGCTCGACGTTCCGAGTATCTTCAGATCATGGCGTTCTACCGCTTCATTCACCGGTCTTCTCCTCCTTTCCCACCTGGACACCGGGATGTACAGTCAGTCCCGTTCTATACTCCACCCGGCCAATCGAGCAGCCCTGTCCGATAATGACCGTACCGCCCCTCACTACATCTGCACTCGTGTATTCCAGATCTAGCGTATCTCCCTCGATGAGCTTGGCCCGCAGCCCGATTTTAAGCTTGGGGATCATTCCGCCGAGCAGTCTGCCCCAGGCCGCGTTACCTTTTTTGCGGATCACCAGGCTCTCCACGCCAATCTCCCCTGCCTCAGACTGACCCTGTAGCCCGAACTCCATCCGGCCCGCACTCAGCAGGCCCCCCACCGTGAATACCCCTTCACCGGTCAGCTCCTCCAGCTCACAATCGCCCTTCAGCTTCAGCATGCCGTCCATTACACAGCGCTCTCCCCGCAAACTGCCTTCTCCGTTCACTACCCCATTCAGCTTCATCTCACCAACCTGCAGATTGCCCTTCAGATTGAGGGTTCCGTTCATCTCCAGCTCATCGGCCGTGAGGTCACCCTTCTGCTTCATCACGCCGTCACAGCTATAGGTATGTGCGTGGAGCGCTCCGTTCATCTTACTGACACCGTTGATATTAACTTTGTTATATCTGCCTCCGGCAGCTGTGTTGACCCCATCCATCACCAGATCCGGCAGTTCATTCTTCTCCATGGTCCAGCCTCCTGTCGTTTACTGTTCCTTACTCTATAAGCCGTCTTCAGTCAAACGTCCATTCAGTAGTTCCGCCAGATCGGCAGAGCGAAGCCTGCTCACCAGCCGTACCCCCTCTTCGAAGGCCAGCCCCGCTCCCGGCAGCGCCATAATGAAGAAGCTAACCCCCATCTTCCGCACAAAAAACAGCTCCCACCCCTTCTCCCCGTACCCCGGCGCATGACTCTCCAGCGTCTGATAGAGCCGGTCTGCTTCCTCCCAGCTGAGCTCCCCCTTACTGAGCAGCCAGTCTGCCGCAAATACATTAAGAATCTGCTCGAAGCTCAGCTGCAAGCCCTCGGCCTCCGGTCTCCCGAACCGCTCTAGACTACCCACCGAAACAATGTTACGTTCCTTTAGCTGGGATACAGTTAAGCTGATTCTGTACGAGGATGCCGGCTCTGACAGCTGATCCGCCAATTCATCCAGGGAGAGATCATCCTTTTTCTGTAAAATATGCTGCACCCGCCCCAAAATCCGCGCCCGCGGAAAAAAGGTCTCTTGTCCCGTAAAGGTAGATTTGCGGATGAACCATTCCTCAGGAATCAGCTGCTTCCGCTTCCAGCGGTACAACTGCCCGTAAGAGATTCCTGTCTCATCGAGCAGCTCCTTTTTGGAGATTAAATCCTCTTCCATATCACCACTCCTTGCGCTCATCGTAACATAACACTGTTACGTTGTAAACTGACAAGCTGCCTAAATCGCTCCCCTCCCGTGCAACAGCGCCTCCTCCTATCCACTCCTTCATAAAAAACAGAGCAGACCCTAGCCCTTACCGGCTTCGGATCTGCCCGCTATACTTCATTCTATGAACGCACAACGCCCTTCTGCCTGGCTTCACGCAGCCATTTCGGGTACTCGTTGAACAGCCGGTCATACAGGTCCTCATCGCTGACCTCGTCCAGATCATCCAGCGCGAAAAAATCGGCATTATCCACATAACGGCCCCGCAGATCGTCAAGCTCACGGAGTACGCCATAATCCGCATTGCCCAGTCCCACAAACTGCCAGAAGATATTATGCTTCGAGCTCTGGATCAGCAGCTTCGATATTTTGGGCGTCTCATAGATGCCCCCGTCGCTGAAGAAGACCACATATACCGGCAGGTCGCCCGGCTCCTCCTTCGTATATTTCTTGATCAGATCCGCCATAACCACCGGCTCATTGTTCCCGATGCCCAGTCCCCCGAACATCTTCGGTCCCGGATAGGTCCGCTTCACATAATCCTCATATCCGTGTTCATTCACGCTTGGCATTCTCTTACTCTTAGTGGCGAAGAACCAGACATCCAGCATTCCGTCATCATCCATTTTGGCAGCCACAGCCAGCACCCGTTCAAAAGCCCGCTGCACGACTCCCTTCGCATATAATTGCGCCATAGAGCCAGATGCATCGAACACCACGGCCACCCTTGCCTTCTCCTGGTCAAGATTCTTCTTGCGCAGTGAAATTCCGACCTGCTGCTTCAGGAGATCAATCTTCGTCAAATTCAGGGCAGGCCGGGGAGCCTCCTCCTGGACTGCTTCCTTAGGAGGTCCGCTGTATGCAGCCGCTGCTTCCGTATGGCCTGACACCGATAGAGTCTCTGCTCCGCTGCCGTGCTCCGGCGCTTCGTCTTCCACCTCGACCCCGTGCGCTTCCGCCAGCGGCTTCAGCCCGCCATGGAAGCCCCGTCCGACCGCGCGCAGCTTGAAGCCCCCGCCGTGGCGGTACAGCTCGGCCAGCACGAGTGAGGTCTCGGCATTGCCTTCCACAATCTCATACACCAGCTCCGTATCCTTCCCTGCCGCGCTGATTCTGCAGCCTCTGACATCGGCGAAGGTGCCGGGACCGTCCAGCGTAGCCGCGAAGACGCATTTATCAATGCCCGAGGCGCTAAGCGCACGCAGATCTATGGCGAACTCTCCGCTGTATTTATCGATAGAATTGAATACGACCGTGTGCTTGGGGTCAGCAGGCTGATTATAAAAGATAAAAAAATCATCGGACGGTACCTTCCCGTTCTCGCCCACCATAAAGCAGCTGATATCCAGAATGGCCGGAGAACTGCTGCAGGATATCTTCACAGTTGCCTGGGTAGAAGCCTCGTCCAGCTTCGCATTGGAGCCGCTTACCAGCTTGATTATATTAGGATTCATGAATGCACTCTCCTACTCTCATATGTAATACCAGGATGTACCAGATTCCCGCTTCCGCAAAAAGGAGCAGACCATTCCCTGCTAAGGATATGTCTGCTCCTGGTTGATCAAAGATTATGACTCTCCATATACAGCCGTTATCTCAGGCTGTCTGCGGAGTTCTCTGCATATAGAGATGCGATGGCTACAGCCAGAAAAGTCTTATTCTTCAGACTTCTCAGCTTCGGCTGCTTCCTCAGCTGGTGCGGCAGCAGCTTCATCAGCCGGCTCCTCCATCACGAGCGGAGGCGATATCCGCACGATCAGCGTATCTTCAGGGGTAAGGATCTCCCAGCCTTCATGCTTAGGCAGATCGGACACCAGCAATTGATCACCGATATCGAGGCCGCTGATATCTACTTCGAGGTTTGCTTCCAGCTTGTCCGGCAAGGTCCGGATATCCAGCTCATACAGCTCCACCTGCTGCACGCCGCCGCTCTTGACGCCGATAGGATCACCTGTGAAGTGGAAGGCTACCTTGGTATCCAGATCAGCCTTCATGTCAATCTGCTGCAAGTCTACATGAAGCAGCGTACGGGATAACGGCTGGCGCTGCACTTCCTGAATAACCGCATTCTTCGAGCCGGAGCCCGGGAATTCCACCTTCAGGATGGCACGCGGATTTTTGCCGAGAATATCATTAAGGGTTTTGGCATCTGCTGAGAAGGACTGGGTATCTGAACCTGCACCGTAAACTACAACCGGTACAAAACCTTTGCTGCGCTGGGATGAATTCGATCCGGATCTTTCAGTCAAGCGTACTGTGGTATTCATGATATTTCCTCCTAATAGTTTTTTGAGCGCTACGCCCTTTTCGTTAAGAAAGCCGGGCAAGTTGCCGGGGGCGACGTACGCCAAGTAGTGTCAGCATAGCTGCATTAAAAAACAAGACCAATTAGCTCTTATGTCTAATCAGTCTCTTATTAACCATATTTGCCCGCTATGGAATCAGTATAGCACCGGGAAAAGAACAAGTCAAAATAGGGTAAAATTCAAATCCAATCCATATTTATAAATGATTACGCTAAATGACAGGCCACCAAATGCCCCGCGCCAGCGTCACGCAACAGCGGAATCTCCGCTTTACAGACCTCCAAGGCGAATGGGCAGCGCGTATGAAATTTACAACCGGACGGCGGATTCGCCGGGCTTGGAATATCCCCTGTCAGCACGATTCGTTCCCGCTTCAGCCGAGGAACCGGCACCGGAACAGCGGACAACAGCGCCTTGGTATAAGGGTGCAGCGGATGCAGGAATAACTCATCCCTGGTTGCCGTCTCCACGATTGAGCCAAGATACATCACACCTATCGAGGTGCATAAATGCTCCACTACGCTAAGATCATGGGAGATGAATAAATACGCCAGCCCTTTGCTCTGCTGCAGTCTGCTGAACAAGTTAATAATCTGCGCCTGGATCGACACATCCAAGGCCGACACCGGCTCATCTGCGACAATCAGGTCCGGATTCAGGATCAGCGCCCGGGCAATCCCGATCCGCTGGCGCTGGCCGCCGGAGAATTCATGCGGGAAGCGGTCAATATGATACGCGGATAACCCGCAGGCCTCCAGCGCCTCCAGCACCAGGCTTCTGACCTCAGCCTTCGTACATAGGCCATGGTCCAGCAGCGCTTCGCCTATGGCGTCGCCGATCCTGATCCGGGGATTAAGGGCACTGTACGGGTCCTGGAAAATAAGCTGCATCTGCGGCCGGATCAGCCGCATCTCCGCAGCAGACAGGCTGTGAATGTCAGTGCCCTTGAACCGGACCTCTCCGTCGGTTTTGTCCGTCAAGCGCAGAATGGTCCGCCCTACGGTGCTCTTGCCGCTGCCGGATTCCCCGACAAGGCCGAAGGTCTCGCCGGGCCGGAGTGTGATGCTGACATCGTCTACAGCCTTCACATGTCCCGCCGTGCGGCCAAGCAGGCCTTGCTTCACCGGAAAATACTTCTTCAGATGCTTCACTTCCAGCAGCGCTTCAGACATATAATTCCGCCTCCTCATACAGCCAGCAGGAGACCTTCTGCCCGTTCCCGGTCTCCTTCAGCAGCGGCTGCCGGGTACGGCAGACCGGCATACAATGCCCGCAACGGTCATGGAAGTAGCAGGATGGAGTAAGCGCAAGCGGGCTTGGTACCTGCCCGGGAATGGAGTAGAGCTCCTCCAGGCGCTGGCCCATCACAGGCTTCGACTTCAGCAGCCCCCGTGTATATGGATGCTGCGGGTTCTGGAACAGCTCCACCACCCCGCCCTCTTCAACAATCTGCCCGGAGTACATCACGATGACATAATCCGCCATCTCGGCCACAACCCCTAAGTCATGCGTAATCAGCAGGATCGACATCCCGGAATCTTCCTTAAGGCCGCGCAGCAAGTCCAGAATTTGCGCCTGAATCGTCACATCCAGAGCTGTGGTTGGCTCATCGGCAATCAGCAGCTTGGGGCTGCAGGAGACCGCAATGGCAATCATAATCCGCTGAAGCATACCGCCGCTCAGCTCATGGGGGTAGCTGCCCATAATCTGTTCCGGACGGGATATCCCGACCTGGGTGATCAGTTCAATTGCACGGCTCCGTGCTTGCTTCTTGTTCATCTTGAGATGTACAGACAGCGGCTCCATAATCTGCTCGCCAATCTTCATGACCGGATTAAGCGAGGACATCGGCTCCTGAAAGATCATCGCAATCTCATGGCCGCGGATGCTGCGCAGAGAATTTTTGTCCAGCCGCAGCAGATCCTCTCCCTGGAAACCGATACGGCCCCCGGTAACTCTGCCGCCAGGCTCCTCCACCAGCCCCATAACCGACATGGCCGTGACACTTTTCCCGCAGCCGGATTCGCCGACAATGCAGACCGTCTCCCCTCTCCCGATCTTGAAGCTGACGTTATCCACCGCCCTTACGGTGCCTTCTTCCGTGAAGAATTCGGTGCTTAGACCGTCTATATTCATTACAGGCTCCATTGATATGGCCACCTACCTCTTCTGTTTAGGATCAAGGACGTCTCTGAGGCCGTCACCAAAGATATTAATCGCAATCACCGTGGCAAAAATCGACAGTCCCGGCGGAATCCACAGCCATGGCCGGTTCTGGAAATCAAGAATGTTGTTCGCCGCGTCAATCATATTGCCCCAGGTCGGAGTAGGAGGCATGACCCCCAAGCCGAAAAAGCTTAGGACGGATTCACTGAGAATGGCACCGCCGATATTCAGCGTAGCCATAACGATCAGCAGCGGAACAATATTAGGCAGCAGATGGTGCAGCAGCTTCCTGCGGTCACGCAGCCCCAGCACCACAGCCGCCTGCATGAATTCGCGTTCCCGCAGGCTCAGCATCTGGCCCCGCACCATTCTTGCCAGCCCCGGCCAGTTCACAATACTCAACATCAGCATAACGATATACATCCGGTAATCCGTCGGAATCTTCCACTCCGAGAGCAATGCGCCGAAGATGAAGAGCAGCGGCAGACCGGGAATGGTCATCAGCAGATCGGCAATCCGCATAATGATCTGATCCAGCAGCCCCCCGTAATAACCGGCAATGGCACCCAGCAGCGACCCGAGAAATACTGACAGCAGCATGGAAGCAAGACCTACGGTGAGGGATATGCGTCCGGCCTGCATCACCCGGGTCAGAATATCCCGGCCCAGCGCATCCGTGCCCAGCCAGTGCTTCAGGCTCGGGGGTTTATTCATGAATGCCATGTTGATTTTGTTATCTGTATAGGGCGAGAAGAACGGACCGATGAAGCATAACACAAACATTAAGACAACCACCGCGAACCCGGCAACGGCCAGCTTATTGTGCATAAGCCTCCGCAAGGATTGCCGCATTAGGGACGATTTGCGCAGTCCGGGGCGGATTCCCTCTATTTCTTTTACTCTGATATCAGTTGCCATGAGAACTCCCCTCCTATAACCGGACACGCGGATCGGCCACCCGGTACAGAATATCCGATAGCAGGGTCCCGATGACGGTCAAAATAGCCAGAAACATGGTGAAGCCCATCAGCAGCGGATAATCCCTTAACCCGAAGGACTTCATATACAATTGGCCGATCCCCGGCCAGTTGAAGATCTGCTCGATAATAATCGAGCCTCCGAACAGGGCAGGCAGCTCGAAGCCAACCAGCGTAATTGCCGGCAAAAGCGCATTGCGCAACGCATGGGAGAACAGCACCTTCCGCTCCTTCAACCCTTTTGCACGGGCCGTCCGGATATAGTCCTGTTTGAGTACATCAATCATATTGCTGCGGAAGTAGCGGGTTAATGAACCCAGTCCAAGCAGCGTCATCACAATGACCGGCAGCGTCATATGCTGCACGACTTCCTTGAAGTAGGCGAAGCCTGCCGCGGTGCTGCCCGTAGTCGTCATCCCGCCCGGCGGCAGCCACTTCAGATCCACAGCCATAATCTTGATCAGGAACAGGCCGATGAAGAAGGACGGCAAGGACATGGCAGCGAAGATGGCAATCATCACCAGCGTGTCGAACCAGGAATACTGCTTATAAGCAGAGATGACACCGATTATTACTGCGATAAGCCAGGTGAGGAACGTGGAGACAGCGGCCAGCAAAAAAGAATTCCAGATATAATCACCAAACAGCTGAAGCACCGGCTTCTGCTGGGCAAGTGAATATCCGAAATCCCCGTGGAAGGCATTGCTCATCCAGGTCCAGTAGCGTTCCAGTACCGGTTTGTTCAGGCCGTAGATCTCCCGCAGCTCCGCTTTGCGTTCTGCCGTCAGCTTGATGTTCCCGGTAATGAAGTCCCCCGGTGTAAGGGCATAGAGGCAGAAGATCAGCAGTGAGGCGGCAAAAAGGATGATCAGCATATACAGCATTCTTTTAGTCAGATAAGTGCTCATGTATGGCTCCTTAGGATTCATCCCCCTGCCTGCCCCCGCCTTGTGACGCAGACAGGAGATGAATCATTCGTTATTTCAGAGTCCAGTTCGGCAGACTGCCGGCAAGACCGATGAACGGGCTGACCGAGAGATTCTCAATGCGGCCGTTATAGGCGTATACCGTTTTTTTGTAATTGGTAAAAATGACTGGCAGCTCGTCGTTGAATAGCTGATACAGCTCTTTATAGACTGCTTTGCGCTGTTCAATATCCGTGGTAGCCAGCGCTTTGTTGTACAGCTCAGTAAACTTCGGGTTGTCATAGTCCGTGATCTCACCATCGAAGAACTGCATGAAGCCATCTGCCGGATCGGTCAGCATGCTGGTAGAGAAGGAGACGAGATCATAGTCCCCGCTCTCTGTCTTTGAGACCAGCGAGTTGAAGTCGGCGAAGATCTCCGGCTGGAAGTCAATGCCGAGCGCCGCGAAGTTCTCTTTGGCGACCGCGATGAAGATGTCTGAGCTCTTGCTCTTGCTGGCCAGATAATGGATGCTGAGCGGCTTGCCGTCCTTCTCGCGGATGCCCCCTGCCCCTACCGTCCAGCCGGCTTCATCCAGCAGCTTCTTCGCCTGCTCAGGATCATATTTGTAAGGATTAATGCCTTCCTCAGTATAGGACCAGGAGATTGGCGAAGCAGGAATGTTGGCTATTGCCCCCGCGCCTTCGGCTGCGTCCACATAGATGCTCTGCCGGTCCAGCCCATAGACAATCGCCTGTCTGACCCGCTTATCCTTGAGCTGCTCATGCTTCAGGTTAACCTGCATATAGCCATAAGTGCTTGGGGTATACGGTAGAATATTGACATAACCGAGCTCTTTCAGCTTCGTGATATTTTCTTCTGTTGCAGGAAAAGAGGCATAGTCCACCTCACCCGTCTCAAGGAACTGCCAGGCATCCCCTGAGGTGGTTTTGTAGATAAAATGTTCTGTCTTAGGCTTGCCCTTGAAGTAATTCGGGTTGGCAATCAGCCGGACCTCTTGTCCGGGAATGAACTTCTCCAGCGTATAAGGGCCATCGCCCAGCGGCTTCTCATGCAGCTTCTTGATATATTCGAGCTGGCCGAATTTGTAGTCCTTGCCATAATAGGCCTTGGACAGCACATTGGAGCCCAGAGTCACCAGCGCCGTGGCATTGGGCTGCTCCAGCGTAACGGAAAGGGTCTGCGGATCAATAATCCGGATGCCTTCCACCGTCTTGGCCGTTCCGGCCTTGTAAGCCTCCCCGCCCTTCACCTTCAGTGAGGGAAGCGAAGAACCGCCGTCATAGGCTTTGTCATACTGGAGAGTCCAGGTGAACGCCACATCCTCCGCCGTGAGCGGCGAGCCGTCGCTGAACTTCAGATCTTTGCGCAGGTGGAACGTATATGTAAGCTGATCGTCCGATACCTCCCAGCTCTCGGCCAGCTCTGGCGTTGGCACCCCTTTGTCATCCACCGTCACCAGCGATGCATAGAGCAGCGAGGAGACATTACCGTCATAACCGCTCTCCTGGAAGTAAGGCGTGAAGGCACCGCTGGGATCGGTAAGGCCTACGATGATGGTATCGGTGCGTTTCTGCGCGGCTGCCGGCAGCTTCGCAAGGTCGGTTGCAGTAAAAGGCTCATTAAGCGCACCGGCAGGCACCACCTCTGGGGACAAAGTCGCTGCTGAGTTGGTTGAAGCACCCGGAGCAGAGCTGGCAGGAGTGCCTGTGGATGCTGCTTCCGGGCTACTGTTATCGGAGCAGGCGGACAGCAACAGCGAAGCTGTCAGGAATAAGGAGGACAACACAAACGTACTTTTTCTCATAACATCATCTCTTTTCTCACAATTTATAAATTCTAATAATTCCTACCCACTAAGTATGAATAAAGACCGATAGTTCACATTATAGAAAGTAAAGTCGGTTCTGTAAATAGAGAACTACAAAATAATTCTCCTGAAGAAGAATTAAATTAGTGAATCACAGCAAAAAAAGCCAAAATCTTCTCCTTAGTTGAGAAGACTTTGACTTCTGGTTTGACGCTATAGCAAAACTGAGAATAAAAGCTGTCCGCTGTTATTTCAGATACTCTGACAGCTGCTCATTCATCTGCTGAATGCCCTCCATCCGCAGACTGTACGCAATGACGTTCTCGCCCTCGATATAAGCATTCAGCAGACCAGCACTCCGCAGACTTGTAATGTGATCATGAACAATTCCTTTGGACAGACCTGCCTGCCTGGCAATCTCCGTGAACGATTTGCGCTCACCGCCCAGCGATTTGAGAATTCGGAGCCGGCTCTTCTCGCCCAGACTGCGGAGCGTCCGGTGCATGGTAGGTGAAATCTCTTCTTCCGGCACCTGGATTCTTGCGGCATAATGACAGATCGTCAGGTCACCGAAGTTATACAGGATATTAATCGGCTGAAAGTGGAACTGCGGAATCAGCACCAGTCTGCGCAGACCGCCGCCCGGCAAGAAAAAGAATCCGTTCGTTGTCTTGTTCACAAATTCTGCAACCGGGCTGCCTGTGAGCATCTCCCTCCGTTCCTCAGCATGCTGCTGCAGCTTGTCCATGATCCCCGGATTGCAGCTGCTGAAGTATTGCCGGTTCCACTCCGACAGCAGGAAGACCATGCGGCTGCGGTATAGCTCCATTTGTACGGGGAAATTACTTACATAACCTCCAAGAGTCTCGTACATCTCCCCAACGGGCAGGCCTTCCAGCCAATCCAGCACACTGCTCACACTCTTTTTGTCAGGACACAGATGAATCAGCAGATTAAACAGCTTCCAATCACTATCCAGCTCCGTCTCCTCTAATGCTTCCAGCAGCTCCGGGCTCAAACGGCCTGACACCTCCGCCGCCCAGGACATGCCGAGATCTATCTTTTTACTCCCCTTCTTGCAGATGTACGTATGTATACTGCTTATTAATTCATATACCGGGTGAAAATGAACCTCTGCCTTGTAATCCATGTCTATACCCCCTGATGCAACTTCTTTTCATTACAGCGTTAGTGCCTTAATCATATCATATTATTCCCTTATCCTTCTTTCGCTTTCTCGCTTTTTGCCGGACAGGGTAGTAAAATAAAGGCACTATACCGGAATGGAGTGAGGTTATAAGATGGACAAGATTGTAAAGGGAGAAGGACGTTTCTATATCGCTGGTGACGGAAAAGACCTGGCCGAGATTACATACAGAACCGAAGAGAGCACAGGGAATCTGGTGATTGACCATACCTTTGTCTCCGAAGATCTGCGCGGCCAGGGGGCTGGAGAGAAGCTCGTGCGGGCGGTCGTTGACCTGGCCCGTGAGCAGAGTGTCAAGATTGTACCGGTGTGCCCGTATGCGGCCCATCAATTCGAGAAGCACGAGGAATACAAGGATGTGCTCAAATAGGAGGAAGAACGTTTGACGAATACAGATACACTGAAACAGATTGAAGAGCTGCAGCAGCGCTGCGAACAATATGAGGGCATTGCCTTGAAGCTAAACTGGGACATGCTCCGGCATCCAGGAGAAGCAGGCGGTGCGAAATACCTGGTGACCTATGAAAAGGATGTGCTGACCGGATTCATCGGCCTGTACGGCATCAGCGGTGATCTGGAGGTATGCGGCATGGTCCGGCCGGGCTACCGCCGCCGGGGGATCTTCAGCACCCTCTGGAAGCAGGCAGAGACCATCATCCGCGGGGGTAAGGTGAAGACGCTGCTCCTGAACACACCTGCGGCTTCGGCTTCAGGCAATGCCTATCTGAAGACCTTGCCGCTTGCCTTCAGCCATTCGGAGTTTCAGATGAAATGGGATGGTAAGGGCAGCAAGGTTAGAGCCTCAGAGGCCAGCTCGGCCTCAGGCAATGTCATGCTCCGGCCTGCACGTCCGGAGGAGACGCCTCTACTCATCGCCTTCGACTGCGACGGGTTCCAGATGACCGAAGAGGATGCCGCAGAAATGTATGTGCAGCACGAACAGGAAGGCTCCCAGGAGCATATCATCATTGAGCTCAGCGGCCAGCCCGCCGGGAAAATGCGTCTGTGGTCCGAGGACAACGAAACCTGGATCTACGGATTTGTGGTAGACAAGAAGCTGCGCGGTCTCGGCATCGGCCGGAGTGCCCTGCAGCAGACCATTGAGCGGGAGCAGCGGAATTATAACGGAGTGAATCTGGAGGTTGCGCTGGATAACCCAAATGCGCTGAAGCTCTATGAGAGCTGCGGATTTGTCGTTCAGAGCCAGCAGGATTATTACACCTATCCTTTGAACAGCTAGCCTGGCAACGAGTATTCCAAGAAGCATCATTTGGTCCATATGCCTGCGCACCAGCACAATGTATGCTGTTTTTCGCATACATTTGGGCCATACGCCTTCGTGTGAGCACAATGTATGTTGTTTTTCACATAAATTTGGGCCATACGCCCGCGCGCCAGCAAATGTATGTTGTTTTTCGTATACATTCGGCCCATACGCCTGCGTGTGACACAATGTATGCTGTTTTTCGCATACAATTCCTAAAAAATCAAAAAGCATCCCCTCATGGTCAAATGCCTTGGGGGAGATGCTTTTTTGACGTAGTCTCTTAACTCATCGTCTGCTTCTACATCAGTCCGTAGCCCCGCACCTGGGCTTCATCCCGGTCGCTGCGGCGGTTGCTGCATTTCACGCAGCCTGCTGCCTGTTCCTCCCGCTCCAGGAAGACAGACAGCAGGCGCACATAATCCAGCGATTCCTGCAGGGGCATGACTGCTCCGTCATACAGCTGCCTGCGGCCATCCAGCAGCGAGTAGATGGCGATCGTCTCTGCCGGCTTCCCGTAAGCCTTATGGCAGAATACATTCGCCATATGCAGAAATCCGGTAATCACCTGCGGGTCAGCATGTACCATGAATTTCTGGATATTCAGACTGCGTCCCGTAAGCTTCGAATTCCAGGCCAGCTGAAAAATCACCGCCAGCTCAATCTCAAGCTCCCGGACAGGAACATGCCACTGTTCGAACCGCATCACCGGAATCTCTCCGGTGTAACTGCCTGCGACAATCCGCATCAGCTCATCAGCCACCGCCTGCTTGACATCCCAATAATGCATCAGGGAAGGAAAAGCATTGCCCTTCGGCGGCCAGCGGCGCTCCAGCAGAAACTGGACAGGCGTCTCCCGGCGCACCTCGGGACGCAGACTGTAGTAGTCATTAAGCGTATGTCCGACTGCAAATTGAACCTGTTGTCTCCAGCGGGGAAGTCCGGTAGCGGGAGCTCCGCTGCCGGCCACCTCGGCCCCGCCCAGCATGATGTGCTCCATGCGGTAATCGTTCAGACGTCTGTACCGGCCAGCTTCAGCATCCGGCTTCGTTCCTGTGAAGTCTCCTGCCGCCGCGCCCATCCTTAAGAGACCGCCGCGCAGATCTCGATGAACTGGCGCCCGTAAGTGCGGCAAGCCTCTTTCTCCGCTGCATTCGGGCCGTATTCAATCTTCAGGCTGGGCTGCACAATCTCGGCCCCGCGCTCCTTCAGCTTCTCTTCAATCTGATCCACTGCTCCGCAGTAGATCGCATACCCGGTGTCTCCGCTTCCGAAGGCCGCCGCCTTACAGGCGCTGAGATCCAGCTCATCCAGCTCTTCATAGAAATCCAGGAATTCATCCGGCAACTCGCCGTCTCCCCATGTGTACGCACCCAGCATTACAGCCTCATACGCTTTTATCTCATCCGCATTGCAGTCCATGACCGATTTCAGTACGGCCTCTCCGCCTGCCGCGCGTATTCCTTCCACGATCAATTCAGCGATTTCCTCCGTATTGCCAGTCAAGCTGGCATATGCCACTAGCACTTTAGCCATGACTTTTATCCTCCCAGGGTCCAAATGAAATGTATTCTCTATAGTCCGGTCCCTTAAGCAGACCGCATCTTGCTTACCTTAATACTGTGTTAATCTTATTCTATTTGATAATGATTATCATTGTCAATATTAAAAAAAGTGATTCTGCTCTTAGCCTGGCCATCCTTGCCGTATAACACAAACAGCGCCAGTCCAGGACATAACTGCTGCCCGGAGCTGACGCTGCTCAGTATTACTATTATCATATGATGTGTGGAACGATTAATATCCGCCTTCCAGCAAGGTAATTGCGTTGCCGTCGGGATCACGGAAATTCATCTCTTTACCGCCGTACTCCATGGTTGCCGGAGGCTGGCAATCCAGTCCTTTCGCCTTCAACTGCTCATACGTTTCGTCCAGACTGCCGCAGGAGAATACCAGATTAACGGTGCCGGTGGTAAGATTCTCCCACTTGTCTGCGTTCCATATAATGATGCCGGGCTGGCTGGCGTCTATCGCAATTTTGGCCCCGCCAGCTTCTCCATAGCCCTCGAATGGAACCGGAATACCCAGTACCTCCGAATAGAATGCTACCAGAGCTACGGGGTCTTTACTGTACAGGTTGATGCCGTCAAAAGCTGTAATCATAGTGATATCCTTCCCTTCATTGCTTGTATTGTGATCGGGCTGGTGTCAGCCGTTCTATCCTCATTGTACTTCTGCCTGTATGGCTTGTATTGCAAAAAAACGACATCAGCGCCGGGCATGACTCAGCGCATCCAGCGGAGTTCTGCCTGCGAACTTCTTGAAATTGTTGATCAAATGCGACTGGTGGCTGTACCCGTAGGTGAACACCATATCCTGCATTACGCCCTTCGTCTGGGAGGAACGGTACAGGTCACGCCAGACATTCTGGAAACGGATAAGATCGGCGACCTTTTTGGGCGGAAGGCCGATATGCTGCCGGAACAGCCGTTCAAGCTGGCGGCTGCTTAAGCCCGAGCTGCTCTCCAGCGCCCCTGCCGTCATGATCCCGCGTGATGTAAGCAGCCTGTGGACCGCGTTCATCATCCCGTCACTGCTGCGGTTTCCCCGTTCCAATCTCCGCAAAAGGAAAGCTTCAGCAGCAGCGATGCGCTCAGTCATTGTACGGATATGCTGGAGCCTGTCTCCCAGCTCCTTACGGAAGGTTCTGAAATAATACTCTACCGGAACATGCACATTCAATACCTCCGTCAGCGGCTCGTCTGCGAACAAATGAACGGACCAGAAGTGAAACCGGATGGCGAAACGCTCTGTCGTAACAGACTGTGCTGCTTGTCCTGCCTCAAACGGAGTGTCGTTAATCCCGCAAAAAATCCCGCCGGACTCCCCTGTCCGCTCATCCCATTCCCATATGATGTCCATGCAGCTATCAGGTATGATAGTCTCCGTCTGCTGCGGCAGCCGGGGCTGTGCTCCTGATCCCCAGTAGCAGCGGATATACGGCTGAAGCAGCCTGCCCGGCAGATACTCGCCGCCCCCGGCCGGATTGGCCGTTATCGGATGATACAGCGCCGAAAGATTATACATCCCAGTGCAGCCTCCTTCCTTTGCTGTAACCTTGTATTCAGATCATACACAATCCCTGTACGAAGCGCCAGAACACCCGCTTTTCAATTGGCTAAGTCCCCTGCTTACCGAATGATTATGTTGCAAAATGATCTGCCCTGCTTTTCCTGGTAATATTATACG
Source organism: Paenibacillus silagei (assembly GCF_017874735.1). Taxonomy (GTDB): domain Bacteria; phylum Bacillota; class Bacilli; order Paenibacillales; family Paenibacillaceae; genus Paenibacillus_AQ; species Paenibacillus_AQ silagei. The sequence goes on from NZ_JAGGLV010000002.1 coordinate 256,331, forward strand.
CCTCTTGCTTGTTGGCTACACTGGGAATAGTCGCAGCTTTGCAACCATTTTGTTTGTAGCTGCAGGCTTAAATGTTGTACAATAAAGGCTAAATGACTTTTTGAAGGATGGATTAATAATGTATATAGCCAGTGATTGGAAAGACTATGAAGTGATCGATACCGGGGGCGGGGAGAAGCTCGAACGCTGGGGCGATATTATCCTGCGCCGGCCGGACCCGCAGATCATCTGGCCGCTGGCCAGCGAGAGCGCCAAGTGGCGGGATGTGCACGGACATTATCACCGCAGCTCCGCCGGTGGCGGGCAGTGGGAGATGAAGAAGACCATACCGGAGGACTGGAAAATCAGCTACGGCAAGCTGAAGTTCCACCTCCGCCCGACGAACTTCAAGCACACCGGGCTGTTCCCGGAGCAGGCGGCCAACTGGCGCTGGATGATGGACAAGATCGCAGCGGCTAACCGGCCTATCTCCGTCCTCAACCTGTTCGCTTATACCGGCGGAGCCACTGTTGCGGCAGCAAGTGCAGGAGCCTCCGTCGTGCATGTCGATGCAGCCAAGGGGATGGTTCAATGGGCCAAGGAGAATGTAGCCCTGTCCGGTCTTGCCGACAAGCCGCTCCGCTTCATTACCGATGATGTATTCAAGTTCGTCCAGCGCGAACAGCGCCGCGGCAGCAAATATGATGCTATTATTATGGACCCGCCGTCTTATGGAAGAGGGCCGGGCGGAGAAATGTGGAAGCTCGAATCCAGTCTTTATCCGTTCTTGGAGAGCTGCATGGAGATTATGAGCGACCGTCCGTTATTCATGCTGATTAACTCCTATACGACCGGCATCTCGCCAACCGTACTGCGCAATATGCTGTCAATGACGATGGGCAAGCGCTATGGCGGCAAGCTGAATTCCGGTGAGATCGGCTTGCCGATTACAGCCTCCGGCATGAATCTGCCTTGCGGGATTCTGGGCCGCTGGGAGGCGTAAGCCATGACCGGAACGAATAACGGCGCAGCAGGAGAATCCGGCAGCAGCCCCTCCCGGTTCGAGATTCTATATGAGGACAACCATCTGCTCGGCATTGTGAAGCCTGTGAACATTCCCGTTCAAGAGGATGCTACAGGCGACCCGGATTTGCTGACCCTGCTGAAGGAAGATGTGAAGGAACGCTACGCGAAGCCGGGCAACGTCTTCATGGGCCTGGTTCACCGGCTGGACCGGCCTGTAGGCGGTGCGATGATCTTCGCCAAGACCTCGAAGGCAGCCTCCCGGCTATCCGAGAGTGTGCGCACCCACGCCTTCCAGAAGGTCTATCTGACAGTGGTGCATGGTCAGCTTCCAGGCGCAGAGGCCCGGCTGGAGCATACGCTGCTTAAGGACCCTAAGAGCAATACCGTCCAGGCTGTCCGTGAGGGAACGCCGGGCGGCAAGCAAGCCATCCTTGATTATACCGTGATTGGTACGGCAGAAGGCTATTCGCTGGTGAGGATTGACCTGCTGACCGGCCGCTCCCACCAGATCCGCGTCCAGCTCAGCGACGTTGGCTGTCCGCTATATGGAGATCAGAAGTACGGCGCGGCCGTGAACAGACCGGGACAGCAGATTGCATTATGGTCTGCACTAACCCGGTTCCCGCATCCGGTGACCAAAGAAGAAGTCGAGCTGCTCTCCCTGCCTCCCCGTTCCTATCCCTGGAATCTTTGGACTCCGCAAATGCAAAAGCAGGCTATCCTTTAACGGACAGCCTGCTTTTTTTGAAATATAAGCATTCATATGTTTCACTCAATAACTTATTCTTCTATTTCCCGCTGTAACAGTGCCGTCCAAACAAGGATAGCACGACAGGAGTGGCGATAGATAGGCTTAAGTGTATTTTATACAACTAAAACATCTGAAATATAACCGATCACCCGTATAGTTGTATTTCATACATTTAAATAGTCAATAATTTTGATTCTTCCCTTTTTGGACAGGTTTTAGTTGTAGAGAATACAGTTATACGATGAAAATATGCTTTTTCGCTGTATTTAAGTGTACATTCTACAACTATCCCAGTGTCTCACTTGCAACTGAACGCTTTCAATTGCTGCATTGGATTGGATAGTTAACCTGCTTCGACTTGTTTAGTTCTGATGCTCTAAGTAGCAGGTGCTTATACGGACTGTACCGAAGCTGCGTCATCCACGGCCGGGGCAACCGCCATCTTGCCCATGAGGTAGAGCAGCAGCTGCTGATTATGGGAGGAAATGGGGTCCAGCGCTTCTGCAAAAAAATCACTGCGGACCTTCAGTCCGCGCAGCGTCTCCCGCTGGCCTGTCTCGGTGATGCTCACCCAGACAATTCTGCGGTCTGAGGCATCGCGTTCACGGACAATCAGATTATGCTTCTCCATCCGGTCAAGCAGCATCGTTACGGCCGCCGGGCTGGTTGCCAGATGAGGGGCCAAATCAGAAGGCTTCATCGCATCACGCTCCTGCAGCAATTCCAGTACGGTAAGCTGGGCATCAGTCAGTGTAGGGGCAAGCTTGCTGTCCATATGTAGCTTATAGTCCTTTAATATCTTATGCCAGATTTTACTGAATTCAGTGGAGTGCACACTTATTCCTTCCTTTCCTGCGGATCTCTATAAGGTATATTTACTTTTTCGCCAGAAAAATTCCAAATCCTTCAAGGCCAAAAAATAAAATCATATCTGCAATTATTCCCCCCCAAATTAAAAGCGCGGGCAGCCCGTTACCCTGAGCTGCCCGCGCCGTTCCATGCGGTATTATATTTTACTTGACTGCCTGAAAAAGAATGGCGATCTCGTCCTTCTTCTCGACAGCAACCAGCTGCTTGCCTGTAGAACGGCGTTCAGCAATCGGTGCCGATTCGGAAGAGAAGGAATGTACCGCGCCGCTCTGGGTGATGGCGGTCACCTCCAGCGGCTCCTTGCAATAGAATGCGCCTGCCAGCCTGCTGCCGTTCGGGCGGACACGCTTGCCTTCCTTGAACTCGAAGGTTGGCATCCCTTTGCCTCCGCGGCTCTGGGAAGGATAATCCACCATCAGGGAGCGCTTGGCATAACCGATGTCGGATATCGCCAGGATCTCGCCTTCATCCTCACTGACCCAGAAGCAGGAGACCACCTCATCTCCTTCACGGAGCTGAATTCCCCTAACTCCTGTGGCCACCCGGCCCATAGGATTCACTTCATTCTCACGGAAACGGATGCTCATGCCCTCACGGGTAATCAGCACGATGTCCTTGTCACCCCTGCTGTGAGCCACTGTAATGATCTCATCGCCTTCGGCCACCTTACAGGCGGCAACGGCTCCGGAACGGCTTGTAGAGTACTCCTTGAGCTCGGTACGCTTCACTTGCCCCTTGCGTGTGATGAAGACCAGACTGGCCAGCGGGTCCTCCAGGTTGCCGACCGGCAGTACACTGACGACACTGTCTCCCTTATTCAGTCCGATCACGTTGACGATGGCCGTCCCCGGATCTTTCCATTTGAACTCTGGAATCTGATGCACAGGAAGCAGGAAGTATTGACCCTTGCGGGTGAAGACGAGCAGGCTCTCCCGGGTATTCAGATCCAGCAGCTTGACGATATGATCGCCATCCTTGACGCCTGAAGAGTGGCGCTCCCCGCCCGAACGGGTGAAGGACAGCATGCCGGTCCGCTTGATATAGCCGTCTGCAGAGAGCGCAACCAGCACATCCTCCGCATTGACCAGAACCTCCATGTTGACCTTAAGCTCCTCTACCTCGCCCTGAATCAGGGAACGGCGGTCGATTCCGTATTTGTCACGGATCTCCAGCAGCTCCTTGCGGATAACGGTAATCAGCTTCTTGTCACTGTCCAGAATCCCCTGGAGCACAGCAATCCGGGCCAGCATCTCATCCAGCTCCTTCTGCAGCGAATGAATCTCCAGATTGGTGAGACGGTAGAGCTGCAAGGTAAGGATAGAATCAGCCTGTCTTTCGCTGAAGCCGAACATCCATACCAGATTATTCTGGGCATCCTGACGGTTCTTCGATGCCTTGATGGCAGCGATCACTTCGTCCAGAATATTCAGCGCCTTGACCAGTCCCTCTAAGACATGGGCACGGTCCTCCGCCCGTTCCAGATCAAACCGGGTACGGTGAGTGACCACTTCGCGCTGATGGGCAATGTAGGCTTCAAGGATCGCTTTGAGCCCTAGCTGCTGCGGAGCCTTGTTAACGATGGCTACCATGTTGAAGTTGTAGGTGACTTGGAGGTCGGTTTTTTTGAGCAGATAGGCTAAGACGCCTTGTGCATCTGCCTCCTTCTTCAGCTCCACCACGATGCGCAGGCCCTCACGGCCGCTCTCATCGCGGACCTCGGCGATCCCTTCAATCTTTTTCTCCAGACGGATGTTCTCCATGGAGGTCACCAGGCGTGACTTCACTATCTGGAAAGGCACCTCGGTGATCACGATCTGCTGCTTCCCGCCGCGCAGATTCTCAATCTCCGTCTTGGAACGCAGATAGATACGGCCTTTGCCGCTGCGGTAAGCATCCATAATGCCGTCTCCGCCCATAATGGTTCCGCCTGTCGGGAAGTCCGGCCCCTTGATGAAGGTCATGATATCCTCAAGCGCAATGTCCGGCTTCTGCATGACCGCGATGCAGGCGTCGATGACTTCCCGCAGGTTATGCGGTGGAATCTCCGTGGCGAATCCGGCCGAGATCCCGCTCGTTCCGTTCACCAGCAGATTCGGATAACGGGAGGGAACAACCACCGGCTCCTTGGCCGTATTATCGAAGTTGTCCTTGAACAGTACGGTGCGCTTCTCAATATCGCGCATCATCTCCATGGCAATCGGAGACAGACGCGCTTCTGTGTAACGCATCGCCGCCGCCGGGTCATCATCCATGGAACCCCAGTTGCCGTGTCCGTCTACCAGCACATGCCCCATCTTCCACGGCTGTGCCATCCGCACCATCCCGTCGTAGATCGAGGAGTCCCCGTGGGGATGGTAGTTACCCATGACATCACCGACGGTTTTGGCTGACTTGCGGTATGGCTTATCCGGCGTATTGCCGGAATCGTACATGGCATACAGAATCCGGCGCTGCACGGGCTTCAGTCCGTCGCGCACATCGGGGATCGCCCGGTCCTGAATGATATATTTGGAATACCGGCCAAACCGGTCACCCACGACCTCTTCCAGAAAAGCCGGCAAAAATTGCTCTGATAAACTGCTCATATCCTCTTCACCTTCTGTTCCTCATTCTGTCCGCGTTTTTAAAGATTGATGATCTGACCGCTGCGCTCTTGCGTTATTGAATTCAAAAACCAAACAATATTTTGATAACAGGTAAGATCGTAACTGCGGTGATTTTGGACTTCCGGCCGCTGTTGTATTTAGATTTCTGATTCATAGGCCTAGCGGATGAAATCTAAATACAAAGGCGGACGCTGACGCTCCTACAGTTCCAAAATCCCCTCCGTTACTTTCCCTTGTATCAGTTTATCAAAACATAGTTCACAATCCATTGAATTCAAGAACCAGCCGCTATCGCTTAAACAGATCATCAAAAAATTAAAAACGCGGAAGGTATCGTCACTTCCCACTACTACTTACGATCTTTGTTACTCCACGATCTCCGTGAAGTCGACGTTCTCGACAATCCAGCGCTTACGCGGGTCGACCTTATCGCCCATCAGCGTGGAGACGCGGCGCTCCGCCTTGGCGGCATCCTCGATCTGCACCTGAAGCAGCGTACGCGAATCGGGATTCATCGTAGTCTCCCACAGCTGGTCCGGGTTCATCTCACCCAGTCCCTTGTACCGCTGCAGCTCGAAATTCTTCCCGAATTCCTTCAGATAATTCTGCAATTCCTCATCACTCCAGGCATAGCGGACCGTCTCCAGCTTACCCGATTTACGTGTCAGCTTATACAGCGGCGGCTGGGCGATATAGACCTTGCCGGCATCGATCAGCGGCTTCATGTAGCGGTAGAAGAAGGTCAGCAGCAGCACCTGGATATGTGCACCGTCCGTATCGGCATCGGTCATAATGATGATTTTGGAATAATTGCTGTCCTCCACGGCAAAATCAGGCCCGATTCCCGCACCGATTGCCGAAATGATCGCCTTGTATTCGTCATTCTTCAGGATATCCAGCAGCTTGGCCTTCTCGGGGTTCATCGGCTTGCCCTTCAGCGGCAGGATCGCCTGAATCTTGGAATCCCGGCCTTGCTTCGCGGAGCCACCGGCTGAATCGCCCTCGACGATGAAGATCTCGGTACGTGTAACGTCCTTGGACTGTGCAGGTGACAGCTTGCCGCCCAGGTTCGAGCTCTCACTGCGCTTCTTGCCGCTGCGGATCTCATCACGGGCCTTGCGGGCCGCTTCACGGGCCTTGGAGGCCTGAATCGATTTTTTGAGCAGACTCTGTGCAACTTGGGGATTCTCTTCCAGGAACCGCGCCATCCGCTCAGAGACGATGAAGTCCACGGCACTGCGGGCAGATGCGCTTCCGAGCTGATCCTTCGTCTGTCCGACAAACTCCACATCCGACATCTTGATGCTGATGACCGCCATCATGCCTTCGCGCAGATCATTGCCCTCCAGATTCTTATCCTTCTCCTTGAGCAGCTGCGTGCGGCGGGCGTAATCATTCAGCACACGTGTATAGGCTGTCTTGAAGCCTGTCTCGTGTGTTCCCCCGCTGCGGGTAGGAATGGAGTTGACAAAAGAAGCGATCGTCTCCGTATACCCCGCATTATACTGCAGCGCGATTTCCACCTCAATCTCGTCCTTCTCGGAGCTGAAATGAATTACATCGTGCAGTACATCCTTGCCTTCGTTAAGGAATTGCACGAACTGGCTGGCGCCGCCTTCGTAGAAGAATTCATCCTGACGCCCGCTGCGCTCGTCGCTCAGATTGATTCTAAGCCCGGAATTCAGGAAGGCGATCTCCTGTACCCGTTCTGCAAGCGTATCATAGTTGAATGAAATGCCCGCAGCGAAGACGCGAACATCCGGCTTGAAGGTAATCTTCGAACCGGTCTTATTCGTATTCCCCAGTATCTCAAGACCGGTCACTGGCTCACCGACATGTTCTTTTCCGCTTTTGTCGACCCAGTATTCAAAGCGCTGACGGTGAATCTTGCCCTCGCGGTAAATCTCCACTTCCAGCCACTCGGACAACGCATTGGTTACTGAAGCCCCGACCCCGTGCAGGCCGCCCGACTTCTTGTAGCCGGAGCCGCCGAATTTGCCGCCTGCATGCAGTATAGTGAATACCACCTGCGGCGTTGGGACTCCTGTCTTGTGCATTCCGGTCGGTATTCCGCGTCCGTTGTCAATGACGGTCACCGATCCGTCTTTACGCAGTGTAATATCAATCTTCGAGCAAAACTTGGCCAAATGCTCATCTACGGCATTATCTACTATTTCCCATACTAAATGGTGCAGACCCGAGGAACTCGTACTGCCAATATACATGCCGGGCCGTTTGCGGACCGCAACCAGACCTTCGAGCACCTGAATGTCGTCAGCATCGTATCCAGTCCGGCCTGCTTCGCCGTTCTTAGAGACTTTTGCAAACATATCGATCTGTTCGAGCATTCATGCTCCTCCTTCACTTGTCTTCCTGTCTCTCTAAAAATGCAAACAAACGTTTTCGTTCACTTTGTACATTCTAATTCAAAATATCCCGTTTCGTAAAGACGGCGAATGAAATGATTACGGCCGCAAGTCCCCAAATGCCCAAAACTGCCATCGAAAAGCCCAGTGTCATGCCCTCTATCGGCGCGGGAGTGCCCGCTAAATAAGTCGTCAGCTCCATATTGACCATAAATAAATATTTGGCCGCCGTCCATGCGGAAGCCATATTCGTCAGGATCGTTCCGGCAATCAGCGCCGCCATCATCACTACAATGCTCGCAGCCGTACTGCGGACCAGCACCGACACCATGAAGGCCAGCAGGGCCACCACGATGCTGACATACCAGATCAGCCCGCCCTGCATCAGCAGATACTTCCACTGCTCCACGGCATGAACCTTCGTCATATCCACAGTATCACCGTTTAGCTGGAAGCCTGTAAAGACTGGAACATTGAACCCCTTATAGCCAAAAGCCAGCCCCGATATCAGATAGCTGATTACGAATACGGACAGGACAATCAGCGAGACGAACATCAGCAGCGCTACCATTTTGCTGAACAGTACCTTCCAGCGTCTGACCGGGCGGGTCAGCAGCATTTTGATCGTGCCTGTCGTCCGCTCCCCGGAGACCAGGTCGGAGGCAACCGCCATGATCAGCAGCGGAATGAACAGGGAGACGGAATTATTGACAAACTCCCGGGTGAACGTTACTCCGCTCGGCTCGTTCGGATTCACATCATGGTCCAGATAATACTGCAATTGCTGGAGAAAAATCCGCCGGTACGACTTCCATTCCTCCGGAATCCGGTCGCTGCCGAGCGAATTCTGGTTATCGGTAATCTGCTGCTGGATCTCCAGCCTCCAGTCAGAGTTAAATTTGTCACGGCTGCGCTCGGCTATGCGCATTTGCGCATAGGTAAACATTGGCACCAGCACAAGCAGGATGAGCAGGATGACATAGAAACGTTTCTTTTTAATAATCTTCAGGCACTCATTTCGGATGAGCGGCAGCAGGTTAGTCAATGGCTTCACCTTCCGTTAGCTTCAAGAATAGCTGTTCCAGTGTAGGGTTGATTTTATGCACAGCCCGGACTTCCACCTCTTGTGCAACCAGCACGGCAACAATCTCCGGGATCAGCTCCTCGTCCATCGCCGTAACCAGGGAATTCACGCCCATGCCTGCGATGACCGAGTCATCCAGGGTAACCTCGTCCAGATGAAGCAGCGCGATATCCGGCCGCCCGGCCATGATGTCTCTTGCCCGCTGAAGCGGCTCCAGCTCCCACAGGACATACGGTGAGTTACGGGCAACCAATTCATCTACAGCGCCAACAGCGAGTACGCGGCCTTTGCTTATAATGGCTACCCGGTCGCACAGCAGCTGAATTTCGCTAAGCAGATGACTGGACACAAAGACCGCCAGCCCTTCGTCTGCCAGCTTACGAATGAATTCGCGCAGCTCTTTGATCCCCTTGGGGTCCAGGCCGTTGGTCGGCTCATCGAGAATCAGCAACCGGGGACGGCCGAGCAGAGCTTGGGCAATACCGAGCCGCTGGCGCATCCCCAGCGAATACGTGCTGACTTTATCCTGGATGCGCTGATCGAGCCGCACGATTTCAACGACCTCGGCAATCCGCTGCTCGTCCACTCCGGGCTGCATACGGGCGAAATGCTGCAGGTTCTCCCAGCCCGTCAGATACGTGTAGACCTCCGGATTCTCGACAATAGAGCCAACGTATTGCAGCGCTTTTTCCGGATTCCGGTTCACATTATAGCCGCAGACGGTAATCGTCCCTTCGCTCGGGCGGATCAGGTCCACCAGCATGCGGATGGTTGTGGTTTTGCCTGCTCCATTCGGACCGAGAAAGCCGAAGATTTCGCCTTTTTTCACATCAAACGTCACATCATCTATAATCCATTTGCGGCCGATTTTTTTACGGACTCCCCGGGCGGACAGGACGACCTCATCCCCCGGTGCCTCATGAATGGTTCTCGCCATCTTATTCAGCTCCTTGCCACAGTCATTTCTGTTCAAAAAAAATCATCCGATTCAACGAACTGCTTGTACAATCCGCTCGCTCATCCGCTGATAGCCGTCCCCGTTCGGGTGAAAATGATCATTTGACAGATATTTCGCCAAATGGCGGTCGAACAGGTCAAAGGTCGGGACCAGCGTCATGTTCTGATGCTTGTTGATCATATCCATCGCCGCATTATTCCACGCCGTTACCGCCTGATTACCGGGAATTAGCAGCCCCTCGATATCTCCAAAGGGATTATACAGTCCGATGTAATAGACTTGGGCCTGCGGATTCACTTCTGCAACTGTATCCAGTATGCTGCCCAGCCGTTTGGCAGCCCCAGGCAGAGCGGAGAGAAGCGATTCCGGGGTCAGATCACCTGCAGACGCGGTTGGAACCGGGGTAGTGCCTTCTACCTTATTATTGGCAGGTGCTTTCGTGCTCTGAGGTACCGTTTGCTCCGAAGGCTTCTCAGCGGCAGCTGCTTGTCCGCTGCTCCCGCCTGTGCCCAGAATATCCGAGCCCCGGAACAGGTCGTTCCCGCCGATGGAGATCAGGATGACATTCGCCTGACGCAGCGCGTACTGCACCCCTTCCTCCTGAAGCTTGCTCTGTAAAGCAGCTGTGGTCAAGCCGTTAATGCCCATATTGCCCAGCAGCTCTGCCTTTCCTCCATTGGCCGACAGGGCGTCCACGGTCCGTTTAACGAACCCTTGCCCGGAGTTGTCACCAGTCCCTTTGGCCAAAGAATCGCCAAGCGCCAGGATCTTGTATTCGTCATCTGCCGCGGCTGTCGGTGCAGCCGTCTCCTGTGGAAGGGAGGAGAGGAACTGCTCCCCCTTCGGGTTCAGGATATCTCCCACTGCATACACAAATCCTGTAATCAAAAGTAAAGTTGCCAGGATGGACACCAGGCTTACTGTCCTCCAGGTCCATTTGGAATCCTTCAATGCTATCCCTCCATCTGCCGTACTCTTCTGCCTCTTCCATCATTCACAACATTATTAACTATGTAGATAAACATAATTCTTCTTTGCACAATTTGCAAACGAAAAGGGTTTGTTTAGGTGAGTGGCGCGGCTGCGGTGATTTTGGACTTACGGCCGCTGTTGTCTCCAAATTTATTGAATGAACCGTTATACGGTTAAAATTCGGAGACAAAGGCGGACGCTATCGCTCCTACAGTTCCAAAATCCCCTCCGCCGCTTCACACCTAAACGGTGGAAGCAGTAAGAGCGGCACGATGGCGCTACGCTGATCGTGCAAGATTAATATTACTTCAATATCCTAAAAATCATAAAAACGCCCCCCGGCAATGCCGGAGGGCGGAGTTAACGTTACGTTACTTTGATTACCTTATATTATTTACCGATGAATTCCTGGACCCAGTAGTTATTATCGAAGCCAACACCGATGTAATTGAAATTCGCGCTCAGGATGTTAGCCTTATGACCCGGGCTGTTCATCCACGCCGTCATAACTTCCTGAGGGGTCTTCTGGCCCATAGCGATATTCTCACCGGCCGCCTTATACGTAATGCCGAACGCCGACATCATATCGAAAGGTGATCCGTAGGTCGGAGAAGTGTGTGAGAAATAGTTGTTCGAGCGCATGTCCGCAGCCTTCGCCGCAGCCACTTTGTTCAGGCTGTCCAGTGCGGAGACAGGGGCTAGTCCAGCTGCAGCGCGCTCTTTGTTCACCAGTGCGACTACTTGCTGTGTGTAGCTGGAGGCGTTATTGCCAACTGCAGGAACCGCAGATGGGGCCGGGGTTACCACAGGTTTTGCAGTAGCAACGGGGGCCGGGACTGGCTTAGCAGTTGCTGCCGGTGCCGCTGTAGCCACTGGTGCTGCTGTTGCAACCGGCTTAGCCGGAGCTACCGGCTGTGCTGCCGGGGCAGCTGCAGCTGGCGTTGTGTATACAAAGGTTTTAGTGACAGTGTACGTATTGCCACCCAGTACAAAGGTCTTCGTTGAATTGTTCTGTGTGAAATAGTCCATGAGCTGTGCGAAATTCATATCTGATCCGGCTGCCGCAGGGGCACCGGCTGCTGCTGCGTTTGCTTGTAATGGAAGAGAAATGCCAAGCGCCATAACAGCGGCTACGCTTCCACCTATCATTCTTCTCAAAGTCTTGCTTTTCATTCTGCCATCTCCTTAATCTTCGTTGTGGTGTATCATGGGGACAAGGGTGTCTGTCTACATATGTTACAAAGTTGTAATCTGTTCCTAGGTCATTGTAACACAAAACTATCAGCTGTGCGCTTCTAAATTCTGTCATTTTATAGATAGAAAAGGCTTGTACCCTACAGCAGCGGCAAAAGAAAACAGCATTGCCGTCCTTTTCAGGACGGCTGTGTCTATCCTATATATCGGCGATTCTATCGCTTAATTTAATGAAAAGACTGCCAGAACTCCCCTTCGGTCGAGATCAGGCCCATAATCTCAGCATACGGAATGCGGAAGGTTGGAAATCCTGCGGCGTACGGAGCAATCTCATAAGGTGCAAAATACAGGTACAGCGCCTCCGCATCCACATAAAAGGGCTGATCGGCTGTAATGCCTTTATACGTATCAGGGAAAACATAGGAATACTGCGGATCATTCGCAATCTGCTTGCCGACAATGTCACTGAGCTTCTGCACGTATTTACTGCCGGGCTTGAACAGATCGCTGAGCGTGTAGAACTTGCCGGTGCGCAGGTTGATATGCTCATAGATCCGCGTAGGCATGCCGTGCGCAGCGCCGAACGGAAAATGATAACCGCTAAGCTCCAGCACCAGCAGATTCTTGCGGAAGAAGGATACGGCGAAATCTCCCGTATAGCTGAAATCCTGCGTGCCTCCCCCCGTCCCCGCCCCGTATGGGAGCGACAGATTGCGCAGCTTGTCATTCACTGCCTTCGAGACCTCAGCAACCGCGATCCCTTCCACGACCGGATAATAGACCAGATAATCCCGGTTAGGCTTGTATTTCTTCTCCAGCACAGAGTAGGGCGGTCTGAGCGGAATGACCCCGTTTTGCCGCCAGACCTGCTTGCCTTTACGGTCATAATAGGAGGTGCGCAGATCAATATCCGCGCGGATCAGGCTGCCGCTGAAGGACAGTGATCCTGAGCCTGCGATGACCGGGGGCTGGGCGGCTTTTTTTCCGCTGGTGTCAATAAAATACGTATCCTTGGCATCATACACCGACGCGAGTCCCTGCTGATAATTGTTCACGCCCAACAGCGGGTGGGTGCTGAGAATTCTTCCGGTCAGCGCATCGGCGATGACATATCTGGAGCCTCTGTAGGGCTGATCCGCATACAGCGGGGTCCCCAGCGCCACACGGTTCTCTCCCAGCTGCTGCACCTCATAATAGACGGCGGGAATGATCATTTTCCCCTGCTTATCGATCAGACCGTAGGCGTTGCCATAATCAGCGGCTGTGTTAATCACGGCCCGGCCCTCCGAGAACGGCAGAGCTGCCGTATACTGCGGCTGGATAGCAATCATGCCGTCCGTGTGCAGATAACCGTATTTTCCATTCTCCGTCGCCTGAAAGGCCAGCAGCCCATCCCCCGGATACCCGACAAAAGGATGTTTGTACGTATGCAGCACCACGCCATGGAGATCAATCAGCGCATATTCCCCTTCGGCTATTTTGACCAGTGCAGTCCCGTTCGAGAAATCCCCGGCGTCCAGATAGACGGCTGGCAGCACCTCTTTGCCCTGGGCATCCAGGTAGCCATACAGCGAGTTTCCCCCGGTAGTATTCTGCTTGGAGAACAGCGCACGGCCTTCGTGCAGCGAATTCAGATAGTCATAGCGCGCGGACGTCACCTCTTTGCCTTTTTCATCAATAAAAGTGTAGCCCTTCGCATCCGATACCACAGCCCGCCCCTCGGAAAAAGGACCAATAAAATTATAGATCGGTTTGACCCGCTCCCGCCCGGAGCTGTCAATCAGACCGCTGACATTCCCCCGCTGCACCACTGCCAGGCCATTCTCCTGAAACTCCTCCGCATAATCATATCTCGGCTCAATCACAATCCGGCCTTCGTTGTTGATATATCCCCACAGCGTCCCGTCCTTAAGTTTAAAAGGAGCCGGATGCAGCAGCGCTGCCCGCAGGCCTCCCCCGTCATCCGGGAGCACAATGAGCGCCTCCAGGGGCTTTTTGGAGTAATCTACACGGTATAAGCCCGCCTCTGCCGGGATGGTCACGAACAGCTCCTCTTCCGCCCGGATGAAATCCTCCTCCTGCTGCGGAATACACTCATTCCAGCCGATACCGTCCCACCGCCATACCTCCGTCTGAATCAAACCGTTGTCGTTCCCTTTTCCCAGCTCGTTCAGCTTAATCCTCAGCATGTTGTCGTTCTCCTTTACAAAGGCTTTTGCCTATAGACTATGAGAGTGAGGGGGAAAGGGTGTGTCTGTGTCTAGGCGATAATAAAGCGATAAATAAAGCGTTAATTAAAACAGAAAGGCGATGTCGTAACTGCGGTGAGTTTTGGACTTCCGGCCGCTGTTGTCTCCCGATTTCCTGATTTAAACCGCTAATCGCGGTAGAAATCCAACCTAGCTTATGCTTACGATGCGAGCTTTCCTACGGAAAGCTTTCAGGCGGACGCTCCCGCTCCTCCAGTTCCAAAATCACCTCCGTTACTGCTGCCTTTCTGTGGGTAAAAACACAAACACACCCTTTTGGAGGGTGTGTACCGGGGATACAAGGGCTGCTTCGCCTGCCCTTGAAATATGAGACTAATCAACTAATCCTTCTGCTGGGCGGGCAAAGGTTTAATAAAACTTTGTAAAGGATAGAGGCCTAAGACTCTATTCAGCGGACTGGATAAATAAGTTAGTTTGCATAAGTGTCGAACCTAACCGCTGTCTGACTGCTAACTACTTGCCACTCGCTGTCCGCTGGCTGATTGTTAACTCCTTCCCCCTACTGCCTGCTGTTTGATTGCTAACTGCTTGTCTCCCACTGCCTGCTACCTGATTGCTAACTACTTGCCTCCCGCTGCCTGCTGTTTGATTGCTAACTGCTTGTCTCCCACTGCCTGCTACCTGATTGCTAACTACTTGCCACTTGCCACCTTTCGCTCCTGCCGCCCACTCCCTGCTATCTGCGCCTCTGGAACAGAATAAAACTATTAATTAGTCACTATTAGCTGCGAAATCCTGCCCAAAATGCAACATTCGGCTACGTATATCGACTTTAAACTAACATTGTTGTATGAAAGGCAGCATTTGTCCGCCCGCAAGCCAATTAGAAGAGGAAATGTTGTAATTCGTGCAGCAACTATCCCCAGTTCCCCTGTTTCAGCCAGCCAGAATTGCAATTATTGCAACATTTCACGATCATGTGATATCAGGAGCGGAAGGGAATTGGGAACTGAAGGAGCGGGAGCGTCCGGAAGCCCAAAAGCATGTAGGCACGTGTATTCTAATGATTTGGAGCAACGCTGCGACAAATCCGGGCAAGCCAAAAAGCGTTTGCGAGATACCGCAAACGCTCTTTGCCTGCCTTCCCCACCCTTGGTGAGGTGATAGGAGTACCGGAGGGGATGTGAGATTGGAGGTGCGTAAGCACCCGATGAGTTCTTGAATTCAATCGTAATGGAATTTGATCTGTGAACTGTTTCCCGGGTAGAAGGTAAGTGGCGGAGGGGATTTTGGAACTGGAGGAGCGGTAGCGTCCGCCTTTGTCTGCGGATTTCAACCGCTAATAAGCGGTATGAATCAAGAAATCTGCAGACAACAGCGGCCGGAAGTCCAAAACTCACCGCAGGTACGGATCATCACCGAACCCCAAGCTATTTTTTCGATGAATATTTCCGCATATCAAACGATACCGCAGCGATGATGATCAGACCTTTGATGATCAGCTGGTAGTAAGGGCTGATGCCGATGAAGGTCAGGCCGTAGTTGATCAGGGTGAAGATGATAACCCCGACCAGGACGCCTGGAACGGTACCAATCCCGCCGGTAGTGGATACGCCGCCGACAACGCAGGCTGCGATGGCGTCAAGCTCGTACATGTTACCATAGTTGTTGGTAGCGCCGCCGGTTCGGGCTGCTTCGAGCACACCAGCAAGACCGTACAGGGCACCAGCGATGGCGTAGATGTAAATCAGGTTCTTGGAGACATTGATCCCGGATACCTTGGCTGCCTGCATGTTGCCGCCGATGGCGTACATGTTCTTACCCAGCTTGGTTTTGTTGAACAGCACCCAGACTATGGCTGCAACGCCGAGGGCTATAAGTACGATGTACGGGATGGAATATTGGCCGCTGCCGATGAAGCCGGAGCCGATGTTGGTGAAGTCAGGACGCAGGCCGCCGATCGGCTGGGACTGGTTAGGGTCCATATCGAAGTACAGGGAGTTCAGACCGTATACGATCAGCATCGTGCCCAGAGTGGCGATAAACGGCGGAACGTTCAGCTTGGAGACGATAATCCCGTTGACGAGCCCGCAGAGCAGACCGGCCACAATGGCGATCAGAATCGGCAGCCAGACCTGCACCTGTGGCAGATCGGGGAAGAAGCGGCGGGAGTAGTCGGGAATCTGCAGCATGGAAGCTGAGATGACAGCAGTGAAGCCGACCACCCGGCCTGCCGACAAGTCGGTCCCGGCGGTGATCAGGATAAAGGCTACCCCGAGTGCAATAATAACGCGTGTGGAGGACTGGATCAGTACATCCCGCAAGGTGTTGATCGACATGAAGCTTGGCTCGTATATGATGATCCCCATAATCAGCAGGATCAGTACGATGTAGATTGCGTTTTGAGTCACGAAGGACTGCGCTCTTTTAATAGTCATAATTGTGTTCCTCCTTAATTGTTACGCGAAGTTTAAGCATTCGTTGCTGAGCTTCTTCAGCCTTGCATCTGCCCTATGGTCTTCGCCGTCCTGTGAGTGCAGCTCCTGATTAATGCTGAGCAGCGAGTCGCATTACTTCGGTTTCTGTAGCCTGCGCACCTTCTAATATCCCTGTCAGCCGTCCTTCGGACATCACCATGACACGGTCAGACATCCCCAGCAGCTCAGGCATTTCCGAGGAGATCATGATGATGCTCTTCCCCTGCTTCGCCAGGTCGGCAATGATCGTATAGATCTCGAACTTCGCACCGACGTCAATTCCGCGTGTCGGCTCATCGAGCAGCAGCACCTCGGGCTCAGTGAGCAGCCATCTGGCCAGCAGCACCTTTTGCTGATTCCCGCCGGATAGATTCATAATCTGCGTCTTGGTCGTTGGCGTTTTGGTGCGCAGCTTTTCAATCATTTTATCGACTTCAACCTTCTTCTTGCGGCCGTTCAGCAGCAGATAAGGCGTCTTGTAGCGGTCAAGGTTGGCAATGGCGCCGTTCTCATGCACAGACAGCACCGGAAAAATCCCTGTCACGCGTCGCTCCTCGGTCAGCAGGGCCAGGCCGTGTTTTTTGGCATCCTGCGGAGAATTAATCTTCACCTTCTTGCCGTCAATCGAGATGGAGCCGGATTTTACTGCACGCAGTCCGAACAATGCTTCAATAACCTCAGTTCGCTGTGCGCCGACCAAACCGCCGACACCCAGAATCTCCCCGCGTCTCAATTCGAAGGACACATCCTTGAAGGATCTGGGCTCGGGTGAGGTCAGACCTTCTACCTTCATGAACACCTTGCCTGGAACATTAGTACGCTCCGGGAAACGGTTCGTCAGATCACGCCCGACCATCTTGGAGATAATCAGGTCCGTGGTCAGTTCGGCCGAGGGCCAGGTGCCGATCTTTTTACCATCACGCATAATCGTCACTTCATCGGAAATCTCCAGGATTTCTTCCATTTTGTGAGATATATAGATAATAGCTACGCCTCTTTTTTGCAGGTCCCGGATGATCCGGAACAGATGCTCCACTTCCACGCTGGTTAAGGACGAGGTTGGCTCATCCATGACAATCACGCGGGAGTGAAAAGAGACCGCCTTCGCAATTTCGATGGATTGGATCTTGGATACAGACAGCTTGCCCACCAGTGTTTCGGGATTCAGGTCGATATCCAGATCTTTGAATAAGCTTTCAGTGTCGGTGAACATTTTTTTGTGGTCAATGAACTGCAGCGGCCCAATGCCTTTGGTCGGAAAACGTCCCAGCCAGATGTTCTCCATCACGCTGCGGAAAGGTACAGGGTGCAGCTCCTGGTGGATCATCGAGATACCGTGCTTCAGTGCTTCGCTCGAACTCGTGATGGAGGCCTTCTGGCCATCCAGGAAGATCTCACCGGCATCCGGTGAATAGATTCCAAAGAGACATTTCATCAGTGTGGACTTGCCTGCCCCGTTCTCGCCCATAAGTGCATGAACCGAGCCCGGACGAACCTTAATGCTGACTCCATCCAGCGCCTTCACGCCGGGAAATTCTTTGGTAATGCCGTTCATTTCCAGCAAAAATTCCGTATTTGCCATGTTGTTACGCCCCCTACGCTTTTTGTCTTTTTCCATGAGAGGCACAGCGGTTCCATCCTGCTCCCTACCCGTAAGGAATTCCGGAGAGCGCATTGCAGCGCCCTCCGGGACTGGTATCTATGATACGTATCTGTATCTGTAGCCTTGCACCAGTTAACGGATTACTTGGCGTCTGCTACGTTGTCTTTGGTAATCTTTTTGTAAGAGATCCATACAAACTGGTTGTCTGTGATGTCGAAGCCTACGTTCTCTTTGGTTGGCGTTTCGCCTTTGGCCAGCAGAGCGGCCAGGGTGATCGCTGCTTTACCTTGGTTGTTGGCATCGTTCAGTACGGTACCCAGCATCGTTCCATCCTGCAAAGCTTGAACCGCAGGAGCTGTTGCATCCACGCCTACAACCGGCATGTATTTGTCGCCGCTGAAGTAGCCTTGAGCCTTCAGGGCTTCGATCGCGCCGAGTGCCATATCATCGTTGTTGGCCAGTACGGCTTCAATCTTGTCGCCATGGGAGCCGAGGAAGGCGGCCATTTTCTCCTGGCCTTTTACACGATCCCACATCGCGGTATCTTCAGCCAGCTTCTCCACCTTGATGCCTGCATCTTCGATTGCCTGGATGGAATATGTGGTGCGAAGTTCTGCATCCTGGTGTCCCGGTTCGCCCTTCAGCATGACATACTGCAGCACGCCGTCGCCGTTCTTGTCCGCTTCGGGATGTGCCTTCCAGTAGTCCACGATCAGCTGGCCGGACATGGTGCCGGACTCTTCAGCTTTCGCACCTACATAGTAGACTTTATCCCATTTCTTCATATCTTCCGGCAGCGGCTCGCGGTTCAGGAAGACCACCGGAATGTTCGCTGTCTTGGCTTTGTCAATGATGACGCCCGCAGCGGTGCGGTCTACCGGGTTGATCAGCATGCCGTTATATTTCTTGGTGATGAACAGATCCACCTTATCGTTCTGTGTAGGCTGGGAATTCTGGCTGTCTACGATATCAACAGTGGCAATGCCCTTGGCAGCAGCATCGATGGCGTTGCGGACACCCGTCATGAACGTGTCGTCGAATTTGTAGATCGCTACGCCGACCTTCGGAGTCTCAGCCGAGCCCGAATTCGCCGTGTTAGGCGCAGTTCCTGTGTTAGCAGGGTCAGCCGCCTTGTTATTGTTGCCGCCGCAGCCTGCGAGAGCAGCACCCAGCAATGCACTTGCAAGTAGAACGGAAGTGATTTTTTTCATGTCTAATTGACCTCCTGAGGATATTTCTTTATTTGGGATGATCCCGGTGTGTCCCGGGTACATCCTTATTATGCCCTACGTGAAAACGGTTGCGAATATAAAATCCTACTCATTTCCATGAAAATTCTACTATCAATATACATTGAACTAATGGTTTTTTATGTTTTGGAATTAGCCGTGACTCCAGAGAAGTTTTGGACTTCCGGCCGCTGTTGTCTACAGATTTCATGATTTTATACCTTTTTTAACGGTTGAAATCCGTAGACAAAGGCGGTCGCTACCGCTCCTCCAGTTCCAAAATTCCCCTCCGCCACTTTTCCTTTAACTTAAATTTTTGTTCAATCTATATAGATCTTAAATTTCTGCTACCGGACAAACGGGAACAGCAGCTTCTGATTCTCCGGCCACAGCATATTCTCCAGATCAATGAGCTTGGTGCCCGTGTCCACGCGTTCGGGGATATCCATGCCTTCGAGCGCCTCCACGGCATATTTCACCGCCAGATACCCGTTGCTGAACGGATTTTGAATGACGGTCGCCTGCACCGTGTCATCCTGAAGCGACTCCATCATGGAGGGCGAGCTGTCAAAAGCAATCATTTTCACACTATCCCTATCAAGGCCCTGAATCACCCTCGCCGCGCCTTGTGAAGCAATCTCATTCAGAGTGGCAATGCCGCGAAGCTGAGGATACTTGTTCAGCATCTCCCGGGTCAGATTTTCGGCGTCGGAGGTGCTGGAGGAGGTGTAGGCGATCTGTACGACCTTAACGTTAGGAAAGCGGGCGGCATAATTCAAAAAACCCTTTTCCCGCTCATCTGCATCCCGCGCACCATAGTCGATGCTGCCAGTCTTGCCGGAGTCCGGGGTAAGCGACGAATTGGTGAAGTTAATAATCCCGATCTCGCCATAGCCCTGGAGCAGCTGAATCAGCCGCTCGGCGGACTTCTGTCCGGCCTCGTAGCCGTTCGACCCCACATAAGTCCGAACCTTGGCCGAGCCAACCTCCGCATCGACGGAGATCACCGGAATTCTGGAATACGCCGCCTGGTCCACGACCTGCGCCAGTCCCATATAGCTGCTGGCCGCGAGTATAATCACATCTGCTTTCTCCTGGATGGAATCTTCCACCATGACGACCTGCTCCTCAATATCACTCTCCGAATCCGGCGCTTTGAACGTCAGATTGACATTGAATTCCTTGGCCGCAGCCTCTGCTCCGAGCTTCAGGGTGTTCCAGTAATCCCCTTTGTTCATCTTGACAATCAGGTGGATATTCCGCGTCTTGCTGGTGCTGATATAGGCTGGCGAGGCATTGAAACAAGAGGACACAGAGATCCACAGTACTCCGCACAGCAGCACGGTGAGCCATACACGCACGCTTTTCACAGGTTCGTCTCCTCCTTCTGCTCATCCATAGCCTCTCCCGCCGGGCGGGCCGGGAACACAATCGTAACAACCGTCCCCTCTTCCAGCTCACTCTGAAAAGCAAGCCCGTACTCCCGCCCGTAATACAGGCCGATCCGTTCGTGCACATTCCGGACACCGACCCCTGATCCGCTGGTGCTTTTGACGCTTCCGCTTAAAATGCCGTTCACCGTCTCCTTGGACATCCCGAGGCCGTTGTCGCTGACCCTGATGATGATTAGCCCGTCCTGAAGCCCGGCGGTGATCGAGATCAGCCCCTCGTCCGGCATCATTTCGATCCCGTGATAGAGCGCGTTCTCCACGATAGGCTGCAGAATCAGCTTAATCGTCTGGCACTCTAGGACCTCTTCCTGCGCCGTGATCTCAT
Source organism: Paenibacillus silagei (assembly GCF_017874735.1). GTDB lineage: Bacteria > Bacillota > Bacilli > Paenibacillales > Paenibacillaceae > Paenibacillus_AQ > Paenibacillus_AQ silagei. Next base: position 277,432 of record NZ_JAGGLV010000002.1, read on the forward strand.
AACGGAATTTATTCCTGAAGCGGAAGCTCTGAATCACCAGGTAATGGCGGATATGGTCCAGCTCTTCCTGGATGGTGATAATATTCTTGCCTTTGCTGAGGCTGATGCGGAAGAATCTGGAGAGCGACTGGATCATGGTGACGACTTCATCCGTTTTGCCGCGTTCTGCCAGCCGGATGACGGAATTCAGCGTATTGTACAGAAAATGCGGGTTGATCTGCGATTGCAGCACCTCAAGCTCACCCTTGCGCTTCGTCTCCTGCTCATAAATGATCTGCTCCATCAGCTGGCGGATACGCTGGAGCATCATGTTAAAGCGCCTCGACAGCTGCTCTACCTCATAGGCTCCGCTAACATTAATCGGCGTATTCAGATCCCCCTCCGCCACCTGCTTCACGGTACGCTCCAGCTTGCGGATCGGGCTGGCAATCAGCCAGGACAGGAAGACCGACACCGCAATCACGCAGACCAGAACAACACCAAGAAACCACGCCAGGAACTGGTTCAGATCCCGCTTGGTGGTGACAATCTCATCGTAATAGGCGACCCCGACAATCTTCCAGCCGGTCTGCGCCAGCGTGCGTACGGTAATAAAGCGCTTCTCCCCGGTCGATTCGTCCAGATAGCTGCGGTAGGCGTATTCCAGCACCGGCTCCACATTCTCATACTTCAGCCCGGCGTAGATGAGCTGCTGCTGCGGATGATAGACGATATTGCCGAGCGGGTCGAGGATGTAGGCATAGCCTCTTTTGCCCAGCTTGACCTGCTTACTAAGTTCGTCAATCGTTCTGAAGTTGAAGTCCAGCAGCAGCACACCGGTTCTCAGCTCCCCGTTCTCCCTGTATTGAATCAGCTTGGAGATGGAGACCACCCACGTATACCTGCCCTTGAACAAATTCTGGATATGCGGTGCGGAATAGGAGATCTCCGAGGTATGCTTGGCTGTGGTGAACCAGCTCTGGCTCTCAAGCCCTGTGTTCATGCGCATCGTCTGCCCCGGCGTCCCTACGACATACTGCCCCTGCGGGGTAAAAACAGCCACTGACACCAGATCCTCGCGGCTGCTCATCAGTGTATCCATCCGTTCATAGAGCAGCGGGGAATCGATGGAGGGCGTAGAGGTAATCTGCTTCTCGGCGGTCGCAAAAATACTGCCCATCCCCTTCACATACAGCTCCAGGTTATAGTTCACCTGCTCGATGATCTGCTGCATGTTGAGATTGGCATTCTCCTCCGCCGTGTTGGCGAACTTGCCGTACAGCATCACACTTACAATCACGGCCACTGCCGCAGTCACCGCCATGAACGTCAGCATGATGATCAGCTGGATACTCCGCAGCTTCGAGGACAGGCGCAGCCTGCCGCTCTTGCGGGACCCCGGCCGCAACGGGAAGAAATAACCCCTCGGCTTGTTCATGGCTATTCTCCCCGCGCGCTGTTCTTATACTCTTTGGGGGATTGTCCGTATTTCTTGCGGAAGCAGAAACTGAAATAGTTCGGGTCGGCAAAACCGATCCGCTCGGCGATCTCGAACGCCTTCAGCTCGGTGGAACGCAGCAGCTCCTTGGCGGCCTCCAGCCGGATCTGCAGCAGATAGCTGACGAAGGTCATCTTCATTTCTTTTTTGAAAATGCTGCTGAAATAGCCTGTGCTGATATGCAGATGCTGGCACACCCTGCCGATGGATATATCGGATTCTTCATAGTGGCTGCGGATATATTCCTTAGCCTGGTCAATGAGCTGCTTGTAGCTCGACTGGCGCTCCGAAGCGATGGAATCCATCAGCCGGCTGCATACGGTAATAATCCACTGCCGGGCTTCTTCCAGGTTGTTGAATTTATTCATATCGCTAAGCGAGGTCAGGCCGGGTCCGATAAAATCATTCGTTCCGCTCCCAGATTCCTTCGCCACCCGCAGAATGGAGGTAATGATCTCCAGCAGGAAGATCTGATAATCCTGCGCCGAGGCCTGCTCCGTATCCAGTCCCCGGAACAGCTCGTCCACTACTTCCCGTAGCTCCTGAATGGTGCCCAGCTTGATCGTACGGATCAGCGACTGTTGGGTCAGCTCATCATAGTCCAGCATCCGGCTGGACCGCGATTCCACATCCTCAATCCAGATGACCCGGTTGTTGCCGAGGATCAGCCGGTAATCAAGCGCTTGCAGCGCATCCCCGAAGGAATGGAACAGCATGGACGGTGCCTTGCAGACGGTTCCGGCCCCGGCGGTTACGGTAAACTTCAGGAAGCGCTGCACATTCTGGCAGATCTCTTCGAGAATGGCGAAGGTTCTGGCGGTAATGTCGCTCTCCTCCGGGCTCTGGCTGACCGAGAGCAGCACAACATCATCCCGGTGGATGAATACCTTGCCGAAGCCATGCTTCTGGCAGATCTCCTCCGCGATGTTCAGCACAGCATAGAGCTGGAGATTACGGTCGCCGGTATCCCGCAGGGACACGGGCTGCTGAGCTTGAACGGCGGAAGAATGGTCCGGGCGGATATAATCGATGCTGATCACGGAGGACTGGAAGCATTCTCCGGTGAGGGGGATGCCGTACTCTGTGCTTTTCTCGGCGATCTCTGCGGAGCGCAGGCGGCGGGACACGAGGGTAGAGAGGAACTGCTCGCGCAGAACGGGCAGGCTCTTGCGGTAATGCTCGCTCAGCACGAACACATTCTCCTTCTCGGCGATCTCGGTCTCGATCGTGGCGCGAACCTTCAGCAGAACATCAATCAGCTCCTGGGACGAGAAGGGCTTCAGGATATATTCATCAATCTGCAGCTTAATCGCCTTCTGGGCGTATTCGAATTCATCATAGCCGGTCAGAATGATAATCTTCGTATTCGGATGGCGGCTGCGTATCCATTCTGCAAGCTGCAGGCCATTCATGAAGGGCATCTGAATATCAGTAACGACCACATCCGGCAGCAGCCGGTCGATCGCATCCGCCGCCTCCCGCCCGTTCTCAGCCTGCTCAACGACCTCGAAGCCGTACTGCTCCCAGTCAATCTGGGCGATAATGCCTTCTCTTACATCTTCCTCGTCTTCGGCGAGTATTAATTTGTACATGCTTCATCCCTCTTCGGCATAGAATATGGAGGTTCACAGAACTATAATAGCTGATTCAAATGGCCCGATCTATGGTTATATTAAAAAGGCCGCAGCCCGCTCCAGGGTAGCTCATACGCAGGGTAATTTACTATATAGGCTGCCTACATATTATGCAAGGAAATATTGTTTGCATTCGAAGAGTATGGGGAAATACGAATAGAAGATTATTGTGAAATATGACTAGTGAGAGGGTAGAGTCGGGGCCAGCGGATTCAGGGGTATTAGTGCACCTTATTTGCTTCACCCCCAAAAAAACCATCCCGATTACGCCGGGATGGGGATGTTCGGTTACACGTATAGGATTATAGCAGGGCTTTGTTGAAGCGGTAGCCTGTTGTCTTTTCAAAACCGATATGGCGGTAAAACGCATGTGCAGGTGCACGTTCAACGCGATTGCCGCTCCGCAGGAACAGCTGGCAGCAGCCCTGATGGCGTGCCCATTCTTCCGCTGCAGCTACGAGTCTTTTGCCAAGGCCTTGTCCTCTAAGCTCCTCTGCTACGATCAGCGCGGTAATCTCCGTAATACAATCGGCATGCTTGTAGTAGGACTTCACCTGCCGTAAACCGATCATTCCCACAACTTCGTTATTGAGCTCTGCGACGAGTGTGCAGTGGAACGGATCATGCTCCATGCCTTCCATTCTCTCTTTCATCACGCTAAGCGTTGTCGGATAGCCGAATTCACGCAAAAGGGCTGTCACTCTCTCCAGATCATTCATGCCGCATTTGCGAATTTGCAGTACCTGCTCCTGAGTACTACTGTTCATCCTTGTATACCTCCACTTGTAGCTTAGACGCAGCCTGCTTGGCCGTCATCCGCGCGATTTCAATATCTTCCGCTGAACTGAGTGTTACTGCCATCCGCCGTCCCGGGCGGATCTCCGGCTTGCCAAATATCCGGACCTGCGTGCGGGGAAGGGCCAGCGCCTCTTCAATCCCGGTCACCGCAAAAGCTTGTCCGGCTCCATCAGTCTTCAGGGTGGCCGAAGCTCCCGGTGTCAACAAACGTACCGCTTCCAGCGGAAATCCAAGAATGGCTCTGACATGCAGAGCAAATTCCGACAAATCCTGCGTAATCATTGTAACCATACCTGTGTCATGCGGCCGGGGGGACACTTCACTGAACAGAACCCCATCCGCGGTGAGGAATAATTCTACTCCAAAAATTCCATAACCGCCAAGCTGATCGGTAACCTTCCGGGCGATGGCCTCAGCCTCTTCCAGCTGCGCCCCGCTCATCTGATGCGGTTGCCAGGACTCTACATAATCGCCATCCTGCTGAATGTGGCCGATCGGCGGACAGAATACGGTTCCGCTAACCGAGCGGACGGTAAGCAGTGTGATCTCGCTCTCAAACGTAACAAAAGCCTCTACGATGACGCGTGTTCCCTTCGCACGAGCGCCTTCGAGCGCCGTATTCCAGCAGCCTTCCGCATCCTCAGGTGTTCTGCACACGCTCTGGCCTTTGCCGGAAGAGCTCATGATCGGCTTAATGACACAGGGCGTTCCCAGCTCCGATACTGCCTGGCGTAGTTCGTCCAGACTGTCAGCAAACCGGTAGGCTGCTGTAGGTAGGCCCAGCTCTTCTGCCGCCAGACGGCGGATGCCTTCGCGGTCCATGGTCAGCCGTGCAGCACGGGCAGTAGGAACAACCAGGAATCCTTCTTCCTCCAGCTCCACCAGCGCTCCGGTAGCAATGGCTTCAATCTCCGGTACAATCAAATCGGGCTTCTCTGCACGGATAAGCTGCTTCAGTGCCTCTGCATCAAGCATGTCCAGTACATAAGAGCGGTGGGCGACGCCCATCGCGGGTGCCGCTTCATAACGATCCACAGCTACGGTCTCTACGCCAAGGCGCTGAGCTTCGATAATGACTTCCTTACCCAGTTCACCGCTGCCGAGCAGCAGCAGCTTTTTACTCCGGGCTGATAAAGGAGCTCCCCACATTGTCGACTCCAACCTCTTTTCGCAAATTTGTCTGCTGACTTCTCTGTTTCTGTAAAATGTCGCAGTTTGATTGTAAATTTTCAGTCTTCTTTATTTTCATCCATCATCCACCAGATTGCAAGCATTCTTCGACATTTTCCTACAAACTTCACAGATGGCTGTTCAACAGACTTGTGAAAACGGTTTTACTGTCCCTTTTAGGGGGCAGCACCATTTCATTGAGAAATACAAGGATATGTTATCAAGTGCATGGAACAAATTCATCCTAACGGATGAATGGGATTACCTGCGCTCCGGCACAATGTATGCTGTTTTTCACATACATTTGAGCCTTGCGCCTGCTTGAGAGCACAATGTATGCTGTTTTTCACATACATTCGGGCCACGCGCCTGCGTGAGAGCACAATGTATGCTGTTTTTCACATACATTCGGGCCACGCGCTTGCGTGAGAGCACAATGTATGCTGTTTTTCACATACATTCCGCCTTTAGGTGAGATCCGATACTCTTCTGCTCCTCACGGCGACTCTTCAGCCACATTCAGCCACAAAGTCACTCCACGCATCATTCAAAGAACTCTCAACCACAAATTCACACACGCCTTGTCCACAACAGGAGGATGCTATAGTTTCCTATACAACGGCGAAAGCCTGCTCCTGAAGCCGTAATTCTTCGGCGATCCGGCCCCAATGCTGCGCACCATCACCCCCTTTCAGCAGCGCCGACATGGCTGCCTCCTGTTCGGACAGGCCTTCACGCAGCTGATCTGCAGCCTGGGATAAGGCGGCTGCTGCTGCATCGGTATAAAATGTCAACAGAGAGTCCTCCTGTCCTTGCGCCGCCGCAGCCACCGCTTCTTTGAACCACGGCTCGGCAGCCGCGCGGATCTCTGCCCGGCCCGGCCCCTCAAAGAAGTGGCGCGGAGATTTGAAGCGGCTCCACAGTCCGGCCCAGTCCAGCGGAGCCAGTACGCAGTCCAGCTTCGCCGGTGCCGGCCAGCGCTCATCCGGATTCTCCAGCAGCTGAAGCTCCTGAGCCGGAATGGACAGCTCTGCTGCAGCCGCTGTAGCCGCCTGGGTCACGAATCTGCGCCCTGCCGACTCCAGCCGCAGGGTCGTTGCCCACAGCTCCTGCTCCAGTTCACGCAGAATACTGCGCTCCAGCTCCCGCCCGCAGGCGATGAAGATGTCCTTCAGGTTCCCTCCGTCTTCCCGGAGAATGGAGGGATGGAAGGACTCCTGGAAGGAACGCCCGAAGGAAAAGGCAATCCGCTGCCGGACATGATAGAGCAGCTCCGCACCTTCTCGGCGCAGGTCCCGGAGGGGGCGGTCTTCCTTAGCAAGTGCGGCCAGCCGCAGATTCGCCGCTTCCCGGCGCTGGCGGAACTGCTTCATTCCTTCCTCCTGCTGGTCTGCCTCCATCAGCGCAAGGCGTTGCCATTCTTCCGCGCGCCCACGCACCGAGCTTAGGCTGTCCCTGGCTGCTGCCAGAGACAGTCCCGGCAGTTCATCACCAGCGAACGCGGAGAGTGCGGCTTCAAAGCTGCCGAATCCCGAGGCTTCGTAGACTTCCGCCGCTCCGCTTGACTTACCCTCCAGCGCAAGCAGGCTGGACACGCTGTAGATCCGCGGCGAGGTCAAGCCTCCGGCCCGCAGATTTTGCGCCACATGCTGCTTCACCTCTTCAAGCTCCGCCTCGTCCGCTGCGAGGTCTGCGGCGTTGATGATGAAGAACATCTTATCGAGCGCGAAGCTGTCTTTGATTCTACCCAGCTGGGCAAGCAGGCTGCGGTCAGCCTTGGAAAAGGCGTGGTTATAATAAGTCACGAAGCAGATGGCATCGGCGTTCTTCATGTAGCCGAAAGTTACACCAGTGTGCCGGGCATGTAAGGAATCCGCACCCGGCGTGTCCACTAGTACAATACCGCTCCGTGTCAGCGGACTGTCATAATACAGATCCGTGCTCTGCACGAAGCAGGCGCGCTTCTCGTCTGCGACCAGGCTGCGGTATTCCGCCAGACTGACCGTCCGCTCTGTTCCGAGCAGCGGACGGGACTCCTCCCATCCGACGGCAGCTGCCCGCAGGAAGCCGGCATGCGGCAGCGCGGACGGATGGAGCCCGCCGGTCTGCAGCCGGGCCACGGCTGCGGTCCACGAGTCGTGCTGCGGCGTCGGCAGTTGCAGCACGCTGAAGGAATGGAGGATGTCCTCCCAGACCTCCTCCGCCCGCTTCATGGTGATGGCCGCCGTCCCGTGGGCGAAGCCGCCCTCCGGCGCCAGAATCCGCCCGACGGCAGCCGTTGCCGGATGCGGCGACACGGGCAGCACCTCTTCGCCCAGCAGGGCGTTGGCGAAGGAGGATTTGCCGGCGCTGAACGCTCCGAACAGCGCCATCGTGAAGCGGCCGCCGGCGAGATCCTCCGCCCGCGCCGCCAGGCTGCGCGCAGCCGAGGCCATGGCCGGCTCGCTCCGCAGCACCCCGGCCGCCGCGTGCAGCGCCGCAGCGGCCTGCGTCAGCCGGCGGCGCCCGCCCGCCGGCGTTGCCGTTCCCGCCGCCCAGGCCGGGGCGGCGCCGGGACTTGCCGCCGCTGCTACGCGCGGCGGCGTTTCCGGGCTGGCGGCGCTGAGCGCGCCAGCCGCCAAGGGCGGCACCCCCGGCAGCGCGCCGGGGGTGAGGGTGCGGCGCGGCGGCAGCAGCGCCGCAAGGGCGTCCGCGCGGGCGGCAGCCGCGCGGTCCAGGGCGGCCAGCGCGGCGTGGGCCGCAGCCTGCCGCCGCAGGGCAGCTTCGCGGCGCGCAAGCTCCGCGCGCCGCTCCTCCACCAGCGGCGGCAGCGCATCCAGCAGCGGCTCGCCGAAGGCCAGGACCGCGCGGCGGAACTGCGCCTTAATTTCTGCCGCAAGCGTGCGGCAGAAATTAAGCAGCGCCTCGCCCGAAGCCCCGGTCCCCGGCTTCACCTGATCCGCCAGCCACTGCTGGCTCACCGCCGGGAAAGCCTGCTTCAGCAGAGGCTCCGCCTCCTCCTGCCACAGCTCCAGGCCTTCCGCCCATTCGCGCACGAGCTGGAGAGTGTGCCACTCCAGCTGGGCAGTGATCTCTCTCTGCTGAAGGCTGTGCCAGTGCAGCAGCCGCGCTCCCTGCTCCTTCTCCCGCTTCGCAGCGGTGAAGAACAGGCCGCGCCGGAAGCCCGGCTGGAGGCTCCCGATGTATGCGCCCGCCGCGTCCCGCAGATCGGCCGGCATCAGATTCGTGTTGCCGAGCAAGGCGTCCAGCCTGCTGCGCAGCTCTAGCCGCGCCTCTTCAGGCAGCTCCTCCAGCGATGCTTCCTCCTGCATCGTTGCCCGGAGCTCTGCTTCCACAGCTTCCGCTGCTGAACCGCCTGCCTCTTCCAGCAGCGCAGCCCGCTCCTCCTCCTCCTGCTCACTATAATCCGCCAGGACAGCATCCGCCGTATGATGCATGGAGCGGGACAAGCTGTACTCCAGCAGCCCCTGCCGCTGCTCCAGCAGACCGGAGATCACCGCCAGCAGATCCTTCCACTGATTCAGCGGATGCTCCTCCACCTTAAGCGAAGTGAACAACAGTCCCGCAGAATGAATCCCCCATTCCCGGAAAGCGCTTTCCACTTGCTGCCGGTATTCCTCCAGCGGAATTTCCTGCTCTCTGTGCTTATCGATCTGATTGATGATCAGGTACAGCGGCTTGCCCCAGTCGCTAAGGCTTTTGGCAAACGCCAGATTATTCTCCGACTGTACATGATTGTAATCCATCACATAGAACACCGCATCTGCCAGATGCAGCGCCGAGCGGGTCGCCGCCTGATGGCCCTCGTCTGTCGAATCTACGCCGGGCGTATCCATCAGCACCCCGTGATTACCCAGCACCGGGACATCCTCCCACACCTCTATCGCTGAATATTCAGTTCCCTGGCGGCAGTAATCCTGAAGCCGGTCAGGCGTAGTCTTGATCACCCCGGGATTCCCTCCGGTGCTTCCGTCCACCGGATGAAGCAGCACCTGCGGTGCTCCGCTGCGGATCGATACAATATTGGCGCTGGTTGGAACCGGACCCGAAGGCAGCACGGCCTTACCGCAGAGCTTGTTAATCATGCTCGACTTTCCCGCCGAGAAATGTCCGCAGAATGCGAGTGTCAGCTCATCTGCCTGCTCCTTGATCTTTAGATCCGCTACGATCTGCGCACTCTTCTGTTCTCCCCATTGCCTCAGCCGCTCCTCAAGCAGCCTAAGCGCTGACGACCCCGCTGTAACCTGCTTCACTCTTTCCCGTTCTGCTCCCACAACATCCCCGCCTCCGCTGCGATCTATAGCTTCTTTCATTATTATTACATTTGTATGATTTATCTCACTGCAAGAATAGAACAATTATATTTTATCATCAGATCGTCACAAATCAAATGTCCACATTTACAAAATCAGCTATAAACCTTCACGAAAAACAAGATTTCGCAGATAGCATTCCAATCTCGCCCGTAAATACTGCTTATATGGGTTCGCAAGTGGAAACGGCTTTGCCGTCCTTTTAAAGGACGGTACCGTTTCAGCGAGAAATAGAAGGATAAGTTATCGTGTGCAACCTATAAATTCTTATATTTCAAAATAACCCCACAAAGTGGGGCTTTAGCGTAGGTGATGACTCAGGTACTTTGCGGGGACCCCAAAACATATACATTCTTATCTGCCAAAAAAAGAGGCTGCCCCGTTTGCCACTTCGTGGCTATGGGACAACCTCTCTAATCAACTTCAACCGAATTAAGCTGTTTCCAGCACGGGAAGCAGGATTTCAAAGACTTTGCCGTGCTGCAGAATGGTCAGGCCACGGGATTTGTCTTTCATTACGACAACCTCTGGCTTCGCGGACATACGCTCCAGGTAGAACTCAGGCACATCGCCGGAATGGCTGATTGTGATGCCTTCCACTTCCTGCTCTTCGTTCTCTTCCATCGGGCTGTCCACAACGCGGTCAAAAATATCAGAGAACGCTTCAAAATTATCAGTATATACAGAAATGCACTTCATCTCTATCCCATCCTCTTCTTCTCTAATTCTTGGTTAGCTTTCGTATGATCCTTAGCTTTCCTGATTACAGCAGTTTTCATACGTTTTTTGCCCTCCCGGCATACATCCAGCAGCGGGCAGATCTGGCACCCGGGATTCTGAGCCTTACAGTGATATCGCCCGAAAAAGATCAGCCGGTGGTGCGTCAGCGTCCATTCGTCACGCGGCACCGCCTTCATCAGCTTCTTCTCCACTTCCAGCACGGAATCTTTCCAGCCCGCAAGTGCGAGCCGTTTGGCTACCCGTTCTACATGAGTATCCACGGCAATCGCCGGAACGCCAAACGCATTGGAGACGACCACATTGGCAGTCTTGCGTCCGACACCAGGCAGGGTTACCAGCAAATCATGGGCCTGCGGCACTTCACCCCCGTACTGCTCAATCAGGATTGCGCAGAGGTTCTGAATATGCTTGGCCTTGTTGCGGAATAGACCAATCCGCCGGATATCCAGCTCCAGCTCTTCCAGCGGCACTGAGATATAGTCGATCGGAGCCTTGTACTTCTGAAACAGGTCCTCGGTCACCTTGTTCACTGTTGCATCCGTACATTGAGCTGAGAGCAGCACGGCTATAGTAAGCTCAAAAGCGTTGCTGTGATTCAGCTCACAATGTGCATCAGGGAACATGCCTCCGATAGTGTCCAGGATGTGGCGGACCTCTGCAGCTTTCATAGCGTCCCCTCCACGGAGCAGGTATGACTGCAAGTTCTCTTACAGCATATCTTCTCAAATCTGAAGAAATATAAGCAAAGATACATTATATCGTATACTTTCATAGCGTTCAAGCGAACACCCTGCTGCCCTTATATTTCAAAAAAAACGCCTTGATCCAAGGCAAAACCAAGGATCAAGACGGTGTTTCACACGGAAAATCACCAAAACGATTATTGTTTCACAATTTCTACAACCTTGCCGTTGTTGAAATACATTATAATATTATCATTTTCTTTGAGAGATTGCACGGATAAAGTCGTGTCACCTTGATGAATATATACATTTGGGGCAAGCCCAAACGTATAATTCTCAGTCAGCGTGGCGCGTTTGGTCAATATTTCATTCGTTGCGCTCTCATAACGGGCGAACGTCCGGTTCAACTGACTGAACACGGAGATGATCACTACACCGCTGGCATCCTTACGCACCAATACCCGGTCTGCTGTGGTAAGTCCGCTTAGAGCGTTCGTTGCAACACCGTCCCGGAGGATTCTCACCCCGCTGCCCGCAGTGAAAGGCTGGGAGGCTCCCGTATAATCCTTCACGGTGAACGTACCTGCTGCGGCATCCACTGCCGTTACCTGTCCGGCAACCTGTTTAACCGTCTGCAGGGACAGCGGTGTGGAACCGTCGAAGCTGAGATTCACGAAATCTCCGGCCTTCAGCTCAGTCAGCGCGATCTTCTGGCCTGCTTCGTTGGTAAGCGGCACATTCGCCAGGTTCAGCTCGCTGCTGTTGCTGCCATCCTCAAGCTTCACGGTCATTTTATTAGTGCCCGCATTGATGGTAGCAATCTCGAACTGGGACGACCCGTTCACACGCAGCACAGAGATGAGCTCCTGATTGCTGGCAAGCACTGCCGTTACCGGCACATTGAGCGGAACATCGGTGATGACTGCCCCGCTTTTGCCAAACATTTCAATGGCCTGCGGATAAGACATCGTCAGCAATTGTCCGTTGCCCAGCTTGAACACAATCGTTCTGGCCGAAGTATTGATAGCCGTCAGGGTGCCGGAATATTTGGTCGTCAAATCAACAGACATTGCACGCTCATTAATGGAGGTCACATCAATCTTGCGGTTCTCCACCAGTCTGGACCCCATCGTGGTCAGCGAAGTGGTAAGCAGTCCGCCGTACGACATCTTTGTTTTCTCATCCATTTTGACCACATGAGCCTTGCCGTTATTGTCCGTGAAGGTCAGGTACTGGGTCTTAGTGTTATAATCCACAACGGTAGCAGCAGTGTACTGTTCAATTTGACGGCTCAGCACCTCAATCTTGGTCACCTGATCATTGCTGTTCAGCGTAAGCTGCACATTGTCTCCGCCTGTTTTGTCAGCAATCAGGTCAGCCATCACCGGACTTACGGCGTTCGGAATCACAATGGCCGGATTAGTAGCAAGCAGATTAACCTCACGGGTGCCATCGCTCTTCTGATAGACTATCGTCGAATCTGTCAGCTCATAGATGAAGCCCTTCACTATGCGTTCCACTCCCGAGGTTACTTCCACGGAACGGATCGCATTATCCTTGATGGTATAAGAGACAGCAGCACCGGCTTTCAGCTCTGCGGGCTGAATAATAGAGCTCTGGGAGCTGAACAGCGTAGTCCCTTCTTCCCATTTGAAGGTTTCAACTGTGCCGTCGGCATTCTTGAATGTAATGCTCTTGGCAGCAGTGTCAACGCTTTGAACCGTGCCTTTAGCCGTCTTGTTCACAATACCGGAAGTGACCTGGACCTTCACAACCTTGCGGGAACCGGTGAAGGTTTCACGCAGCAGCGTAAGCTTGCTGCCGGCGGTAATCGAAGCAGGCTGAATAACGGCTCCATTCACATCCAGGAAAGCCGTGCCTGAATCGTAGGGATACTGATCATATCCGTTCGCGGAATCGACCCAGATGATACCCGGCGTATGCTTGGTGAATACACCTTCCGCCTGCTCAACCTGAACTGCCGAGTCTGTCAGCTCTACATATGCTGCGCTATAGGTGGCTCCAATTACAGTTACTTTCGTATAGGGCTGGATCTCGTTCAATGTGATGCGATTCTCGGAGGCACTGGTGTAGTAGGCGGTATTGGCATTCAGAGTGAATTCTAGCGTATTGCCGTTAGTGTACAATCCCAGCTTGCCGTCTTTGAGAGCACTTATTGTTCCTTTGAACGTATTGTCGTATTCCAGGCTATTATGCGCTTCAGCACGGCTGAAGAAGGTAGCCAGCTGTGCACGGGTCACAGCGCCTTGCGGATCGAAGCGGTTGCCGGTTAGCCCGTTAGCCAGTCCCAGCTCCACCGCTGTGTTAATATAGCCGCGTTTGTTCGCGGACACTTTGGCATCATCAGCAAAGCCTGTCGGCCGTCCCGCAGCCGCAGAAGCGGATGCACTCTGGCCAAGCGCACGGATCAGCAGCTCAGCGACCCATTCACGGCTGGCCTTTCGCTCGCCCCACGAGCTTTTTAGATTATCTGCAGCCATCTCCGTGGTCTTATCCAGCAGTCCTTGCTGGAAGGCCAGGATTACATATGGCTTATAATAGTTCGTAACAAGGAAATCATTAGGCAGCGCAACTTCGGTACTGGTGTTCACATTTCCCTGCAGCTTCATGAAGCGTAGCGCCATCAGCACCGCTTCCTGCTGGGTCACAGAATCGCCAGGACGGAACAGGCCGTTATTGCCGACCACAATTCCCTGGGTTGCCAGCTTATAGATATGCTTTTCGGCCCAGAAGCCTGTCTTGACATCACTGAAGATCCCTGAACCAGTTGCAGCCGTCTGCGAAGTCGCTGCAGCAACGGTTGCTCCGGTTGAAGCGTTGTCGGCAAAGGCAGCGCCTGCCCCGCCAAGCACCATCGCACCGGCCAGAACGGCAGATACCGCTTTTACAGAATAAGATTGAACCGTACGCTTTAATCGTTTTGGACCGGACAATTCGATATTCCCCTCTCTATGGCTTATCTGGATTTTCTATGTTGTTAATTTCGTTAGCCATCCGGCTTATTCCTGCCAAATAGCCTACAATCCGTTGTTCTCGCGGGTGATGGGATGCACAAGATCCACATGCCCCATCAGACTCTCCACCTGTTCTCCGTCTACCAGCACATCGATATTTTTCACTTCATCGAACTGGAAGAACATCTTGGACAATGCGTCGATCGCCAGAGCCTCGCCGCCTGCGCCAAGCTGTGCCTCATCCGGCTTATGAATATCCATCACAATCTGTCCATTGGAGAACTCAAGTGATTTCAGTTCAATCTTGTTCCACAGCGGAATCTGGTCAGCATTATCGCTCTTCTGGAGTGTTTTGAAGGCTTCCTTATATTTCTCCTCCGCATTCTTGAAGGTGATGGAGACATCAGCAGGAATCAAGTCGTTCTGTTGCAGGTCTGTATAATACGTCTTGATCTTAAGGCTCTGCTTCTCAGGCACTGCCGGTGCCTCCGTAGCCGCCGGAGTAACCGTTGCTGCAGGCTCAGGCGTGCTTGTAGCTGCCGGTGTGGCAGCGGGACTAGCGGTACTGTCATTCCCGGCATTGTTTCCTTCAGCGCCGCTGGATACCGAGGTTGAATCCTGACCGGACGCATCGGCCGGTGCAGCAGTAGGTTTGTCGCCGCAGCCCGAAATTACGAGAAGCAGCAGCGCAGCGATCCCTGCATATGTCAATTTCTTGTTCATTTGATTAACCCCCTCAGATGAATATGGGCAGGAGGGACCGCAAAGTCCTTTTGACCGCAATATAGGGTCTTTATCCGACTCTGCGGCCCCTGCTGCCGCCTGTTGTTATTGAATCCCGAGATACTCTTTAATTCCGCTGACCATCGATGCGGCTACATTGTTCTGCAGTGCTTCAGTGAACAGCAGAGCCTCGTCTTTCTTATTGCTGAGATAGCCCACCTCAAGCAGTACCGCAGGCATCTTCGTCTCGCGTATCACATGGAAGTTGCCGTAACGCACTCCCCTGTTGCTAAGCCCGGTCGCCTGCACAAGATACTTGTGCATCACATTGGCCAGAGCCTTGCTCGCGTCCCGCTGATAGTAGGTCTCCGTTCCGCTCGCAGCCGCTGATCCGCTGCTGTTGGCATGAACGGATATGAACAAATCTGCACCGAGGTTATTGGCGATTGCCGCCCTTTCCTTCAGTTCCAGGAAGGTATCATCGCTGCGCGTCAGCACCACGTCAATCTTGTTCTCCTGCCTCAGCAGCGCAGCCGCCTTCAGAATCACAGCCAGGTTGAAATTCTTCTCATATTTGCCGGTAACGCCAACAGCCCCTGAATCCTTCGCGCCATGTCCGGCATCGAGCACAACCAGCTTACGCCCGCTGTTGCCGGGCTGCGTTGAAGTGTCGCCTGGAGCCTGTGCGTTCAAATCAATGACAATGAGCTTGGAGGAATCTCCCGATACCTCTACGCTATAATTTTTGGGGGTATTAAGATCAATTACAAATCGGACAGTATAAGGATTAGTGCTATACAGCGAATAGCGGATACCGGAGACATCCGGATAATCCGTAACTGTCAGGTTCCCGTTCAGGTCAGGATCAAGTATTTGTCCTGTTCCGAATATATCCGAGAACGTGGCATTCGGCAGATCAACGATGATTCGGTCCGGTCCGCTGATCTTAGAGACCTTAGGCTCGGCATTGCCGTCTATGGCAATCGTGAACCGGTTCTCATTGAAGCTGATGCCGTTGATCATGCTCAGGCTGCTTGAGGGTTCTCCCGGCGGCACTACAACCGTCCCTCCGTCCCCATTACTTTGTTCGGGGTCAATGTTAGGCTCGGAAACCGGCGGGGTAATAAGATCTACAACCTTCTTCGTGTTATCCCATTTGACCGTAAGTCCGAACTGCTCACCAATGAACCGGATCGGTACGAGCGTCGTGCCGTTCCGCAGGAGAGGGGCCGTTGACATAATTACCGTCTTGCCATCGACGGATGCCGCAGTCTGATCTACGATCAGCTGAATGGCCTTTCCCTGCTGTTCAATCTTGATGGTCTTGCTTGTCTGATTCCAATCCACCTTGTACCCAAGGTTCTCAGCGATCATTCTTAGCGGCACCATGATGGAGTTATTTACATTTTCCACCGGAACGTCTTGTCCTGCATTCAGTTCCTGGCCATCCAGGAAGATCTTGTTCTGGCCAGCAGCGGCTTGTCCATGCCCTGGCAGCACCACAACAAAGAGCAGCAGCAACAGCATAAAAGCAAATTTCTTCATTCTTCACCTCTAAGACTCTAGTATTCCGCCCCCAATCGAGCGTTCTTGATGGCATGCCAACTGACAACCTTCGACATAGTGTAGACGCCTTTAGAACTTAAAAGTTGCGAATAAATCCCAACCAAAGTGGAAATGTCTGTGTATTCCCTATAGTTAAAAGGTATGTAGTACGGTTACAGACAACTCCGCTTATGCAGTGTTACAAACCAAGATATTCCTTAATTCCAGCTACGATTTCCCGGGCCAGATTATTCTGCAGCTGTTCACTATACAGGCCTGCTTCATCCCCCGCATTGGTCAGATAACCCGCCTCCAGCAGAATAGCAGGCATCCGGGTCTCCCGGGTGACATGCAGACTCTTCGAGCGGACGCCGTTGTCTTTGAAGCCGGTTCCCGCTACCAGATGCTTTTGCATAATCTCGGCAAGCGGCAGGCTCTCACTGCGGCTATAGTACGTCTCACTTCCGTTAACTTTGCTCCGGTTCGGATAGGATACATCCAGTGAATTCGCATGAAGGGATACGAACAGCGTAGCATTCGCCGCTTGGGCAATCTTCACACGATCCTGAAGTCCCAATGTAATATCCGATGTACGGGTGTAGACGACATCAGCCCAGCCTTCCTGCGTCAGAATAGCTCCCGCTTTCAGGATGACCGCGAGATTGAAGGTCTTTTCCAGCTTGCCTGTAAGGCTAACCGCACCCGATTGCTTTCCCCCGTGTCCGGCATCAAGCGCAATAACCGGTCTTCCGGTGAATCCCGGATTCACGGGTGCCCCCGTTTCGCTGCCCGTTACATTCAGATCGATTGTGACTAGTCCTGTACTCTCATCTGTACTTACCTGATAATTCTGGTAGCCCGTAGTCTGGATTACGAACCTGACCGTCGGGGGATTCGTACTGAATAATGCATAACGTATTTCAGTTACAAGCGGGTAGCCGCTCACATCCAGCTTGCCCTGCGGACTTCCTCCAGTAGATACGCCCGGGAAGCTCCCGCTGAAATCAGGGGCAAATGCCGCTCCGGCAAAATCCACTACGATCCGGTCGGGTCCGGTAACTCTCGTAACCGTAGCCTTGGCTCCTCCGGCAGCGGCTACAATCAGCCGGTTCTCGCTGAATACCGCCCCTTTCACTACAGGGGATGTAGCTGGCGGAGTCGGAGCAACTATAACACTTCCGTCCAATTCCTCCAGAGTCTCTGTGCCGCTCTGAGGCGGAGTGGTTGGTGACGGGGACTGAACTGCCCCTGGAGCCGCTTCGGTTGTTTCTGATGGAGCTGGGGTGGCTGACGGCAGCGGATCTGAAGCGACTGGCGCTGTCTCCGTTATTCCTCCGCTCAAGTACACCGTCTTATCCGTATTGTCCCACCCGACGCTAAGACCGAATTGCTCACTGACAAAGCGGATAGGCACCAGTACCGTCCCGCCGTTCTGCTTAGGCGCAGCATTGAGCGTCAGGTTCACTCCATCGGCTTGTGCGGTGGTACTGCCGACTGCAAGCTGTACGGATTTGCCGTCCTGCTGGACAGTTACCTTGCGGCTGCTCTGTTCCCACAGCACTTCGAAGCCCAGATTCTCCACCACTACACGGATCGGAATCATAACGCTTCCATTCACGTTCTCGAGGATTACCCCCTTAGGCAGTGCAAGCTCCTTGCTGTCCATCACGATCTTACCGGGGGTTGTTCCGGCTGCCGCAGCTTTGTGGCCGGCGAATGACAGGAGGAGCAGTGGCAGCAGCAGTAGAAGCAACACCCGTTGTCCGGCTTTCTTCATCCTTTCCTCTCCTTTGGTCCATTGATAGATTTGCAGATAAGATTAAGACGACAATAATCCCCAAAAGTTGCCTTCGCAGGCAATAATATCTCGATTATAGCAAAAAAACTTCTATTTCCGACACCCGGAAATAGAAGTTTTGTGTAAATACTAAGAATAAATATGCTTCAGCCGTTAACTTAACTTAGCTCTTAGGCAAAAAGCTTGGCTGCATGACGCTCTTCATAAGCAGCAATCTCATCGGCATGCTGAAGTGTCAGGCCGATATCATCCAGCCCCTGCAGCAGGAACTGGCGGCGGTGCTCATCCAGCTCAAAGGTGATGGCCAGACCATAATCATCACTCAGCTTGTTGTTCTCCAGATCCACTGTAAGCGTGTAGCCCTCATGCTCTGCCGTGCGGCTGAAGAGATCGTCTACCTGGGCCTCTGAGAGCTTGATCGGCAGAATGCCGTTCTTGAAGCAGTTGTTATAGAAAATGTCGGCATAGGATGGCGCTATGACCACTCTGAACCCGTAATCCATGATGGCCCAAGGCGCATGCTCCCGGGAGGAGCCGCAGCCGAAATTCGCGCGGGAAATCAGCACAGAGGCTCCCTCATAACGCGGTTTGTTCATCTCAAATGCCGGATTGTCATTCCCTGCTTCATCAAAACGCCATTCGTAGAATAGAAATTGGCCAAAGCCTGTGCGCTCGATCCGTTTCAGGAACTGCTTGGGGATAATCGCGTCCGTATCTACATTAACCCGGTCTACCGGGGCTACAATTCCTGTTAACTTCTTGAATTCTTCCATTGCTGAATCCTCCTGCTCTCTCAATTATTCTATGAGTTGACGGCTTCCGTCTTGTAGTTCCAGTCACGCACATCCGTGAAGCGTCCTTTGATGGCTGCCGCAGCCGCCATGGCAGGAGAGACCAGATGCGTGCGTCCGCCGCGTCCCTGACGTCCTTCGAAGTTACGGTTAGAAGTAGAAGCGCAGCGCTGGCCCGGCTGCAGAACATCCGGATTCATCGCCAGGCACATACTGCAGCCGGCTTCACGCCATTCAAATCCAGCTTCGGTGAATACTTTGTCCAGACCTTCCTTCTCGGCCTGCATCTTCACGCGCCCGGAGCCTGGCACAACAATAGCTGTAACTTTGTCAGAGACCTTATAGCCTTTGGCTACTTCAGCCGCAGCCCGCAGATCCTCAATCCGGCCGTTGGTGCAGGAGCCGATGAAGACATAATCAATTCCGATCTCGGAGATCGGTGTACCGGGAGCCAGATCCATATATTCAAGCGCCTTCTCGGCTGCTTTGCGTTCATTCTCGGTAGTGAAGTCAGCAGGGTTCGGTACGGTGGAGTTGATATCCGTTCCCATACCAGGGCTAGTTCCCCAGGTAACCTGCGGGATAAGTGTTTCTACATCGAATTCGACCACAGTATCATACTGGGCGCCTTCGTCACTAACAAGACCCTTCCAGGTCTCAACGGCGGCATCGTACGCTTCACCCTGCGGCACATATTGACGTCCGCGCAGATAGTTGAAGGTTGTCTCGTCCGGTGCGATCAGGCCCGCTCTTGCTCCGCCTTCAATCGACATGTTACAGACGGTCATACGCTCTTCCATCGACAGCTCACGGATAGCTTCGCCGGTATATTCGATAACATAGCCAGTTGCAAAGTCCGTTCCGTATTTGGCAATTACGCCGAGAATCATGTCTTTGGCAGTCACACCCGGATTACGTTTGCCGGTGAAGCGCACTTCCATGGTCTTGGCCTTGGATTGCTGCAGACATTGGGTGGCAAGTACATGCTCCACTTCGCTGGTGCCGATCCCGAAGGCCAGTGCACCGAAGGCTCCGTGTGTGGAGGTATGGCTGTCCCCGCAGACAATCGTCTTGCCGGGATGGGTCAGGCCAATCTCAGGTCCCATGACGTGAACGACACCTTGGTCAATATCATTCAGGTCAAACAATCTTACGCCAAAATCACGGCAGTTCTGCGAGAGCGTATCAATCTGCTGCTTGGAGATCGGATCGGTAATATTGTAACGGTCCTTGGTAGGCACGTTATGATCCATTGTGGCAAAGGTAAGTCCCGGACGGCGGACTTTACGGCCGCTCAGGCGCAGCCCTTCAAACGCCTGCGGAGAAGTAACCTCATGAACGAGATGCAAATCGATATAAATAATGCTCGGCTTGCCTTCTTCCTGATGAATAACGTGATTATCCCAAATCTTCTCAAACATTGTCTTGTTGCCCATGAATTTCACCTCATAATAGTAGAATCGTTCCTATGAAGAGAGCGTGGAGTCTCTCTTGAATGTTCTAAATATAACATCGCCACGTTTATAATTCCAAGATATGATTTCTATAGCGCTGATAGGCTGTACCTATGAGACACAAGATTTTAACAAAAGGCTCTTGCAGGATTTCACTTCCTAATATTCATACCCTCACTAACCTTCTGAAGGAACTTGTCCAGCACCAGAGACCTTTTCCGCCTGCTTAAGGGAAGCAAGGTTCCATCATCAAGACGAATTTCAATATCATCAACCGAAAAAATATATTGAATATTTACTATACAAGTTCTATGTATATCAACAAAACCCTGCTCGCTATATTGCGCTATTAAATCTATAAATTTAAATCCGTGCAATAAGTAGGTTCTCCTTTTGGTATGTAAATAGCTTTTCCTGTTTACACTTCCAAAAAACATTATATCATTTAAGGGAACTTTGATTAACGCTCTTTTATCGCCTGTGATGGTAACTTTAAAAACTTGAAGTTGCGGGTTATCATCTTTTATAGCAGTTACCACACGATCTATTATTAAAAATAATCTTTCGTTCATGAGTCTTTTAGGTAAAAAACCGCTTATATCATACTGGAAGGTATTTAAAACCTCTTGTTCGGAAGAAGTAACAAATACCAGCTTGAATTTTTTATCGAAAAGGCGCAGTTTTCTCGCCACTTCTTTCCCATCCATTACCGGCAAGTCTAACTCCAAAAAAATGATATCGTAATACGAATGATATTGCTCAAAATCATCAATTAGTTTTTTACCATTTGTATAAGTGTAGATGGTTGTATTGACTTTTAGCCTTTTGAATATTCTTTTTGCTTCAGATACAATGCTATTCAAAAATTTAACATCATCATCACAAAATGCAACATTTAGCATTCAACCACTACCCTTCATTATTTTTGTGGCATTAAATTTGGTTCGAGTCGAATCTATTATTCTTCATCCATCTGCCATTATTACCATATTTTCCTTATAATAATAGCATAAAATCAGAATCAACATTGGTCAAGATACTAGTCATAATTAAAGATTCTTAAGGAGGTTTTTTAGATTGAAGAGTAAAATTTTGCTCATTGATGATGAAAAAGGAATTATCTCTATTCTGAAGAATTACTTTGAGTCATCAGGTTATCAGGTATATTCAGCTCTTAGCGGAAATGAAGCACTTGAAAGAGTCCATTGTCAGCCCGATATTATCCTGCTTGATATCAATATGCCAGACATCGATGGTATTACAGTTTGTCAGCGAATTCGCAAGTATATTTCCTGTCCAATCCTTTTTCTAACGGCTAGAGTTGAAAGTAACGATAAAATTATCGGTTTTCGCGCAGGAGCAGATGACTATATCCTCAAGCCCTTTGATATTGATGAATTGGGGGTAAGAGTAGAAGCCCATTTACGTCGCGAAAATCGTATGCATAAGCAATCTATAATCCGTTTTTTTGGAGATCTTACCGTAAATTATTCTAACAGGGAAGTTTCTGTCTCCAGTTTTGTTGTACCACTGTCAAAGAGAGAATTTGAAATTGTAGAACTGCTTTCTATGAATGCCGGGCAAGTTTTTGACCGCGACCACATTTATGAAGCCATTTGGGGAACTGACGGAGAAGGAAGCAGCGATACGATTATGGAACATATTCGTAAAGTTCGTGCGAAACTCGCGGTATTTACTCAGAAAAGCTACATTGATACGGTATGGGGGGTAGGCTATAAATGGAACGGATAAACCATATGAGTTTAAAAAAAGCATTCTTTTTTCTATCGGCCATATTTTTACTTATCGCTTTGCTCCTGAGCGTCATATCAATTTGGGGGATCAGCGAAATTTCCAGGCATTATGGGCCGTCTATTGAATTAAAGATGGATGGCAATGATGTCAGAGCCACACCAGTGCCCCCAGAACCTGCTTACCCGGCATGGTATCACATTTTTAGCATCCTGCAATTTGCGCTTCCCACTCTATATGTACTAACAGGATTATTTTTAGCTGATTGGCTTTTTTATAGGATTAAGCTTAAAATGCCCCTGGCCGCTCTGCAAAATGGAGCCCGGCAAATTATGCACAACAACCTGGACTTCTCGATTGTATCTTCTGCAAGTGATGAGCTTGGACAGCTCTGTGACGCATTTGAAACGATGCGATGTGAGCTTCTGAAAAACAACAGGGAACTGTGGCGGCAAACTGAGGAGCGAAAGAGGTTAAATGCTGCTTTTTCTCATGACTTGCGGAATCCCGTAACCGTAATCAAAGGCTCGGTAAAGCTGCTTAAAATGGGAATAACAAGTGGAAAACAAACAAAAGAAGAGATCGGTGATACACTTTCATTACTTGAAGAGTATTCCGGCAGGATTGAAGCTTTTATAGAAACGATGAGCAGTGCCCAGAGATTAGAGGAAATGCAATGCAATTTAAAACAGGTTCAGTGGTCGGCTCTAATCCAAGAGCTTTCGGTAAGTCTGACGATATTACGTAAAGACAAGAAGCTTAATCTGCATGATAATAACGCCAACAAAAACGAGTGGATTTGGGTTGATCGGTCCATTGTTTATAATGTGGCAGAAAATCTCGTTTCGAATGCCGTCCGGTACGCCCGTAAGCAAATTAGTGTTGCTGTCACCTGCGATGATTCCAGTATGCTTCTTACTGTTCAGGATGATAGTGAAGGCTATTCTCAAAATATGTTATCCCGCGGTACAGAACCGTTTTTACGCGGAGATCATCCTTCTGGGGATTCAGGGCATTTTGGGATGGGACTGTACATTTGCCGGCTGCTCTGTGAAAAACACGGAGGCACCCTAGCCTTACAAAATACAGAGAATGGTGCAATGGCAACGGCTTCATTTAATATTTTGAAATCTTGAGCATTTTTTGAGATTTATATTCTACACTCTCCTTATCAATTGAAAAGGAGAGTTGTGTATGTATATTGAGGCAAAAGACCTTTCAAAACTTTATGGCAACGGCGAAAACAGTGTCATTGCCCTTAATCATGTTAATTTAGAAATTGCGCCTGGAGATTTCATTTCCTTTATGGGGCCTTCGGGTAGCGGGAAGAGCACATTGCTTCATCTGTTAAGCGGTCTGGACAAACCTTCATCCGGCAGTGTTATCTACGATGAGAAAGATATCTACCTCACCAGTGACAAGGAGCTTTCCGCTTTTCGTCGCCAGAAAATCGGATTTATTTTTCAACAATTCAACCTCTTACCTGTCCTGACCGCAAGGGAAAATATTATCATGCCTCTGCTGTTGGACAAACGCCAGGTGGATGAGGCTTATCTTAAAGACCTAACAGATATGCTTGGAATCAAAAGTCGAATGACCCACTTGCCCAGCGAACTCTCTGGTGGCCAGCAGCAACGTGTCGCCATTGCCCGAGCACTAATTGCAAAACCTGACATTGTCTTTGCTGACGAACCCACGGGAAACTTAGATAGTAAAAGCGGCAACGAGGTTATGAGTTTACTCTATGATATTTGGCGTACGATGCGCAAAACCCTTGTGGTTATTACCCATGACAACCAGATCGCACGCATGGCGGAACGACAATTTGTTATTGTAGACGGCCTCCTTTCGGAGGTGGCGGCGAAATGAAATCCTATCGTTCTCTTGTATGGAAAGAGTTGAATAACCAAAAGATCACTTCCGTCTTAATTTTAATTGCAATTATTCTATCTACAATTATGACTACGGTTATCGGCCAATCCCTTGGTATATTAAGTGCTTTGCGTCAACAGCAGGCTGCAGCACTTAATGGCAACCGTTATGTTACTTTTCATCAACTTACACAAGAGCAAAAAGAGAAGCTTAACTTCGATAATAGATTGTCGTTCTCAGGTAGCTTTATGAATATCGGCACCTCAGTAATACCGAATACTAAACTTTCTATTTGGCTTCGTGAATATGAAGATGATACACTTTCAGTCTACCCATCCATAACACAACTTTCATCCGGACGCTTACCTCAGTCACCCCATGAAGTTGCCTTACCACAAGATGCATTAAATCTATTGAATTTTTCCGGCAAACTTGGAGACCACATTACATTGCCGATCCGTATCTCGCTTATACGGGACGATCAGGCTCCCTTTGAATATAAGACTACCTTCACTTTAACCGGCATTTTAAAAAGTAATTACTTAGGGTATGTATCCGGCGGTGTTAACGGTATTGCCGGTCAAGGAACAGCGGAACAGCTGCTGCCGAAAAAATACCAACTGTACTCCACAGATGTTCGTATGATAAACAAAAATCACTTCCAGAACACGGTTGATGATATCGCCGCTCAATTTGCTCTGCCTGAATATTGCATTCAGTACAACGACATCCTTCTAGCAGCAGTGGGTATTGATTACACCCATAAGAGCGATGACTCAGACAATGGTTCCGGTTTTCCCTTTATGGCCGTTGCAAGCGTTCTCGTTGGTACTCTTGTTCTTTTAGCCTCCGGTCTTGTTATTTATAACATTTTGAAAATCTCTGTAACGAAACGCATCCGCGAATACGGTACATTACGCGCTCTTGGTGCGGAACGCAGTAAACTATATATATTAGTATCGCTACAGCTTGCCCTACTCTGTGGAATAGGTGTTCCTGCAGGGATCACTTTTGGCATATTGTTTGCCAAAGGAATTACCATCTCCGCAACCAGCCTCTTGTCTCCGGACCTGTTTCTAACAAGTTCATCGGAAGAATTAGCCCTGTTGATAGCCAAAAATAGTTCCGGGAAAATACTTCCTCTGCTCATCAGTACAGTAATTACATTATTGTTTGCCTATCTTGCAGCATTCCCTGCCGCAAGATATGCGGCAAAGGTTTCTCCGACGCTCGCAATGTCAGGTCCGTCAATACGGGTTGGACGAAAAAATCGAAAGGCTCGGCGTATACGTTCCTTCGAAGCCTTCTACGCAAGAATGAATATGAAGCGAAATAAAGGCAGAACGACAATTACTATCTTATCATTATTTATGAGTATAACGGTATTTATAGCATTACAGAGTTTTTCCACATTATTGGATACGAGCACTGCCGTACAAAAAATGCATATTGGTGATTACTCCATTACCAATAAGACAACTGGTTTTTCTCCAGAAGTGGTGAAGGAACTCAAATCCTTAGCAGATATAACTTCCGTTTCCACCTTGAAATATAGCCTGTATACACAGGATAGCAAGGGGCAGATGCCAATTTCCACATCTTTTTCACTACAGCCAGGCGAGGCGCTGCATATTATTGGTGTTGATGAAGATCGGTTAAAAATGATCGCACCAGCACTTACCCAACCGGAACTCCAGGATTTAAAAGCAGGAAAAGCCTGTATTATCAAAAATCCCATCGCCATAAATTATGGAGATACCCGATTAAGCAGTACCTTAATTTCCGTAGGCGATAATATATCTGTCAATAACTTGACGTTACAAGTTCTGCATGAAAGCAGTAATTCAATCACACTGGATAATGACGGATTTGTAAACGGGGTTCAAATCATTGTATATGATACGATCTACGATCAGATTACAGAAACAATCAATTATTCGGAGTTGTATCCTGTCTTGTCACCCAACGCTGATAAGGAAAATGTTGAGAAAGTTATTACTCAAATAAGTGAACAAGCTGGAGGGGGCCAATGGCTTTCTTATCAAGATACAGATACACAGCTTGCAGAAAGCTATCAGCAGATCAAATGGTTAGCATGGGGATTGATTCTGTTTATCGGGCTTATAGGAATTCTAAATATAATTAATACCGTGTACACAAATATTCATACCCGTATTACTGAAATCGGGGTTCAGCGAGCGATAGGCATGAGCATTTCAAGCTTATACAAGACCTTCCTTTGGGAAGGCGCCTATTACGGAATTATCGCAGCTATCGCCGGTTCTATAGCAGGGTATTCATGTTCAATCTTTGTAAGTGCTGCTAAAACAGACACCATAGAGCTTATCCCCGTTCCATTTCTCCCCATTATGGGAGCTGCATTTATTTCTATTGTGGTTTGCTTAACCGCAACATGTATTCCACTCCGCAAAATCGCAGACATGAGTATTGTGGATTCCATAGAGACCGTTCAATAGCGGATGAACAACTTCAAAAATACATCAGCAGAAATACTCCTGATGTATTTTTTTATTCGTCATTCATTTCTTTAGTATGTTCAATAAATTTGGTTAATGTGCTTATTGAACTAAAAACTCTATAATCAACACCATTATAATTAATGCTGACACCTGTAATCGCTTCTATTTCTTTTAAAATCTCAAAAAAATCATTTGGATACAATAAATCAATTAATTTAGTGCTCGCTAGTTGCTCTGCGGTAATATCTCTATCTCTTTTCTTAAAATATGAGAACAATATTTCTTTTATTTCGTTATTTAGTTTGCTTTGGCCTAGAACTTCAACCGAATCGAAATTTAGTGTATTAGCACCAATAACATCGTTTGTTTTCCATAGTTTTCTTTCGGCAAATGTTTGCAATAATACTTCCAGTTCCTCGTATTTCAAATCAGGTTTCTTGATTAATATATTCAATACTATACCTGTAACAGTTGCGGTAGCCTTACTCGTTCCGCCAAACATTTTATATGAATCACTTATACTCTTTACTAAATTAGGCGTTTTATTAGCGATACATTGGATCACCTTGCTTTTATTGTACCAATAATCACTGTTCCCCTGAAGTATAGCACCATTTATACCGATTGCTCCATCGCATGCAGCTGGATAACCCAAATAACCTTGATTAGGTGCTGAAGATATTATGATCTTACCCTCACTCTTGAGTTTATGTATAATTGGTTGTAGCCTTGATCTGCTTTTTTTCTTAATTGTAGTTAAGCTAAGATTAATTGTCCGAATATTAAGTTTACGCGTATACTCCAAGGCTTCTATTAAGGTATCAAGTGAACTCTCCATATTTTGATTTAATGCTTTAATCGCAAAAATATTGGGCTGCGCTTCACACATTTGCGCTATTATATTCGCACATTGAGTACCATGACCATTATCGTCTTCGAAATCGCTATCTTCATCAGTCAAACCCATACCACCGATAACATTTCCAATGGAGTTCTCTTGAACTATTCCCGTATCAATAATGATTACATCAGGATTCATTTTTGATCTCCCTATAGTTGCATATAATAAGTATGGGTAGTGATTTTAATCACTACCCATTATATAAAAATAGACTAGGAATGCTGAAATGGTTTTTTTAAGTAAATTTACCTACTTGTTCACATTAAAATGCGCAAGTAATTTTACAGCTGAATGTAACAGAGCAACCTGCTGGGTTAGAGGCACTTTTTCCAGACCAATCGGCACAATCATCTTTACAACCTTGCCCTTTTACTTCTAATGCATTAATTTTGTCCGCAATTTTTTTAATCTTTAAACTCATAATAAGTCCTCCTTCTTCGCATTCCTAGCTACTTCTATCTCTAAACTGATTTTAAAAAACTATAATTGGCATTTTCAAAAGCACATATTGTTGCTGAAGGACACAATCCGTCATCAGTTAATAATTCATTGAGGTATCGGCATCTTACAGTAAGACAACTGCTATAATTATTGCACCCTTCACATTCCATCATGTTGCAGTCATTAATTCTTGAGATATCTGCTAAGTAATCATTATTAATTCCTCCTAGATGTACTGAACCGATTTTATATTTAGTATCTCCTACAACATAGGAACACGGATAAATCTCTCCGGTTGGGTCAATGTGAATACTGCTATAACCGCCAGAACACTTATTTTTCTTGAAAATATTATTTTCTAAGATTGGAATTTCCACATTTTTTTCATCTAACCTATTCCTTAAATAATATTCTTTCAACAAACCAAGCTGATCTAAATAAGCATCTATATGTTTCTCATCCCAACTCTTATCGAAATAGTCAGGGATACAGACAATCACTAAGAATCCCAATTCTATCAAATGTTTAATACTTTCAAATAAATGAGAAACTGTTTGAGCACCAAATGTAACTCTAGCCCTAATATTCTTCCTTTTTTCCAATGTCATATTAACCTTATTTATAATTGCATCATAAGAACCTGTACCATTTGAGAATAGCCTTGTTTGATCGTGAACCTTTTTATCGCCATCAATACTTATTGAAAAATCGTAATTCATATTTTCCGCCAAGAATTCAATCTTCTTTTTGTCAAGTAACACTGCATTTGTTGTAATACCAAACATAACTATTTTTTTATATGTGGCGAATAATAATTTCAGTCGTTCAGTAATGTATGTTATTAGGTCATAATTTAATAATGGCTCCCCTCCATGGAATTGTATAATTAATGGATCCTCTGACCAATTATCATTAGTACTATAGTTCTCTTGGATAAAATTAATTATTTGATCCGCAGTATTGCGATCCATATCTATTTCCTTTTTGTCGTTTCCTTCATAACAATAGCTGCATCTCAGGTTGCATGCTTTAGTTACCCAAATTCCTATTAACATTGCTCAATCCTCCCATACAATCCTTTGGAAGTTACGTTTCAGTTCTGGACAAACACTTTCATAAAAACCATCATTGCTCTCTATAAGATCTAAGTAATGCAAGCAATTCCAGCAAAATAAATTAACATCACAATCTTTACACTTTTCATGTTTATCAGGCTGTAAATACTCCCAATTTTGATATCCATCATATTTTTTAAATTCACCACTCCCCAGAAAACTGCTTAAATCTTCTATCTCCAATATATTGCCTACATAATATTTATCTCTCTCCAATAAACCGCAAGGATATATCTGTCCTTTACTATTTATATAAATCTCTTTAAATACCCCCCCACAGAGACAAATATGAACATCATCAATGTCAAGATTCATCATTCTTATTTCTTCAATTTGAACTTCTTTTTCTTTAGGCTGCAATGAATCTTTATTATCTTTTCCTCTTCCAATTGGGCTAAAAGCCCTTGCAATGCCACGGGTTCCTAATTCTTTATTTAATTCCTCAAATTGATTGCGTAATACATAGTTCTCCTTAGTCAAGACCATTGATAATGAAATTTTATCGAAATGGTGATTTTTTAATAATTCAACCGAATGCAAGACCTTGTTAAAAACTCCTTTTCCACGTATTGTTGAACATGTGTCTTCATTAACACCATCAATACTAAAATCTATTGCTGATACATGCGCCACTAGTTGTTTCACATTTTCACTATTAATTAATGTCCCATTCGTCATTACTCTGATTTCACCATCGTAAATATCATTCAGGTGAGATAGAATCTCAAAAAAATCCTTCCTAATTAAAGGTTCTCCACCCGTTAAGCAAATACTCTTGGGTTTTGATTTAACCACTTTATTCAAAACCGTTTTTAGAACATCCGTGTCCAACGGATCGCTCAAATTTGTTAAGTCAGAATCCACGCAGCAATGTTTGCATCTGAGATTACATCTGTTGGTAATTGCTATATCAACACTGAAATTTTTATCGAACAGTAACATCTCTTCCGTATCGGCCAGCAAATTTTCTTTGTACAAAAGTTGCAACAGCTCGAAGAAGTATTCCTTATCTTCCTGGTCTTCAAACGCTTCAATCAGTTCATTAGTCGTTGCGCTTTCCTGCATGGCAAGTTTAAGTATTTCATAACATTCCTGACTCATTTTCATCCATTTTCCATTCCTTCGATTCCCTAAAATCACTTTGTTTCCATGAGTCAAAACTTTAGTAAACTGACCTAACATAATATTCCTGTTCATTTTCTTGTTCCTCCGCTAGCATTATTTTTCTATCACATATATTTAAGATTTGCTCTCTATGTGTAATAATTAATGCTGTTTTTCCTTCTAGTTTTCTTCTAATCACATTGCAGATTACCTTTTCTGCTTCAATGTCCATAGCTGAAGTGGGTTCATCTAACAAGTATATAGATTTATTCTGAAGGAAGAGGCGTATTAACGCTATCTTTTGTACTTGTCCACCCGAAAGATTTAATGAATTTTCTTTAATCATTGTATCGAGCCCATCAGGAAAATCCTTTATTGCTAAGCAAAATTCCTTCATCGTCTCAATAATCTCATGATCACTATAGCGATTTTTAGTATCCAGAACATCCCTTAAAGAACCGCTTAATATAAATTCACTTTGTAATAAGCAACCGACTTGATGATGCAGATAATCCGTTTGGTAATCTCCAATAATCACTTCATCTATTAGAATTTCCCCTTTTTGAGGTACACAGAGCTTCGTAAAGAGTTTCATTAAGGTTGTCTTCCCGCATCCATTTTTGCCTACGATTCCTACTACTTCACCCGGTTGGACCTCCAATGATAACCCTTTCAATATTTGATTGGATTCTTCATAGCTAAAATCAATTCTATTCACACTAATCTTGCCTGATAGATCGAGGTCAGGGGTGTAATTTCCTTCTTGAATAACCTCTTTATTATCCAAAACTTCAAATATCCGTCTAAAAATAGGAATGTTTTTTTTGAAAGATATATACTCACTACCAATCGAATTTATTGGGCCAAACATTCTTTGTACATAAATGATTAAACTGAATAAAACACCTACTGTCATCGTCCCTGATAATACTCTTTGCGCCCCCATGAGCAGCACTACAAAAATAATGATTACGCTATAACTTGAAACAATACTAAACAACGCAGTAATCATTCTTAATTGTTTTATTGCTTTTTCTACTACAGACCGGTTCTTCTTGCAGTAACCACAATAAGCACGTTTTACTTCACCTGCCATTTCAATATGATTCACATTATTTAGTATTTCATTTGTATAGGATGAGAAATCTGCAATTTCTTCTCTTAATGGCACCACATATGCTTCAATTTTTTTACCGTATTTTTTTTGAATTAAAGCAAATGAAAAAGTAAGCAATATTAAAATGATTCCAATAGTTTTATCTATGTAGATTAAATATGCGGAAATGCCTACTGCAATTAATGTATTGGATAAAATTCCGCTTATTGATTTTGTGAAAAGGCTTTCTATTGATGAGATGTCTTCTTCTAAAACTGTAAACATGTCTCCAACCTTGTGCTTGCTCCAAAAAGCTACATTGGTATTCATTAATTTTTCAAAAACCATTTCTTTTATTTCAGAAACAAAGCGTTGTGAAAATTTATAGAAGCTAACTTGATATAAATATTGGAAAGCAACCATCGTACATCCTACAATCAGCATAGTAATAGTGTAATTGGCAATATCTCCAATGTTCCTATTGCTTATTCCTAAGTCAACTATTTTACTTATGTAACTTGGAAATATAATTGACGAAACACTATAAATTAAAACAAATATTATGCATTTTATTTGTTGAAGTGTAAAATCCAAATATCTGAGTCGACTAGAACCGTTTAAGTACTGTAAGCACTTTATCCAGTAATACATTTAGTTTTATCCCTTCGATTTGTGTATTATTTTACTTTTTTAACATTATTATTATCTATAAGACAATCATTTTCTTTCAATACACTCATAATAAACATAAATGTAGAAATATGCCATATTCCTCGACCGAATGGTGCTTTTTTCTCACCCAATGGTTGGTTATGCCAAATTTAAATCATTTCCCCAATATGACAGCTACTGCAACCCTTGTAAAAACCGATGTAATCAGACCGATTTATAGGATATACTTATAAGAAAGCGGATTACTATTGATGGTACCTAACCTGTAAGGAGGTTTGAAATGGAACTGCGTCAACTGCAATATGTCCTGCAAATTGCGGCTGAGCGTAATTTTTCCCGGGCAGCAGACAAGCTGCATATCGCTCAGCCTTCACTCAGCCAGCAACTCTCCAAACTGGAAAAAGAACTGGGTGTCCTTCTTTTCCAGCGCAATACCAGTTCAGTAGAGCTGACTCATGCCGGTAAGAAATTCGTCGAGCAGGCTCAGACCATCATTGATGCCGTAGAACTGCTGCGCCAGGAGATGTCGGATATATCCCAGCTGCGCACCGGACGGGTTGTGGTTGGCAGCATGCCGATCACCGGTGCGCATCTGCTGCCGCATGTGCTGCCTGCCTTCAAACGCAAATACCCCGAGATTGAAATCACGCTGCTGGAGGACTCCTCCATGAATCTTGAGAAGCTGACAGCCAGCGGCCAGACAGATCTCAGCCTGCTATCCCTACCACTGGAGATTCCGACTCTAGCTCATGA
Source organism: Paenibacillus silagei (assembly GCF_017874735.1). GTDB lineage: Bacteria > Bacillota > Bacilli > Paenibacillales > Paenibacillaceae > Paenibacillus_AQ > Paenibacillus_AQ silagei. The sequence continues at coordinate 309,720 of NZ_JAGGLV010000002.1, forward strand.
GGTTCTTGGAGAGGAACGGATCGACCTGGCAGTCCCGCCTGAGCATCCGCTGGCGGCGCGGATGCTGCTGGGTACACGAACTTCGCTGACCGAGCTTAAGGATGAACCGTTCATCGTGCTCAAAGAAGGACAGGGCTTCCGCAAAATGACGGTGGAGCTATGCCGTGGAGCCGGATTTGAGCCGCGGATTGTCTTCGAGAGCAACAATATGGAGACCGTCCAATCGCTTGTAGCCACCGGAATGGGCGTAACGCTCGTGCCACATTTCATTGCACGGGCACCGCGGAGTGAATTCGTGCCTGTCTACCTGCCTTTGGCTGAACCGGTACCCAGCCGTACTCTGGTTGTCGCTTACCGGCGCGGACGCTATTTGTCCCGTGCTGCGGAAGCTTTCATTGAAACCTTCCAGACAACGGTCGCCGGACTGGCAGGCGAATAAGCCGGCGGAAACAAATGCCCATCCAGCTCTTATCATGAGGCCGGATGGGCATTTGCTGTATTTTGGCAGAAGCAATTATTTATTTGCGCAAATTATACTGCGTGATCATACGGTTCTGGTCATCGGGCATACGGGTAGTACTCTCTTCAACCGGTCCTTCTGTGCGGGAATCTCCGGCTTTTTCCTCGACAAATTCTCGGATCGCTTTGTTTTGAAATTCGGCGGCTTCTTTGGAATTCTGATTCTGTTCCTGTCGGACATTAGTCTTCTTACTCAATTCAATCCACCTCCTGGTAACTGATTATAAATACTTTACCCGTTCCCCTGAAGGACAACCAGGAAATCCGCTCCCTGCCCCAGCAGAAAAATATTCGTCCGGAGCTCTTTGCAAACCCTGCTTCCCCATGGTATTCTAAATGACAAATAGTGAAACGTGCTGACGGGACCAGTAAGAATGGACGTATATTCGTGTGCAGAGAGTAAATTCCTGAAGGCTGGGAGAATTTACCGCGAAGGTCATTCTGAATCCTACCCCTGAGCGGCCTGCCCTGCAGGACGGATACTCCCGTTATGAGAATGAAGTCGGATGAACCCTCATCAATGAAGGTGGTACCGCGGAAGTTAATCAAGCTTTCGTCCTTTGCTAAGTCTAAGGATGGGGGCTTTTTGTCATTTCCGGGTGTTACAGGCATTTCAATTCGAGAGGAAAGTGAAAGACAATGACGTCAAGAATTGTGGTCAAAATCGGCAGCAGCTCACTCACAGGTCCCGAAGGCGGCCTTAATCGTGAGGCGGTCGCCTTCTTCGCCGCCGAGATTGCAGCGCTCCGCAAGGACGGCTGTGAAGTGCTGCTGGTCACCTCCGGGGCGGTCGCAGCCGGCTTCCGGGGCATCGGCTATGCTTCCCGCCCAAGGCTGCTGCATGAGAAGCAGGCGGCGGCGGCGGTAGGACAGGTTATGCTGATGCAGGCTTATCAGGAGGCCTTCGCAGGCCACGGTATACCCACTGCTCAGATTCTCCTGACCCGTACGGACTTCTGCAGCCGCCGGGCCATGAACAACGCCATGATGACGGTTGAAGAATTGCTCCGCCAAGGCGCCGTGCCCGTGTTCAACGAGAACGATACTGTATCGGTGGATGAGCTGAAGTTCGGTGACAACGATACCTTATCGGCGCTGGTTGCCAATCTGCTGAAGGCCTCGCACCTGCTGGTGCTGACCGATATGGACGGCGTCTACAGCGGCGATCCCCGCAAGCACCCGGATGCTGTGCGGTATGAGCATATAGAAGAGATTACACCTGAGATCTATGCCATTGCAGGCGGTGCGGGCTCAAGCGTGGGCACCGGCGGCATGCGCTCCAAGATCGACGCGGCCAAGATCGCCACGCGGGGCGGCGTTCCGGTCTTCGTGGGCCAGGTTAAGGAGCCAGGGGATTTATCACAGGCCGCAGCAGGGACGGGCAAGGGCACTTATTTTGCCACCACACTCTCCTCTCTGCCGGTCAAAAAACAGTGGCTGGGCTTCATGTCTACCCCTCTCGGATCACTGTATGTCGATGACGGTGCTGTTGAAGCGCTGCTCCACGGGGGCCATAGCCTGCTGCCGGTCGGGGTTAGACGGATTGAGGGAAACTTCCATTCAGGGGATGTCGTCGAAGTGCTCGGCCCGGATGCGAAGCTGCTTGGGCGGGGCATCGTCAATTATGATGATAGCCAGCTCCGCAGCATTCAGGGGCTTCCGAGCCGCGAGATTGTGCCCAAGCTCGGTGAAGTGCACCGGCTGGAGGTGATCCACCGGGACGAATGGATCACACTGCGTTAATCTTGCACAACCTATTGTATATCCATGTGCCAACATAATTTTTTTGAGGAGGAATTGCCATGAGTGAAGTGGTTAACAAGACAACGCTGGCCAAAGCAACCACAGGGGTACTCGCAAGCCTGACTACCGCCCAGAAGAATGAAGCCCTGCTGGTGATGGCTGCCGCCCTGCGTGCCGAAGCTGATTACATTATTGCCGCCAACGCCGAAGACCTGGAGCGCGGCCGGTTGAACGGAACACCGGAGTCGATGCTCGACCGGCTGGCCTTGGATGCGGGACGGATTGACAGCATAGCCGAAGGCTTGCAGCAGATTGCCGTTCTGCCTGATCCGGTTGGAGACAATTTGGAGACGATCGAACGGCCAAACGGCCTGCACATTGAGAAGGTACGGGTTCCGCTTGGAGTCATCGGCATTATCTATGAAGCACGCCCCAACGTCACCGTTGACGCTGCCGGACTGTGCCTTAAGACCGGCAATGCCGTGGTGCTGCGCGGCGGCTCCTCCGCCCTCTCCTCCAACCGTGCCATTGCCGAGGTGCTGCACCGCGCACTTGCTGGTACCGCCCTTCCGCCGGATGCCTTGCAGCTGATCGAAGATCCTAACCGTTCCTCCGTGGATGAAATGCTGAAGCTGAACGGACTGCTGGATGTCATCATCCCGCGCGGAGGAAGCTCTCTGATTCAGAATGTGGTTCTGAACGCCACCGTACCGGTTATTGAAACAGGAGCAGGCATATGCCATACTTATCTGGATGCAAGTGCCAATCCGGAAATGGCCCGGCGTATTAGCGTGAATGCGAAGGCCCAGCGGCCTTCGGTCTGCAATTCAATGGAGACACTGCTGGTTCACCGTGCTTACGCCGAAGAACACCTCGCCGCACTTGCCGAAGCCTTCCGCGAGGCCCGTGTGGAGCTGCGCGGCTGCCAGGATACCGTTGCTCTTATCCCTTGGGCTGTGCCTGCCACACCAGAGGACTTCGCTACAGAATACAACGATTATATTTTAAATATTCGTATCGTTGACACGCTGGAAGAGGCTCTCGGACATATCGCGGAATTCGGCACCAAGCATTCCGAATGTATTGTAACTGAAGACGCGGCGAATGCTGCACGCTTCCTGCAGGAGATTGACGCTGCAGCGGTATATCACAATGCATCTACCCGGTTCACAGACGGCTTTGAGTTCGGCTTCGGTGCCGAGATCGGCATCAGCACCCAGAAGCTCCATGCCCGCGGGCCAATGGGACTGCCTGCATTGACTTCAAGCAAATATATGATTCACGGCTCCGGCCAAATCAGGGGTTAACTCACTCAACTTATAGGGGGACTGCCAGCCATGTGCCAGCAACCAGCAATTCCGCTCATCAATCATAATATCGTTTTTTACGGCGCAGGCTCGATGGCTGAGGCCATTGTGCGGGGATTGATCGCCCGGAATGTAGTGGAATCGGGCCGAATTATTATGCTGAACCGCAGCAGCAGCGAGCGCCTGGCTGAGCTCCGCAGCCGTTACGGCGTGCTCGGCTATAATGCTCCCGAGTCCAAGCTCGAGGCTCTGCGCACTGCGCCGGTCATCGTTCTAGCCATGAAGCCCAAAGACGCTGCCGAAGCGCTCCGTTCACTGGGACCGCTGCTGTCGCCGGATCAGCTCGTCATCTCCGTCATTGCCGGGTTGACCATACGTACGATGCAAGGCTTACTGGGTAATCCGCAGCCTGTGGTCCGCACCATGCCGAACACCTCTAGCTCCATCGGCCTTGGGGCTACCGGGATTGCCTTCTCCAAGGAGGTTGGCGAAGACAGCCGCCGTACAGCGCTTAACATCTTCGAAGCGATCGGCCTGACGGCGGTCATTGACGAAGAACGGATGGAGACCTTAACAGGGATCTCCGGCAGCGGACCGGCTTACATCTATTACATGATGGAAGCGATGATCGCTGCCGGTATCCGCGGAGGGCTGCCGCTTGCGCAGAGCCGTGAGCTGACCGTCCAGACCGTGCTTGGCGCAGCCCGGATGGTGCAGCAGACCGGTGAAGAGCCTGCCGCCCTGCGCAAAAAGGTCACCTCGCCGAATGGATCTACCCAGGCGGCCATTGAAGTACTGGAGCGCGGCGATTTCTTCGAGACCGTCATTTCCGCCGTCAACCGGTGTGCGGAACGTTCCCGCGAGATGGGCTCGGCTCTGGAGCAGGAGCTGCACTAATTTTTCGGCCTAGTTATTGATAACTTTCCACATTACAAACAGCCCGCAGTCCCTTCCATGTGAAGGGACTGCGGGCTGTTTGCGGGTTGTGATGCATAATCCCGCCAGCTTCAAGTGCATTTATGCCCTTCATTTTGCTCAATAAGCCACTTTTGCTCAAATCAAGTGCATTTATGCCCCTCACCCCCGCTCCCCGCCCACTCTCGGCTAACTCATTAGCAACAAAAGTAAAAAAAAGTGCCCCTTAAGCCACATACATGACTTAAGGGACACCTTAACCGGCCGGAACTTGCCCTGGACCGGCGTATATCACTAATTCGCTCCGCTCATCTGCCTCCGCCCCGGAATTTCTGGGAATAGGCTTTGACATCCTGGGCATTCTTCACCCGGTTGCGGGCCCATTCCAGCAGAATGCGGTCAATGTAACGGAAATGAACCTTTCCTGCAAAGACCGACTCCTTCAGCGCGAGCAGAATCAGCTCCTCGGGATAGCGGTCTTCATCCACCCAACCGGAAATAGATTCACATTCCATGGGGGACAGCGGACGTCCGAATTCCTTCTCGAAAATGCTGAACAGACTCCGTCCGTCTTCTGACTCCTTGTCACCCGGCACAGCCGGGCGGCCATAGCCGCCGTCCGGTGCGGTAGCCCCGGAGTAATGAGCCACTGCCCGGGCCCCCGGCTCCCGCCCGCTCTGGCCGGGCTTCTCCTGGGCATTCTCCCGCGAGAGTTCTGCCAGATAAGCTCCCAGCTTCGCGTACAGGCCGGAGAAGTTATAGCGCTCATAATGGATGTCCCTCAGCTCGTCGTTATCTCCGTCGATGCTGATGAACCCCTCCTTCATGAGCTTCTGCAGCTCTCCGGCAATCACCGGAATACTGCGCCCGGTTACTGCCTGCAGCTCCTCCAGGGAAGGGAAATCAATCCCCTCTACCTGTCTGAAGGAGAGCAGATGAATCAGCAGCATGGATTCACTGCCGGTCAGATTCAGCTTCCGGTAATATTTCAGGAGTGCATAAGGAATGACGGCCATTCCGTTCTCCAGGCCGAAGGCTACGCCCTCGCCCCAGGTATTCCAACCTTTTCCGTCCATACTTAAGCCCCCTTTCCCTATTCTTTAAGGGTAAAGACGGTACAGTGTACGAGGGAAGGCAATCGTCTCACGAACATGGTCCAGACCGCAGATCCAGGCTACTGTTCGCTCCAGCCCCAGACCGAAGCCGGAGTGTGGAACCGTGCCGTAGGTGCGCAGATCCATGTACCATTTGTAGGTGTCCATCGACAGGTTATGTTCCTTGAAGCGGGCTTCCAGCAGCGCCGGATCATCAATACGCTGTGATCCGCCGATGATCTCCCCGTAGCCTTCAGGAGCGATCATATCCGCACACAGCACCACTTCCGGACGATCAGGATGCGGCTTCATATAGAAAGCCTTGAAGGAAGCCGGATAGTGGGTAATGAAGACCGGTCTGTCGCTCATCTCGGCAATCGCCGTCTCATGAGGAGCCCCGAAATCATCGCCCCAGGCAATTTCATAGCCTTTTTCGTTCAGGAACTTAATTGCATCGTCATAGCTTATACGCGGGAATGGTGCTTTGATGTTCTCAAGCTTCGAGACATCGCGGCCCACTGCTTCCAGCTCGGCGCGGCAATTCGTAAGCACGGACTGCACGACAAAGCTGATGAAATCCTCCTGCACGCACAGGCTCTCTTCATGATCGGTGAAGGCCATTTCCGGCTCAATCATCCAGAACTCAATCAAGTGGCGGCGGGTCTTGGATTTCTCTGCACGGAAGGTAGGCCCGAACGAATAGACGCGTCCCAGAGCCATGGCTGCGGCTTCCATGTACAGCTGTCCGCTTTGGGTAAGATAGGCGTCCTCTTCGAAGTACTTGGTGTGGAACAGGTTGGTCGTACCTTCTGCTGACGTTGGGGTCAGAATCGGCGGGTCCACCTTCGTGAAGCCGCGCTCATTGAAGAACTGCTGAACCGCGCGGATAATCTCCGCACGAATGACCATTACCGCCCGCTGCTTGGAGGAACGCAGCCAGAGATGACGGTGATCCATCAGGAAATCGACGCCATGCTCCTTGGGTGTAATCGGGTAATTCTCGGTAAGATGCAGGACCTCAATTCCCGTAACCGTCAGCTCGTAGCCTGACTGGCTGCGGGGCTCCTCACGGATGATTCCGGTCACATACAGGGAGCTTTCCTGGGTAAGGCTCTTGGCATCATCCCAGACCTGCTCAGGGACCTCTGATTTCACCACAACCCCCTGGATATAACCGGTACCGTCGCGAAGCTGCAGGAACTGAATTTTACCGCTGGAGCGTTTGTTGTTGACCCAACATCCGATGACAACAGTCTCTCCGACATGCTCATTCACGTTCTTGATTACACTCTTGTTAGCCATGCCTGTAATCTCTCCTCTAATTTAGCTGTTAATTCCTTGCACAATACGATAGGTATCGCGTGCAATCACCAGCTCTTCGTTCGTTGGAACCACAAGTACCTGTACCTTGGAGCTTGCAGTAGAGATACGGCGCGGATCGCCCGAACGAACCTTGTTGGCTTCAGCGTCCAGCTCAATACCCAGGTAGGACAGGTTGCGCAGGACCTTCTCACGAAGCAATGACGCATTCTCCCCTACACCGGCAGTGAAGACGATAACGTCTGCACCGTTAAGTGCTGCGGTGTAAGCCCCGATGTATTTGCGGAGACGGTATTCGTACATTTCGAAGGCCAGCGAAGCATTCGGCTCGCCCTTCTCGTATCCTTCGATAATTTCCCGCATGTCACTGCTGATCCCGGAGATCGCCAGCATACCGCTGTGCTTATTAAGCATAGAGTTGACTTCACCATGAGTCAATTCTTCCTTGTTCATGACGTAAGGAACAATAGCAGGGTCGATGTCACCGCTGCGTGTACCCATCATCAGGCCTTCAAGCGGAGTCATCCCCATCGAAGTATCTACAGAGATACCCCCGTCTATAGCCGTGAGGCTGGCACCGTTACCGATGTGGCAGGTAATGATCTTCAGCTCTTCCAGCGGACGTCCGACAAACTCAGCCGCAGCCTTGCTTACATAATCATGGGAAGTCCCATGGAAGCCGTAACGGCGGATCTTGTATTTGCTGTACAGTACTCTTGGAATGGCGTACAAATATGCTTTCTCAGGCATTGTGGAGTGGAAGGCCGTGTCGAAAATAACGGTCTGCGGCACACCCGGCATATTGCTCTCAGCAGCCAGAATACCAAGCAGCGCGGCAGGGTTATGCAGCGGAGCCAGGTCGAACAGACGGCGGATTTCGGACTTGGCTTCCGTAGTAACAAGTGCGGATTCCTTAAAGCTCTCTCCTCCGTGTACTACACGGTGGCCTACAGCATTAATCTCGTTAATGGATGCAATGACGCCGTGTTCCTTGTCAGTCAGATTCGCCAGAACCTTGCGGATCGCTGTAGTGTGCTCCAGAATTTCGCTAACCTCGGTAACTTCCTGTTTGCCGGTTGGTTTGTGGGTAAGAATGGAGGAATCCATACCGATACGCTCAACCAGACCTTTGGCAAGTACGGATTCATCCGTCATGTCATAGAGCTGATATTTCAAAGAAGAACTGCCTGCGTTAATTACTAATACTTTCATACCCGGTCACCATCCTTGTCATACTTGAAGAAGCCTTCGCCCGATTTCGTACCCAGTTGTCCTGCACGCACCATCTTCTTGAGGATTGTCGAGGGACGGTACTTGAGCTCGCCGTATTCACGGAACATGTTCTCAAGTGCGGCAAGAACAGAATCCAGACCGAAGCGGTCTGCCATTTCAAGCGGCCCGTTTTGGAACTGGTAGCCGATGCGCATAGCGTCGTCAATATCTTCGGGAGAAGCGACACCTTCCTGCAGGACATGCATAGCTTCGTTGATGAACAGGCAAATGAGGCGTGAAGATACAAATCCGGGGGATTCGTAGATCATAACGCCTTTTTTCTCAACAATCTCATCGACAAAGGCTTTGGTATCTTCAAATGTGCTGTCCGAGGTTTTCAGACCACGCACGATTTCAACCAGATCAACCTTACCTACAGGGTGTATGAAGTGCATGCCGATAACGCGTTCCGGATACATTGTAGAGCTTGCAAGCTCAGTCAAGCTAAGCGTTGACGTATTGCTGGCAAGAATAATGTGGCTCGGACACACCTGATCGAGCTGATTGAATACCTTTTGCTTAGCTTCCAGATCTTCAACGATGGTCTCAATGACCATATCGCAGGAGCTCAGTTCAGCGAAGTGTGTAACCTTCTGGATACGGGCCAGGATGAGCTTCTTCTCCGCCTGGGTAATCGCCCATTTCTCCAGCTGCTTGTCGAGACTGGTCTCGATCATTTCGTAGGAGTAGTTCAGCCGTTCTGCAGTTTTTTCCACCAGCATGACATCCAGGCCTTTGGCTGCCAGCATTTCAGCAATCCCTTGTCCCATTGTGCCTCCGCCGATGACACCGATCTTCTTAAAATTCATGTAAAAGTCTCCATCCTTTCAGGTATCTATACTTCTGTATTGTACCTTGTCTGTCGAAAAAAATAAGTAGCCCGACATATAATGATATCTTAGCATGTCTGAAAAGTAAAAAAAAATAACCGGCATAAAGAATTATGCCGGTAAAAGGACACTGTCACGAAATTGACAACGAAATTGCTCTCCGGAGAGGACTTCTTCCTTCATTAAAATGTCAAGGGAGTAATCAAATATATTTCTCTGCTTGTCCAGCAGGTCATTTGTACGGATCATAAGATCATCCAGTATTTTACTGTTTTCCTTCATTAATTCTTCGGTGGTAACCATTTGCAGATTCGCAATACCCAGCGAAGTGAGCCCTGACTTCATCATGGTCTCCACGATATTCAGTGCCTGATCGAAGTCTCCACGGGAACCGGTACTGCGTCCGCCGTAATACAACTCTTCGGCAGCCGCTCCTCCAAGAGCAATCATGATCTGGTTCTCCAGGTAATCCTTCGTGTACAGATACTGCTCGGTCTGCGGATTATGCCGGACATACCCTAGAGCCTGACCGCGCGGGGTCAGTGTGACCTGGCTAACGCTTCCGGGGCGCAGCAGCTCAGCCATAATAGCATGTCCAAGCTCATGGATCGCTACCCGCTTCTTCTCTTCATGGTTGGTCTCACGGTCGGTCTTCTCACCCATCATGACCTTGTCGATCGCCATCGACAGATGACGCTGCTCTACCAGGGTCAGATTCTCGCGCATCATGTAGATCGCGGCTTCGTTCATCACGCTCTCCAGCTGAGCACCCGAGAAGCCGTAAGCTTCTTCGGCGATTTTATCCAGATCCACGGTATCATGCAGCGGCTTGTTCTTGGCATGCAGGTCGAGAATCGACTTGCGGCCCTTCTTGTCAGGCATATCCACCTGAATATGGCGGTCAAAACGCCCCGGGCGCAGCAGCGCAGAATCAAGCATCTCCTTGCGGTTCGTTGCGGCTACCAGCAGGATGCGCGGGGTATCGTTGTTATAAATTCCGTCCATCTCCGTCAGCAGCTGATTGAGGGTCTGATCATATTCACGCTGTTGTCCGCCTTCGCGCTTCCCGCCGATGACGTCGATTTCATCAATGAAAATAATGGCGCTTTGCTTATTCTCCTTGAGTGCGCGTGTGCGGGCATCCTTGAACAAATCGCGTACGCGTCCCGCACCCACACCGACATACATCTCAACGAATTCACTACCCGAGGCAGCTACAAACACGGAGCCCGTATAATGTGCCGCAGCCTTAGCCATCAGCGTCTTTCCTGTTCCCGGAGGACCTGTAAGCAGAATTCCCTTGAGCGGGCGAATCCCGAACTTGCTGATTTCTTCATGCCGGATCAGGAAGTCCAGCGCTTCACGCAGCTCCTGCTTGGCATTGTCCTGTCCGCCGATCTCTTCAAAGGTCAGCTTAGAGGGGCCGTTCTTCTTGCGCTTCTTATCTGCACCTGCATTAACCGTCAGACCGCCGCGGGCATGAGCAATGAACAGGAGCGCGGCAACCATGCCCAGCGCTATGATTACAGGGAAGATATTGATCCCCACAAAAGCCATAAAAATCAGCATGACCGGAACGAATCCGGCTACAACCTCTTTCCAGTACTTAGGCATTGTTCCACACTCCCATCTTGGCTGCTGCACGCGGCAGAATGATAAATTTGCTCTCTGTGCCGTTGCTCAGGCTTACATATACATTATTGTCGTCAATCTCTGTGGTAGCTGTAACCCCGCTGTACTTACTGTCCTGCTCCTTCAATCCGTCCAGCTTGGCTGGTATCAATGTATACTTCCGGCTCTCCATCGCTTCTGCTACAGAGAACATCGCTTTATCCCAATACTCATCCAGCAGTTCACTCGGCTTCTGTTCCACATCCAGCTTCAGGGTCCGTCCGTCGATAGCAGTGCTGCCTTCTCTTGATACGTACTGCACCAGCTCACGTAATTTCGTACCCGGCTGCAAATCCAGTTTCAAAGTGACCTCATTGCGTTTAATAGTAATATGGGAATCCTTCACTCCCTCGTAGGATGATACCAGCTTCTGCAGCGGCTCCTGCACCGCGAATGTACGGTAAGAATACCAGCCGCCAAACAATAATGCAGCAGACAGCAGAGACGTTAGCAGTACAGGCATAAGACGCAGTTTCAAGAAACGTCCTCCTCTCAATAATGACCGAGCATAACTTTATAATAAAGACCAGCCAGCGTGTCTAGCGCCCATCCGAGACTGACATGCTCTTAAGCATGTCTTAGTACAAGTAGTAGTATATCATAGGTGTATATACGATTTTACATAAAGTTGTGAATATATTTAAAATTTTTGATACTAATTTCTGGATGTTTCATGCGCTTATCATTTTTACCCGGTCAATCTTCAGTTCGGAGTCCGCTTGATTTCAGCCATCATATATTCCGCAAAATCAGTTAATTCGCGCGGTTCATAGCCTTCGGCGACTGCCGCACCGCTATATTCCTATTCCGCAATTATTCGGCAGACTGTCATGAAAGGCTACGATACGCCCGGCAAGTCTATGATTGACCTCTGCGGACAGCTTGTCCTCTACGACAATGAGCAGATCAATGTCGCTTGAACCTGGTTGAAAACAGCCCGATGTACATGAATGGTACTGCAATCTATATATACTGGTATATGTACACATTGACAACAGAGCAGTAGGGAGCAGCTCCGATCAATGTCTCCCCTTTATTAAGTAAGCCACAGATCCCGGCGCCTCTCAAATCCATAAACAGCTCTAGCCTATTCTCTACTCGTATATAACACGCTAAAAAAGCGGGAGTACAGTATCACTGTATCTCCCGCTTCTAAATATAGTTCAAGCCTGAACGCCCGGCCGCTTAAAGTGACGCTAGCGGTTCGGCAGACTGTACCCCTCACCGATGGCGCTGCCATCCTTGAAGCGGTAGAAGTTGTAATAGAATCGCCCGTCTTTTTTGTAAAATAGCTGCCAGGCATATTCCCCGTTGTATACACCGGGCAGCAGCCGTTCGATCGTAATGTCCGGCAGCTGAGCGGCTATGATTCCGCGCATTTTCTCTTCTGAGGTGCCATTGCTCAGTTCCTCAGCATACAGATCGTTGTCGCCTCCGGCAGGCTTGCCCTCCAAGGTGAAACGGACCCACACCATCAGCTCGGTCCCTGCTTCATTTTTACCGGTCAGCACCCAGTAGATCTCATTCTCATTCCAGACAGATTTCTGGGCCTTGGTTACCTCTGTTAGTCCGGCACGCGCCCGGGCCAGCTCCTTGGCCTCACTCCGCTCGTTCCACTGGTCCTTCATAATGTAGGCATAGAACTGGCTAAGTCCGAACAGAAGGAGCAGCACCACGGTAATCCCCAGCCAGATCCATTTTCTCCTCTTCTTCTTCACCACGCTGCTTCCTTTCCCGTTCCCCTGAATTACCGTTTAAGCAGGCTCTCGAACGTCTCCTGTGCTTTGCGGCGGATGGCTTCTTCATCAAGTGTCAGGCATTGTCCATGCTTCACAACCTGCTGGCCGTTCACCCATACATGCTCTACATCCTTGGCACTTGCAGAATATACGGCATGGGAGAGCAGATCGGTATGCGGCAGCAGATGAGGCTGGTCAATATCAAGTGCGATGAAGTCGGCCTTCATTCCTGCTGCAAGCCGGCCCACCCCGCTTAGGAAAATAGACTGCGCCCCATACTCCGTAGCCATCAGAAGCGCCTCAGGAGCCGGTACCGCTGTAGGATCACCGCTTACGCCCTTGTGGATCAGAGCCGCCAGCCGCATCTCTTCGAACATATCCAGATTGTTGTTGCTTGCCGCACCGTCTGTCCCCAGAGAGACCTTAACCCCGGCTCTCAGCAGCTCAGGAACACGGGCTACCCCGCTGGCCAGCTTCAGGTTACTGCCGGGGTTATGCGACACGCCAACGTTATGGCGGGCCAGGATCCCGATCTCTTCATCGTTCAGATGAACCCCGTGAGCAATGAGCGAAGGACGGGTGAACATCCCGAGCTTCTCCAGATGCGCGACCGGACGCAGGCCGTAGTCGGCCACGTTCTGTTCCACTTCATGGCGCGTCTCGGACATATGGGTGTGCATTGGCAGGTCCAGATCATGGGCAGCCTGCACAAACTTCATGAAAAACTCTGGAGGACAGGTGTACGGGGCGTGCGGTGAGAGCATGGTCGTAATTCTGCCGTCAGCCTTGCCGTGCCAGTTACGGGCAAAAGCAATCGCCTCAGCAAGCTTCGCTTGCTGTACCTCTTCCGGGCACAGCCCAATTACGCCGCGCATCAGCACCGCACGAATACCGGACTGCTCGGTCACTTCCGCTACCCGGTCCATATGATCATACATATCGAGGAAGGTGGTTGTGCCGCCCTTCAGCATCTCCAGCACGGACAACGAGGTTCCCCAATATACATCATCACCAGTGAATTTCTCTTCCATCGGCCACATCTTCTCCTGCAGCCAAGTCTGAAGCACCATATCATCGCCGTACCCGCGCAGCAGTGACATTGCAGTATGACCATGGGTATTGACCAGACCAGGCATGAACAGCAGACGGCTGCCGTCTACGACCTGTGCGCCATCCTCCACTACCGGCTCAGCTTCACCTATGTAAGTAATCAAATCATTCTCCAGGGTCATGTACCCGCTCAGAACCGGCTTGTCACTGCCCGGAACCAGGAAGTGCCCGTTCTTGATTATCGTGATTTTACTGCTCATCTTCAGCCTCATCCTTTCCATCATGCAAATAATAGGCCAAGCTCTGCAGATCTGTGGTGAAATCTGCGGCATGAATCCGGATATTGGCAGGCGTCTTGAGAATAACCGGTGCGAAGTTCAGAATCGCTTCGATACCGGAATCCACAAGAATATCAGCTACGTTCTGGGCTTCGCTGTCGGGCACGGTAATAATCCCGATCCGGATGCCCTGCGAACGGATGGTACTGCTTAGCTCCTCCATCGGCTGCACAACCAGCGAGTTGATCTGCTGGCCCACCTTCGGCGGGTAGGCATCGAAGATGGCAGTAATCTTCATCGTATCCTTCAAGTAAGCGTTGTAGTTAGACAAGGCATGACCGAGGTTACCGGCTCCAACCAGTGCAACATTAATTTGCTGGTCAAGCTTCAGGATATGGCGGATCTTCTCAATCAGATAAGATACATCATAGCCGATGCCTTTTCTACCAAAATCACCGAAATAAGCCAAATCCTTACGGATCTGGGCGGGATTTAGGTCAAGCTTCTGGCCCAGCTCCTGAGAAGAGACTGTCGAGATTTCACGTTTTTGGAGATCGTTCAGGAAACGCAGGTACACTGGGAGCCTGCGCACGACGGCCTCCGATATTTTATCCGATTTCATGTATTCTCCTCCTTAAAAGTTTTGTTAGCCTACACTTCATTCCGTACAATTATAGCAACCGTGCCCCGCCGCCTGCCGGAGTGGCAGGACAGGCGGGAACGGATCTTCAGGATAATCATGACTTATTAATAATAGCAATAGCAGATGAATTAGGAAACCCCGCCGTCATCCAGCCATTCGGCAATTCTCGGGACCATCTGCTCGGTGAGCATATGCTCCATCTTGGGACCGGGGAGCGAGTACAGAAAGTACTTTCCGTAATGCGATTCAATCACTCGGGTATCGTACACAATTACGATGCCCCGGTCCTGCGCCGTGCGGACCAGCCGCCCGAAGCCCTGCTTGAAGCGGATGACAGCCTGCGGCACGGACAGCTTCATGAACGGATTCTTCTTCTGTGCCTGAAGCAGCTCTGACTTCGCTTCTGCCAGCGGGTGATTCGGCGGCTGGAACGGCAGTCTGACAATCGCCAGGCAGGTCAATGCTTCTCCAGGGATATCCACCCCTTCCCAGAAGCTGCTGGTACCCAGCAAGACCGAAGCCGGGCTGTCCTGGAAGCGGCGGATCAGCTTGCTCCGGCTGCCGCCTTCCACACCTTGTCCGAGTACCGCGATATCCTGTGAGGCAAGTGCCTCCTTCAGCGGTTCATACACCTGGCGCAGCATCTTGTAGGAGGTGAACAGCACCAGCATCCGCCCCCGTGTTGTTACAGCTGTCTCAGCAAGGGAGTGCACGAGGGTGTCCACAAAGCGGGCATCCCCAATACTCCCCTTGACGCTCGGGAAGTCCCGGGGGATGACCAGGAGAGCCTGCTCACGATACTTGAATGGCGACGGAAGCAGTGCAGTCATCAGACGCCGCTGCTCTGCAGCCTCGCCAAGACCCAGGTTATCAATCATGAACTGGAAGGATTTATCCACGGATAAGGTGGCCGAGGTCAGGATAATGCTCTTCTTCTTATCGAAGAACAGCTCCCTGAGCTGGGTGCTGACATCTACAGGAACAGCATACATATGCAGCGACTTGCCCTTATAATTACCGCTTCCCTCCAGCCAATACACGATATTCTCATCGTTCAGACTCATGAAGAAGCGGATCTGCTCTCTAATGGATGCCAGATCCTTGAATAACCCGCCGATATCGGTCACAAGACTGTCTGAGGAGGATTGGCTGTCCGTGTCACGCATCTCACTGAGCATTTTGTCGCCCTTGCGGATGATATCGCTCAGACTGAGGTTCAGTGTATTCTCAAGGGCAGCCAGCTCCTCCCAATCCTTCGGCTTCTTGCCCGGCTGCAGGCGTGCCACCAGCTGGCCTGCTTCACCGGCCCCGGCATCGCTGCGCTCGGGCAGCAGGCTGAAGAGCCGGTCGCTGAGCGCATCCCAGGACTCCTTCACCGTCAGCAGATCGGGATAGATCCGGTCGATCACGCCGCTCCATTCGGAAGCCTGCTCACTGCCCGAAGACTGCAGACTCTGACGGAGGGCAGGCAGCTGCCCGCTCCGGCTATCCTTATAGAGTCGGGTGAGGGTATGGGCGAATGTGAAATATTTCATCTGCATGCCAAGATGCTTGCCGGCAATATCCTCCAGATGATGGGCTTCATCAATCACAAGATGGTCGTACGCCGGAAGAAGCTGATGCCCGGCTTTGACATCTGCGAACAGCTTGGAATGATTGGTGACCACCACATCGGAGATCCCGGCTTCATGCTTGGCCCGGTGGTAATAGCATTTGCGGAACCAGGGACAGGCGCGTCCCAGGCAGGAGTCAGTATCACTGGCTACCGTCTCCCAGAAATCGCCGCCCCGTCCGCTTAAGTTAAGCTCCTCATCATCGCCGGTCGTCGTCTGAGTCAGCCAGACAAGCATTTGCGCAGCGGTGAGCGCTTCTTCCCTTGGACTCGTAAAGTCCTTTTTGTTCATTCGATGTTCGAACTTGCGCAGACACAAATAGTGCCCTCTTCCCTTAAAGATGGAGGCCTTGAACGGGAACGGCACAACGCTGGTTAAGAGCGGAATATCCCGCTCCCGCAGCTGGTCCTGAAGGTTAATGGTATGCGTGCTGACCATCACCTTCTGATCGCTTTTCACACTATGGTAGATGGCCGGAAGCAGATAACCCAGCGATTTGCCGGTGCCTGTTCCCGCTTCAATCAGCAGATGCTTGTCCTGCTCAAGCGCTGTAATGACCTCATGGATCATCAGCTCCTGGGCTTCTCGGCTCTCATACTGGGGAAGAACAGCCTTCAGCCGCTTGGTTACCTCATCCATATATTCTTCAAAGGTAATATTCTCCAGCGGATTGACGCTTCCATCCTCCCGTGGCGTAGCCAGCTCTGCCCAGTCCCCCACAGCCAACGCAAGCTGGCGGTAGAAGCTCAGCTCACCTTCCGGCTGAAAGGTCTCCATCTCCCGCTCCCGCAGCAGCCCGTCGAAATACCAGGCCAGATCACTGTCTTCGTCCGCGAACAGCTCATTCAGCCGCTGAATCGTCAGCAGCGGCAAACTCTGCAGCTCTTCCAGACATTTGAGCAGCACAATAGCCGTGGCAAGCGCATCACTGTCCGCCTGATGGGGACGGTCATGCGTAATGCCGAAGTGGCTGCTTACCGCGCCAAGCTGATAGGTGCTCAGCGAGGGAAAGCATATTTTGAGAAAATCGATCGTATCCAGAATCCGCCCCTGAAACGGCAGGTAGCCGCAGCGGTCCAGCGCATTCTGCAAAAAATGAAAATCAAACGCGACATTGTGTCCGACGAGGACTACATCATCCAGCAGCGGCACCAGCTCCATCATCATCTCATCGAGCTCCGGCGCATCCTGTACATCGCTGTCTGTAATTCCGGTCAGGCCCGTAATAAAAGGAGGAATTGGCGCTCCGGGCTTGACATAGGAACCATACACCCGGGAGATCGTCCCGTCTTCTTCTATAATGGCAAGGCCAACCTGGATGATCTCTCCCACAGATTGGGTTCCCGTAGTTTCAAAATCAAGCACGGCAAATTTCATTATAAGTTCTATTCCCTTTCACTTGAGACTCTTTATCAGCATAACAGAAGTTACGAAAAAAGGCGATGCACACCCCGGGAAGTGGGGCGCATCGCCTAAAGAAACCGAGGATAAATTATAAAAGCGAAACCAGCTGATGGCCAAACTCCAGCTTCCCGCCCCGTCTGCGGCACACCTCCAGATTCACGTTCGGCTCCGGCAGATCAGGATCATGCAGCAGCGACAGGCTGAACAGCTCACTGGCTTCATTGAAGCGTTCCTGGGAAGCCCGGATACAGCCCAGCGCATTATAGATCATCGCCTTCAGCTTCACCTCACGGATCAGGCCCAGCATGTGATTCAGATGTCCCCAGGCGGTATCGCCTTCTCCCTCCTGCAGATAAGCCATGGCCAGATACAGGCGGGCAGCGAGGCTGTCCGGATATTGTGCCGTAACCTCCCTGAACTGTTCAATGCACTTGCGGTACATCAGCAGCTTATAATAGCCCTGGCCCCTGACAAAAGCATCCATCCCAAGCTCAGGGGCCTCCTCTTCCGGCAGCTCCTCCGGCTGAACCTGAAAATCCGCCTGTTCCCGGAACTCGCTTAGCTTCTCGGCGAAGACCAGCCATTCGTCCATTACATTATCACTGATGCGGTGGAGCATATTATACTTGGATAAAAGATCGCTTCGGCGGGCACCCTCCGCAGTAGGATAGTCGGCTTTGATCTCCTGGAGCATCTTGTTCATCTCAGCAAATAAATGTTGAAACACCGGACATCCCACCCTTACTGATAATGAAGTCAGCTTAAGCTTGCCTTACTTCATTATCAGCAAGTACAGGGGTCTTCATCCCTGCCATTGATTACATGGCTCAAAGCTCAGAATTCAGGCAATCGTCGCATGAATCTCATGATCCGCCAGCTTCACCGGCTTGTTGCCCGCATCAACGAACACTACAGTCGGCTTGTGTGCCGCCAGCTCCTCGGAGGACATGACAGCGTAGGATATAATAATCACTGTATCGCCAGGCTGTACCAGACGCGCCGCTGCCCCGTTCAGACAAATGACGCCGCTGCCGCGCGGACCTGGAATGACATAGGTCTCCAGACGGGAACCGTTATTATTGTCCACGATCTGCACCTTCTCGTTCTCCAGCAGGTCTGCGGCTTCCATCAGATCTTCATCAATGGTAATGCTGCCCACATAATTGAGATTGGCTTCAGTGACCGTTGCCCGGTGGATTTTGGATTTCATCATATGTCTAAACAAGGGCGTGTGCCTCCTTAGGAATAAATACATTATTATCAATCAGACGGGTTCTGCCGAACTTCACAGCCAGAGCCATTATAACCTCTCCTCCCGCATCCGTCAGCCTGCTGCCGCCTTCCAGCTCTTCCAGATCAGGGAAGGTTAGAATCTCCGCATAATCAATGACCGCAAGCGGCGATTCAGAAATGACCGAGACCAGCAGGGCCCGTGCTTCATCTACGGTACGAATGCTGCCCTCTTCCATAGCCTGGCGCACCTCGCGCAGGGAACGAGACAATACCAGGGCCTGTCTGCGCTCCTCGCTGCTCAGATAGACATTGCGGGAGCTAAGCGCCAGCCCATCTTCCTCGCGCACAATGGGACAGGAGATAATGTCCACGTTCATGTTAAGGTCAGACACCATCCGGCGGAGAACCGCTACCTGCTGGGCATCCTTCAGTCCGAAGAAGGCGTAATCCGGCTGCACGATATGAAACAGCTTGCTGACCACAGTAGTTACTCCGTCAAAATGTCCAGGACGCGAAGCGCCGCAGAGCTGCGACGTAAGCGAGGAGACCGATACGCCTGTACGGATCGGCTGCGGATACATCTCTTCTACACTTGGGATAAACACCAGGTCCGCACCTTCACGTTCAGCCAGCGCCAGATCACGCTGCTCATCCCGCGGATAGGAAGCAAAGTCCTCATTCGGGCCAAATTGCAGCGGATTGACAAAAATACTCATCACCACCGTGCCGCTCTTCTCCCCTGCCTTACGCAGCAGACTGGCATGTCCTTCATGCAGATATCCCATGGTAGGTACAAAACCAATAGGACCATGGCCCCCTTGACGCATATATTCGAGCGCTTCGCGCAGTTCAGCAATCGTTCGGATCACTCTCATTTTATTTCACTCCTTTGCCGGCATTGCCGTATAAAGATTCCAAAACGGTCTCGTCCGCGCGAAACACATGCTCTTCCGCAGGAAACGAGCGGTCCTTCACTTCCTGAACGTAGCTGGTGATGCCTTCACGAATTAGAGTGCCTACATCGGCGTAGGTTTTGACGAACTTTTTCTCCCGGTAAGGTGAGGCATACCGCAGGACATCATGGAATACCAGAACCTGTCCGTCACAGTAACGCCCGGCACCGATGCCGATGGTCGGTATGCTGACTGCCTTGGAGATGGCTTCTGCCACTTCCTCCGTGACCAGCTCCAGTACAATGCCGAATGCCCCGGCTGCTTCCAGTGCCTTCGCTTCGTCCATCAGCCGCTGCGCATCCTTGGCATCCTTCCCCTGAATCCGGTAGCCGCCGATCATATTGACCGATTGCGGGGTCAGGCCGATATGGCCGAGCACCGGAACTCCGGCTGCTACTACAGCCGACACTGCGGAGCAGATCTCAAGACCGCCTTCCATTTTGATCGCATGGGCCTGGCCTTCCTGCATCAGTCTGCGCACACCGCGCAAGGTCTCATCCACGCTTCCGTGGTAGGTCATGAACGGCATATCAGCCACTATAAAAGTATTAGGCGCCCCGCGCTTCACCGACCGGGTATGGTAGACCATATCCTCTATGGTAACCGGCAGCGTGGTGTCATAACCAAGCACGACATTTCCCAGGGAATCACCGACCAGAATCAGGTCGATTCCGGCTTCTTCCGCCAGCAAGGCTGAAGGGTAGTCATACGCGGTCAGCATGCTCAGGGGCACCCCGTCCGTTTTCATTTTTTTCATTTTGATAATATTCAGTGCGTGTTTGTCTGCCATGTCGCTCTCATTCCCCTTTTCCATAAAATACGCGGTATCCGCGCAAACAAAAAAACCCTTTAGCATGGTCCGCTAAAAAGGTCCGAAGGGCAAAAAAGAGTCACTCGCGATCGTCCCTTCTGTCTCGGTCCTTACGGCTCAGAGCAGAATCCAACGTAACCGTTACATCCAGTTATGAAGGTAAATCCGGTAAATAGGTGTCCTGTTAAAAGATACAATTGCGTGAGTACAGCTCGCCATGCGATGCCGCCTCATGAGGACAGTATACCAAAAAAACACAAAAATAAACACCTCAAGTGGAAACAGCTTTGCCGTCCTTATAAAGGACGGTACCGTTTCAGTGAGAAATAGAAGGATAAGTTATCGTGTGAAACAGATAATTCTTATATTTTAAAATATGACAAGGCCGCTCCCGTGGTCGTGAGGAGCGGCCTAGTTGACAATTTTCGAACTATATAAATTGCAAAATAATTTCAGAATGTGATGGTCGTGACTCCAGAGAAGTTTTGGGCTTCCGGCCGCTGTTGTCCCCAGATTCCCTGATTTAAACCGCTGTTCGCGGTAGAAATCCGGTGACTAGCTTATGCTTACGATGCGAGCTTTCCTAAGGAAAGCTTTCAGGCGGACGCTACCGCTCCTACAGCTCCAAAATTCCCCTCCGCCACTTTTCCCTATCTGTTTAAACATTCTAAAATCCTCTAAAATGCGGCAGTTCCAGCCACCTAGTAGTTCATCAGATCTATACGTATGAGAAATACTTTAACTAATGGCTTGCTGAGGGTTTACCTCACCCTGATTAAGGTGCACGGAGTAGTCTTAGTTGTAATTTGTACAACTAAATCGCCGGATGTGCTGCCGAATCTCTGTTTAGTTGTATTTCCTGCAATTAAAATGCCTCTATTTCTGGATTTTCGCCAATCCGAGCAAATTTAGTTGTACAGACTACAATTAGAAGAGGAAGTCTGCCCGTTTCACTGTTTTTAGTTGTACAGAATACACTTATCCCTGTTTTTTCGCTACGAACGTAGCTTCATCCCTTTATGGAATGAAATCACTTGTTCAATTCTGATGGTCTACTAGAACATTTCAATTTCGCCGGACAGTACACTCACTACCTCACCAGATTCGTTACGCAGCAGCAGCCCGCCGTTATCGCTCAGTCCGACAGCAGTGGCTTCAGTGCGGCCTTGGGGAGTGTTCACATATACCTGACGCCCCAGTGTCACCGACATGGACTCCCACAGCTCCTTCACGGGCTGGAAGCCTTGCTCCATATATACATGATACAAATACTCGAGTTCCTCCAGCACGGCTTCCGCAAGCCTTGTGCGGTCTACAGGAATGCCCCCGCCTTCGATCAGCAGCGATGTACCGATCCCGCGCAGCTCCTCCGGATAGTCTTCCTCCGTCAAATTCGCAGCGATGCCGATACCGGCGATGCAATAATGCAGTCCGCCTTCGCGAAGCGAGGATTCCAGCAGGATTCCGCAGATTTTGCGGCCGCCGGCCAGCAGGTCATTCGGCCACTTGATGCCGGCCGGCACACCGGTAACCTCACGGATGGCTGTACAGACAGCTACTCCGGCGAGCAGCGTCAGCTGCGGAGTCAAGGCCAGCGGCAGAGCTGGACGCAGCACCAGGCTCATCCAGATTCCTTTGCCGTGGGGGGAATGCCATTTACGGCCCATCCGCCCGCGTCCGCCGGTTTGCGCTTCGGCCATGACCGTTGTTCCCTCCATGGCGCCGCCCTCGGCGAGTAGTTTGGCTTCCTCCTGTGTGGAACCGACAGTATCCAGCCGCTGAATGCCTTTGGCCCAGCCGGGAACGAACGCCTCCCGCTTCAACGCGCCGGAATACTGCGCATGACCGCTATTCATCTCTATCCATCCTTTGCGCTGCTTGCAGCAGTAATTGGTTGTCATTGGCAAGGTCACCTGCCGCGACAGCCAGAAGAAGCTGGTTCAGCAATACGCCTAGCCACGGGCCGGGACGCTTCTCCAGCGCCGCTGTCACCTCATGTCCGCTCACCGCCAGCTCAGCGAGCGTACGGATCGGCATCTCTGCGGTCCAGGACCGCAGGAGTCTGGTGGTGACAGGGGGGATGGAGCTTGCCATTGTAGGCGCGTCAGGGACGCCTGCCGATCTGGCGGGTGCGCCAGCATCTGCGGCCGGGACGTCCTCCGTCGTGGCGGGTGCGACTGGAGCTGTGGCAGGGACGCCTGCCGATCTAGCGGGTGCGCCAGCATCTGCGGCCGGGACGTCCTCTGCCGTGGCGGGTGCGACTGGAGCTGTGGCAGGGACGCCTGCCGATCTGGCGGGTGCGCCAGCATCTGCGGCCGGGACGTCCTCTGCCGTGGCGGGTGCGACTGCGGCTGTGACAGGGACGCCTGCGGCCGGGCCGCGCGCACCTGCGCCAACAGCGGACGCGGCGTCAGGCCCCGCCGCCTCAAGCAGCGTCAGCCACCCTTCGGCGGCTGACTGGCCATGGCCCAGCACGGCGGCGATCCACCGCCGCCGCAGCCGCTCCCCGGCGCCGGAAGCCTGCGGCCGCGCCGAGGACAATGCCGCGTCCCAGGCTTCGCGGACGCGGAGCACGGCGACGACGCCAGTGCGCGTCGCCCCGGGGAACGTCCATGCCCGCAGGAGCTCATCGGCGCACTGCGCCGACGATCCCAGGGCATGCAGCAGGAGCGCCCAGCGCAGGCGGGCGCTCTCCAGGTTCCCGAGACCGGCGAGGCGGGCGGCGGCAGCCGCCAGGTCCCGGCCGGTCCAGGGGAACGGCGCTTTGCCGCGCGGCAGCAGGCCGCTGCGCAGCAGGAGCCCCAGCCCGCGCTGCGGGTGCGGGCCTTCCAGGATGCGCTCCACCTCGGCGCGCACCCGCTCCACAGCAATATGCGCCAGCTTGTCACGCTGGCGCAGCAGACCGCGCCAGGTATTCTTCGCAATCGCGAAATCCAGCACGGAAGCAAAACGTACGCAGCGCAGCATCCGCAGCGCATCCTCCTCGAAGCGTTCCTCCGCTTCGCCTACACAGCGGATCACGCGGAGCTTGAGATCCCGCTCCCCCCCGAAAGGGTCAATCCGCCCGCCGTCAAGGCCGCAGCAGATGGCGTTGATCGTGAAGTCACGGCGGCGGAGATCCTCCCGCACATCCCTGACGAATACGACATGCTCCGGACGCCGGTGATCGGCATAGCCGCTCTCCGTCCGGTAGGTCGTAACTTCCAGGCTGTAGCCCTCCTGCAGCACAGTGATCGTGCCATGCGCCAGTCCGGTAGGGACGCAGCGCGGAAACAGGGACATCACCTCCTCCGGCAGTGCGGAGGTAGTGATGTCTATATCATGCACCGGACGGCCCAGCAGCTCATCGCGCAGGCAGCCGCCGACGAAATAAGCTTCATGGCCGCCTGCCACTAGGCCTGCAACAACTGTCCCGGCGGCTTCAGCCATACCGGGTGGTGCCATTCTCCATTCCATATCGTACTCCTTACCCCAGAATCGGGTCTAATCCGGATACCTTGCGCCCGAGCACACGGTAATAAATATCTTCATATTGATTGGTGATCATATCTCTGCTGAAATCATTGCAGGACCGCTCCAGGCATGCGCGCCGGAAGCTCTCAGCCATCGCCTCATCCGAGAGCAGCCGGACGGCATATTCTGCCATCGATTCCGTATCGCCGACTGGCGCAAGGAATCCGGTCTTGCCATGCTGAATCAGCTCCGGAATCCCACCGGCCTGCGAGCCAATGGTCGGAACGCCGCAGGCCATCGCTTCCAGGGCGACCAGCCCGAAGCTCTCCTTCTCAGAAGGCAGCAGCAGCAGGTCCGCCAGCGAGATCACCTGGGCAATCTCGTCCTGCTTACCCAGGAAACGGACATGATCATCGAGGCCCATCTCGCTGATCTTGGCTTGAATCTTAGGCAGGTCAGGGCCTTCGCCGACCAGCAGCAGCTTGGAAGGCACCTGCCGGTTCACCTTGGCGAACACATCCACCACATCACTCACCCGCTTGACCGGGCGAAAATTGCTGATATGCATCAGAATCTTCTCATCCGGGGCCGCGAAGTCGCCGCGCAGATCCGTTACATCCCGGGGATAATAGACACGCTTATCTACGAAATTATAAGTCAGATCAATTTCACGCGTAATATCAAGCGCCTTGCGGGTCTCCTTGATCAGATCACGGGAGACTGCGGTCACCGCATCACTCTCGTTAATGCCCAGCCGGATCAGATCCTTCAGGGATTCATCCTGGCCCAACACTGTAATATCCGTACCATGCAGCGTGGTAACCACTTTGATATCATTACCAAGGATCTGCTTGGCCAGAAAAGCACATACCGCATGCGGAACTGCATAATGCACATGGAACAGGTCCAGATTTTGCATTTTGGCTACCTGCGCCATCTTGGTCGCCAGCGCCAGATCATATGGCGGATAGCGGAATACATAATAATCGTTAACCTCTACCTCATGGTAAAAGATATTTTTCTGAAATGTTCCCAGCCGAAACGGGATGCTGTGTGTGATAAAGTGAACCTCATGGCCTTTTTCAGCCAATAGTTTGCCCAGTTCAGTTGCCACCACGCCCGAGCCGCCTAGAGAAGGATAACAAGTGATGCCTATCTTTAGCCGCTCCATAGCTCCGCCCCTTCAATTTTAACTTAAGTCTATTACTTCAAGTAACGATATGAATTAATTATAGTTGTTTTCCGGGCGTTGTCGAGTGGCAACCTCTATTTGCGGGCAGCATCGAACAAATCTACGGTATACGGAACCTTGCCGGCGAACCCTTCGGCATAAGGAATGAGCCTCCGCTGACCGAGCAGCATGTCTCTGGAACGGACGCGTTCGATATACCCTTCCGTCAATGGCGTTGCAACGGCATCTTCACCCGGAGCGAGTCCAAATTGGGAACGGTAGCAGGACAATGCCTGCTCCTTCAGCGGATACTGCGCAGTCACATCTACGATTAGATCCGTCCGTCCAAGATCATTAATAAAGTAGAAATATAACCCAGGCTCGGGGATAGCGGGCTTGTCCGGCATATATTTGCGCAGCTTGGCATTAAATACCGCTTCCTCCACCAGCTTACTGCAGGCAATATGATCAGGATGGCGGTCTTCCCAGTAAGGGGCAAATACCATAGACGGGGCATAGCGGCGGATTTCCGCTGTTACTGCCGCCAAATGGCCCTCTGTTATATACAGGCCACGGTCAGGCAGCCCCAGATTACTCCGCACCTCAGCGCCCAGCACTGCGGCAGCCTGCTGTGCTTCCTGTTCCCGCAGCTCCACCGTGCCGTTCGAGGACATCTCTGCCCGGGTCAGATCGCACATTCCTACCTTGAAGCCGGCAGCAGTATGCTTGGCAATGGTCCCTGCCATGCCGATCTCGGCATCATCTGCATGCGCGCCGAATACCAGAATGTCAAGCTTCATGACTCGTCCACACCCGGCTTGTATTTATGTACCAGCTCACGCCAGCCGAAATCTCCCCGGTCAATCGCCTTCACCAGAATTTCTGCTGTAGCGATATTCGTAGCCACCGGAATCCCGTACACATCGCACAGACGTAGCAGCGCTGTAATATCCGGTTCATGCGGCTGGGCCATCAGCGGGTCACGCAGGAAAATAATTAAATCCAGCTCATCCGTAGCCACCATCGAGCCGATCTGCTGGTCGCCGCCAAGCGGCCCCGACATGTAACGGTGAATGGAGAGCTTGGTCACTTCCATGATACGCTGGCCCGTGGTTCCGGTGGAGAATAATTTATGCCCTTCAAAAACATGCTCATAAGCAGTTACGAAATTAACCATTTCATCTTTTTTGCGGTCATGTGCGATAAAAGCAATTTTCAACATTCTGTTTCTCTCCCCGTCTATTCTATAAAATGCTCAAAGCCGTAAATCAAGCCGGTATAGCCCATCACCTTTTGAATCCCGAGCTTGACTCCAGGCATATAACCCGCGCGCTCATAAGAGTCATGACGGATCTTCAGCGATTGTCCGAACCCGCCGAATACAACCTCCTCCTGGGCAAAAACACCCGGAAGACGCACACTGTGAATACGGAAGCCGTTATAATACCCGCCGCGCGAGCCTTCAATAATCTCTTCTTCCTCAGGATGTCCCTGGCGGAGCTCCTGCCGCGCCTCAGAGATCATCTCTGCCGTCTTAATCGCTGTTCCTGACGGAGCATCCAGCTTCTGGTCTCCGTGATATTCGATAATTTCGAGATGAGGGAAATACTTTGCGGCCTGGGCAGCGAATTTCATCAGCAGAATCGCGCCGATGGAGAAGTTAGGCGCAATCAGTCCGCCGATTCCCTGCTCCTGGCATTGCTTGTCCAGCCCGGCGATCTGCTCCGGCGTGAAGCCGGTGGTACCGATAACCGGACGGACGCCGTATTTGACCGCCAGCGCAGTATTGCTATATGCAGAGTGTGGAAGCGTAAAATCAACCATTACATCCGCCTCTGTATCTGCAAGCGCAGTCTCCAGATCCGGAGTCACAAGTACACCGCAATCCTCAAGGCCAACCAGCCGTCCGGCATCTCTGCCATGTGCAGAGCGGTCAACCGCTGCTGCCAGCTCGAGTTCATCATCCTGCAATACCAGCTTCACAACCTCTTTGCCCATTCTGCCTCCGGCTCCGGAAACAATAATCCTGATCTTGTCACTCAAATGAATTCTCCCCGCTTTCCCTGGCTCTGTTATTATTGTATATAGTGTTGCAGCGATTTCTGCAGATCCTTCATCAGCAGACGCAGTCCGCTGTCATCCGGGTGCAGCGACATAACTTCTTTCAATACCGCAATCGCCTGCAGATGTTCATTCATCCGGCTGTGCGCAATTGCCAGCCATACATAAGCATCCCCGTAGAGAGGGTCAAGCGATACAGCTTCCTTAAGCAGCGTAATCGGATGGTACGGATTCACACTGTCCGCTGCGTCATCCTCCAGCAGCCGCTTTGCTTCCTGCACAAGCTTAAGAGCCTGCAGATGCTGAAGATGCAGCTGATACTCCGGTTTGGTTCCATCCAGTCTGCGTGCGGCTACAGCATGTTCAAGCGCTTTGTCCAGCATGCCGCTGCGGGCATAGGTAATAGCGCAGCGGTATCTGACTTCCGCATCATCAGGACTTGCGGCAATGGCCGCCTCGAACAAGGTGATGGCCTCAGCAAAGTCACTGCGGAGTATTGAGCGGTAGGCCGCTTTTACATAATCATTATGGTCCATATCCTCACCATCCTTACGGCTAAATCCCGTTCGTTTGGTACAGCATATGTAGCATAGGCCTAATCGGTGTTTTTGGGCGTCCAGCGCCCGGCATCACGTGTATTGAATTTGTGCATAACCTTATTATGAGCCTCAGTTAAGTCGATACCGAGTGAATTGGCGAAACAAACGGTAATGAAGAGAATGTCGCCCAGCTCCAGCTCAATCGAATTATCAGCTTCATCTGCTTTTTTCGGCTTCTCGCCGAATTGATGGTTGACTTCGCGCGCCAGCTCCCCGACTTCCTCGGACATCCGGGCCAGCATCGACAGCGGACTGAAGTAGCCTTCTTTAAACTGTGAGATATAGGCATCCACCTCACGCTGAATGTCACCAAGACTTTTATCCATAAATTGCCCTTTCACCCCCGTGTGTTCTTGCCTTCTGTTTGCCCCTATGTTATCGTAAAGACGTTTTGAAGACAAATCTTTTTTGCAATGCCGCCTGGAGCTTGTGTGCTCTCCGGGGGGATCATTACATATAAATTGCCCATTTAGAGGCGTAGGCGAGGGATGTTATGAGTTCAACCATTAAAATCAGCACAGTCAGCAAAACAGTGGCCCCCATCATGCTGGGCACGGCCATCTACGCATTCGGACTCCTGTATTTCATTATTCCCAACCAGCTGATGGAGGGCGGAGTTACCGGGATTACCATCCTGCTCAATTACGCCTTTAACATCCCTATCTTCTTAACCACACTGCTGCTGAACCTTCCGCTCTTTCTGCTCGGCTGGAAGGTGCTCGGGGCGAATCAGATCGTCTATACCGGACTCGGCATCGGCTCCCTGTCTTTTTTCCTCTGGTTATTTGAACGGATGATTAAGGCAGGCTGGATTGTAACGTTCAGTACAGAGCATGATTTTATTCTTGCTTCATTATATGCGGGGGTTACCCTGGGTCTGGGCTTGGGGATTGTCTTCCGCTTCGGAGGCACCACCGGGGGTGTAGATATTGTGGCACGGATACTCGGACGCAAGTTCGGCTGGAGCATGGGACAGATTATTCTGGCCGTGGATATCATCATTATCGGGGCTTCCCTGCTCTACATTCCCCGCGAAAAAATACTGTATACGCTCGTGGCAGTCTTCATCGCCTCACGCGTCATTGATTTCATCCAGGAAGGAGCCTACGCCGCCAAAGCCTTCACCATCATCAGCGACGAGGCTCCGCAGATTGCCGAGCTGATCACCGTAGAAATGGATCGCGGCGTTACCTTAATCCCGGCGATCGGCGCTTATTCCAAGCAGGCGAAGCATATGGTCTATTGCGTGGTCTCCAGACAGGAGATCCGACGGCTAAGCCTGCTGGTGAAGTCGGTGGACCCTAAGGCCTTCGTCATTATCAGTGAGGTTCACGACGTTCACGGCGAAGGCTTCCGGGAGACCTGAACTATACACACATAAGGGCGGACCCCACAAGCCAGCAATGGCTGCTTGTGGGGTCCGCCCTCTTTGTATCCTCTGTTGCCGCCGCTCAAGCCTACACGGGTTTTAGATTCTGCTTCTGGCCGCGGTACTTACGGTAAGCCGTATACACGAGCACCGTAAGGATGAACGCGCCTGCCAGCAGGGCCCAGCCCCCGTATTGCTGCGGAGCCAGCGGCAGAGACAGGACCGGCTCGCTGCGGTCCTTGCCGAACATCACTCTTGCTGCATCCTGCCCATAGGATACAATCTCCAACAGGCGGGCCCGTTCCACGGGCTGCTCCGAGCCTGCCACCCCTCCTGCGTAAGACATCCAGGAATCAAAGGTGCTCACCGCCTCAGCAGGCCGGGAGATGATCACCGCAGGCCGGATATTCGCATACCGGCTCTGAAGTCTTGCCAAGGCCGCTGTCCAGCTCTTCAGATCATTCGCGGCAGCGCTTTGCTCCATATCGTTCAGATCCTCACGGACCAGCTTATAGTACTGCAGCCACATGGGCTGGCGGGGATGATTCAGGCTGTTAGCGGCAAGCCGCAGCTTCGCCGCTGCCGCTTCCCATCTCTCCGGGGACGGCTGGGCCGCAGCCAGTGCCGACTTCATGTCCAGGATCACAGAGGATAGTGCATTGACCCCCTCCACTGAGGTCATCCCTTCAAAGGACGAGGAGATGAAGATCTGCGAGACCTCCTCTGCTTCCTGGCGGGCCTTCAGCACATCGCCTTCAAGCACATAGCCATATAGAGCTTCCGCAGCCTGCTCCAGCCGCTGCGCTCCGCTTCTGGCCGTGAGAGCAGCGGGATCACTGGGTACACTTCCGGCTGCTTCTATGTAAGCCGTACTTCCCTGGTCTGCAGCAGCATCCCCTGCTTCAGCCTGAACGCGGCCTCCGCTGATACCGGCCAGCAGCCAGCACAGCAGAATTCCTGACAGTATGAATACTTTTCTGCGCGGCATAAGACATCCCTCCCACCTTAATGTATGGCGGAAGGACAAGAGTTAGAACAGAGGCTCAGTGCTTCATGGCAGTGCTGTCCGGAAGTGCCGGACGCCTTGTCCGGCCGCAGAACAGCCAGGCAGCAGCCGTACTGAACAGTGTAAGCCCCATGGTGAGGTACTGAACAGCGATAAGATCATCATCAAGCACAGAAGGCAGCCATGGATACACGCCTTGTGAATAATCCACTATATCATTAGCGAATGTCCACGCAAGCGCCACAGGCAGCATTCTCCGGAAGGTGAAGAACCGGGCATAGATCAGAGCTTCCACAGCCATTCCGGTATGGGAGATCATCAGCATCCAGTCCTTCCAGGTGATGGAATCTCCCTGATAACCGCCGGCCACAATGATGCTGACCGCCCATATTCCGTACTTCACAGAGGTTAGGACTGCCAGCGCTTCAATCAGCTCACGTATCAGCGTCCCTGCAAGCCCTCTTGGCGGATACAGCAGCAGCAGTAATGCAGCCGTGAAGAACAGACTGGCCGTAGGGCTGTCAGGAACGAACGGCAGTAGCCAGAGCGGTTCAGTCTGCGCCGTGAACGTGAGCTGGTTGCCATACCACATATATCCGTAGACCGTTCCGAGCAGATTCACGATAAACAGCAGCCATATTATTCTTCGGTCCCTAAATAATTTCTCAAACCAATGACCCGGCATACAAACAACTTCCCCCCGACTGTTGAAGCTTCATGACATAACAAAAACCTGAGCGCATACACGATCAGGTCCTGCGTTACTGTTATTTTACTGTCCGCTTTTTTGTTTGGCAAGCCAGCCGGCCAGCTCATCGATATCCTGCTCGGTCAGCCCTGCTCCCATAGCCGTCTCCACCATTGGCGGCATCTGACCCTTACCTTCTTTTATAATAGTAAGAATCGCCGCCTTATCATGCTTATCGCCTACACCCCGAAGCGAAGGAAAACTGCCGGAGCCCTTCATATCTACCGCATGGCAGGTTATACAGGTTGCTTGCTTATAGAGTGCCATCGCCGGATCATCCTTGTCCACAATGGCAATATCCTTCGGCTTGACGGCACTTGTGGTTGGCAAGCCCGCCGCCCTGTTCTCGGCCGCTTTCTCCTCGCGCTGTACATCCTCTGGAATCTGGCCGGTCTCAGCCATCTCATGCTTGTATTCTGTCCAGGCTGTGTTGGTCAAATAGACGATTGCTGCGAGAGACAGGAACATCAGCGAGGACGCAATCGGTCTGCGGTAGAACCGCCGCTCGGGGCCGGTATCCAGGAAAGGCGCCAGCAGCAGCGCCCCGAAGGCCACCCCAGTCACACCAAGCGTTCCCAGCACGATATAGTCACCTGATGCATAAGGAAGCTTCAAATACTGATAGAGGAAGAGAAAATACCAGTCGGGAATCGGAATTACCGTTGCTGCCGGATTGGCAGGGAACCCTAGCGGAGCCGGCTCCGAGATGGTCAGAACCAGAATTCCCACCAACACCACTACACCAACCATCCATTCCTTGAGCAGAAAGTTGGGGATAAAGGCTTCCGATTTGCCCGGATACGCCGTATAATCCGGCGGGGTAATGAATCCGTTTCCTCTGCGGACCCGGGAATCCCCGACGAATATCACCTTCTCTTTGGAGTCGTCTCCGTGTGCCATGACCGTGCCTCCTATACGTTATTTTACAGCGGACCGGATATGCCTTGTCTGCGGATCATAATGAAGTGCCCGACAAGCAGTATAAGCAGAACCGCCGGGAGGAAGAATACATGTAAGGCGAAGAACCGGGTCAGCGTCTCGGCGCCGGCAATACTGCCGCCCTGCATCAGCTCCTTGAGCACCGGTCCCATGAACGGAACCGAATTGGCGATCTCGAGCGTAACCTTGGTGGCGAAGTACGCCTTATTGTCCCATGGAAGCAGGTAACCGGTAAGTCCCAGTCCCAGCATGACAAAGAAAATCAGCATCCCCACTACCCAGTTCATCTCGCGCGGAGCCTTATACGAACCGGTGAAGAACACACGCATCGTATGAAGGAACATCATGACAATGACGAGACTCGCGCCCCAGTGGTGCATGCCGCGGACGATTTTACCGAAGGCGACCTTGGTCTGCAGATATTCTACGCTGGCGTAGGCATTAATGATATCCGGGACATAATACATGGTCAGAAACATTCCTGAGAGTATCTGGATTACAGTGATGAAGAAGGTTAGTCCGCCGAAGCAGTACACAAAGGCTGAAAAGTGGTGTGCGGGATTGACATGCTCGGGGACCTCGTGGTCGGCAACATCTCTCCAGATCGGTGTAATATCCAGACGTTCGTCAATCCAGTTATATACGTTTTTGAACACGCCGTTCACGCCTCCTTCGCCGAAACAGTATTAGGGACGATTTCACCGAGATATACCCAGCCTCCGTCAATCTTGGTGGTGTACTGGTCCAGGGGCTTGGCAGCCACGGCCAGTTGCCGGCCCTGCTTCGTATAGCGGGCGCCATGGCAAGGACAATGATATTCATCAGGATGCGCCTTGTTATTATTCCAGCCTACGGTGCAGCCCAGATGCTTGCAGATCGGTGAAAGCGCATAAATATCTCCGTTCGCGTCTTTACGAATCCACGCCGTAAGCATCGCTGTACTGGCATACCATCCGTCCTGCTGCGGAAGCTCGAAGGTGAACTCCTGGGGCTCTTCGGTAATTTTGGACGCTTCCGCTACCTTGATGAATTCTCCCTCGCCTTTTTTCTGCAGAATCGGATCTACAGCAAACCGGACCATCGGCAGGATAACTCCGGCACCCATAAAGGCGGTAGCCCCTCCTAGTGTGTAGGTCAAAAACTGTCTGCGTGACATCTCGTTTCGGCTGGGCGGTTCTTGCGGAAGTGATTCTTCTTCTTCATTAAGGCTGCTCATACTGTATGTAACCCCCTTTTCAAAATGTGAGAAGGCACCTGCAGAGTTGTTGCATAGGTTTTTTAGGTAAAAATTCCGTTTTCAATGAAAAATATCACAGTTCATATAAGTTCATCCTAATCATAGCTTAGGGTCTAAAACCCGTCAAGAATATTGTCTAAATTGTGACAGGCGTTTAAGGTGCTTTTTTGATAAATTGTTGATTTTCCGTCACATTTAACTCATTTCCCATTCTCCCATAGGGCCTGGATTTCACTCCGCACACACACGCTTACCGAGGCTCTGGAATCGGCCGCTATCTCAGGCAGGCAAAGGAGTAAATCGCTTTCAAATATCTCCTCCCTGCGCAGCCCCTCATTGGCAGACATCACGATGGCGTACTGGAAGCCGCTGGATTTGACTTTTCGGCAAAGCTCATTCATCAGTGCTGTCATTCCAGGCCCTGCATACTGTACCGCCGGATAAGTCACGACCCGCCCTTTGTACGGTTGCTCGGCCAATTCCAGGAAATCACGCTGCCGTTCAAGTAACTTAACTGTCTCAGGCGGAGTCTCCGTGCCTTGAAGTCCGCTATACGGAATGATGCAGGTATCATAGTATTGTCCATCGGTCTCCCAGGCTCTACTGTCAAAATCACTGAATTTCATAGATTCGCCCCCTCTAGCCGCATCACGCAGCATGCATTTAACTTTAAAAGCATCATAAACAAGTGTATTCGGCTTGGCAATCCTTAATTTTGAGAAAAAAAAGAAATGCGCCAGGCGCATTTCCTATGCCAAACTTTTCAGTTCTTCAGTCAGATTCCGGAAAGCCGCCTCATCACCAGCAGCCAGCGCCGTGTCGATCTTCCGGTACAACATGTCGGTACGACGCTTTCTTAACGCTTCATCCCACACCATTTCCGCAGCCAGCCCCAGCATCACTTCATAAGTAGCCTTCATTTTGTCCATTCGATACACCTCCGCTGTTTAAGAAATTCCGTATTCCAATGCTTTTTTAACATAGCTTTCACTTGTGCGTGCCATCCTCAGCAGATCCTGCTCAGTCAATTCACGGACCACTTTGGCCGGTGTGCCCAAGGAGAGCGTATACGGAGGAATGATGGTATTCTCGGTTACAAGCGAGCCGGCTCCTACTAAAGCATATTCACCAATCTCTGCTCCGTTCAGTACAATTGCACCCATTCCGATTAATGTGCCCTTGCCTATCCGGCAGCCATGGATGATTGCTGAATGCCCGACCGAGATGTCATCCTCCAGCATCAGCGGCAATCCGTCCGCCACATGGCCGACCACACCGTCCTGAATATTGCAGCGCTCCCCGATGATCACCGGCGCCAGGTCACCGCGGAGTACGGAGTTGAACCAGACACTGGATTGTTTGCTTATTCTTACATCGCCAACGAGCTTAGCGCCTTCCGCCACATAGACTGTCTCGTCAAGCTGCGGTATGTAACTCCCATAGGCAATCCGCATCTCTCTCCTCCTTACCTGAGCAGATGCTTCGGCACAGCCGCCTCACATCCCCAGGGTGTCATCATGACCACTGTTCCTGCGGGTTCCTCACCAAGCTTAAGCATGCCCAGATGCAGCATCATCCGCAAGATTCGCTGTTCGAGAATGGAAGCGGCATCATCGTAATAAAAGGGCTTGATCAGCCAGCCGATTCCTTCTGACAGCGAGGCTGTGGTCACCCATCTGCCGGCACTTAGACTAATCCAGTAGACCAGCGAAGGCAAATTGGGAATAGCCCCTTTATACAGTCTTAACCAAAAGGAGAATAACTGCATCAGCTTTTCCGATTTCCCCTCCGCCAGAAAATGCCCGCCTGCCGCTGTAAGCTGCAGCCTGTAGCCCTCCTCGGAGATCCAGCGGCGGTGGCGGGCATAATCGTACAGCAGGGCAAATCTCGGCGGATAATGCTCACAAGCCCTGCCGTAGCCGAACCTCCAGCCGCCCTTGCCGAGTAAAGGCTCTGCAATCTGCAGCGCATTCATCACTCCCTGCTGATTGCGCTTATAGAGCGCGCCTTCCTGGTTCAGCTCAGGCTCATTCTCCTTCACATACCGCAGGAACAGCAGCAGATCCCCGGCCAGCAAATCCCCCTCCCCCCTGTACACCGCCGGCTCCGGGCCCGGAACAATCCGCTCCTGCAAATGCTGGCCCATCTGCTCACGGAAGCGCTTCTTCAGATCCAGCGGCACCTGGAACAGATACCGGCTCTGCTGGGAAGCTCCGCTGAACAGCCAGCCGCTGTTCTTAAGCCGGCTGACCAGCTCGCGGTAGTCACCGCTTTTGCCGGGCGGGGTATCGAAGGAAGCCTGCCTGGCTGCAGCCAGCAGATCCTCCAGGCTGAAGTGGCTGCGTTCATCGAAGAGCAGGCTGTTCAGCAAACGCAGCTCTCCCGGGGAACTCCCCTTAATATGGGACTCCATGAACTCCCGGCTGCCCAAGGTGATCAATATACTCTGAATCAAATCATGTTTGGAATTCCGTTTGCATTCACACTGATAGCGTCCCGCAATGGCGGTCAGCTGACCAATGTCTGCATAAGTGAGCATATCCGCCAGATTCATCTCTCATCGCCTCACTGTTTTACTACCATTATGGGAAATACAGCCCTTTTTATTCCTTTTGCCGCAAAAAAAATAACCCGAAGGGTCGGGTTAATGCTGTTTTTGTAAAATATGACGGGTACAGTTGTACAATAAAGGATTCCATTCCTGCTCGTTCTTCTCCAGAATCGTGAGTGAGAGATTGCCGAGCCGTTCCGAATATTTGTCTTTGTAGAGTGCGGTGTAGAGCTGTGCAAGGAATCCTCCATGGGAGATGACCAGGACATTCTTACCCGGGAACCGGGCCGTCATATCCTCCAGGAACGCAAGCCCCCGGACCTGAAGTGCCTCATCGCTCTCCTGTCCCAGAGACAGCAGCTTCCAATCCTTGCCCCACTTGGCTTCACGGGCTTCGGCTGTCATGCCCTCCACCTGGCCGTAGGCACGCTCACGGATACGGTCATCCGGCTCAAGTAAAGGAATGCCCAGCTTGGCCGCTACGATCTTGCCGGTCTCTGCTGCACGGGACAGACTGCTGGTAATACAATAGTCCCAGTGATAAGGCTCCTGCAGCAGCCGGTCACCCAGCATCTCAGCCTGCCGCCTGCCTTCATCATTCAGCGGAATATCACTTTGTCCCTGAATTTTACCTACTGCATTCCAATCCGTCAGCCCATGGCGTATTAAGCCGATCAGCATCGCCTATCACCGTTCCCTTCCCTATTTATGTTTGCTTAATAATGTAACACGAATGAAAACAAATGTCTTCTTTTTTAGAACAAGTAGGAAACACATACATTCTTGTATTCAAATCAAAAACCCTCTTCTCCATGCTCGGGAAGGGGGTTCTCATTGTCTGCGGTACCGGTTCAGACGGACCAGCAGGAATATGGATAATCCGACGCCCAGCGTCGACAATACCATCCAGTACTGCGGATGTGCAGGGCCCATATTGGCCACCAGCGGCTCAATAATCCCGCCCTCAGACTCCACCGGATATGAAGATGACCAGTCCAGGGTTAAGCCTGCCACACCTGTCTCGACGATCCCGCTCTGTGCCGCTGTCGTATTCGAGGGGGTCTTAAACACGGTGAAATATAAGAAGCTTGAGATAAACACGGCTAAAAAACAGGCAATCCAGAGGCTTAAGCGATGCCGGAATACTGCAGAACTCCCCGCAGACTTCCCGTCACCGGGCATAAGCCAGGGGCTCTCCAGATAGATCCGCTCCATAACCTTACTGTTAATCGCTTCTGCCCGCTCATCGCTGACATCGAATCTTGTATCCTGCATAAGCTCACTGGTCTCCTGCCACAGCGCCCATTCGGCACTGCAGTAGGAGCAGGTTGCGATATGTCTCTCAAGTCTAATCCGCCTGGGATCTGTGGGGGGAGCGTCCCACAAGTGTGGAATGGAATCCTGCGCTTCCCTGCAATTCATAGGCCTTACACCCTCTCAGCCTGCTCTTCAAATTCAGGCTCATAGAAATAGGATTCGAGCTGGAGCTTCACACTGCTCCTTGCCCGGAACAGCAGTGACTTCACTGAGCTGACGCTCTGATCCAGAATCACGGCAATTTCCTGATAATCCATCTGATCATATTCACGCAGAATCAGCGCGGAGCGCTGCTTCTCCGGGAGATTGTTAATCGCTTCGCGAACGAGCTCCATCCGTTCCTTGCGCAGTGCTGCCTGTTCCGGGGCAACATCAAGCGGTGCCACAGGTGTATAGCCGCTCTCTTCAAGCGACACATTCCCGGCACGGTTCTTGCGAAGCTCACTGAGCACTGTATTGCGGGCAATGGTGTACAGCCATGTGGAGAAAGAAGCATCCACTTCCCGGAAGGAATGAAGACTCCGGAAGGCTTTGTAGAAGGTCTCTGAACAGAGGTCTTCGGCAATCAGCTCCATATGGGAGTTCTTCAGCATGTGGTACACAAAAGCCAATATTTTGCGTTGATATCGTCGCATGAGTTCCGAATATAATTCTGTATCGCCTTGCTTGATTAGCTGGATCAACTGGGAATCCGTCATGGTGAGTCGGCCCTCCTCGCCCTTGCACGTGTAATCCCGTCCGGTCCGTATCTACTTATACCGGGCAGGTAACAAAAAGTTGCGGCATACCTTCATTTTTTGCAGCACAAAAATCCAATCTTCCTATGTATATTCAACTTACCGTTATTTAAGGCTTCCAACCTTCAATTCCTTTTGTAAGACAGAAGAATGGCAGCATTCTCCTTACAGGACAACACAGCCCGTCTCCACTTGTTCAGCAAGCGGTTACCTATACTTGGAAGGAATCTATAAACATACTTAACCCAGTATAGCATAGTTTCTAACGGGAGGAAATTAATAGACTTTGAGAGACGGGCAGACAGTCCGATGAAAGCGGTCTTTTTTTCTTTAAATAAAGTGTTGACAAAATGTAAACGGATACATATAATAAAAGTACAGTATGGTTTCTCTCCACTCCTATCCAAACACTACACGGTTCCAAGAAATTGTGAACTGTAACCGCTTATTATGTAAGCGGTCTTTTTTTTGTCCATTTTTACGAACATTTGGGTGTTTACTGGCCACTTGTTTACTGACGCAGCCGGAGCGCCACCTGATAGCAGCAATTGGATTTCCTACAGTTATTTAGGATGTGTTATTCTTTTCCGGCACAATAGTTGGACAAACAACACTTATTTCCTCGCCTCTCCCACAGCATGGCGGAAACTAGCAATATTAGTTGCTGTTTTTCCACTTGCTTCCTGATATCCGGCAACTATTGCTGAATTAAGTTACGTTTCTCCACTTACTTCCTGGAGGAAGCTGTTAATTTCAAAAAATAAGAGCCGGGGCATCCGTCCCCGGCTCTTATTTTGCTTTCTACATATATTTTACATATATACGGTATAATCATTCTCCTGCAGCAGAATTCTGGCCCGCTCCATATCGTTCTCCTGGCGGAAGGACAAGCGCATGATCCCGGGAACATCCTCGCGGCTCTCAATAATCTGCACGTTGCTAAGGTTGATGCCCTGGTCGCCCAGCTCCGTAGCAATCCGGCCGATAATGCCGGGGTGATCGGGAACATCAATATGCAGATCGAACAGCGGAGTGATCATTCCCTTGCGCCGCTCAGGAAGCTGGCTGCGGAATTGATTCGCCTCCTGGAAGGCCGACTCGATCCCTGCGCCATCCCCGCTCTCCAGCAGATGGATGAACGAGGACACCTCATCGTTCCAATCCTTCAGCAGCCGCAGCATCACAGAGCGGTTATTCAGCAGAATATCGCGCCAGATGATCGGATCGCTCGAAGCAATGCGGGTAATATCACGGAAGCCCCCCGCAGCCAGCGTGCTGTACAACGAGTCCGAATGATCGTATGCATGAATCTGATTCACCAGGGCTACCGCAATAATATGCGGCAGATGGCTGATCGCTCCAACAATCTCATCGTGGCGCTCCGGATCAAGCCGGACTATCTGCGCTCTCGTATGCAGCAGGAGCGACTCCAGAGCCTGGTAGGCAGCTTCCGGCACGCCAGGCGGAGGTGTAAGCACGTAATACGCATTCTCAAACAGTAAGGAGGAGGCTGCCTCTACGCCTGAACGCTCCGATCCGGCCATGGGATGGCCTCCGATGAAATGTACACCGGGAATATCCAGTGTAATGGCACACTCCGCGATGCTGGCCTTGGTGCTGCCGACATCCGTAATAATACAGCCCGGCTTCAGCGGCAGCCTGCTTAACCGCTGAAGATAGTCCTCAAGCATGCCTACCGGCACACACAAAAAAATATAATCCGCATCCAGTGCAGCTTCCTCAAGTGATAATGTAGCCTGATCAACCACACCTCTGCTCACATATTTAGCAGCAGATTCAGGGCGGTGGGCATGGCCTACAACGGTCAGACCCTCCTTGCCTTTGAAGCAAAGGGCCAGTGAGCCGCCGATCAGGCCGACACCGAAAATTGCTATTTTTGTCGTCATGTTCTTAGTACTACCTGCCTTCTGTGGTATCGTCAATCCAGCTGCTGAGCCCTCACGGTTATGCGCGAACTTCCTGCTCCTTCAGCGCCTGCTCCAGGGCAGCTACGAAGGCTGTGTTCTGCTCGGCGGAGCCGATGGTCACCCGCAGGTAGGTCGGATACCGGTGGAAGCCTGTTCTGACGATGATTCCCTGACGCAGCAGCGTATCGAAGACTTCAGCAGCCGGCTTGCGTACATCCACCATAATGAAGTTCCCGTGAGCCGGGAACGACGTAAGCCCGAGACGCGCGAATTCCGCCTCAAGCTGCACAATCCCTGCACTGTTAAGCGCACGGCACTGCTGCACATATTCCTGATCGGAGAGCGCCGCCACCGCTGCCACCTGAGCCAGGCGGGTCGTATTGAACGGCTCGCGCACCTGATTAATCAGGGAGATTACCT
Source organism: Paenibacillus silagei (assembly GCF_017874735.1). GTDB lineage: Bacteria > Bacillota > Bacilli > Paenibacillales > Paenibacillaceae > Paenibacillus_AQ > Paenibacillus_AQ silagei. The sequence continues at coordinate 349,651 of NZ_JAGGLV010000002.1, forward strand.
GGCTGCTGGCCACACCATAGCCGATACGGAGCGCCGCAAGACCATATATCTTGGAGAAGGTACGAAGGACTACCAGATTAGGGTATTTGTCGATCAGCTTAATGCCGTCGGTGTAGCTGAGATCCGTTACATATTCGTAATAGGCTTCATCCAGGACTACCATCACGCTGGCAGGTACTGCATCCAGGAACGAAATCAGGGCGTCCTCGGGCACAATGGTACCGGTTGGATTGTTGGGATTGCAGATCCAGATGATCTTGGTCCGGTCTGTAATCTTCGCCAGCATTGCATCCAGATCATGCGTTCCGTCTTTAAGCGGGACTTCTATAGTTATAGCCCCTTCGATATCCGCATTGCTCTTATATACGGAGAAGGTCTGATCGGCCATAATCGTCTCGTCACCGGGCAGGAAGAAGGCACGGGCAATCAGAGCAATAATCTCATCAGATCCGCATCCGAAAATAATACGCTCACCCGTAACGCCCAGATGCTTAGCCAGTGTCGCTGTCAGCTCAGCGGCAGAGCCGTCCGGGTATAAAAAGAGATTATCCAGCTCCGCTACAATAGCGGCCTTCGCACTTGGTGCAGCCCCGTAAGGGTTCTCGTTGGATGCCAGCTTAATGACTTCGCTTAAGCCCAGCTCCTTCTTGACTTCTTCAATCGGCTTCCCCGGCTTGTAGACAGGAAGGTCAACGATATTCGGTTTTGGATTCATGGGTGATCCTCGCTCTCCAAATATTAATTAGGTCTTAATTGTGCCACAAATTCACGAATTTGCAACAGTCCGGCGCTTCTCGTCTGCGGCTGGGACAGCAGAGGAATAACCTCCTCCACCTTGCGGACAATGGCGCTTCCGACTACTACACCATCACAGATCTTCGCAAAACGGGATACCTGTTCTCCAGTGGAGATCCCGAATCCTACAGCAACAGGCAGGTCCGTAGACCGGCGGACGGACGCAATGAACTCATCTACTCCGCTGTGGAAGCTTGAGCGCTCCCCGGTTACACCGAGCGAGGATACGCAATAGACGAAGCCGCTCGCGCCGGATACGATCCGGGCAATCCGTTCGCTGGAGGTCGGAGCCACGAGCGGAATAAGATTCACTCCGGCGGCACGGCTGCGTGCACGCAGGTCCTCCGATTCCTCCACCGGCACGTCAGGGATGATCAACCCGCTAATCTCATGGGCATTCAGCTCCGCAAAAAACGTATCCAGCCCCATCTGCATCACCGGATTGTAATACGTGAACAGGATGAACGGCAGTTCACTGCCTGCCTGCCGGGCCTTCAGCGCCGTCTCCATGCAGGTGCGCAGATGAACCTTGCTGCGCAGCGCTCTTGCAGACGCCCGCTGGATGACCGGACCGTCGGCCAGCGGATCGGAGTATGGAACGCCCAGCTCCAGAATATCCGCTCCAGCTGCCTCCAGCTCGGCAATAATATCCAGCGTCGTCTCAAGATCAGGATCGCCTACGGTTAAGAACGGAATAAGGGCAGTACGGCCTTCCGCCTTCAGCCGGTTAAACGTCAGGTCCATCCGGTTCGTCGTTTCGGTTGTCATTGCTGCTCCGCCCCTTCCGTATAAGCCATAATGGATTCCACATCTTTGTCGCCGCGTCCTGACAGGCAGATCACCACAATATCATCCTTGGTCAGCGTCTTGCCAAGCTTCACCACATGGGCAATGGCATGAGCTGATTCCAGAGCGGGAATAATCCCTTCCGTCACGCAGAGCAGCTTCAGCGCATCCAGCGCTTCCGCATCGGTCACCGGCACATACTGGGCACGGTGAATGTCCTTGAGATAGGAATGCTCAGGCCCCACGCCCGGATAATCGAGTCCGGCCGATATGGAATGGGCCTCGATGACCTGTCCATGCTCATCCTGCAGCAGATAGCTCAGCGAGCCCTGGAACACGCCATGGCTTCCCTTGCTCATGGTTGCTGCATGGAACGGAGTATCTACGCCTTTACCGGCGGCTTCAACACCAATCATCGCCACCTGCTCATCCTCCATGAACGGGTAGAACATGCCGATAGCATTGCTGCCTCCGCCTACTGCGGCAACCAGCAAATCCGGCAGACGCCCTTCCGCCTCCAGAATCTGGCGGCGGGTCTCATCCCCGATAATCCGCTGGAAGTTACGGACCATCATCGGATACGGATGGGGACCAACCGCAGAGCCAAGCACATAGAACGTATCTTCCACATTGCTCACCCAGTAGCGGAGTGCCTCATTCCCGGCATCCTTCAGCGTTCTGGAGCCGGAGGTCACCGGAATAACCTCTGCCCCGAGCAGCTTCATGCGGAAGACATTCAGCGCCTGGCGGCGGGTATCCTCTTCACCCATGAACACCTTGCATTCCATACCGAGCAAGGCGGCCACCGTAGCTGTCGCTACTCCGTGCTGGCCTGCGCCGGTTTCGGCAATCACCTTGGTTTTACCCATCATTTTGGCCAGAATACCTTGTCCGATAGCGTTGTTAATCTTGTGGGCGCCTGTATGATTGAGGTCCTCCCGCTTCAGATAGATCTTGGCCTCGCCAAGCTCCTTGCTTAGCCGCTCTGCATAATACAGCGGGGTCTCGCGGCCCGAATACTGCTTGAGCAGATAATCTATTTCCTCCTGAAAGGCCGGGTCTTCCGAGAATTTATTGTAAGCCTCTTCCAGCTCGATCAGTGCAGTCATCAAGGTCTCAGGAACGAAGCGACCTCCAAAAGAACCAAAACGTCCATTTTTGTCCGGTACTTGTATCATGATTGCTTCACCCTTTCTACGAAAGCTGTCATTTTGGCAATGTCCTTACTGCCGTTACTCTCAACTCCGCTGGAGACATCGACGCCATAAGGGGCGTATCCGTCCAGCAGCTCGTTCACATTGTCCGGATGCAAGCCTCCGGCTATAAATAAAGGCAGCGCATGCTTCGCCGCCGCTTGCTGGTATAAGGGAATCTGCTCCCAATCAAATGTACGGCCCGTACCGCCGCGCTCCTGCGGATCATAGGTATCCAGCAGCAGCGCATCAATGGTGCCCGCATAGCTGTCCAGCAGAGGTTGAACCTCATCCCCTGCATCAGGATTGCGCCCGGCAACCGAAAGGACCTTCCAGACCTTAACCTGGGGAAAAGCCGCCTTGACCTCTGCGCAGAACTGCGGACTCTCCTGTCCATGAAGCTGCACAACATCCAGCGGTACAGTTCTCAGCAGCTCTTCCAGCTCGGAAAGGCCGGGGTTAACGAATACGCCCACCGGGCGGGGCGCAGGCTCAGACTTCCAGTTGCCCAGCTCTGCAATCAGCTCCGCAGCCGTTTGCGCAGTAACCCTCCGGCGGCTGGGTGCAAACACCAGGCCCACATAATCGAGCGGCAAACTATTCATAGATTTTAGCACTTCAACGCCCTGAAGTCCACAGATTTTTACGAGAGGTTCAGTCATGCCGCGCACGGTCCTTCCCGGCAGGAAGCGGACCGAGCAGCTGATGGACCGCCTGCTCTACATCCGGCTGGCGCATCAGGTATTCTCCGACCAGCACACCGGTTGCCCGTGTCTTGCGGAGATATGCAATATCCTCCGGCCCGGTAATCCCGCTCTCGCTGATTACCGGAAGACCGGCGGGCAGCAAGGCTGCCAGCTCCTCCGTAGCGGAGAGTGAGGTTTCGAACGTCTTGAGATTCCGGTTATTGATGCCCAGCAGAACGCCGGGATGTTCAGCCTTACCAGTAGACAGTACCGTCTCCAATTCAGTGCGGTCATGGACCTCAATCAGGATATCGAGTCCAAGCGCGGCAGCGGAGTCGGTGAACCCGGCGAGCTGCTGCGGGGTCAGAATGGCCGCAATCAGCAGAATCGCATCCGCGCCAAGCAGGCGGGCCTCGTAGATCTGCTTCTCATCAATGATGAAGTCCTTGCGCAGCAGCGGAAGCTTCACCGCCTCTCTTACCTGCTGCAGATACACGCCGCTGCCCTGAAAATAATCCTTGTCCGTCAGCACGGACAGGCAATCGGCTCCTGCCGCTTCATAGCCCCGGGCAATCGTCACCGGATCAAAATCGGCCCGGATCAGCCCCTTGGACGGTGAGGCCTTCTTCACCTCGGCGATCAGCCCCATCTCCCGGTTCCGGCGTTCAGTCAGAGCGCTGCGGAAGCCTCTGGTAGCAGGCAATGCGGCAATGGAGCGCTCCGCCGCGGCGAGCGAGAATTGCTGGCTTAACGCTTCTACCTCTTTCACTTTCGTGGCAACAATCCGGTCAAGATACATAATCAAGCTCCTTTGTCATCGCTTTTAACTGTTCCAGCTTGCGCAGGGCCGCCCCTGAATCCACAACCTCTCTGGCACGGTCCACGCCTTCCTTAAGTGTATCCGCCAGACCGGCGACATAGATGCAGGCCCCGGCATTCGCCAGTACGATATCACGGTACGGATTGATATTACCCTCCAGCACTGTAGTGATAATCGCCGCATTCTCAGCAGCAGCGCCGCCCATGACGTCCTCCAGCGGATGCTGGCTGAGGCCAAGCTCCTGCGGTGTAATTTCGTAGGTGGTGACTACGCCCTGCTTCAGCTCGGAGACCTGCGTCGGTGCCGAGATGCTGATCTCATCCAGGCCGTCCAGGCTGCTCACAATCATCGCCCGCTTGGAGCCGAGCTCACCCAGGACCTTGGCAACCGTCTCTGTCTTATTGCGGTCATAAATACCCATCAGCTGCCGGTCTGCTCCGGCCGGATTGGTCAGCGGGCCCAGCATATTGAAGACCGTCCGCACACCCAGCTCACGGCGGGGAGCAGCGGCATGCTTCATGGACGGATGATAGATTTGAGCGAACAGGAAGCAGATGCCGATACTGTCCAGACATTGCCGCGCCTGCTCTGCATTCAGATGAATATTGACGCCGAGCGCTTCCAGCACATCTGCACTGCCCGCTCTCCCGGACGCAGAACGGTTGCCATGCTTCGCCACTCTTACAGAAGCAGCGGAAGAGATGATCGCCGAAGCTGTGGAGATATTGAATTTATGAATACCGGAGCCGCCCGTGCCGCAGGTGTCCAGCAGCTGGCTCCGCTCGGTAAGCACCTGTGTGCCGAAACCGCGCATCGCCTCTGCGAAGCCGGTGATTTCTTCAACGGTCTCGCCTTTGATCCGCAGCGCGGTCAACAGCGATCCGATCTGTGCGGGTGAAGCTGCACCTTCCATAATCGTGCCCATAATCTCGCGGGCCTGTGTACGGGTAAGATCCTTTCCCTCGATTAAACCGGCAATTCCTGATTGTAGTAACTGGCTTGCGTCCATAGTTCATGTCCTCCTAAAATTTTTAAGTTTTATGGAGCATTCTCTGCTCTTCTGATCTCGTCTCTGCTAATTCCCGGTTCACGGGGTATATTCATACATATAATCCTGGTTAATGACCTGCTTCTCCTTCGTTTCAGCGGGGAACATCGCTTCCGCCATTCGGATTGCTTTCAGCATTCCCTTGGCCTTGTTCACTGTCTCCTCATATTCCTTCTCAGGCACAGAATCCCAGACGATTCCTGCTCCAGCCTGCACATAAGCGCGGCCTTTGCGGAAGATAATTGTACGGATCGTGATGCAGGAATCCATATTCCCGGAGAAGCCGAGATATCCGATCGCTCCGGCATAAGCCCCGCGGGCTTCCCGCTCCAGCTCGGCAATAATCTCCATCGCCCGCAACTTCGGCGCTCCTGATACCGTACCTGCCGGAAGGCAGGAGAGGAAGGCATCGAAGAAATCCTTATCCTCTGCCAGCGTTCCGGTCACATTCGAGACCAGATGCATGACATGCGAGTACTTCTCGATCTCCATAAATGTATTGCATTTCACGCTGCCGAATTTCGAGACCCGGCCGAGATCATTGCGGCCCAGGTCGACCAGCATCAGATGCTCCGCACGTTCCTTCTCGTCCTCCATCAGCTCAGTGGCGAGCTGATGATCCTCTGCCGCGCTCGCTCCGCGCGGCCGGGTTCCGGCAATCGGCCGGGTCTCCACCCGTCCGCCGTCCACCTTGACCAGCGCTTCCGGCGAGGTGCCGACGATGATCTCCTCATCCATTTTGAGATAATACATATAAGGGGATGGGTTCAGAATGCGCAGCATCCGGTACACATGCAGCGGAGAGACCTCGGTCTCGATATGCATCCGCTGTGACAGCACCACCTGGAAGATATCTCCGGCACGGATGTATTCTTTGGCCTGCTCTACGTTACTTATATACTGCTCCTTGGTGAGATTCGAGTGAATATCTCCCAGCTCGATATCCTGCGGAATGCTGCGGCGGTTGACGTTCTCCTTCGGGCCTTCCTTTTGCAGCTCCTCTGCCAGATTCACTAAGCGATTGCTCAGTTCCTCATAGTTAGCCCGGATATCCGAATCCGTATCGCCATCCTTGATATGAAGATTGCCCACGAGCAGGATCTGCTGCTTCACATGATCGAAGACGATAATGCGGTCACAGAACATGAAGCGGATGTCATCCATATTCAGGTCATCTACCGCATGCGCGGATAGCTTCTCATAATACTGCAGCAGATCGTAGCCGAAGAATCCGATCGCTCCGCCCGTGAAGGGGGGCATGCCGTCCAGCTTGGGACTGCGGTAGGAACGGAGCAGCGCTTTCAGCTCCTCGACAGGTTTGCCGGACAGCTGTTTTTTCTCGCCGCCGACCTCCACCTGGATCTTCCCCTTTTTGCCGGAGATCATCAGGAACGGATCACTGCCGATAAAAGAATAACGCGCCCATTGAATGCCGCCCTCTACACTCTCCAGCAAAAATGCGCGATCCTGCTCTGCAAACCGCTGGAACAGCCGGATCGGCGTTTCCATATCAGCCAGCAATCTTGTTACAACCGGGATCAGATTGTATTCTTGCGACAGCGACACCACTTCTTCAATGCTCGGATTCGTCACTTGGGTAACCTCCTAGGGGATAACGGATATTGTCCGAAATACAGAAAAACCTCTACCGGAGTAGAGGTTTGTTGATAGTCAGTATGTGAATTAGCGCCTCGGACCGGCATGAACCCAATCGAATGCTAGAGATTCCTCCATGGATACAGGGATAGCGCAGATGCAACTCATCCTAAGTTACGGCTATACAGGTATACCAAAAAAGAACACTGACAATCAAGGGTCTGCTCTGCAATAGGTCCTACACTCAGCTCAACTATACTCTACTCAACTCATTCTAAACTCTGCTTTACTCGGCTAACTTCACTATACATGATGACGGTAGTCATTGACAACCCCGCGGGCTATAATTTATTACTTGCTCTGTGAGAGATCCGGGCGAAGCCGCTGGGCTTCATTCAGATACACATGACGGATATCGCGCTGGGATTTGTCGGTGTTCACCTGCACCATCAGGCGGATGCAATTCGGCAGGCTGCCCTTCACAGGGATCTCCACGGAACACATCAGCGGAACCATCTCCCAGCCTTCAATCTCACGGATCGCCCGTGCCGGGAAGGTTGCATCCAGATCAGCAGTCATCGTAATCCACACACTGCAGATATCCTCTGCGATCACATCATTGCGCTCCACAATTTCCCTCAGCAGGATCACCGTTTCACGTAAAATTTCCGTCTCTTCATTCTGGGTTACGGTCGTTGCACCGCGTATGCCCCGGTTCACCATGGGCTCCCCTCCTTCTTAAGCTGGGCTATGACTTCTGAGACATCGCTTGCCTGCACATCACTGATGATACTTACTTCACCAATGGCCTCCGGCACGATAAAAGTCATTCGGCCTTCCTTGAATTTCTTGTCATGCATCATCGCTTCCATCAGTTCTTCCCCGCTGTATTGCGAAGGAAGCCGGGTGGGCAGCGACAAAGCGGTGAGCATCGACACTGTGTCCTCGTAGATCTGTCTGTCCCGGCCCAGCTTCGCTGCGAGCAGAGCAGATCCGGCCATCCCGATCGCAATCGCCTCTCCATGCAGGAAGGTGCCATAGCCGCCGACAGCTTCAATGGCATGTCCGATGGTATGCCCCAGATTCAGAATCGCACGCTGTCCGTGCTCGCGTTCATCACCGCCGATGACCTCCGCCTTGATGGCACAGCCGCGTTCCAGCGCATATCCCAGCGCCTCGGGGTCCAGTGCCAGCAGCTCCTCCGCATGCCCCTGGCACCAGTAAGCGAACTCACGGTCCAGAATCAGCCCGTGCTTGACCACCTCAGCCAGGCCTGAAGCGACCTGCCGGGGTGGAAGCGTAGCTAAGGTGTCCAGATCATATAACACCATAGATGGCTGATAAAAGGCACCCAGCATATTCTTGGCCAGCGGATGGTTAACGGCCACCTTGCCGCCTACACTGCTGTCATGGGCGAGTATGGTCGTTGGAATCTGCATGAACCCGATTCCCCGCATATAAGATGCAGCAACGAAGCCAGCCAGATCGCCAACGACTCCCCCGCCAAGCGCCAGCACGGCTGAGCTGCGGTCCAGACCTCCTTGAATCGCTGTGGTAATGACTTCTTCATAGACGGCTAGTGACTTCGAAGCTTCACCCGCCTGAATGACATGGCTGACCACCGTATATCCGCTGCTGCGGAGGGAAGTCTCCACCTGCTCCAGATAACGCGGCGCTACTTCGGTATCACTGACCACCAGCAGCGGGCTGCGCTGCGCGAATCCGGCTTCGGTGCAGCGTTCGCCGATACTCTGCAGCAGACCGCTGCCGATATAAATCGGATAAGAACGTTCCCCTAAGTCAACAGTAATGCTGCGCATCTTAGTAGCTCTCCAGCTGAGCCAGGTAATTATTGTAGTTCGCGCGGATCTCTTCCAGAGAGTCACCGCCGAATTTATCCAGGAACGCCTTGGCAATCTCCCAGGCTACTACACTCTCCAGTACGACACAAGCTGCCGGAACGGCACAGGCGTCTGAGCGCTCCACCTGGGCTGTGAACGGCTCCTTCGTGTCGATATCCACACTCTGCAGCGGTTTGTACAGCGTCGGGATCGGCTTCATTACCCCTCTGACGACCACCGGCATTCCATTGGTCATTCCGCCTTCGAACCCGCCCAGCCGGTTGCTCGCCCGGTAGTAGCCCTGCGAGGCTTCATACATAATCTCGTCATGGACCTGTGAGCCGCGCAGCTTCCCGGCTTCGAAGCCGATCCCGATCTCCACGCCCTTGAAGGCATTGATCGACATCACGGCTCCGGCGATGGCACCATCCAGCTTGCGGTCGGACTGTACATAACTGCCAAGGCCAATAGGCAGACCTTCGACAATACATTCCACAATCCCGCCGATGGAGTCGCCTTCTTCCTTGATCTTGTCTATGTAAGCCTCCATCTTCTGCTCCGTCTCCTTGTCCACTACCCGCACAGAGGATTCTTCAGTCCGGGCAATCAGCTCATCGATAGGCAGATCGTTAGCCGGTGCTTCAATCTCTCCGATCCGGATGACTTGTCCGGCAATCTTCACTCCGAAGGCTGCAAGCAGCTGACGGGCTACTCCGCCTACGGCTACTCTTGCTGCCGTCTCACGGGCGCTGGAGCGCTCCAGCACGTTGCGCAGATCGGTATGGTTATACTTAAGTCCGCCGTTCAGGTCCGCATGACCGGGACGCGGACGGTTCACCCGGCGCTTCTCTTCATCACTGCCCGGAATCGGCTCAATGTTCATAATGTTCTTCCAGTGTGTCCAGTCCTTGTTCTCGACTATCAGCGCTACAGGAGCTCCGGTAGTATAGCCGTGGCGTACACCGCCGGCAATCTGGGCAGTATCCTTCTCAATCTGCATCCGGCGTCCGCGGCCGTAGCCCTTCTGTCTCCGGTGCAGCTGGAAATTAAGCTCTTCAAAGTCAAGTGTCAAATTACTGGGCAATCCCTCAATAATGGCTGTAAGCTGGGGGCCGTGCGTCTCCCCCGCTGTTAAATAGCGTAAACTCATGCTGCGTTCCCCCTTCACACTTTTGGACTGTAAACCGCTAAAATGTTAAATGTCTTTGCTTATTATAGTATAGGCTCTCCGCTTTGACAAGAAAGCAATAGCCCGGCCCGCTGCTTATATTTGAACAAAACAAGCGCCGCTTCTGCTCTTTCGAGTAGAAGCGGCGCTGCTGTGCTCCCCCGTTCAGGAGCCTGTCTCCAGACTGTCGCTGCCTGGTGCCGGAAGGCGGCCGCCGGTTCTGCCCTCTTCCGCAGTAAGCAGGCTCTGGAGCTGCAGCTCCTCGATGCCGAGAATCTGCCCGCATTCGCGGACGGTGAGGAATCCCCGCCGGTAGGCGGTGATGACCTTGCTTTTGTCCATCTGGGTTAACGACCTTTCACTTGGCGTTAGGTTTCTTCCTACTTCCCAGTATCACTGAAAAGCGCGTAAAGTATACCCTGCACCAAGGGAGACTCCAACAGACTACGGCTATTTCTTGCGGTAAAAGAAGGTTTCGGTCGACTCGAAGCCATACTGCGCCGGTGTGAAGATCTGCTCCGTGCTGCCCACGAACAGATAGCCCCCGGGCCGCAGACTGGCCGAGAATTTGTGATACAGCTTATTCTTGGCTTCTTCCGTGAAGTAGATCATGACATTACGGCAGATAATCAGATCGAAGCCTTCGTCGAATTTATCCAGCAGCAGATTCTGCTTGCGGAAATCGATATTCTTCTTCAGTCCTTCACTGACCTTGAAGACCGGGCCTTCCGGTGTAAAATACCGGTCTGCCACATCTTTGGGCACATCCTTCAAGGAGCGCTCCAGATAGATCCCCTGCTTCGCTTTGGCCAGTGCCCCATCATCAATATCTGTAGCCAGAATGCCGGTCTGGGCCAGAATATTCTTGTCCGAGAGAATCATCGCCAGCGTATAAGGCTCTTCTCCCGTTGAACAGGCGGCACTCCATAGCTTCAGTCTGCGGCCGGAGCGCTGAAGATCCGGCAGAATCACATCCCTCAGCACTTCCCAGCGGTTCGGATTCCGCCAGAATTCGGAGACATTGATGGTCATGCGGTCCAGGAACTCATAGAACAGAGCCTTGTCCTTCATCATTGCCGCATAGAACTCGTTAAAGGTATTGTAGCCGTTCTTCATACGGAGCGTCGTCAGCCGCCGCTTCATCTGTGCTTCCTTATACTGCGCAAGGTCAATGCCTGTGCTTTGTTTGATATTATGAATAAATCCGGTGTAATCAGGGTCCGGGGTTAATGAGGATTCTTCACGTTCAGCCATAATAATCTCCTGTCTCCTGCCTGGATGCTTACATCCAGGCCGCGATGTCTTTATGATACTGTGCCAGCTCATCCGGAGCGAAGAAATTGGCGATCTCACGTGCTGCACTGTCCGGTGAGTCCGATCCGTGGATCAGATTAAGCGGAGTATGGCTGGCATAATCCCCGCGGATGGTGCCTGGCAGGGCCTCACCGACTTTGGTTTTGCCGATCAGGAGACGGGATAATGCGATGACATCATCGCCTTCCCACACCATGGCGAACACAGGGCCGGAGGTAATGAAGCTTACCAGCTCCGGGAAAAAATCCTTGCCGTCATGCTCCGCATAATGCTTCTTAGCCTGCTCCTCAGTAACGGTAATCAGCTTGGCAGCGACCAGCTTGAATCCCTTGTCTTCCAGGCGGGCGACGATGCGTCCGATTAGTCCGCGCTGTACACCATCCGGTTTGATCATCAGATACGTTTGTTCCATAGAGTCACTCTCCAATTTCCCTTATTCTAAATGAATGGGCTGTTTATGGTCTGATATTATCAGAAACCCCGGCATCTGTGAACGTAAATTTGCAGATAATTTCTTATATCTTCAATAAGCCCGGCCTGTTACGAAAAAGGCGATATCGCGCAAATTGCGCTTGGTCCGGTTGCTTGGCAGCTGCTCCAGCGCATCCAGCGCCTTGGCGATATAGCGGGAAGCCAGCTCCTCCGCACGGGAAATCCCGTCGCCGGAGAGAATCAGATCAATAGCGCGTCCGACCCCTCTGTTCCCTTCACGAATCGCTTCAAGCTCTTCCAGCAGGCGGCCGCGGAGCCGCTCATCCTGCAGACTGTAGATGACAGGCAGAGTGATATTCCCCTGCCGCATATCGCTTCCGGGCGGCTTGCCAATTTGCTTCTCCGTTCCGGAGAGATCGAGCAGATCATCACGGATTTGAAACGCCATCCCAACGTTATATCCGTAATTATAGAGGAGCCTGGCCGTTCCCGGCTCCGCATCTGCAGCCAGAGCGCCAAGCTGACAGCTGACGGCAATCAGCAGCGCTGTCTTACGGCGGATTCTCCGCAGATAATGGCGCACGCTCTGTCCGCTGTTGAAGAAGTCGCGGATCTGCTCCATCTCTCCGATGGACATCTCTACCATGGCTTTGGAGAGAATCTGATGAATCAGGGGATTTTTCAGCCCTGAAGTCATCACGAGTGCCTTGGCATAAATATAGTCGCCGGTGTACATGGCGATCTTGTCGCCCCATTTCGCCTTGACGGTAGGCTCTCCCCGCCGGAGCTCCGCATCGTCAATGACATCATCGTGGACCAGTGAGGCGCTGTGAATCAGCTCCAGCGGAATCGCGACGCGCTTCAGCTTATCGAGATCATAGGTCCCGAATTTGCCGCCCATCAGAACGAATACCGGCCGGAGCCGCTTGCCCCCAGCTCTCAGCAGATGCAGCGAGGTCTCGCTCAGCAGGTCATCATCCCCCTGGACACTGCGGTACAGCTCTTTCTCAATCTGATCCATATCTTTGTTCAGCAAGCCGAATATTTGCAGTCGCTTCATTCTTTCACCCGTGTCAGCAGATTGTGGCTCCAAAGCTCCATCTTCACTTCCTGCGGCAGCAGGCCCATTTCATAGGCATAGCGGAAATAGAGGTTCAGACCTTCCTGCTGCCTTTCCCCAAAGTCATAACATAAATTACGGAAGTAATCTCTCCAATAGGAGGCCGTGCCCCCGATCGTGCAGCAGGCTTCGTGAATTACCGGTCCCAGCTCATTCAGGCCGCGTCTCTTGCTCCGCTCGAAGGCTTCAGCAATCTCGGCAATGGCCTCAGGATTCAGGGCTGCAGCCCTGCGGTTGACCGCCCACACAGCAAAGGTCATACTGTGGCCCGTCCATTCCTTCCACAGCTCGCCCAGATCCGTCACTTCATAGCCCTGATCCTGCCAGGAGGCGCGGATGGCATGGTCTCCGATCAGGAGCCCGGCATCCGCCTGCTGCATCATAGTGTTCAGATCGGGATCGCTGCTAATGTACTCCGGACTAGTGCCTAAGGCCTTGTGCATCAGGATCTTCAGCAGATTGACCGAGGTAGCCGAAGTATTCGTCACGGCTATCGTTCCGCTGCCAAGCTGCTGTAACGGCTTTTTGGAGAAAAGAAATATTGACCGCACCGGACCGTCCGCGCTGACGGACAGACCGGGCAGCAGCAGCAGCCGGTCGCTGGCCGCTGCATAAGCAAAGGAGGATAAAGCCCCAACATGAATATCTCCTGCTGCCATGCCCCGGTTAAGCACAGCAGGCACCTCACTCACCATTTCAGCAGGAAAGCTTAAAGAAGAGGGATCGAAATAATGATAGACCGGCCATGAATTGGTATAGCTGATTTTGCCGATGACGGTGTGTTCCAGGTCTGTCACCCTTCATCCCCCCATCTGCGAAATAAAGTATGCTCAATCCCGAAGCTGTCGAGCACCTTGCCCACCATGAAATTGACCAGATCATCCATGGTGGCAGGACCGTAATAGAACGCCGGCATTGCCGGAATCAGCTTGACGCCCATCCGCGACAGCTTCAGCATATTCTCCAGGTGAATCGCATGCAGCGGTGTCTCCCGGGGCACCAGAACGAGCGGACGGCCCTCCTTCAGCATGACATCCGCTGCCCGCGTCATCAGATTGTCCGAGCTGCCATGTGCTACAGCAGACAGTGTTCCCATCGAGCAGGGCATAATAATCATCCCCTCTGTCCGGAAGGATCCACTGGCAATTGAAGCGCCTATATCCTGTACCGGGTGATACAGAAGAGAACCGGGATAGCTGCCGAACTGCTCATTCAGCAGTCCTTCCCGGTCAGTTACAGCATAACCCAGCTCCTCCTTGAAGACACGCCAGCCTGCATTACTGACAACCAGATGTACTGTATAACCGAGGGACAGCAGGGTCTCTGTCAGCCGGATGCCGTAGATCGCCCCGCTCGCACCGGTAATGCCAACCACGAAGTTCTTAGGCTTAAGTTCGGTCATTTGTAGAACTGCACCACCAGGTCAATCAGAGTAAAGGAAAAGACCACAATGCTAAGTACACCGTTCATGGTGAAGAAGGCGGTCTGCAGCTTGCTTAGATCACCCGGAGACACAATGTAGTGCTCATAGAACAGAATAATATAAGCAATCACCATGCCGGCCACATACCACCAGCTCAGTTCCGTGATGAACAAGAGAGAGATGAAGCCCAGGGCTGTCAGCAGATGAAAGACCTTGGCAATCCCCAGCGCACGGGCCACCCCGAAGCGCACCGGAATCGAATACAGTCCTTCCTTGCGGTCGAAGTCCACATCCTGGCAGGAGTAGATGATATCAAAGCCTGCTGTCCAGAATACGATCGTGAAATAGAAGATCATAGCAGTCAAGTCCACTGTTCCTGTAACTGCAACCCAGCCGCCGAGAGGCGCAAGGGCAATGGTAAGCCCGAGAATCAGGTGACAGGCCCAGGTGAAGCGTTTGGTGAAGGAATAGAGGACCAGCAGAAAAACAGCAATCGGCAGCAGCTTCGCTGACAGCGGATTGAGCTTGAAGGCTGCCCAGAACAGCAAAAAGAACGAGAACGCGATGAACAGCGTTACCTCTCCAACCTTCAGTAATCCTGCCGGAATGGCTCTGCCCGCTGTCCGCGGATTCTTCGCATCACTGATCCGGTCGATCAGCCGGTTAAGCCCCATAGCCGCGCTGCGTGCGCCGAACATAGCAACAACCACCCATCCGATCTGGCTCCAGGAGGGCAGTTCCCCAAACATAACTACTGAACCCAGCAAGGCCCCCATAAAGGCAAAAGGTAAAGCAAAAACCGTGTGTTCGAATTTAATCATTTGTAGAAAAATACCGATTTTCTTAAACATTACAGTTCTCCTTGAGTCCAAGATGTAACGCCGCGATGCCACCGTTCAAGGGGAACGATTCCACTTTTGTAAGTCCGGTATCCCGGAAGATCTCCTCTAATTGCTTCCTGTCCGGGAAGAGTGCCAGTGATTCAGGAAGCCATTTATATTGCTCATACCGCTTGGCGAACAGCCTGCCGAGCAGCGGAAGCACACGCTGGAAATAAAAATAATAAATACCTTTGAACGGCTGCTTCATCGGCT
This sequence comes from Paenibacillus silagei, assembly GCF_017874735.1. GTDB lineage: Bacteria > Bacillota > Bacilli > Paenibacillales > Paenibacillaceae > Paenibacillus_AQ > Paenibacillus_AQ silagei. Next base: position 364,967 of record NZ_JAGGLV010000002.1, read on the forward strand.
TCGACAGCTCCAGGCAGACCACCATACCGCCGGGCTTCACCACGCGCTTCATCTCACTCAGCACCTGTACGGGATCAGGCACATTACGAAGTCCAAAGCCAATCGTGGCGTAATCGAAGGAATTATCACCGAACGGCAGCTCCATCGCATTCCCCTGAATCAGGGAGATGCGGTCCTGCAATCCGCGCGCTTCCACCTTACGCCGTCCCACCTCCAGCATGCCTGCGCTGAAGTCCAGTCCCATGACATTCCCGGTCTCGCTCGCATCAGCGAGGGCAATGCTCCAATCACAGGTACCGCAGCACAGGTCTACTGCCGAGTCCCCGCGCTTCATGCCCATCTTGCGCATGGTGAACTTCCGCCAGGCCTTATGACGCCGAAAGCTCAGAATATCATTCATCAGATCATACTTGCCGGCAATGCTCTCAAATACCGAATGGACAAACTGCTCCTTCGGCTTGTCGCCTTGCCCACCTGTTAGGGTAACTTTATCTACTGTCATTCTCTAACCCTCCACGGCAGCTTGTCCGGAAATTTTCATTTGCAGAAGCAGGCGGTCCAGTGCAGCTCTAAGCTGACCCGCCAGATCCTCGTCCCTGATCCCCTGCAATAACGACTGAATGGACGCGAGCGAGCTATGCAGCTTGTCCGTCAGCAGCGTATCGCATTTGCATCTCAGCTTCAGCTTCTGCCAATCCTTGGGGTCCAGAGTCTGCCCCTTAAGCTGCTGGCGTTCCTCTTCAGTCGCCGACTCCATCACCTTCCAGTAAGCATAGCCCTCCAGCGCACTTGCCGGAGCTGTCCCCCGGCGCAATTCCAGGGCTGCTGTCTCACACTGGCTGAATTCGGCGAGCAGCTTCTGCCAGATATCTCTAAGGGACTCTTCAATCATCGGTGTAAAAGAAAGAAACAGCCGCATATTGAGCTGTACCGTGTGCTTCAAGTATTGTTCGGCCGGGACAAGCGTTCCGCTCATCTTGCCGTAAAGATTGGCCTTCATGACATTGAAATCAGCGATAGCCGCGCTCAATATGCCAACCATTTCAACCTGACCGTGTCTCGCGAGCAGATGGTAGAACCAGCTGCTGAAATAATCACCGGCCAGAACCTTCAGCTGGCGGGTGCGCATCATATCGCCGCCGGGCTCTTCATGATTCCGGTCAATGCTCTCATGGGTATCCAGTCCAAGCTGGACGAGTCCGGTCACCAGGGTGAACAGCTCTGCCTGCTGGAAGTCTGCCCCCCGGCCCCTGCCGAGAAAAATATATAACAAATGACCCCGCCCGTCTGAGAACGGCGGCAGTTCCGTATGCCGCTGAATCATATCGTAGTCGGTGTAGGGTTTAGCCAGTTGCGGTATGCGGTACGGTTTCATTTTAGCCTCCGAAGCCATTGACGTTTGTCAAACTCATTGTTCACAATCTTGTCTATTATATCACATGTTTTTTTGTCACGCACGGGTGAAGCCTTCTAGTTTCAATTACCCGGTTCAGGGATAAATGAACTGCTTTTTCCACAGCTCGCTTTCGCTAATACGGAAGCCGTTCTTCAGCGAATCGGGAAGAGGCGAATTGCCTGCGTTCTCCAGCGCCTCCTGCAGCAGGGGGCTCCACTCGCTGCGGCGGATATCACCGGCAAGGAGCAGGCGGCGGGTATCCAGCCACCTATCCTCTGCCACCACACGCAGCAGCAGCTGGTCTACGTTCGAAGTCTCCTGAATCGCGAACCCGATAGCCAGAGCCATGTTACGGTACAGCTCCTGCGGTTCGTGGGCATCACCGTTCACCTTGAGATCCATAGACAATACCCCGTTCTCCCAGCCTGCCTTGTCAATCATCAGACTGAAGGGAATCTCACTGAGCGCATCTACCAGATTGTCATTCTCCAGTACCAGGCCATCCGGGCCTATCGTCTGTACTGCGCTATAGTTACTCTGGGCAGTTATAACGTTGCCGGCCAGTTGCGGCAGCAGCAGGGTAGTAGCTGCACTAAGCAGCAACGCCGTTCCGATCAGCCAGCTCCGGTTCATAACATGCCTCCCTACTCATAGTTTCCGCTGCTATGCAGGATTATACGGCACCGCAGAGCGCCCCATATCTAGTTATATTTTGAAAAAAAGCAGGCTATGCCTGCTTTTCAGCTTTCACTCTCTAATTGTCCGTGTTTGCTCCAGATTTCAGCCTTGCCGCGGATTTTCATTGCTGAGGTGTGATCGGTGAATTGGGCAATGAGCACCTCGCCTTTGTCCAGCTTCTCCGTATGGTGAAACCGTGTGTCCAGCCCTCTGGTCAGCCCGATGACCTGAACACCGTTCTCCTTGGCCTTGACTACGATATAGTCGCTGCCGGACGGTGCAGGATTCACTTCATTCTTCTTCTCAGTCATTGTAATCCTCCTCAAAGTTTATGAGCCTCTCTCAAAAACAAATGCCGCCCTGGAAGGCGGCATCGTTGGTATTCAAGGACTATGGGGCAGATATGTAGAAATCTTTATTTGATTCCGTCTTTCAGCGCTTTACCGGGTTTGAAAGCCGGTACTTTGCTTGAAGGAATTTCGATTTCTTCACCAGTCTGCGGGTTGCGGCCTTTACGTGCGGAACGTTCGCGCACTTCAAAGTTTCCGAAGCCAACCAGCTGAACCTTATCGCCGCTTTGCAGTGCACCTGTGATAGCTTCAAAAACAGCATCTACCGCTTTCGTAGCGTCTTTTTTGGGAAGTTCAGTTGCTTCTGTAACTACGTTGATCAAATCTGATTTATTCATGTCTTCTCACCTCCCTGGTTAAAAGTTCCGGTATCATACACTCTTTCCGTTTCAACGTAAAATATACGTGATAATCCCGTTTAATGCTAGTAACTGGCGCCTCTCTTCTAGAAGCGCAACAAACTTATAGTAATACAGCCCAACCATAATATCAAGGCGTTCCTCAAAAAAGGAGCAGAAAGTAGCAGGTTTCCCTTCATTCCGCTGCAATTGCGCAGTCTATTACTACCAGTTATGCCGTAAAAGCGGAAGCTTTCCAGGGAGAATTCCCCTTTTCCACTCTAGCAGTGAAAGGGCCCGGAAAGAGCAAAAGAGCGGGAAAAGCTCCCGCTCCAAAGGACAAGCCTATTTCATTTAGAGGATGATGGCGATCAGGCCGCCTGAACCTTCGTTGATAATCCGGCCCAGCGTTTCCTGCAGCTTGTAGCGGGCATTGTCCGGCATCATCGCGATCTTGCCCTGAATGCCCTCTCGGACTATGGAATGCAGGGACCGGCCGAAGATATCGGATTCCCAGATTTTGATCGGGTCATTCTCAAAGTCCTGCATCAGGTAGCGCACCAGCTCTTCACTCTGCTTCTCTGTACCGATAATCGGCGAGAATTCCGACTCGACATCCACCCGGATCATATGAATCGACGGCGCCGTAGCCTTCAACCGGACTCCGAAGCGGGAGCCTTGGCGGATCAGCTCAGGCTCATCCAGCGCCATCTCGGCCAGAGAAGGTGCGGCGATGCCATACCCCGTGGTCTTAACCATTTCCAGCGCTTCCGAGAAGCGGTCATATTCGCGCTTGGCGTGGGAGAAGTCCTGCATCAGCTGGAGCAGGTGATCCTTGCCGCGAATCTCGACCCCGACTACCTCCATCAGCACCTGATCATACAGCTCTTCGGGAGCGTAGAGGTCAATCTCGGCTACCCCCTGGCCCATGTTCATGCCGCTGAGGCCTGCCCGGTCGATGAAATCATATTCGGTAAACTGGGAGACCAGGCGGTCCACATCGCGCAGACGACGGATATCCTTCACGGTATCACGGACGGAATTCTCATAGCTGCTGCGCAGCCAGTGATTCTCGCCCAGCACCATCACCCAGCTCGGCAGGTTAACATTAACTTCATGTACAGGGAATTCATACAGTACTTCGCGCAGGACACCAGTCACATCGTCCTCGGTCATATTCGCAGCGCTGAGCGTCATCACCGGAATATCATATTTGAGGGCAAGCTCACTGCGAAGCTGCTGGACTTCCTCACTGCGCGGCCGGGTGGAGTTGATGACCAGCACGAACGGCTTGCCGACCTCCTTCAGCTCTGCGATCACGCGCTCTTCGGAATCGACATACGAGCTCCGTGGAATCTCGGCAATCGTACCGTCGGTAGTCACTACCACACCCAGAGTCGAGTGCTCCTGAATGACCTTGCGTGTCCCGATTTCAGCCGCTTCCTGGAAAGGAATCGGTTCCTCGAACCATGGGGTCGAGATCATCCGCGGACCATTCTCATCCTCATACCCTTTTGCGCCTTCCACTGCATAGCCTACACAATCGACCAGCCGGACGTTAACCTCCAGGCCTTCGGCCACCTTAATCTGCACCGCATTGTTGGGTACGAATTTAGGCTCGGTAGTCATAATAGTTTTGCCTGCCGCACTTTGCGGCAGCTCATCGACCGCTCTTACCCGGTCTGCTTCACTCGTGATGTTCGGCAGAACAATCGTTTCCATGAAGCGCTTGATGAATGTCGATTTCCCCGTGCGAACCGCGCCGACGACGCCAAGATAAATGTCTCCGCCGGTACGCTCGGCAATGTCCTTGAAAATATCCACTTTTTCCAAAAGAGATCCCCTCCTCATATTACTCCGAAGAAAAAATGCCTGAAGAGCATCGACTTCGCGTTCCGCCGGCAAACTGACCCTTGCAGGACAACCACCGGACTAAGCTTTGCCCGCCCGAAGCCTAGCTTACTTGCCTGAGGCGAAGCAAGGTTGCCCCGCGCTAAACTCCGAATGCTCGGACATGCATTTGGACTAGTATCATCATATGTATCCGTAACGGATTTATGACCAGCGTCCGCGCATTTTTGCATCTGAAATTTCGTATACCCGCTCTAGCTCGCCACTAGCTCGCCACTGCGTCAAGACACCCGGAAGTCTTCTCATCAAGTCTATGAGGGCGGCTTGCGGCCTAGAACTACTATCCATTCTGAGACTCCCCATACAAAAAGGCAGCAACCCCCGCTCTCGGAGAACTGCTGCCTTAATTTATAATAGTATATTGCTATTCCTGCGGAGCCTGCGGGACGGGACGGCCATCCACCCACAGATAAGGGAGAGACTTGACAGGGACATAATAGGAGGCCTGCGTAAGCTCCAGACGCAGGTCACGGTCTGCCGCCGGGCTGCTGCCGTTCTTATCAATAGCAGAGGAGATATCCGCACCGTAATCAACATAGACTGCCCCGCTGCGATCCATCAGGAGCCCGAGCGGCTGGCCCGAATATACGCTGCTTAGCTTGATTGTCCCTGTCCCTGCCCGTTTGGCATCGATAGATACAAGGCCCGGATACTGCTCCTCCCCTGCCGGAAGCTTCCCGCCGTGCGCAGACTTATAGAGGTTCACCTTGCGCTGGATATCATTAACCTTCTGCACGGTCACCAGGTCCATTAATTTGACCTGTGGGTCCGTCTCCTCATCCAGCACCAGAAAATGGGCGCTCCCGCCCTTCTCGAACGCTGCTGCCGGGATCTCGTCCAGGTACCCTTCCTGCTGCAGCTTATTCAGGTCAATCACGAATTTCTCGTATCTGGGCGTGTCCTGATCGCTGGTCAAGATCGGCAGCAGCCCCTTCTGCTCCTGATAATCATCGACCGCCGCCTGCACCCGCTTCACACTCTCGCGGTAACTGCTGCCGGGCTGCTGCTGCTCCCGGGGATACATGCAGCCGGTTAGAGACAAGATCAGCAGGAGAAGCAGCGGCAGCAGCATCGCAGACCTGTGCCGGCTCTGCCGGAGCTTCACCAGATGCATGGAGTCCACTCGCAGGGCTCCTCTCTGTTCGTTTAGGGTTGCATTTGCGCCGGGTGTAACCATCACCATAAGTCCTCCGATTCGCCACGTCGCGCCGCTTCCAGTCTGCGGCGTACAGCCGCCTTCAGCGGGTCCTCGGGAATATGCACTTGGACGTCGCCCCATACAGCGGCCTGACAGGCCAGGCGGACGCCTTCATCCAGCAGGCTGCCAAGCTTGCGCTTCTCCGCCTCCGCAGGAGGTCTGAGTCCCGCGGCATCCGTACGCTCTACGGACACTTTGCACATCATGCATCCCGCCTTGCCCCCGCAGCGGGTAGGCAGGACGATTCCGGCTTTGCGCACAGCCTCCAGCAGCGTAACCCCATGCTTGACAGAAGCTGTGCGTTGTTCCGGAAGGAAAGTGACCGTTATTTGCGATTTCGCATTCATCTTACAGCCTCCTTCCTTGAAATCAGGTTATATACGTATAGATTCGGATATCCCCAGCAGCTCGTCCAGCCTAGACTGCAGGCCGTCGGCTTCCAGATGATTCTCCTCAATGAGCTGCTCCAGAAGCGGCAGATGACCGGCTACATCCTGCTTCATTAGCTCCGCAATCGCCCGGCAGCGTTCTTCCCTGCCGCGCAGCAGATTGAAGATCAGCTCATGGACAAGCGGCATCAGGGCCAGGCGGCCGCTCCCTTCGAACGTACATTCCGGGGCATAGGGCTGCAGCTTGCTGATATCCACTGAATATTGCCCGGAGCCGCTGCCGATCCTGAATCCGCCCACCAGCTCAACCTTCACCTCTCCGATGAAGTAGAGCCCGCGCAGAGAGTAACAGCCTCCGCTATAATCCTCCTCCGGTGCGCAGACAGTGTATCTCAGCAGTGCCCGATGAAGCTGCGCGGTATCCTCCAAATCACAATAGAGGTCAATATCGCGCGGAGCAGCACTCAGCTGAACCCCGTGCAGCAGCAGACCGCAGCTTCCCCCCAGCAGCCACACCGGCGGCTTACCCGGCCCGATCACATCCAGCTCCCGCGCTATGCTGCCCAGTGCCGTCTCCAGCACATAAGGAATTCCTGAACCGGCCATCAAACTACACACGCCCCATTCCTGTAAAATCAACTAACGATTCTGTCAGAAATACGTCTGCCTGAGTATAATGTAAATGCTTACATAATTGAAGCGGCCCCGCCCAGAACTCCGATCAGCAGGATGACAAAAGCAATGACCGATAAAACAGCTCTAAGCAGTCCATTCGTCTTGCTGCGTGCAAAAGTAATCAAAAAAACGGATACGCCCATAATCAGTACCGCAATCAGAGACAGCCACATTTTTGTCATCGGGTCCATAGGTCATGCGCCTCCATTTCACTTTTCCCGGATTGCGACTATTATAGCGTGAAATCCGTCATTTTTTAAGTATTAATTTACAGATTAGCCCCTGGCGATGGAAAAAAGGGCATCAACCACGGAATCAGCTTACCTTCCGGAGTTATGCCCAGTCTGAAAAGGAGCCATCCCGGCAGGAATGGCTTACTTCACGGATATGCTATTTTTTCAGCATCATTTTCATTAAAGACTCCATCGTACCGGAACCGGCGCCGCCTTTTTTAACAGCATTGACGATCTCCTGCACTGTAGCCTCGCTGACCGGCACTTTAGCCATAGCTGATACCTGTTTAATTAACTGGCGGAGCTGGGCTTCATTCTGTGTGGTGCCCGGCTTAACCGTACCGGCCAGCTTTTTGATGGCACCTTCCGAAATGTTTTTGCCCGTCTTCTTGTTGATGGCGTTCAAAGCATCCTTGGAAAAATCTCTGCTCACTGTTCATCCCTCCTCCGTCAATCCCCATTAACAACATATGAGATATTCCGGCAAAAGGTGAACGTGATCAGGAATGCCACTGCTCCCAGGTCTCCTGGGAAATGGCCTCCATCTCCGTCTTACGGTCACGGCCCATCAGGGCTTCCACCGCATTACGCGGTGTTCTGCCCTTGAACAGCACATGATAAATCTGGTCGGTGATGGGCATCTGTACGCCCAGCTTCAGCGAGATCGCATAAGCCACCTCCGTCGTCCGGATGCCTTCGACAACCATCCCCATCGAGTCCAGCACTTCATTCAGCGGCTGGCCCTGGCCCAGCATGGAGCCGGCGCGCCAGTTGCGGCTGTGCTGGCTTGTTGCCGTTACGACCAGGTCACCAAGTCCGGCAAGGCCGGAGAAGGTTAAGGGATTCGCACCCATCTCTACCCCGACCCGGGAGATCTCGGCCAGCCCGCGGGTAAGCAGTGCCGCCTTCGCATTATCCCCGAACCCCAGCCCGTCGGACAGCCCCGCACCCAGCGCGATAATATTCTTCAGTGCACCAGCCAGCTCTACCCCTAGCTGATCCCTGTTGGTATACACACGGAAGTCGTTGTTAATGAACAGCCCCTGCGCCGCCTTGGCACGGCTCTCATCCGGCGAAGCCACGACGACCGTGGTCGGACAGAGCCGTACCACTTCTTCAGCATGGCTCGGCCCGGAGAGCACCACAATATCGCCTTCGCTGCAGCCCAGCTCTTCCGAGATCACTGTGGACATCCGCTTCATGGTCTCGGTCTCGAAGCCCTTCGTGGCGTGAATGCAGAGCATATCTTCCTTCCAGAACGGCTTAAGGCTATGCGCCACCTGACGCACTCCGGAAGAAGGCGCCACAATGACTACCGCCTTCGAACCGGAGACGGCAGTCTCCATGTCCGTGGTGGCAATAATATTTCCAGGGAGCTTAACCCCCGGCAGGAAATGATGATTCGTATGTGCTTCGTTAATCTCGGCAGCCTGCTCAGGCTTTCGCGTCCACAGATAAACCTCCGAGTGGTTAGCCGCCAGCACAGTAGCCAGCGCAGTTCCCCAACTGCCCGCGACCAGCACGGTTACTTTATCAGACAACGCGATTCCCCTCCTTGGCTTTGGAGCCGATTTTGTTCTCACGGCCCTGCGAGATCTTCACGATGTTGCTGCGGTGACGCCAGAAGGCGAACACTACGATGACCAGGCTTCCCCATAGCTCCGGGGTCGTATGCTCCGTGAACAGCAGACACACTGGAGTCAGAGCCACAAAGATCAGCGAGCCCAGCGAGACATACCGTGTAAGTATAATAGCGAGAATGGCAATCGCCCCGGCAATCAGTGCAGGCCAGAATACCAGTGTAGCCATCACTCCAATCGTCGTTGCAATCCCTTTCCCCCCGCGAAAATGAAAATAGACCGGCCAGTTATGCCCGATGATGGCAGCCAGTCCGCAGACCACTGCGACCCAGCTTCCCCATCCCCCGGCCCATGTGCCAAGCCAGACTGCGGCAATTCCCTTCAGTACGTCCAGAAACAGCACCAGTATGGCCGGTCCCTTCCCCATCACACGCAGTGTATTGGTCGCTCCCGCATTGCCGCTTCCATATTGGCGGATATCAATTCCCTTAAGCAGCCGGGCGAGCAGTACACTGAAGCTGATGGAGCCAAGCAGATAGCTTATAACGATAACCAGAAGTTCAAACGCCACTACTCTTCTCCCCTAACCTTCGTTCTCGGATTTGCGCCGTGTAAAGAGGCGGATCGGTGTACCCTCGAAATTGAACGCTGCACGCAGCTTGTTCTCCAGGTAACGTTCGTAGGAGAAGTGCATCAGCGAAGGATCATTGACGAATACCACAATGGTCGGCGGCTTCGTTGCCACCTGGGTGACATAGTTAATGCGCAGACGGCGGCCTTTGTCCGTAGGCGGAGGATTAATCGCCACGGCATCCGATACCACATCATTCACCAGATGGGTGGTAATCCGCAGGGCGTGCTGTTGGGCGACATGCTGCACGACAGGCAGCAGCTTCTGCAGACGCTGTTTCGTAAGCGCAGACAGAAATACCACTGGAGCATAGCTCATGAACAGGAAGTGATCGCGGATGTTGCGTTCGAAGTTCTGCATCGTCTTGTCGTCTTTCTCAATGGCATCCCATTTGTTGACAACAAAGACCGAAGCCTTGCCCGCATCATGGGCATACCCGGCAATATGCTTGTCCTGGTCGATAATGCCTTCTTCGCCGTTGATTACAACGAGTACAACATCAGCACGCTCAATCGCCTTCATGGCTCTCATTACACTGTATTTTTCCGTGTTCTCATAGACCTTGCCGCGTTTGCGCATGCCCGCTGTATCGATCAGCACATAACGCTGGCCATCCCGTTCGAACGGCGTATCAATCGCATCGCGTGTAGTCCCCGCAACATCACTGACAATAACGCGTTCTTCGCCCAGAATGGCATTAACCAGTGAGGATTTACCCACATTCGGACGTCCGATCAAGGCTACACGGATGACATCTTCATCATATTCCTCATCCACTTTATCCGGAAGGCGCTCAACAACCGCGTCCAGCAGATCGCCGATTCCGGTTCCGTGACTTCCTGAAATGCCGATCGGATCACCGATTCCAAGGGTATAAAATTCATAAATATCTTCGGTGCGCTTCATGTTATCCACTTTGTTGATAGCCAGAACGATCGGCTTGCCGGAACGGAACAGAATCTGCGCCACTTCCTCATCCGAACTCGTGAGTCCGCTCTTCGCCTCGCACATGAAGATGATCACATCCGCTTCCTCAATCGCCAGCTCCGCCTGAACGCGGATGGATTTCAGAATCGCGTCTTCTCCGTCAATCTCAATCCCGCCAGTATCAATGACACTGAAGGATTTGCCGTTCCAGTCGGAGACTCCATATATCCGGTCACGTGTAATCCCCGGTTTATCTTCTACGATGGCCAGTCTATCGCCAATCAGCCGGTTAAAGATCGTCGACTTTCCGACGTTAGGCCTGCCGACAATGGCCACTACGGGTCTTGCCATATTCATTCCTCCTGTCTTCCTTACGTTACTCATCATAGCAAAAAACATTCCAATTGGCTAACCGTCTTACCCATGTATTGCCACTATCCTGTATGCCCTGGAACAGACAATCGGCGAACCCTCTGATCGAGGGCTCGCCGATTACTTTACCCGTTATGATGAGATAACAAAGGGATTAGTTGTTACCCTTGAATTTGTCCAGCTTGTCGCCGAAACGTTCAGCCAGTGTGAAGCTGAGGCCTTCGTTGCTGAGCGATACGTTAGGATTGTTCAGCACTTCCTTAGGCGCTCTGTCTCTGCTGTTGCTGCGTTCTGGTCTGGCCGAAGGAGCCGGAGCTTCTTCAGTTTCCTTGATGCTCAGGCTGACGCGCTTCTCGGATGGGTTGAAGTCAAGCACTTTCACTTGTACTTCCTGTCCTTCCTTGAGCACTTCATGCGGAGTGCCAATGTGCTTGTGGGAGATCTGGGAGATATGCACAAGGCCTTCAACGCCTGGCAGCAGTTCAACGAATGCGCCGAAGTTCACAAGGCGCTTAACTTCGCCTGTAACTACATCGCCGATGTTGATCTTGCCTGCTGCGGAATCCCAAGGACCCGGAGCAGCTGCTTTGATGCTGAGGCTGATTTTGCCCTTTTCAGGATCAACCTTAAGTACTTTCACGCGAACCTTGTCGCCTTCGGATACAACATCGGATGGCTTCTCTACGTGGTTCCAAGCAATCTCGGATACGTGAACCAGTCCGTCTACGCCGCCAACATCAACGAATGCGCCGAATTGAGTCAGGCGTTGAACTGTACCTTCGATGATTTGGCCTTCAGACAGCTCAGCCATAATCTTCTGCTTGTTAGCTTCGAATTCTTCCTCCAGAACTTCTTTGGCGGAGAGAATTACCTTGCTGTTCTCACGGTCAAGCTCTTTCACTTTGACACGCAGTGTGCGGCCCTTGTAGTCGCTGAAATCTTCAACGAAGTGACGCTCAACCATGGAAGCCGGGATGAAGCCGCGTGCGCCAACGTCAGCCACAAGGCCGCCTTTGACAACATCAGCTACAGTAACTTCGAAGGATTCCTGGGAAGCGAAATACTTCTCCAGATCTTCCCATGATTTCTCGCTGTCGATGGCACGCTTGGAAAGCACCAGGCTCTCCTTGTTGTCGTTGATGCTGACAACCTTGCATTCCACTTCCTGGCCGACTTCCACCGCTGCTGCGGCATTGTCCAGCTGAACGGAAGACAATTCGCGAATAGGAATAACGCCGTCGTATTTATATCCAATGCTTACATAAGCTTGGTTATCTTCAATTTTGACGATTGTTCCTTTCACGGTATCGCCTTTTTTCAGAGAAATGATTTCCAGACCTTCCTGGCTTGTCACTTCTTCTTCATTGCTGGCAACAACTTCTGCAGATTCGGTAACAGCGGATTCTACAGTTTCTGCCTTATCTACGGTCTCGTTATTCTCAACGTTATCCGCAGCTTCTTGATTCTTGATTTCTTCAGACATGTGATTACCCTCCTCGATTCAAAACCCCATTTATTTAAACCCGCGTAGAGCAGGGTTCAAAACAATCATTGCTTCGTTAAACCATTTCACTTTGCTGATTAGTATGTTCCAAAAAATAGCGGTTATGCTGTAATTTATAAGCTATTCACAGAAACAGAAGATTGACTCCCGGACTTACCGCGAACTGGGCTTGCCGGTACTGATCATTTCATGGATGCGTCCCATAATAACATCGGTTACAGCGTCCAGAGAATCACTTCCCGCACCTTCAAATGCGCTGAGGTCTATGGGTGCCCCATATACAACAGTCATCCGGCGGAACGGCTTGTAGGATCCGATAATGGCTGCCGGTACAACGGCTGCGCCGCTGCGGAGCGCGAAGCTTGCCGCACCCTTCTTGGCTGAACCTGAATCGGAGTTCCGCGTTCCTTCCGGGAAGATGCCCATCACATGTCCGCTGCGAAGCGTATTGAGGGACGTCTTAATGGATTCTTTGCTTACGCCGCCACGCTTGACAGGAAATGCGCCCAATTGCTTAATGAGCCAGCCCAGCACCGGAACATTGAACAATTCCGCCTTAGCCATATATCTTACCTGTCGCTTCAGCTTAATGCCGATCGTCATGGGATCAAGCAGGCTGATGTGATTCGCGCAGAGCAGGACTCCACCCTCCTTCGGCACATTCTCTCTTCCCACAATCTTGAGCGGGAACAGTATGGCATAAATCATACGAAGCAAGGCCACGCAAAATGCATAAATCATAGATGATTTCTCTCCCCGTTAACATAGGTTCTGCAGTGGGAGACGATGGCTTCCACGGCCTGAAGGATATCCATATGCGTCGTATCCAGAAGAATAGCATCCTCGGCACGGCACAGCGGTGAAATCTCCCGGCCTTCATCAAGCCGGTCCCGCGCTGCAATATCATGTTCAAGCTGCTGGAGAGTCACTGTTTCCGTATCCTTCAGTTCCTTGTAACGACGGAGAGCACGCTCCTCCACACTTGCCGTCATGAAAATCTTCACTTCGGCATCCGGCAGTACGGTTGTACCGATATCCCGGCCATCCATCACAACTCCCTTGCGGAGCGCCATCTGACGCTGCAAGTGACTCAGTCTGGATCTAACACCCTCAATCTTCGAATACTGCGACACCTGGCCGCTGACCTGAAGACTGCGGATATGCGGGGTCATGTCTTCCCCATTAATCAGCACTTTCTGCACATCTTTCTCAGGCAGAAGCTCAATCGCCATATTCTGGACCTTCCGGTCCACCAGCTCATGATTCTCTGCAGCTATGCCTTCACGAAGCATATACCAGGTGATTGCCCGGTACATGGCACCCGTGTCTACATAAATGTAAGACAGCTCCCGTGCTACCAATCGGGCTACAGTGCTCTTGCCTGCCCCGGCAGGTCCGTCGATGGCGACGTTAATTCGGTCGTTAGTATGTGTATCCTGCCTGTCCAACGGGGCATTCCTCCTCAAACACTCTTCCGCAGAAATACGCATATCGACATATCTCTCTAGGAACTTGCTGATATTCTCAAGAAAAAAGCAGGCATTGCCTGCGACTTATAAAATTATACCACAGTTTGAACCCCAGTGCAAAATGACATTGAGGTTTTTTAGGGAGAAAAAAGCTGATTCAGGGCCCTCTTGAAGATTCCTGCGCAGGGAATCAGCGGTTGCGGAAATCGAATTGGCGTTCAAAGCAGTACCGGATAATTTTTTGCCGCTCCGAATCGGAAATGGCCGAGAATTTAACCATGACCAGATTCCGTCCGGTCTCCAGCGGTTTGATCCGTACAATCTCGCCTTCGAAATTAACATGCTCCGTGCTTCCGTTGCGGTAGGAGACGAGCAGCCAGCAGGCCAGCTTGTCGGCCACCTCTAATGTAATTTTGGCATCGCTTAAGAATGATGTCCCGCCGCCGCCGATATCCTCGGTGCGCACCAGAAACCGGCTGCCAAGGGCATCCTTCACGGCCAGCTCCAGCTCGGCATTGACGCGGAAGAAGCTGCGGCGCTGAATTTTGAAGATGGACTCCGCCGCAGGCTTGCGCAGCCGGACCATCCGGATGACATCTTCCTTGAAGCCGAGCACATGAGTATTGAAATAATTCTTAATGCCGCCCTCTGTGAGAAAATAGACCGACAGCTCGTCACCGATAAACAGCTTCTTAAGCCGGCCGTTACTCTCCTGCATGGGGATTTCTATCAGGATGCTCTCGTCCTCCATATCAGCAATCCTCGCCCGGTACTGGATCTCAGACTCTGCCGCATCGCTGGATGCGACCTGGAGGTATAGATATTCATTAATTTTGGGATACAAACCTGTCACCGCCGCTTGAGTTAGTAATAAATGCTAAACCGATTATAGCATGCCCTCTTGAGGCAGGTCAGAAATATTATTAGGCGTTGAACGCCAACAGCCGCAACCGGCGTGCAGCCTATAGTTTCAGCATCAAAAAAAAGACGCCCTCCGTTTCCGGAAACGCGTCTTCTTTATAGAGCCGGTTTTAGCTGTCCCCATGGAAAGTCCGGCTATTTATCCTGTGCTCCCGAGGAGGTGCGGATCTGTTCCACCGCTTCCTCATTACCGTCTGCGGCATTCAGATAAATCCTGAACTGTGAGCCGTTGATTTTGCCCCCGAATTCATAGGTCAGCAGCTCCACCGCATCTTCATTCTCGATCCAGGCCAGCCGGTTATAGAGCTCCTTGAACTCCGGGTTAAGCATCGCTCTGGCTTCAGCCAGGGACAGCTTCGGCTTCGGCAGCACACGCTTCTCCTTATGCTCATTCACATAGTCGCTTGCCTGAAACCCTATAGCTTCCCCCGTATCCAGCCCGACACGAACCGTCATTTTCTCGGGATAGATAAGCACGCCGTCCTGGCTGCTGACAAAGGTCAGATTGCCCAGATTATCGTACCGGTCCGCACTGACTGCGGTCATGCCGGGATAGCCCTTCTTCTCCAGGAACTTACCCGCCTTCTCCACAGCCTGCTTCATGGATACTTTGGCCGGCCCTACCTCGCGGTTGTCGTTGTAAGAGATCAGCAGTCCGCCTTCCGCCGTGAAGTCCATCGAGACCGGCTCCTTATGGTCACTGGAAGTCACAGTGGCTGTATAAGAAGCCCACTCCGTTCCCTTCCCATTCTCCTGAATCTTCACCTGTGCCTTCCCGCCCAGCTCGGCGAACTTCATCGCCTTGCCCTTGATCTGGTCAGCGGTAACCGGCTTGCCGCCCAGCTTTTTCACCGACCGCTTATCATAGATACTTGCAACCGAAGGGCCGTAGTCCAGCTCCGGGTATGCCGCCACGCGTTTATCCACGGTTTTGAATCCGTCGATGATCGTGTTGTCTTCGGCCTTCTGCTCTGTAGCCAGTGCAGTCTCTACATCCATCCAGCGCAGCTTTTTGCCGATGACCTTGTCCTGAACCTTCTGCAGGTCCTTGGAGATTTCAGCCGAATTCTGGTAGAGCGTCTTCAGATTCGCCATCTCCCCCTCTGTCAGCGGCTTCTTCGTGAAGTCACGCACCGCAGCCTTGTAGGAGAAATTAGAGATCTTAGAGAGGAACTCCTCCGTCTCACTGAACGGCAGCAGCGTCAGCGGCAGCTGATTGATCTCGTTCTGCGCCTCGCTGGTAATCCGCCATACATTGACCAGTCCTTTGCGGTGCATTCCGTTAGAGGTAGTGTTCACCGCAAGCGTATTGCCAAGCTCACCGTGAAGCCGCTCCACATGGAAGGAGAGATCATGGAATGCGCGCTGATACTGATTCTCCGCTTTGATCAGAATCGAATTCTTCTCCTGATTCTCCTGATACCCCCAGACGAGCGCTCCAAGCAGCAAGAGTGCGGTAAGCGGGAACATTATGGCACTTAATCTTTTGTACATAGGTCCGCATAGCTCCTTTCAGTAGCTTATTGCCGTTAGTTTGACAATAACTGAGAAGACTTATGCACTTTTTCAAGAATCCGGTCTTTAGGCCCGTTCCTCAATCTCGAAGCCGCTTACACAGCTGCACAGACATTGCTTGAAGCCGGTCTGGACAACCCCCTGCTCCTTGTTCCCTCTTAATATGTAGGTTTCGCCGCACTGCTTGCAGACAATCCGAACTTTTACTCGCAAAAAAAGACACCTCTCTCTCCTTTCTGGAATTCCTTGCCTTAAGGAACTGCCCTGTAGGATTAAGTGTGTCCATCTCGATTATAGGTTAACCTCTTCCTCACGCTTCAAAAAGCGAAACGGGGAACGGCTGTTGGCCCGCGCTACCTTCCCCATGCCTCTATACCATAGGACCGCCATCAGGGGCACGATAAACCAGATCCAGTAGTTAGCTGTCGTCGCGAGCAGAAAATCATAGATTCCATGCCACAGCCAGGGCAGAAGCAATGAAATCAGCAGAATCTTACGGGTCTTGACCCCGCCGGAGAACTTGGCTCTGCCCATATGGTAGCCCATAATTACCCCGAACATGGCATGTCCGGAGACTGGAAGCAGCGCCCTTAGAATCATGGTGCCGATTGAAGCATTGCTGTACCATGCATACATTACATTCTCTATTGTTGCGAAGCCGAGCGAAATCGCTACGGCATATAGTATTCCATCATAGGGCTCGTCAAATTCGGTATGATTGTAAATCATATGGTACAGCACAAACCACTTCAGGGCCTCTTCCACCCCGGCTGAGATCAGAAAGGAATCCACATAAGGACCGCCGTCCAGCCCCAGCACCAGTCCCCTCTGGATAATCATCACAGGCAGCACGATCATCAGGCCGAGCAGGAACACCTTAAGCACCATATGGAGCGGTTCCTGATCATACTTGTCTTTCAGATAGAAAAAAGTCAGCAGCGCAAGTCCCGGTGCAACTGCTGACGAAATGACCGATAACAAAAGCACCGAATAGCCTCCCTTGCGCTAATACCTAATCTCTGCTGAAGCCGTTATGGCCGGACTGGTACCTTCCGCTATCTCTTATTCCTGGCGTTTGAAATGATTGCACAGCGTCTGAATCGCATTCTCCGCCATAACCGTCTTGCCGTATTCGGCCAGAACAGCCTGAGTTACCGGAGAGGAATCTCCGAATTCAGCGAGCACGCCTACCAGCCCTGACAGTGCAGCCTCTTCAAATTCCTTCGGATCGAAGTAGAGGTACCATTTATCATTATAAGAATACAGTTGTCCTTGAGAAGTAATATTGCCGATGAGCACATGAGCCGCTTCCACCAGAACCTCGAAATCGCGGAATGCATATACAATGGAGTCGCTTTGTTCAAGAGTAACTTCCATTTCGTAAATCTCTTCAGGCAATTCATCTTCCCCGGCCCCACCGTACTGATGGTGATCATATTTCCCCCGGGTCACAATAACGACCATGCCTTGCGCGGGCAATGCGAACACTTCCACGGCAAGCGGACCCGTAGCGTCAAAACCAAGCTCGCTGTACGCCTGATCCATCATTTCCGTAAAGAGGTCATGCACCTTGGGAACCTCCTGCCACATGTCTTCCTTCTGGATGCCCCGCTCGCTCAGGTCGTCAAAAGTGAGGAAAATCCGTATCTTATCTTGACTTAATCGCTCTATTCTCATGACAGGATCCTCCTTTTGCAAGCTCATTTAATATTAATGTATGATGAGTCCCGAGTAATGAGCCAAAAATGGTTACTATGTATGTATGTTATCATTTTGAAGCTACAAATGCACGCAAATAAATATAGATTCAGCCCAATTTGCTGCCCATTATATGTAAAGCCATATTAAAAAAGAATCACTTCAGCGATGCCGGCATCGCCAAAATGATTCTGCAGCGGTTAAATCCGGTTACAAACCCGGTATGGCGGTATGAGTATCTTTGAGAATCTGCTCGACTTCATGCTTCACATCAGGGTTGCTGCGGATGAAATCCTTCAGCATGTTCAGATTTGATTCTTTGGACTTTAACGGGGAACCCTCTTTATGATCGCCACCGCTATGCTCGCCACCGCCGGATACATGAGAGCCTGAGTGTTCATGACTGCTGCCCGCTGCCGTGCTGCCGAAGCCAGTCATGGCCATCCCCATAATTTTGTCCTTGGCCTTGTCACCCGCATTATAGGAAGAACCGTTCGAGTGCAGTAAGGCAGACATCATGGCGCTGCGTTTTTTGGACATAATCATACTGGCGGCTGCACCAATCAGCACCCCGCACAGAAATGACGAAGTATTCATATCTCCAACCTCCTTGTATGGTAAAATCATGCTTAGTGTTCGCGGAAAGGTAGCCGCTCATACAGCCAAACAACAAGAAAGCGAGATGAAAAAAGTGGGTAAAGCAACAATAACGCTGCTTTTGGCGGCTTGTCTGCTGTCAGCTTGCAGCAACAGTGGAAATACAGGCAGCCAGGCGGCGGAGAAGACGCCACAGCCTGCGGCAGCAACAGAGGCGGCGGAGACAGCCGCATCTCCTGCACCTGAGGTAACAGCATCAGCTGCACCTGAGGCAACTGCATCACCGGAGGCCACGCCTGCGGCAGCCAGCGATGCGCAGGTGCCGCTGCTGTATCATATGAACAAGAATTATGACATTGTCCCGAATGATCCGATCACGAATAAGAAGGTAGTCCTGCTGACCTTCGACGACGGGCCGAAGGAAGCGGAATTAATCAATCCGCTGATGGATACACTGGACAAGCACAAGGCCAAAGCGATCTTCTTCGTCAACGGGTACCGGGTGAAGGAGCATCCCGAGCTGCTGGAGCTGATCCACAAGCGGGGCGGCGTACTCGGCAACCATAGCTGGGATCACATCGTGCTGAAGGATAAGCCGGAAGCCGAAGTGAAGAAGCAGATTGAGGATGTTCAAAGAATCGTCAAGGAAATCACCGGTGAGACCCCTCACTTCTTCCGTCCGCCGCACGGTGCCGGCGGTGATGTAGGCAAAAAAATCGCTGCTGCAAACGGCATGCTCTATATGACCTGGTCCAATGGCTCCCTTGACTGGGAGATGAAGGCCAAGGATGCAGGCAAAACGGAGAAGCTGATCAAGAATGTAACCGATCAGCTGCATTCCGGCAGCAATATCCTGATGCATGAGCTGCCTTGGACGGTAGAGGCACTTGACACTCTGCTGACTACGCTTGAGGGCAAGGGCTACAGCTTTGTAGATCCGCGCAGCATTGAGCTGAAGATGCGCTAAGCTCTGAATGAACAAGCAAAACCGGCTGCCCCGTTAGGAGGGCAGCCGGTTTTTTGTCATGCTTATGGGTTCATCACATTGAATCTCTGCGATCCGGAATGCTGCTGTCCGCAGCGCAGGGTCAGCACATGCATCTCGGCCGGACTGCGCCAGCGCAGCGGCAGATGCGCCGTACCGAACCCCCGGCTGATCAGCATCTTCAGCGGCGGGAGACCCGCATTATAGCTCCGTGGGATCTCATACATCCCCGCATTATATTGGCGGTAGAACTCATCGGTATGCCGGTTCCCGATCAGGGGCAGTACAACCTGGCCTCCATGGGTATGCCCGGCCAGAATCAGGTCAGCCGGAATCTCCTGCTGCCGGGACAGCCAAAGCGGATCATGCACGAGGATGATCCGGAAGGCTTCCGCATCCGCCACAGCTGGCAGAGGCCCGTAGGCCTTCTTGCCGCCTTGCCGCGGGAAATCCACCCCGGTCAGAATAAACTGCGCGCCGTCCCGCTCAATGACGCAGTTCTCATCCACCAGCAGCCTGGCTCCGCTTCCCCGGATGATGTTATCCACCAGATTGATATTCGCCCTGTAATCATGATTCCCATGTACGGCATATACAGGCGCAACCGAAGCGGCCAGAGTCATATTGTTCAACAGGCGTTCTATGGAAGCGCCCTTCTCCGTCATATCACCGCCCAGGAAGACAGCGTCCACCTTCCCCCACAGCGGGGTCAGCATCTCCTCCGGCAGACGGCGGCGGTGAATATCCGTAATGAGCAGTATCCGGTAGCCGTCGAACGCGGCAGGAAGCCGGTCCAGTACAATATCCAGATGATTCAACCGTTTTTTGAAGGCAGCAGCAACCATAAGGAGACCCATAACCCCTGCCCCCCCAAGACTCACACCTAATAGAATCAGGAGCACCGCAGTCAACTCCATAGGCTGCCCAGATCCGGCGCCCCGTTAATTCCCCACCACAGGAGGAAGCCCAGCAGCATCAGAAATACAACAATCAGCGAATTGATGAACATTTTGCTGAACCGGATTCTCTCTGACGGATAGCTCTCCGCACGCGAAGGAGTCTGCTCCCCTTCCTGCTGTGCCGCCTCACGCTCCGGCCTCCCGGAGGCCCTGCGCCCGGATAAGCGCTCCTTTCTGGACAGGGTCCCTGCCACCGGTACCGGACTTCCCGCACGCTCTTCTGCTGCCCCGGAAGCCGGCTGACGCTTGCCCGCTCTGGCCGGAGGCTGTTGTTCTCTCTTCTGCTGTTTCTGGCGGGACCTTACCCGGCTTAATTGTTCTGTCATGATACCCTCCTGTAACGAATAACCATACCGGAGAACAAATCTATAAGGAAATGGCACAATATAGGTGCCCACAGACTGCCCGAATGGATGTAGATAAGTCCAAGACCATAGCTGCTGAGGAAGACCCAGCCCGTTGGAATCCAGTGCCGCAGATAACGGACATGAATAACAGCAAACAGTATACTCGTCCAGTACGGCCCAAGAGAATGCTGGATCGCTCCGCGGAAGAGCAGCTCCTCACACACCGCAACCACCGCCGAAATGACCACAATATGCCACAGCGGCCTTTTGCCGAACAGCAGTTCATTAATCCCCCCGTCATCCATGCTGTCTTCAGGAACAATATGGGTCAGCAGGAAGTCAACAGCAAGCATAATAACTGCAAGGCCAAGGCCCCAGTACACGAAATGTACACTATCCGGAAAATTTAATATGTGAATAGGATTTCTTTTCTGTAATAATATCCATATCAAACCGATAAATAAGGTAAGGCCCTGAGTAATGTACAGATTAATGAGTAACAGCTTGTCTGTTAACTGCTGTGGATCGGCCTTTTTAATTTTGATGTCACCCAATTTGAATTTTTTCATTATAACCTGCCTGTTCTATAAATGTTTTTACATAAGTTAATTTACCTATACGAAGGAGCACTTAATCATGAACAGCCGTACCTCCCGCACTCAAATGATGTACACACTAGGTTTTTTGTTTTTTCTAATATCCGCATTCGCTTCATTTTTCACGGGAGTCAAGGTTGGAGCTGACAAGACAGAGGCCAAGTATTCACAGCTGAAGGACCACCCGAGCGCCCAGGAATTCTCCGGCTCCTACCAGCAGCAGGATCTTGTCACCTTTTATCATAACGTATTTTTGCCTTACCGGGAATTCAAGCGCAATTGGAACGAACAGGTGGGCGTTCTTGCCCGCAGCACGGATGCACGCCAGAATGCGGCAACACTGAAGAATCTGAGTATTCTCGCGGACAAGCAGTATGATAAGGTAACCCAGGATTCGCTCTTCACCAATTCGCCGATGCTCTATGAATCCCAGCTCAATATTCTTAAGAGTCTCACACTCTTCTCCCAAGCCTCCAGTAAGGTGACTGCGGGAGCTTCCGGCGCCGAAGCCGCCAAAGTGCTGAGAAGCGACAACTTCACAACCAGTGCCGTGAGATTCGGGCTGCTCGCCCAGAAGAACTTCTATGATTCCATGCTGAAATGGGGGTCGAAGACCCACCCGTCCATTCCGCAGCAGTCCGGTGAGCTGAAGACACTCTCTTTCATTCAGTGGAAAAAAATGCCGCTCTTGCTCAAGAATGCTTCCATCGCCAATATCATGCTCAACCGCGGCATCTACGCCGGATATGATCCGCAGGATATCACTGCCAAGATTGATGACATGATCTATTCCGGGACCGCCAGCTCGCTGAAGCTGAATGATATCCAGTCCTCCGTCACCCTGCTCATCTCCACCGGTGCGGTGCAGGAGCAGGACTTCATCAAGTGGCGGGAACAATATTACGGTAAAGAGATCATGCCGCAGCTCCCTTTCTTCTACGAGTAGGACCAGTTATTGCATCATAACGAAATTTACGGTCCACTTCAAGGCGGACCCGCGCAGAAGAATCCTATTGACACACTTGGCATCACCATGTTACATTATGACAAATTAATCAAGCAAAACCGATGATGGAACAAAGATTACTTGCAGTCTTCAGAGAGCCGGTGGGTGGTGAGAACCGGTGGCGGACATTAATCTTTAGCGCTCCTGAGATATTGTATTGAACACAAGAGTAGATACAATCGGATCACTCCGTTACCAGTGTGGCCTTTGCAGGCCAATGAGGCTGCTTCTTAACCGTCGCAGTGAATTAGGGTGGTACCACGAGAACTCTCGTCCCTTACTACGGCAGTAGTATGGGGGTTGGGAGTTTTTTTATTGCCATCTACCCGTGAATCCGGTACTTCTGCATGCTGTTTCTTTTGTGCGACAGCGCGTTACCCCGTTGTCAAGCTGCTTATTACGCTCTTGTAAGTTCTGGTACTGCGGATTGCCTTACCCGGTGATCCTTGGCATATACAATAGCTTTCCCATTTGAAGGAGGACAAGAGACCATGTTTAAAGTATTAGTATCGGATCCGATCAGCGATTTGGGCATTCAGCAATTGATGGACGCAAGCGATGTGACTGTAGACAAGAAAACAGGACTAAGTGAAGATGAGCTAGTTGCAATCATTGGCGAATATGACGGCTTACTCGTTCGCAGCCAGACTACCGTGACGGACAAAATTATCGCCGCCGGTACTAATCTCAAGGTTATCGGCCGGGCCGGAGTCGGCGTGGACAACATCAAGCTGGAGTCCGCCACGCAGCGCGGTGTAGTAGTTATCAATGCTCCGGACGGCAATACCATTACGACCTGTGAACATGCTTTTGCCATGATGATGGCCTTGGCCCGTCATATTCCTCAAGCCTACGCGAAGACGATTTCCGGCGTATGGGACAGAAAAACCTTCCTCGGCGTAGAGCTGCGCGGCAAGACACTGGGCGTACTCGGCATGGGCCGGATCGGCAGCGAGGTGGCCAAGCGCGCCAAAGCCTTCGGCATGAGCATCCTGGCCTATGACCCGTTCCTGACAGCTGACCGTGCAGAGAAAATGGAAGTGAAGCTGGCTTCGGTAGACGACATTGTGCGCGGTGCAGACTTCATCACCGTTCACACACCGCTCACCCCGGAGACCCGCCACATGATCTCCCGTCCGCAATTCGAAGTGATGAAAAAAGGCATGCGCATCATCAACTGTGCCCGCGGCGGTGTCATCGATGAAATGGCGCTGGTAGAAGCGATTGACAGCGGTATTGTAGCCGGTGCTGCGTTCGACGTCTTCGAGAAGGAGCCGCCTGAAGCAGACCACCCGTTCCTTACACATCCGAAGATTATCGTGACTCCGCATCTGGGTGCTTCGACGATTGAAGCCCAGGAGAACGTAGCCATCGATGTATCCGAGCAGGTCCTTCATATCCTGCGCAACGAACCGTTCATCAACGCGGTGAACATTCCGCCGGTTGCACCTAGCGTGATGAACAAGCTGCAGCCGTACTTCACCCTCGGCGAGAAGCTGGGCAGCTTCGCTACGCAGATTACGGACGGAGCGATCCGCGAGATCCATGTGGAATATGCCGGTGATCTCTCGGATGTGGATACCCAGCCGCTTACCCGCTATGTCGTCAAAGGTGTGCTCACCCGCCACTTTGCCGGAGATGTGAACATCGTCAACTCGATGCATCTGGCGAAGACCCGTGATGTGAATGTAGTGGTGACCAAGGCTTCCAAAACCAAAGGCTTCACCAACCTCATCACGGTAACACTCAAGGCTGAGCATGATGAAGAGCGTCTGGTCGCCGGTACCCTGCTGCAGGGCTATGGCGAACGGATTGTTAAGGTCAACAAGTTCCCGGTCGATATTGCTCCGGAAGGCCATCAGGTTGTGATCTCGCATAATGACAAACCGGGTATCATCGGACTCGTCGGCACCCTGCTTGGCGAGAACGGCGTCAATATCGCATCCATGCAGGTTGGCCGTACGATCATCGGCGGAGCTGCCATTATGCTACTGACCGTTGATAAGGGTGTGCCGAAGGAGGTCCTGGTGAAGCTGGCCGGACTGCCGGAGATCAACACCGCTGAGGAGATCATTCTGCTCTAATTCTTATTTCTTCACAATAAAACACTCTTCGGGAGTGCAGGCCCCAGGCCGCGCACTTCCAAAGAGTGTTTTTGCGTTATACTATGAAATCCGGTAGGCTGGCACCTGCCGGCCATCGGTGTCCGTAAAGCCATATTTCCGTGCCAGGTCCCCTACCTTCTGGGGAGTACCAGTCATGGATATCACTTCAGGATCAGCAGCAAGCGCTGCAACTGCCCGTCCGATATAAGCGGTTGATTCAGTGGTCTGAAGACCCTCCTCCTCCTGCCAGTGCTCCTCATCTGTGCCGAAGCTGTCCAGGACCAGCTCGGTCCGCATCCAGCCGGGAGAGACGGGAATCACCGCGATGCCATCCGCAGCCACCTCTAGGGATAATCCGTAGGCCATGCGCACCAGCGCATTTTTGGACAGATCATAATAGAAGTTCCCCGTGTACTTGTACTCGTCCCAGAAGGTCGTATGGATGATTAATTTGCCCGCCCCCGCTCCTTCCCTGCGCATCAGGGGTACAGCATAATAATTAGTCATTAGCTGCGCCCTCACACCCGCAGTGAACATATGATCCCAATGCTGCACCGGCTGCTCCCAGAACGGTTCATTCCCGATAGGGAGAGTATTGCCGCCCCAGACGTTATTGACCAGAATATCCAATCTGCCCTGCTCTGCGCTAATCTGCCGGATTACAGCCTCTGTCTCGCTGTCATTGGTATGATCACAGCGGATCACGGCTCCGTCCCCGCCTGAGCGGCGGATCTCAGCCAGCACCCCTTCAAGCGTTCTTGCCTGTCCCTCCTGCGGCATACCGGCATTCCTGCCCGTAATGTATACATAGGCACCAGCCTTCGCCAGCTCCAGTGCAATGCCTCTGCCCGCTCCCCTGCTCCCGCCTGTTACCAATGCCACTTTCCCTTGCAGATTTGTCATTTGATCCGCTCCCTTTCATCTATCATGCCCGGATTAGATGATCATTTGCGCTAATCCGTACTCTTGTCTAATATATACCTTATACATGACAACCATTGACATATATAAATAATACATTCAAGGGAGGTTGCAGAATGAGAGCGGACCGCCTGATCACTATCGTTCAACTTTTACAGAGCCGGGGGAAAATCAGCTCCAAAGAGCTGGCGCAAACGCTGGAGGTATCGGAACGTACGATTTTCCGGGATATGGAGGCACTCAGCTTCTCCGGCATCCCTGTGCTGGCGGAGCGCGGCCGGGAGGGCGGCTGGAAGCTGGCGGAAGGCTACCGGAATTCCCTGACCGGAATGAACACCAAGGAGATTGCCGCGCTGCTGGTGCCCGCTGATCCGGCGATTCTGCACGCTCTGGGCATTCAGGAGGAGTTCTCCTCGGCCACCCGCAAGCTGCAAGCCGCTGCTACCAGGCAGCCTCTCACGCCCTTCAGCTTCCTCAGCCAGCGGATTCACATCGACGGAGCCGGGTGGCATCCCTCCGGGGAGACCTATCCCTGCCTATCCGCTTTGCAGGGAGCCTTATGGGAGAACCACAAGGTGAGCATCACCTATCTGCGCGGGGAGGACGCCGCCGAGCGGCTGGTTGCACCGCTGGGGCTGGTAGTCAAGCGCGGCGTCTGGTACTTGGTCGCGGGGCATGACAGCGAGCTGCGGACCTACAGGGTCTCCAGAATCACTGAGGCCAAAGTCACAGATGAGTCTTTTGAGCAGCCGGAGGATTTCCACCTGTCTGAGTACTGGGAGACCTCCACCGCCGCATTCAAGTCTGCCTTGCCCAGGTACCCCTCCAGCCTTCTTGTAAGAGAGCAAACGATGAAGGAGCTGCAGAAGGAGCGATACGTCGCCCTGTTGCACCAGGAGCCTGCTGAGGCCCCGGGCTGGATCAGGGCCGAGGCCGAGTTCAACACGCCGGAGTCTGCGTGCCGGATCATCCTGTCCCTGGGTCAGGGTATCAAGGTGACGGCACCGCCTGAGCTTGCGGATACGGTTGCTGCGGCTCTGCGTGAAGCGGCAGCATTATACGATTTTTAATAATAGACCAAATGCACTAGTATCCCCTATAATATTACAATACACATTATTATTTATAGGGGGACTTTACATTATGGACTGGATGAACAAGCTGCCGTTGAAACAAAAAATCGTCACCGGATGTTACCTGGTTGCCGCTTTATTCGCTGTCCCTGTCTTAATCACGCTAATCCTCATGGACAGGCTGCTCATCGGCATTATTCTTGTCGCCGTCCTGGCAGCGCTGACTTACCCGCTTGCGCGCTTCATTGAGAGAACGCTTACATCTTCATTTGAGGATATCTCCAATGTGACGCACACGATTGCCAAAGGCGACTTCACCAGCCGTGCCGATGAGAATGGCTCCATGGGCGACATCAGCCGCTCCTTCAACACCATGATTGACAAGCTCAAAAAAATCCTCACCGATGCCTCACAGATTACCCGTCAGGTTATGGACGCCAGCCGCGGGATTGAAGACAAGAATCAGAACCTGAAGTTTGTCATGGCGCAGGTGGCCTCCTCCTCCAACGAACTGGCCCTCGGTGCTAACGAAATCTCGGTGGATATCGCTGATATGACCGAATCGATCAAGGATATCGAAATCAAAGTCTCCAATTATACGAATTCCACCAAGGAAATGAATAGAAGGTCTGTACATACGCTGGAATTGGTAGAACAGGGACGGCAATCGGTGGATACCCAAGCCGAAGGCATGCGCAAGAACATCCAGGCTACCCAGAAGGTGGCGGATACTATCGAAGCCCTATCGCATAACGCACGTGGCATTACGATGATTACCAAGACAATTACCGAAATTGCTGAACAGACCAATCTGCTGTCGCTCAATGCTTCTATTGAAGCCGCCCGTGCAGGCGAGCATGGCCGCGGGTTCGCCGTTGTTGCCCAGGAGGTCCGCAAGCTGGCCGAGGAATCCACCGCTTCAACCAAAGAGGTGTTCGGTCTGGTACGCAGCATCGAAGCGGATATCAAGCAGGCTATCGATAACATCGCCATCAATGAAGAGGTAGTCCAGGTGCAGAATGAGATGATTACGGAGACAGCCAACATTTTTGCTCAAATTGTGCATAGTGTCCAATACATAACCGAGCAGATTGCCTCCTTCTCTGCAGAGAGTGACCTTATGCTGGAGAGCGCGCTCAAGATCTCCGGGGCGATCGAGAATATCTCAGCCATCACCCAGGAGACCGCCGCAGGGACGGAAGAGGTATCCGCAGCGATGAACGAACAGATTCATGCTCTTCAATCCGTAGCTGAGGAGACAGAGAAGATGACCTCCGCGGTCTTCAACCTGCAAAAAACGATTCATATTTTCAAATTTTAACCTCAGCACAAAGAGACACGCCTGCGGAATTTTCTGCGGGACGTGTCTCTTTTTTTGGGCAAAACAAAGATTGTTATGTAATATTCACAAATTGTTGAAATTGTGCATAAGGGTAAAAACCGTGCTTTGCACTTCTTTACTATAGTCGTTCTATTGTCATAGCTTGTCTATAAGCTAACATCTCACATCACTATTACTTAAGTCCTATCACCGAAATTTGTAATGCTGTATATCTAGTGAATTCTTAATGTTTTGCAGTAAATCAGGAATGTAATGAGGCTTTGTGCTCACTTCCCACATTAATCAAGCTAAACGGCCATTTGCATTTTAAGACTTTAGTCTTCCAGGGACAACCATTTTCAAAAGTTTGAAAATCCAAATATTTAGCCATTTCCACTCCTGAATATTCGTCAAATTCCGAGTTTCTTCTCACAGGGGTTATTGACAAAAGCGGAGCAAGGAATATATTGTAAAGGAAAATTCTCCACAAATTCATTTATAACCGCATACCGGCAAAATTCACCGAAAGGGAATGACGCAAAGCCATGGATCTACAGTCTCATTTCTGAAGTGGGATCATGACAGCCAGGTTGCTGAAAAACTGTGAACGCCTTAGGTTTCGCGTTTGATTATGGTGATTCGTGCAACAGACCTGTGCTCCAATGGTGAGTACAGGTTTTCTATTGCTGACGTATACAAATAACAACTTGCGGGGTGGATGTTCTGAAGACAGTTGCAGATTATATGGCGGAAGCATTACACAATCTGGGAGTCACTCATTCTTTTGGAATCATAGGCAAGTCTATTTGCCCCATCGCTTTGAAAATGGTTGACTACGGTATAGAGTTCATCCCCGGCCGGCACGAATCCAGCTCCGGCTTCGCCGCCGGCGGTTATGCTCTGAAGACCGGCAGTCTCGGGGTAGCCTTCGGCACCTCCGGTCCTGGCGGAACGAATCTGCTCACCGCAGCAGCGCATGCCAAGGCCAATAATCTTCCCGTCCTCTTCATCACCGGACATCAGTCCATCAAGGAGCTGGGCATTCCCCAATGTCAGGATTCCACTTCCTACCTGGCTGATTTGGCGGATATGTTCCGGCCGGCCACCCTCTTCAGCAAGCTCGTTGAACGCGGCGATCACTTCAGCACGATTTTCAACCATGCCCTATCCATCGCCCTCGGTGACCAAAAAGGCCCAGTCCATCTCTGCATTCCGTTTGATGTGCAGACAGAGCGGCTCGCGGAATGCCGGATTGTTCTGCCGGAACGCGAGGGACTAGTCAGTTATCAGAACTATGACCGGGTCATCTCGGCGATTAATCAATCCGCTAGGCCGCTGATCATTGCCGGTAAAGGCGTCAACCGCTCAGGTGCCCATCAGGAACTGGTTCAGCTGGCTGAGACCTTCAACATTCCTGTAGTCACCTCTCCAGGCGGCAAAGGAGCAATAGCTTATGATCACCCGCTCTACCACGGTCCTGTCGGCGTTGGCGGCTCCTCGCACGGCGATGAATTGCTGAACAACAGCGACCTGTTCATTGTTCTGGGCTCCCGCCTGAGCGACATGACCATCTGCAACCTGAAGCCGGAGAATCATCCGCCGCAGCTGATACAGTTCGATGTAGATCCAACCTTTGTCGGCAAAATACTGTCCTCATCCACCATCGCTGTCGGCGGGGACTTAAGGGACAACCTGGCACTGTATCTTCAGAAGCTGGACCCCTCTACGGTCACCAAGCATGAAATCACAATCTCCAATGCTTACAATGACGAGTTGCCCGTGCTGGCGGGGCTTTCTCTGGCTTCGGTAATGAGCACGATGAGCGACTTGATTCCTTACAACAGCAGCGTGTTTGTAGATGACGGCAGCCACGGGTTCAATGCTGTGAAATGGTTCAATGTCCGCAGGCCCGGCAGCTTCATATTCGATGCCTACTTTGCTTGCATGGGCAATTCAATTGGCATGGCGATCGGCGCCAAGACAGCTTCTCCCGGAGAGACTGTCTTCTGCATTACCGGTGACGGCTGTTTTATGATGCTCGGAACTGAAATAAACACAGCCGTTTGCAAGGACATTCCGGTGATTTTCATTGTGGTGAACAATAAGCAGCTGGATATGGCGCTTAAGGGTATGGAGAAAACGACCGGCCGGATTGACGGTACGATCTTCGAGGTTCCCATGGATGCCGTGAAATTCGCCGAATCGCTGGGTGCAGCCGGCTTCCGCTGTGAGACGCAGGAGGAGTTCGCTGCCGCAATCCGCGAAGCTGTGGCACTTAACAAGGCAGCTGTCATTGAGCTGCTGACTGACCGTGATGAAATGCCTCCTACGGCCCACCGCACGCTGGATCTTACGTAAGGAGGCCCTATCCGCACACCTTTTCTAACCTACTATCAGGAGGACATATCGTGAACAAGAACATGAACAGCGGACTCGATCATTTCACTGATCTCTCAGGAGATTATGGGGCCAAGGCCCTGGCTCCGATCAAAGAGCATTTTCCGGAATTAGCCGAATATATCATGGGCAATGCCTATGGCGATATTTTTCAGCGGACCACGATTGGCTCTGACTGGAAGGAGATCGCGGTGATCTCGTCGCTGATTACGATGGGACAATATGAACAGCTGGGGGTTCATTATGTAATGGCGCTCCGCGTTGGCATGACCGTCGAGCAGATCAAGGGCGTGCTGCTGCATCTGACCCCTTGCGTCGGTGCCCCCCGGGTGATTTCGGCCTTTAATGTGCTGCTGGATACCCTGGAGGAGATCAAAGAAAAATCTTCATAATTCTACAAATTTCGACTTTTATGTTGCGTATTTCAGGATGATCTGGTTATAATGAAGGCAAAATATCCCAAATCAAATTGCGGTTTTGTCGAATATAGTCGCAGGAATGATGTTTTGGAGGTATTGGAAATTTCACTTAGGGAGAGATCAACATGGGACAATTTATTTTGAAGACAGATACTGCGAAGAAAGTAATCAATATTGAGCTGGAGGGAACCTTCTCTAACGAGGACGGGCTCAAATCTATACAGGCTTACCAGCAGACTATTAACCCGATCAGCCCTGCTGAATATGCACTAGAGATCGACTGCCGCAAGCTGAATGTAACCGCTCCTGATGTTGTACCGCTGCTTGAAGGCTGCTTCATCATGTTCAAGGCTGACGGCTTCCAGAAAGTGAGTCTTACCCTGGAAAATAACCCGATCCTCAAAATGCAGCTGGCACGCCTGGGCCGCAAAGCAGGACTTGAGAATCTGGAGATCACTTCAACCGTACAAGCTTAATAAATACAATTTAAACCTAAATCAGCCGCTTGAAACGCACATGTTCATTCATTAAACCGGCTGCTAATGCTGGAAGAGAGTTTTGTAAGAAGCAGATTCGTGAGAAGTATAGCTAACAAAACTTTAGGAGGTCTGTACTATGGCGGGGATTCGCATTAAGGACATTGATATCTACCATCCAGACAAAAGAATCGGCAATGACTTTTTCATTCAGCATTTTGATGACAAAGGTATTGATATCCGTGGACTACTGGCTACTCTGGGCCGTGAAAACCGCTACAGCATCGACAGCCCGGATGAGAATTCCCTGACAATGGCTTTTGAAGCCGCAAGTAATGTTCTGGAGAAGACCGGTCTTACCGGCCCTGACATTGACCTGATCGCTTATGCAAGCCAGACCCCTGAATATATATTTCCTACGAACTCATTGATGATTCACCGCCTGATTAACGGGGCTTCGCATACCATCTGTATTGACAGCAATGCCAACTGTGCCGGAATGACCGCCTCGGTTGAGCAGGTCAGCCGCCAGATGATGGCGAACCCGAGAATCCGCCACGCCCTGGTCATCGGCTCCGATTACGTGGCACCGCATGCGGACAAGAATGATCCGGTATATTACGCGAACTTCGGTGATGCCGCTGCCGCTGTTATTCTGGAGCGCGATGAGCATTCGGTCGGCTTCATTGACTCTATCTACCAGACAGACACCTGTGTGTACGGCAACTCTCTGTTCCCGGCAGAAGGCCTGGCTAAGCTCGGACGCACCGGTGTTGCCGCAGGAGAGTTCAATGTGAAGTTCATTCCATTCGATGATTCCATCTGTGTGGATGCCGCTTCCGAATCAATCAACACTCTGCTGAGCAACAACGGGATTGCCCCTGAATCGGTCAAGGCTGCCTGCTTCTCACAGCTGTCTCTTCCGAACATCCAGGCCGTCTCCGGCAAAACCGGTATTAACCCTGAGGCCGCAGTCTACATAGGCGATGAGTTCGGCTATACCTCGACCAGCAGCCCGTTCATTGCCCTTCACAGAGCCGTCACTACCGGGCAGCTTGAACGCGGAGACAAGGTCCTGTTCTGGACCGTGGGCGCCGGATGGCAGAATGTCGCATTTGTAATGGAGTACTAATCTTACTGTTCATTCTGTTCCAGAGTAAAAAACGGCCCGCAGCAGAGTTTCTGCCTGCGGGCCGTTTCTGTTCTTAATGCCTCTACTCCGCTCTAAAGTCTGCCTTCGTGCTTGCCCTCATGCTTCTCCCAGCCCATCGTGCGCGACACAGCATCCTGCCAGGCACCGTATCTGCGTTCCCGCTCCTCCGGCTCCATCTGCGGCGAGAAGACCTTCTCGGCCGTATTGAAGCTCTCCAGCTGCTCACGGGTCCATACCCCGGAGGTAAGTCCGGCTAGCAGCGCAGCGCCAAGTGCTGTAGTCTCCGCGTAGGTTGTACGTGTCACTTCGCTGCCCAGAATATCGGCCTGGAACTGCATCAGCAGATTGTTGCGCACCGCACCGCCGTCTACCCTCAGGTCGGTGAGCGGCATGCCGGCATCCTTCTGCATTGCGTCGATGACATCACGGGACTGGAAGGCCAGTGATTCCAGTGTGGCCCGTACCAGATGTGCGGAGGTGGTACCCCGCGTCAATCCGAATATGGCGCCCCGCGCATACATATCCCAGTAAGGCGCACCCAGGCCGGTAAAGGCTGGCACCACCACAACCCCCTCACTCTCGTCCACCTCGCTGGCCTTCTCTTCCGAGTCGGCGGGCGTGACAATTAGCCCCAGCCCCTCCTGCAGCCACTGCACAGCCGCTCCTGCCACGAAGACACTGCCTTCCAGTGCATAGTAGAGCTCATCGCCCATGCCCCAGGCTACCGTGGTCAATAGGCCATGACGGGATGCCACAGCTTCAGTGCCTGTATTCATGAGAATGAAGCAGCCTGTCCCATAGGTGTTCTTGGCACTGCCTGCCTCCAGGCAGGTATGACCAAAGAGCGCTGCCTGCTGGTCCCCCAGCACCGACCGAATAGGAATCTCCAGACCGAACCACTGCTGGTCACAGACACCGAAATCTCCGCCCGACATCCTCACCTCCGGCAGAATGGACGGCGGAATACGCAGCGTGTCCATCAGCTCTTCATCCCACTGGCGCTCATGCAGGTTATACATCATCGTTCTTGAAGCATTAGTAACGTCTGTAGCGTGTACCGCACCCCCGGTCAGCTTCCAGATCAGCCAGGTGTCTATCGTTCCCGCCAGGAGCTCTCCCTTGCCCGCACGCTCTCTTGCTCCCGGTACATGATCCAGAATCCATGCCAGCTTGGTCGCCGAGAAATACGCGTCGATGACAAGCCCCGTCTTGTCCGCAATAACTCCGGCCATCCCGCGTGACTTCAGCTCCTCACATTGGTCTGCTGTCCGCCGGTCCTGCCAGACAATTGCCGGATAGATCGGTTCGCCTGTAATTTTATCCCAGATAAGTGCAGTCTCCCGCTGGTTGGTAATCCCGATTGCCGTGATGTGATTAGCCGGTACGGAGCTTGCTGCAATGGCATCTCTGGCTGCGGCAAGCTGGCTCTCCCAGATCTGCTCCGGGTCATGCTCCACCCAGCCCGGGCGGGGAAAGGATTGCCGGATCTCATATTGCCCCTGCGAGATCACTTCTGCCTCTGCATCAAAGAGAATTGCCCGTGAGCTGGTAGTACCTTGGTCCAAGGATAAGATCATAATGCCCAGCCTCCTGCAAGCCTTAGCTTGAAATATATGTTTCACGATGAACAATATTAATGTGGTGATTTCAACAAAAAGCACCTCTGCTCTCAGAGGCGCTGTCATGCATGGTCTTGGTTTACTGTTTTTCGACAGGAAGCCGCAGGGTAAATGTGGTGCCTTCTCCCAGCTTGCTGGAGGCATAAATGCTGCCGTGATGCGATTCGACGATATTCTTCACAATAGCAAGACCAAGCCCGGTACCGCCCGTCTCCCCGCGCAGGCGCGCTTTATCCGCTTTGTAGAAGCGTTCGAAGATAAACGGCAGATCCTCGGGGTTAATGCCGGCCCCCTGGTCTCTGATCGCGATCTCTACCAGACTCCTGCCCTCCAGCACTACTGTGCCTGCCAGAATAGAGATTCTCCGGTCCGCCGGAGTGTGCCGGAAGGCATTATCCAGCAGATTGGTCAGCACCTGCTCCAGCTTGTCTTCATCGGCTGCGGCCAGCAGCAGTTCCTGTTCAGGCTTCTTAAGCTCCAGCATGATATCCCGCTCCTTGGCTCTGACGGAGAACTTGCGGTATACCCGCTCCAGCAATTCTCCCACATCCACCCTGGCCTTCAGCATATCCGTATGTCCTGCTTCCATGCGCGCCAGGTCCAGCAGATCCTTCACCAGACGGCCCATACGCAAGGATTCATCATGAATGACCTGAACCAGCTCACTGCTCTCCTCCGGAGAGGAAGCCATTCCGTCTAGCAGTGCTTCACTGTACCCCTGCATCATGGATAGCGGGGTGCGGATCTCATGGGATACATTGGCCACGAAATCACGCCGCATCTTCTCCAGACGTACCTCTTCGGTTACATCCCGCAGAACGGCAACAGCTCCGCGCAGATGATCTTCGGAATAGAGCGGTGCCATGTGCACCGACCATACCCCCTGCCGGACATGGACATTGGAGCGTTGATCGCCCCCGCCCTCAAGGGTGCTGAAGAACAGCGGACGCAGCGGCGGCGGCACCTCACTGGAAGCGGAGGCCTTCGGAAGTAAGCCGTTATCCTCTTCTTCCTCCCAGGCAAGATCACTCCAGGTTTCGAGGAGGGTCTGGCCATGCGGATTGGTGAGGATGATCCGGCCTTCGATATCGAAGGTGATTACCGCATCGCTCATGCTGCGCAGAACACTGGATAAATGCCCTTTTTCATTATTCAGACTGCGTATATTCTCTTCCAGCTCTTCCGCCATGTGGTTAAACGAGGTGGCGAGCTGGCCGATCTCATCGCTTGTGACCAGGGTCAGTCTTGTTCCATACTCGCCGCGGCGGATGTCATTCGCTGCCTCAATAACCTGCTGCATCGGCTGGGTGATCTTCGTGAACAGGAACAGTGCAAAGAAGGTGGTCAGAGAGAACCCGATCATGCATGTATACATGAACAAGCGCTTGATTGCCCCGGAATTGGTGAAATTACTGTCGATGTAAGGCAGCAGGAACAGCCCGAGTGTAATGAGCACGACAGCAACCAGAAAGATGATCGTGATCCACAGCTTACCGACAAGGCTTCTCCAGAAGTTCACTTATTTAGGCACCTCTAGCTTATAGCCTACTCCCCATACCGTTGTAATCATCGCTGCCGATTCCGGGGATACCTTATTCAGTTTTTCACGCAGACGCTTGACATGGGTATCCACGGTGCGCAGATCTCCGAAGAACTCATAATTCCATACATCCTTCAGCAGCTCCTCACGCGAGAACACCTTGTCCGGTGAGATGGCCAGATAATGCAGCAGCTCGTATTCCTTGGGCGTCAGACTTACCTCTTGGCCCCCTGCGCTTACGCGGTGTGCATCATGCTCAATAATCAGGAACGGGAACACGATATTGTTGCTTGAATTACTCTCTTTGGACAAAAATGCCGTTGCTGAAGAACGGCGCATGATCGCCTTGACCCGGTAGATCACCTCGCGCGGACTGAATGGCTTGACGACATAATCGTCTGCCCCCATCTCAAAGCCCTGCACCCGGTTAATCTCCTCACCCTTAGCGGTAAGCATCAGGACCGGTGTGGACTTCACCCCTCTTAGCCGGGTCAGCACTTCAATCCCGTCAATACCCGGCAGCATCACATCCAGCAGAATCAGACCGTAGTCATTGGCGGTTGCTTTGCGCAGGGCGATTTCCCCGTCCTCCGCCTCATCAATCTCGTAGCCTTCTTTTTCAAGATACATTTTGAGCAGGCGGCGGATACGTTCTTCGTCATCCACCACCAGAATTCTATTCAAGTGCTCAGCCATTTACACAACAACCCCTTCATCAATTACAGTAGAACGTCACCCTGGATCATACGCATGCCCGAAAGAAGCCTGAGCTTATCAGTCCGTTCCCGCATATGAATGAAGTCCGGCGATAACCAGGTTAACGCCGACCAGGGTAAACATTACGATTAGAAAGCCGAGTACAGCGAGCCAAGCGGATTTGCGTCCCTGCCAGCCGCGGGCCAGCCGCAAATGGAGATACGCACTGTAGAACAGCCAGGTGACGAGAGCCCAGACTTCCTTGGGGTCCCACCCCCAAAATCTGCCCCAAGCCACCTCGGCCCATATCATTGCAAAAATCAAAGCCCCCAGTGTGAAAATCGGAAACCCGATGGCGATTGCCCTGTAGGTAATCTCATCCAGGTCATTCTCGTCAATTCCATCAAGTACCGGATGAAGAGCCTTCCCTAGCGGCTTACGCACGGCCAGCCGAAGAAGCCCGTACAGGAGCAGTCCGGACAGCAGTGACCAGATCACAGTGTTGAACTTGCGCCCTGCATTGACGCCATTCATCCAGGATGGTGCTTGAAACAAAGGCTTCTGAAGCCCAAGAAACGGCTGGAAGCTCTCAATTTCGCTATGGTACGGTGCCACAATCGGCGGCATTTTATAACTCACTTTCTCTATTGTACTATCTTCCTGCCCGGGGCTGTCAATCGTAACGTTCGAACGGACAAAAACAGATTCATAGCCCGCACCGCGGAAGGCAAATACAGATCCAAGAAACCCAATTATAACAATGATCGAGAACAGAGTAAATTCGACCAGCCGCTGCTGCTTGCGGTCACTGCGTTCCTTGCTGTCAAACTTCACTGTCCGCAGCAGATACATAAGTCCGGCAGCAAAGCCTACCGCGAAGAAGGACTCGCCGAGCGCAGCAAGCGTGACATGAATATTCAGATAGATCGATTTGAGCGAAGGAATGAGCGGCTGCACTTCCTGCGGAAATACCGCTGCATAGGCCATCACCACAATGGAGATTGGCACCGCGAATACCCCAAGAATCATCTTGCGGTAAATGGCGAAGATCACCGTAAAAGCCACCATCACCATCATGGATAGGAAAGTCATGAACTCATACATGTTACTTACCGGAATATGACCGGCCCCCATCCAGCGGGTAATGAAGTAAGCCAGATGGCAGAGCAGCCCGAGTGAGGAGGTGATAAAAGCGATCCGGCCCCACCGTGCCGTATGCTCCTCCGGCTTCCTGCCTGACCACTTGCGGCCCATAATGGCAATGGTGAACAACATGAAGGCACCGCTGTACAAGAAAAATGCGGCTATAAAGACGTCACTGCTGAAATCGAGCAAGCTCATGCCATGCCTCCTCCGTTGTCCAATGATTTGTCATCGACTGTCATGTCTACCTGCTCCAGAATAGAAACGAGCTCACGGCGGAAGCCGAACCAGTTCTTGTTCGTATGGCCTCCAAGCACCAGCTGTCCGCCCTCAACGATCAGCCAGATGCGTCTGTGCTGCCAATAGAAGCCGAGAATCAGCCCCAGCATGACAATAGCCGCCCCAATCCAGACGAACGGCATCGCCCGGTCCACACGTATATTGAGATAGGTGGTGGATTCCGAGAAATCCACATCCGTCATACTGCCCACCTCAAGCTCCAGAAACCGGGTGCCGCCTCCAAGCTTGTCGTTGATGGCCTCCTGCTGGAAGCGCTCCTTGTCCACCTGCTTCGGGAAATAGAAATATTGCTGCCCCTCTGCCGGCAGATCCGGACCACGGATCAGGAAGAGAAACGCCGGAGCGTTCGGATAAGGGGAGGTGGAGACCGGACGGCCTTCCTCATTCAATCCGAAATCCATATACTTCTCCTTCAGTTCAAGCGTGTAAGGTCCGGCCTTGAAGCTGCGCTGCGGATTCTTCATATCCAGTCTGAACTTGCCGTAGCTCTCGCCGGTTGAAGCATTGACCAGATCAGGCTGCACGGAACGCAGCACAGGCGTAAGGTCATAGTCGAACTGATACGCTTTCATTCCTTGGTAGCTTAGCGGAGAATTCACCTGAATGTCGTGCCTGGCCACTTCCGCAAGCTGAGGCTCCTTGGAGGGATCGCTGCAGTCTGCCGTACATTCATATAGAACCGCCTTCGTCTCATAGAGCTTAGGGAGAACCTTCTTGCCCCGGAATTCCTCGGGCATCTCTTCTTCACTATAGAATTCTACCGTGAATTTCTCGTTCTTCAGGTACATGCTGGTGTCCGGTATCTTTACTGTCTCTCCCTGCGGGAAGGCAAGATGCTGATCCATATTCAGACCGGGAAGTCCCCTGGCAAGCACAGCAAGCAAAAATATAATCAGGCCGATATGTATTACATAAGGTCCCCAGCGGCTGAAACGGTGTTTCTCGGCCAGTAAAGCGCCGCCCTCCGTCCGCACGCGGTATCCTTTCTTCTTAAGCGGCTGAACGATCCGTGCCACCCATTCCTCCGGCTCTCCCTCCACCTCTGTATTCAGCGTAAGCTTTTGACGGGTAAGGAACTGGCGGTGCTTGCGGATCTTCTGCCGGGTTAGTGCCTTGTAGAGCGGAAGCACGCGGTCCAGGCTGCAGATGACCAGAGAAGCTCCGATCATAACCAGCAGTGTCACGAACCACCAGGATTCATAGGTATGCGAAAGGCCGAGTCTATAATATATATTCCCGGCTGTTCCATACGTTTGTTCATAATAGGTTGAAGCGTCAATATTCAGAAAGGTGCTTTCTTGCGGAAATATCGTACCGAGCATCGCACCCAGCAGCGTCAGCACAATCAGGTAGATGGCTATTTTGACGGAGGAAAAAAAGTTCCAGACCTTGTCGATCACTCCCGGGCTTACCCGCTGTGAACGGCGGGCCACCCCATCGTAGCGCATCTCCAGGTTCCCCGAAGCGTTCTCTTCCTTCTCATCCAGCGGCTTGCCGCAGGCTTCACAGAGAACCGTTCCTACAGGATTCTGGTGACCACATTCGCATTTGGTGTTGCTGATCAGCGGCTCATGCTTACTCATGGTCCCACCAGCTTCCCGATTTGCTCGTCAAGCGAGTTCAGATCCAACTGGCCGATATGAATGCTGTCCACCCTGCCCTTCGTATTAATGAAGAAGGTAGTGGGCAGCGGGGAGACCCCGTAGCTGCGGACCGCGTCGCGTCCCTTATCCATCACAACCGGAAAATCAATATCCACGAGCTTCACGAAATTGTCCACCGTCATCTGATCCTCGCCCACATTCACGCCCAACACCACGACACCCTGGTCCTTCCATTTCTCCCACTGTGCCTGGAGGGCAGGCATTTCCTTCACGCATGGTGCGCACCAGGAGCCCCAGAAGTTCAGGACAACCGACTTCCCTCTGAATTCCTCCAGCGTATGGGTCGCACCGTCCAGCCCAAGCAATTCAAAATTTGGCGCTTTCCCGCCTTCTTGAGGCTTGCCGTCTCCCCCGAACACAGAGGAGCTGATGGCATAACCCCCAAGCAGAACGATTAGAAATAGTATCACGATTTGGATTGGCTTCCTGGCTTTGCCCATACAGGGGTACCCCCTTCTGTGACGCAACTCATTACTTTAGTTGTAAGGTGTGAACATCCTATGAACATTATAACGAATATTGTCACAGTTTTAGGAGGGGAAATTGTGAACTTTATGTGTCTTTGCGTGTCTGATTATCCCGAAGCATTCCCGCTTTGGCAATTTGCTGCAGATGATTGATCTCATCCTTGGTCAAATGGCGGTAAGAGCCGCGCTTGAGATTCTGGAGCAGGATATCCCCGAAGGAAATCCGCTTCAGACGGATAACCGGATGCGACACGGCCTCGAACATCCGCCGGACCTGGCGGTTGCGGCCTTCATGGATGGTGATGCTGATTACCGCTTCTTTATTGGCTTCATCAATATCCTTGTATTCGACTTCCGCTGGAGCGGTCATGCCATCTTCCAGCTTAATGCCGGCTTTCAGCTTGTCCAGCGCTGTGCCATGCGGCACACCCTTGACCGTAGCCAGATACGTCTTCGGCACATGATGCTTCGGATGCGTGAGCAGGTTGGCAAACTCACCGTCATTCGTCAGCAGCAGCAGCCCTTCCGTATCGTAGTCCAAGCGGCCTACAGGGTATACGCGCTCTGTGATTCCTTTCAGGTAATCTGTTACTACCTTGCGGCCCTTGTCATCCGAGGCGCTTGTAATTACACCTTTGGGCTTGTTGAACATAATATAGATTTTATTCTCGCCCCGGATCAGTCTGCCCGAGACTTTAATAATATCGGTTGCGGGGTCCGCCTTCGTGCCAAGCGTAGTTACGAGTTCCCCGTTGACTTCCACTTTACCGGCCAAAATCATTTCTTCACATTTGCGTCTGGACGCAACACCTGCTTGCGCCAATATTTTCTGTAATCTTTCCATTTTCGACTACTCACCTCAGGTTAATGATAACCATCAGAGGCATAAATCACAAGATCATTCCACGGAAAAAATGCGCCGGGGCAAGTTTCACTATGCGGCTCCACCGTAAG
The DNA here is from genome assembly GCF_017874735.1 of Paenibacillus silagei. Classification (GTDB taxonomy): domain Bacteria; phylum Bacillota; class Bacilli; order Paenibacillales; family Paenibacillaceae; genus Paenibacillus_AQ; species Paenibacillus_AQ silagei. The sequence goes on from NZ_JAGGLV010000002.1 coordinate 405,490, forward strand.
CGGCGACATTTCATAGCGCCCGGACAGCTCCAGTATCAGCTTCCCCGCCGCAAACAGCTGCTGCTGGCGCTCCGGAAGCTGTGGCAGCTGCTCCGCTTCCCCATAGTTGCCCTCGAGGCAAATATGAATATGCTCCGGGTCTGTCAGCAGCGGCGCCGCATAGACCGAGCCGTTCAGCCCGACCCAGAAGTCGAAGCCTTTGCCGTTAATAGACGGACAGCGGGAATGATGCAGTATAAAGCCTTTGTAGTCCACCCTTTGTCGTCCTCCCTCCGTATTGCTGAAATAGCATATGAAGTGGGGGGGCGGGCGGTGAGGACTGTTTGTTAATTAAAATTTGTTAATTAAAAGCGTTGACTAATCGTAACTCCAAGGAATGTTTGGACTTCCGGCCGCTGTTAAAGTTGGATTTCTTTGATTAGACTGCCCTGCGGCAGTAGAAATCCAACTTTAAAGGCGGACGCTAGCGCTCCTACAGTTCCAAAATTCCTCTCCGTTACTCCATCAACGCACGGGGGCAAACCTAATAACAAACAGTCCTCACCTCCCGCGAGGGGGTGAGGACTGTAGGGAAGCGGCAAGCGGCTGCGGGGCAGCGCTTGGGGACCACCACACCACCACCACCGGCTGCGGGGCAGTGCTTGGGACCTTCAACCTTCTGGGACCCGCCTTGGGTTCTGGGGGTCTGCCTGGAATAATCAGGTGCATTAATACCCTTCATTCGCTCATCTGGCCGACTTTTGTTGGAATCTCCTGAAGGCAAACAATTGGAAAAACGTATCGTAATTTATGAGTTTCGGGGAAATTGTCTGAAGCAAGTGGAAAAAGGGCATTTAATTTGTTTAATTTCACTACTTTGGCGAGAATATGTTTAATTAAGCAGCATTTTTCCAACTGTTGTCTCCATGATGCTTATTCGTCTAGCAGCAGGTGGAGGAAATCCACCTATCCACCCACCCATCCATCCACTTATCCATCTACCTTCTGCTCCTGCCCCGCTACCCGAACACCAGCAGACAAACGGCAATCGCCGCAATAAAGCCGACGACGTCCGAGAAAAGGCCCACCTTCAAGGCATAGCGGCCGTTACGGATGCCAACAGCGCCGAAATAGACAGTCAGCACATACAGAGTGGTGTCCGTGCTGCCCTGTATAGTAGAAGCGATCATACCGATGAGAGAGTCCGGGCCGTGGACGCGGATCAGGTCTGTAGTATAGGCGAGTGATCCAGTGCCCGTCAGCGGGCGCAGGAGACCGAGTGGAAGCACCTCTGACGGAATACCCAGTCCCTCCATCAGAGGGCTTACAAAGCCCATCAGGAAGTCCAGCGCACCGGACGCGCGGAACACACTGATCGCCACCAGCATGCCGACCAGATGGGGGATAATGGCAATGGCGGTACCGAAGCCGTCCTTCGCCCCCTCCACGAAAGATTCATAGACCGGAACCTTGCGCGTGAAGGCATACAGCGGAATAAAGGTAACCATGACCGGAATCGCCCAGGCAGAGATCAGACTGATCAGTTGTAACACGGACGGTCACCCTTTCACCGAAGAATGTGGGAGCGCCCCGCTCCCGTTTGCCGGGCCGGTACCGGCGTTCAGGACCGGCGGCGGTCCGGGCGGCCTGCGGAGCAGGGTGAGGCGGCGGAACAGCCTGTCCGCAGCAATCGCCGCCAGGGTAGCCACTGCCGTCGCCGCCAGGGTGGTCCCGACGATGGCCGCCGGGTCCGCCGATCCGTAATTCAGCCGGATCGCGATCAGAGTCGCCGGAATTAGAGTGATGCTGGCAGTGTTCAGCGCAAGCAGCGTACACATGGCCGGCGTTGCGGTCTCCTTATCCGGGTTCAGCGTCTGCAGCTCCTGCATCGCCTTGATGCCCATCGGAGTGGCAGCATTCCCCAGCCCCAGTAGGTTGGCGCTCATATTGGAGAGAATGTAGCCGATCGCGGGATGCCCTTTGGGCACATCCGGGAACAGAAAGGAGACTATCGGACCCAGCACTTTGGAGATTTTCTTCAGCAGGTCGGCATCCTCCGCAATCCGCATAATGCCCAGCCAGAACACCAGCACACTGATCAGTCCGAAGCTGACGGTCACCCCGCTCTTCGCGCCATCGAATACGGCGGCGGTGAACTCGTTCATCCGTCCGTTAACTGCCGCAAAGCCAAATCCGATCAGGATCATTCCGAGCCAGATTCCATTTAACATACCTACCCCTCCCCCGGTTCATTCTGAATACTGTTTGTCTATCTACCCGTTATTCCCCCGTGCGGAACAACGCACGCAGCGCACTGCCGAAGGCCTGCAGCCAGTTGCCCGCCGGATAGGCGGAGGCGCTCGCAGCGTTATATTTTTTCTCATACGGTGAGGTCTCCGGCGGGAGCTGGCCAGGCGTGTACACCGGTACCCGCCCAATCTCCTTATCTCCCAGCTGCAAAATAATCACACCCCTGAGCCCGAAGTTAACATCGCCCTCACTCCCGTTGGTATTCGCGCTGGCCCTGCCCGCACCTGCACTTACACTGGAGCCTGCAGCTGTACTCCCCGTACCCGCAGCATTGCCACCCGCAGAGGCCTGCGGATCTGGACTAAGCACCAGCTTGTTGACGAGCCTTGCTTCCTCCCCCTGACCAAGCGGATATGCGAAGGCCTTGCCGGTCACCAGACTGTAGCCTTTGACGGCCTCGCCCCGACCGACCAGCGTCTTCAGCGGGTAGTGGTTGAAGCCGAAGTCCAGCAGTGAGGCATGGTCGTTCCAGTCATTGCCGTCGTTCAGCGTAACCGCCACGAGCTGCTGCCCGTCCCTTGTAGCGGAGCTAACCAGGCAGCGCAGCGCTTTTTTGGTATACCCCGTCTTCACCCCGTCCGCTCCTTCGTAGAGGCGCAGCATCTTATTCTTGTTGCTCCATTTATAGTCCCATTTCTCGTAGGGATTGTCCGCCGTCTTCTCTTTGGTGGCTACGATCTCCTTGAATACCGGGTTATGCATCGCATATGCGGTCAATACGGCCAGATCATTCGCGCTGGAAAAGTGGCCTTCTGCATCTAATCCATGCGGATTGGCAAAATGCGTATTTTTTAAATTCAGCTCCTGCGCCTTGGCGTTCATCAGGTAGACGAACCCCTGCTCCGAACCGCCGACATGCTCGGCAATTGCCGTTGCCGCATCATTGCCGGAGCGCAGCATCAGCCCGTACAGCATATCCTTCAGCGTCATCTCCTCGCCCAGCTTCAGGTACAGGGAGGAGCCCTCCTTGGCAAAAGCATTTTTGCCGACCTTGACCTTCGACGTTATGTCGCCGTTCTCTATCGCCACAAGGGCGGTCATAATTTTGGTCAGACTGGCAATCAGCATCGGCTCATCTCCGCGGCTGCTATACAGAATTCTTCCGGATGTCACATCAATCAGCGCCGCCGCCCTCGCATGCGTGGAGATCGAAAGGTTCTCCGCCCGGACAGCAGACAGCGGCACCAGCGCAAGCAGCAGCACACACAACAGTAAGGACAGCGTAGATTTTCGGGTTAGTGTCTTCATGTTCATCCTCCGGCTTCTTATCCGTTCCTTACGCAACGGTTCATCAGTCTTGCCTGGTTGTACAAGTGTATGCGGGGCATGGGGCAGGTATGTCCTATCCTCCAGCATCCGGCAAAAAAGGGATACCACCCGCTAAGGTGATATCCCTGCTAATTTGTCATTTCCCTGTATCCTAATGTGTTGACGAATGGTCAGACGAGCCGGTCCCGGTCTCCACAACGGTTTTGGTTACCTTGGAACCGGGAATATCTGAAGCTTCGGGAACCATGCCGGGCTGGAACATATTCTGAATTTTGTCGAGCAGGTTAGGCGTGGCATCAATAATTTTCTCGAACAGATGGGTCTGATTATCCAGCGGCACAATATGTACCCCTTCTCTGCCAACGACCAGAAAAGCGATTGGACGAATAGACACGCCGCCCCCGCTGCCGCCCCCGAAGGGTAGCATTTTGACACCGGACCCGCTGCTGTTCACGCCCGGACCATCATCCTCCACCCTGAAATCACTACCGCCGGCTGCGAAGCCGAACGTCACCTTGCTAATCGGCAGAATGACGGTGCCATCGGGCGTTTCAACCGGATCTCCTACAATTGTATTTACATCAACCATGCCTTTAATATTTTCCATTGCGGTCTGCATGAGACCTTGAATCGGATGATCTGACATTGTTTGTCTCCTCCTCGTGTGTATATAAATGTACCTGCAGTATTTATCTTGCCCACTATAGATTGGAGTATGTAGATTATTTAGGAACGTTCACGGCTGAGCAATCTCTTCCACCGGCCCAGACCGCCTTCCACCTTCGACACACGCCGCAGCAGGAGAAGCCCCGCATAGAGCGCATATCCGGCGGACAGCTTGCCGCTACAGACGGCTTCCGTTGCAAAAGACGGCTGATCCCGGAAGACAGGTGCCACAAATATTCCCGGCTTATGCACCAGTCTGACCATGCGGGAGAGTACGCGAATCATCGTCCACTTCAGTCCCCATAAGGCCCCCACCGCCGTGGCAGTCGTTGCAGCCTCCCCAAGAGAGAAGTCCGTGGACCAGTCCAGCTTGGTGATCTGAATATGTGACAGGGTATCTTTAAGCCATTTTTTCAGACCGCGGGTGGCATGTAACGCAGTGCGTATATCCTTTAGCCATTGCGTCACAGATTCTTTATCGACCTGCCCTTCCTTCTCGCTATCCAGCTTCACCGGTGCGATTCCGCTTGTCTCCACCTTGAGCTTAATTCCCTGTTCAAGGCTCTGGAAGACCAGCGCAGGCACCTCATAATGAAATTTAACGAGACCATATACAGCTTTGATGTCGAATTCGATGCGGTCATCCTTACCCAGCCTGCGGACACGAAAGTGAAAATGAATCGATGACGCCAGAACCAGCAGGAACAGCAGAACTACGAGCAGCAGCAGGATTAAGGGTATTGCCAGCCATAACGTCACACGGTTAACCTCCAAGCAGACTTTAGAATAATAAACATGGAGCCTCTGGATTAGTATGGCAATTACGGCTGGATAACATTCGGTGATTTCGCAAACTTCTCCATTTTTCACAAGTGGAAACGGATTTGCCGTCCTTTTAAAGGACGGTACCGTTTCAGCGAGAAATAGAAGGATACTTTATCATGTGCAAATATAAAGTCTTATATTTTGAAAAAATGCCGCTGTCCCCGAAGGGACAACGGCATCTCAAGAACAGCGGCGGGTCCGCTGCGGTTATTCTACTTCATCGAAGGTCATCTGGCTGTCCAGCTTGCTGAACAGCAGCTGGGTCTCCTCTTCCAGGCCCTCGGAGGTATCGAAGCTTGACGGCTCCGGCAGCTCCTTCAGGCTGGCCAGCCCGAAGCTGTCCAGGAAGGACTTGGTCGTGCCATACAGAATCGGACGCCCGACAGCCTCCGCCCGGCCCACCTCGTGGATCAGATCCTTGTTGCCCAGCGTGTGGATGGCCCGTTCGGATTTGACGCCCCGGATCTCCTCAATCTCCACTCTCGTGATCGGCTGGCGGTAAGCCACAATGGCAAGTGTCTCCAGCGCCGCCTGGGACAGGGACGACCTGGAGGGCGAATACGCCAGACGTTCGAAATACTGCGCATGCTCCGGGAGTGTCGCCAGCCGGTAATTCCCGGCAATCTGGACCACCTGAAGGCCACGGCTCTGCGAGTGGTAATCCTCTCTTAAGTCATCCAGCGCTCTTGTAGCCAGATCAGGCCGCTGCTCGGTAATCTCGGCAATCTGCCGGACCGACAGGCCTTCATCCCCTGAGAGAAACAGCAGGCCTTCAATAATTGATTTCAGCGTGTTGTAGTCCACTGACATCCTCTCCTCCTCTCCACTCCATCACAATATCCTCAAATAATTTCTCCTGGTAGCAGTAAATGGCCTTCATCTTCATCAGCTCCAGGATGGCCAGGAAGGTGGTCACAATCTCATGCCGGTCCATCTCCTCATGCAGCAGGGAAGAGAAGCGCATTCTGCCGCCGATCCCTTTGCGCTGAAGCGCTTCGGATACATCACTGATACGGTCTTTTACCGAGATCTCATCCCGGGTAATCCGCTGGTACGAGGTGCGCCGGGCAGCCTTGCTTAGCGCCTTGCGGAACGCAGCGATCAGATCGGCGGTATGCAGACCCTTCAGTGTATTGTCCGTCTGCGCAGGAACGAAGGGGCCCAGATCCTCAGGCTCTTTCGTAAAAATCAGGCTGCGCTCGCTCTCCATATCCAGCAGCTGCACCGCGATGCTCTTGAACTTACGGTATTCAATCAGGCGCTGCACCAGCTCCGCGCGCGGATCATAGCCGTCATCCTCATAATAATCGAAATCCTCGATTTCAATGACGGGCGGCTTCGGCAGCAGCATTTTGCTCTTAATCGACAGGAGAGTGGCCGCCATCACCAGAAATTCACTGGTGATATCCAGCTCCAGCTCCTTCATTCCCTGTAGGAATTCCATATACTGCTCGGTGATCTCGCTGACCGGAATGTCCTGGATGTCGATTTCCGCCTTGTCAATCAGATGCAAGAGCAGATCGAGCGGACCTTCGAACGTCTCCAGCTTGTACAATACAGTCACGCGGTTTCCTCCAGCCCAAAAAAAGTAAAGTGCAGCGCCGCAAGGACGCTACACAAGTAGAAAGATCTATTTTCATGCTTTCTTCTCATACCTATAAATAAGCACGATTTACGCTCTTTCGTCAAGAGGTGTATTATTTGAACATCTTATTCAGGTTAGCCATTTCGATCGCGGCAGTCGCTGCATCCCAGCCTTTATTGCCGGCCTTGGTTCCTGAGCGCTCAATAGCCTGTTCAATATTCTCCGTCGTAACCACACCGAAAATAGTCGGAACACCCGTCTTAAGATTAATCGCCGCCACACCTTTGGCCACCTCGTTGCACACATAATCATAGTGTGTTGTAGATCCGCGAATGACTGTACCCAGCGTGATAACGGCGTCATATTTGCCGCTTTCGGCCATTTTTTGGGCAATCAGCGGAATTTCGAATACGCCCGGTACCCAGGCCACATCCACTTCATCATCGGCAACCCCATGGCGCTTGAAGGCATCGAGTGCCCCGGAGAGCAGCTTGCTGGTAATGAACTCATTGAAACGTCCTACGACAACCCCATATTTCAAGCCCTCAGATACTAAATGTCCTTCAAAATAATTCGGCATACTACTCATCAACCCTTCGTGTATAGGATAGGTAATCTATGATTAAATTTTGGTATTCTCATTCTGTTCGATCTTGTCAAAATTCAGCAGATGCCCAAGCTTCGCCTGCTTCGTATGAAGATAATTGGTATTGTCCTTGTTCTCCGGCATCTGGATCGCTACGCGCTCCACCACCTCAAGGCCATAGCCTTCCAGCCCCTTGATCTTGCGCGGGTTGTTGGTCAGCAGCCGGATCTGGCGGATGCCAAGATCCTTAAGAATCTGTGCCCCGATGCCATAATCCCGCAGATCCGCCGCGAAGCCCAGCTTCAGGTTGGCATCCACAGTATCCAGCCCTTCTTCCTGCAGCTTGTAGGCGCGCAGCTTGTTGATCAGGCCAATGCCCCGGCCCTCCTGGCGCATATAGAGGAGTACACCTCTGCCGGCTTCTTCAATCTGGCGCAGCGCCGCTTCGAACTGCGGACCGCAGTCACAGCGGTGCGAATGGAACACATCGCCGGTCAGGCACTCGGAATGCACACGTACGAGTACCGGCTCATCCCCGGAGATATCGCCTTTAACCAGGGCAACGTGCTCCTTGTCGTCCACCTCATTCGTATAGGCAATGGTCTGGAAATCACCGAAATCCGTCGGCAGATTCACTGCTACCTCACGGGTAACCAGATGCTCCTTCTCGTTACGGTAGTGAATGAGGTCCTTGATGCTGATCAGCTTAAGGTCATGCTTCTTAGCGATCTCAATCAGGTCAGGCAGGCGGGCCATCGTACCGTCCACCTTCACCACTTCACAGATGACACCTGCCGGATAAGCCCCGCACATGCGGGCCAGATCAACAGCAGCCTCCGTGTGCCCGGAACGCCGCAGGACTCCGCCTTTTTTGGCGATCAGCGGGAACATATGCCCCGGTCTGCGGAAGTCGGCCGGCTTCGCCTTCGGGTCTAGCATGGCCTTAATCGTCTGGGAGCGTTCACCGGCCGAGATGCCGGTAGTCGTATCCGCGTAGTCAATAGATACCGTGAACGCCGTACCATGATTATCGGTATTCTGGGACACCATCGGATGCAGGTCCAGCTCCTCTGCACGCTCTGCCGTAATCGGTACGCAGACCAGGCCGCGTCCTTCAGTAATCATGAAGTTAATCACTTCCGGGGTAGCCCGTTCCGCCAGAGCGACGAAGTCTCCTTCATTCTCACGGTCTTCATCATCTACAACGATAACGACCTTACCGCGCATTAAGTCGTAGATCGCATCTTCAATCGGGTCTAGAACACTGTCCTTATCAGCTTGCTGGCTCATATTTCCGTCCTCCTAATGGCTATACGCTTGCCGTATGCCTGATCTATAGATTATACGAACCCGTTGGCCGCCAAAAAATCATGGCTGATCTTCGAGCTTCCCCCATCATCTTCATTGCTTGCACGCGAACCGTAATGGAGCAGATGGTCCACGTATTTACCGAGCACATCACATTCGATATTCACCCGGTCTCCTGCCCGCTTGTGGGCCAGCACCGTCTCTCCCAGCGTGTGCGGGATAATCGACACGTTGAAGGTTGCGGCTTCCGTCCTCACAACCGTAAGGCTGATGCCGTCTATCGTAATGGAGCCTTTGGGAATGATGAATTTGAACAGGGATTTGCGGTCCGGGGCAATCTCGAACACCACTGCATTCTGATCGCGCCTGACGCTGCGGATCTCAGCGGTTCCATCCACATGCCCCTGGACAATATGCCCTCCGAAGCGTCCGCCGGCAGCCATGGCACGTTCCAGATTCATTTTGGACCCGGTGCGCAGCTCCTTGAGTGTACTGTTGCGGTAAGTCTCGGGCATGACGTCAACGGTGAAATGATGGTCCCCGAGTGAGGTTGCCGTGAGACAGACTCCATTGACCGCCACACTGTCGCCGATCTTGAGATCTCCCATGATAAGCGAGGCGCCGATATTCAGCACCATCATCTCCCCGCCGCTGGTGACGCTGCGCAGAACTCCCACCTCTTCAATTAAGCCGGTAAACATACCATCCCTCCTTCCTGAATATTCGGTTACTGCTGAGGAACCGGGGTGCCGCTGATACACACATTATCCCCGAGCACTTCCACTTCCAATCCTTCAAGCTGGATGGCATCACGCATCAGCTCCACACCCCCGAAGTCGAAGGTACCCGCTGCTTGCGCGCCGCCGCCGACAATCTTCGGAGCGAAGAAGAGGACCACCCGGTCAACCAGTCCCTCTGCAAGCATCGCCCCATTCAGCGTTCCGCCGCCTTCCAGCAGAATGGACCCAATCTCCATTGCACCGAGCGCAGCCATAGCCGCCTGCAGATCTACACGCGGACCGCTGCCCGCAGCAATCACCTCTAACCCTGCAGCCAGCAGCGCTGCTCTGCGGTCAGGATCGGCTGCCTCTGTCGTCACAACCACCGTAGGCGCGAGTCCGTCCTTGACCACAGCGCTGTCCAGCGGAAGGCGCAGCGAGGAGTCAATGATAATCCGCACCGGATTCCGTCCGGGTACATTCAGTCTGGTCGTCAGCGAAGGGTTATCGGCAATCACCGTATTCACCCCGACCATAATCCCCTGATGGCGATGACGCAGGGTATGTACGATCTCCCGTGCCTCTGCATTCGAGATCCACTTGCTGTCTCCGGTCCGTGTGGCGATTTTGCCGTCCAGTGTGCTGGCGCTCTTCAAGGTTACGAACGGCTGCTTCGTCAAAATATACTTGATGAACTTCTCGTTCAGCCGCAGCGCCCGGCCCCGCAGCAAACCTACTTCAACATCAATCCCCTGCTCGCGCAGCATCGCTATTCCCCGGCCTGCCACCTGAGGGTTGGGGTCCTCACAGGCGACAACCACTCTCGCCACCCCTTCATCGATCAGACGCTGGCTGCAAGGAGGCGTAATGCCGTAATGACTGCAAGGCTCCAACGTAACATAGGCTGTACTCCCTTGCGCTTTACCGGCTGCCATATTGAGCGCATGCACCTCGGCGTGTCCGGTTCCGCGCTGCAGATGGGTTCCAATCCCGATCATGGCGCCGTCCTTCACAACTACGCAGCCGACCACAGGATTAATTCCCGTCTGGCCCTGTGCCCGCTCCGCCATATCCAGCGCAAGGGACATGTAAAACTCATCGTTCATCTTATCCATGTCTTGCCTCCTATCCCAAGGCTGTAGTCTTTATGTGTACCAAACTATAAACAGAAAAACCCGTCTCAATCTCCAGGAGGAGTTCAAGACGGGATATACGAGAGGTGATCGCAGCAAAGAAAATATGCGTAAATAAACGCCGGACCTCCGGCATTGTGAAAGTTCGCACATAAGTTCCGAAAACACTGCTGCTCGGCCGCCTGTTGCAAGCGCGGCGCGTGAATCTCTCCTTCTTCCATCCAGACTATACTGTCGGTCCCGGAATTACACCGGGTCCACCGTCCGTATCTATATCATACGAAGCGGGTAGCGGACTAAGCACCGGAACCAGCAATATTCAGCCAGATCCGTCAACATCACCGCCGGTAGGGAATCACACCCTGCCCTGAAGGATTGATCTATTCAGTTCAATACCAAGTTACGCCTACAACAAAATTATCACTTCACTGCGGGAAATGCAAGTGTGCTTCGGAAATTTACTATATTTATGTAACTTAATTCCCTTATACACCCGTCTCACGCTGCTTGTCCGCTCTCAGCAGATCGCGGATTTCCGTGAGCAGGACCACATCCGGTGTCGGGGCAGGTGTCTCCACAACCTCAACCTTGACGGTCTCCTTACGTCTGAACCGGCTGCTCAGCTTCACCACCATGAAGATGGAGAAGGAAATAATGAAGAAATCGACTACGGTCTGGAGGAACAGGCCGTACTTCACTTCCGCTTCACCAATGCCAAAGCTAAGTTCCTTCAGATCAATCCCTCCACTGATCAGACCGATAAGCGGCATAATGATGTCTCCCACCAGCGAGGTAACAATTTTGCCGAATGCCGCTCCAATGATTACGGCAACCGCCAGATCAAGTACATTCCCTTTCATGGCGAAGCTTTTGAATTCCTTCCACATGACGAACCATCCCTCCGAAACTTTGAATTTGAAATTATTATAGCATTTATAGCGATACGTATAGCAAGATGCAAGTTGAAAAATGTATAAACGGTATATAGTTTGCGATAGAGCCACTATATATTCCAAAAAGGTACGGGAACGCTGAGCGTCCCCGTACCTCCTGTACCCTTATTCAGCTGCTCTAATTCTGCCTAGTCCTGCTTGCGTGTTCTGCGGAATACCCGGCTGAGGATGAAGCCGCCCAGAATCAGGCCTGCACCCGTCAGGTAGATCGGCAGCGGGCTGCTCTCTCCGGTCTGCGGCAGTCTGCCGCTGCCGTCGTTTGTACCCGAGACCGTCCCTTGCGGAACCGGATCGTCTTCAACATCTACTTCCGGATTGCCCAGCGGGATATTATCGTCGATTGGCGTCACCACTTCAGGTGCTACCGGTCCCGGAGTCACAGTTGCTGCCGGAGCCGAGGGCTGCGGAGTTCCCGGCAAGCCTGGTCCTGCAGGAATCTGCGGATCATCGATAATGACTCCCGGTTCGAATGTACCGGCAGGTGTGGGAACCGGAGTAAATACCGGACCTCCAGCAGGTGATGTCGGAACAGGTGTAGCCTCTGGCCCCGTAGAATCTGTAGGCACTGGCGATGGAACTGTAGTCGGAACTGTAGTCTCTACAGGTGTCTCAGTCGGCACAGGAGTTACAGTCGGCGTTGGTGCTACTGTCGGCGTTGGCTGCTCCGCCAGCTTATTATACAAGGTAAGATTCAGCACGGCCGATGAGCCGATTGTCACCGGATGCTCGGTGGAATCAAGCACATAGCCCTGCGGTGCTATTGTTTCAATCAGGACATAACTGCCCAGCCACAGATTGTTGAACGCCGCGATGCCTGCTGCATCAGTGGTGCGGGTATTCACCAGCACCCGGTCATTTCCGTTCAGACGGTATAGCTCATAGGTAGCTCCCGCCAGCGGTTTTGCAACATTGCCTGCTTCCAGCTTGAAGACATTAAGCGTCCCTCTGACGCCGCTGCCTGTTCCCGAACCGCTGGACACTCCTACGATAATCTCCTTGGTCGTCTCCTTGGTGATAAGCTTGACGTTATTGCCGCTGAAGCTCACAGAGTTAACCAGCTTATCGCCAGTGTTCGCAACGATCAGCGACTGATATTCCAGCACATAAGCGGAATGGATGTCACCAGGGAAGCTTAAGACGAAGGATTGTCTGCCCTGTGCATCGGCGCTGATAGTTAAGGTGTAATCGGTATCCTTCACAAGTGCTGGACCGCTCTTTGTCACTTCGCCGTTCACGGCCGTAACCGTACGGTACAGCTGGAAGCTGTCCGGCAGCAGGATCTGATTCGTGCTTGGCACATCGGTGATCACGGCATCTTTTACATGGGACTGGGTCCGGTTGATCGCAATGGTCCAGTTCAGCTTATCTCCGTTCTGCGCGCCGTCCTTGAACACATATTCATCCCCGTGCGGGATATCTACGCTGGCCTTCAGATCCTTCGATACCTTCTTCGTGCCATCCAGCAGGTTCGCTGTATTGGCTACCTTGGTTCCAATTAGCTGTCCGGCCAGACTGGTCTTGAACACGATATAATAAGGCGAATTAATGGCTTTGTCAAAATCAACTCTCAGCTCATTGAGGCTTCCCACGCTATAGCTGAACTCAGTACCGTCCACCTCAGCGCCAGGACTATGCGTTCCATCCTTGGCAATATTCATCTTGTATACCTTAAGTGAGCCAGGTACAAGGGACTGACCATCACCCAGTATATCCGTTACTACAGGATCAGCAATGGATTTGCTGTTGTAATTAATACCTACGGTCCAGGTCAGCTCTTTGGCAGAAGCGTCATACGTTCCTGACTTGAACCCGTTGTTCTTCACCTCGGAATTAGGAATGAACTTCCCGCTGGCTTCAGTCCACTGTGGCTTGTTCTGGCTGTCCTTCCAGTCAATCCGGGCCACGTTGATGAAATCATTTGTATTGCCGGTAAGCCAGTCATTGCTGAATTCCGTCTGATAACTAATGGTATAAGTACCTGTAACCGGTGCGTTGAACTTCACCTGGAAGCCTTTGTTAGGCTGTGCCGGTGAATTCACAATCAGGGTATAAGCCGATGGAGGGATCACTGTGCCGGAAAGAGTACGGACCACCAGTGAACCTGAGATGTACTTCTGTCCTCCCTGCGGGAAGCTGTCGGTAACCACTACTTCGTTCATTGGATAATTGTCACCGTTGAACGTGATTTTCCAGTCTGTCGTGTGTTTGTTGTAATCCACCCCGGACAGATTCTTATAGATAATAATAGGCCGGATCAGTTGAGTAGCGTTGCTGCTATAGGTACTGTCAGAGACAGTGTTGGTAATCTTCGTATCGCCAAACACACGGTCTGCGGCTTTGGTCGTATATTCGATCAGGTAAGCCGATTTCACCGTATTCTTGAACTCCAGTCTGAATCCGTTGCCGGATTCGCCGCTAACTGGTGTTACTGTGTAATCACTGCCTGCATTCAGAGCCGTGCCCTTAGCAGCTTCTCCGGCTGCATTCAGCGTAACCGGATAGATCCGCACCGAGTTCTCCAGGAGCACCTGGGAGCTGTTGAACACATCCGTCAACACCGCGTTCTCCGGGGAGATCGTCCGGTTATTGTAGTTGTATTCGATAGCCCAGTTAATGGTCTGAGTGCCCCAGTCATAACGGACAACTTTTTTGTTAAGGCTGCCGCCTCGTTCAATGACTACTGTATCCGATGCGCTTACCGGATTACGGCCGTCCCCTGTGAAGGTTGCCTGGTTGGTGAAGCTGGACAAGTTATCACTCACTACCTGCGTGGTATAAGCGATACGGTATGCCCCTGTAATCACAGGGTCCGTGAACTGAAGCTTCAGCGTCCCGCCGGAGACACCGGCAGTATATTTGCTGCTGTCTACCAGCTGGCCTTGCGTAGCTGTGCCGTCAAGCTGAACATTCAGCTGGTAGACGGCAAGTGTAACCGTGCTGTCCAGTGCCAGCCCGGCAGGAATCGGGTCGGTCACAGCAGCGCCGCTTACCGGCTCCAGTCTTTTGTTCACATCGACGGTCCAGTCAATATGATCCGCGTTGAAGCCGCTGGAGATTCCCTTCTTGGTAATCGTCGAGCCTACAGTGGGCTTGAACGATACCGTAACCGTTTGGACTCCGCCGTTCACCGGGAACAGAATCTGCTGGACGGTGCTGCCGCTGATCACTTTTTTATCAAATTGGGTATTAATACGTAAGGTCCCCTGCACATTGGCATGACTCTCGATGTAATCATTGAACGTCATCACTACCTGATGGGTAGCCTGGCTGACTGTGAATGTGCCTACCGTCCCATCGTCCGATTCCAGTCCGCCCTGAATGTCATTGAAGAGCTGGAACTGCTCGGGAAGCTGGAAAGCAAAAGTATCTCCCTGGCTATAGCCGTGGCCGTTAGGAAGCGACCAAGTATAGTCCAGCCTCACGGTGGAATCCACATCATACACACTGCCTGTCACCGTCTGTCCATCCGGACCATATACCGCCATGGATACGCTCGTAATAATGTCCCGGTCCTGTTCAATGGCCGCCGCTGTAGCCTGCCGGGTGAAGCCCAGCCCTGAGACCAATTGCACAAATAACATGACCAGGACTACTGCCAGGCTTGTTCTTTTTTTCACCATTTCCCATAAGCCCCCGTTCTTTCGATTGAATGATTTGAAGCATACCTGCTAAAAAGATGGCTGCTGAACGCACCGGTAAGGACACACTCCACCTGAAGTTTCGTTATGTATACGGGCTAAGAGTCCATCTTATGTAAATAAACTAGTAAACCTGACTTTTCTGCCCACTACAGACGATATATACTTATATCACCTAAGAGTAGAACTTTAGAATCAGAAATGGGTTAAAATTAAAGAAATTATTATGAAACCCTTAATTCAGGATTCAAGGAGAGATTCCAAGTGAACCGAACTTTATTCTGGGACCGTGCCCGTGACAGTGATTTCGTCATGCTCTCCGTCTCCCATCTCGTTGCCCTGGCTATTATTGCTCTATGCTGCCTGGCGCTCTTTGGGGCCCGCTTCGCCCTCCGCAGCCGGTCCGGCCTGCGATTAGGCGTACGCCTGCTGCTGATCCTGCTGCTGGCTGCTTCTGAGGGAGGCCTGCATGTCTGGTATCTGTCCCATGACAGCTGGAGCCGAAGCTCCTCCCTGCCGCTGGAACTATGCGGAATTACCCTGCTCCTGTCAGTCGTGATGCTGCTCACGCGCAGCAGACTGCTGTACAGCTTTCTATATTTTGCCGGAATCGGCGGTGCATTCATTGCCCTGCTTACCCCTAATCTGGTCTATCCGTTTCCGCATTTCCGCTTCCTGCTGTTCTTCATCGCCCACGGGTCGATCATACTTGCATCCCTGTACATGACCTGGGTCGAAGGATATAAGCCCACCTGGCGCTCGCTGTTCTTCACCATGCTCTGCCTGAACCTTGTCGCCGCGTGCGTCTACGCCGCCAATGTGCTGCTGGACTCCAACTATATGTTCCTGATGCACAAGCCCAGCACGTTCTCGGTACTGGACTATTTCGGCTCTTATCCATACTATCTGCTGGTTGAAGAAGCCTTCGCCTTCGTCATCTTCCTCCTGATGTTCCTGATCTTCTTCAAGCTGCCGGAGCTGTACACCGCCCGCCGTGCCGCAGCCAGCCGGAAACTTGGCCGGTAAACGGAGGGGATGGATTCAGGGGCACTTGTGCTCCTCATTCCCGTCTCGCGCCGACTTTCTGCGGATTCAGGGGCACTTGTGCTCCTCATTCCTGCCTCGTGCCGACTTTCGGCGGATTCAGGGGCACTTGTGCTCCTCATTCCTGCCTCGCGCCCACTTTCTGCGAATTCAGGGGCACTTGTGCTCCTCATTCCTGCCTCGCGCCCACTTTCTGCGGATTCAGGGGCACTTGTGCTCCTCATTCCCGCCTCGTGCCGACTTTCGGCGGATTCAGGGGCACTTGTGCTCCTCATTCCCGCCTCGTGCCGACTTTCGGCGGATTCAGGAGCATATTAGTTGGAATAACGTATCTTGTTTCGGATGATTTGGAGCTTTCGAGGAAATTAATTGGATAAACGTCATTTAATTTCGTGTATTCACTCCACTCTGTTCGATTTGCAGCATTTTAAGTGCTGTTTTTCCAACTGTTTCCTGACAAGCTTTCCTCAGCTCCTGAGCAAGTGGAGGAAATCCAACTAATATTCGTACAATTCTCCGTACGGCAAAAAGCACCCGGCTGGATTACCCAGCCGGGTGCTTCGGCGATGCCTGTGGAAGAGAAGAACCTCCCCCAATAGCGTCTACAGAATGCTAGTATTAAGCTTCTACAATTTCAACGGTCGTCATCTTGTCGCGGCCTTTGAAAGCGTCAACCAGATCCATGCCTTCAACCACTTTACCGAATACTGTGTGTACTCCGTCAAGGTGCGGCTGTGGAGCGTAAGCGATATAGAACTGGCTTCCGCCTGTGTTCTTGCCGGCATGGGCCATAGCCAGGGAGCCGCGCTCGTGCTTGTTCGGGTTAATCTCGCAGTTGATGGTGTAGCCAGGACCGCCGGTGCCTGTTCCGTTCGGGCAGCCGCCTTGTGCTACGAAGCCTGGAATCACGCGGTGGAACAACAATCCGTTGTAGAAGCCGTCTTTTGCCAGCTTCTCAAAGTTTGCTACTGTATTAGGCGCATCCTGATCGAACAAGTCGATCAGCACGACGCCGCCGTTTTCGAGTGTAATTTTCGCTTGCTTAGCCATATGTAAATGACCCCTTTCGAAATGACAGATGTAGAACACGTTTATTAGTTTACTATGAAACGGGGCACAAAGCAAAGCAAGCGGGAAGTCTTCCCGCCTGCCGCTATAGCACAACCCTATAGTCTTCTTATTTCGTAACGGCTTGTTTGGCAATCCGTGCAGGCACAATATCATTGGCAACAATGTCCTGATGGGACTCGCGGCGTACAACCAGATCGCTCTGCCCGTTCTGCACGAACACCACCGCCGGACGGCGGATACGGTTGTAGTTGCTGGCCATGGAGTAATTGTATGCCCCTGTGCAGGCCACAGCCAGCAAATCGCCGCTCTCCACCTTAGGCAGCTCAACGTCCCAGATCAGCATATCGCCGCTCTCGCAGCATTTGCCGGCGATGGATACCTTCTCCACGTTAGGCTCAGTCGCACGGCTTGCCAGCAGCGCTTCGTACTTGGATTCATACAGGGCCGGACGCGGATTATCTGTCATGCCGCCGTCAACGGCTACATATTTGCGCACTCCCGGAATTTCCTTGCTGGTTCCAACCGTGTACAGAGTCGTTCCGGCATCCCCTACGATACTGCGGCCCGGCTCTACCCAGATCTGCGGCAGCGAATCGTTAATGCCGGCGAAGTGGGTCTTCACTGCATCTGTGATGGCTGCGACATATTCGGACACCTGCAGCGGCGTATCGCCGTCCACATAACGGATTCCAAAGCCTCCACCCAGGTTGACTACAGGGAAGGAGATTCCCAGCTCTTCCTTGACGGTACGGGTGAACTCGGCAATACGTTCAACGGCAAGCTGGAAGCCCTCGGTCTCAAAAATCTGCGACCCGATATGCGAATGCACGCCGAGCAGGTTCAGATTAGCCAGGCTGTCAGCCAGACTGACCGCTTCACGGGCCGAGCCGTTGCCGATATCAAAGCCGAATTTGGAGTCGGTCTGTCCTGTCGATGCGTAGGCATGGTGGGCATGGGCTTCCACTCCAGGCGTAACGCGCAGCAGAATATTAACAGTCACTTCTCTGCGGGCGGCAATGGACTGAAGCAGACGGAGCTCCACCAGATTATCGGCGACAAAGCAGCCAATCCCTGCATCGATCGCCATCTCAATCTCATCCGGTGTCTTATTATTGCCGTGGAAATGAATGCGTTCCGCCGGGAAACCGGCTTGCAGCGCAGTATACAGCTCTCCATCGGAGACCACGTCCAGCGACAGGCCTTCCTCATCCGCAAGCCGGCACATCGCCATTGTCGAGAACGCCTTGCTGGCATAAGCCACCTGGAACCCGAGACCGGAAGCTGTGAACGCCTCCATATACTCGCGGCAGCGGCGGCGGACCAATTGCTCGTCCACTATATATAGCGGTGTCCCATACTCCGCCTTCAATTCGGTTACATCACATCCGCCGATCTCCAAATGCCCTGCATCATTGATTCGGCTCGTCCCGTGTAAAAACATTGCGCAGTCCTCCAATTTCTGTGGAATCATCCGTTCCACCCTGTCTAGTATATGATTTGGGGCCCCGATGCGTTCCTGAAACAGATGCTCAGAATACAGATCCGGCTTATTGCGGGGCTGTTCAGTATATTCAGTATAACAGACAGAGGGAACACCATTGAATGGACTTTTTTGCAGTTGATTTGTATTTTCCTACGACTTGCGCGGGGCATCCTTATGCTCAGGCATCCGGGTGCTATCTCTTGTTTTGTTGAAGGATGGCCTTGTTTTGGAGCTGAGCACCGGCTGACGCAGGAGGATCTCCGCCATGGCTTTTGCATTAAATGGTATAAACGGCCACATGTAAGGAGAGTTATACGAACGGTGCGTGGTCAGCAGCACCACCAGCAGCGTCGTCCCGATCATGAAGCCGGGGATGCCGTAAGCAGCCACCGCCAGCAGCAGCGCAAGCCGGACAATCCGGTTCGCCAGCCCCAGCTCGTAGCTCGGCGTTGCAAACATCCCGATAGAAGCCACCGCCATATAGAGCACCACTTCATTGACAAACAGCCCGGTCTGTACGGCGATATCACCCACCAGAATGGCAGCGATCAGCCCCATCGCGGAGCCGAGCGGCGTCGGTGTATGCACTGCAGCCATCCGCAGCAGGTCTACCCCCAGCTCAACGATCAGGAACTGGGCAATGAGCGGGAGATTGGCTGATTTTTGCGGACCGATGAAATCAAGCATGCCGGGCTTCAGTTCCGGATGGAGAACCATCAGCATCCACAGCGGAAGCAGGAACATCGATGCAAAGATCCCGATGAAGCGGACCCAGCGGAGATAGGTTCCCATAAAAGGCGTCTGGCGGTTCTCTTCCGCATGCTGGCACAGATCAAAAAACGTCGTCGGCAGCACCATGACACTCGGGGAAGTATCGACAAACACAACCACCCGGCCCTCCAGCAGATGGGAAGCGACAATATCCGGCCGTTCCGAATAACGGACCAGCGGATAGGGGTTCCAGCCGCCGCCGACAATCGCTTCCTCCAGCTGCTTGTCCGCCAGGGGAATGCCGTCGAGATTGACGCTTTTCAGCTTGTCCGTAACGGCCTGTACCTGGGTCTTATCCACGATATCATCGATGTAAGCTAAGCAGACATCTGTCCGGGTCCGCCGTCCAATCTGATGCATCTCCAGCTTCAGCCCAGGGTCGCGGATACGTCTTCTAACCAGAGCCACGTTGCTTAGCAGCGTCTCTGTGAAGCCGTCCCGCGATCCGCGGACCACCCGCTCAATCGATGGCTCATCCGGGCTGCGGGAAGGATACGAACGGGTATCCATGATGATAACCTGCGATTCGCCTTCAATGAAGAACACGCTCATGCCGGCTAACACTTTGTTGATGCTCTCGCTGAATAGCTCGCCTTTCTCCACCTGGACATGGGGAATATATTCACTCATGAAGCTGGCGAGTACATCTGCCGATACATTTTCGGGGGTCAGATACGTCAGGCGCTTCAGAATTTCATCGATAATCGTATCCTTGGCGAAGCCGCTGATGCAGAGCAGCGCCGCACTTTTCCCGCCGAAGGACATTTCCCTGAACACAATATCGAAGGAGGAGCCCAGCCCAAGTACCTCGGTCAGTGTATTCTTCGCATCCGCCAGGGATTGCGGGATCTTGTCGTTGCCTTGCCAATACGTAATCGACTGCTCCAGGGAGTCAGAGCGTTCATTGTCACGTTTTTGCTGCAGAGGGTCATTGGACTTACTTGCAGAATCCGCTCCCTGCTGCGATTTGGCCTTCTTGGGCGCAGACTTCTTGGGGGCAGACTGCTTCGGCTGCTGGGGCTGACCAGCTTCCTGACCGTCCTCCTGATCCTCAGGCTCTTCATCATCTCCAAATAATCTGGCAAAAAAGCCTTTATGGCTCTTATCCTGCGTCTGAGCCCCCAACTCGTCCGAGGTTTCCATATCCTGAGACTGGCCTCTGCCGTCTTCATGGGCTCCCTGTCCCGCTCCGGAATCCGCAGCTGAATGATCCGTTCCTGAATGATCTGTCCCTGCCTGTGCAGCTCCGGTCTGCCCGGGTGCACCCGCACCTTCGGAATCTGCTGATTCCGGGCCTGCAAAACCGGCGGAGGCAGAATCTTCTGCACCTTGTATTCCCTGCTGCGAATCGTCTGCTGCCTGGTCTCCCGTACCGGATTCCGCAGATGCTTCCTCCGGCCCGGCATCGTCGCCGAACAGACTGCTGAAGAACCCTTTGATTCCTCCGCCGGACGATTCCTGACCGTCTCCGTTCTCGGATGCGGAATCATCCCCGGGACTGGCCTCATTATCTGTAGCCGCAGCATCTTTCCCGCCGACAGCCCCGCCATCTCCAGATGCAGCGTTCTTACCGCTGCTATCCTCACCTTCTCCAGCCGCAGCACTCTGACCGCCGCCAGCTTCTCCATGACTAGCCGCCCGGGCCGCTTCATTCCCGTCTCCGCCACTATCTGGCGGAGCATCCAGGCCCGACGGGCTCTCCTGCCCGCCTTCAATCGGGCGCGTCACCGCGCCCAGCTCCGCTGACGCCTCCAGCTCCTGTCCTATGTCGCTCTGGGATGCAGCCGGTTGATCTTTTTGCTCCGGCGGCTTCTGCCCCGTCACCGCGCCCAGCTCCGCCGACGCCTCCAGCTCCTGACCCTTGCCGCTCTGGGACGCAGCCGGTTGATCTTCTTGCTCCGGCGTCTTTTTCTCCGGCGATTTCTGCTGCGCAGAACGGTCCTTCTTTTGATCCGTCTCTATCTGATCACCGCTGTGAATATACCTCACTCCCCAGCCCCCTTTACTGTTGATATACAAAAAAGTCGAACAACGACCCCGCTACCTTGCCGCATACCATCGCCATTAAGAGACCAAGCAGCAGATGGGTCATATGCAGACGTTTAGCCAGGATCGGCAGGACATTCAGCACCTCCGTCAGAGCCGCCGCCAGCATGCCGATAAATATGCCGTTGAACAGGCCGACCCCCAGCTCAATCAGCGGGCCGGCCGCCATTTTCCAGTTCCAGAAATCGCTCACCGTCCCCAGCAGGGAACCGCCGACCATCGCTCCCTCATACCAGTGAACCTTGTCATAGGAGGAGGTAAGCTGCGCCAGCCGGGGGATGATATCCAGCACTACGAATAGCGCAATCACCCCGCCGCCCACTGCGATTCCCCCGGCAATCCCAAGCAGCAGATGAAGTCCGAGTGACATTGGTGCGGTCATGTGCTCCCCTCCCGGCTGCCGGGCGCCTCGTCCCTGCGGCGTTTCATTTTGCGGTACTCCTCGTTGATTACATATTGATCGATATTCTTCTGATACAGGAACATTTCCACCTCAAGGGGAGTCGGCTCCTCGTTCCATTTCTTTTTGAACAAATGATTGAAAAAAATCACCATCCCAAACCCGATGCCCAGCGAATAGGCGATCTGAAACAGATAAGGATGCTCGTCCCTGCGGCCGGTCAGCATCTCCACAATCCGGATCTGTACCTCCAGCATGCTGACATCGGCATGGAAATTCATAATCGTCAGCGCCGAGCCGAAGAACAGCAGCAGCCAGACCAGCACGAACAGGGCTATAGAAGGTTTAGCAGCCGTAGACGCACCTTCAATCTGTACAATGGTGCGGCCTTCGCCAATCGGCTGAATCTCCGCATCGGGGTACACATCCTGAATCCGGGGAATGACGGTCAGCAGATCAATCAGGATCAGATTGCCGTCACTCTCCTTCGGCTGAAGCACAAGCAGTGTATAGAGCGGCTCCCGCCACTGCGGATCAGTGATCAGATAAGCGACATCGCGCAGCAGCACCCCTTTACCCTTGGGCACCGTCACCCGGTTCTTAAGCTGGATATAAATGCATGTAGCCGGGGAATCAGTGTTCATCTGCGGGCCTCCTTAAGCTCAGGTGTGATGCGGTCCTACGGCAAGAATAAGGGTAGTATGGGAAAAAAGGCTTATTTTTACTCTTCTCCTCCGTAATTCATCGTGATTTACGCAGGACCACCGAAACTTTTCCTGCCTCAGGGCCGTCTATAGTTACAGTTATTTACACAGAAGGGATGGAAGTTCATATGAGACAAGCATTGCACCACTCCTTACGGATGGTTCTCTCTGTATCGATGCTTCTGGCATTCGCTGCGCCGCTCACAGCACATGCAGCCGAGAAGATCGAGGTATACGATTCCTATACCAGCAAGAACAGCAACGTCCAGCTGTATTCGGTGAGTCAATTGGACGGGAACCAGTTCATCAATGCTGTCATTGCCCGGCAGCCAGATGGGACATATAGTAAATGGCCGGAGGCTTTTCCACATTTCCGGAAGAGTGACAGCGGGAACTTGCAATTGACGGGGATGGATGATCCGGAGCAAGCCTATGTCTACGATACGCAGAGCCAGTCCATTATGCGCAAAAGCGAATACGTCCTCTCTCCTGATGGCCGCTGGGGTGTTCTGGAGCGTTCCCGTTATGAACGGCAGCCGGACGGCTATATCGCGAAATTCGGTGATCAGTATTTGAAAAATACGGCGACAGGCAAGGTCTCTGTCTATTATGCTACTCAGCGGTACTACAATGCCCGGTGGATCAACCAGCATACGCTGCTTGAGAGCGGATATAATGAGGCTGCCAGGCAGAATGTGATCAGTACGTACGATCCGTCCACCGGGAAGCGGCAGGAGCTGCTGAGGGGGACCTTGAACAACTGGAACTTATCGAAGGGACTGCTGCAATATGTCAAAAAAGAGCCCAAACGCCTCCCATGGATCTACAATCTGAAGGACGGATCGTCACGGCTGGTCAAGGATGCCCGCGAGCTTAAAGCCTTGTTCCCTGCTGCTCCATCTTCAAGACCGGAAGTCACATTCCCTAAGGGGATGCTGCTGAAAGAGCTGCCTGTCACGGAGATGCCGATCACCTTAGCCTATGAACACAACCTGAATCTGGACGGAAAAAGTGTGGATGTATCCACCATATTCACTAAGGGCGGACAAGAGTGGATACCGGTGAAGCCGCTTGCAGCGGCCCTCGGCTGGAAGATCGAAGTCATGAACATTAGCGCAACCGGCGACCCTTCTGCGGCTTACATCTATAAAATCACAAACGGTAGCAATCACGCAGTCCTCACCCCTGTGAACAGCTTCAATTCGGCAAGCAGACTGTATATCGCACCAGCGCAGCTTAAGGAGCTTGGGTACAAAAGCATTAAGGTCACTCCATATGTGAAATAAAATCACTCCAGCTGCGGCCCCCCTGCCCCGAGTCTGCCTATACAACAAAGAGGGTGTTCCCTGACGGCGCGGCCGTGTAGGAACATCCTCTTTGACTATGGTGTGCTAGGTCCTGGGGTATGTCCCCTCAGACTGTAGCGCTATGAAGTTAATTCTGTTTGGCCGGCTGCAGCTGATCCCTCTGCTGACTGGAGATGAAGAACAGCGCCGTCCAGATCAGCGCGAAGCCGACAATCTGCGGCAAGGTTACAAGCTGCTGATAGACGACCCAGTTAATCAGAATACCGGTCATCGGGAAGCTGAGTTCGGCCAGGGTTGCTACCGAAGCCTTGGTCGTATTCAGTCCCTTGTAGTAGAGCAGCATGCTGAGCAGTCCGGGCAGCAGCGCCTGCAGCAGCAGGTTAATGGCAACTGCCGCCGAGCCGCTGACTCCGCCGCTCATCTGCCACGGGGCGCCTTCCATACTTGTAATTACGAACAGCAACGGGAGCGCCAGAATGAAGCGCAGTGAGGTTACTGTCTCATATTTCATTGAGCCCAGCAGATAACGGCCCATGACTGTAGAGCCGCCCCACAAAGCAGCAGCGCCCAGCGCCATCAGGCTTCCTACGCCCATGAAGCTGTTCACATGGCCGAAGGGAATCGTCCAGCCGAAGGTCAGCAGGTACGTCCCGGCCAGCGCAACAATAAGCAGCGGTGCGAAATTGCGCGGCAGGCGTTCTTTTAGAATAACAGCGGCAAGACCAATGGCGAACAAGGGCTGAAGCTTCTGGAGCAGCAGCACGGCATTGAAGTCTCCGCTGGATAAGGCCTTGGTGAACAGAATGGTCGCTACGGCTGAGCCGCCCCACGATACCACGAGCAGCGCTGCGGCCTGGCGCAGACGTACACCCTTCAGCTCAGCGCGATTGCGCCACATTACCGGAGCGGCAACCAGGAAGAGCACAACATGCTCAAGCAGTACAATCTGGGACGAAGTCAGGGATTTCAGCAGAATAATGCGGAACAGCGGGTCAACTCCCCATAAGGCCGCCCCCAGAACCACCAGCCAGAATCCGCTGCGCACCGGTGCGGTACGCACGCCTTGGGATGAAGCAGATACATTACTCATCTTTCATTCTCCTTGTCGATACAAACCCTCGATAGAGACCAAAAACCCCCGTGAGTCCTGAGAACAGGACAAACATCGGGGGCGTTATCAATAAAGACATACGGAATAGACCCGCCTGCCTTTATCTTATGATCCTCTCCCATCCGGACTTTACCGTCGGCTCTGGATTGTCACCAGATCAGTCGCTTCCTCTTGTGATAGAGTAACGAGTCGCGGGCTTAGTTCTCACGAACATCACCGCCGGTCAGGAATTTCACCTTACCCCGAGAATCTTGTATTCTGTTATTATTTTCACAATCCCAGAATACCTCTGATTCTTCATTTCGTCCAGCTTTTTATGAAAATAATCATTATATTTCATTAAATAATCATTAAAACAATCATTCTGCCAAGCAAATCTGCGTACCGTATCCAGGTTTTGGTTCGTTTGGCAGAAACGGCGGCTTGCGATACACTATAGTATGAGCATTAATCATACCCATTATAGAGATTTTATTTGGAGGTCATCATGAAAAGAAGCTTTCCGACCAATCTGCTGTATTCCATCCTAGCTCTGGCCGGCCTTGCCATCCTCGGGTTTATGGCTTATGTTGTCGCCGCTTTTACAGGAGGGATGCTCTTCTATGGTCCGCTGGCCCTCGTCGTCGCTTCAGGGCTGGCTGTACTCTCCGTGTTCAGCATCTTTGGCCTGTTCAGCAGGAAGGTACGGCGGATGATCCTGGCCGCTTTTGCCGGAATCTGTGTGCTGACAGCCGCAGGCCATGAAATCAGACAAGCGTATGTGAACAGCCTTGCGGAAGTGAGGGAGCCGGAGGTCGAGCTGTTTGACTATGCCCCCTTTGAGGCGAATACCAAAGCTGCTTCCCTCGATCACAAGGCGTCCTATCAGCTTACGGAGCAATTGCCTCGTCTGGATGGTGCAACTGCGCTGTATCCGCTGTATTCCGCTTTTGCCCAGGCCGTGTATCCGCAAGGTAACTATACTCCCTACATTGAGAAGGACGGGACAGACTTCGTTGTGTGTACCAGCACCTCCGAGGCCTACAAGCGGCTCATTACGGGACAGGCCGATATCATCTTTGCTGCAGCCCCTTCGGCCGCCCAGACTAAGGAGGCGAAGCTGGCAGGCCGGGAGCTGAAGCTCACCCCGATCGGGCGCGAAGCGTTCGTCTTTTTCGTCAACAAGCGCAATCCGGTGGACAGCTTAACGGTAGAGCAGATTAAGGATATCTATTCCGGCACCGTCACGAACTGGAAGGAGGTTGGCGGCAAGAAGGCGTCTATCCGTGCTTTTCAGCGTGCAGAAAACAGCGGCAGCCAGACCAAGCTGCAAAAAATCATGGAGGACCGCCAGCTGATGGCTCCCCCGAAGGAGAATGTCGCGGATGTGATGAGCGGGATTATCAGCCTCACCGCCAGCTACCGCAACTTCAATAACGCGCTCGGCTTCAGCTTCCTGTTCTACGCCTCACAGATGAATGCCAGCGATGAGATCAAGCTGCTGGCTATTGATCAGGTGCCACCCTCCAAGGAGACCATCCGCAGCGGAGAATACCCGCTCGCCGTGGAATTCTATGCCGTAACGGCCGGCAGCACCAACCCGAATATTGAGCCCTTCCTGGACTGGATTCTGTCCGCCGAGGGCCAGGAGCTGGTTGAGAAGACGGGCTACACTCCGTTGAAGTAAGGAAAACACCAGCATCCTAATGGGGTAAGAGGATGCTGGTGCCTGCGCTTGCCCATTGTATTCGGTTTTCCGCATACATCCGGCCGCACGCCGCTGCGCTCACCCATTGTAATCGGTTTTTCGATTACATTTGGTCCACACGCCTCGCGCCTGCCCATTGTAATCGGTTTTTCGATTACATTTGGCCTACGCGGCGCACCCAGTCCCATTGTGGTCGGTTTTTCGATTACATTTGGCTCACGCACCCCGCGCCTGCCCATTGTAATCGGTTTTTCGATTACATTTGGCTCACGCACCCCGCGCCTGCCCATTGTAATCGGTTTTTCGATTACATTTGGTCCACACGCCCCGCGCCTGCCCATTGTAATCGGTTTTTCGATTACATTTGGCTCACGCACCCCGCGCCTGCCCATTGTAATCGGTTTTTCGATTACATTTGACCTACGCGGCGCACCCAGTCCAATTGTGGTCGGTTTTTCGATTACATTTGGTCCACACGCCTCGCGCCTGCCCATTGTAATCGGTTTTTCGATTACATTTGGCTCACACGCCCCGCGCCTGCCCATTGTAATCGGTTTTTCGATTACATTTGGCCTATGCGGCGCTCCCAGTCCCATTGTGTTTGGTTTTTCGATTACATCCGGCCCCCCACACAAGCAGCAGCCCTCCCGGAGGTCTTCCTCCGGCGAGGGCTGCATTTGTAAACTTATCCCGTATAATACTCAAAAATCCGTCTGCGCTTCTCCCCGTCCAGGTCGTTCACCACGCCCGAGGATTGGTCAAATATCATGGTTGCCCGCGTCTGCGGTGTGTACTGCGGCCAATCCAGTCCCGGCGCTGCCGGATCTCCACCATGGGCGAAGGCGGTCCAGGCGGTCTGCATTGCCTCCGCCACTGCCTCCATGTCCGGCGTCACGTTCAGGCCATACTGCTTCAGCAGCGGGAGATTGTTGAAGACATATAGAATCTCCGCTCCGTGAATGGCCTTCTCCAGCAGCGGATGCCCGGGCACCGTCCAGTCGAATCGGTACATCCAGACGGGGGCATGTCCCTGCTGCTTCTCCGCGAACGAAATCGAGCTGGCCCAGAAGAACAGGTCGGTCAGTACCTCCGCCTGTCCTTCCCAGGTATGGCTGTAATCCGAGGTCAGCTCGGAGAGGTCTTCCACTCCCATCAGCTGCTCCAGCGCTTTGAGCGATTGCTCGAAGTTATCGGCCTTCTGCCCTTCACGGAAGAACAGATTGCCTTCGTGCAGATTCGTTCCGATCAGCACGGGAATGCCGCTGGCGGCTCCAGCCGCAATGGCCTGTACCGGCTCAACCGGCAGGGTTCCCTGCTCAACGACCGGCTGGAAGAACATATTCATCGAGTCTCCGGACAGCTTGTAGGCCATCCGGCCTGCGGCTTCCATAATCTCTCCGGCCGGGAGCTTATGCAACAGCTGTGTATCGCTGCCGGGCTGAAGGCCCAGCTCGGCTAGCAATGCGGCGGCAATCTGCCCGCCCTGCTCCCCATTCAGCGTCTGCGCCGCCCCGCTCTCCATAATGGCCCGGGCGAACAGTCCCTTCGCCGCAGGCATCGCCAGAAGCGCGGCAATGCTCATGCTTCCTGCCGATTCACCGAAGACCGTGACCCGCGCCGGATCACCGCCGAATGCAGCGATATTCTGCTGCACCCATTCCAGGGCAGCAATCTGATCCAGGAGCCCCAGGTTACTGCCCAGCCCTCCGCCCAGCGGAGACAGATGCAGGAACCCGAGCGGACCCAGCCGGTAATTCACAGTAACCACCACGACATTCCCGGAGACAGCCAGTTTGCTGCCCTCGAACATCGGCTGGCTGCCTGCGCCGGTAACGAAGGTGCCGCCGTGAATCCACACCATCACCGGCAGCGCCCCGGTCGCCTCCGCTACCGCCGGGGACCAGACATTCAGATATAGACAATCTTCATCGTAGACCGGGGTGGTCCCACCGAACCGCGTCCCGCTGGTGCTGACCGGCTGCAGGCTGACCGGTCCGAACTTGACGGCCTCCCGTACGCCGCTCCAGGACTCCGGCGGCTGCGGTGCCCGGAAGCGCAGCTCTCCGAGCGGCGGGGCAGCGAACGGGATGCCGCGCCACACGTTCACGCCGTTTCCCGCTTCTCCCTTCAGTTGCCCATAAGCTGTATTCACCAGTTGTCCTGACATTGCACTCATTCCTTTTCGCTTTATTCCTCAGTCTTTTCTTCAATGACTCTGTAGAGCCCGGAGCGGAAGCGGAACCACTGGAAGATATGGGTCATTACCACTTTAAGCACGGCGTAGCCCGGAACCGCCAGTATGATACCGAGTACACCGAACATTTTTCCGGCAAAAATAATCACAAAAATAATCGTAATCGGGTGAATCCTCAGCGATTTCCCCATAATCTGCGGCGAGATGAACTTCCCTTCGATCAGTTGAACCGCGGTCCAGACAATGACCATCTTCAGCAGCATAAACGGTGAGGTAACCATCGCCACGATCAGCGCAGGGGTAATCGCAATGGCCGGCCCCAGATAAGGAACTACAGCCGTACAAGCGGCAACGATCGCCAGAACCAGCGAATACTCCAGCCCGATAATCAGGTACCCGATATAGAGCAGTGCTCCGATGCAACAGCTGACAATAATCTGGCCGCGGATATACGATGCGATCTGGTTATTCATCTCCTGCATAACCATCCGGGACTGCGGCCGCAGTGCGGTAGGGATGAGTCTCATGAGATAGTCGGGCAATCTTTTGCCGTCGCGCAGGAGATAGAAGAGAATGAATGGCGTAGTCACTACAGCCAGCACAATTTCGGTCAGTGTTCCAACGAAGCTGCCTACGCCGCTGACAGCATTATTCAGGAAGGTTGTGGCCCAGGTCGTCACCTTGCTGGTGATATCACTAAGGTCCGTGCCTACGCTCGACTGAATCTTATTGAACAGTTCACTGCCGGTAAGCTGGAGGAATTCCTCCTGGATCTGCTCACTGTAGACGGGGAAGTTGTCAATCAGGCCCATAAGCTGGGTGCGGATGATCGGGATGACCATAAGCAGAACCAGGGTAATGATCCCCATGATGATCAGATACAGAATGACAATGCCATACGCCCGCTTCACCCGGCTTCTCTTCTCCAGACGGTCCACCAGCGGATTCAACAGATAATAGGCGATCCCTGAGAGCAGCAGCGGCGCTGCCACCGTATGCAGAAGCACAGACAGCGGCTTGAACACAAACGGAATCTTTGAGAATACGAGTATCGTTAAGCCCACCAGCAGCGCAATCAGCAGACCCACCACAAACTTGTTGTTCAGAAAAAACTTCTTGAATTTATCCGGCCATACCTGCCGTCTATCCATATCCTGCCGCCCCCTAGCTGCAACTCTTACCTGTTAAGTGTGATTATTTGCACTATGTATAAGCATAGTAACCCTGTAGCTGCAAGTCAAATCAGGGACATTCAACGCAAATAGCAGCCATTGTTAATATCAAAGGTGGCTCCTGTATAAGCTCTGGCTCTGCTGCTCAGCATAAAAATCACCGTATCGGCAACATCCTCCGCCAGCAGCGGCTCAGGATTTAACTGGTGTTCCCGGTATTCCTGCTGCCTCCAGGCGGGGATATGTCCCATCATCGGGGTGTCCGCCATGGTCGGAGCCACTGCATTCACGCGGATCAAAGGGGCAAAATTCATTGCACAGCTCTTGGTCAAGCCAAGAATAGCAGCCTTCGTTAGACCGTATACTGCATCGGAGCTGCCTTCCTGGCCGGAGACTGACGACATGTTGACGATGACGCCCTTTTGCTTCTGCTCCAGCAGCATGCGTCCGAAGGCCTGGGAGAAGTAGACATACCCTTTGATATTGATATCCATCACCCGGTTGATCTCCTCCGGCGTATACTCCAGCAGGCTGCGGCCCAGATAGATCCCTGCATTGTTGACCAGCCCGCTCACATCGGCATGCTCTTGCTGAAGGGCTGAGAAGAAGTGCTCCACCTCGCTGTAATTGGCGACATCCAGCCGGTAAGTGTAGAGCTTATCCGAAGCGGCTGCGTGCTTCAACTCCTCCAGACGGGGACCATCCAGGTCACAGCCAATGACCTCAGCTCCCGCCTCCAGACTATATCTGACAATGGCCTTACCAATACCTGAAGCAGCACCGGTCACTATTATTTTCATTCCTTGCAGCATCCTTTGACCTTCCTCCCTGTAATAGACTTAATAATTACAGTCTTACTGAAAGCGCAAATCAACAATACTTCCGGTCCGCTTGAAGCCCACCGACTGATAGACCTTATTGGAATCGGGATTCGCCGCATCGGCGTAGAGCATGGGCGTCACGCCCTTACTGAGCAGTTCGGCACACAGGGCAGCTACAGCCGCACTCGCATACCCGTGCTTGCGGAACTCACGCGGAGTGAACACTTCATTAATCCGCGCTTGCCTGGCAGACTGATGGGCCAGATTAACCATAGACACCGGCTGGTCCCGGTCGATCCACAGACGGAGCTTGCCGGATGCCGTAACCGCTGCGGCATAGTCCAGATGATCCTCCGGTGCACTCTCCGTACCGAAGCAATCCTGCACGAATCCGGCTAAATACCCCGCGATGAGCGGGATATCACCTGGCCCCGCCTGCTGCAGCTTGCCGCTGACACCGTGCGGCAGCTGCACCTCCGGGCAGTGATAGGCTTCCATCATCATCCGGACCTGATAAGACTTGCCGGTAAGCTTGCCGTACGCATCGGCGAACAGCCTCCCCGTCTCCAGCGTTCCGTTAACCCCCGGCAATTCGCGGTCCTCCAGCATTTCCGCCAGCTCCCGGACAAGGGAACGGCGCCTCTCTTCAGCCAGCTCCGGTGATAACCACAACCACGAGTTACGCCCGGCGGCATGGGCGAAGAGGAGATCATTCTCCTCTGTCCTGAGCCGCAGGGCTTCCCCGTTCTCCACAATCAGATGGATGAGATTATATTCCACCTCTTCCTGCATGAACTGCCCTGTGTGCAGCACATCATCCCCCGGCCCAAAGCTTACGAACATCCCGCTTCCCCCTCTTAGACTTTTCTATCTATTGTAATGCCCGTTCATTTCTTCTTCTTACCTTTGGCACCCTTAGGGGTAGCGGCCTTGAAGCCTTCTTCATACGTATAGAGCAGATTCTCTTCGAGCTGTTCTCCCTTCAGCACCTTGCGCACCAGGCTTTTAGCAGATTTAGGGGTGACATCCCTGTACCATACGCCTTCCGGGTAAGAGATCACGACACAGGCATCCGAACATCTTCCGTTGCAGCGGGTTACTGTTGTATGTATCAGCGCGTCTGCCCCTTGCTTCGTAATCTCGTCCTCAATCGCTTCGGCTACCTCTTCGCCCTTGTGCTTCTTGCAGTCACTTCCGTTACAGATCAGCAAATGGCTGACTGTTCCTTGCAGATTCCAGGTTGTCATGGCCTTCTTCGCCCCCTCTAATACAACTATACCCTGCTTGTCTCTGACCCTAAACTTTACCTTCCTATTCGAGGATCGTCAATAGCAGGAAAGACTGTTATACTATTACTGAGAATGATTATCACCCAAGAAAAGAGTGACTTGTAACATGCAGACGCGAAATGCCGGCAGTTCATTGCCTACTCCTCATAGCTTTTATATTCCGGTACATGTAACGGCACTGGATCAAGCCTCCTTTAACCGGGAAAATCCCATTCCCCCCTTCACCTCATTCCTGGTAGTAGTCACCGGCGGAAGCGGAGTCATCGGGCTAAATGGAGAACGTATCCGTCTATCCGGCGGTCATATGGTGTGCAGCGACAGTCCGGTGGATATCAGGCTGCCCCGCAGCCATAAGCTGCAGGGTGTGTGGATCGAATACGCGGTGATCTCCGGCAACAGCCGGCCCTTCAGCCCGCTGAACCATGATCTGCCACTCCGAAGCTGCCCTCCCCATGTAAGCACGCTTGCTGTGCAGCTTCTTAGCAGCTGGAACCAGCCGAAGCAGCGCACGCCATTTGCCTTACAAGCTCTGTTCACAGAGCTGCTCACTGAGCTGCACAATAGTGCTGCCGAGTACAAAGAACCGCAGGCTCAGTGGATTGACCGTGTACTACATCATATAGAGTCTCATTATAATGAAGATTTGACGAGAGAACAGGCGGCCGGACTTGCCGGAGTCACCCCGGAGCATTTCTCCCGTGCCTTCCGCAGATTCACCGGGCAGACCTTCAATGAATATATAACGCTGCTGCGCATCCGTAAGGCCCAGCAGCGTATCCTTACAGGAGCCCCGAATCTGAGTACGCTGGCGCTTGAGGTTGGTTATAGCGAAGGAACCTATTTAAGCCGCAAATTCAAGCAGGTTGTAGGAATTTCGCCTTCAGCCTATCACCGTAAGAGCAAATCTGTAGTCTCGCTGAACTTCAATCATACGGCCAGCCTCCATGCGCTCGAAGTCGTCCCCCGGCTGGGGGTCTATTCGGATTGGATGGAGAGCATGCAGCCCGTTCCCTCCAGGAAGAAGCTGCCGGATGAAGGAACCCGCTCCGTAGGTCTATACGAACGTCTATCGTCTGCCCGGCCGGATGTCATCATTAGCTACTCCTTGCCTGACAAGAGCAAGCAGCTCCTGTCCGTCGCACCGGTAATTGAGATTCCCTTCATGCAAATGGACTGGCGGGAGCAATTCCGGCTGATTGCCGAGGTGACCGGACGCCAGCCGCAGGCTGAGGCCTGGCTAAGCCTCTATGACTGGCATTGTTACCAGGCTAATCAGCTGCTGGACCGGCGGATCGGTGACCGTGGAACCGCCATAGTCCTGGAGCTTGGCGCAGAGACGGCCTACTGCTTCAGCAGCAGCTACGGGCGTGGGACGCAGATTCTGTATCATGATCTTGGCTTCCGCCCGCCGCTTGGCCTCGTTGCCGAGGGCCTGCTGGATCAGGGCTATCTGGAGATTGCCTTCCATAACATCGCCCGCTACCCCGCTGACCATATCTTCATTACCTCTAGTAGGGAGGCTGCTGAAGCACTGGAGCCGCTGCAGAGCTTTCTTCACCCAGTACAGCAACATTATATCGGTGAATCTTCAGGCGGAAGAATCTATTACCTGAATCAGCCCGGCATGTTCTACGGGTTCGACCCGCTCTCCTCCGAGGCTCAGCTGAAGGTCCTGGTGCAGGCGCTGACATCATAAATTTACATAGCCGGACATCACATTCAGCCATAGTCTAATCAGAGCAAACTCTGTAAAGTGTTATTGAGAATGATAATCGTTCTACATTAAGGAGGCTGCATCTTGAAAATCCCGTATTTACGTTCACGCCGCATTCACCCGAAGGCTTGGATGGTCCTGTCTCTGCTTCTGGCATTGACTCTTAGCGTCTCGGCTTGCGGAAACAACACTTCTAATACCAGCAGTGGTGCTGCTTCAGCTAATGCTACCGGAACACCCGATTCCTCCCCTCAGCCAGAGAAGGCTGCTGCAACCGCAGCTCCGGCTTTCCATACTGTGACAACTGTGAATGGAGATATTGAGGTACCGGCAGCACCGCAACGGATTGTTGCCGAGGAATATCTGGGCAGCTTGATTGCCCTGGATACGATTCCGGTCGGTGCGCCCGGGCTTACACTGGAGAATATGTACTTCAAAGAATTCCTCACAGGAGTCGCCGACACCGGCACATACGGTAAAATGTCACCGGAGAATATCATCGCGCTGAATCCCGACTTGATTATCTCCGGCAATGCAGACAGCTATGCGGCGCTCAGCCAGATTGCCCCAACGGTCATTGTGCCATACGGTGATCTGAAGAATGCGTATGAAGAGCTGACCTATTTCGGCAAGCTGCTGGGCAAGGAGCAGGAAGCAGCAGCCTGGCTGGCTGATTACGATAAGCGTATTGCTGACGCCAAGGCCCGTGTGGATGCAGCCATTCCTGCCGGGGCCACCTTCAGTATTCTGGAGCATGCAGACAAGTCCACCTGGGTCTATGGGGATAACTTCGGACGCGGAGGACAGCCCATCTATCAGGCGTTGGGGCGCAAGCCGCCCACTGGAGTGGCTGCTGAAATTATGGAGAAACAGTGGGCTGAATTATCCGCTGAGACCCTGGGCAAGTATGCGGGTGATTATCTCGTCATTACCGACAATACCTGGACTGCTCAAGACTTCCAGGCAGACCCGATCTGGGGCAGCCTGCCGGCAGTCAAGAACGGGAAGATCTACGTATGGAAAGAAGAGCGCTCCTGGTACTATGATCCGATTGCCGTTCTGGCCCAGACGGAGGAGCTGGCCGATTGGCTGACCGGAGTACAACAATAATGGATTCATGAATAAGCTGCCTGGAGCCTTGAATGGCTTCCGGCAGCTTTTGGCGTTTACCCTATCCATTACTCGGAGATAATATCTGTAGCCCGCCGCACCGGAACCGGTGAATTATTCTTGCGGTGCACAAGGAGACCTCCATGAAGATTATCAGTATCTATGTCCTGTTAGCTGTTCTTACGCTTACGTTAATAGTCATCATTGATGTGATGTCCGGCATCAGCCTGCGTGCATCCATTCATTCGCTCTCGACCATCTTTGCTACAACCACACTACAGGAAGCCATATGTATCACAATCTTCCTGCTTCTCCCGTTCGTTCAGGTAGCCGTCCATGTCTCTAAGAAGCGTCAATCCCGCCGGAAACCGTCTTAATTCTTCTAACGGTACAATCCGAACTTGCGCCGGACAAGATGAATCAGCAGCAGCAGGATTGGAATCACCGCACAGAATACCGGCAGAATCGTCTGCAGAAAAGTCTTCCCGTCATTCATATGCTCCGAATAATTCTGCGCGCTGACAAAAGAGCTGAACAGCATAATCACGCCTGCAGGAACAACCAGCCTGCTTGTATCGTTTACCTTGAACAGATCGTTGGCAATCGCAACAGCAGCATAACAGTAGACGGTCAGCTTAAAGAACGCCCCGATAATCAGTGTAAGCATAACCAGGGCATCCAGCCGTTGAATGAAATTGGCCATATTCACAAGGGTAATAGTCGTAAACATGGGAAAGGCGGTACGGCTGTACAGGTTCTCGCCAAGCACAGACATTTCGATTGCATGCGTGAAGCTGAGCAGACAGGCGCTGACAATGATGGCTGCGATTCCGGTCTTCTTAATTTTCCGGGATTTATTGAAGTGGGGCAGAATGGTAGTGAAGCACATCAGTTCGCCGAACGGAAAGATCAGAATGTTGGGATAGGCTGATTTCAAGGCTTGCTTGTAATCACTCATATGAAGCGGAAACAGATTCTTATACTCCACCAGCCCGGCTGAGATTACAGCAATAATACAAATGCACCCCATAATGATCACAATCCACAGGACAATCTCGGCGGTCCTCGCGAACACTTCTATCCCTTTGCTCAGGATATACATCACGGCAATAATCATGATTGAATTAATGATCAGAATCGGGGTTTTGTCATAGGAGGCCGAGATCAGCAGATCACCCGCTTCCCGCAGATTTCTTGAACCGTTATAGAGAAGCACCGGCAGGAACAGCAGACTTACCGGCCAGCCCAGCCATGGCCCGAGAATAGAACGCGTATACCCGCTTATGATCTGGTTCGGGAATTGGAGATAGAGATGTGCGAACACCAGATACAGCACAATGCCCCCGGGAAGGGCAATCAGAATGGCGAGCCAGACTGCATGTCCGCTCTCCAGGCCAATAGGTACAAGCACGGCGGTTCCCAGCTCGAACAGAATGATCAAGGCAAGCAGTTGATTGGGGCCGATCACTTCTTTTTTCATAAACATCAATCACCTGATTTCTGCGGTTAAGCCAATTATTTACCTTCGGGGATATACGGTTTCAGACTCATGCCTGTACTGCGGATGTAAGCCTTGATCTTGAGGTCCAGCTTCCCCTCCGCGAAGATCCGGCCCCAGTCCCCGTCCAGCGCCGCCCATTCCTGCGGATTCGTCCGCTTCAGCTCATTGCCGAAATTGAAAATATCGCTCTCCAGCTGTTGTCCCTTATGAAAAGCCTGCATCACTTCAGCCCTCGTCTTCTTCTCCAGCTCTTGTTCAAGCTTCATGATATCTTCCCGCTTGCTGAGATCCACGAAGCTGTCCGTTTCATTGACGCTCCCCTCCTCTGCAATCGTCACATGAAAGACCGGAAGACCATTCTCAATCGTGGTCTTTACCTCCGTTCTGGAGTAGATGATATTGACGGCAACGGACTCTTTTTTATCATCTGCATCAATATCCAGCACTGTTTCTTCTATCTGGTTAAGCAGCCACTCGGTGCCTCTTGCTTCGGAGTCCTTCATCCAGTAGATCAGCTTCCCCTGCCTGAACACACCAAGCCCGCTCATCACCGTCTCGGTCAGGGTCTCCGACCCTTCCAGATTGCTTTTCTTCTTCCCTTCCTCAGCATCTCCATTGATCTTCACCGCATTGATCGTCAGATCCCCTTCTCCTGTAATGCCATGAATGACATCGAATACGCTTATGGGCCGGTTCTCCCCCCAGACGCTGGAGGTATTCTGCGCTTTTTTCACCAGCCCCAGAGCCGGCAGACTCTCTACAGGGGTCAGCAGCTTCATGACAGAGGCAGCATCACTGCCACGGGCAACCAGTATTTCTGAATTGAGCCGCAGCTCATGGGACCGCTCGAAGATGTCGAAGATATCGTTAATCCCGTCCCGCGCCAAGGGCTCTCCAAGCACAATAAGCTGGGTATGGGCAAAAAAAAGCTGGCGGGTTACATGCTTGGACGCCCGCCGCAACGCGCCGAACATCGTTTTGTCTGTGGCCGACACCACCACTACAGCAGGCTTGCCGCTCCCGGGAGAGGTACTCGTCGATGTGGAAGACGGATTGACCAATTGAAAGGTGACCCGGTATTCATCGGTCTCCGGAACAAGATCCATCCCTATGCCGCTGACAACGGCCAGCTCGTTCAATTCCCGGCTGTTCCAGCAGCCGCCAAGCGGCAGGACCAGCACCGCTATAGCGATCAGACGCAGCAGTCCCTTACCGTTCATCGGATTTCCTCCCGGCGGCCCTTTTCCCTGCGGGAGAGGCTGAAGAGCGTTTGCTGTTGTTGACGAGCCGCTTTCTGAGCCTCGTGAAGCTCTGGGGAGAGCGGATGAAGGTATCCTTCAGATTCCCCGGAACAAAAGGACCGATGGGCGTCATGTAAGGAACACCGAGTGAGCGCAGGCTGCACAGATGGGCAATCAGCATAATAGTAAATATAGCGATGCCATACAGCCCCATAAATGCGGCAATCGCCATGATGATGAACCGCAGCATGCGGATGGAGAGCGCCATGTTGAAGGCCGGTGTAGCAAAACTGGATATTCCTGTTAGCGAGACCACGATGACCATAGCCGGAGAGACGATCCCTGCCTGAACCGCCGCTGTCCCAAGCACCAGACCGCCGATGATAGATACGGTCTGGCCGATCGGCGAAGGCATGCGGACCCCTGCTTCCCGGATAATCTCGAAGGTAACCTCCATCAGAACCGCTTCTACAAAGGCAGGGAACGGCACCCCCTCCCGCTGTGATGCCAGATTGATCAGCAGCGGGGTCGGAATCATCTCCTGATGGAAGTTCAGCGCCGCGACGAAGATCGCCGGACCATACATTGAAATGACCAGACACACAAACCGGAGCATCCGGATCAGCGAGGAGATATCATACCGCTGATAATAATCCTCGACCGTATGAAAGAACATGAAGAAGGTAGTCGGGGCAATCAGCACAAACGGAGTACCGTCTACGAAGATGGCAATCCGTCCATCAAGCAGATTGCCCGCGACACTATCCGGGCGCTCTGTATTGAACATCGTGGGGAACGGGGAATATTTATTGTCCTCCACGATCTGCTCAATATATCCCGACTCCAGAATCATATCGACCTTAATCTCCTGAAGCTTATCCTTGAATGCCTGAATCGTCTCTTCGTCGGCAATGCCGCGGATATACATAATCGTGATATCGGTGTGGGTCACATCGCCCAGCTTCATGGTTTCGGTCCAGAGGTCGGGGTTCTTGATGATTTTGCGGACCAGGGCAATATTCGTGCTGATGGTCTCCGTGAAGCTTTCTTTGGAGCCGCGAATGGCGACCTGGGTAGCTGCCTCAGAAACTGGCCGTGCCTCCCCGCCGCAGGTGCTTCCGCTGATGCCTCCCCCCACTCCGTTCACCAGAATAACCGTATCGCCCGAGAGCAACGCCTCCAGCAGTCCGTTAATATCTGTAACCAGCTTCTCCTTGCCGATACTAAGGGCGTTCTCTTTAATATAGCTGTAGACTTCCTCCGGGGTTACCGCAAGCCGCGCATGGTCATTCAGAGCTTGAAAGGACATCACATGCGAGATGTAGTCATCGACCATCACTCTGTCGGTAATGCCGGCGATATATATTGCAGCCACACGGGCTGTTCTATTAATTAATTCATAGGTGCGTATAACCAGATCGGGACTGTTCCCGAGCCTTGCTTGAATGGTACTGATGTTGTCTTCCAGCTTAGGGGAGACCGGCGAATTTATATTCTCCATATCCGCACCTCCTGGCTCTTACTATTCGCCCGCTATCCTTTTTTTATACAGCATATGGAATATGTAAAAGCATAACAAGCTGCCCCCGGTACGGAATAATCCGTGTAAGGGACAGCTTGTGCAGATACAGCTTATGGTATAGCGCCGGTACACCGGCTGATATCTCTGAAGGAGGAATGCTAGTGGTTATCTACTACGCCAAGCGCCTTGTTCTTCTCCTTGAACCGGTCATTATGGGAGGAGACGTAGGCTACCTTCTCAGCGGTAGGGTCCATGTACAGCTTCGCGCTGTTCAGGGCAAGCACCGCATCGGTGAACGTTCCGGCAATGAGCCGTACCTTGCTCTCATGATCCACGAAATCTCCGGCAGCGAAGATACCCGGCAGATTGGTCTCCAGCTTACCGCTGACGTTCGCACACCATTCTCCCATATCCAGTCCCCAGTCCTTGAGCGGACCGAAGTCGCTTCTCAGCCCGTGGTTGACAATGACGGCATCGACCTCAAGCTGCTCATGCTCTCCGGTCTGAATATGGCAGACGGTCACCTGATCGATCTGCTGTCCGTCACTGCTGTGCAGCTGGCTTACCGCACAAGGCACACGCACATCCACCGAGGAGGCCTTCATCCGGGCAATATTCTTCTCATGCCCGCCGAACTGCTCCCGGCGGTGGACCACAGTTACACTGGCGGCAATCCCCTCCAGCTCATTCGCCCAGTCCACTGCGGAATCTCCGCCGCCCGAGATCAGCACCCGCTTGCCGCGGAAGGGCTCCAGCTCCTGTACCGTGTAGTGCAGATTCGTCACCTCATAGCGGTCCGCGCCTTCAATCTCCAGCTTCGCCATCTGCAGAATACCGTATCCGATGGTAAGTATGACGGTACGGGTCCAGTGCTGCTCGCCTGTGGCTGAGGTCAGGATATACGTTCCGTCCTCCTGGCGGGCCTGGTGAACAATCTGCTGTCCGAATACAAGGGTAGGATCGAAGGTGCGCGCCTGCTCTGCCAGCTGATCAATTAACTGGCGGCAGAGAATAGGTGTTACTCCTCCGACATCCCAGATCATCTTCTCAGGATAGATCAGCATTCTGCCGCCCAGCTCATCCTTCGCTTCAATCAGCTTAGTCTTCAGATCCCTCATTCCGCTATAGAACGCTGTATACATGCCTGCGGGGCCGCCGCCAATAATCGTCACATCGTATAATTCCATTGCTTCGTTCATTGTTATCCCTCCAAGGTCTGGTTGTATTTAAGATTTGGTACGGGCCAGAAGATACAGAAAGTATGGAGCACCGATGACAGCTACCACAATGCCGGTAGGAATCTCGGACGGCTGCAGAATCCGCCGTCCGATCGTATCCGCCGCAATGACAAGCAGCGCGCCGATCAGCGCAGAGGCGGGCAGCATCAGCTGATGCTTCGGTCCGACCAGCCGCCGCGCCAGATGCGGGCCGACCAGCCCGACGAAGCCGATGCCTCCGCTGACCGCTACGCTGGAAGCCGCAAGGCCGACCGCTGCTGCCAGCAGACGGAACTGCTCTCTGCTCACATTAGCACCGAGTCCTGTCGCTGTCTGCTCGCCCAGATTAAGGACATTCATCACCCGTGCCTTGTAGATGACATAAGGCAGGAGAATCACGATCCAGGGCAGCAGGGATAAGACAAACTTCCAGCTTGTGCCCCAGATGCTGCCCGCCAGCCAGGTGGCCACGAACTGATACTTGTCCGGGTCAAGGCGAAGCGTCAGCACGATCATCGCCGCGCTCATGCCTGCCGCCACTGCGACCCCGGTAAGCAGCAGCCGGATCGGCGAAATGCCCTGATGCCGCTTGTATGCGAGGCTGTAGATCAGAGCAGCAGTACAGGCCGCCCCGGCAAAGGCAACCACAGGCAACAGATAGACCGGTGCCGCCGAGGTCGTCGGATAGAAAGAGATCAGCAGCATAACCATCAGTCCGGCCCCGGCATTAATGCCGAGAATACCCGGATCGGCCAGATCATTGCGGAAGACCCCCTGCATCACTGCGCCGGATACAGCAAGTGCGGTACCAATTAACAGAGAAATGACAATCCGCGGCAAACGGAACTGGAACAGAATCAGCTCCTGCTTCTCCGTCCCCTTGCCGACCAGCGTATCCAGCAGCTCAAGCGGAGTAAGTCTTATGTATCCTGTATTCATACTTATAATGAACATTATCACAATCAGAACGGCCAGCACGCCGATCACTCTCAGGCCATACTTACACCTTGCATCTTCTGAAGAAATTCTCTTATGGCTCTGCATCTTTACAGCTCCCTTCTTTCTTTTCGGGCCAGATACAGGAAGAACGGTACCCCAATCAGGGCTATAATCGCACCCACCGGCGTTTCATGCGGCGGATTGATCATCCGGGCGGTCAGATCGCCCCCGACCACCAGCAGCGCACCCAGCACCGCAGAGCAGGGAATAATCCAGCGGTAATCCACACCCACCAGATAGCGTGTCAGATGGGGGATGATCAGGCCGACGAACCCAACAGCTCCCACTACAGCTACCGAGGCTCCGGCCAGAATCAGGACAATTAGCGTACCAGCCAATTTCACCAGTCCTGTACGCTGCCCAAGCCCCTTGGCAATATCCTCACCCAGGCTGAGCATCGTAATCGAACGGGACAGCGCGATGGCTCCCAGGATAGCCGCTATCACCCATGGGGACATGATCTGCAGCTGGAACCATTTCGTTCCTGCCAGACCACCGGCATACCAGAAGGCAAGATCTTGTCCGATGCGGAAATAAAGGGCGATGCCTTCGCTTAGCGCAGAGAGCAGCGCACTGAGAGCAGCACCTGCCAATACGAGCCTGGCCGGGGTTAGTCCGCCCTTCGCCAGCGAGCCTACACCGTAGACAATTCCCGCTCCGGCTCCGGCGCCAACGAAGGAATAGAGAATGAGATACATGAACGGCAATCCCGGAAAAAATGCAAAGCAGACAGCCAGCGCAAAGCCTGCTCCAGAGTTAATGCCCATCAGTCCCGAATCCGCCAGCGGATTGCGGGTCATCCCTTGCATAATAGCCCCTGCCACAGCGAGGCTGGCTCCCACCATTACGCCGCCCAGCACACGCGGCAGCCTAAGCTCGCGGATGATCTGATGCTCGGTAATATCGGGATTGAAATGAAAGACTGCGGTCCATACGACCGACAGCTTAATATCTGCGGCCCCGAACGATACGGAAATAGCGATACCCAGCGCCAGCGCAATCAAACCGCCAATAAGAATTAATGTTGCCGCCCAGGGACGGGACCGCAGCTTCAGCCGCTTTGCCTTCTGATCCAGCCCGCTCCCGGACACTGCCTGTTGATTCATGAATGTCACCTGTTTCTTTGAAATTGATTCTCATTATCATTATAATATTGTAAAGGAACAGGTCAAGGTTTGGCAATGGACAAAATAAAAATAAGAAAACCGCCTTCGTTGAAAAGGCGGTTTATTGCTATCGGCCGTAATGAAATAATGAGCCTAATCCGACAGTGCCCGCATGATGTTGGATTTCGCCTC
Organism: Paenibacillus silagei; assembly: GCF_017874735.1. Taxonomy (GTDB): domain Bacteria; phylum Bacillota; class Bacilli; order Paenibacillales; family Paenibacillaceae; genus Paenibacillus_AQ; species Paenibacillus_AQ silagei. The sequence goes on from NZ_JAGGLV010000002.1 coordinate 448,163, forward strand.
TGCCGCAATCGCTTCATTCCCGTCATCGACCGCTTGCATTAAGATCAGCATGGGGATGTATACCGCCATCAGCCGCGCCAGCAGCTTCGTCTCCTCGTCCGCTCCTCCGTACGTTTCGAAAAACACGCCGCGGGCGTATGGTGGTAAAAAGCTGTAAGCAACGCTCAAATCGCAAGCCGGATGGCCTACGCTCAGATCGCCCCAATCAATGATGCCGGAGACGATCCCGTTCTCATTCACAAGCATATTTTTGAAATGAAGATCGCCATGCAGCAGTGCATTCACCGCCTCGACACGGTCCTTTTGCAGACTGTTAATATACGCTTCGATCACACCGGACTCCTCCGGCGATAAGTGTTCAACCAGCTTCGATAGAAAGCCCTCCAATTTCACTTTGCGTGATGCTATGTCCGTCAAGCTTCGATGATCTTGCTGAACTCCGCACTTCAGCGCCGCCTGCACCGGGAACTCATGCAATCTCCGCAAAAATGCCGCCAGCGTCTCTGCCGATAAAGCCCGGCGTTCTTCCGTCAAACCGATTGGGAAATCTCCTGGCACGTGGGCATAGCCAAGAAATGGTGCCGGATATTCGTCACTTGCTTCGCCATAAAACAACGGTTTCGGATAGGGGATGGTCAAATATGTCTCCAGCTTCGGCAGCAGCTTCCCTTCCATACGAATCGCGCCAACGGCAAACGTTCTTCTTGGAAACCGGAACACGTACTCGTCACCGATGAGAAAAACCGTATTGTCCCAGCCCCAGCCCAATCGCTTCACTTGCTTCGATGACAGCTGAGGGAATTGTCTTCCGATCAGCGTCCGCGCCTGCTCTTCGTTAACCTCCCACTCCGCATCCCATATATTCGTTCCTCCCATGAATTGTCTGCCTCCTCGTTCCTTACTTTACTTATCCGAATACGTCCACGCCCAAGTACGCGAGAGTTCTGCTCTTGAATTTCATCAATCGCTCAACAAATTTTAACACAGCCATATTTTTAAAAACAGCCTATCCTCCCGGTTCCATCCTGTTAGAGATGTAGCTGGAGTATAGGCTGTCAGATTGGCTGTTAGTTGAGTTTTATACATTCTGAAGTGTACCGCCGAATATTTTGCGGATGTATCCTTGCAGCTTGCCGATATGCGGCACGAAGAGGCTTTTGTCATACACATAATTGGATTGGGTTACCAGCTGTGAATAGAGCAGGAAGAGGATGGCCGCGAGCTCCCGGTCAATCTGCCGCTCATGCTCCATCAGAGCATACGTCTCATCCAGCGCCTCATAGAGCTGAAGCAGAGCCGCCTCATTAATGATCTTACGGCGCAGCGGTACAAGAATATCTGTAGCAATAGCATCAATCCGCAGAATAACAGCCGCCAGTCTCTCGTTCACACTATTCTCCTCCTGCAATGACTGAATGGTTAAGCGCTTGCTTATTACCATCCTATGTCTGCCGGACCCCAGGCATGCCTGGGCAGCGGAATCAGCTACCTCGTGTAATCCTCGTATTCGTCTCTAGATCAATTTCGAGAGTACTGTTCCCGCCAGCAGCTCCCCAAGTGTCTTATCCAGCGGCAGCGGCTTGTTGCCCAGGCAGGTGCGGAGCGCGGTCAGCAGTACCCGGACATCATATTTGCTCGGATGGACGGGAATCACTTCTTTTTCCAGCTTCAAAAGCTCATATACAGCCATCATCGCGGAACGGACCGAATACTCCACCGTGAACACGCAGTCGTCCGGGACTTCGGCGAACTGGCCGAGGAAGGCCAGATTCACACTGCCCTGCGGCACGACCTGCGGACGGTCACCAAGAGCGCGCGGCATGAACTGCGCAGTGATATAAGGCATCATACAAGGGATGACATTAGTGGTATGCTCCAGAATCTCGGGAATGCGGTCAACAAGTCCCATATGGTAGCACAGTTCCTCCAGCAGCTCGCGTCCGGTGCAGTCGCTCATTTTTTTCTTGATATAGTCGCCTTCGGCATCCGGGAACAGGCCATACGCCCACAGCACCTTCACATTATCCGGCTGGTTGATGAAGTGAGGCTGCTTCGGTGCGGTCCAGGACATCATCCAGCTGGAGTCTTTGATCGTAACTACACCGCCCATGCCGGGAGCGTCACCCGTCAGTTCCAGCAGATAAGGGAATACAATCTCATCATCGGTAAAAGTCATTGTGAACGACAGCCATTTGGACTTGTCGATATCCCCGCAGAACACTTCAGGGCGGCCGAAATCCGGGGATTTGGCAGCAAGCTTCTCCCAGAGGCTCCAGCACCCGCGTTCAGTAACGGACCGGTTCAGCACCGCCGGGTGGTCCAGATCGCCAAGGGTAGAATTCTCTGTCATTGAGCCGTTCGTGACCATGACCAGATCCGCGCGTGTCACAGGAATCGTCTTCGGGGAACCATTAACCTGCACCTGAATCGCGGTTATAACCTTCTCATCACCGTTGATACTAAGCTCCAGATCCGTAACCTCATGCCCTTTGTCAAAATGAACGCCCTCACGCTCCAGCCATTTCATCAGCGGCAGGATCAGCGAGTCGAACTGGTTGTATTCGGTGTGTAAAATTCCTTTCAGCTGGTTCATCCCCGAGATCAGGTGCATGAACCGCTCCATATAACGCTTGACCTCCACCACACTATGCCAATTCTCGAAGGCGAACATGGAGCGCCAGAAATACCAGAAATTCGTCTCCAGAAAGCTCGGGTCAAAAAACTGCTCAATCGTCACCGTGCCCAGTCTCTCTTCGGTAGCCAGCGTCAGCTTGCCTAATTGCAGCGCATGTGCGGTAGAGAGTCCAAGCGATGAGAAGTCGGCGGGGGTGCCTTGCTTTTCGACCAGACGGCAATGCGATTCAATCGGTTCAGCCAGGTTCAGCTCCCGGAATTCATCCAGCACTGTCCAGTCCGGATTGGTCAGGGAAGGGATGAAGCCGAACAGCTCCATGAAGCACTCGAAGTGCTCTTCAATTTCGCGTCCGCCCCGGGCGCTGTAACCGTCCTTGGCATTGCCTGCCCCGTCCATGGAACCGCCGTATATAGATGATTGCTCCAAAATATGAATATTCCGGCCGGGCATATGCCCGTCACGAATCAGAAATGCCGCCGCCGACAGGGAGCCGATCCCTCCTCCGACGAGATATGCCTTGCGTGAAGCGATGCCTTCCTGTACCTGCGGATGAATTCTTTGATATGTACCCATGTGTCCTCTTCCTTCCTTGATCAGGGGATAAGTGCCTGCTAACTGCCTTCACTATAACCGCCGTGAACCAGGGATTCTATGGACAGCCGGACGCAACTGTCTAGGGATTACACATCCGCCCGATATTGTGTCATGACTTCACCGGATGAACTGCAGACTGATAATGCTCAAGCCCCCGGGCAATGCATCCGTCCATAATCCGTGATACCTTGTCCACCACTCCGGCCGGATCTGTATTCGCCCCGGCCCTGAGCCAGTGGATCACCTGTTCAAGGATGGCCAGCGTGTAGAAATCGGCTATATCGAGTCTGGCCTGCATTCTCACAGGCTCCGGAATCTGCTCCTGTCCCGGCCACGCCTGCCCGTCCAGCTCCTCCACTACGCTGATCATGACGCGGTAAATTACCCCATACAGGAATTGCTCCAGATGCTCGCGCCCCAGCGAATGGAAGGTATTCAGACAGATGGTTTTGTTATTTACGGTGTAACGCAGGACGCTTAAGAATCCTTGCTTCCAGCCCGCCCAGCAGCAGTATTGGTCCAGTCCTTCAATCACTTCTGACTTGTAGATCCAGCCGAGCAGCTCATAGATATCCTGAAAATGATTATAAAACGTATGGCGGGTCACCCCGCAATCCGCTGTGAGCTGCTGGATCGTTATTTTGTTCAGCGGCCTCGTGAGCATAAGCTTCTTCAGCGACCGGGCTAACGCGTTCTTCGTTAAGAGTGAACTCGACATCTCTGCCTCCTGAACTCTTGGATTTGATATTCCAATTATAACCAATTGGGAGTTAGTTTTCATCCCGTCTGCTCCGCAGCTTTTGTTACTCCCGCTCCCCCAGCTTGACCGCATAGGTCTTGTATCCTGCTTCGCTAATCTCAAGGCAGTTCAACTGCTCCCCGTACACGCAGCCGCCGTCGATGCCAATTTTGTCGCCCAGCGGACTGAACCAGACTCCTGCTCCGTCCTGCAGATCTACAGTAGAGGTATGGCCGAAGACGACCGTCTTCTCCGTAGAAGTAACAGGATGATTGTAGAAAGGCTCCCGAATCCAAATAAAATCATACTCCCGTTGGGTCCGCCAGTCGGCAAGGGAAGGATCAATGCCCGCATGAACGAACAGATGGGTCTCCGTCTCATAGTAGTAGGGCAGCGAACCCAGAAAATCCAGATGCTCCTTATACTCCGTACGCATGAACCGCTTCATCTCCGTATAATCCTTCCAGCCTGAATCCGGGTGCAGCAGGACCGAATCCCGGCCTCCGCAATAGCTCAGCAGAGTATGGAAGCCCCCGTTCGTAATCCAGTGGGTATCCCGCTTATCATCCTCTCCCGCCAGCGCATCGCAGGCCATCTGATCATGGTTGCCCCGCAGCACAATAACCCCCTCTGCTTCAGCAAGCCGCTTCACCTGCTCCACGACCGCTCTGCTGTCAGGCCCTCTGTCCACATAATCGCCCAGCAGGATCAATTGATCCCTGGATGGGTTATACTCCGCCCGGCGGAGCAGCAGGCTGAATTCCTCTATACAGCCGTGAATGTCACTGATCACTAATGTTCTGATGCCGCTCTCCTCCTTCTTCACTTGTAACTGTCTTGACCTGGAGTATTTATTATACTATATAGGCATAAAAAAGAGGTTCACCCGCCAAGCGTTCAGCTTAGCAGGGAAACCTCCTGGTTACATTCTATTCCATCCGCGCGGATGGCGGGTACTGTACCGGCCGTTCCGCAGCACGGTCCCAGCGCCAGGGGGCGTCATGCCCCTCCAGATGCAGGCCGCCGTACCATTCATCGATACTTTGCAGCTGTAGCCGGTCGGCTGCTCCGGCCAACACCTGCTCTCCCCATGCAGTCAGCGTAACGCTGCGATTCAGGAATTCCGGTAGTTCCCTGTAATCTGTTAGCTCTGCTACACCATCGAGCTCAAGCAGAGGTTTCGTCCCGGCCGTCAGTGTGCGCAGGATCTTCCAATATTCCGTATCGCCCATGCCAAGCCGGTGCAGCTCATCCGTCACCTGCCTGAACAGCTTAAGCGGCGTGTCCATTCCATTAGCCACGGCTTGAAGGGTGGTCTGTTCGACGATCCCGAGACCATTCTCTACGGAAGGCAGGCGGGAGAGATGGGCCATGAAGGCGTCATAGGCAAAAGCAAGTGCGCCCCCTTCCAGCTCCTCCCGCTTCGCCGCAAGCAGGTCCGCGAGCTTCCGGGGATCGGAAGCGGCGTAAGCCTCCCACAGCAGGCTTCCCAGCTGCAGCTCCTTGCGGCCGATAGTCCGCCAAGTTCCCGGCAGGGTACTTAGCTGAGCTTCCGTCAGCTGTCCCAGACCATGGAACAGCTCAATCCCGGGGAATTCTCCGATGCAGAGCAGGCTAAGCTTCGTGTTGACCAGCTTTTGCCCATTGAACCAGTGTAATAGATAGGCCAGCATACTCTGGTCGAACAGATCATGCTCGAACCACAGCACCACCTCATCATACTTGCGGAATCCGCTGATCCTCTGCTCCTGCTCCGCACAGCCCGCCACATATTCAGCTGCCGGAATGCCCATCGTGGCCTGCAGCACCTCAGCCCGCAGCTGCTGATTCTGCTCTGCCGCCGGATCTATGAATATTGGTCCCGCCGAATAGATCTCTCTCCACACCAGCACCTCCCCCTGGACAATCCCCTGCTTCAGCTTGTCTCCCACCGTGTCACCATTCACAATATGCAGCATTCGCTGTCCTCCCTCATGTAACAAATGAAATGCAGCCGCCAGATCGGCAACAGGCAAAGCCCCCTTCAGCTTGCGTCTGCCGTCATACAGCCTTTTCTTCAGCGTAGCAACGGAAAGGTCCAGATACACGGAAATCTCCTGAAGCGAGTACCCGTAGAAGTAGAACAATTGCAGCGGTACCCGCAGCTTGGTAGACAATTCCGACACTGACCTGTGGAGCACCTGCGTCCATTCTCTATGTTCGGCAATCTCCGCAACCCCTGGAGAAGAGCCCGCGACATGCACCGCCGCCTCCAGAGGCAGCAGGGCTTGACGCTTACGCCGCAGCAGCCGGTGACACTGCCTGACCACAATGGTTTTGAACCATCCCGGAAACGCCGCAGGCTCCTGCAGGCTGGCAAGGTTCATATACGCCTCCAGCAAGGCTTCCTGTACCGCGTCTTCCGCAAGCTGAACATCCCCGAGCATATCGTAGGCCACTACGTAAGCCATCCCCCGCACATGCCCGCTAAGCTCCCGGAAGGCTTCGGCATCGCCCTTCTGCGCCTTTTCAATCCAATGCAGCATACGTCTGCAAACCTCATTTCTGTATTTTTATCGTGTTCTAATGATAAGTGCCGGTCCGGGAGGAAAAGGTTACAAAGAGGGTGCAGAATGTATTGACCAGTGTTAGATTTATATTTTGGTAAATTAAATTTACAATGATTATATTTATTTAAATCAATTTCAAATGATATGTGTTACTATTATTTCATTTAGCCAAGCTCGGAGGCCAAAACTGTTGCCCGGAGGATATTAAGTGATACCCACGGCCTATGTCAGCGAAGATAATACACTTTCAGGAGGCAAAACATTGAACCATACACCGGGCAAGCTTTTTCTCTCTACACTAATGATAGTAACTGCACTATATTCTTCTGCCGGAACAGCTTTTGGCGCAGCAGCTCCTTCATTAACTGGAATCACAGGCCACTGGGCACAGAATGAAGTTACCGATTGGGTTGACAAAGGGCTCATTCAGGGATACGCCGATGGCAGCTTCAAACCGGACAATAGTCTGAAAAGATCAGAGTTCATGGCGCTCATCAACCGCGCCTTCGGATTCACCGAGACGGCACCTGTTGCCTATAAGGATCTCTCTACAAGCAACTGGGCCTACACCGAGGTTGCCAAAGCCGTGAAAGCCGGATATATCAGCGGATATTCAGATGGTACCATCGGTACCGGCAAGACGATCAGCAGACAGGAAGCCGCAGTGATCATCAACCGGTTATTGAAGCTGGATGCAGCTAAGACCGGTGCTCTTTTCAGCGATTCCAAGGACATTGCCGCCTGGGCACTGGATTCTGTCAACGCCGTGGCTGCGGCAGGAGTCATGAAGGGTTACTCCGAAGATAACAGCTTCAGACCTGGCAGGGAAATTACCCGTGCAGAAGCCGTAGTGTCCTTAACACGGACCAAAGCTATTGAGGAGGCTCCGGCCAATACTCCTGGAAATGGTGGAGGCACCCCTTCAGCAACCATCTCTCCAGCAGCTAGTCCAACTGCCACACCAACTGCTACACCTACGCCTGTCCGGAGCACCTATGTCCCATCCGATCCAACGGCTACGCCTACAGCTGCACCAGTACCTACAGATATACCAACACCTACACCTACACCTACGCCTACAGTCACACCTACTCCTACGCCGACACCTACTCCTGATCCGGGTGATACGTCAGCCCCTATACTCACAAGTGTGACCCTTGGAGCGGTGACTGTAGGAGACAATGTATATGGAACAAGCAACGAAGCGGGTTATTTGTATCTGGTCCCCTCCACAGTGGTCGTAACGACAACGAGTCTGGAAGATTCTGTTCATGCCTCTCTGGGTAAAAAGCTGGCGGTAACCGCCTCCGTCTATTCCCCGCTGAACACGCAGGGTCTGCCAGCCGGTCATTATGTTGTGTATGCTGTAGATGGCTCCGGCAATATCTCGGCCCCTTCCAGCACGATTGAGGTTAAAGCGATTGAGCTGACTATAGGGCTTCCCGCCTCCTTGACGGAGTCCAAAACCTATGACGGCACTGCTCTTGCAGCAGTAACCGCAAATTCGCTGACCGGTGTGCTTAGCGGTGACGATGTTGAAGTGCTGGCCTCTGCTACCTACAACAGTGCAGCGCTTGGGGTGAACAAGACTATAACCGTTACCTACACATTAAGCGGAGCACAAGCAGCCAGCTATCTTGCACCCGCTCCCTATATCGTGAATACGGGCAGCATCGCACTCCATCCATTAACCATCGAAGCTCCGAATTTGACCTTGGCGAAGTTCAAGGACGGAACCACGGCAGCGGCGGTGACTCCCGGACGGCTTATTGGGGTAGTTCCAGGTGAGGATGTCAGTGTGAACGCCGTTGCCAACTATGACACATCATCCATTGGGACGAACAAGACCATAACTGTAGTCTATACACTTAGCGGAGCAGATGCAGGCAACTATATTGCACCTGTGAGCTACATCACCACCAATGGCGAGATTGACCGGGATCAGATCACACGCTCCAGAGTCTATGACGGAACTACCGCAGCGGCAGTGGTTGCCGGTGCCGTAACCGGAATTTTTGAAGGGGATGATGTGAACGTGCATGCTGCCGGAACCTATGACACTCCTAACGTGGGAGTGAACAAAATCATCACCATCTCCTACACCTTAACAGGAGCAGATGCAGGTAACTATTATCCACCTGTTAGCTATACCATTAACACAGGTATTATCACTGCCTTGCAGTTGGACATTACAGCACCAGTGATCACAGAATCCAAGACCTACGATGGTAATGCATCGGTCCAGATCACCCCGGGTACTCTGACCGGAGTCATTCCTGGCGATGATGTTACCGTCAGTGCAACAGCAACCTACAACGATGCTGCTGTCGGCAGCGGCAAACTCATCACTGTGGTCTACACCTTATCCGGCGAAGACGCCGGGAACTATTTTGCACCCGGTAATTATATGATTTCGACAGGTGCGATTGTAGCGCCTTAAGAAGAGATTTGTGAACATATGGTAAAAGATAAAAGCGTCCCGCGAGCCGCGAACTGGCTGGCCTGGGGCGCTTTTTGTTATGGTTGGCTGTGGCTGGTTAGCGTAGGCTACAAGTCAGTAATGAATTCGGGCGGAATATAGTCCGCGAGCCAGATATTATGATTTCCGTGGTAAAACTTGATTCCTTCCTGTGCGGCCCGCCCGGCATCGATGGTTAAGATTACAGGACTTGAATCCTTGCGTCCTCCCACCAGCTTGGCTGTATCCGTATCCACCGAGAAATGAACATACTGCCTCTTCATCGGTTTCAGTCCTTCGTGCAGAATCGTCTCCACCCATTGCCTGGCTGTACCGTGGTACAGAATAGGGGGCGGCGTTTCAGCCTGCTTGATTATTTTTTGCGGGACCGAGTGACCATATAGCGCCCTTATTCTGCCCTCCGCAAGCTCATGCCGCTGCTTATCCGATGCTGCGATCATTTTGTCCAGATCCTCTGCACCGACTGTGTCCCACTTCTTGTCCTGATGCAGCGAGTGGAGCAGCTGTTCAATATCCACCCACCCCTGTTCATCCAATTCCAGTTCATATTCCCACGGCGCGTGACGCAGGGCGTAGGAGACCTCTTTGCTGAGCTTCGCATAATCCATTGGGTTTAGCCCTCCATAGTCATTTTGCATTGTTGTTAGTATTCAAAATTATCGATTGTTGCGAGTTTAGCCTAGTTTAGCATATGTGAAGCCGCTGGTATAACCGTGCGCTAGACCATCGGAGGGGTCCATCGGGGAGTCCGTTTCAGGCTCAAAAAGAGACGTTTCGGCCAAATAAGGGGATCTGAGTCCGGTTAATACAATAATCGGCAGTGGGGTGCATGGTCACTTTGAGCGCACGCAAAAAGCCGCCCCTCTAGGGGGCGGCCCCCTTGCACCCGTCACTGTACATCACATACTTAACTCTTGCTAAGCTCCACAGCTAACCCGACTGCTGTATCGAACTTACTGAGCTGCGGCAGTATCAGCCGAGACGCGCTGTAACTTCCACCGCTACTGCGCAATCTGCTCGCGGATGTTCGCGAGGATTTTCTTCTCCAGCCTCGACACCTGCACCTGCGAGATGCCGAGGCGGCTGGCGACTTCCGACTGGGTCTGATCGCGGTAATAGCGCAGATACACGATCAGACGCTCGCGCTCGGTTAGCGCACCGATGGCCTCGTTCAAGGCCAGCTTGTCGAACCAGCGCTCCTGCGACTCGTCGGCGATCTGGTCGATCAGTGTGATCGGATCGCCGTCGTTCTCGAAGACGGTCTCGTGGATCGAAGTCGGCGGCTTGTTGGCTTCCTGGGCGAAGACGATTTCTTCGGGCGTGACGCCCAGCGCTTCGGCCACTTCACCGATGGTCGGGAGGCGGTCGAGCGTTTTGGACATCTCATCCTTCATCTTGCGCACCTTGTTGGCCATCTCCTTCAGCGAGCGGCTGACCTTGAGCGTGCCGTCATCGCGGAGGAACCGCTGGATCTCGCCGATAATCATCGGTACCGCATAGGTGGAGAACTTGACCTCATAGCTGAGGTCGAATTTATCAACGGACTTCAGCAGTCCGATACAGCCGATCTGGAACAAATCATCCGGTTCATATCCGCGGTTCATAAACCGCTGCACCACCGACCAGACGAGGCGGATATTGCAGTTGACCAGCGTGTCGCGGGCCGTATGGTCCCCGGCTTGACTGAGCGCGATTAGACGTTTGACCTCCGCATCGTCCAAATAGGTCGGCGGAGCTTTTTTTGATTCTGCATCCATGGCTCCAACCCCTAATTGTATAAAGCTTTTTTCGAGACGATGGTTTTCTTCATGGAGATTGAGGTTCCGCGTCCCGGTTCGCTGATAACCTCGAATTCATCCATGAAATTCTCCATAATGGTGAAGCCCATACCTGACCGCTCCAGCTCCGGCTTCGAGGTATACAGCGGCTGCTGGGCCAGCTCCAGATCCTCAATGCCCCGGCCCTTATCCTCAATGGTCAGATGCACGGTCTCATTCTCAAGGGAAGCGGATATGCTGACAACACCTGCGGGATCACTGTCATAACCGTGAATAATACAATTGGTGACAGCCTCCGAGACTACCGTCTTCAAGTCATTCAGCTCCTCCATCGTCGGGTCGAGCCGGGAGACAAAGGCAGCCACTACCACACGCGCGAACGATTCATTCTCCGACAACGCAGCAAACTGGACACTCATGAAGTTACGAGCTTCGCTACTAGTCATAACGCGACCTCCAAATCCGAGAGTGCAGCGCTCTCGTCGTCATATAGGGGCATGATTTTGAACAGGCCCGACATTTCCAGCAGGCGCTTCACAGGCGCTGTGGCATCGCAGACTGCCATTTTGCCGCCCTTACTGCGGATCAGCTTGTAGCGCCCCAGAATCACTCCGAGACCCGAGCTGTCCATGAACTGCAGCTCCTTCAGACTCAGGATCAGATGCTCCACCTGGCCCCGCATAATCGCTTCATCCATATCCATACGTACATAATCGGCTGCGTGATGGTCCAGTTCCCCGGACAACCGGACAATCAGCACACCCCGGTGATGCTCCATCTCCACATGAGAATTCATGCTTGCCACTCTCCTCTTCGTTGCTTGGACAACCGCCCTGTAACTATTTCTTTCCCCTACAAGGACAAGGTTTCTACACCGCAATTGAGGATTCCTGCCTCACGACAAAACTAGAAGAAAACCCCTAAGAACTTACACAAAGCCCCTGGTTCAATCTACAAAATGCAAGAAATTAATCATTCGTAAACATAGCGCCCGTTGCCCGCTTGAACAGCTTCCACCAGCCCGCCTTGGCTACCGTTTCGCCTGCCTTCAACTCGTATTCCTTCAATACATCGTTCCCCTGGTAGACTACCAGCTTGCCGACCGTCTGGCCTTCGGCCACCGGAGCCTTCACCTGCTCATTCAGCACCAGCTCATGGCGGATACCCTCCTGGGTTACTCCTTTGCGGAGCAGGACACTATAGTCTTCCTTCGCCACCAGCGGGAGCTGCGACTTCACGCCCTTCTCAATCCTCACCGTGCCGATGGTGTCGCCTTCCTTGTGAATCGTATGCAGTTTATATTGGGAAAAGAGGTAGTCGAACATCGCCGAGACCTCGCTGTTGCGGGTCTTGGTGTTCGGCTCGCCCAGCACCACTGCTACAGCGCGCAGGCCATCTCTGGCCGCCGTCGCCGACAGGCAGAACTTCGCTTCGGACGTATATCCCGTCTTCAGCCCGTCAGCCCCCGTGTAGAACCGCACCAGCTTGTTGGTGTTCACCAGCCAGAACGGCTTGGTGGAATCCTTGCGCAGGTAATCCTGATAAGAGCCGGTGTATTTGATAATCTGCTCATGCTTCAGCAGCTCCCGGCTAATGACGGCAATATCATGCGCGGAGGAATAATGATTCGCAGCCGGCAGGCCGTTGCAGTTGGCGAAATGAGTATCCTTCAGGCCCAGGTCCTGCGCCTTCTGGTTCATGAGATCGACGAAGGCGCTCTCCGAGCCGGCGATTTTCTCCGCCATAGCTACGGAAGCATCATTGCCGGACGCCATTGCGATGCCCTTCAGCATATCGTCAACCGTCATTTCCTCACCCGGCTCCAGAAAAATCTGTGAACCGCCCATCGATGCCGCATACTCGCTGGTCCGCACCTTGTCGGTCAGCTGCAGTTTGCCCTCATCCAGCGCCTCCACCGTCAGCAGCATGGTCATAATCTTGGTAATACTGGCCGGCGGAAGTTTATCATGGCTGTTCTTCTCATAGATGACCGTGCCCGTGCTGGCATCCATCAGAATGGCAGAACGCGCCCCTGGCGCAAGCGTAGCAGCCGCCCCTCCGGCATTGCCGGAATTTGCGGTGCCTTTGGCTTTTTCCTCGGCCCAGGCTCCGGTAGCGCCTCCCAGAACCGATACAGCAATGCACAGCACAAGCGTTACATAACGAATTTTCCTCACAATGGTTCCCCTCCTGAACTTAACCTTCATTTCACAGGTACTGTGTTCCAGTTTCGTCAGAAAGGCAGGAAATTATTCCATTTCACGCACAAAAAAAAGAGCCTCCCCCGGTATCTTCACAGATACTTGAGAAAGCCCCTTTCCGGTACTGCTATGAATAGCTTAGCCGCCGATAGCCAAAGCGCTGAAAATAACAGGTCCCACCACTGTGGCAACGGAGCCGACATCCTGGTTCTCTACAATCAGCTGATAGTTCTGGACACCGGCCGGGACGTTGATATCTACCATATGCAGCGAGATAATACCATCGTCATTGAAATTCTCCTCCAGCTCTACCAGTGCATAGAAGATTTCGGTACCTGCCCGCCAGATGCGGACCAGCACATTGGGCGTATCCAGAGTAACATCCACGCCGATGGTGGCTTTCAGTTCCACCTTATTGGGGAAATGTCCTGGAACTGCGGGATCGATATACACCGATGTTCCTGCAATCTGTATACCAGCCGGAGAAATAGGAACAGGGATGGAGACCCCGTTAGTAATAGGTGTAACTACGGATGCGTTATAATCCAAAAGTGTTTTGGCCATGCGTTATCACTCCTTTTCATATTCTACTAAAGTATATGAAAGATATGAAAAAGAGCTTGTGCATTTCTATTACTAGTCCACCTATTTATTAACGTGCGTTGCTATAATTCACTGCCGGACGGCTGCCGCCCTTATGCCCGAGATACAGTCTGGACAATAGAGGAGAGCGTACCGCCCAATTGGCGGCCAGCAGCGGCACCCCCACTCCGATCAGCGTAAAGGGCAACAGCCCGTAATCCGTCCCGAGGAGATATTTGAGCCCGTAATTCAAAGGCAAATGCAGGTACATGATCGCAATGGAGTTACGTCCCAGGCTGCCCATCCAGTCCAGCGGAACAAGCTTCGAGAGACGGTACACAGCGGCGCAAATAGTCAATGAGATAAGCAGCGGCACGGCAAGATCGAGCAGCAGCGAAGTATACTCCTTGTATTTCATATTCAGGCTGTATTGAAGGACACCCGTCCGCTCCAGCAGCAGCACAAGAGCACATAACGGAAGCAGCACCGGCAGCGCCGAATAGCGGCGGATGAGCGCAGGGATCACCTGTTTGCCGTAGAATCCGATCGCATAATAAGTAATGGCGAGCAGGGACACATCTGCATTCCAGGGAAGATTGAAGTTCCTGAGCGCGGTCAGGGAGATGAGATGTGACAGGAGATAAGCAGAAGCGATCAGGAGAAATTGCGTGCGGCGGGAATAACGGACAATGTATCCGAAGAGCAGCTGTGTGAACAGCAGGCAGGTGATGAACCAGAACACCCCGTAAGGGCCCGTGAGCGACAATCCCCCGTAGAGCAGTCTCGCTACATTCTCGGCGAACCCTCGTATACTGAAGTTGAACAGCAGCAGCACGGAAGCAATCAGGAGTCCGTAGGCAAAATAGGGAGTCATCAGCCCCTTGGTCCGTTTGACCGCCCAGCCCAAATACCGCCCGGGTTCAACCGGCTTAAATACAAGTCCGCTAAGCATGAAGAACAAAGGCATCCGGAACCAGGACAGATAATGATTCGCTGCCGCATCGCCGGAGTGGCCCATTACTACAAAAATAATACTGAATCCCTTGGCGGCATCAATCCATAATTGTCGTGGTTTGTTCACGTTATCCTCCCATCTCCTCCCAAATCAGTTTTAATTTAATACAATTATAGAAGGGTTTATTTTTCTTTTCAAATTTCAATGAAATATTTCAGCGTTATTTCTGAAAGAATATTCACTTAACAACGGAGCAAACTCTGCAAAAATAAGTCATTCTGCCTAGACGGGGGACGTTGTCCCATCCGGTTAATAAATAGGGCTAAAGTCCGGCGGTGTTGCCGGTGACGTAGCAGGCAGGAAAAGCGTCTGGTATGGTGCGGGGAAGTAGGAGGCGGGAGGCCGAATGTGGTCGGTTTTCCGATTACATTGGACCCACGCAACTCCGCAGCGCCGAATGTGGTCGGTTTTCCGATTACATTGGACCCACGCAACTCCGTAGCGCCGAATGTGGTCGGTTTTCCGATTACATTGGACCCACGCAACTCCGCAGCGCCGAATGTGGTCGGTTTTCCGATTACATTGGACCCACGCAGCTCGGCAGCGCCGAATGTGGTCGGTTTTCCGATTACATTGGACCCACGCAACTCCGCAACGCCGAATGTGGTCGGTTTTCCGATTACATTTGGACCACGGGCCTCCGCAGCTCCGAATGTGGTCGGTTTTCCGATTACATTGGACCCACGCAACTCGGCAGCGCCGAATGTGGTCGGTTTTCCGATTACATTTGGACCACGGGCCTGTGTGTGTGCATATTGTATGCTGTTTTCGGCATACATTCGGCCCACGGGCCTGCGTGCGAGAACAATGTATGATGTTTTCAGCATACATTCGGTCCACTTGTCTTCGCGCCAGCCAATTGTGTTCTGTTTTTCGCATCCAGCAAAAGCAAAGAGCCACCCGCTGCCGGATGGCCCCTCCTCACACTGCACATATACTTAATACAAATGACAGGCCACCTGATGGCCTGAGTCCAGCTCCCGCAGCACCGGCGCTTCCGACTTGCAGCGGTCCATCGCATGCGGACAGCGGGGATGGAAGGCACAGCCTGTGGGCGGAGTCTCAGGGTTCGGAACATCCCCCGTCAGGACGATGCGCTGCTTTTTCAGGCCCGGATTCGGCACTGGAACGGCAGACATCAGCGCCTGGGTATACGGATGCAGCGGCTTCGCGAAGAGTGCCTTCGTCGGCGCCAGCTCGACAATCCGCCCCAGGTACATGACGGCCACACGGTCGCTGATGAATTTCACAACTGACAGGTCATGCGAGATGAACATATAAGTCAGGCCGTATTGCTCCTGCAGATCCTGCATCAGATTCAGCACCTGGGCCTGGATGGAGACATCCAGTGCCGATACCGGCTCATCGCAGACAATGAACTTCGGATTCAGCGCAAGCGCACGGGCAATCCCGATCCGCTGCCGCTGGCCCCCGGAGAATTCATGGGGAAAACGGTGGGCCTGATAGGGGGACAAACCCACCACCTCCATCAGCTGCTCGACCCTACTCTTCAGCTCTCCGGCGGGGGCCGATCCGTGGGTACGGAGCGGTTCCTCCAGAATGCGCTGGACGGTCCAGCGGGGGTCGAGCGAAGCGTAAGGGTCCTGGAACACCATTTGCATATCGGTACGGAACCTGCGTAGCTGCTCGGTATTCAGGCTGCGCACATCTGTGCCGCCGAACATAATCTCGCCTTCTGTCGGCTCAATCAGCCGCAGAATGGCCCGTCCGGTGGTCGATTTCCCGCAGCCGGATTCTCCGACCACTGCCAGCGTCTCTCCCTGCTCTACGGATAAGGTTATGCCGTCAACGGCTTTGACTGCACCAACCTGCTTAGAGAAGAAGCCCTTGCGGATCGGATAATGCTTCTTCAGATTGCGCACTTCCAGTAATGTGGTCATAGAACCCCCTCCTGCTGCAGGATACAGCGGCATGTGTGGCCCGGCTGCACCTCAAGCAGCTCCGGGAGCTGCTCCCGGCAGCGGTCCACCGCTACCGGACAGCGCGGTGCGAACCGGCAGCCGGGCGGCAGGCTGGCCGGATTCGGCACCTGGCCCGGTATCGAGCTGAGGCGGTCCTCATCCCCTGCCAGCTGAGGCAGGGAAGCCAGCAGCCCTTGAGTATACGGATGCAGCGGCTGGCTATACAGGGTAGCCACATCTGTCTCCTCGACGATCTGACCCGCGTACATGATGACGACCCGGTCGCACATCTCGGCGACAACCCCCAGATCATGCGTGATCATCAGGATTGACATGCCCTCGTTCTTTTGCAGATCCCGCATCAGATCAAGGATCTGCGCCTGAATCGTCACATCCAGCGCTGTCGTCGGCTCATCGGCTATGAGCAGCTGAGGATTGCAGACCATCGCCATTGCAATCATCACCCGCTGCCGCATCCCGCCGGAGAGCTGATGGGCATACTGCTGGGCAATCTTTTCCGGCCGGGGAATCCCTACCTTGCGCAGCATCTCCACCGCCCGCGCGTCCGCCTCCTTCTTGCTCAGCTTCAGATGATAACGGGCGGATTCGGAGATCTGGCGCCCGATCTTGAACACCGGATTCAGCGAGGTCATCGGCTCCTGAAAAATCATCGCAATCCGGTTCCCCCGGATATTCCGCACCTCATTCATCGACATCTCCAGCATATCCTTGCCCTCGAAGCGGATCTGGCCGGAAGCAATCCGGCTGATCCGTTTGGGCAAGAGCTGCATGATTGAGAGTGAGGTAATGCTTTTGCCGCAGCCCGATTCGCCTACAATGCCCAGTGTCTCTCCCTTGCGCACTGACAGACTGATGCCGTCCACCGCACGGATCGTACCTGCCGCTGTCTGAAACTCGGTGCATAGCCCTGATACTTCCAGCAGTTCTGTCATGATTGCCCCTCCCTCCAGTACCCCACAAAGTGAAGTATTTGCTTCGATGATTAGTCAGGTACTCTTTTAAATACTATTTCTCTTCTTCTACACCCAGATATTTCAGCGCCGTTAAAGCATACACCTTCGCACACTGGATAATCTGCCAGACAGGAGCTTTCTCGTTGAAATTATGAATGGTGGACAGCTCGGCCGGTCCGTATTGCAGAACGGGAATGTTATGAGTGCGGAAATGGCGCGCGTCGCTAGAGGCCCATTGCAGCACACCGTAGGCTTCTTCCCCGCTCACCTCACAGATACTCTCAACCAGGTCCTTGACCACCGGCTCCTCATTGGAGGTCCAGTTGGCATTGCCCTGGAAGCCGAAGCCCTTCACCTCGGATTCAATGCCGGCTTCAAGCAGCAGGGAGCGGGCACGGTCCAGCACATCCCGGTAGTCTACCCCGAATGGTACGCGGGAATCGACCTGAATGGTGCAGCGGTCCGCCACTACGTTCACCTTGGTTCCGCCCTGAATCGTTCCGATGTTGACCGTCACATGGTCGAATACCTGATAGGCGAGGGAATCTTCTTCTTCGCTGCCCTTCACGTAATCCTGCGAGATGCGAATAATCTCCTGAACTTCCTCGGGAATGTCCACTTTGATATCCCATAGCCGCTGTAAGGCTTCAATCCCTTTGGCGGCCTTCACAATGGCGCTGTCTCCAACCACAGGCGACAAGCTGCCGTGACCCGGTGTGCCTTCCACGGTGAATTCGAACCAGCAGCTGCCCTTTTGCCCGATGGTCGGGTTCAGCGGGCCGGAAGGCTCGGCAATCACAGCAGCGGTTCCGGTAATCAGGCCGCGCTCCAGCACCCAGGGAACCCCGAGATGACCGCCAGTCTCTTCATCTGGCACGATCAGCAGGGAGAGATCTCCTTTTAGCGGAACGCCCAGCTTCGACAGCAGTGCAGTGACGTAGATTAACCCGGCCAGGCCTGCTTTCATATCCGAAGCGCCTCTGCCCAGCAGATAGCCATCCACGATATCGCCGCAGAACGGATCGAAATCCCAGCGCGAGCGGTCTCCCGCCGGAACGACATCGGTATGTCCGCAGTAAATCAGCTTTTTGCCGGTGCGCTCCTCCGCGCCTGCGCCCAGTGTGGACACCAGATTGAACATCGTTTCGGTGGCCGGATAGATCGCCGTATCGATACCTGCTTCTTTCAGATAACCAATAATATAAGCGCTGATCTCCCGTGAATCGCCCGGCGGATTCTCCGAAGGGTAACGGATCAGCTGAGAGCAGAGCGCAAGCAGTTCCTCCTGCCCGGCATCAATGGCCTCCAGCACCTTGCTTTTCCAGTCTGTCATGGGTTACGAATTCTCCTTTGTGTTCCAGGCTGCACGCCTTGCGGCTGGCAGGAGGAACTGTGAATTTGTGACAAAGAAGAGGGACAAGGCCTAAGGCCTGCCCGCTCTCTTTTAGCCAAACCTGCTTATTCTGTAATCGATAGCGGATAGAAGCGGATGACTTCGTCCGGATAGAAGGCGTAGCCGCTGATCTTGTTGCTCATCCCTACAATGCGGTTATACTCGTAGAGATACGCCCAAGGTGCTTCTGTCGTGATGATCTCCTGAGCCTGCTTGTAGAGCTCTGTGCGCTTCGCAGTATCTGTCTCCAGGTTCGCCTGCTCCCACAGCTTGTCTACTTCAGCATTCTGGTAGTTGATGTAGTTGGAAGAGCCCTTGCCGTACAGCAGGAAGCCGAGGTGATAGCCGGGATCATTGACGAAGGAAGTCCATTTGGAGATATAAGAGGTCAGATTATTGGTCTTCTGCTGCTCCAGGAACTGGGCGCGGGCCAGCTTGTTGATCTTCATGTTGACTCCGATTTTGGCCAGCTCAGCCTGGATCAGGACCGCATCATCTTCCCAGTCATCGAAGCCGGAGCCCAGCGTGAAGTCGAAGTCAAAGCCCTTCTCATAGCCTGCTTCCTTCAGCAGTGCCTTGGCCTTGTCCAGATTGTACTCATACACATAGCCTGCATCGGTGAAGCCCGGCGTGTTGCTCGCTACTGCACTCTTCATCTGCTTGGCCTGGCCGTACATCACCCCGCTCAGCAGCTGATCGTAGGGAATCGCATAGTTGATCGCCTGACGGACTTTTACATTGTCGAACGGCTTGACCTTGTTGTTCATGGCGAAGAACAGAATCCGGTTACTTGCATTGGAAGCAACGGTCAGCGCCTTATTGGTCTCAAGCGTTGACACATCCTTCGGAGGAATCTCAATCGCCATGTCTACATCGCCCTTACCCAGCAGCAGCACGCGGTTCGAAGCTTCCTTGGTGAACTTCAGGGTTACCTTGCCGAGGCTTGGCGCACCCTGCCAGTAGCTGTCATTAGCTGTGAAAACAGCCTCGGTAGCCGGGTCCCACTTCGTAAGCTTGAACGGGCCGGAACCGGCGGCATTCGTCTTCAGGTAGTCTGCACCCTGTGTTTCTACCGTCTTCTGGTCCACGATGGAGAAGGTGTACATCGCCAGAATCTGCAGGAAATTATGATTGGCATTAGTCAGAGTAACTTCAACGGTCGAAGCGTCTTTTACCGTCACTGATTTAATGGAAGCCATGCCGTAGAGGAAGCTGCCGGAGCTCGACTTCGCCACACGTTCAAAAGAGTACGCCACCGCCTCGGCATCCACCGGATTGCCGCTCTGGAAGCTCACGCCGGATTTCAGCTTGAACGTATACACCGTGTTGTCAGCATTCACTTCCCAGCTCTCTGCGAGCATAGGCTTGATGTCTTCGGTATTGGCGATGCTGGCGCCATTCTCGGTCTTGATGCCGTAGGTGACCAGCTGATCATAAGCGGCCAGCACAAGCGTATCGGAGGTCAGATCATTGGCTTCCGCCGGGTCGAGCGTGGTGCCGCCCTCGGAATAGGCCACTGTAAGGTTCTTTTTGACCGGGGCTGCTGTTGCTGCAGTATCCGTTCCTGCCGAAGTGGCAGCAGGGGTCTGCGGATTGGCGCTGCTGGCGCATCCGGCAAGCATGATTGAAAAAGCGACGAGTGTGGACAACAGTTTAACTTTTTTCATCGGGTAATTCCTCCCTTTTCTATATCCTGCTTGCATAAAAACTACTTGTGCTGCTGATGATTATCTGCCGCCTTACGTTCCAGCTGACGTTAATCTATCTATCTCTATCGGGGATGGGGCAGCCTTGGGGGATTCCCCTGCTCCGCCTCATTTCCCCGAACGCAACCGCGGGTCAAGCACATCCCGGAAGCCGTCTCCGAGTAAGTTGAAGCCTAAGATGGAGGTAGCAATGCCGAGGCCTGGAAAAGTAACCAGCCACCATTGCCCGGAAATGATATATTCCCGGCCTTCGGAGATCATCGCGCCCCATTCGGCAATCGGGGGTCTGACCCCCAGCCCCAGGAAGCTAAGACTGGATGCAGTCAGGATGGCGAAGCCCATCCCGAGCGTAGCCTGCACCATTAGTGGAGCCAGGGCGTTCGGCAGAATGTGGCGGTACAGAATGACTCTATCCTTCACACCAATGGCCCGGCTGGCTTCGATATACTCCTTCTCCCGCAGAGAGACCGTCTGGCCGAACATCAGCCGGGCGAATTCGGGAATGCCGACAATGCCGACGGCGATCATTGCGCTGCTGAGTCCGGCTCCGATCGAGGCGGCAATCGCCATCGACAATACCAGTGACGGGAAGGACAACAATACATCCATGACCCGCATGATGATGGTTCCGGTCCGGCCACCGTAGTAAGCGGCAATCCCGCCCAGCGGCATCCCGATCAGGAAGGAGATCGAGACCGCGATCAGGCCGGTCCAGATGCTGATCCGTGCGCCGTACAGCACCCGGCTGAGGATATCCCGGCCGAAGTTGTCGGTTCCGAACCAATGGCTGCCGGAGGGCGGCTGCAGCTTATTCGCCATATCTGTGACGAACGGATCATGCGGAGCCAGCCAGGGGGCAAAAATGGCTACCACGGTCCAGATCAGGATGAAGGTCAGCCCGATGGCCGCCAGGCGGTTGTGCAGCAGCAGGGATAATAGGGTCCGGGGCTTGGCCGGTGCGGGCTTCGCCGGGCTGCCCTGTGCTGAATGTGCTGCAGTGCTCACAAGCAATCTCCTCCTCTCACACAAGCTGTTCTATTCATAACGGATTCTCGGGTCAATGAACCCGTAGATCAGGTCGACCGCCAGGTTAATTCCGCAGTAGAGCACGGCACTGACCAGGGTGAACGCCTGGATCGGCGCGTAATCCGCTGCCAGTATGGAGTCGGTGACATAGCCGCCGATTCCCGGCCAGGAGAAGATCGTCTCCGTGATGACCGCGCCGCCCATCAGGAAGCCGAACTGGAGTCCGAGCACCGTTAGCGTGGGAATCAGCGCATTAACCAGTGCGTGCTTGTAGATGACGGCTGATTCCCGCAGCCCCTTGGCCCGGGCGGTGCGGACGAAGTCCTGATCGACCACCTCCAGCATGCTGGAGCGGGTCATCCGGGCGATGATCGCCATCGTACCGGTACTGAGGCAGATCGCCGGGAGCACGAGATGCGCGAGGCTGCTTTTAAGTGCAGCGGTGTCGCCGGAGAGTATACTGTCCAGCACGTACAGCCCGGTGATATGCACCGGCGGGTTAAGATCCCCGCTGATCCGGCCCATCGGTGCCGGTGCCCAGCCCAGAATGGAGTAGAAGATATAGATGAACATCAGTCCGAGCCAGAAGATCGGCACACAAGCACCTATCAGGGAAAATACACGCGAGATGTGATCCAGCAGCGATTCCTTACGGGTAGCGGCCACAATGCCTACCGGAATGGCGATTAGAATTGCAATCAGGATGCTGGCCAGGGTCAGCTCAATCGTAGCCGGGAAGCGCGAAGCCAGGTCACTGGCGACTGAATGTCCGGTGTGATAGGCATAGCCGATATCGCCTTGCAGCAGTTGCCCGATGTAAGCGAAGAACTGGATATACAGCGGCTTGTCCAGCCCCATATCCTGGCGGATCTTGTTCACAATATCCTCCGGAGCCTGCTCTCCGGCCAGCATAATCGCAGGATCGCCCGGCAGGACTCTCGACAGAATGAAGGTGATGACGATAATGCCGAGCAAGGCTGGAATCATCTGCACCAATCTTTTTAATGTATAAGCAAACAATGAATCAACCCCCTTACGACTTCGACTGCTGTGCCTCTGTGACGGAATTCCGCTCTCATGTCAGGTAATACGCGTATGCTGTGTCTTATTAAAGTGTTGAGCTAATTCTACATAGAATTTCACAGCCCCTCTACGTCCCGTTCAGCTAAAAAAATGCACAACCGTTTGTCGATTGTGCACTATCAAGGACTATGAATGTTAGATTTACTCACACGACATTCCAGGAATCTTCCAAAGCGCCCTATTTTTCCTGGAGGTAATAGTAAATCAGGCACAAATGGCAGACGAACTGTTCGCGCGGATCATTCAGATCGAAGCCAGTGATATCCCGAATCCGCTCCAGCCGGTATTTGACGGAGTTGCGGTGGATATAGAGGCTGTTCGCCGTCTCAATCAGACTGCCCCGGCACTCCAGATAATGATAGAAGGTCAGCAGCATATTGCTGTCATGCTCCTGGTCATATTGCAGCAGCTTGCCCAGCTTGCGCTCGAACAGCTTCTCGAACCCCGGACCGCCCAGCCCCTCCAGCAGATGATAGACCTCCATCTCTTCGTAGCGGGTAATCCCGCCGGGGCCTTGTCCGAGTCTTCTGGAGATGGACAGCGCTTTGCGCGCCTCGTTATAACTGGTGTGGATGTCCCAGAGATATTCCGAGGTGCCGATACCGCAGCGGTAACTGCTTAAGCCTTCTGCCTTGTCCTGCAGCCAGCCGCTCAGCGTCTTCTCCCACGGCTCCTCCGCGTCACCGCCCGGCGTGAACCTGCGCCCCTCCTGCGTAGGCAGGAACAGCACCGCCCGGCTCGAACGGTACTCGGCGTGCGGCGTGACGCCGCGCTTCTTCGCCTCCCGCTCCAGCAGCCGGTTCACCGTCTCCTCGCTCGGCGCCGTCTCCCCTTCGATGACGGCCACCTCCCACTTGTGCTCAGGGTTCATCCCGAGCTGGCGGGCCCGCCGCTGCACCTCATGCCTCGACGGCAGCGGCGGGGTCAGCAGCTCATCGATGAAGTTGCCGCGCAGACGGAATTCCGTATCCTCGGCTACCTTACGCCGCATTATTTCAAGGGCAAACACAAGCCGGGCTTGCTCGATGCCCACCTCCTCCATATCATCCAGCCGCTCCTTGTCGACGAGCAGCCGGGCAACCGTCCGGCGGTCCACATGGATGTTCCAGCTAAGCGGAGAGTCGCTCTGCGCCCAGTCATAGTCTGCCGGGGAGGATACGATAATTTTCCGCTCCGTATCCACGAGTGCTACCGGGGCCTTCAGGAACTCGGCCACGCTGTCGCTGACCGCCTGAATGCCGCTGTTCTCCAGCACCATGGTGGTCAGCGTGCGGTAGACCTCCTCCGCCCGGCGCAGCAGCATCGCCTGCCGTCCCAGCAGCAGCTCCATCACCGGCTGGGTGATATCCGTGTACGGAATCTCGGGCGGGATCTCCACAATCGGCAGACCGCAGGCATTGCTGGCCTCGATGGCTCCTTGTGGAATCTCCTTCAGGAAGCGGGCCGGCTTGATCGCCAGCGCCGCTGCGCCCAGATTATCAAGCGTATAGATCACCTCAGTCAGCAGCGAAGGATCATGGCGGATCGAATAGGCTGTCGTCAGCAGCATCACCCCTTCGCTGATCCAGCCCTTCAGATCCGGAACCTCCATAATATCCACGAACCGGACCACCCGGTCCAGCCCTTGCTCCCCGCTGATGACCTTCGCTTTCCCAAGAACCGAGAGCTCCATTAGCTCCCGTAGCGTAATTCCTCGTGTATTCACCCTTCCGCCTCCCTCTGCTGTCTTCAGTATTTCATGATTTTTCCTGAAATATGCCAATATGCCATGACAATGCCGCCAACCCACTTTTTGCGTTCCCGCTAGTTTATCAGAGATTTCCGCAAAGCCACAGGAAAATCATATCCATTTACAGCATATTTTCGGTGTGAAAGTGCATTAGGAATAAATTGGATGGCCGATTGGATAGTCGGAGAGCGGTTGCAGGGGGAAGGGCTGGGGAGGGGTGAGAGTCGATTGGGGCAGTGAATGGGAAGTTGGTGAGAGAAGGAGAGAGGGATTGAGGAGTGTAGGGGGCGGATCAAAGGGATTTATCCCTTTGGTTACGGACGGCAGATGTATGCAGATATGTTACCTATGTCAGACTCTCCTCACTAACTGCTCTAATCAGCACGGCGCACAACAACAATTCAACGGTTCTGTAACTAACTATTCCCTAATTTGTTTCCGCTACCATTCACTGAACACAGTAAATGTCAAATGTTACTCATCCACGCCGCGCCACTCTCCTGCTCCCCGGACCTACTACCCTCATAGTCCATCCGCCGAATTCAGGGGCACTAATGCTCCTCATTCTTTCCCTTTGCCTGCATCCGCCGAATTCAGGGGCACTAATGCTCCTCATTCTCTCCCTTTGCCCGCATCCGCCGAATTCAGGGGCATTAATGCTCCTCATTCTTTCCCTTTGCCTGCATCCGCCGAATTCAGGGGCACTAATGCTCCTCATTCTTTCCCTTTGCCTGCATCCGCCGAATTCAGGGGCATTAATGCTCCTCATTCTCTCCCTTTGCCCGCATCCGCCGAATTCAGGGGCACTAATGCTCCACCAATTCCCTAACAACAAACAAGCGTCCCCCGGGCCTGAGCCAGGAGGAACGCTTTAAGGAAATCATAGCTATTAGTTTGCCGCACCTTAGTTTTCACGCATTAGTTTTCACGCATTACTTGCCACACATCGCCTATACACGTAGTCTGCACCACACCTACAGGAACGGCGAATTTCAGCAAACTGCAATACCACCCAAGACAAGGCTTTGCTACGAGCGATGCACCTCTCCCGCAGCAGAAGCTCCCGTACCAGAGGCTGACGCAGCGGCAGCGGCACCAAGGCAGAGTATGGGATCGAACGCCCGAATGCCGAGCTGTTCTTCCAGCTCCGCCGCCAGTCCGATGGTCGCGAAGCCTGTGCACGCCAGCACAAGGGCTTCGGCGCCGCGTTCTACGAGCCGGGCGGCACCCGCCAGCGCGCCTGCCCGTCCGGCGGGTGTGTTCAGATCCAGCGTAGTCGTCACGCCGTCGGGGCGGTCCATGCCAATGTAAGCCCCGCCGAGAATACCGCGGATGAGCGGCGGCACCTCTTCCAGAATCGTCAGCACGCCCACCCGGTTGCTGTAAGCCATAGCCATATGGGCCGCGCAGGAGCCCGCTCCCAGCACAGGAACATTCACCACTGCCCTGGCTTCCAAGAGTGCCGGATCGGCAGCACAGCTGATGCCGATAGCCGTGCATCCCTGCTGCTCCAGTTCCCCGGCAAGCCTTATAATCTTCGGAATGGATTCCGCCTCAGTCTGCGCATCATACACACCCCGGGGCTGATCCGGGATGCAGCGGCTCATCACCGGCAGACCATACCGCCGCTCAATTAAATCTCCATGTAACTGGATTGCAGAGTTCTCCTGCAATGTAATGACACGTATGATTCCAAACATCCTATCTCCTCCTGACCGCCTTGATTTAGATGCTGCAAAAGCATAACCAGCCACCCTATTTCAGCCGTAAACAGCAATAGCAGCCGGAAATCCAAAGGTTCACTACAGTGGCGATTGCACCACCCGTACAAATCTGTGGTGCGGCTTATTTAACCTTGCAATCAGCAGCTTCCATTCTGCTTACAGCAATTCCCCAGCCAGCATAATCAGCTTGTCGTCGATATACACATCCGGCTTCATGACCACAGCATCAATATGCACGCCAGCGGCAACGACCCCGCCGAACGTATTATTGCTGCCAAAAGCCACATGGATCGTCCCGTATACCTTCTCATCTTCCAGAACCACGCCTGTAATCCGGGCCTTGTTATTGGTCCCGATGCCGAATTCGCCCAGCAGCCGGCCATCGCCATCGCCAAGCATGTCCAGCAGCTTGCCGCCATGCTCCCCGCCGGCATGGATCAGCCGTCCATCTTCCACGGTCAGCACCATCGGGCCATCCAGTGCGCCAATCCCTGCTACCGAGCCATCCACCTTAATCTGGCCGCTAGCTGTGCCTTCCAGCGGTGCAATATAAGCTTCACCGGAGGGCAGATTGCCTGACTCTCCCGGATTTAGATATAATCCGGTACTGAGAATACCATCCCGGCCGTCAATAGAGAAACTAAGAACCATCCCTTCCTTCTCCACACGCACCCGGCTGCCCGCAGACAAGAGCGCAGCGACCTGCTCGGTCAGCGCCTTCACCTGCCCATAATCCGCAGTGATCGCGCCGTGGCTGAACATATCATCGGTGATCCCCGGCATGGTCGCTACCCGGGTTCCCGCTGCGGCTGCCTGCTTGCGTGCCGCTGTATGTGTCATCGAATGGGTCGTGATGCATACAGCCACATCCGCCTTAGCCATAGCTTCGGCAACCGGAGCCGGAGGCTCCTCCCCCGATCTGCTCCGTGGCTGCATGACCAGCAGCATTGATTCCGCTCCCAGCCTTTTGCCCGCCTCATAGACCGACTCGGCCAGATCACGCTTATCATCGTCGGCTACTACAGCCAGCAGTTCTCCGCCGGCAAGCCCGAGACAATCCTTAAGAACATTCATGCTAATTCCAATTCTTGCTTCACTCATCTTCATTTCCTCCCGAATTACACCATTTCTGCGACCAGCTTGCCCATCAGGGCATTGGACAGCACGGCAGGCACTCCTGCGGAGGCTGCCCACTCTCTATGCTGCTCCACATATCCCATACAGTCAAGCACGATCACATCCGCATGATCCCGCAGACGCTCTGCTGCGGCACGAAAATCCGCTTCCGTACCCGTATAAGGTGAAGCCGCAGCGAACGGCAGCCGGGCTCCGGCGCCTGCGAATTTCTCAATCATTGCGTCCTCCTGCTCCGGCAAAGGGCCAATCAGTCCCAGACGGCGCCCGTCCAGCATCGCCTGCACGACCGGAGGAATGATCCGGTCCGGCTCAATCAGATGGGCAGCAGACGTATGCAGCCCCGGAAAAACTCCCGTACACGCCAGCAGGATCGTCCGAATCCCAGCGGCTTCCATAGCATCAATCTTCCCTTGGAGAACGGACTGTATCCGCTCCCGCGAGATTACCGCAGCGGACCCGTCCGCCATGCGGGTGGTCAGCACATACTCCCCCGGGGCTGGACTGTAATACTCCTTAACCTGTTCAGCCGTGAACCCGTCCAGCACCCCGGACTGAACCAGTCCCGCCTTGCCTTCCAGATATTTCTCAATGATGGGCGCAACATCCTGCCTGGGTGCTTGCCCAATCGTAATCAGCCCGATATTCTTCATTCTTGTCCCTCCAGACGCTATGGGTTACAGCCAAGCTGTGCTAATAGAGCAGGCGCTGAAGGAAGCTCAGCGCCTGATTGTAATCGTACATCTGTTATCCTGTTAGTGAGAAGTGACTGCCGGTTTGCCCAGCGTCTGCAGCACGCTCATGGAGCCGTACAACTCAGTAATTTTGGCAAACTCCGCCTCGTTGTAGAAGGAACATGTCCCCTGCGTTACTTCCTTGGCCGTCTCGATAGCAAAACGCACCGCCTGAGCAATATCCACCTCATGGCTGGCACCGGTACCACAGCCCGGAACCATCGACTGGGCCGTAATAGCCAATCCAACCACCGGTGCAGAAGTTGCTACAGCAGGCTGAAGAATCGAATTGATATGGTACAGCCCGTTGCCGTAAGGCGTAATATCCTGTGTCGTCACCGGAAAAGTAACCGGATACTGTCCTGTCGTCATCTCCTTGATCCGCAGCAAATCTTCGCTGACCCGCAGAATATAGCCTTCTTTGACAGTAGGTGAGATGGCGATCCCTTTGTGGTTAACCACACGGTTGCCTTTGGTCGTGTCAATCGAAAGAACCGCTTCCATCTCCGGCAGCACTTCATGCTCATTCATCTGCAGAATATCAACAGGGGAATCCATAAAATCCACCGGCTCGTGCGGCAGGGTCGGCGCATCCGGGCAAATATGGGTGGTCACCAGCACATCTCCCAGCAGCACATCCCCTTTGGTCTGCATATCTGCCAGCTTCAGCGCAGAAGCAATAGCCGCTACCGCACCGTCTGCATCAGAGACCAGGCCAATCCGGCTCGGGCGCGCCCCGATCCCCCCTAGTCTGCCGACAATGCCGAACGTTGGTGCAGAGCCGCCGCCAAGCTTGCCTTCGCTGCCCGGGATCGTGATTTTGACGAATTCTGTGCTGCCCTTCTCCCCTTCCACCTTCTGAATCTCAACCTTAACCGCAGGATATTCTGCGAATAACTGCTTGACCTGCTTACTGTTAACATAAGCGCTGTCCAGTGCGTTCAAGACTGTAATCGTTTGATGAAGTGCCATTCTAATTCCTCCCCGGATGCATGCTCATGTTTGTCATGTTTGCATTTATACTATCTCATCTCGCAAAATGTCCACAATGTACCGCCCTGCCAAACTGGAACAGCATTTCTTGTCCTTTGCAGATAAACCTTACGCGCAGAGTACACTCTTACGGCTTACCGCTAATGAATAAAGGTTAATTCTCCCAAGCAGCGAAATATAACAGGGTAATGGTGCTTATTTTCAGACAGGAGGTGCTTCATAGGATGAAGCCTGCACATCAGATTAATAAGGACAAGCTGGTCCAGATTATCAGTGAAGAGGCCCGGCGGACGGGGTTCTCAGGGGTCGTACAAGTGACGGAACGGGAGCATGTCCTTGCAGCCGCAGCTTTTGGTATAGCTAATATCGGGGACGTACGGCTCAACCAGGCCCACACCCGCTTCGCCATTGCTTCCGGCAGCAAACTATTTACCGCCATTGCGGTCTGCCAGCTCGCAGAGCAGGGTTTGTTTTCTTTTGACGCCAAAATACTGGACATCCTGCCGAAGCAGGAATTCCCATTGTTCGACCCAGCGATCACCGTGCACCAGCTATTGACTCACAGCTCAGGCATACCGGATTACTTCGATGAAGAAGAGATGGAGGATTTCGCCGCACTATGGAAGGAGACCCCGATGTACACGCTGAGGCGGCCTGGAGATTTCCTCCCGCTGTTCGCCGGACTTCCTATGAAATTCGTCCCAGGCGGGCGTTTTCACTATAACAATGCAGGATATATCATGCTTGCTATGCTCGTAGAAGCCATCAGCGGGCAACCGTTCACGGAATATGTAGAACAGTATATTTTTCTGCCTTGCGGGATGAAGGATTCCGGTTACTTCGCGCTTGATGCACTTCCGGCCCACACCGCTCAGGGATACATCGACAGCAGCAATGGGAAAAAGACCAGCAACATCTACTCCATTCCGGTGGTCGGAGGCGGGGACGGAGGGGCATTTGTTACGGCAGCGGATATGCATAAGCTGTGGAGCGGCTTGCTTGAACACAAGCTGTTACAGGCAGAGACCAAGGCTCTGCTGCTGACACCGCATATTTATGAGCGAAAGGACAGCTATTACGGTTATGGCGTGTGGATACAAGCCGGCCCCAGCGAAAAGGTGCTAAAGTACCATATCATGGGCTACGATCCCGGGATCAGCTTCCATTCCGCATACTATCCCGAACGTGGCATGACCATTACTGCTCTCTGCAACAACAGCAACGGAGCTTATATGATGATGTCTGCCGTGGAGGGCTATCTGCCGGTGGGGTAGCGGTGTGTTCACGTTCAGCGGCTTAAGCGCATGATTCACCTGCCCTCAATTATAATAGCCTTAGCCTAGTTTCTGGGCTAAGGCTATTTGCTGTTAGTTTGCTCGATGAAGCAGTATTAGGGCGTGAAAGTAATAATATTAAGATATCGATTGAAAGCTGCCGATGAGGTTACGTTGTTAGCCGAGGTAACTATCGCACGAACTTGATATGTTACAGAGGCTGTAGCGGGGGCTACGTCTACGTAAGTGTCCGCTATAGGAAAACGTTGAGTTCCCGCTGCACTCAAGGTACGGTTAAAGGTTCTGGTAGAGATCAGCGTAGCACCGCGGTAGAGTCGTAGCTCATCAACAATCGACCAGTTGGCCGTAGTAACCGTTTCTAATCCTATAGCGTAATCTATTTTCAGCTGCTGGGATATCACTACGTTCTGAGTCACCGAAGCGACAACAACTTCTGTATTCAATGGCGGAAAGACCGTTATCGAGCCCGTAGTATTGGAAAATGCCAGAGTAGGTGTACCCGTGGCTCCGGTAGCACCTGTTGTCCCTGTGACTCCTGTTGTTCCTGTTACACCTGTTGTTCCTGTTACTCCGGTTGCTCCTGTGATTCCTGTTGTTCCTGTTACACCTGTCACTCCCGTTGCGCCCGTCACTCCAGTTACCCCGGTTGCTCCGGTGACTCCCGTTACACCTGTGGCCCCGGTTGCTCCCGTAGTTCCCGTAGCTCCTGTTACACCTGTCGCTCCGGTAGTTCCAGTGACTCCCGTAGCGCCTGTAGCTCCTGTTACTCCGGTTGCTCCTGTCACTCCCGTTGCGCCCGTCACTCCAGTTACCCCGGTTGCTCCGGTGACTCCCGTTACACCTGTGGCCCCGGTTGCTCCCGTAGTTCCCGT